>NZ_JARZHH010000100.1 GCF_029946515.1 Polyangium sp. 6x1
CGGCGCGGGGGCGGCGGCCGAGGCCGTGGGCGCTGCGGTTACCGACAGGGCCGGCGCGGGCGCGGGCGTCGCCGCGGGCGGCGGCGGCGGCGCGGCGGCGACGTCCGGGGCCGGGGAACCGCCACACGCCGCGAGGGCGAGCAAGGCGAGGAGCACGAGGGGCGACGTGCGTCGGGAGAAAGTCATGTTCGGCATGGGGGCCAAGCATGGGAGAAGGGCGCGGAAATGCACGTGTCCCGAGGCCGCGGCGGGCGACGGGAACATGCTGCCCGGAACGCGTGGAGATGGTAGACTCCTCGTCAGGGGAGGGCTTGCTCCTATGGATTCACCGCTTCCGATCACGGGTTCCTATGTCACCACGTTCGGCACGCTGCGGCTCGAAGCACGCGGCGACAAGGTGACGGGCAAATACACCCACGAGGACGGCTCCGTCACGGGCACACTCACGGGAAATACGATCCGCGGCACCTGGGTGCAGAAAGGGAATGCGAGCGAGGGGACGTTTGTGTTCGAATTCGATCGCGGCGCCAATGGATTCCGCGGCACCTGGGAGGGCGGCGGCAGCGGCCCCTGGAATGGCGTGCGGCTCGAGCTCGCCCCCGCGGATCGAGGCGGATTCCCCGGCGGGTGGAACAGCCAGACCGAGGGCCCGATCCTCGCCGGCCCGATGATCGGCGAGGTCTCCACGCACGACGCCTGGATCTGGGCCCAGGCCCGCTGCACCTCGCCCCTCACGCTCGTGGTCGCGACGTCCGACGGCGAGGTTTGTCGGGTCGTCCGGACGCCGGCCTGGAGCGAGTGGCTCTGCCAGGTCTTTCACGTCGAGGATCTACGCCCCGGCGTCCGCTACACGTACTGGTTCGAAAGCACGCACGGAAAGACGCCGGCGCGGCCGCTCCCGCTCGCCCCGGCGCCCGAAACGCGCGCCGTGCGCATCGCGTTTGGCTCGTGCCTCTGCTTTTACCACCAAACCGAGCTGCCCATCCTCGAGGCCATCGAGCGCGACGCGCCGGCCTGCCTCGCGATGATCGGGGACAACACCTATTATTACCAGTTCGACTGGCAGAGCGAGCACGCCATGATGCTCGCCCAGCTCCGCGCCCGCAACAATCCCTCGTTCCGGCGCCTCGCCGCGGCCTTGCCGACGATCGGCGTCTGGGATGACCACGATTTCGGCCCCAACGACGCCGACAATCGTTTCTCCGGCAAGGACATGGCGCTCCGCGCGTTCCGCCGCTCCTGGGCGAACGCCCGCTGGGGCACGAATGGCACGCCCGGCGTCTTCTCCTCGGTTCGAATGGGCCCGGCCGAGCTCTTCCTCCTCGACAGCCGCTGGTACCGCAATCAGCCGGCGCGTACGTTGCTCGGCGAGTCGCAGCTCGTCTGGCTCGTCGAATCCCTCGCTCGTAGCACCGCGCCCGTCAAGATCATCGCCTCGCCCACGCAGGTCCTCGCCGACGCCGCGGTCGCGAAGGAATGGGAATGCTTCCGCCGCGACGCGCCCCAGGAGCTCGAAGGATTGCTCGGCGAGATCGAGGCGCGCGACATCCGCGGCGTGGTCTTCGTCAGCGGCGATCTGCACATGGCGAACCTCTTCCACCAGGAGGGCCGCGATTTGCACGGCCGCCGCGGCCCCGAATGGTGGGAGCTCACGACGAGCCCGCTCGCGAACGATCCGTGGATGGAGTCGATCGCCGGCAAGGATCGATACCTCGTCGCCGAGGTCGTCGACCGCTGCAATTACGGCCTCATCGACATCGACCTCGATCGCGCGGGCTCGGAGGTCCTGCTCGTTTGCAAGGACGAGAAGGGCCGCGTCCTCTTCGATCAGCCGATCGCGCTGCCCACGCTCGCCGTCCGCCGTTAATCGGCCTTCTTCTTTTTGACGAACGTGCTCCGCACGAAGCCGATGAACTCCCGCAGGGCCGGGGCCGCGTCGTCGGCGCGCCATACGATGTAGAGCGTCGCGCTCGGCGCGCCCACGATGGGCCGGATGGCGAGGCCTTTGCGGCCGGCGCGGCGGATGGAGCCGGGCATGATCGCGACGCCGAACCCCGCGGCGACGAGGCTCACGATGTCGAGCTGCGGCGCCTCCTGCACGATGCGCGGCGTGAAGCCGGCGTCGCGGCAGAGCGCCATGATCTGATCGAAAAACGAGGGGCCCCGTTGCCGCGGGAAAATCACGAATGGCTCCTGCGCGAGCATCCCGAGCGGAATACGTTTGCGCTCGGCGAGCGGGTGTCCGGCCGGCAGCACCACGACCAGCGGATCCCGCGCCACGCACGCCGACGCGAGCGACGCGTCGTCGACCTTCCCGCGCACGAGCCCCACGTCGATCCAGCCTTCCTTGATGGCGTCGAGCTGCGCCTGCGGGGACATTTCGCGCAGCGCGATCTCGACCTTCGGGAACCGGTCGCGAAAGGCGCGTAACAGGTCGGTGATCCCGCTGTACGCCAGCGACGAGATGTAGCCCACGGCGACCCGACCGATCTCGCCGACGCTCGCGCGGCGCGCCTCGTGCACGGCCAGATCGAGCCCTTCGAGGAGACCGCGGATACGGCCGAGGAACACCACGCCGGCGGGCGTGAGCTCCACCTGCCTTCGCGCGCGGTCGAACACCTCGAAGCCGAGCTCCGCTTCGAGCTCCTGGATCTGCCGACTCAGCGGCGGCTGCGTCATGTGCAGCCGGCGCGCGGCGCGGCCGAAGTGCCTCTCCTCGGCGACGGTCACGAAGTAGCGCAGGTGGCGCAGTTCCATACCCACAAGGTATCAGACGATGCCCCGGAATGCATTGGACGGTAGCGACCGACCCCAGGAAGCTTCCCGGGCCCTCAGCTCGTCCCGTTTTTCCGGGCCGGTCTCGGAGGGCCGCAGGGAGTGGCACATGTGGCTCGTCGTCACTGCGCTCAAGCGCCCATACACCTTCATCGTGATGTCGATGCTCATCGTCCTCACGGGGGTGTTCACCATCCTCCGGATGCCGACCGACATCTTTCCGGAGATCGACATCCCGGTGATCTCCGTGATCTTCAACTACGGCGGTTTGCCGCCGGAGGAGATGGAGAAGCGGGTCGTCAACAACTACGAGCGCTTCCTCACCACCATCGTCAACGACATCGAGCACGTCGAGAGCCAATCGCTCACGGGCATCGCCATCGTAAAAGTTTACCTCCAGCCCGGCGCGAGCGTCGAAGCCGCGACGGCGCAGATCACCGCGGCCTCGCAGGTCGCGATCCGCCAGATGCCGCCGGGCATGACGCCGCCGCTCGTCATCCGCTACAGCGCCTCCAACGTGCCGATCATGCAGGCCGCGCTGGAGAGCGAGTCGCTGAGCGAGCAGCAGCTCTTCGACTACGGCGTGAACTTCATCCGCGCCGACATCGCGACCATCAAGGGCGTGCAGATCCCCTGGCCCTACGGCGGCAAGCAGCGCCAGATCATGGTCGACATCGATCCGGCGCGCCTCTACGCGTGGGGCCTGTCGCCGCGCGACGTGAACGCGGCCATTGGACTGCAAAACGTCATCCTGCCGGCCGGCTCGGCGAAGATGGGGGAAAACGAGTACCCCGTCATCATGAACTCGAGCCCCGCCGCGCTCGAGGAGCTCGGCAACCTGCCGCTCAAGACCGTCGACGGCAAGACGGTCTACGTTCGGGACGTCGCGCACATCCGCGACGGCAACGCGCCGCAGCAGAGCATGGTGCACGTCGGCGGCCAGCGCAGCGTGCTCATGACCATGCTGAAGGGCGGCAACGCGAGCACGCTCGACGTCGCCGCGCGCATCCGCGACATGCTGCCGGCGACGATGGAGAAGCTGCCCAAGGACCTCCGGGCGACGCTCCTCTTCGATCAGTCGCTCTTCGTACGCGCGGCCGTCGAGGGCGTCGTCCACGAGGCGCTCATCGCCGCGGTGCTCACGGCGCTCATGATCCTGCTCTTCCTCGGGAGCTGGAGGAGCACGCTCATCGTCGTCGTCTCGATCCCGCTCTCGATCCTGGTCTCGATCATCATCCTGAACGCGCTCGGCCACACGCTGAACACGATGACGCTCGGCGGCATGGCCCTCGCCGTCGGCATCCTCGTCGACGACGCCACGGTCGCGATCGAGAACATCCACCGAAACCTCGGCCAGAAGAAGAGCTTCATCCGCGCGATCGTCGACGGCGCCCAGGAGATCGCGGTCCCCGCGCTCGTCTCGACACTGTGCATCTGCATCGTGTTCGTGCCCGTCGTGTTCATCACGGGCGCGGCGAAGTCGCTCTTCATCCCGCTCGCGCTGGCCGTCGTGTTCGCGATGCTCATGTCGTACGTCCTCTCCCGGACGCTCGTGCCCACGCTCGTCCGGCTCCTGCTCGCGCGCGAGGCCGAGGAACACGCGTCCGGGCATCACGAAGCTCCGAAGAGCGTGTTCGGCCGCATCTTCGTGCGGTTCAACCACGCCTTCGATCGGCTGCGCACCGCGTATGGAAAGCTCCTCGCGTGGGCGCTCGCGCACCGGGCCGCGTTCGTGGGTGGCTTCCTCGTCTTCGTCGCCGCGTCCGTCTCGCTCATGCCCCTCCTCGGCCGCGACTTCTTCCCGCGCGTCGACGCAGGGCTCATCAAGCTCCACGTCCGCGGCGCGCCGGGCACACGGCTCGAGGAGAGCGAGCACCGGTTCGCGCGCATCGAGGACACGATCCGCGAGGTGATCCCCCCGCGCGAGATCGACACGATGATCGACAACCTCGGCATCCCGGCGAGCGGCATCAACCTCTCGCTGAGCGAAGGCGCGCTCATCTCCTCGGCCGACGGGCAGATCCTGATCTCGCTGAAGAAGGGCCACGCGCCGACCGAGAGCTACGTCCAGAAGCTCCGCGAGAAGCTCAACGCGAGTTACCCCGACACGACCTTCTTCTTCCTCCCGCCGGACATCACGACGCAGGTCCTGAACTTCGGCCTCCCCGCCCCCATCAACGTCCGCGTCGTCGGGCCGATCGGCAAGGAAGAGGAGACGTACGGCGTCGCGGAGAAGCTCGCCGCGCGCATGAAGCAGATCCCCGGCGCGGTCGACGTTCACCTCGCGCAGGTCCTGCGCAGGCCGCAGCTTCGCATCGAGGTCGACCGCACGATGGCCGACCAGATGGGCCTTACGCAACGTGACGTCGCGAGCGACGTGCTGGTCTCGCTCTCGTCGAGCGGGCAGGTCGCGCCGAGCTACTGGCTCGACAAACGCGGCGTGCAGTACCTCGTCGCCGTGCAGACGCCCCAGTACGCGGTGAGCTCGGTCGACGCCCTCAACGCGACGCCGCTCTCCACGGGCGACGGCCGGCCGCAGCTGCTCTCGAACGTCGCGCAGGTCCAGCGCGGCACCGGGCCCGTGAACATCACGCACTACAACGTGGCGCGGACCTACGACGTCCAGGCGAACGTCGAGGGCACCGATCTCGGCTCCGTCGCGAGCGCGGTCGGCAAGCTCGTCGACGGCATGCAGGGCGAGCTGCCCCGCGGGACGAAGGTCACGGTCACGGGGCAGGTCGAGAGCATGGACTCGTCATTCCGCGGCCTCGGCTACGGCCTCTTGTTCGCGGTCGTGCTCGTGTACCTGCTCATGGTCGTGAACTTCCAGTCGTGGCTCGATCCCTTCGTCATCCTGATGGCCCTGCCGGGCGCCATCGCGGGGATCGCGTGGATGCTCTTCCTCTCGCGCACCACGCTGAGCGTGCCCGCGCTCATGGGCTCGATCATGTGCGTCGGCGTGGCCACGGCGAACTCGATCCTCGTCGTGACGTTCGCCAACGATCAACGAAAGCTCGGCCGGGACGCGACGTCGGCGGCCCTCGCCGCAGGCATGACGCGCCTTCGGCCCGTCCTCATGACCGCGCTCGCCATGATCATCGGCATGCTCCCCATGTCGACGGGCCTCGGCGAGGGCGGCGAGCAGAACGCTCCCCTCGGCCGCGCGGTCATCGGCGGCCTCCTTCTCGCAACGGTGACCACGCTCTTCTTCGTGCCGGTGATGTACAGCATCCTCCGCAAGAAGGCGCCCATGACGGATCCGCTGACGGAGTCGCTATGAGCCCCAACGAGTCCCATCCGATCCAAGACCCCGCCTCGACCCCGAAGGCCGACGATCTCGGCTTTGATCTGCCGCCGCCCGCGGCGTTCTCCCGGACGCAGGTCGTCGCCGCATGCACGGCGATCGCCGTCGTGCTCGGGGGCGTCTTCGCCCTGACCTACCTGCCCCAGAGGAGGGCCCGCGCGGCGCTCGAAGCGGGCGTGAAGGCGGCCGAGACCACGGCGCCGCGCGTCGAGGTCCTCACGCCAAAGGCCACGTCGAGTGATCGCTCGCTCGTCTTGCCGGGCAGCATCCGCCCGCTCGAGGAGACGGTCGTCTACCCGCGCGTGAGCGGCTACGTGCGCAAGTGGAACGTCGACATCGGCGACAAGGTCGAGGAGGGGCAGGTCCTCGCCGAGATCGACACGCCCGAGCTCGATCGCGAGATGATGGCGGCGAACGCCGAGCTCACGCAGGCCAAGGCCGCGCTGCTCCGGGCCGAGGCGAGCCGCGATCTGTCGAAGTCGAACCTCGCGCGGTACGAAAAACTCGTGCCCGCGGGCGTGGCCTCGCAGGAGGACCTCGAGCAGCGGCAAGGGCAAGCGCGCGTGGACGCGGCAGGCGTGACGGTGGCGCAGGCGTCCATCACGTCGGCGTCGGCGAACATCCAGCGCATCCGCGATCTGAAGGGGTTCGCCAAGATCATCGCGCCGTTCGCGGGCACGATCGTCTCGCGGTCGGTCGAGCGCGGCGCGCTGGTCTCGTCAGGCAACGGCACGCCGCTCTTCCGCATCGCCGCGACCAACCCCGTGCGGGTCTTCGTGGGCGTCCCGCAGGACGTCGCGCCGAGCGTGAAGGCGAACGCGAAGGCGATGGTCTCCGTGCGGGAATTCGCGGGGCAGACGTTCGAGGGCACGGTCGCGCGCACGTCGGGCGCACTCGAAGCGGCCACGCGGACCATGAACACGGAGGTGCGCGTGCCGAACCCCGACAACAAGCTCCTCTCGGGCATGTACGCCGAGGTGTCGCTCACCCTGCCCTTGCCGCACCGCGTGCTCGAGGTGCCCGCGACCGCGCTCTACAACGACGCGAAGGGGCTTCGCGTGGCGGTCGTGGACGCGGAGAACAAGATCCGCTTCGTGCCCATCACGGTCGAGCGCGACACAGGCGCGACGATCCTCGTCTCGACCGGGCTCGAAGGAAACGAGCGCGTCGTGAAGCTCGCAAACGTGCAGCTCCTCGACGGGACGACGGTCGAAATTTTGCTCCCCACCCCCCCTCCGAAGTAGCCGAGCGGCCCGCTCAGCGACCGCCGCCGCCGTCAGGCGCGCCGCCCGTTTGCCCTCCTGGAGTCGATCCCCCGGTCCCCGGCGTGGATCCCCCGCTCCCCGGAGCAGATCCCCCGCTCCCCGGAGCAGATCCCCCGCTCCCCGGAGCAGATCCCCCGCTCCCCGGAGTCGATCCCCCCGTCCCCGGAGCAGATCCCCCGCTCCCCGGAGCAGATCCCCCGCTCCCCGGAGTCGATCCCCCCGGGGGCGTCGTCTTCGGGACCGGGGGCGTCGTGTCCGCGCCGGGGGGAACCCCGTCGCCCGGTCCGGGCGGTGAGCCGGGCAGGCCCGCCGGCGGACACGACAACCCCTGGCCCTGCTGCATGCCGGGCGGGCACACGTAGGGCGCACGCATCCCGGGCATCTGGCCGCGTTGCGTCCCCTGGTTGTCGTCCCTGTCGCCCCGCCCCTGCCCTGCAGGTCCGCTCGGACCCGCACCGCCGGCTTGCCACGGACAGCCGCCGTTTCTGTTTTGCGCGTGGGCCATGCCCATCAACCCCATCCAGATACCGAGCGCAGCCGCGCCACATCTCCACCCACGAAGCATGAGTGCCTCCGTCGTTGTCGGCAGTGGCGCCCCGCCGCCACCGCGGGCGTCCTGCCTGCAATGGCAAGGCCACGCGCTCTGCCTGAGGCCGCCTCGCCGGGGCGCTGCCCCGGGCCCCGCGGGGGCTGTCCGCCCCTCGACCCGGACCAGGGCCAGCCCTGGACCTTTGGGCATCGACTGCGCTTCGCGCAGTCGATGCGGGGAAAGTTTTTAAGCTGTCCGCCCCCTCTTTGCAGGGTAGCCCTGGACCCTTTGGGGAAGAACTGCGCAACGCGCAGTTCTTCCCACAGGCCGGTAGGAACCGTCAGCGCTGCCGTCTTGATTGACAGGGTCGTTCGCGGTCTTGACCCGGCCCGTTCGATGAACTGCGCATAGCGCAGTTCATCGACCCTCAGTCCAGCGCGGGCGCTGGTCCAGGTCCAGGAGCGGACAGCTCCTGGTGGGGCCTGGGGCAAAGCCCCAGCGAGGCGCCCCCAGACGGAACGAAAAGGTCCGAGCGCCAGCACGCCGCCTTGCCTTTCTTCTGGCCCTCGGGCATCTTGGGTCTCCCGAAGGAGGCCCGTCATGCGACCGATTGCGATGATGAGCCTCGGCCCGACGTCTCGCTGACGCCGGCGAGGCTCCTACCCCGGACTGAACGAAGCGCGCCGCGAGGACACGCGGCAGGCACGGGTTCGTCACGCAGTTGGAGCATGGAATGACGAGAGATCGTTCGCGGGGCCGTGCTGGCTCCGCTCGGGATGCGGATTCGTTTTTTGGGGCGGCGGAGGACCGGAAGGTCGAGCGCAAAGAGCGCCAGCTCTGCCGGCAGGTGCAGGAAGCGGTGAGCGAAGCGCTCGCCGGAATCGAGGACGAGGTCCTCCTCGAGGTGTGGGTGGCCGACGTGGAGCCCGCGCCCGATGCAGGGAGGCTCGCGGTGATCGTGCAGGCGCCGCGGGGTGTGTCGCCGGACGAGGTGGCGGCGCGGCTGGAGAAAGTGGCGGGATACCTGCGCGCGGAGGTGGCGAGCGCGATATCGCGGAAACGCGTGCCGACGTTGACGTTTCGCGTATTGCCGCCCGAGACGGGAGGTGAATCGTGACTGCGCATGTCGCGACGTTCCTCCCCGACGGAACGAGCGCCGAGCTTCGGGCGGCGCTCGCGCGGCTCGCGCGAACCGAGGATGTCGTGCACGTCGCGGTCATGCCGGACGCGCACGTTGCCGAGGAGGTCTGCGTGGGCACGGTGACGGCCACGACGCGGCGGATTTTGCCCGCCGCGGTCGGGGGCGACATCGGCTGTGGAATGGTGGCGGTGCGGCTCGGGGCGAGCGCCGACCTGCTCGCGGATCGCGATCGGGCGGCGCGGCTGCTCTCGGGATTGTATCGATGCATTCCGCACGTCCTGCACCCCGCCGCGACGGCGCCGGAGCTGCCGGACGATCTCCGGGAGGCGCCGATCGGCGACGGCGCGCTCGAAGCGATGAAGCGGCGCGAAGGCCGGATGGAGTTCGGCACGCTCGGCCGCGGGAATCATTTCCTGGAGGTGCAGCGCGACGACGAGGAGGCGTTATGGCTGCTCGTGCATTCGGGGTCCCGCGCGATGGGTCCGGCCATCCGGCACCATTTCGAAGGACGCGCGGAGCGTGATCCCTCGGGACTCGCCTTCCTCGAAGCAGACAGCGAGGTCGGCCGCGCCTACCTCGACGCCGCGGCCTGGGCCGGTCGATACGCGCGAGCGAGCCGGGCGCGCATGCTCGACGCGGCGATCAGCCTCTTCGCCGATCTCTTCGGCGCCATGGCCGATCCGGGCACGCGCCTGGAGGTCGACCACAACCACGTGCGGCGCGAGGCGCACAGCGGGCGCGAGCTCTGGGTGCATCGAAAAGGCGCGATGGGCCTGCCGGCCGGCGACCCCGGCGTGGTACCCGGTTCCATGGGCAGCGAGAGCTTTCACGTGGAAGGCCGCGGCCACCCCGAGGCGCTCGACTCGTCCGCACACGGAGCCGGCCGGGCGCTCTCGCGCACCGAGGCGCGCAGGCGCATCGGCCAGCGGCAGCTCCTCCGCGAAGCCGAAGGCGTGTGGTTCGACCACCGCATCGTCGATCGGCTGCGCGAGGAGGCGCCGAGCGCATACAAGGACATCTCCGCGGTGATGCGCGCCCAGCGCGAGCTCGTCCGGATCGTCCGCAGGCTCCGGCCGGTGCTCGTGTACAAGGCGGTGTGAGTCGAGGGGGCGCCGCGCCGGGGCGCTGCCCCGGGCCCCGCGGGGGCTGTTCGCCCCTCGACCCGAACCAGGGCCAGCCCTGGACCTCTGGGCATCGACTGCGCGATGCGCAGTCGATGCGGGGAAAGTTTTTCAAGCTGTCCGCCCCCCTCCTTGCAGGGCCAGCCCTGGACCTCAGGGGGAAGAACTGCGCTCCGCGCAGTTCTTCCCACAGGCCGGTGGGAACGCCTTGCCGGTTGAACCGGCCGCGCGGCTGTCTCGGTTGGCAGGGTCGCCTGTGGTCTTGACCTGGCCCGTTCGATGAACTGCGCATCGCGCAGTTCATCGACCACGAGTCCAGCGCTTGCGCTGGTCCAGGTCCAGGAGCGGACAGCTCCTGGTGGGGCCTGGGGCAACGCCCCAGCGAGGCGCCTCCCCGAGGAGACCCATGCTCCGCGAGCAGCACACGGCCCCTCGCGCGCTAGAATGCGCTCTGCGCCATGTCCGAGCCTGCGTGGAAAAAGCTCGTCGATCAGCTCAAGCGCAAGGGGCACGAGAGCCCGTACCTCGACCGTTTGCGGGATCGCCTGCCGAGCCAGCTTGGCGGCAATGACCTTGCGGCCGAGATTCTTCGCGAGATGGCCTCGGCGCTTGGCCGCTCCGAGGACAAGGTCAATGCGGCCTTGCTGGAGTTGGAGGTCATCGGCTTATCCATCGATGAGCTTGTGACTGCGGGGGCCGAGCGCAACCGGGTTGAGATTCGCGCTCGTGTCGCTGCGTTCAACGAGGGGTGTGCGCGGGCTGAGCTGGCGCTCTGGGAGCTGCGTGTCCATCGCGAGGCGCTTGGGTTCTTGCGGAATGACGACCTCGCCTCGTTGTACCCGATCCCGCCGCGCCGCCGCGCCTGACCGGGTGGTTCCCGCGCGGGAAAGGTGATACGTCACGGAACGGCCCCGGCCGTTCCCATGCTGCGCCCTTCTCTGCTGATGTCCTTTGGCCTGCTCGCTGGGTGCGTCCGCGAGGATGTCCTCACGGATGGGCAAGTGACGTCGGCGCCGGCGCCTCCGGCGGCTGCTTCGCCCGCGCGCGCCCCTGCGGACCTCGCGCCGGCTGCCGACATGCCTGCCGCGCCGGGCGTCCCCATGCCTCGCGCCTATCGCAAGCGCCTCGATGCGGCCGTGGCGCTCAATGCGACGTGCGTCGCTTGCCATGCGGACGAGGCCAAGCAATGGCAAGGCTCGCACCACCAGCAGTCGAACCTCAATCCGGCGTATCGCAAGGCGTTCGCCATCGAGCCCACGCCCTTCTGCCGCGGCTGCCACGCGCCGGAGGGTGATCCTGCGGTCGAGCCGCCCAAAGCCGTGAGCGAGCTCGGCGTCGGCTGCGTGACCTGCCACGTCACCGAAGAAGGCCTTGTCCTCGCCGCGGCCTCTCCTGGCGCCGATGCCGCCCGCGCGCCGCATCCGCTCCGCCGATCGACCGCCTTCAGCCAGACCGGCGGGTGCGCCGGTTGTCACGAATTCCGCTTCCCGATGGGTTTTGGGAACGACGACGGCCAGTTCATGCAGACCACGGCGCGCGAACACCAGCGCTCGCCTGCGGCCGGGAAGGCTTGCGCCGATTGCCACATGCCGCGCGTCGAGGGGCGCCGCTCGCACGCCTTCGCCGAGGTCCGGGATCCCGTCTGGTTGCGGAGCAACCTCCAGGCGACGGCCGAACGCGCCGGGGACGACACCCTCCGCGTCACGCTCGTCCAGCCTGCGCCGGGGCACGATTTTCCCACGGGGGACCTTTTCCGCCGCCTCGAAGTCGGCTGCGAGCTCAAAGACGAGAGCGGCGCCGTCCTCCGCCGCGAGGTCCGCCACCTCGCCCGACATTTTCAGATCGTCCCGGGACAACCCGGCCGTCACCTCGCCGCGGACGACCGCGTCGGGCGCGATCCGAAGGTCGTCGAATTCGATATCACGCCCCCTGGGCCCGCGCCGCGCCGCGCGACGGTCTCCTGGTGGGTGCGTTATCAGCGTGTGGCCACGGTCGGGACCGGGACGAACCCGGCCGACGCGAAGATCGAGTCCGAGGTGCTGCTTCATTCGGGGGAGATTCCGTGAGACGTCGAAGAATCGCTCTTTGGTTGGGCCTCCTTTCAGCGTCCTCGGTCGGCTGCAACAAATCGACCCCGCCCACGCCCGAAAAGGAGACGCCGCCTGCGACCCTCGCGCCGCAAAGCTCGGCGAGCGGCGCCCCCGTCGCCGAGCGTCCTCCCGCGCCGAAGGTGATTCCCACGCTCGCCGCCGAGCCGTTTGCGCCCGAGGGGACGCGCCCCGAGCTTTTGTTCGCCATCGAGGGCGGTCTCGCCGTCGTGGAAGGCCTGCGCGTGGGCCGGATCGTGGACGGCGCGCGTATCGAATGGGTCGGCAAGATCGAAGACGACAACCAATGGCTCGGCGGCAGCCACATCGTCTCCGTGTACGGTCGATTCCCCGATGCTGTCGACGTCCTTTACCAGAGCAACCAGGGACGGGCTCCCCAGCCCACGTATTTCCCGCTCACCGGCAAGGGCGAGCGGTTCCGTGTCGGCGACGGCGGCTCGGCCGGGGCCATGGTCGGCGTGGCCAACGTGGGCGAATCGACGCTCGTGGCCGCGTTGAACGACGAGGAGGGACACCTCCTCAAGACGGTGCGCGGGCCCCGGCTCGTCTACAAGTTCACCGCCTTCGAGGAGGGCGGCTGCAAAAAGGAAGAAGAGTTCCGCTTCCTCGGCCACCGGGGCGTTTTGCCCGCGATCCCCCCGCGGGCCATCGCGACCACGGCGACGGGCGCGCTCATGACGGTTGGTCTCCTCTGCGACAAACGAGGCGCCGTCGCGGAGGTGTGGGACAAGCCCGGCAAATCGAGGATCATCGACCTCGGCGGCTGGATCAAGGACCTCGACTACTGGCCTCGTTTCCTGAAAGGCAGCGGGGACGATTTCTTCCTCGACGCCAGCGCGAAGGCCCCGATCCTCCGCTATCGCAATGGCACGTTCGAGCCGCTGCCGCGCCTCGACAAACCGTTCACGAACGTCTTCGTCTCCTCGAGCGGGCAGCTCCACGCGAGCGACGGCCGCACGATCCACCGGTACGACGACGGCAAGTGGACGCCCGTCGCCCTCCTCGCCTGGCCGACGAGCTTCCGCGCCATGGCCCTCGAAAAGGACACGTTCTGGGCCTCCGCGGGCATGACCGTCCTGAAGCTCCGCGAGACGAAGAGCGTCGCGTTCGAGGACGGCTGCCAGGCGCCGTTCGTGTACCTCTACGACGTCGCCCCGCAGAACGCCCCGGACTTCACCTTCCCCACCACCCGAAAAGCCCTCGCCTCGTTCGAAGGCGCCGCCGATCTCGGCCTCGTGGAGGTTTACGAAGGTGCCCGGCGGCTCGGCCTCACGGTCAAGAGCAAGGAGCAAGGCGAGGCCGTCATCGCGCATTTGAAGACCACGATGAAGGACGAGGCCCCGACGCTCCTTTGTTACGCGCCGAAAAACCCCCGCGTGATCCCCCTGAAGGGGAAGTGATCACGACCGGCGGAAGCCGAACCGCGCGCGAACGGATGCCTCGGCCTGCTTCGCCGCGCGCGTCGTGCAGACGAGGTCCACGAAACACGAGACCGGGACGTGGCGCACGAGCACGACGCCGTTTTGCGCCTCCCACACACCCAGCCCCGCGTCACGCAATCGCTCGGCCGAGATCTCCAGCACGACCGGCGTCGCCGAGCGCTTGCCGACCTTGCTTTCGAGGCTCGGCGCAAGGTGCACGTGCGTCCGCTTCTGCGGATACAGGCCCTCCTTTGCGATCGGGGCCGTCGCCTCGATCGTGGTCCCGTGCCAGAGGCTCCCGCCGTCCGTGTACGGGCGCCACGACGCCTCCAGCGCTTCGAGCGTGACGGGCATGTTCTCGGTCGAATGGCCCTGGCTCGCGCGCACGCGATCGCCTTCGAGCTGGAGGCGGCTCTTGTTGTTCGTCGCGACCACCTCGTCGAGGGCCGCGCGGCTGATGCGGAGGTAACGAAGCACCTCGGGCACGGGCACCCAGCCGGCCGCATCCATCGATACGCCGGCCTCGAGCGCCCCGTGGCGGAGGAGCCAAGAGAGGGTCTTGCTAAGCTCTACAGTGTTCATGAGGCCCGAGCGTAGCGGCCCCTGCCATCGGCGGAAGTCGTCTTTTCGGATGAGCTATCCTCCTGGCGGATAGTCATGCTGGAGACCTCCTGGCTCTACGCCTTCGCCGCCTTCGCCGAACACAAGAACTTCACGCACGCCGCACGCGCCCTCGGCCTGTCGCAGCCCGCGCTGCACGCGCAGGTGCAGAAGCTCGCGGAGGTCGTGGGCAGCCCGCTCTACCGCCGCGTGGGGCGCGCCCTCGTGCTCACCGACGGCGGCGAGCGCGTCGCGGCGTATGCGCGGAGGACGCTGGCCCAGCAGGTCGAGTTCGTCGAGGGCCTGCGCGCAGGTCGAGCCCGCACGCGCGTGGTGCTCGCGGCAGGCGAAGGGGCGTACCTCTACCTGCTCGGCGAGGCCGTGCAGCGCTCGGTGCGCGACGCGCGCACGCCGCTCTCGCTGCTCGTGCGGGACGCGGCGGGCACGCTCGCGGCCGTACGCACGGGCGAGGCGCACGTCGGCGTGCTCCCGCTGGAGACGCGGCCGCCGCGGCTCGTCGTGGAGCCGCTCGCCGTGGTCGGGCAGATGCTCGTCGTGCCCGACGGCCACACGCTCGCCTCCCGAGAACGCGTCGAGCTCGCCGATCTCGAAGGCGCCGCGCTTGTCGTGCCGCCCGAGGGCCAGCCGCAACGCGTGGCGCTCGAAGAGTCGCTAAGGGCCGCGGGCGTGCGCTGGGAGGTCGCCGTCGAGGTGCGCGGCTGGCCGCTCACGTTGCGGTTCGCGCGCCTCGGCGCCGGGCTCGCGATCGTCAACGACTTCTGCCGCCTGCCGCCGGGCCTCGTGGGCCGCCCGATCGCTGGTTTGCCGAGCCAAACCTACGCCGCGATCCGCCTCGCCGACGCGCCGCTCGAAGGCGCCGCCGAGCGCGTCTGGAAGCGCCTGCTCGCCACGGCACGACGTTGATCACGGGGCCACGATCGAGCGATACTCGCGCGCGCCTCATGTCCCGCGCACGAACGCCGCTCTTCGCCGCCTGCCTGACGATGCTCGGCGCGCTCGTGGGCTGCGCGAAGCCACCGGAGACCGTGTATTTCGTGGCCGTCGGCGCGCGCGACGAGGTGCCCAAGGCCCGCGGCGTTTGCCGCGTCGCCGAGGCCCGGCCGAGCGCGCCGGTTCGGTTCGATCCCGCGGGGCAGACGTACGAGGCGCTCGATCCGGGCCGCGTGCGGATCCCGTGCGAGCAGGGGGTCGTCGTGCTCGACGTGCGCCGCCCGAGCCGCGTGCACGTCGACACGACCCAGGCCGCCAAGCGCGGCGATCTGCTCGTGATGGAGCTCCAGGCGTTCGACGACGCGGGGCAGCGCCTCTCGTTCGGCCGCGCGCCCGTCGCGTGGTCGTTCACGGGCGCGCTCGGGCCTCGCAGGCCGCCTGCGTGCACGGGCACCGAGGGCGCCTGCGCGCCGGAAAACGCGGGTTATGCGGTGGCCTTCGACGAGGGCGAGGGCCAGGTGCTCGCGCGGTTTGGCGGGCTCTCGTCGCGGGTCGTGGTGACTGTCTTGCCTTGAGGACCGGCTACGCCTCGGGCGACGTCATCCACTGGACGAACTGCACGAGGAGCCCGTTCGGGTCCGTGACCTGGAAGAACCGCTCGCCCCACGGCTCGGTCTGGAGCGGCGTCGTGATGGGCACGCCCTCGGCGCGCAGCCGCGCCTCCTCGGCGTCCAAGTCGGGCACGACGAACGCGAGGAGCAAGCCGCCTGCGTGCGCGTGCTTCAGCGTCTCCGGCTGCAACGAGGCGAGCCCTTGGCGCAGGAAGATGAGGTTGTACCCGACGTCCTTGCGCGCCATCGACACGAAGCCGTCCGCCGCCATCGCCTCGGCAAACCCCATGTGCCGGGCGAAGAAGTCGCGTGAAGCCTCGACATCCCTGACGTTGAGCGAAATCGCCGACGCGGTGGTTGCTTGCATGCGTGTGTTCCTCGATCCTGGGGAAAGCCCCTCTTGAAGGTGAATCAACAACGATGTACATTGTACAGTGTACGTCGTACGTTGTTCTGGTCAAGGGGCTGGAGACCGATTTCATGCCGCCGAACAAACCCGCGACCCCGGATCCTGCGCGCACGCTCTCGCTCCTCTGGCGGCACACCCTCTCGCCTTTGCGGACGCGGGGGCCGCGGCCGTCGCTCACGGTGGATCGGGTCGTCGAGGCGGCCATCACGATCGCCGACGAACAAGGGCTCGATGCGGTCACGATGCGGTCGGTGGCGCAAGCCGTGGGCGCGTCCCCGATGTCCGTCTACACCTACGTGCCCGGAGGAAAAACCGAGCTGCTCGACCTGATGATCGACGTGGTGTACCTCCGCGCCGAGCGGCCGGACCAAGGCGGTCTCGGCTGGCGCGAGCGGGTGCTCTCCGTCGCGGACCAGAACCGGGCCATCTACGCCGCGCATCCGTGGCTGATCCACGCCTCCACGAGCCGCCCTCCCCTCGGCCCGGGCGTGATCACGAAGTACGAGTACGAGCTCTCCGCGTTCGACGGCCTGGGTTTGTCCGACGTCGAGGTCGACGCCGCGCTCACGTTCGTCCTCGGGTTCGTCCAGGCGAACGCACTCCGCGCGGCCGACGCCGCCGCGTTGCCCGAGGCCACGGCGATGACCGACGCGGCGTGGTGGGAAGCCCAGGCGGAGCTGCTCGGCCGGGTCGTCGATCCGACGAAGTTCCCCCGGGCCACCCGCATCGGCGAAGCCGCCGGCGCGGCCCAGGGCGGGGCGTACCAGGCCGACGCGGCTTACCGGTTCGGCATGGACCGCGTCCTCGACGGGCTCGGCCAGCTCGTCGAGCGCCAGAAGAAGGTTTGAGGCGCGCGCCTTCGCGGCGGCCGCGTCAGCCGTCGGGGCCCATGTGGAACATCGGGATCACGACCGTGGAGCGAACGCCATGGTCCCCACGCTCGACCGCGAGGTATCCACCGAGCTCTCGACAAACCGAGGCAACGTCTTCCATCGACGCGACGTCCACCGTGTCGTCCGTGTCCGTCACCTCGAAGCCGACCCACGGCGTATCGCCGAGGCGCCCCTCGCGCCCTTGATGGACCCGGAACGACACGCCCCCGGGGCGCGAGCGCAGCGCCCGTCCGCCGAAGACGCGGAGCAGGAGCCAGCGCACCTTCGGCTCGTCGCTCTCCATGAACCCGAGCTCGTCGGGTTGCTCGACCTCGAGCGCGTCGCGCGTCCGCTCGAAGGCCGGAGCCACGGCCAGCACCACCTCGGCGACGAGCGCGCCGAGCGCGAACGGCACGACCAGGATCGGCCGCCCGCGCGCCTCCGCCTCGCAGCCCGCGAGGACCTCGTGGAGCAAGAGATCCGCGTGCTCCAGGCGCAAGCGCTCGCCGAGCGCGTCCGCGCCCCAGCGCGCGAAGGCGTCGAGCGCGCCATGCACGTGGCTCCGCGCGCGCTCATCGTCGCCCTGGGCGCGGAAAAACGCCGCGGCCCTCTCGCAGGCGATCGCCACGTGGGGCGTGAGCGCCGCCGCCTCGGCGGCCTCGACGGCTCGTTCGTAGAGTGGGCCGGCCGCGGCGTGATCACCCGCGATGCGCGCGCGCTCGGCTGCGAGGAGGAGCTCCTCGTGGGCATAGTTCGCGGGACAGGCGCGGGCCCAGCCGGCGATGCGCGCGGCATTTCGCTCGAACGTCGCGAGCGGCCCCTCGGAGGGGTTTGCCCCTTCGGCAGAGAGGCGGGCGGCCGCGAGGCAGGTCAGGTACACGGCCTCGGTCGCGAAGTAAAACCACGCCCCCTCCCCGCCTTCGCCGGCAATCACGAGCACGTCCTCGTCGTCGCCGTTCAGGAAGGCCAGCTTGATGCGCGCCGCCCGGTACCACGAGAGCGCGAAATGCACGCCTCGCTCGCGCAAGGAGGCGACGAACGCGTCCTCGTCGAAGCCGTCCCCGGAGAGCGAACGCACGTCGAGCGTGCGCCCCGCGAGCGCCGCGAGGATCCGCCGCACCAGCGTTTGCACCGCGATCGACGAGGCGACCTTGGTCCGCTCCATCAATGCGAGCAGCCGCTCGGCCTCCTCGTCGACGTCCTTCAGCGGGTCGCCGAGGGCGAGCCGCAGGAGCACGATGTGGCTGCACGCGTACGAGAGATAGATGTAATCGCCGGTCGCGAGCCCCGTGCGGTACGCTCGCCGGAGATAGCCGAGCACGTCGGGGATGGGCTCGAGGAAATGGGCGTACGAGCCATAGACGAAATTCAAGCGGCAAGGCTCGCCCGCGCTGCCGCGGCGCTCGTCGAGCCGGAGCGCGAGCTTGCCGAACGCCCCCGCCTCGGCATGACGACCGAGCGACGTGGCGAGGTGCATGCCGTACAGCATGTAGCCGTAAATGGATTCGTCGGCGTGGCCGTATTCGAGCGAGATGTTCGCCTGGATCGCCGCGCAAAGGCTGAAGAGCGCGGGCCGCACGAGGTTCGCCGGCGCGAGCAGGTTCGTGAGGATCTCGAGCTGGGCGCGTTTGTCCGGGTCCTCGAGCGGCGCGCCCTCCGAGAGCGCGGAGGTCCCGCGCGCCGCGAGCCGCTCGCGCACCCGGGCGTGCTCCTGCTCTGCGAGGATCTGGGCCGTCGCCTCGTCCCGCGGGATGTCGAGGCCGAGCGCAGTGAGCGCGTCGAGGCCCACTTCAATGGCAGAGGCGGCCCGACCGCGCGTCGTGCGGACGGCCATGCGGACCCGGCACACGGCGGCCTGTTCGGAGCTCGTTCGCGGCGGGACCGGCAAGGCGACGAGCAGCGCCTCGGCCTCGTCGAGCTGGCCGCGCAGATAAGCGCACTCGGCCCGGCCGAGGTGGAGCGCGAAGAGGAGCGCCGGATCCTCGCCCGAGAGGGCGAGCGCCGCGCCCGCGCCATAATAACGTGCCGCGGCGTCGTAGGCCGTCCGCGCCTTTGCGCGCGCGCCGGCGGCGAGATCGAGCCGGGCGAGCTCGTCGCGCTCGGCCGCGTCGGTGAGGAGCGAGGCGCCGGCGTTCAGGTGCTCGACGAATTCGAAGAGCTTTTCGTCGATGACGCCGCGGGCGCGCGCGTCGGCGTAAAGGCGCCGCCCGACGAGGAGCCGGATCCGCGGCAGATCGTCCTCGCCGATGAGCTCGTAGGCAGCTTGTCGCACGCGATCGTGCAGGAAGCGGAAAGCGAGGGGCGCGACCCCCGTGGCGTCGCTCCGCTTGCGTGGATCGACGGGCATCACGAGATCCTTCCCCGTCGCCGAGAGGGCCGCGAGGACCTCGATCTCCGTGGCGCCGCGCGCCGCCGCGAGCTCGTGCACGTCGAAGAGCGCGCCGATGCAGGCGGCGATCTGCAGCGTCTCCTGCGTCCCGACGGGGAGCTTGCGCATGTCCCGGACGAGCAGGGCGACCTCGTCCTCGGGCATCGGCGCGGTCCGGATCTGCGCGAGATCCCACGCAAACGCCCCGGGGACCGCGCCCTCGGCGATGAAGCCTTCCTGGACGAGGTACCGGAGAAACTCCCGCGCGAAAAATGGGTTTCCGCGGGTGCGCCGGTGCACCTCGGCTGCGAGCGCCTGGATCTCCGGGCCCGCGGAGATCCCGAGCGCGTCGCCGATCATCGCCTCCAGGTGCTCGGGCCCGAGGGGCGGCAAATCGATCTCTTCGAGGCGCGCGCCGCGCTGCCGGAGCGCGACTTTTGCGTCGGTGACGGGGTGCTCGGGGCCCACTTCCTGATCGCGGTATGCGCCGATCAGGAGGGTGTTGCGAATGCTGGGATCCCCGGCGACGGCGAGGAGGAACCGGAGCGACGCGTCGTCGGCCCATTGCAGATCGTCGAGGAAAAGGACGAGCGGCTGCTCGGGCCGCGCGAACACCGAAAGGAATCGCAAAAGCGCGTGCTCCAGGCGTGCCTGCGATTCGGCGGAGCTCGCCGAGGACGACGCGGCCGCCGAGGAGCTCGGCGACCGTGAGGAGGGGGCCCCGATCACCGATCGCGCGCTCGGGAGGGTCTCGACGAGGACGGCCGTGCCCTCGCCGAGCGCCTCGTACAGGCGCTCTTGCCATTCGGCCGAATCGTCCGCCTCGCCGTCGCCGAGCACGCGCTGCGCGAGATCGTCGAGCGCGCGCAGGAGCGTGGCGAAAGGCACGGTGCGGTTGTACTGGTCGAATTTGCCGGCGACGAGGTGCCCGCGGCGCGCGGCGAGCGAGGGGCCGATCTCCTCGACGAGCGTCGATTTCCCTGCGCCGGCCCAGCCCGAGACGAGCACGATCTCGCTCGCGCCGGTCGCGGCGCGTTCGAAGGCCCGGAGCAGGGCCCACGCCTCCGTCTCGCGCCCGTATCGCTTGTCGGGTAACTGAAACGTCACGCGCCGTTCACCGCTTTGCCTCGAGCCCGCCGCGGGGAATCATCCGAGGCCCGCCATGGACACGTATCCGGGCAGGGCGCGGATACGCTCGATCCATGCGACGACGTTGCGATAGTCGTCGAGCGTGACCTTGCCCTCGCGGACGAGGCCGACGTACGGGAAGACGGCGATGTCGGCAATCGTCGGCCGATCGTGCTCGAGCCACGCGCGCTTTGCGAGGTGGGCGTCGAGGACGTCGAGGGCCGCGCGGCTCCGATCCTGGGCGAGGCCGAGATCGAGCTGGACACCGAGAAGGAAATGCAGCCGCGCGAGGAACGGGCCGTGGTGCACCTCGTTCGCGGCGAACGAGAGCCACTGCACGACGCGGGCGAGCCCGGCCGGATCCGAGGGCAGCCACGCCTCGCCCCCGTACTTCCGCGCGAGATACACGAGGATGGCCTGTGAATCCCGCAGCGTCTCGTCGCCGTCGACGAGCACGGGCACCTGGCCGAGCGGATTCATCGCGAGGAACGAGGGCGCCTTGTGCTCGCCTTTCAGGAGGTCCACCACGATCTCCTCGTGCTCGAGGCGAAGCATCGAGAGCATGAGGCGCACCTTGTGGCTATTCCCGGACAGCGGATGCGAATAAAGCTTCATATCGATCGGTGTCTTTCCAGGCGAAGCGCGGCTCGACGTGACGTCACGCCGCGCGTTCACCCGCGTCCCCCTGTGAATCAGCGGGCCTCGGGCGAGGGAGGTGCGCTCGTGGCGCGCGCTGGAGTATTGCCCCGACGTACGGGCGCAGTCAAACTACGTGGAGCGCATCATCGCCGCTGCCGTGTGTCATCGTACGCTCGGTTGCAAGCAACGCGCGCACGGCGTTTCGCACCTCGGCGTGTCGTGCTTCGTTGTCGAGCACGAATTCGACACAGAACCCGCCATGTTCCCCCGCGGGGGAGCGCACGCGGCCGGGGATCGGGAGCGGGGCGCTGAAAAGCCCGTCGATCGATACCGTGATCGCGGCGTCGAGCGGCGGCGGTCGAACCCCGCCGAGGACGAGCCCGAACGGCCCGAGGGACGTCGCGATCCCCGCCTGCCACGCGCCGCCCTCGTGCTGCATCCGTACGGGCAAATTGCAGGGCCTGCGGTCGCCGGGCGCGGGCGCGAGCGGCGCACGGGCGCCGGAACCGCCGAGCAGCGGGCGAATGCCGTCGGTCGCGGACGGGAGGAGGATCTCGGCCGGGCACATCGCATCGAACAGGGACCACCACACGTGGACGCCGTACGCCATCGCATAAGCAATGCGGCGCGCCGACGCGGGATTTTTCCAGCCCTCCTCGCAAAGCGCGAACAGGGAGACGGCGTGATCGGCGTCGATCTCCGCGTGCAGGCGGTAATGGCGCTGGGCGTCGAGATCCCCCCAGAATCGCTCGTGGATGCTCTGGGCGATCAGGGTGGAAATCTTGATGTGGGTATATTCCACGATGCCCGTGGCCGCGGCGCCCATCTCGGCGGGGTTCACGAGGCAAAAATCGAGCAGGGATTGGTATGCGACGGCGATCCGGATCGGGCACTCCCGCGCGGCCTCCTCGTCGCGGAGCCCAATGGCGCGCAGATACCCGGCGAACGTGCCGCGGTGCGTGCTCTCGACGTCCCCGTGCCCGTGCTCCTCCACCACATTTTCATAGACGGTGGCGAGGCGCCGCTCGACCGTGGGCACGCGCGCGAGCACGGCCGTGAGCGCGCGTGAGAAATGCTCCACGAAATGCAAATACGGGGCCTGGCTCCGGCGGAACTCCTCGATCCGCGTCGTCGGCGCACGCATCCATGAGAAGTACGGATGCTTGCCGAAATCGTAGACGCGGCTCAGCGCCTCGGCGCCGTCGAGCACCGACGGGCCGGCGGTGATTTCAGAAAGCGTGATGTCGGAAACGCGATGAAGAAGAATGGACATGGCGTCGCTCCCGCTTTTTTCAGCTTCCGGGTCGACCCTCGAAGCGAAGGAACGTAGGAAACCACGGATTCGACCGCGTCGCAACGGCGCATTCGTGCGTTCTTTCCCACGGTGCCCATTGAGATGTCAGGGCGCGTTCACGCAGCGCGTCTCGGGCGCTCGAACACGCGTTCGTCGCTCGCGTCGCTCGCATCACAATACTTGCCTCCGACTGCATCGACGCGTTCGCGGCGGGGCGCCTTCGCGCCGATTTTCGATCGCAATGGCTCCGCAGGCGAAGACGTCAGAACCATGACGCTCGGACCACGAAAGAACCGCGATCCAAGCGATGAAAATCGCTGACGTACTGGCAGCGACTGGGGTAATGACCACATCGTGGGGGGGCGAGATCCATCGTGAACATTTTCCTGTCGAACGACGAGAGCCATCCATGGCGCCGCCGATGAACCGACCGCACCACGAGGGCGCATACCCAGGGACGGTCGTCGCCGGGCGCTTCCGCCTCGAAGAGCTCGCAGGAAGGGGCGGCATGGGCGAGGTCTTTCGCGCCCGCGACCTCCGCACCGGCGCCGAGGTCGCCCTCAAGCTCCTGCATTCCGCCGGGAGCGGCTTCGAGCAGACCGCGCGTTTCGACCGGGAGGCGCGGCTCCTGTCCCAGCTCGGGCATCCGGGAATCGTCTCGTATCTCGCTCACGGCAAGGCCGAGGGCGGACGGCCGTATCTCGCCCTCGAATGGCTCCCGGGCCAGGATCTCGGCAAGCGCCTCGCCGAGGGGCCGCTCGAGCTGCGCGATTGCGTGACCTTGCTCCTCAGCGTCGCGGACGCGCTCGCCGCCGCCCATGGCAAAGGAATTCTCCACCGCGACATCAAGCCGAGCAACATCTTCCTGCGCGACGGCCGCATCGATCGCGCCACGTTGATCGATTTCGGCATTGCGCGGAGCGCGCTCTCCGGCACGGCCCTGACGCGCCCCGGAGCCCTCCTCGGGACACCCGGCTACATGGCCCCCGAGCAGGCGCGCGGCGAGGACGATCTCCGGCCGAGCGCGGACGTCTTCGCGCTCGGCTGCGTCGCGTTTCACGGTTTGACCGGAAAACCCCCCTTCTTCGCGCCGAGCGCGCTCGTGATGCTGGCCAAGGTCCTGTTCGAGGAGGTCCCGCGCGTCGAGGTGCTCCGGCCCGGCACGCCCCAGGCGCTCTCCGCGCTCGTCGCGCGCATGCTGGAAAAGGATCCGTCGCGGCGCCCCCGCGACGCCGCGGCGCTCTGCGACGAGCTCGCGGTGATCGCGGCGCGCCTCGCGGACGATGTCGCCGCGGAGGCGGGGCGCGCGGATCACGTCGCCTCCGCGGCGCTCAGTGGCGAGGCCCTGCAATTGCTCTCCGTCGTCGTCGCCATTCCAGGCCACGAGCCGCCGTTCGGCGACGGGGACACAGTCTCCGCGCGAGCCGCATGGGGATCGCTCCGGGAAGCCCTGCGCGCTCGCCTCGTCCACCTCGGCGGGCGCGTCGAATGGCTGGCGAGCGGCGCGCTCGTCGTCGTCGTCACGCCCGCGCCGAGCGCCGTGGATCAGGCCACGGCGGCCGCGCGTTGCGCGCTCGCCGTGCACGCGTCCTGGCCGGTGGCCCGCGTCGCCCTGACCACGGGCCGCGGGGTGATGAAAGAAAGAGTCCTCCTCGGCGAAGCGATCGAGCGCGCCTTTTCGCTACTCGCGCCGCGTGAAAGCGAAATCCCCTCGGAGGCCGGCGAGACGGCTGCTCCGGCGACCACGCAATCGGGGGTTTTTCTGGACGATCTCACCGCCAAGCTGCTCGAGCCTCGTTTCGACATCACGTTCACCGCGGACGCGCCGCTCCTGCGCGAGGAGCGCGTGATCGAGGTGGATGAGACACGCCTCTTGCTCGGCCGTCCCACCCCTTGCGTGGGCCGCGAGCGGGAGCTCGCCTTGCTCGTCGCGGCGATCGAGGGATCGATGGAGCATGCCGAGCCGGCGGGGGCGATCGTGTACGCGCCGCCCGGCATGGGAAAATCCCGCCTGCGGCACGAGCTTTTGCGAAGGCTGCGCGCGCGCCCGCTCGCGGTTCGCGTGCTTTTCGGCAGCGGCGCGCCGCTCAGCGCGGGGTCGCCATATGGAGTGCTCGGCGAGGCATTGCGCCGGCTCTGCGAGGTCGAGGTCGGCGATCCGCCGGCTCGAAAAGAGGAAAAGATCCGGCGCCGCCTCGGGCGCTTCGTGGCGCCCGCAGACGAGCGGCGGGTGAGCGAGTTCCTGGCCACGATGTGCGGCGTCGGGGTGGAAGCGCCGAGCGCCCTGCTCCGGGCGGCCTTCCGTGATCCGAAGATCATGCACGAGCAGATCCAGCGGGCCTTTCTGGATCTGCTCGCCGCCGAATGCGCGAACACCCCGGTCCTCTTGGTGCTCGAGGATCTCCACTGGGGAGACCCGGCGACGGTGAAGCTCGTCGACGCGGCCCTCGTGGAGCGGCGGGAGCTCTCGTTTTTCGTGCTGGCACTCGGCCGCCCCGAAATGGCCGACGTATTTCCGAAGCTCTGGGAGGGGCGCATCGTCCACCGCGTCCGGCTCGGAGGGCTGCGCGACAGCGCCGCCGGGGAGCTCATCCGGGCCGTGCTCGGCCCCGAGGTGCCCGCAGCCTCGGTCGAGCGCATCGTCGAGCAGGCCGCGGGCAATGCGCTCTTCCTGGAGGAGCTCATCCGCGCCGCCGCCGACGGCAAAGCGGAAGGCCAACCCGTGACGGTGCTGGCGATGCTCCAGGCGAGGCTCTCGTGCCTCGATCCCGCCTCCCGCCGCGTCCTCTCCGCGGCGAGTATTTTTGGACAAACCTTCTGGCGCGGCGGGCTGCTCATGCTCCTCGGGCGAACCCAGGCCACGCCGTCGACCGACGAACGGCTCGAAGAGCTGGTCCAGGCCGAGATCCTCGAGCGTCGCGCGCAAAGCCGTTTTTCCAGCGAAACCGAGTACGGGTTCCGCCACGCGCTCCTGCGGGACGCCGCATACGGGCTCTTGACCGACGCGGATCGGGTGCTCGGGCATCGGCTCGCGTGCGTGTACCTGGAGCAGATCGGCGAGGCGGATCCGATGGTGCTCGCCGAGCACGCCCGCGCGGGCGGCGACCTCGCGCGCGCCGCGCACCATTACCTCGACGCGGCCCGGCAATCGCATCAGCAGGACGATTTCGACGGGATGTGGCTCCGCGCCGAGCGTGGCCTCTCGTGCGGCGCATCCGGCGAGCTGCGAGGAAAGCTCCTCGCACTCGAAGTCGAGGCTTGCGTCTGGCGCCTCGACTGGCAAACGGGCACGCGGCTCGGCAAGGAAGCGCTTTCGCTCCTGCCCGAGGGGAGCGCCGCGTGGAACCAGGCGGCGGCGTCCTTCCTGGTGATTGCGGTGAACAGGACCATGCGGGACGAGATGGCCATGCTCGTTCGTGTGCTCCAGGCCGTCGAGCCGCCGCCAGACGCGGTGGCCTCGTACCTCCTCGTCCTCGGAGCGGCCACGTCCGCCGTCGGAATGTTGGGGGGCCGCGAGCCCACGGCGCAGCTGCTCTCGCGGCTGGAATCACTCTCCCCGCGCCTGCCGGAGGGCGAGCTGCTCACCGGCGGCCACATCTACCAGGCGCGGGCGATCTTCGCGTTCCTCATCGAGGGAGATCTCTGGGCAACCTTCACGCAGGTGCGGATCGGCATCGAGCTGTATGCGGCGGCGTGCTCGTGGAGCTGGTGGGGCATGACCGTGTGCCTGTCGAGCGCGACGCTCGGGGCGCTCGGGGACGAAGGCGCGGCGGAGCGAGGAATCCACGAAGTCCTGGAGAGCGCGCTCCGGAGGAACGACACGTTCCTCGTATCCACGGCGCGTTTTTATCGAATGCTCGTCCTCGCCGAGCGATGCGCGCCAGAAAGGCGGGCGGAGATCGAGGACATCGCCAGGCTGCTCATCGAGCAAGGCGCGATGGAAGACACCATCGCCGTCTCGTACGGCGCGCTCGCGCGAATCTTCCTGTCCGAGGGGCAGGCCGCGGAAGCGCGCGAGGCCGCCGAGAAAGCCCTCGGGCTCATGGTGTACGTTCGCGGCTGGCGCCCGTCCATCGAGAGGACGCTGATCGTGGCTTTGCTTCGCGAGGGTCGTCCCGATGAAGCGCGCCGCGTCGCAGAGGACGTCGCAGCCTGGATGGAGGCGGAAGGCGGGAGCGCAGGATACGCAGAGATCCCGCTGCGCCTCGCGATCGCCGAGGCGCGCGCGGCAACCGGGGACATGAACGCCGCCCGGGAAGCGCTCGCACAAGCGATCCGCAGGCTCGAATGGCGCCTCGAGAGGATCGTGGACCCGGCCCTGCGGGCGCTGCACGCGGAGATCCCGGAGCACGTGCGTCTCCGGGATCTCGAACGAGAATGGCGACCGTGAGATCGGCATCGGGGAAGCGCTTCGCTGGGGCTTTGCCCCAGGCCCCACCAGGAGCTATCCGCTCCTGGACCTGGACCAGCGCAAGCGCTGGACTCGGGGTCGATGAACTGCGCGATGCGCAGTTCATCGAACGGGCCGATGCAAGAAAAACTCTCCCCGCATCGACTGCGCTTCGCGCAGTCGAT
>NZ_JARZHH010000101.1 GCF_029946515.1 Polyangium sp. 6x1
TGGCGGCGGGCCTCGGAGATGGCGAGGAGATCGATCTCCCCTCGTCGGTCGCGCCGCGCGCGAAGGGCGGTACGGAGCCGTTCCTCCCGCGCCCCGCGCCGGGCAAGGCGCCGGCCGCGCCGCTCGCGCCGAAGCCGCCCGTGCTCCCCGCCGCCAAGCCGAAGCCCGCCGCCGTCCCGGCGCCCGCGCCGAAGCCCGTCGCCGCGCCCGCGCCGAAGGCCGCCGAGGCCACGGAGCTCGATCTGTGGGGCGGAGACGACGACCCGGGCTTCGGCGAGATCGATCTTCCCTCGCCGGCGAAGCCCACGGTGCGGCAGATGCCCGCCGCCGCGCCCGCGCCCGAAGAGGAAGATCTCGCGGACCTGCCCATGCCCGCGAAGCCCACCGTGCGGCAGATGCCCGCGGCCGTGAACGAGTTCCCCCTCGACGATGAAGAGGAGGAGGACGCGGCGCTCGCGGCGATCGAGCTGCCCCCAGGCATGCCCTCGAACAAGCCGACCGTCCGGCAGATGGCGACGCCCGTGACGGCGTCGCTCGAAGTCGACCTGCCTTCGCCTTCGCCTTCGCCCGCGCCCACACGCGCGGCCGCGGCCGCGGCGAAGCCGGGTCCTCCCAAGCCGCAAGACAAACCGACGGCGCCCGCGCGTCCCGCGGCGAAGGGCTTCGGCGAGATCGACCTGCCTTCGCCCGCGCGCCCCGCCGCGTTGAAGCCGCCGCCGAAGCCGGACGAGAAGCTCACCCCGCCCGCGCGTCCCGCGACGAAACACGCGCCCGACGCGGAGCTCGATCTGCCGAGCCCGGCGCGCCCCGCGGCGAAGAACGCGCCCGAGCTCGATCTGCCGGCCCCCGCGCGTCCCGCGCCCGCGGCGAAGGGCTTCGGCGAGATCGACCTCCCCGCGCCGGCGCGGCCCGCCGCCGCGCGCCCCGCGCCGCCCGCGGCGAAGGGCTTCGGCGAGATCGATCTCCCCGCGCCGGCGCGCGCTCCCGCGAAGAACGAGCCCGCCGATCTCCCCGCGCCGGCGCAGCCCGGCCCGAGGCACCGCTCGTCCGGCGCGATGGCGGCGCCGCAGCGCGGGAAACCTTTGAGCAGCTTCGATCTGCCCGCCGTCAGCGCCGACGAAGCGCTCGACCTCGGCGCGTTCGGCGAGATCGATCTGCCCGCGCCCGACCTCGGCGCGTTCGGCGAGCTCGATCTCCCCGCGCCCGAGGGCGCCGCGTCGTTCGGCGACCTCGAAATGCCGCTGTCGCCCCCTCCGGCCGCGGCGGCTCGCAAGTTCGATCCCAACGCGACCGTGCCGGCCTCTGCGATCGCGGCCTTCGACCCGGGCGACTCTGGCGAGCTCGAGTTCCCCCTCGGGAGTGATCCTTCGCCTGCGCCCGCGGCCCCGCCCGCGGCGCCGCCGCGCGCTGCCGCGCCTGTAACCTCGGGCTTCGAGCTCGACGACGCGGCCTTCGACGCGGCCTTCGCCGATCCCCCGCCGAACAAGGCCGCCGCCGCGCCCAAGGCGGTCACGCCGCAGCCGCCGACGAGCGCACGCAGCGCGAGCCCCATCTCCAAGCCGGGCGAGGAGTTTTTCCTCGGCGAGCCGGACATGGACCTCTCGACGGGCGCTCCGATCAGCGTGAACGCGCAGACCCAGCGCGTCGACGTCCCCGCGGCCCCCGCGATCCACGCGCCCGAGCCGCCCGAGCCGCCCCCCGACAGCAGCGCCAGCATCGGCGACGAGGTCGACCTCGTGCCGGGCGAGTCCGAGGGCCTCGACGCGCTCGGCAAGCGCGACAAACCCCCGAAGAGCCTCGCCCACCCCGGCAGTGAGAAGCGGACCCGCGGCCGCGGCCGCGTCTACGGCATCGGCGCGGCCGTCCTCTTCGCGATCGGCGGCGGCGCCCTCGCGCTCCTCCCCGACATCGGCCCGTTCGGCGCGCACGCCGTGAGTGATCTCGTGAACGCCTCCGCGCACGCCGACGCGCTCACGGGCCTCGAAAAGAACACGCAGGCCACACTCGACGAGGACACCGCCGCCGCGGCCGCGCGCGCGCTCGAAGCTGCCAAGGCCGCGCAGCTCGCGCGCCCGCGCCATCGCGCGACGGCCGCGTATGCTGCCTTCGTCGCGTTCTCGCGCAGCCTCCGCCATGGCCGCCGCGGCGACGACGAGACCCTCGGCAAGCAGCTCCTCGGCCAGACGGAGAGCCCGAGCCGCGAGCGCACCCTCGCCGTGGCCGCGCAACACGCCCTCGCGGGGCGCCTCGATCCGGCCCGCCGCCTCGCCAAGGACGCGCTCGACGCCGCCCCGAACGACATCGACGCCGCCGTCCTCCTCGGCGAGATCGAGCTCACCTCCGGCGCCTCCGCCGACGCGCTCGTCGCGTGGAAGCGCGCCGTCTCCATCCGCAAAGGCGCACGCGCTCTCTACGGCCTCGCCCGCGCCGAGCTCGCGAAGGGCGACGCCGCTGCTGCCGAAAAGAGCGCGCGCGCCGCGCTCGAAGCCTCTCCCAAGCACGCCGGCGCGCGCACCTTGCTCGCCTCGATCCTCGGCCGCGACCCTTCCAAGGAAGCCGAAGCCCTCGAGCTCGTCGCCAAGGTCACCGCCGAGGGCGACGTCCGCGCCTCCGCGAGCGACACCGAGCTCCTCGAAGCCCACGTCGTGACCGGGTCCATCCACCTCGGTCGAACCCGCATCTCCGCCGCCGAGCAGGCCTTCGCCGCTGCGCTCAAGATCGACCCTCGCAACGCCGATGCGCTCGTCGGCGACGGCGAGCTCCTCTACCGGTCGAGCCGCTACTCGCAGGCCCTCCTCCGCTTCGAGGAGGCCATGCGCGCCGACGAGACGAGCGTCGCTGCTCGCGCCGGCGCGACGAAGACCCTGGTCGCGCTCGAGCGCCCCAAGGACGCGAAGGTCATCGCCGAAAAGCTCCGCAAGGACAAACCCGACCTGGCCGCGGGCGCCTACTGGCTCTCCCTCACCGAGGCCGCGCTCGGCAACCGACAGGGCGCCGAGGCCCTCCTCAACGAGGCCATCAAGCTCGGCGGCGCGCAGACCGACGTCGTCGTCGCGTCCTACGTCGCGCTCTCGGAGATCCTCGCCGCCGTCGGCCGCAGCGACGAGGCCCAGGCCAAGCTCACCGAGGCCAGCGCCAAGTTCCCCGGCCTCGCCGCGCTCCACCGCGCCATGGCCGAGGTCCACACGGAGGCCGGCCGTTACCCCGAGGCCCGCACCGAATTCGAGGCCGCGCTCGCCAAGGAAGACGACCTCGGCACGCGCTTCCGCCTCGGCATCACGCTCCGCCGCATGCGCGCGTTCGACGACGCGCAGAAGGTCTTCGACCAGATCACGGCCGTCGACAAAGATTTCCCGGGCCTCTCGCTCGAACGCGGCCTCCTGTACGAGGAGACGGGCCAGAGCGAGCGCGCGCTTTCGATGTACGCGGCGGCGCTGGAGAAGGCGCCGACGGACGTCGACCTCAAAATGCGCGTCGGCTCGGCGCAGGTCATGGCGGGGCACGCCGCGCAGGCCGAGCCCATTCTGCGCGATGTCTTGAAAGAGCGCGCTGGCTCCTCCGACGCGAACCATTTCCTCGGCCGAGCCCTCCTCTTGAAGGGCGGCTCGTCGGCCGCGGGCGAGGCGATTCGTTTCCTCGAACGGGCCACCGAAATCGACGGCAACCGCGCCGAGTATTTCCTTTATGTCGGCTGGGCGGCGAACGTCCTCGGCCAGTTCCCGAAGGCCGAGGCGGCGTTGAAGCGCGCCTTGGAGCTCGACCGGGAGCTCGCGGACGCGTACTGGCAACGGGGCGTCTTGCTCCACAAGCAGGGCCGCACGCTCGACGCCCTCGCGGACCTCGAGGTCGCCTTGCAAAAGCGCCCCTCGCGGCACGAGGCGCACGCCACGATGGCGCTTTGTTATCAGGAGCTCGGCCGCTGGCCGGAGGCGCAGACGGCGTGGCAAAAGGCGATCGCCGGCAATGGCTCGGTCGCCGAATGGCATTATCGGCTCGGCAAGATCTTCGAATCGAACGGGAACAAGCTCGCGGCGACGCCGGAGCTCGACAAAGCCGTCGAGCTGCTCACGCAGAAGGGCGGCCCCGTGGAGAGCTGGCACGCGGACGCGTATTTCCTCCACGGCGAGGCCATGCGCGCGACGGGGCAAAAGGACAAGGCCGTGAAGAGCTATCTCCGATTCAAGGAGGTCGCGGCGATGGACAATGCGTACCGCACCGACGTGGAGCGGGCGTTGGTATCGCTGGGGCACGGGCCGTAGGGCGATGTCCTTCCGGCGTACGTGGAAGGTGTCGAGCTCATTCACGCCTGGCGTCGCCCGTGTCCGGAGCGCACCGTCCCGGGCAACGTGAACGAGGTGCCGAGAGGTCGAAGGCACGCTCGCCGTGCTTGCCGATAACGGTCGGGGGCTTCGTCGACGGGCTCGCTGCGGTTGTCGGCAAGGGCCGGGGGCTCCGTCGACACAGATCGTGAAGGGATTCGACGCGCCGGTCGGTGGTCGTGTCCCCCTCTTCATCGCCAGATAGGCCTTCGATCGAGCGGCCCCGTTTCTTCAAGATCGCCGCCACCCGCTTTGACGAGCGTATGCGCATGCACGTTCAGCCGCAGCGGGTCGCGGCCGGGCTCGGCCGAGCGGGTCTGCGAAGGTCATTCGCCGCGCCTATGGGAGGGATGCGAATTCGCGGGGTTTCTCGACGCTTTGAGAAGACGCATCCTGGAGGGGTCGCTGGAGCAACCCAGAGCCGGCGGCGGCTTTCCCTACCCGTCTTTCCCTACCTGTCCAAGGAGCAACGATGAGCCAAAGCAAGACCTCCCCCCGCACGTTCTCCAACACCGCGCGGGTCTTCGGCCTGGGCGCGCTTCTCGCCGGCGTGGTCGGCTGCGTCGACGGCCCGGGCTTCGACGAGCACGAGATCGAGGCCACCGGCGAGGCGAGCTCGGCCCTCCTCCCCAACAACTGCTCGGATCGAGCGAAGAACATCTGGCGCGCCGCCAGCCTGATGGCCACCTACATCCCGGGCGCTGGCAACGCCGCGAGCGCGGGGATCTCCCTCCTCGCCGCGGTCCAGTCGGGTCGCTGCTCCCACAACCAGGCCGAGGTCCTGACGATGGATCAGATCCGCGCCGAGATCACGGCCATCAGCGGCCAGGTGGTCGACAACGCCCTGCGACAGCAGCTCGTCCAGTCCGCCGACACGTTGCTCCGCCTCCTCGAGCCCTACCAGGACGAGCTGGAGAACATCGACGCGCTCACCGTGGCCCAGCGGGCGCAGCTCTCCAAGGACCTCGAGAACCTCGCCATTCACGCGGTCTTCCTGGAGGCAGACACCGCGAATCTCAACTGGCCGATCCTCCCGGTCTATGTGCAGTTCGCTTCGCTCAAGCTCGGCATGTACCAACTGGCCTACGAGATGCGCGAGCCTGGACCCGAGCGCGACGATCTCGAAGAGGTGCTCGCGATCGAGCGGCAGGCGTCGATCGACATCCTCGTCGAGCACGAGACCCGGTTCGTGCAGCGCGGGCAGAATCTGATGCGGGATTACTACTTCAACGGCAATCGATTCTGGATCGACACCAAGGTGACGAACGGCAGCGACACGGTGGTGCTCGTCAACTGGTACTGCGAAAGGAACGCCTTTCAACCCAACAAATGCAGCAATCGGTTTGACCGGCGCGATGAGTTCTTCCACGAGGCGCGTGGCAGGTTCCGTGATCTCCGCACGAAGCAAAACACCGTCATCGACAGCAACTACCTGGCGTTCAAGAACGCCCTGTTCAACACCCAGGCCCCTGCGTTCAAGCTGGAGTCGGGGGGCAACAACTACCGTGGTGTCCCCAATATCCTCCAGGCGAACAGGGTCTGCCTCAGCGCCAGCCCGGAAGGGACGTTCTCGGTGCCGGTATGCGGGGCGGACGACGACGTGTCGAACGCCAACCTCCTCTTTGGGCTCATCCCCACGACCGGCCAGCTCTACAGCCTCGGCCAGAAGGTCTGCCTCCAGGCGGACGACGCAGGCGTCCTCTCGAGCGGGCCGTGCGAGGAGGTGGCGCCGCCGGAGCCGAGCCTCGACGGGAGCCCCGCGGCGCCGCCTTCTCACCAGAGCTGGGGTCACCATCCAAGCGGGTACTTCATTCACCTGGCGACCGGCCTCTGTCTGAACCTCGACCAAGACATCGTGATGCCCCAGAACCACCAAGTGAAGTCGGTGCCGGGCGCGGGTGTGGTGCTCTCGCCCTGCGACTTCGGCTCGGTGGGGTACCACGAGCAGCAGGTCATCTACTCGGGGGGCGAGGGTCGCTCGACGAGCGATCTGGGCGAGGACGTGTGGCGCGTGGTCCCGACGACGATCGCCGACTGGCAGGTCGAGTAACCGAGGCGAGGGGCGCGCTGGGTCATCTCGAACGACCTGCGCGCTTGCATTGCTCTCCTGGACGCCGATGATGACGCGTGGACTTCGATCTTCTTCGGTCCTTTCAAGAGGTCGCGCGCCGCGGGAGCATCACGGCCGCCGCGCGCGGCCTCGGCGTGAGCCAGCCGAGTTTGACGCTCGCGATGCAGCGCCTCGAGCGCGAGCTGGGCACGACGCTCCTGCACCGCGGACGCAGTGGCGTCGCCCTCACCGAGACGGGCCTCGCGCTCGCCCGCGACGTCGACGACATCCTCGCCATGGTCGCGCGCACAGAGCAGCGCATCCGCGGCCTGGAGGAGGAGGAGACCGGGCGCTTCGTCGTCGGCTGCCATGAGTCGCTCGGCGCCTACTTCCTCCCTGCATTCATGCAGAGCTTTCTGGTCGAGGCGCCAGGGATCGAGCTCACCTTGTGGAACGGCGCGTCGGCCGGGGTGCGCGACGCCGTCGTCGCCCGTGAGGTCCAGTTCGGGGTGGTGGTGAACCCTTCGCCTCACCCGGACCTCGTGCTCGTCCGGATGTTCGACGACGCGGTGGACTTTTTCACAGCCGAAGCGCCCGCCGGCACACTCGCCGCCGCGTATGACCGCATCCGGCGCGGCCCCCTCGTGCATGCGAAGCGGGTCACCGAGAGCCAAGCGCTCATCACCCAGCTCGAAGGCGAGGGGGTCGTCGCAGAGCGCGAGCTTGCGTGCGGCGACTTCGAGCTCGTCAAGACGCTCGTCGTCGAGGGGATTGGCATCGGCATCCTGCCGAGGCGCGTCGCTGCCTACGGCGCGGGCGAGGACCTCGTGCGGCTGCACCCAGACCTCCCCCATTTCGACGACGCGATCCATCTCGTCTACCGCGGCGACCTGCACAAGACGCGCGGGGCGATGCGCCTCAAGGACGCGCTGGTCGCCCACGGCAAGGCGCTGCGCTCGGCGCCTCGCTCCTCGACCGGGCGCAAGTCGGGGCCCGTATCGTCGCGCTAGCTGGCTGCCTCGGCCGCGCTCGGCGCGTCCGCCGGCCTCCTCCTTCGCCGACGCGTCACCTCCCGTCGCCGCGCCGCCTGATTCGCGGACCCCTCTTACCGCACGCCCACCTCGAACACCTTCTCATACTCGCCCGCCTTCACCTTCAGCCTCGCGTCTCCGACCGCCGTCCCCGCGAGCTTCACGCAGCTCGGCGACGACCACGGCGGCGCGGCCCACGGCGGCAGGTCCGACGGCATGTCCGGGCGCGCGACCGTCAGGGTCTCGGACGGCTCGAAGACCCATTTCGCCCCGACCACCGTCTTGCGCCCCGATTTCGCCTGAAAGCAAATCGTCTCGCCGCCCGCCCCGACGCCGATCTCGATGCGCCCTTCTCCCGACCCCTCGGTCGCCTTTCGGGTGATGTCGTCGATCGAGGTCACGACCTGCACGTCGACCGACCCGCGCTGGTCACCTGCCCGCACGTCGAGCGACACCGCGCTCGGAGCCGACGTCATCACCTCATAACGATCCCACGTGCGCCGTGAGACCTCCGCCCCGTGGGCGCGCACCTCGAGCGACTCGTCCACGAGCTGCATCTCGTTTGCGCCGAAGAGCACGATTCCGAGCTCCGCTGGCGCCCCTTGGAGCAGCGCCCATTCCCCCGCTTCCATCTTCTCGTCCAGGAGCTCCCGCGGGAGGACGGAGATCCGCTGCACCGCCGCGGTCTCGATCTCGACCCTATCGAGCAGCTTGCTCGTCCGCGGTTCGAGGAGCCGCAGCAATGCCTTTCCCTCGGACACGCCCCGCAGGACGAGCGTGGTCGGGCCGGGCGATGGGAGCCTCGCGACCGTGGAATCGACGAGCCTCGCCTCGAACCCGGCCACATAGGGCGCGCTCGGCGCGTTCGCATAGTACACGGACACCGTTTGCGTGCCCCCGACGGCCGTGGCGAGGAGATCGGCCACGTCCGCGTCGTTGATCGTGTGTGCGCCGATGAAGACCAGGCCCTTCGGCGTCAGCTCCGAGCACGTCTCCCCGGGCGGGCACTCGCCTTGCGCGCGCGCGCGCTCCCCGTATTCGCAGGCCACGAACGAGAGCCCCACGAAAACGAGGCCCACCGCCGCCACGAGCCTCCGCCTCCGCGCACCTTCCGAGCACCGCCCTTTCGATTGCGCCTTCATCGTGCACCCCCTCGTGCGCTGCCCATCCCCTCACGCATTCCTCTGGAGCCACGTGCACATGGCAGCAAGAGGCTGGTCCGCCCCTGCCCATCACCCGACCCGGTCCCCGCCCCGTCACGATCTCACCCTCTCCGCGGACGCCTGGATCGACCTCCTGGGGCGAGCGCGTCCTCTCCGCCGACGTCCTCTCCCTTTCCGAGGACGCCTCTCGTCCTCCCCTGAGGACGCCCTCGCCACGCCGCCCCGACCTCCTCCCTCCATCCCGAGGCCACTCTCCTCCTCCTGACAGCTCGTCCTCCTCCCCCCTGAAGGACGATTCCATCCTCGCCCCCGACCACCCGCACCCCCCACCGCCCGCGCCCCCTCCTTCTCCCTCGGGACGACTTCGTGCTCCCCCTGTACGACTTCATCCCCATCGAACGTCGATCGCGCACCCCTACCAGGAGGTGCTCGATGACGACCGGTCCCTACGCCACCTATTCAGGCCCCTACGACGTCTCCCTCGCCGCGTTGAAGGACGACCTCTTCGACCTCCCCGCTGGCGGTGCCAAGGGCTTCCGCGGCGTGCAGCCGGGAATCGAGGACGTCATCCACGAGCTCGCCGCGAGCTTCCCCGCCATCGGCGAGGCCGCGGGCATCTCCCCCAAGCTCTACGAGCGGTTCGTCGCGGAGACCCAGAGCATCGACGCGCTCCTCCAGAAGGAAGCGCTCCTCGAAAAGCTGCTCGAGGTCACCCGCGAGTCGCGCCGTCTCAAGACCCACCAGCGCGAGAACACCATCGCCCGGATCGTCGACATCACGAAGTCCACCGCCCAGCGCACCCGCGACAAGACCCTCCTCGCCCCCTTCGAGAAGACCCTCCGATACAATGCCCAGATCGCCGTGAAGAGCGCGAAGACCCGCCGCAAGAACCAGGCGGCGAAAGACGCCCCCGCGTCAAGCGTCGACACGTAGCCCCGCGCCTCCCTCCGCTTCGCCTCGCTCGCCCCCTCGGCGGCCCTGTCTGCCCTCCTCGGCCATCCAACAGGCGTCCGCGCTAACCCATCGATTCCACTCTCATCTGTAGTCTACCTTCGCGAGTTTGTAGACCCGTCCCGCACGATCAGCCTACCCTTGGAGGACTCATGGGCTTCTGTAGGCACGCTCGGGGCGGAGCGACGAGCAGGGCGCGATGGATCGCGTTGCTCATGCTGGCCTTGCCTTTCGGCATGGGGTGCTCCTCCGGGCCCCCGTCGACCAGGTTTCTCGTCGAGGTCGCAATCACCGCGAAGGCGAACCGGAATTCGCCCGTCCCCATGACCATGGTCGCGGTGCAGGACGCGAAGCTCTTCGACCAGATCATCAAGCTCACCGCCAAGCAGTGGTACGAGCAGCGCGAGCAGATGCGCCGGGATTTCCCGAGCGGCACCGCGTTCACCGAGTGGGATTGGGAGTTCGTCCCCGGCCAGGCGCCCCCGCCCATGGTCGTCGAGGTCGACGGCAAGGCCGTCGGCGCCGTCATCTTTGCCAATTACCGCTCCGCCGGCGATCATCGCTTTCGTATTGGCCCGCAGCGCCGGATGCGGGTCGACCTCGGCGACGACGACCTCGTCGTGAGCCCCCTCGATGCTCCGGAGGAATGACATGCGCGCCGACGACATTCCGCTCGCGATTCAATGGCACGACGGGATGCTCCTGTCGCCGCAGCACTTCCAGGAGGCCGATCGCAGGTCCGAACGCCTGCTCGCCTACCACCAGATCCAGGCCTCGCCGTATCACCACGGCATCGTCACGCTGAAGCTCGCCGAAGGCACGCTCGGCAGCGGCCTCGTCCGCGTCCAGAACGTCGAGGCCATCATGCCCGACGGCACCCTCGTGCATCACGCCGGCGGCAAACACGACCTCTCCGTCGACCTTCGCCCCCAGGCCGCGCTCGTCCGCGACGCACCCGCCACCGTCTACCTCGCCGTCCCGCGCGCGCAGCTCGCCGTCTCCGCCTCCGCCGCGGACCTCGCGCGGAACCGCTCCGCCGAGGGCTCGGCCGTCGTCGACGAGCACACCGGTGAGGATCCGCTCGAGATCCCGCGCATCGCGCCGAGCGTCCGCCTCCTCGTGGCCGCCGAGCCGCCGCCGCGCCTCGTGTGTTTGCCCATCGCGCGCGTCCGCCTCGAAGGCGAGGCGTTCGTCGCGACCGACTACATCCCGCCGACGCTCGGCATCGCGCCCGGCTCCGCGCTCGACGAGATGTGTCAACGCCTTGCCGGTCGCCTCCGCGAGAAAGCGATGCGCCTCGCCGAGAAGGCGAACTTCCTCTCGCGCACCACCGATCGCGAGCTCATCGGCGAGGTGCGCCGCCAGATCCAGTGCCTCGTCTCCGCGCTCCCTCCGTTCGAGGCCGTCCTCTACTCGGATCGCCCGCATCCCTTCTCGCTCTTCGTCGCGCTCACGGGCCTCGTCGGCCAGATCTCCTCGCTCGCGCGCACGCCCGTCCCGCCGCTCTTGCCGAAGTACCGGCACGACGATCTCCGCGCGACCTTCGAGAACGCCCGCGATCACATCTTCCGCATGGTCGACGAGGGCATCATCGAGTCGTTCACGGCGTATCCGTTCGACCTCAAGGACGGCAAATACAACGTCCTCTTCCAGCGCGAGTTCCGCACGCGCGCCCTCGTCGTCGCCGTCCGCGTACAGCGCGGCGTGCGTGAGGATCAGCTCCTCAACTGGATGAACGGCGCGCTCATCGGCGCGCCGGGGCGCCTGCGCACCATGCAGGAGAGCCGCATCCTCGGCGCCGGTCGCAAGCGCGTCGAGCGCCACGGCGATCTCGTCGCGACGCCCGGCACCTTGCTCTTCGAGCTCGAAGAGCAGAGCGTCTACCTCGATCCAGGCGAGCCGCTCACGGTATGCAACACGGCCGATCCGACGGGGCAGAGCGGGCCCTCCGAGGCGGTCCTTTACGTGAAGAGCGGGTAGGGGCGCCATGGCTGCTCCTCCGGGACGACCCGCGCTGAGCCCCAAGCAGGCTGCCCTGCGGGACCAGCGCGTCCTCGTCGACGCGTTCTGCAACTTCCACGCGGACGTCGTCACGCAGAAGCGCCTCGTCGTCGCCTCGGGCGGCGCCCTGCCGTACGACGCCGTCCAGCAGCGCCTCCTCGACGCCTTCGAGCAACAAGCGAGCAAGATCCAGGGCTCGCTCCCCGAGCACGAGCGCCGCCTCTTCGAGGAGACCCGTTACGTCATGATCGCCATGGCCGACGAGGTCTTCCTCCACCTCGACTGGTCCGGCAAGGAGTTCTGGGCCGACAAACCGCTCGAGTCGATCGTTTTCCAGACCCGCGACTCGGGCGATCGTTTCTTCAATCGCATCGACGACGCCCTCAACGGACGAACGCCGGCGTCCTCGCAGCTCCTCACGGTTTATCTCACGGCCCTCGCGCTCGGCTTCCGCGGCCGGTACGCGCCGCTCGGCACCGGCGAGCCCGAGACCTACCGCGCGCGCATCGTCGACTTCCTCGCCCGCACCGATCCCGAGATCGTGCGCGGCGAGGACCTCTGCCCCCAGGCGCACGAGCACACCGCGACCGACGCGCCGCAAAAGCGTTTGCCCTCTCTCTCCCGAGGCCTCCTGCCGTTCCTCGTCGTCATCGTCGGCTGGTTCGTCATCGGTGAGATCCTTTGGCTCTATAAAACGGTCGAGCTCGACGACGTGCTCGATCGGATCGAGGACGCCACGTGACCGTCGGCACCCTCCTCAAGATCGTCGCGGGATTGATCGCGCTCGCGGTCGTCATCGCCGGCATCTACGCGTTCGTCCTCGCGCAGAAGAAGAAAGCGCAGAAGGCGCTGGAGGCGGCGAAGCGGGACGGCACGCCCGATCCGATCGCCGAGATCCGCGCCTCCTTCGACAAGGCCAAGGCCGCGCTCGTCAAGAAGGTCCAGGACAAGACCGCGCGCGAAGAGATGCCGCGTTACCTCGTCCTCGGCGAACCTTCGTCCGGAAAAACGACGCTCCTCGGCGGCTCGGGCCTCAGCGTCCAGCTCATCGAGGGCGGCGATCCCGCGCCCGGCGATGCCTCGGCCGTCAACCTCTGGATGCTCGGCAAGGCGCTGCTCGTCGACGTCGCCGGCCGCCTCCTTTTCGGCGAGGGCGGCACGCCCGCGCCCGATCCGCCGTATCGCGCGCTCCTCCACGAGCTCAAGCGTCTGTATCCGGATCGCCCCATCGACGGCATTCTGCTGACGGTCCCTTGCGCCGAGGTCATGCAGACGGCGCGCTCCACGCCTGCCGAGCGCAAGCGCAAGGCCACGATCCTGCGCGCCGCCGTCTCCCTCGCGCAGCAGACCCTCGGCATGAACGTGCCGGTCTACGTGATCGTCACGCAGACCGATCGCCTCGCCGGCTTCCGCAGCCTCGGCGCCGAGGTCACGCAGAACGGCCGCGACGACATCCTCGGCTGGTCGAGCCCGCACCCGCCGTTCACCGAGGGCTCGGAGGACTGGGCCTCCGAGGCGCTCGGCACGGTCCGGGATGCACTCCTCCGTTACCAGGCCCGACGTTTCGCCGGCGCGTCCGTCGTCCGCTCGCCCGACGACTTCTTCCTCTTCCCGAGCGAGATCGAGTCGCTCGGTGATGGCCTGCGCACGTACGTCGACCCCGTCTTCCTCGAAGGCGCGGGCCAGGAGACGCTCACCCTCCGCGGCATTTATTTCTGCGGCCTCGCCGATCCGCCCGCCGGACCTCCGCAGCTCACGGCCCCCGGCGCCACGCCCGCCGCGCTCGCGCCGCCCGCGCCTCCGAAGCCCGCGGCCGCCGCCGCGCCGGGCAAGGTCCTCTTCACGCGGGATCTCTTCGAGCACAAAGTGTTTGCCGAGCGAAACCTCGGCAAGCCCGCCGCCACCGCGCTCCGCAGCCGCCAGCGGATCAACCTCGCGCTCCAGATCGTGGCGTGTTGTCTCGGCGGCGCCTTCCTCGCGGCCCTCTGGATCGACGCCTCGCGCCTCGAACGCCGCACGACCGCGGTGATGCCGTTCCTGCGCGACGTCCAGAGCAACGTCCTTCAGGCGAAGAGCGAGACCCCGGGCACCGAGGCGAGCTTCGACACGAAGAAGCTGCGCGCCAAGGCCCTGATCGAAAAACTCGAGACGATCGAGGAGTCGGGCCGCCTACGCTCTCCGCTGAACCCTGCCTCTTGGTGGGGCCGCCTCGATCGCCGCGTCGACACGGCCTTCGTCGTCGCGCTCGAACAGGTCCTCGTCGACACCTTCCGCGCCGGCCTCAACGAGGAGGCCACGCACCTCTTGCGCCCGCTGCCGCCGCAACCCCCGCCCGACGCGTTTTTCCCGCTCAGCGTCGAGAAGAGCCAGGAGTACATCAACCTCGAAACGTGGCTGCGCGAGCTCACCGCATTCGAGGCCCACGTCGCGCGGCACGACGGCCTGCTCGGCGAGCTGCCGAAGGACGCCACGCCCGACGCGCGCATGCAGAGCGTCGCCGATCTCTCGGATTACCTGCTCGGCTACAAGACCTCGCCCACGATCGCGGTCGACTACTACCGCAATGCCCTCGCGCGCGGCGCGCGCCGCCAGCCCATCGACCTCGCCCCGCGCCGCGATCCGGCCCGCGAGAAGGCCATCGCGCTCTTCAAGGGCCTGCAGGATCGTGTCCTCGAAGCCTACAGCGACGCCGTCGTCCGCGCCGACGTCGAGCAGCTCGTGCAGAGCTTGAAGGACCTCGAGACGAAGGGCGCCGAGTACACCGCGCAGGATCTCTGGACCTTGCGCGACGCGATCGCCCGGGTCGAAGCGCACCTCGGCGCGCCCACGCTCGCGTGGGTCTCGGCCGAGTCGCTCCCGCCGAACGAGGGCATCGCGGGCCTCTTGAAGACCGTCAAGAACTCGCGCCTGCTCGGGCCCGACGTCGAGGCGTCTTTGCGTGGCGGCGTCGACGCGCGCCTGCTCGACCTGAAGACGTACGTCGCGAGCGCGGGCGCGCCCCTCTCCGGGCCGATCCTGGAGCGCAAGGGCGGCGTCCTGCTCATGCGCCTCTCGCCCTTCATCCTCGGGCTCAAGGCGCCCATCGACGCGCTCCGCCAGCAGACGTTCATGACGGCCGAGGAGGAGAAGACCCTCACGCCCGATCTCGATCGCTCACGCGTCGACTGGGACGCCGAGATCCTCAAGGAGGCCGCGCGTCTTCCCAAGGACTACGAGGCCTTCCTGCAAGGCGGCGTCCTCAAGACGGTCGACGCGCGCATCCGCAACACGATCTCCGACCTCACGGTTCGCCAGATCAAGGCGAGCACGCTCGGCGCCGTCGCTCGCGCCGCGCGCCCCGCGACGCCGCTGCCTGGTAACAACAATCGCCAGTTCGAGACCGTCCGCGGCGATGCGACGAACCTCGGCCTGGCGATGGCGCCCGTCCGCGAGATGATCGGCGCGTTCGTGCGCCTGCGCATGGACGACACGCGCGATCGCCTGCGCGAGCTCTTGCGTGGCCAGGGCTCCGAGGTCCTCGGCCGCGCCGCCGACGTCCTCCGCGCCGAGAACCTCTACGGCCTCAAGAAGGGCGGCTTCACCTGGTGGGACGGCAAATCCACGCCGGCCTTCGAGGCGTTCAGCGTCCCCGACGCGGGCCGTTTGTCCGAGTATGCCGCGGCCCAGCGCACGCGCGCGGCCACGATGCACAAGGAGCTCGCCGAGCCCTTGCTCGCGGCGATGGAGAGCCCCGAGGTCGCGGGCGACGCGACCGGCGATCCCAACGTCACGCTCTGGCAAAACGTCGCCTGGCCGCTGAAGGATTACGAGAACAAGAAGGCGGGCAACGGGGTCTCGAGCCTGGAGACCTTCATGCTCAGCGACCTGCCGCTCATCACGGCGAAGAACTGCATCGCCGAGCTCGACAAACGCGCCGGCGTCGAGGGCTCGGGCGGCTTCTTCGCGGGCAAACAGAAGTACATCGTCGAGGAGCTGCGCGAGCGTTGCCGCGTCCTGGCCGGCGAGGAGATGCGGGATCGTTATGCCGCGCTCCGCCGCACCTTCAACCGCGAGCTCTCGGGCAAGTTCCCCTTCGTCAAGATCGAGCCGGGCATCCGCGTCGAGGACGCGCGTCCCGAGACCGTGCGGCGTTTCCTCCAGGACGCGGCCGATTTCCGCTCCGATTTCGGCTACGTCCTCGGCAAGGACACGAAGGCCTCGGCCGGCGAGGTCGGGCGATTCCTCGAAAAGATCGAGGCCGTCCGCGCCTTCATGATGCCCATGTGGGCGCAGGTCGAGTCGGCCGAGGACGGCATCTACGACGTCAAGGTCGAGTTCCGCGTCAATCCCGGCCTCGAGGTCGGCGGCAACCGCATCGCCGAGTGGGCCATGCGGCTCGCGGACGAACGCCTCTGGCGCGACGGCCCCAAGGTCGAGGCGAGCTGGCGCGTGAATGACCCGGTCCGCGTCGATCTGCGCTGGGCGAAGAGCAGCCTCGACGTGCCGCTCTCGACGCAGGGCCCCAACGTCACCGTCGCCGATCGGACCGTGACGTTCGAGGAGCGCGGCCCCTGGGCGCTCTTGCGCATGATCGCGTTCCACCAGACCGCAGCGCGCGACGGCGCGCAGAAGACCGAGGGCGGCTCGCACGTGCTCGGCTTCGTGGTGCAATCGTCGCCCGATCCCACGGGCGGCTTCATCGAGCGCGTCGGCACCGACGCCAACACCGTCCGTGTCTTCGTCCGCCTTGCGCTCACCGGCGTCGAGAAGGACCGGCTCCTCAAATACCCCGAGTTCCCGGCGATCGCCCCGAACCTTTAGGAGACAGAGCCTCGATGTCGACGAAGGCCCCGCTCATCGATCTGGAGACGCTCCTTTCGCCCATCTCCGAGGAGGCGCCGAGTGGTTCGTCTCTCCGGTACGAAGGCACGTACGATCGTGTCCGCGAGGCGCGCCGCGAGGACGATGCCTCGCTGCCCATGGGCGAATGGGAGACCAAGCTCAAGGTCGCCGACTTCGCGCTCGTGGACAGGCTTTGCCAGGAGGCGCTGCGCAAGAAATCGAAGGACCTGCAGATCGCGGCCTGGCTCGTGGAGGCGTGGCTCCGGCGCTACCGCGTGAAGGGCATCGGCCAGGGTTTGTCCCTCGTCGCCGGGCTCTGCGAGCGGTACTGGGACGGCCTGTTCCCCGTGCTCGGCGACGACGGCGACGCCTCGGCGCGCGTCTCGCTTTACGAATGGATGGACGACGTCCTCTCGGATCGCCTGCGCCGCACGCCGTTCGCGGACGGCGACAACTCGTTCTCGCTGCTCGATTGGGACCTCGGCGGACAGCCGCAGCCTCCGGAAGGGGAAGGGGAGGGCGCGCGGCCGACGCGAGAATCGCTCCTCGCGAAGATTTCGCTCGGCGGCGCGGGTACGCGCTGGACCGAGGTCGCGCTCGACGCGGGCACGGCCATCATGGCGGCCGAGGCGGCCGAGGCGGCGATCGGCGCGCAGATCCCGCGCCCGCCCACGCTGCGCCGCGTGCGCGAGGTCCTCGGGCAGATCGAGGTCCTCGCGCGCGACGCGGCGCGCATCAACGGCGAGCACGTCCCGGAGGCGAGCGCGCCTGCGGGGAGCCCGCCGCCGCTCGGATCGGCTGCCGCGGCTGCGGCGGCGTTCACGGCGCAGGGCGGCGGGGGAGCGGGCGGCTCGTTTGGCATCACGAGCCGCGCCGACGCTTATTATCGGCTCGCCGAGGCGGCCGAGTACCTCATGCGGACGGAGCCGCACAGCCCCGTGCCGTACCTGGTCAAACGTGCGGTGCAGTGGGGCAACATGTCGCTCGCCCAGCTCCTCTACGAGTTCGTCGGCAACCCCGACGATCTCGTGGCGATACAGCGCCTCCTCGGGATGCGCGGGAGGGAGGAGTAACCGGGGGTGGACCGGAAAGCGGGAGGGAGCGAGCGCCCTCACGAGGGTGTTGTGTTGACGAGCCCGGACACGGTAAAAGGGTCAATGCCCCAGTAGTACATTCCGTGGTCGGGCGGTTTTTCGGGGAGTTCGTAAAGCCGCGGCTGCCGCCGCGAGAGCCGAGGAAGGGAGCCATCGATGGCAGAGAGCAAGCAGCACTGGCTGGACCGGAACCGTCCGCCGCGTGTGCAGATCACGTATGACGTCGAGACGGGCAACGCAATCGAGAAGAAAGAGATCCCGTTCGTGGTCGGCGTGCTGAGCGACCTGGGGCAGAACCCGGCGAACCCGCTGCCCAAGCTGAAGGATCGCAAGTTCGTCGAGATCGATCGCGACAATTTCAACGACGTCCTCGCCTCGACCAAGCCGGAGATCACGGTGAAGGTCGACGACGTGATCAAGGGGGCGGGCAAGATCTCGATCCCGCTGACGTTCACGCACCTCGACGATTTCCGGCCCGAGCGCCTCGTCGAGCGCATCCCGGAGCTGAACAAGCTGCTCCGCGCGCGCGAGCGCCTGAACGACCTCCTCGCCAAGCTCGAAGGCAACGACGAGCTCTCGGCGGCGCTGCGTGAGGTCATGGAGAGCACCGAGGCTCTCCAGAAGATCACGGCGGAAGTCTCCAAGGATCAGAGCTAGGCCGCGCGGAGGGTACGAACATGCCGGAAACTCAGAGCGTCAAGCAACTCATCGCCTCGAGCGCGGACGGCGGAGCGATCATCGATCAGATCCTCGCCGAGGGCGCGATGGTTCGGGGGGACAATCCCGTCCAGAAGAAGCATGCCCGCGACATCGTCGGCGAGTTCTGCCAGCAGATCCTCGACGAGCGTGATCCGAAGGACAAGCAGCGCGCCATCGATCTCGGCGCGGTCGCGGCCATTCAGGATCGCATCACCGAGATCGACGAGATCATCGGCAAGCAGCTCGACGCGATCCTGCACGCGCCCGAGCTCCAGTATCTCGAGTCGCGGTGGCGGGGTCTGCACTTCCTCGTCATGAACACGGAGACGAGCACGCGGCTCAAGATTCGCGTGATGAACGTCCGCAAGGACGAGCTCCGCAAGGATTTCGAGGCCTCGCCCGAGTTCGATCGCAGCTCGCTCTTCAAGAAGGTGTACGAGGAGGAGTACGGCACGTTCGGCGGCGCGCCCTACGGCCTGCTCCTCGGCGACTACGAGTTCGACGGTTCGCCCCCGGACGTCGGCCTCTTGACCGAGCTTTCGAAGGTCGCGGCGGCGGCGCACGCGCCCTTCATCTCGGCGGCGAGCCCGTTCCTCTTCGACATGGAGAACTTCGGCCAGATCGGCGTGCCCGGTGATCTCGCCAAGCTCTTCGAGAGCACGCAGCTCATCAAGTGGAAGGAGTTCCGCGAGACCGAGGACAGCCGTTATGTCGGCCTCGTCCTTCCGCACGTCCTCATGCGCCTGCCGTATGGCCCGAAGGGCGTTCCGGTGGACGGCTTCGTGTACGAGGAAAACGTCGGCGCGGAGGACAAGAACTTCCTCTGGGGCAACGCGGCGTACGCGCTCGGCCAGCGGATCACGAACGCGTTCGCGCATTATGGCTGGTGCGCGGCGATCCGCGGCGTCGAGGGCGGCGGCCTCGTCGAGAACCTCCCGGTGCACGTCTTCAAGACGAGCGAGGGTGATCTCGCGGTGAAGACCCCGACCGAGGTGGCGATCACCGATCGGCGCGAGAACGAGCTTTCGGAGCTCGGCTTCATCTCGCTCTGCTATCGCAAGAACAGCGGCCAGGCCGCGTTCTTCGGCGGCGCGACCGCGAACAAGCCCAAGGTGTACAACCTGCCCTCGGCGACGGCGAATGCGCGTTTGTCGGCGCAGCTCCCGTACATCATGGCGACGAGCCGGTTCGCCCATTACATCAAGGTCATGATGCGCGACAAGATCGGCAGCTTCATGACGAAGGACAACGTGTCGTCGTACCTCAACAACTGGATCGCGGACTACGTGCTCCTGAACGACGACGCGGGTCAGGACACGAAGGCGCGGCTGCCTTTGCGTGAGGCGCGGATCGACGTGACGGACGTGCCGGGCAAGCCCGGGGCGTACCGTGCGGTCGTTTTCTTGAAGCCGCACTTCCAGCTCAACGAGCTCACGGTCTCGATGCGCCTCGTGGCGGATCTTCCGCCTCCGGCTGCGTGACGGGCCTCGCAAATCAGTGTAGGGTATGATCAGGAAGTTGCCGCCCCGCGTTCGAACGGAGCGCGCGGGCGGCAACCGTCGACGGGGACGCGGAGGATTGCACGATGGAAACGAGTTTTTTTGAGATCGATGGCGTCAAAGGCGAGAGCACGGCGAGCCAGGGGAAGGACAAGATCGAGATCCTCTCCTTCAGCCACGGCGTCGCGATGCCCCTCACGGCGGGCGCCTCGGCGAACGCGCGCGCGCACGGCCGCACGGTTCATCAGGATTTCACGTTCAGCAAGTACCTCGACATCACGTCGCCCACGCTGAACCTCAAGTGCAGCGGCGGCGACAACATCAAGAAGGCCGAGCTCACCGTCTTCCAGGCCGACAAGAACGACGGCGACATGGTCCTCTATTACAAGATCACGTTCGAGGACGTGATCCTGACGAACGTCTCGGTGAGCGGCGGCAGCGGTGGTCGTCCCGTCGAGACGGTCACGCTCAACTACCGCACGATCAAGTGGTCGTACGCCCAGCAGGGCCAGCCTTCGCCGGCCGGCAAGAAGGGCACGGCCGAGGCGGGTTGGACGCTCCAGGAGAACAAGAAGCTCTAACCCGAGGACGAGCAATCGTCCCAGGGGAACGACAGAATGGCGAAAGCGTGGGGATCCACGAGCGCGGGCAGGGTTCCCCTGTTCGACCGTCTGGTCGACGAGAACCCTGCTCAAAAACAAGAAGCGGTCCCCTATTGCACATTCGATCGAGACGGGCTGCGCGCCTCGGTGGCCCGCGAGCTCGGTCGAATCCTCGGCACCCGCAGCCCCATCTCCGGCGACGACGCTCTCTCCCGGCAGCGCACGACCATCGATTACGGTCTTCCCGACCTCGAGCTCGGTGGCCGTGCGCTCGTCCCGGAGGAGCTTCGCCGCCTCGTGCGCCTCGTGCAAAAGTCGATCGAGGCGTACGAGCCGAGGCTCCACAACGTACGCGTGGAGATCAAGCGACGCGAGGACGCGCCGCCGCACGCGCGCCTCGTGGTCTCGCTCTCGGCGACGCTCGTCACCGACGAGGTGCGTGAGCCACTCTCGTTCGAGGCGCCGCTCGACGCGGGCCCAGGGGGCGCATGAGCAAGGGAGATCCCGATCGCGAAATGCTCGAGCTCTACGCGCGTGAGCTCGCGTATCTGCGCGAACGCGGCGCCGAGTTCGCGAAGGACTATCCGAAGATCGCGGCGCGCCTCGGCACCTCGAACCAGGCCTCGTCCGATCCGCACGTCGAGCGCCTCGTCGAGGCCTTCGCGTTCCTCTCGGCGCGCCTGACGCGTGACATCGAGGCCGAGCTGCCGATTTACACGACGTCGCTGCTCGGCGTCCTTTATCCGCAGCTCGCATGCCCCGTGCCGGCGATGGCGATCGCGGGCTTCGAGATCGACCCGAAGGAGGCGAAGCTCGGCTCCGGGTACACGGTCGAGAAGCACACGCCGCTCTTCGCGGCCTCGCAGACCGGCCCGGTTTGTCATTTTCGCACCGCGTTTCCGGTCACGCTCTGGCCGATCGAGATCGTCAATGCGGGCATGGTCCCGCCCGAGAACCTCGACGTCCCCACGTGGCTGCTCTCGAACGCAGCGGCGGCGCTCGAGATCGAGATCTCGACGGGCGGGGTTCCCCTCGACAAACTCGGCATGCGCTCGCTCCGCTTCCACATCGCGGGCGGCGGCATGGGCGCGGCGCGCCTCTACGATCTGCTCGCGGCGCACGCCGTGCAGGTCCTCGTGGTCGGGGAAAAACCCTCCGAGGACTGGGCGTACGGCAAGATCCGCCCCGTCGGCTTCGAGGCGAACGAGGACGTCCTGCCGTATCCGCCGCACGCGCACCGCGGCCATCGCCTCGTGCAGGAGTATTTCGCGTTCCCGGAGAAGTTTCATTTCTTCGACATCGAGCTGCCGAAGCTGCCGCCGCGCAAGAACGCGAAGATCCTGGTCCTCTTCGATCAAAAGCCGCCGGCCGGCGTCGCAGTCCGCCCGACGACGTTGAAGCTCGGCTGCACGCCGATCATCAACCTCTTCCCGCGCAGCGCCGAGCCCATCCGCGTCGATCACACGCGGCCCGAATACCGCCTCGTCGCCGACGCGCGCCGCGAGAGGACGACCGAGATCCATTCGCTCACCCGCGTCGCGGCCACCGCGCCGGGCGAGCCCAAACAGATCGACTACGCGCCCTTTTTCTCCTTCGTGCACCACCGCCCGGGGGAGCGGCCGCGCGCATTCTGGCACGCGCGGCGCGTCGCCACGGGCCGCAAGGATCTGCCGGGCACCGACGTCTGGCTCACGTTCGTCGACACCGACTTCAAGCTCGCGCGTCCCCCGTCGGAGACCGTCTACGCCGGCGTCCTCTGCACGAACCGCGACCTCGCGAACGAGATCGCCAAGGACACGCAGCTCTCGCCCGAGCGCCCCGTGCCGGCGAAGAAAATCGTTTGTCTCACGAAACCGACGCCCCAGCGCGCCGCGCCGATGGGCGGCGAAGCGCTCTGGCGGCTCGTCTCGAACCTGTCGCAGAACCACCTGTCGATCACGGACGACAAGACCGGCGTCGCCGCCCTGCGCGAGATCCTGCGCGCCTACGTCTTCGGCGATTCGCCCGACGCCGAGCGCCAGATCGACGCGCTGCTCGAAATCTCGAGCCGCGTGGTGACGCGCCGCCTCGGCAGCGACGCGTGGCGGGGGTATTGCCGGGGCCTCGAGATCACGCTCACGCTCGCGGACGAGCAGTTCGCCGGATCGAGCCCGGTCTTGCTCGCCTCGGTCCTGAGCCGCTTCTTCGCCTTGCAGGCGCACATCAATGCGTTCACCGAGCTCGTGCTGAAGCGAGCCTCGCGCGCGGAGGTCTGGAAACGATGGCCGCCCACGGCTGGCGAAAGAGCCCTTCTGTAGAGGCCTGGCTCTTCGACGAGGGACACGCCTTCGATTTTTATCAGGCCGTCTCCCTCCTCGAACGCTGGCGCGAGGGCGACGCCGTCCCCGTCGGCGAGGGCTCCGATCCGTCGCGCGAGAGCGTGCGCTTCTCCTCGAGCGTCGCGCTCTCCTTTCCGGAGACCGACGTCGCGCGCATTCGCCCTCCGCACCGCGAGGGCGAGCCCGCGCAGATGCTCGTGAACTTCCTCGGCCTCGGCGGCGCCCTCGGCCCACTGCCCCCGCCGGTCGTCGAGTCCATTTACATGCGCGCCGTCCGCGGCGACACCGCAGCCCGCGATTTTCTCGATATCTTCAACCACCGCCTCGTCTCGTTCGCCTATCGCGTCCGCAAGGGCCACCGCATCGGCCTCGGCGCCTCCTCGCCCGAGAAGGACGGCGCAGCGCGGCACCTCTTCGCGCTCCTCGGCCTCGGCTTTCGTGCACTCGAAGGCCGCCTCGCAGTCCAGGATCGCGCGCTGCTCGAACACGCGGCGAACCTCGGGAGCGAATCGCGCTCGCTCGAAGGCCTCGTGGCGATCCTGCGCCGGCATTTCGGCGTCCCCATCGAGCCCATCCCCCTCACAGGCGCCTTTCACCCGATCGAGGAGGGCGATCGCACAGCGATCGGCCGCTCGGGCCAGAACCGCGCGCTCGGCCGCGACGCTTGCCTCGGAGGTCGCTTCTGGGATCAGGAGTCGACGTTCGATCTGCGCATCGGCCCCATGAAGCTCGACGAATTCCTTCGATTCCTCCCAGACGGCGACGCGCTCCAGCCACTCTGCTCCCTCGTCCGTTTCTACGCCGGCGCACGATTCCACTTCGGCCTCATCCTCGTCCTCGCCGAAGGCGAAGCGCCACGGATCGAGCTCGGCAGCGCCACATGCGCACTCCTCGGCCAGATCGCCTGGCTCGGAAACGTGAACAAGAACGGCGGCAAGATCCGCGAGGTCCGTTTGTCCCGTGCAGCCATTCGGAAGGGCCTCGGCGAAGCGCTGGGGTGAGGCGCCGCGCCGGGGGGAGGCGCCGCGCCGGGGCTCTGCCCCGGGCCCCGCGGGGGCTGTCCGCCCCTCGACCCGGACCAGGGCCAGCCCTGGACCATTTGGGGAAGAACTGCGCTGCGCGCAGTTCTTCCCACAGGCCGCCGCTGTACCGCGTCGCCCGTTGAACCGTCTGCGCGGCTGTGTCGGTTGGCAGCGTCGCTCGTGGTCTTTCGCCCGTTGAACCGTCAGCGCGGCTGTGTCGGTTGGCAGCGTCGCTCGTGGTCTTGACCCGGCTGTTCGATGAACTGCGCATCGCGCAGTTCATCGACCCTCAGTCCAGCGCGGGCGCTGGTCCGGGTCGAGGGGCGGATAGCCCCCGTGGGGCCTGGGGCAAAGCCCCAGCGAAGCGCCTTCGGCTTGTCAACGGTGTGTGCGCCGCGGTATCGTGGCATCCCGATTTCGTGGGCATCGTTCGCCGTGACCGCGCCATTGGGAGAGGACGGGTCCTAGCCGCATGACGACCGCAGAACAGAGCCAGGGTGCCACGGAGAGCATTCCGAGCAAGCTTGGGAAGTTCGCCTCGGAGCAGATCGACAAGGCTGAGGTCACGGTCACGAAGGGCGTCTCGACGGTCCGGGACTCGACGAACCAGATCATCAGCAAGGCCGAAGAGCAGATCATCAAGCTCAACAAGGCCCTCTACGAGACGAAGAACGGCATCTCGTCCGGCATCGACACGGCCATCAAGGAGACTGAGGGCCAGCTCAAGGGGATCACGCCCGAGCTCAAGAAGATGGGCGAGGATGCGATCGCGACGGCCAAGGGCAAGCTTGACGGCCTCGTCGACGAGGTCGAGGGCAAGCTCGAATCGCAGAAAGACTCGCTCGTCAACGCGGCCAAGGATCAGATCCAGCGCGCGGCTGATACGGCGAAGAGCAAGATCGACGAGGTTGGACAGCTCGGCGAGGATCAGGCGACGAAGGTCCTCGATGCGGTGAAGGCGCAGGCGGACACGGTCGATCAGAAGCTTGGTGATCTCGGCGGACAGATCGACGGCAAGATCGAGGCGATTGGCGCTGATCTTCGCGGCAAGTTCGAGGCGGCCCTCGCGAAGGTGCCTGACCATGACGGCGCGAAGGTCGAGATGTCGGCGAACATCGACGCGGTCGTCGAGGAGCTGCGTGGTGCCACGAAGGGCTCGATCGAGCAGGCGCGCGAGACGCTGAAGTCGCTGGTCAAGCAGACGGACGACACGATCAAGCAGACGATCGGCGAGGTTCGGCGCACGATCGGCGAGGTCCCCGAGCGCATCAACCAGTGCGCGCAGGACATCCTCGCGAAGGTCAATGACGCGATCCAGAAGACGATCGATGAGATCTCGAACCTCGCGCATGGGCTCGTCGCGCGCACGGCGGAGCTGCTCAACGAGGCGCTGCTCACGATCACGAGCACCGTGGACAAACTCCTCGCCGATGGCTTCGCGCTCGTGCGAGGGATCAAGGCGGATCTCGATCGGTTGCTCGACAAACTGCTCGAACAGATCCGCGATCTGACGCTCGGCACGCTCGAAGACGTGCGCAAGGCGGCGAACGATCTGCTCGGCACGTTCGAGGCTGAATGCAAGAAGATCCTCCAGACGATGGAGGATTCCGTCATCGGCTCGGTCGAGGAGCTCGGCGGCAAGATGAACGCCTCGATCAAGGCGCTCCAGGCCGACCTCAACATCGACGCTGACAAGATCGTCCGCGATCTCGTGGCCGAGGGCGCGAAGGGCCATGACGACGCGCTCGCGGACTTCATCAGCGCTGGTTACTCCGAAGACACCTCGGTCATCCCCAAGATTCGGGCCAAGGGCGAGGCTGCGATCAAGCAGATCGAGGCCAAGACGAAGGCGCAAGGGGAGAAGCTGATCAAGGACTTCGAGATGCAGGCGACCCTGCTGAAGCCCAAGATCCAGGCGCAGGGCATCAAGGTCATCGCGCAGATCGCTGCGCTCGGGCCGAAGCTCGCGATGCAGGCGGTTCAGATCGCGTCGAGCATCGCTTCGAGCATCAAAGACAAGGGCGAGGCGGTCAAGAAGACGTTCGAGGAGCTGCAAAAGACGCTCGTCGACGCGATCACGAAGAAGATCCCCGATTACCTCGAGAACTGCAAGAAGCAGGTCAAGGCCGCGGCGGACGCGCTCGTCGAGGCCGGCAAGACGTTCTACGAGAAGACGCTCGCCGACATCATGGGGGCGATCAAGTCGGCCGAGGCGCGGTTCAAGCAGCTCGCCTCGGAGATGAAGGACCTCATCGAGACGCAGGTCCTCGAGCTCGTGGCCTCCATTCGCAGGACGGTGGAGAGCTCGATCCAGCGCTTCAAGGATCTCGGCAAGGCGTTCGAGGACAAGACGAACGCGCTCATCCACGACATTCCGGCGCGGCTCATCAAGCTGGAGCAGGTCGCGAAGGTCGCGGTCGATCGGGAAATCGCGCTGGCGAAGGGGCTCGCCAATGCGACGAAGGACGACATTCTCCTCAAGGCGCGGACGGCGCTGTCGGAGATCAAGAAAGCCGCGTACGGGGTCCTCAATGGCATTCAGGGCGACCTCGGGGCCGTGCAGGGATCGCTCGCGCTCGTGATTCCGGCGGGCGCGGGGCTCGACGCGGCGGGGGCGATCAACCTCGCGGTGTCGGGTGGGCTCGAAGGGATGATCGCGTCGGCGGCGAATGCGGCGTCGGCCGTGGTGGCGGCGGGCGTCAATGCGGCGGAGGCCGTGAATTCGGCGGCGGAGCAGGCCGCGGCGGCGATGAGCGCGGCGGGGTTCGAAGGTGCCTCGAAGGCATTGACGGACGTGCTCAACCAGCAAATGGGCGAGGTGCGGACGGAGGGCGAGAAGGCCAAGAACGTCATTGCCGCGGCGAAAGAGAAGATGACGGCCGTCGCCAAGGAGGCGACCGACACCGTCACGCAGGCGGCGCAGGCGGCGCAGGCCGAGGCCGCGAAGGTTGTGGAGGCCGCGAATTCGACGGGCGACGCGATCAAAGAGTCGGCGGAGAACCTGACGAAGGGCCTCGAAAAGGCGAAGGACATCGTCAAGGACGCCGGCAAGACCGCGATGCAATCGATGAAGGAGGCCCAGGACGCGCGCAAGGGCGGCGACGGCGCGCAGGCCGGCGCGGGCGCGCAGGCCGGAGCCGGCGGCGCGGATGGCGCGGCGGCGGGC
>NZ_JARZHH010000102.1 GCF_029946515.1 Polyangium sp. 6x1
CAGCTTAAAAAACTTTCCCCGCATCGACTGCGCTTCGCGCAGTCGATGCCCAGAGGTCCAGGGCTGGCCCTGGTCCGGGTCCAGGGGTGGACAACCCCTGGTCGGGTCCGGGGTGAAACCCCGGCGCTACGCTGTGCAGGACCCGCTCAGCGCTTCTTCGTCGTGCGTGTCTTCGTCGTCGTGGCTGGCAGCGCGCGCTTCTTCGTCGTGGCCTTTGCTGCCTTCTTGCGCGTGCCTTCTTCTGCCGCGCCGGCTTTCGTCGTGCGCTTCGCCGGCGTGCGCTTCTTCGTCGTCGTCCGTGCGGCTGCTGCGCGCGTGGCTGCGGGGGTGCGCGAGCTCGCGCGCGGCGAGCGCTTTGTCGTGGCGCGCGCGCGCGCCGGCTTCGGCGCGGGCTCGGACGGCGCGGCCTCCTCGACAGGCTCCTCGACGGGCAGCGCGGCGCCGTTGCCGTTCGCGTGATGCACCAGCGTGGGCGGCTCCGGGCGCGCTGCGGCTTTTCCGCGCGGCTCTGCGCGGGCAGGCTCGGCAGGCGCGGGGGCAGCTGCGGATATGGCCGTGACGAGCGGCGCGCCCGCGTCCGCGAGCAAGGCTTCCACCTCGGCTGCGAAGGCCGAGACGTGCACGTCGATGTCGCGCGCGTCCTGCTCCGAGAGCGGCGTGTAGACGACACGCACGCTGCGGCCGTCCGGGATGTCCCACCGCGCTGCGTTGCCCGTGCGACGCAGCGTGCGTGTGGCCGCGCGATCGATGAGGCGCGTCAGCCGTGCGCGCTCCGATGGGCTGACCTCGTGCCTGAGCTGCGCTGTGCGCTCGAGCGTCGGCAGCTCCACCGCGCCTTGCTCGACGAGCGCGCAGAGCTCGTCTGCGACGGCCTCTTCCAGCTCGAGGTGCAAGTCCGGGTTTGCCGGCGGCTCGGGCACGAAGACGGCCTCGCGCGAGGCTGGATCGTAGCTGTCGAGCCGCGCGCCTGCGACGAGCCCTGCGCGTTCGAGCGCCACCACGAGGGACGAGGCCCGCGCGCGTTTGCCCGCGGTGGCGGCGACGTACCCGAGCAGATCGAGCTCGACGCGCACGACCGCTTCGTCCTGCGAGGCGCTCGCCTCGTGCAGCGCGGTGCGAGCTGCGTCGAGCACTTCGCGCTCGACGACGCTGCGATCCGCGAAGACGTCTTCGAGGTGCTCGGAGGCGAGCAGCGCCTGCGCGACGCGGCCCGTGAGTCGCGAGAGGGCCTCGCGTGTGGCCGGGTCTTCGGCGAGCGCTTGCGCGCGAAGCGCGCGCTCGGCGAGCGGCTCGACGTAGCCGGACATGGCGTCGTCCACGGCGCGGACGAGCGCGGCGGTGCCGCCCTTGACGACGAGGATCCGGCCTCGACCCTTGAGACCCTCGACGATGCGGGAAGCGAGCCTCCGGGAGAGGTTGAGCGCGTTCACGAAGCGTGAAGCTTACACGCTTTGACGCGCGTGGGCCGCCGATTCGGGCACGAAACGCGCGCGCAAAAGATGCGAATGGATCGAGGGGAGGGGACGAGACGAACGTCCGCGCGGGGCGGCGGACGTCCGAGGCGCTAGTCGGTCTCGACGAGCTTGACGACGACGTCGCCGACGCGAGCGGGCACGCGGGCCTTTGCCTCGGCGAGCGTTCCGGGGCGAACACTCACGCGCACGACGAACCCGATGCCGTCTTCGCGCTCGACGCCGACGCCGGCGCAGAAGGGCTCTGCGCCGATGTCGTTCTTCAGTTGTTCCTTCGCGCGGCGCGCGGAGCCGACGTCGCTCATGAGATCACTCGCTGTAGCCGACGGCGAGGACGCGGAAGGTGTCGGGCGGAGCGGCGACGTTGTAGATCTTCGCCGTGAAGATGCCGCCCGCGCTGGCGTCGAGATCGTTGCCGGCGACGAGGGCCTGATCCGCGCCGCAGATCTTGCCTTCCTTGTCGTAGAGCGAGACGAGCGCCCACACGCTCTTCGCCTTGAACGCGCTCTCGTTCGTGATCTTGCCTTCGACCTGGTGGGGGTTGAAGCCCTTCTTGGCCGTGAACTTGGTGTCCGAGATCTTGAGCTTCGCGGCCTTGCCCGTGAAGAGCGGGCGCATCGGGTTTGCCTCGGTCTTGTACGACGCCCACTTCGTCGTCTTGTAGAGCGAGAACGTGCAGGGGACCTTCTCGCCCGGCGCGAGCTCGCGGATGAGGCTCGAGCAGGTGCCGCTGTCGATCGCGGTGTTCGCGTCGTCGTAGAACGTCACCTTGATGTTCGGGAAGCCGAGCGGATCCTTGCCCGTGTTGTGGATCTCGCCCACGAAGTGGATCGTGCTGCCGTACTCGGCCTTGTAGTTGCGGAGATCCTTGAGCTCGGCCTTGAGATCACCGGCCTTCGGGGGCTTGGCGAGGTCGCTGAGATCGCCGAGCTTCGGGCCGTCCGGGTTCGCGGAGTCGAGCGGGATCGCGGCGATCGCCTCGGTCGTCTTCTTGGCCGCGTACCACATGAAGCCGACGACGCCGATGATGCCGAGGAGGAACAGGCCGCCGCAGCCGAGGCCAATGATGAGGCCCACGTTCGGGCCCTTCTTCTGCTGCGGGAGCACGGGCATCCCCATGGGAGGTCCGCCCATCGGAGGCCCACCCATCGGAGGCCCGCCCATCGGAGGCCCGCCGAAGTTGCCGCCGGGAGGAGGGCCATACCCGCCGCCGGGAGGAGGACCATAACCGCCGCCGGGAGGCGCGCCGCCGGGAGGCCCGCCGGGGGGCCCGCCGAAGCCGCCGCCGCCCGGAGGTCCACCGCCGGGAGGGCCGCCGTAGCCGCCGGGAGGCGCGCCGGGAGGAGGACCGTAGCCGCCGGGCGGGCCACCGCCGAAGCCGCCAGGCGGACCGCCGCCGCCGAAGTTGTCACCTCCCGAAGGCGGTGCCCCGCCCGGGGGTGGTGCGGGCGGCGGCAATCCGCCCCCACCGGGTCCAAATCCATTTGCCATGCGCGGCTCGCCCGTCGTGTGCTCGATCATGGCGAGGGAGTATGCCGCAAAATGGGGAAGGACGGGCAAACGGATCCAGACGAGACGAACAGGATCCGTCGGCGGCCGGGGCTGCGCGGCTGCTACGATGGGCCGTCATGACGACCGAGGAGCGTTCGCCGATCCGCACTATCCTTGCGTTTTCCATGATCTTCGCGCTCGCCGGAGGAGGCGCGCTCGGCTGCGGGGGAGCCTCCGAGGCCGCAGCCGGCCCCGAAACAGCGGCCGGCCAAACCGCCCCGAAGGTCGAGGAGCCGCCGGGCGACGAAGTCGTGGAGGACTCGGGGACGCTGGACATCCTCTCCGATCCTCCACAAGACGTGGTGCTCGACGGTAAGCCGATCGGGAAGACGCCGCTGACGAACTACCGCGTGAAGGCGGGGAGCCACGACGTGACGTTCCTCGATCCGGCCGAGGGCGATCGGACGATGAGCGTCAATCTTTCGCCGGGCGATCACCAGACGGTGAAGCTCGATCACCCACCGAAGATTCGCGAGCAGAAGTAGCGCGGGGGTTCGGCAGCGCGGCGCCGGGGTTTCACCCCGGACCCGACCAGGGGTTGTCCACCCCTGGACCCGGACCAGGGCCAGCCCTGGACCTCAGGTGCATCAACCGCGATGCGGTCGATGCAAAGGAGAGCGGGAAGCGATCGGCTGTCGGGGCTAGAGATGTCGGCGCGCGATTTCGGCCCACGTGCCCGTGGGTTCGATCTCCAGGTACTTGCGCCAGCACGGCCGCGCCTTCCCGCTCTCGCCGACCTGCTCGTACGCCATCGCGAGGTTGAAGTACGCGTCCGCGAAGCGCGGATCACTCTCGATCGCGCCGCGGAAAAACTCGACCGCCGCGGCCGCGTGTCCGCGCTCGAGCATGACGTAACCGAGGTTGTACTGCGCCTCGGGTTGCTTGCGATCGATCTCGAGCGCGCGACGATAAAGCGACTCGGCCTGCCCCTCGTCGCCGCGGCGGAAGCAGATGTTGCCGAGGTTCGTGTACGCGATTGCGAGCCACGGATCGATCTCGAGCGCGCGGCGGTAGAGCTCCTCCGCCTCGGTCATCGTCTGCGGGTTCTCGTCGAGCTGGCTGGCGCGCACGTAGATCTCGTACGCGGTCTTCGCACGATCACGTCCGACCATCGGGCGCAGGACGCGCACGACGTCGTCGCGCAAAGACTTCACGTCGAAGTCGAGCACCATCTGCCCGGTGAGCGGTTCGAACGTGCCCGCCGCGCTCTTCACGACGACACGCTGACCATCGGAGACGATGCGCAGCTCGGCCAGCGGTCGCGTGACCTTCGGCAGTGCGCCGCGGATGTTGTCGACCGCGCGCGCGACGTCGCGCAGGCGCACCTTGCGCGCGAGCAGATCCCGCGCGGCGCGGAGCGCGATCACGTCCGAGAACGTGTACGCGCGTCGGCCCTTGCGGCGGCCGCTCGGCGAGACGATCCCAGCGCGATCGAGGGATCGCAGGCGGCCCGCGGAGATGCCGAGGAGGCGAGAAACCTCGGCGCCGGTGAACATGTCGCTCACGGGCTCGCGCGTCTGCGGCACGGGCAGCTCCGCGGGCAAACCCGACGGGGCAGGATCGGGCAGGCGCTTCGGAGGCTCGGCCACGCGTCCACCGCCCGGCCCGAAGATCACGTGGATGACCTTGTTGGCGTCGGGGTCGCGGCGTTCTTTGTTGTTCATGGCGCAGGGCAGGGTGCGAGGAGCGAGGGGGCGAGTTTAGCGCGATGCGCCACTGGCGGCGGAGGCATGAACGACGGCGACGACATCGACCAGTACCGCGACGCCTGCGGGAGACACGCGCACGTCGATTTCAGCGCGCAAGGGTCCGAGCTCCCCCTGCACACGTGTACACGCCTCCCTGCGCGCGATGCGGAGCGCGCGGAGCTTGAGGTGCGGATCACACGCGAGCAGCGCCGCCATGGACGCGAGATCGGGATCGGGCAGCGTGCCACCGCGGGAGCGCGGGAGCAAAAGCACGCTCGTCGAGCCGTAGTAGACGACGCCGTCTCCTTCGGCGCGGGGCATGCCCTCACTCACGATGTCCGCGCCGTCGACCATGGCACGGACGAGGCCGTCCTCTGCGGCGACGAGATCGAGCTGTCTGCGCCGGACGAGGGGCCCCGGGCCTGCCTTGGCGAGGCCGGGAAGCGGACGAGGAGGGCTTTTTGCCATCGGCGACGGATCGTAGAGATCACGCGCGCCGGGATCGAAAAACCTGCACGATCGCGAGGGAACTTGCGCGTCGGGGCGCTTCCGTGCTTCGGCGGTTTCGTGCGCCTGCACGCACGAACTTGGCCCTCGCGCGCGGTGTTTGCGAGGGTCGCGTGCGAGGAGCGAAACCGAGATGGGATACCCTGGCGTCGAGCGTCGAAGGCACTGCGTCTACGTCACGCGAAACACGGAGTACCACATGCGCGACGGGGTCTGCGTCGCGGTGCGGGACAGGCGGACGGGGAGGTTCGTCCCGGCGCACATCGCGGTCTCGCTCAAGCTCGAAGGGGGCGTGCGGCTGTTTCCGAACGGCGCGGTGATCCCGCGCATCGACCAACCCAACGTGGGCGACGCGATCTGGTTTGCGACGGCCGTCGACGCGAGCCGGCAGCTCGTGACGAGCCGGATCGAGGCGATCGAGCGTCCGTCGAAGGACGTCGTCGCCTCGTATGCGTGATCAGCCGATGTTGCAGAAGAACTCGTAGTCGACGTAGCTCGTGATCGTCGGGGCGGGGCCGCAGACGGGGCAGGTCTTGTCCTTGCGCAGCTTGAGCTCGCCGAACTTCATGCGCAGCGAATCGTAGGTGAGCAGGCGGCCGACGAGGGGGCTCCCCTGGCCGAGCACGAGCTTGATCGCCTCGGTCGCCTGGACCGTGCCCACGAGGCCCGGCAGGACGCCGAGGACGCCGGCCTCCTGGCAGCTCGGCGCGAGGTGCGGCGGCGGCGGCTCGGGGTAGAGGCAGCGATAACAAGGTCCGCCGGCTGCGGGGTGGAAGGTCGTGACCTGGCCCTCGAAGCGGAAGATCGAGCCGTGCACGACGGGCTTCTTCATCCACACGGAGGCGTCGTTCACGAGGTAACGCGTGGGGAAGTTGTCGCAGCCGTCCACGATGATGTCGAAGTCGCGGAAGATGCGCTCGACGTTGTCGCTCGTGAGCCGCTCCTCGAACTTCACGACCTTCACGTCGGGGTTGAGATCGCGGATCGTCTTCTCGCCGCTCTCGACCTTGGGCATGCCGACGCGCGAGGTGGCGTGCATGATCTGGCGCTGCAGGTTCGAAGCGTCGACGACATCGGCGTCGACGAGCCCGATCGTGCCGACGCCCGCCGCGGCGAGGTAGAGCGCGGCGGGGCTGCCGAGGCCGCCGGCGCCGAGGAGGAGGATCTTCGACGCGAGGAGCTTGGCCTGGCCGACCTCGCCGACCTCGGGCAGGAGCAGGTGGCGCGAGTAGCGATCCCGCTGCGCGTCCGTGAGCTGGGGCGGGGTCTCCATCGGATACCCGAGATCCTTCCAGCGCACGAAGCCGGGGTTCGCGCTCTCGACGCGCGTGTAGCCGAGATCGACGAGCGACTTCGCGGCGAGCGCCGAGCGCGTGCCGCCCGCGCAGTAGAGGACCACCGGCGCGTTCTTGTCGGGGACCTTCTGCTCGATCTGCATCTCGAGGAAGCCACGCGGGACGCTGATGGCCCCCGGGATGTAGCCCGCGCGGTTCTCCTCTTTCTCGCGCACGTCGACGAGCACCATCGGCTCGCGGGCCTCGATGCGGCGCTTGATCTCCTCCAGAGTCACGGTCGAGATGGTCTTGCGGACCTCGGCGATCAGATCGGTGTAGGTCGTCGGCATGCGGCTCCTCGCTGGGCGGGGATGAGTTCGTCGTTCGGGGACGGAGTGCCGTCAAGCGTGGCTCGCGGAGCCTCCCTCGGCACGCGGCGGGTCCTTGCTCACTTGGGCGCGGGCAGGTCCTCGGGGCGCGCGCGCAGGCCGGGCAGGACCTCGTCCTTGCGCAGGCCGCCCTCGCACACGAGCTTCACCGTGCGCTGATCGGGCAGGACCTCCTCCAGCGTGACGATCTGCGTCTTCGCCTGGCAGAACGCGACGAGCTTCGCGCCCGGCAGGAGGCGGCCGAGGCGCAGCGTGCCGCGCTTGACCTGGATCTCCTTGTCGTCCGCGAGGCGCTTGACCGTGACGTCTTGCCCCTTCACGGCCGAAACCATGCCGAGCTCGAGGTTCGCCTCACCCGGGCGCAGCGGCGCCCAGACGCGCGTGCCGACGAGCTGATCGTCCGGCGGGATCCAGTCGGTCGTGTTCTTCGCGGCGAGCCGCGCGATCGGCGCCCAGCCGACGGCGCGCTCGAGCTGCACGTCGAGCGAGGCGCCCGCCGGATCGACGTCCGTGACGAGCGCGAGGTCCTTGGTTTGTCCGAGGATCCACACCTCGGTCGCGGGCGCGAGGTCGCGCTTCGACGGCGCGTCGCTCTTCGCCGCGGGCAGGACCGCGACCTTGCCGTGCGCCCAGCGCTTCTCGGCCTTCTTGCCGGGCTTCATCTTCACGCGCTGGGCCTCGACCCAGACCGCGAGCGCCTGGCGCTTCTTCGCCACGACCTCCGGCGCCGCCTTGTCCTTGGCGACGGGCGCCCCGTCCGCGCCCGGGAGCTCCCAGCGCGCGAGCTTGATGAGCCGATCGACGTCCTCGAGCGCCTTCGGCGCCTCGCGGCCCTGGCCCACGGCCCGCGCCGCCATCCCCGCGGCCTCGGGCGTGATTGCCGCGCGCACCACGCCGAGCAGGCCCTTCGCGCCCTCGTCGCCGATGTCGCCGCTCTTCTGGGCCTCGTCGATCTTCGCGAGCGCGTCCGCCCAGCGCTTGGCCTTGAGCGGCTCGTCGAGCTCGGCCTTCTTCGCCTCGAAGATCGTGGTGTCGACCTCGGTCACGAGCTTCTTCTGCGCCGCGCCGCCGAGCACCGTCTTCGTGTCCTCCGAGCCGACGAGCGCGCGCGCCGCGGCGTACTTGCCCGCCGTCGTGGCCTCGTCGATCCGCGACTGCACGCACGCGAGGGCCTGCGCGCCGATGAGCCGCCGCAGCTCGCGGACGAAGACCTCGCTCTCGAGATCACGCATCGGGCCCGCGAGCTCGCCGAACGCGCCCTTGCAGTCGCCTTCCTTCAACGACGGCTCGACCTCGTTCGCCCAGAGCTTGGCGTGGCGCTTGTCGACCTTCTCGAGCTGCTCGGCGATCTGGTAGCTCAGCGACTCGACGTTCAGGTCCTTCGCCTGGCCGAGCAGCTTGCGCGCCTCGTCGAAGTCCTTCGCGTTGTAGGCCTCGTCAGCCTTCTCCATGAGGCTCTTGGCGTTCTCGATCTTGGACTTCTCGGCGCGCTCTTCCGCGCTCTCCGGCGGCTTCGCGGGCGCCGGCGGCGGGCCGCACGCGACGAAGGTCGCGGCGAGGGAGGCCGCGGCCGCGAAGCGCGCGAGGATCGTCGCGACGCGCTGCGTGGTGCTCGGGAGGGGACGGAGGCTCGTTCGCATGGCGCGGGACTCTCCCACCCTACAAGCACGATCGTCAACTCGCCCGAGCGCCGAAACCTCTCGGCTTGACCGTGCTGCCCCGGCGTCCTAGGACGGCCGGACCATGGCGGACGAGTCGAAGCCGGAGGACAAGGCCCCCACGGAGGGCGCCCGCACGTTCAACAAGCCGCGGGTCACCATCAACCGGGTCTACACGAAGAAGGGCGACACCGGCGATACGGGCCTCGTCGGCGGGCAGCGGGTCCCCAAGGACGACGCGCGGATCGAGGCCTACGGCACGGTCGACGAGCTGAACGCGTTCGTCGGCGCGGCCCGGCAGTCGATCCTGGAGGGGGTCGCTGCCGGCGCGGCGCGCCCCGAGAGCGCGGCGCCGCTCGGGGAGCTCGCCGATTCGCTCTGCCGGGTCCAGCACGAGCTCTTCAACCTGGGTTCGCTGCTCGCGACGCTGCCCGAGGACGTGCATCCGAAGCAGCCGCGGGTGACGGCCGCGGACGTGGAGCGGCTCGAGGCCGAGATGGATCGCTGCCAGGAAGAGCTGCCGATCCTGCGCTCGTTCGTGCTGCCGGGCGGATCGCGCGCGAACACGGATCTCCACGTCTGCCGGACGGTGTGCCGGCGCGCCGAGCGGCTTTGTGTGTCGCTCGCCCGACAAACGGAGGTCGATCCGCTCGCCGTGACCTACCTGAACCGCCTGAGCGACGCGCTCTTCGTGTGGAGCCGCTTCGTGGCGCTCCACCTCGGCACGGGCGAGGTGCTCTGGGAGCCGGACAAGTCGGCGACGGGCCAGTCGAAGGCTCGCTGACGCGTCGAGGCCTCGCCGAGCGCGAGGGAGAGGCTGTAGACGATCGCCACGTACGCGAGGCCGAGCACGACGTCGATCACGTAGTGGTGCCCGAGGTAGATCGCGGCGAACGGCATCACGAGGGCGTAAGCGATCTGCAAGGCGCGCGAGGGCGCGCTCGCCGTGCGGTACGTCGCGATCAGGCCATAGAGCGGATACGTGACGTGGAGCGAGGGGAGCGCGCCGAAGACCACGGCGCCGTGCCCGTAGAGCGAGGCGAAGTAGCCGTACCCGAGCGACGCATCGACGCGCGTGAGCGCGGCCGGCGAGCCGCGCGCCGCGAGATCGATCGCGCAGCCATGCGTGGCCACGTACCAGGGCGGCGCCGCGGGCACGAGCAGGTACGTGGCGAACCCGACGAGGTGCGTGCCGAGCGCGAGCTCCGCGAAGCGTCGCGCCTCGGCGGGCTTCTTCACGCAGAGGTAGGTGTACTGCGTCGCCATGATGCCGAGGTACGCGCCGTAGGGCAGGGCGCAGAGCAGATCGAGCGCGGGGCTCGCGAGGCCCGCGAGCCACTCGTTTGGCGTGACGATCGCGCCGTGAACGCCCACGCCGAAGAGCGCGAGCTCCACGTCGCGTAGCTCGCATCCGAGGACACGCGATGCCGAGACGCTGACGGGCCACAGGTAACGGAGCGCGTCGTACAGGACGAAGAGCGTGAGGGCCGGGATCGCGCCGACGTAGCAGCGACGCGCGCGCGCGCCGCCGCAGGCTGCGATCGTGGCGACGGCCGCGACGAGGAGGAGGTCCACGCGAGGCCGATCGAGGGCCGCGACGAGCGCCGCGTATCCGATCCAGGGGAGCGATGGCAGGAAGGGAGAGCGCTCAAAGAGCGCGCGCACTCGCGCCAGCATGGCTCGCCTCAGTGCTCGACGGGGAGCGGGCCCCGCGCGCCTTCGCCCTTCCGCGCGAGCGATTTGCGCGTCTTCTTCGACGCGGCGAGCTGGGGATCCCGCAGCGCCGCGCGTGTCCTCGCGACGAGCACGATCGACGCGACCGTGCCCACGACCGCCACGAGGCACACGCCCGCGAGCGTGAGCGGGCGAGGGATGCCGCCGAGCGCGTTCGTGTACGGGACGAGCGGTCCGAGGAGCAGCGACGCCGACAGGTACACGACGCGCTCGTGCCTGCGCATGAGGCCATTCGGCAGCACGAGCTTGTGCTGATCGGCCTTCGCCCGCGCGTAGCTCACGAGCGACGAAGCCACCATCGCCGCGAGCGGGATGACGAGCGAGAGGACGTTGTGCCGGTAGTAGATCGCGAGGCCGATGAAGGGCGCCGCGTCCGCGATGCGATCGACGAACGAGTCGAGCACCGCGCCCGACGGCGACGCCACGCCGCGCGCGCGCGCCACCATGCCGTCCAGGGCATCGAGCACCGAGCCCACGATGATCACGGCCGCGGCCTCGGCGAAGCGGCCCGTCGCCGCGAGCGGCAGGCTCGCGCAGCAGAACACGAGCGAGGCGTACGTGCATGCGTCCGGGGAGACGTGCAGCGCGATGAGCGCCCGTCCCGGCGCGTGCATCGCCCAGTAAAAGGCCTCGACGAGCCAGCCGGGCAGGAGCGCGCTGCCGGGCGAGGGCCCGAGGCGCGGGTGCCCCGCCCGTCCCGAGCGGGCGACGCGCGTCGCGTAAGCCACGACCACCAACGTGCACAGAAGAAGCGCCACGAGCGTGATCACCATGGTCACGACGTCCGCTGGTGCATGAGGCGCGCCCGCCCCCGCCGCGCGGTTTTCAGGCGGGCGCGCGGCATCGTCTGCTCGCGCGGGGCGCGCTCGTTCGCTCGGGCACTGCGCCGGACCGCGTCAATCGCAGGCGACCCGACGCATCCGGATCCCCGCGTCCTTCTCCGCCCACGCCACGCCGAGCTCGCTGCCCGTGAACGCGACCGCCGGGAAGCGCGCGTTTTTGCCCGAGACGCGGAGCGTGCCGCCGTCGCGCGCGAGCCCCGGCCCGAAGACCGACAGGAAGATCGAGGACGGACCCTCCTGGAACTGGTAGTACGCGACGGCCGCGCGCTCGCCCATGACGGCCACGGCGGGCCAGTTCGCGCTGCCCTCCGCGTCCTCGACGCGCACCTCGCCCTCCTTCGCGCCGCTCGGGGAGACGCGCGTGAGGTAGATCCGCTCGCTCCCCTCGCGCGTGTCCTCCCAGGCGACGAGCGACGCGCCGCTCGCGTCGATCGCCACGCTCGGCAGCCGCGCCTCGCCCGCGCCCGTGCGCACCACCGTGCCCGTGACCGATCCGCCGGGCATGCCCGTCGTCCGCGCGACCGAGAGCTCGGCGCCCGTGCTCCACGCCACGGCGAGCTCGTTGCCTCGGCTCGCGAGCGCCGGAAAACGCGCCCCGGGCAGCGCCGTCGTCGAGCTCATGCCTCCGCCGCTCACGAGCCCGAGACGCGCGCCCGGCGTCTCCATCCACGCCACCGCGATGCCTCCCGCCATCGGCGCCGTCGCGGGGCGTGCTTCCGACGCGTCGCTCGTGCCGAGCTGGAGGGGCTGCCCTGTCGGCGTCCCGTCCGCGCCGAGCGCGTGCGCCTGGATCACGAGCCCGGACGGCCCCGTGTCCTCCCACGTCACCATCGGTCCGCTGCTCGTCGCCTGCAGCGTGGGCAGCGCGTGCGAGCCGACGAGCGTGGCCACGACGTGCGCGGGCGACACACTGCCGTCCGTGCCGATCCGCGCGACCCGCACCTCCTCCGTCCCACCCGTGCGCGTCTGCCACGCGATGAGGTAGCTGCCGTTCGCCCAGAGGAGCGAGGGCGTGATGCCGTCCTCCTGGCTCACCACCACGGTCCCGCCGAGCGGCGCGCACGCCGCCTCCTCGCCGCCGGGCCCCGCGTCGACCGTCACCGGCGGCTCGGGCGGCTTCGTCCCGGGCGGCTCCACCGGTTCGTCGCTTCCGCAGCCGAGGGCCCCGAGCGCCGCCCCGAGCCCACACCAGAACATCAAGGATATCCGAGCCATAACGTTTCCCCCCCTCGAGCAAGCACCGGCGATCCGGGGCGCGGGCGCGCGCACGCCGCGCGCCTCGCCAGGACCTCCGGCCATGATTCGCATCAGTATGTGATGTTACTTATTCAAGGCCACGCCGCACGCTGGCAACGGATCCGTACGTTCACACACCACAAATGTGCGCCAATGTGATTGTTGGACCACAATCGATTCATGCAGCATCGAATGCGCGGCGGGGGGCGCCTCCGGTGGCTCGGGGCGCTGGGGCTCGTGGGGGTCCTCGGGGGCGGGGAGGCGCGCGCGGAGCCTGCGCGGGGGGCGGGTCCGACGGCGGCGGATCCGATGACGGTCGCGGTCCCGATCCCGGGATCCAACCTCGTGCGAGGGCGCGCGAAGGTGATCGTCGCGGCGCCGATCGAGTCCGTGCGCGCGCGCGTGCTCGCGTTCGGCGACTACGCGCGCTTCATGCCGCACTACAGCCGCTCGAAGATCCTCGGCCGCACGAAGAGCGGCGATCGCGAGATCTACATGGAGGTCACCGCGCTGCACGGGGCCGCGCGCTTCTGGGCGCGCATGGCCGTGCGCAAGCTCGTCGGCGCGGCGGGGGGCATCGAGACCTACGAGGTCTCGATGCTGGAAGGCAACGTGAAGGACTTCCACGCGGTGTGGCGCCTGCGCTCGATCGACGAGGCGCGCACCGAGCTCGAGCTCGAGGTCTTCCTGCTGCCGCGGCTGCCGCTGCCCGCGAGCTTGCTCAACACGGAGAACATGCGGGGCGCGAGCAAGGGCGTCGGCGCGATGCGATCGTTCGTGGAAGGAAAGCGATGACGAGCTACGGGCAGCCTGCCGGCGTCGTGCCCGCGTAGGCCGTGATCACGCAGCCGTCGAGCGCCACCTTGAGATCGTCGCACGTCGTCTTCGACGCGTAGAACTCGAGGCAGCCGTCGACGCTGCCCTTGTCGTACTGCAAGCACTCGGCGGCGAACTCCGCGCGGAGGAATCCCGGGCACGTGCGCGACGTGCCCGCGCAGCCGAGCGAGAGCATCCGATCGCTGTGAGCGTCGACGAGCGCATTGCACGCCTCGGCCTCGGTCGTGCGTTCGCCGCTCGCCGGCGGGCGGAACCTCCCGTCGTCGGGCAAGGGCGTGGTGTCCACATCGTCTCCGCCGCAGCCGGCGAGGAGCATCGAGAGGACGATCGCGACGCGGAGCTCTCGCATGCGGCTACTCTTTCTCGTTGAGGAGGGCCAACGCGAGCGAGCCGAGCACGTCGCGGGCCGCGCCGACCTTCCGCGGCGGAAGCTTCGACAGCGAGCGCCGCACGGTGGCCTCCACGGTTCCGAGCTTCAGCCCGTCGAGCTCGCGCCCGCGCGCCGTCAACTCGAAGAGCGCGCGCCGCGCGTCGTCCGGATCGGGCTTGCGGCCGATGATGCCGCGCCCTTCGAGGCGCTTCAGGATCCCCGTGAGCGTGCTCGGGTGGATGTGCAGCACGCTCGCGAGCTCGCCCGCCGAGATGCTCGGGAAGCGCCCCACGATCCGGATCACGAGGCGTTGCGGGCCCGTGACGCCGAGCGACGCCTCCATGCGCTTCGACATCGACTGCAGGGCGTGATCCACGGCCCAGAGCAGGCGCATGAAATCCAGGACCTCGCCGAGCTTCTCGGACTTGTCCGCCTTCTGCTTCTTCTTTTCGCTCTTTTCGCTGGGTGCAGCGCTCATGACCGAGCCGATTCCCTTTCCGCCGAGCGAGCCACGCTAGCCCACCTCGCCCCGTCGATCGAGATCGTCGAAGGGTGCACCGCGCCGAGATCGCGCGGCGGCGTCGGACGACCCGTCGGAACGAAACGGGCGAAGGTTCCCTTGGACGATCGTTTTTTGCTCCGACGGTTTTTCTTTTGAGCGGCAACGACGGGCGCGCCATCCTTGACCGGTGCGACTCGAAGATCTGGCCGTCATCGGAAATTGCCAATATTCCGCGCTGATAGACCGCACGGGGTCGATCGTGTGGTGCTGCCTGCCGCGCTTCGACGCCGAGCCGGTCTTCTCCTCGCTGCTCGACGAGCAGGGCGGGGGGGGGGTCTTCACGGTCGGGCCGGCGGGTGGTGAGCCGGGAGTGCAGCGATATCTTCCGAACACAAACATCCTCGAGACGACCTTCCGCTCCCCGGAAGGCGCCTTCCGGGTACTCGATTTCGCGCCGCGTTACTTCCAGAATGAAAGGTTCTTCCGGCCGACGATGATCGTGCGGATCGTCGAGCCGCTCGAGGGCATGCCCCGCGTGCGCGTCCGCTGCGAGCCGCGGCTCGGCTGGAGCAAGGGCACGCCCGGGAGGCTCATCGGATCGAACCACATCCGGTACGAAGGCTTCGCCGCGCCGCTGCGCCTGACGACGGACATCCCGCTCTCGTACGTGACCGACATCCCGTTCGCGCTCACCAGCAAGAAGCACCTCGTGCTCGCCTGGGGCCCGCCACTCGAGGACTCGCTCCCCACGGTCTGCGAGCAGTTCCTCGGACAAACGCAGCGCTACTGGGAGCGCTGGGTCATGCACGCCGACATCCCGCCGCTCTTCCAGCAGGAGGTCATCCGCTCCGCGCTCGCGCTCAAGCTGCATTGCTACGAGGACACAGGCGCGATCGTCGCGGCCATGACGACGAGCATCCCCGAGGCGCCGGGCAGCGGGCGCAACTGGGACTATCGTTACTGCTGGCTGCGCGACGCCTACTACGCGCTCGCGGCGTTCCGGCTGCTCGGGCACTTCGAGGAGCGCGAGCAGTTCATCCAGTACCTCTTCAACATCGCCGCCTCCGCCGCGCCCTCGCTCTCGCTCGGCCCGCTCTATCGCGTCGACGGCACGCCCGACCTCGAAGAGTCGATCCTCCACGACTGGCCAGGCTACGAGGGGCACGGGCCGGTGCGCGTCGGCAACGCCGCGGCCACGCAGGTCCAGCACGACGTGTTCGGCGAGATGGTCCTCGCGCTCGCGCCCGTCTTCCTCGACGATCGCTTTGTGGCCGAACGATCGACGCACGGGCTCGATCTGCTGGAGCGGCTCGCGCAGAAGGCGATCGAGGTAGCGGGCACGCCGGACGCGGGGATCTGGGAGTTCCGCTCGGACGCGCGTCCGCAGACATTCTCGAGCCTCATGTGCTTCTGCGCCGCCGACCGCATGGCACGCGTCGCCGAGCGCCACCGGCCCGCGCGGGCGAACCACTACCGCGCCGCAGCCGAGCGCATCCGCGCCGAGATCGTGGAGAAGGCATGGCGGTCCGACCTGAACTCGTTCGTGTCGAGCTACGGCGGCGAGGAGCTCGACGCGGCGCTGTTGCAGATGGCGCCCTTGCGGTTCCTGCCGCCGAACGATCCGCGCCTGCACGGGACGATCGACGCAATCCGGGAGCGATTGTCCCAGGGCGGCTGGCTCCTGCGGTATCGCGGCGACGAGTTCGGCGAGACGAGCGTCGCGTTCATCATCTGCACGTTCTGGCTCTGCGAGGCGCTCGCGACCGTGGGCCGCAAAGCCGAGGCGCGCGAGGTGCTCGAACGCGCGCGATCCGCGCTCTCGCCGGTGGGGCTGCTCTCGGAGGATTACGAGACCCGCAACCTGCGGATGTGGGGTAATTTCCCCCAGGCCTACTCCCACGTAGGCCTCATTCACGCAGCGTTCGCGTCCTCGCCACCATGGTCCGACATCCTCTGAGAGGGTGCTTCTTCCACAGCGTGCGTTGCGCCGGGGTTTCACCCCGGACCCGACCAGGGGTTGTCCACCCCTGGACCCGGACCAGGGCCAGCCCTGGACCTCAGGTGCATCAACCGCGATGCGGTTGATGCAAGGATTCGCGCAGCAGACTGTGGAACATCCGCTGAGAAAAGGCCTTCTCGTCGCCGTCCTCTTCGGCGCGCTCCTGCCCTCGATCGCGTTCGGCTCCGATGGGGGCGCGCACGCAGATCCGATCGGCACCGTCGTCCTCTACCTCGCGGTGATCCTCGCCGCGGCCAAGCTCGGCGGCGATCTCGCAGTCCGCGTCGGGCAGCCCGCCGTGCTCGGCGAGCTCCTCGCCGGCGTGCTCCTCGGCAACCTCGGCGCGCTCGGGTTCACAGCGCTCGAGCCGATGAAGACGGACGCGAGCATCGACATGCTCTCGCGGCTCGGCGTGCTCGTGCTCCTCTTCGAGGTCGGGCTCGAATCGACGGTCGCGCAGATGCTCAAGGTGGGCGTCACGAGCTTCTTCGTGGCCACACTCGGCGTCGTCGCGCCCTTCGCGCTCGGCTGGCTGCTCGGCGCGTGGATCCTGCCCGACGCGAGCCCCTACGTGCACGCGTTCCTCGGCGCGACGCTCACCGCGACGAGCGTCGGCATCACCGCGCGCGTGCTGCAGGACCTCAGGGCCTCGCAGACCCCAGAAGCGCGCATCATCCTCGGCGCGGCCGTCATCGACGACGTGCTCGGCCTCGTCATCCTCGCGGTCGTCACAGGCATCATCGGCGCAGCCGATCGCGGCGGCACGATGAGCTACGGCGAGATCGCCATCGTGTTCGGCAAGGCCGCCGCATTCCTCGTCGGCTCGCTCCTGATCGGCGCGAAGATCTCCCGGCGCCTCTTCTCCGTGGCCTCGCGTCTGCGCGCCCGCGGCGTCCTGCTCGCGCTCGGCCTCGCGTTCTGCTTCTTCTTCGCCTGGCTCGCGGGCCTCATCGGCCTCGCCCCGATCGTCGGCGCCTTCGCCGCGGGCCTCGTGCTCGAAGACATGCACTTCCGCGACTTCACCACGCGCGGCGAGTCGACGCTCGAGCATCTCATCCAGCCGATCTCGTCGTTCCTCGTGCCGATCTTCTTCGTGCTCATGGGCCTCCGCACCGACCTCGGCGCCTTCACGCAGCCCGGCGTGCCGCTGCTCGCGGTGGCCCTCACGTTCGCGGCGATCCTCGGCAAGCAGGCATGCGCGCTCGGTGTCGGCAAGGGCGTCGATCGGCTGACCGTGGGCATCGGCATGATCCCGCGCGGCGAGGTCGGCCTCATCTTCGCGAACATCGGCCAGTCGCTCACCGTGGGCGGCAAGCCCGTGGTCTCCGGCGCAGTCTTCTCGGCCGTCGTGGCGATGGTCATCGTCACCACGATGTTCACGCCGCCCGCGCTCGAGTGGAGCCTGTCCAGACGCGCAGCGAACGCGCCAAAGACGCCGGGACCGGACGCGCATTGACCTGACGAGGCGGTGCTCGTAACACCGATCTCGTGGACGCACTGCGTACCGATCTCTACCAGCTCACGATGGCCGCGGGTTACTTCCACCGCGGCATGCAAGACAGGCGCGCGACGTGCGAGATGTTCGTGCGCCGCCTGCCGCGGCGGCGGCGCTACCTGCTCGCGATGGGGATCGAGCGGCTGCTCGGCTACCTCGAGAACCTCTCGTTCACGGAGGACGAGATCCGCTACCTGCGGGATCTCCCGGCGCTGCGCGACGCGATGACGGAGCCGTTCGTCGAGTACCTGCGGCGCTTCCGGTTCCGCGGCGACGTCACGGCCGTCCGCGAGGGCACGGTGGTGTTCGCGAACGAGCCGCTCGTGCGGATCACGGCGCCGATCATCGAGGCGCAGATCGTCGAGACGTTCCTGCTCTCGGCCCTGAACCACGCGACGATGATCGCGTCGAAGGCGGCGCGCATCGTGCGCGCGGCGGGCCCGGCGGGCGTGATCGAGTTCGGCACGCGGCGCACGCACCCGGAGGCAGCCGTCGACGCGGCGCGCCACGCATACGGGGCGGGATTCGTGGGCACGTCGAACGTGGAGGCCGGCAAGCGCTTCGGCATCCCGGTGATGGGAACGGCCGCGCACATCTGGACCATGGCGCACCCGACAGAGGAGGCGGCGTTCGAGAACTACGTCGCGACGTTCCCGAGCGCGTCGATCCTGCTCATCGACACGTACGACACGCTCCGCGGCGCCGAGCGCGCCGCGCGCATCGCCAAGGACAAACTCAAGGGCGTGCGGCTCGACTCAGGGGATCTGCTCGAGCTCTCGCGCGCGGTGCGCCCGATCCTCGACGCGGCCGGGTGCACGTCGGCGAAGATCGTCGCGTCGGGGGATCTCAACGAGTACAAAATCGAAGCACTGCGCCGCGCGGGCGCGCCGATCGATCTGTACGGCGTGGGCACGGATCTCGTGGCGAGCATCGACTCACCCGCGCTCGGCGGCGTGTACAAGCTCGTCGAGATCGAGCAGGCGGGGAAGGCCGTCCCGATCTGCAAGTTCTCCGAGGGCAAGGGGACGTTCCCCGGGCCGCACCAGGTCTACCGCTTCGTGGACGGCGCGGGTGTGCTCGCGCGTGACGTGATCGCGCTCGCGGACGAAGATCCGCGCGGGCTCGGCGAAGGGCAGCCCGAGGCGCTCCTCGTGCCGCGCATGAAAGAAGGAGCGCGCACGGAGCCGGCCGAGGGGCTCGAGGTGGTGCGCGCGCGGGTCGCGCGGGAGCTAGTGCGTTTGCCGGAGGCGCTCCACGTGCTCGATGAGGCGCCGCCGCCCACCGAGCGCACGGACGAGCCATTCCGCGCCGTGCCCTCCACGCGACTGCTCGAGCTCGTGGAGGACGTACGCGCGCGGGTCGTCGGCGCGGCGACATAGGAGGGAAGAAGCATGCGAACGATCTTCGTCGACGTGGACGTGCAGCGGGATTTCTGCGAGCCGACGGGCGCGCTTTACGTGAAGGGATCGCCGAACGACGTGATGCGGAAGCTCGTCGCGTACGCGATCGAGCGGCGGATCCCGATCCTCGGATCCGTCGACTCGCACGCGTGGGACGCGTGGGAGTTCGCCTCGAGCGGCCGCGCAGGTCCAAACGGGGAGCGGCCCAATTTCCCGGACCATTGCGTGAAGGGCACGCCGGGTTGGCTGAAGATCGACGGCACGCTGCCGCCGCGCTTCCGCTTCTTACCAAACGTCGCCGACGCGCCGATCGCGCCGATCGTGGACGAGGTCATCCGCGGCGCGACGCAGGGCGTGTACTTCGAGAAGGAGGTGTACAGCCTCTTCGTGAATCCGCTCGCCGACCCGTTCGTGAAGGCGCTCTCCGCTCAGTTCGGCGAGCCGCTCTCGTTCGTCGTCTTCGGCGTCGCCACGGACTACTGCGTGAAGGCCGCGGCGCTCGGGCTCGCGCAGCGCGGGTATGCGACGACGCTGGTCACCGACGCGATCGCCGGCATCACGGAGGAGGGCGTCAAGCAGGCGCTCGAAGAGATGCGACGCGCAGGCGTAAAACTCGCAACAGCGGCGGAGGTGACCCGATGAGCAACAAGGAATACCCGAAGCCGAGCCTGACCGCAGACGTCGTGACGTTCTCGCTCGACGACGCGGGCCGCATCTCCGTGCTGCTCATCCAGCGCGGCAAGGATCCATTCGCAGGGCGATGGGCGATCCCCGGCGGATTCTGCGAGCCCTCGGAGACGGTGCTCGAGAGCGCAGCGCGCGAGCTCGTAGAGGAGACAGGCATTCGAGAACTGCCGATGGTCGAGCTCGGCGTGTTCTCGCGGCCGGGCCGTGATCCCCGCGGATGGGTCGTGAGCGTCGCGCACGTCGCGATCCTCCCTGCCCACCGGCGCGACGAGGCCAAAGGAGGCGACGACGCGCGCGCCGCAAAGTTCTTCTCCATCGGCCTGGACGAGCGTGGTCGCGTGATGCTCACGGCCGACGGCGAGGAGGCGGGCCCGCTCGCGTTCGATCACGACGAGATCCTCGCACGCTCGATCGCGCGCCTCGAAGCAAGCTCAGGCATGCTGGGGTCGCTGCTCTTCGGTCGACCCATGTCGGATGAAGAGGCGCAGCGAGCGATCGAGACCGCGCTCGGGCGAGGCTGAAATGCCATTCATCTTCTTCGGCCTGACAGGCGGGATCGCATGCGGCAAAAGCACAGTCGCCGCGCGCTTCCGCGAGCAAGGCGTGCAAGTGATCGACGCAGACGTGGTGGCGCGTCAGGCCGTCGCACCAGGGACGAGCGGCCTCACCGAGATCGTAAAACTGTTCGGCGAAGCCGTGCTTCGCCCCGACGGAACGCTCGATCGTGGCAAGCTCGGAGCCATCGTCTTCGGCGACGAGGACAAGCGTCGCGCACTAAACCGCATCCTGCACCCACGCATCGCCACAAGGACGATGGTGCTCGCGCAAGAGCTCGCCCAGCGCGGCGAGCCACTCGCCTGTTACGAGGCGACGCTGCTCGTGGAAAACGGCATGCAGGACGCCTTTCGCCCACTCGTCGTCGTGAGCGCACCCGAGGCACTGCAAGTCACGCGCACGATGGCGCGCGACAACATCGACGAGAAGGCCGCCCTCGCGCGCGTCCGCGCACAGATGCCCGTCGCCGAGAAGGTAAAGGTGGCCGACTACGTGATCGACACGAGCGGCACGATGGAGCAAACGATCCAGCGCGCCGACGAGGTGCTCGCCGAGATCCGCGCGAAAGCAGCGGAGAGCTAGCGAGGGCAGCGTCGCGCCGGGGTTTCACCCCGGACCCGACCAGGGGTTGTCCACCCCTGGACCCGGACCAGCGCAAGCGCTGGACTCGGGGTCGATGAACTGCGCTCCGCGCAGTTCATCGAACAGCCAGTGGCAAGACCACGGACGACCTTGCCAGCCAAGACGGCAGCGCTGACGGCTCGACGGGCAACGACCCGTCGCCAGCGAGAGACGTACCTTCGAGGTCTTGCGACGGGCCCGTTGGAAGAACTGCGCATCGCGCAGTTCTTCCACCAAAGGTCCAGGGCTGGCCCTGGTCCGGGTCCCGGGGCGGATAGCCCCGGGTGGGGTTTGGGGCAACGCCCCAGCGCGACGCCTCCGTTAGAGCCGCCGTGCGCGCAGCGTGGCTTCGTCGCGGGCCCAGGTGACGCGGATGAAGGCGGCTGCGGTGCCGCCTTGATCGGGGTGTGTTTCGAGGGCGAGGCGACGGAAGGCGCGGCGGATGTCGTCGGGAGAGGCGGTCTTTGGGAGGCCGAGGACTTCGAAGGGGCAGACGTCGGGGTCGGGGATCGAGGGGATGAATCTGCGACGTTTTTGTCGTGAATCTGGGGGCGGAGGTTCTTCGTGCTGGGTGCGGGCCTTGGACTCGACCCACGGCGCCTGGCCTGCTTGCACGCGGATCCAGGCGCGTGCCCAGATGGCCTCGATGTCGCGGAGGGGCTGGCCTGCGGCACGCTCGGCTTGCTTGCGTGCTTCTTCGAGTGTTTTTGCGCCGCCGGAGAAGGCGTCGGGCTTGCGGAAGGGCGTGCGCGTGGGCTCGCCTGTCCACCATGCGCACCAGAGGTAACGGCGGCGTTTGGTGGTGGTGATGGAGACGACGCCGGACATGAGGGACTTCGGCGCGAAGGATGGCTGCGAAGTGGGGGGCTGTCACGTGTTCGACGCTGCGTCCCTTCGGGGCCACGCTTTCGCCTCATGCCGTCTTCGATGTACCGCCCTGGGCCTCCGCTGGGTGCGTTCGTGGACTGCTTCTGGCACTACGATGGCGATCCTCCGCCTGCTGCCCGTGAACGCGCGCTTCCGTCCGGCTGCCTCGATCTGATCATCAATCTCGATGCGGATTGCCTCGAGTTCTTTGCGCCTGATGCCGTGACTCCGCTCGGGCCTTTCCCTGGCGTTGTGCTCAACGGCGCCGCGGCTGGCTTCGTGACCATCGGCGCGAGACCACGGAACGCCGTCATGGGCGTGCACTTCAAGCCTGGCGGCGCGTTTCCTTTTCTCGGCGTTCCGGCTGGTGATCTCGAAGGCATGCAGGTTCCGCTCGATGCGCTCTGGGGTCCGAGCGCGCGTGAGCTGCGTGAACGGCTCGCTGCGGTTGCCACGCTCGGAGAACGGTTTGCGATGCTCGAGAGGTGCTTGCGTGAGCGCGTGCGGAGCTCGCACGCGCGTCATCCTGCCGTCGTCGAGGCGCTGCGCGCGTTCGAGGACCCGTGGCTCGCGAGTGTGGCGCAGGTCAACTCGCTCACGGGGCTCTCGCCGCGTCAGCTCATCGCGCGCTTCCGCGAGCAGGTCGGGCTTGCGCCGAAGGCCTACTGGCGTGTGCGACGCTTCCAGGCGGCGCTGCGGCGTCTGGAGAGCGCGCGCGACGCGGGCGGCGCCGAGATCGCCGCCGAGCACGGCTACTTCGATCAGGCGCACTGGATCCGCGAGTTTCGCGCGTTCAGCGGCATGAGCCCGCGCGCGTATCTGGCGCGAGAATGCGCGCGTCCGAACCACGTGCCCCTGCGCGGCAAAAATATCCAATCCTTCACGGCCTGAGCGCGGCACGGTCCGCGCCATGGACCATCCTGTCGAGACCACCGCTCTGATCGTCGCCGCCATGCGGGCCGAGGAATCCACCCGCAGCGATCGCCTCTTCGAAGATCCGTTCGCGCACGACCTCGCTGGCGACGCCGGGCGCGCCGCGCTGCGCGACTACCGCGCCGCCGCGGGTGCTTCCATCCCGATCATCGAAGTGCGCACGCGCTACTACGACGACGCCCTCCTGCGCGCGCAGGACGCAGGCATCGCGCAGTTCGTGATCCTCGCCGCCGGCATGGACGCGCGTGCGTATCGGCTGCCCTTTCACAATCACGCGCGGCTGTTCGAGCTCGATCAACGCGCGATGCTCGAGGCCAAGGCGCGCGGGCTGCAATCCGCGGCGCCTCGCTGCGAACGTCACGCGCTCGTCGTGAACCTCGCCGAGGACTGGCCTGCTGCGCTCGTCACTGCTGGCTTCGATCCAGGAGCGCCCACGGCCTGGCTCGTCGAAGGGCTCTTGCAGTATCTCGAAGCGAGCGTCGTGCATCGCCTCTTCGAGCGAATCGGTCGCCTCTCGGCTCAGGGCTCGGTCCTGCTCTACGACGTCGTCGGCCAGGCGCTCCTCGCGTCGGCCGCGCTCGAGCCTGTGCTCCGCTACATGCGTGAGCTCGGCGCGCCGTGGGTCTTCGGGAGCGACGAGCCCGGCTCCCTCGCTGCCGCGCACGGCTTCCATCCCGAGGTCACGGATGCGAGCGTGATCGGCAACGCGTGGGGTCGCTGGCCGTTCCCCGCCGCGCCGCCGCACGTGCCGGGCGTCCCGCGCGGCTACCTCGTCGAGGCGCACAAACGCTGAGCGCTGGGGAGGTGGACGCGGGATCGGAGGCCGAGGCGGGAGCGCAAGCGGAGGCGGGAGCGAGGGCGGGGGAGGCGTTCGAGGAGGGTCGAGCACGCCGGATCGACCCTCGCGGAACGCGACCCCGCCCTTGCGGAACGCGACCCCGCCGTTGCGGGACACGACCCCGCCGTTGCGGGACACGACCCCGCCGTTGCGGGACACGACCCCGCCCTTGCGGAACACGACCCCGCCCTTGCGGAACATGATCCCGCCCTTGCGGAACATGATCCCGCCCTTGCGGAACATGATCCCGCCCTTGCGGAACATGACCCCGCCCTTGCGGAACATGACCCCGCCCTTGCGGAACATGACCACGCCCTTGCGGGACACGATCCCGCCGTCGCGGAACATGACCCCGCCCTTGCGGAACATGACCACGCCCTTGCGGGACACGACCGTGCCCTTGTGGGAAGCGACCGTGCCCTTGTGGGGAGCGACCGTGCCCTTGTGGGAAGCGACCGTGCCCTTGCGGGGAGCGACTGTGCCCTTGCGGGGAGTGACCGTGCCCTTGCGGGGAGTGACTGTGCCCTTGCGGGAAGCGACCGTGCCCTTGCGGGAAGCGACCGTGCCCTTGCGGGAAGCGACCGTGCCCTTGCGGGAAGCGACCGTGCCCTTGTGGGAAGCGACTGTGCCCTTGCGGGAAGCGACCGTGCCCTTGCGGTGCCTGTCTTGATGTTCAGTGTTGGTCATGGCAGCCTGCCTCCGGCAGCGCATGGCCTCGTTTGCATCCAAGCTCGCCCGCTTGCCGCCGATGCCCGGGGCCGCACCTGCGCCCGCCGCCGCTCCCGCTTCCGCTCCCGCTCCCGCTCCCGCTTCCGCTCCCGAGCCCGTCCCCGTTCCCGAGAACGCCGCGGCCGCGCTCAAGTCAAAGCCTTCGCTCGACGAGCTGCGGGATCGGATCGCCCGCATCATCGGCAAGGCCGCGCCCACCGCGCCGCGGCCCGATCCCACGCGCACCGAGCTTCCGTTTTTCGTCGAGCACACCACGCGCGGGCCCCTCTACGTGCGTCGTGACCGCACGCCGCCCGCCGCGCGTGTCGGCCGCGCGCCGCTCGTGGCCGCACGGGACGCGGAGCCAGGCTTGCTCTCGCTACTCGCGCTCGATCCCGCGCTCGCGATCTGCGACGTGCGGCGCGCGCTCTTCATCGACACCGAGACCACGGGGCTGCAAGGCGGCACCGGCACGGTCGCGTTTCTGCTCGGGATGTCGTTTTACGACGAGGCGCAGGGCGCCTTCATCCTGGAGCAAGCCTTGCTCCGGCGGCTCGGCGAGGAGGGGCCGATGCTGGAGCTGCTCGCGCGCAGGCTCGACGAGGCCTCGATGATCGTCACGTACAACGGCAAGGCGTTCGACATGCCGCTGCTCCGCGCGCGCTGCGTGATGAACCGCATGCCGCCGCCGCGAGAGCTGCCCCACCTCGATCTCGTGCACGTCGCGCGACGCATCCACGCGCACCGGCTGAAGAGCCGCACACTCGCCGCCATCGAGAGCGAGGTGCTCGGGCGCGAGCGCGTAGGCGACGTCGGCGGCGCAGACGTGGTCGCTTGTTACATGCACTATCTGCGCACGTCGGACGAAGGCGCGCTCTCCGGCGTGGTCACGCACAACGAGCACGACGTGCTCTCGATGGTCGCCCTCGTGGGGCTCTACGGCGAGCCCATGCACGGCGGGCTTCCCGGTGCCGATCTCGCCGGCGTGGCGAAGACGCTGCGTCGCGCAGGCGAGCTCGATCGCGCAGCAGAGACAGCGGAAGCAGCCGTCACACGGGGCGGCGGCGCGCTCGCAAAGCGGACGCGCGGCGACATCGCAAAGGCGCGCGGCGACAAGGCGCGCGCGCTACTCGACTACGAGGCCCTCGCCGAGGAGATCGACGACCCCTCCGTCCGGCTCGAGCTCGCGAAGCTCTACGAGCACCACGTAAAATCGTTCGCCGCAGCGCTCGCGCTCGTCGAGCGCGGGACAGGCGAAGCAGACGTAGCCGCCGAGAAACGGCGCACGCGGCTCCGTCGCAAGATCGAGAAGCGGTCGTGAAGAGGTTCGTCCTTGCACTCGTAGGGCTCGTCCTCGCGCCAGGGTGCGGCTATCGACTCGTAGGCGCTTCCGCGGAGAACGCAGGGCCCCTCGCCGTCGTGCCAGCACCCGGAGTGGTCGCATCCGCCGCCGCCGAAGAGGGCGTCGTCGCCGGCGCGCGCGCCGAGCTCGCCGCCGGCGGGCTCCTCGCATCCTGTGACCCCCGCACCGACACACGCTGCCCAGCCCTCGTCGTCGAGCTCGTGCGCGTGGAAGAAGGCGGCGCCGCACTGGGCGTCGCGACCCGCGAAGGCCCACCGCTCGCGCGATCCGTGACACTCACACTCCGCGGCCGCGCCTTCGTGCGTCGCACAAAGGACGCACCCCCCGAGCGGCTCAGCCCCGACGTCACCGTGCGCGAATTCGCCGCGCGGCAGGACGATCCCACGGCGTTTCACGCAACTCGCGAGGAAGCCCTCCGCCGCGCAGCCGAGCGTCTCGGAGCGCTGCTCGTGCGTCGGGCGCTGGAGTGAACTGGGGCGTTGCGCCGGGGTTTCACCCCGGACCCGACCAGGGGTTGTCCACCCCTGGACCCGGACCAGGCGCGGCCTGGACCGGGGGCGTAGAAACCGCGCTCCGCGCGGTTTCTACGACGGGCCCGTGGCAAGACCCGAAGCCAGTGTTGCCAGCCGAGCCAGCGACGCTGCCCCCTCCAGCAGACACATCAGCGCGGCGGTCTTGACGGGCAAGCCCGTTGCTGGTCTTGCGTCGGCCTGTTGCAAAAACCGCGCATCGCGCGGTTTTTGCACCAAAGGTCCAGGGCTGGCCCTGGTCCGGGTCCAGGGGTGGACAACCCCTGGTCGGGGTCCGGGGTGAAACCCCGGCGCGACGCTTCAGGGCGGGTTTGCCCACTGGCCTCCCCTGGTGTGCGCCCTCCTCCTCGCGGGGCCTTTCTC
>NZ_JARZHH010000103.1 GCF_029946515.1 Polyangium sp. 6x1
AGCCCCGCCGGCGTCCCCGACCCGCCTGCGCCGCCGCCGCCGCCCACGCCGCCGCTGCCGCCTGCGCCGCCGCTGCCGCCTGCGCCTGCGCCGCCGCTGCCGCCGCCGCTGCCGCCTGCGCCGCCGCCGCCTGCGCCGTTGCCCCCGCTCCCGGTCGTGCCATTGCCCGACCCGCAAGCGGCGAGCAAAGAAAGGGCGCCGATCACGCCCAGAACACGCCCCCATCGCGCCACCGAGCCAAATTCGTCTCGAAGCATGTCTCCTTGTACACGCGGGACGAAGGCGCGGGAAGATCCATACGCGTCGCAGCGCACGTATTCGGGGTGCCCCTCCTCGAACGATTTCCGTCCTCAATCTCTCGAAGGGCTCTTCGTGAATTCCATTTGGTGACCCCCACTACGTGCTTTCGAGCATCGAAGAGGTTCGGGTGGCTTGGCGCGGGCGGCCGATCGAGGCTTTCCGCCCGCGTCGTGGGGAGGGTGCGTGATGGTCGAGCGATATCTTCTGGTATGGGCGGCGCTGACTTCGGCGGGGCTCCTCGTGGGGGCCGCCGGTTGCGCGCGGGGAACGACGCCGCCGCCCATGGACGAAAACCTCCTCGGCAGCGGAGGCGGAGGCGGCAGCGGCGGCGCAGGCGAGAGCGGCGGAGGCGGAAGCGGCGGCGAAAGCGGAAGCGCAGGCGGAGCCGCGTGTGACGTCCCCGAGGTCTGCAACGGCGTGGACGACGACTGCGACGGCGTCGTCGACGAAGACATCGCGGGCCTCGGCGGCGCGTGCCAGACGGGCCTCTCCGGCGTTTGCGGCGACGGTGTGGCAGGCTGCGATGGCGGCAAGCTCTTCTGCGTCGCGAAGGTGAATGCGACGAACGAGATCTGCGACGGCCTCGACAACGACTGCGACGGCGTGATCGACGAGGACAACCCCGGCGGCGGCGATGCATGCGACACCGGCCAATCCGGTCCTTGCGCGGAGGGCATCCGCACGTGCACCGCGGGCGCGCTCTCGTGTACGGCCACGGTCGTCCCGGAGCCCGAGGTCTGTGGTGATTCCCTCGACAACGACTGCAACGGCGCGGTGGACGACGGGTGCGGCTCGGGCCCGCCGGCCTGCGGCCACGACCCGTGCGTACCCGGGAAAAAGCTCGATCCGCTTTGCGACCCCTGCGTGGCCACCGTTTGCTTGATGGACAAGTCGTGCTGCAAGTCGACGTGGGACGTCTTCTGCGTGGCCATGGGTCAGCTACATTGCGCCTGTCCCTGAGAGGGTGCTTCACAGCGTTGTGCTGGGGCTTTGCCCCAGGCCCCACCAGGAGCTATCCGCTCCTGGACCTGGACCAGCGCAAGCGCTGGACTCGCAGTCGATGAACTGCGCGACGCGCAGTTCATCGAACGGGCCAGGTCAAGACCGCGAACGACCTGCCAACCAAGACAGCAGCGCTGCTGGTTCAACGGGCAACCCGGCCTGTGGGACGAACTGCGCATCGCGCAGTTCGTCCCCAAAGGGTCCAGGGCTGGCCCTGGTTCGGGTCGAGGGGCGAACAGCCCCCGCGGGGCCCGGGGCGGCGCCCCGGCGCGGCGCCTCCAGCTGAGACCAATGCTCAGAACCAGGGCCAGCCCTGGACCTCGGGTGCATCGACTGCGGTGCCGTCGATGCGAGCGAGTCGCGCCCCGTTCGCACGGAAGCGGTGAGCATCCGAGGTGCGCGCCGCGTCCTCTGCGGCTAGGATGGCCGCCGCCTTGGACACGCGCGTCCCGTCCCGCTCCGACGCCCTCTTGCAAGTCGCCGCCTTCGTGGTCGTCGTCGCCGCCCTCCACGCCGCCGCGAGCGTGCTCGTGCCGATCGCGATGGCGCTCCTGCTCGCCGTCGTCAGCGCGCCCCCGCTCACGTGGCTCGAGAAGCGCCGCGTTCCCGAGCCCGTCGCCGCCGCGCTCGTCCTGTTCGCGAACATCGCCGTCCTCAGCGCCGGCGCCTCCGTCGTCGCGAGCTCGGCCACCGAGTTCGGCGAGGCCGTGCCCCGCTACCAGGCGCGGGTCGACGTCGTCGCCGCGGAGCTCACGGAGTGGCTGCGCGCGCACCACTTCCGCGTCCCCACGGGCGCCATCACCCAGATGATCTCGCCCGGCGCCGTGCTCTCGTTCGGCGCAGGCATGATCCGCGATCTCGCGGGGCTCGTCTCGAACATCTTCATCGTCCTGCTCATCCTCGGCTTCATGCTCTTCGAGGCGCGCACGTTCTCGCGCAAGCTCCGGGCCCTCGCGGGCGAGCGCGGCGGCTACGTGGGGCTCTTCCCCGGGATCGTCGGCGATGTGCAGAACTACCTGTTCATCAAGACCGTCGTCAGCATCGCGGTCGGCCTCCTCGCGGGCCTCATCGTCTACGTCCTCGGCGTGGATTTCGCGCTGCTCTGGGGCCTCGTCGCGTTCCTCTTGAACTACATCCCCAACGTCGGCGCGATCATCGCCGGCGCGCCGCCGGTCTTTTTCGCGCTCCTCTCGCACGGCCCGGGCCGGGCGCTGGCCGTCGCGGCGGGCTTCCTCGTCGTGCACACGGTGCTCGGCAACATCCTCGAACCTGCGTGGATGGGCCGTAGGCTCGGTTTGTCGGCGACCGTCGTTTTTCTCTCCCTCCTGTTCTGGGGGTGGCTCTGGGGGCCGGCCGGCATGTTCCTCTCGGTGCCCCTGACGATGGTGGCGCGTATCCTCCTCGAAGGGAGCGAAAAGACGCGCTGGATCGCCGTGCTCCTCGATTCGAGCGCGCCAGGGGATCCGGGGGATCCGCCGATCGGACCCCTGAGCGTCAAGGCCGCGCAGGCCGGACCCCAGAGCGTCAAGGCCGCGCCCGCCGCGGAGGAGCCCAAGGACGATGCGTGAGCGTGAGCGTAGCTTCTGGGCGTGGGGATATACGGACGCTTTTCCGGACGAACCCGGTCTGCAGGCCCTCGCCGCGCAGGTCGGCGCCCTCCTCGGCCGGGAGTTTTCCCCGCGGCCTTTGCCGACCCTCGAATCCGTGCGTCTCCCGGAGCCGCGCACCCTGCCGCCCACCTCCCTCGCGCCGATCTCCTCGGCCGCGGCGAAGGACCGGATCCTCCACACGTACGGCAAGAGCTATCGCGACATCGTCCGGGCCTACCGCGGTGATTTCTCGGTCGCCCCCGACTGGGTGAGCTTTCCCCGATCCGAGGACGACATCGAGCGCCTGCTTGCCCATTGCGCGGCCGAGGGCATCGCCGTGATCCCGTACGGCGGCGGCACGAGCGTGGTCGGCGGCGTCGAGGCGAACGTGGGGGATCGCCCGCGCGGCGTGGTCTCGCTCGACATGCGGCGGCTCGATCGGGTGCTCGAAATCGAGCCCATTTCGCGATCGGCGCGCATTCAAGCCGGCGCGACGGGCCCCGTCCTCGAAGAGCAGCTCGCCCCGCACGGGCTCACGCTCCGTCATTTCCCCCAGAGCTTCGAATTCTCGACCCTCGGCGGCTGGATCGCGACGCGCGCGGGCGGCCATTTCGCGACGCTCTACACCCATATCGACGATCTCGTCTCCTCCGTCCGGATGATCACGCCCGCCGGCACGTGGGCGAGCCGCAGGCTCCCCGCCTCGGGCGCGGGGCCGAGCCCGGACAGGCTCGCGCTCGGCTCCGAGGGGATCCTCGGCGTCATCACGGAAGCCTGGGTGCGCCTGCAGGCGCGGCCTCGATACCGGGCGTCGGCCAGCGTCACGTTCCCGCACTTCTCCGACGGCGCCCGGGCGTGCCGTTTGCTCGCGCAATCGGGCCTGTATCCCTCGAATTGCCGGCTCCTCGATCGCACGGACGCCCTGCTCGGCGGCGTCTTCGTCGACGGCGGGGCCGTGCTGCTCCTCGCCTTCGAATCGGCGGATCACCCGCTCGGGCCCTCGATGGACCGGGCCCTCGCGATCACCGCCGAGGCGGGCGGCGTTTGTCCCGAAGGACCCGTCCTGCGCGAGGATCGCGGGGAAGCGGCGCGGGCCCAGGCGACGTACAAACAATCCTTCTTTCGAGCGCCGTATCTGCAGAGCGCGCTCGTCTCCCTCGGCGTCCTCGCGGACACGTTCGAGACGGCGTGCCCGTGGGACCGATTCGAGGAGCTCGACTTCGCCGTGCACGAAGCCGTGCTCCCGGCCTTGCAGCGCGCTCTGGGCGGCGGCGTGCTCGCGCGGCGTTTCACGCACGTGTATCCGGACGGACCCGCGCCGTATTATACGTTCCTCGGTCCCGCGCGAGACGGCCGCGAGCTCGAGGCGTGGGCCTCGATCAAGGACGCCGCGAGCCGCGCGATCCTCGCCTCGGGCGGCACCATCACCCACCACCACGCCGTCGGCCGCGTGCACCGCCCGTATTGGCGCGCCGAGCGACCCGAACCATTCGAAGCCGCGCTGCGCGCCGCGAAACGCGCCGTCGACCCTGCCGGAATCATGAACCCCGGCGCGCTCTTCGAGCCCGACGAACGCTGACGCCTCGTTTGACGCGACATACACGAAATCGCGGGCTCGTGCGCCGGACATAGGCCGCACGAGCGCGCCGCGCCGCGCGCATTTGCTCGTGTAGGCCCCCCGTGGGTGCTAAAAATGGCCTTGATAGGGGGGAACGATGCATTCTCGTTTGAACGCGAGCGGTTCGTCGCGCGTGGTCGTGCGGGGCATTCTCTCGCTGCTGGCCCTCTCGGGCGGCCTCTTCCATTCTGCGGACGGTCTGTGCCGCGAGCCCTGGGAGGTCTCGACCCCGCCGCCGATCCTGTCCGACCGGGGCCCGGAGGACGTGATCGAGGGCGGCGTCGCGGCGACCGTGCTCTTCGCCTCGTTTGGCATTGGCCTCGGCGCCGCGGCGGCGACGCTCGACGCCGAGAGCGAGCGGCGAAGGGCCGATCCCTGCCGGAGCTGTCCCGGCGGCTTCAATGACATGCAGCGCGACATGGCATTCCTGGCGAACGGCTCGATTCTGGCGTTCGTGGGAGCCGGCATCGCGGGCTTCGGGACGGTGCTTTATGCGATCAACGTCGAAGACGACGTGCAGACCGAGACCGCGAAAAACAAGGAGGTCCGGCCGCAGGCGGTGGTGCGCTTCCAGGGCGGGCTCCTCGGCGTCCAGGTCCTCTTCTGACCGAGGCGTACATCCATTTCTGACTTTTTGGGGGTACGGTCGTCATGGCGCGTAAACACGTTGGACGGGATTTCTTCTGGATCGTGGCTTGCGCACTTACCGGCTACGGCTGCATTGTCGAGGGCGAATTCCTCGAGGATATCGTGCCGTCCGGGGCCGACCTGGGTACGAGCGCGCTCGCGTCGCGCTGCGGGGATGGCGTCCGGCAGGGCAGGGAGGCGTGCGACGACGGCAACACGGCGGCGGGCGACGGCTGCGACACGGTGTGCGTGGTGGAGCCCTGCTGGAAGTGCGCCGAGCCGGTCCCGGGCGCGCGCAGCGCGTGCGGGCCGCAATGCGACGCGGCCGCCGGGCAATCCTGCCTGATGGGCGTGTGCGTGAGCTGCAAGGACGGCCTCCGCAACGGCGACGAGACCGACGTCGACTGCGGCGGCTCCTGCGGCGCGTGCGACCAGGGCCACGCCTGCGGGGCGGGCGGCGATTGCGCGACCGGCTTCTGCTCGGGCGGCGTGTGCTGCAACGAGGCGTGCGGCGCTGCGTGCGTCCGGTGCGACCTCCCGGGCGCCGCGGGCATCTGCGCCTACGTCCCGGAGAACGAGGCCCACGAGGACCGCGCGTGCGGCGGCGGCACCTCCGCTTGCGACGGCAAGGGCGCGTGCAAGAGCATCGCCCGTCAGGCGTGCGCGATGGGCATCGAATGCCTGAGCGGCAGGTGCCTCGGCGGCGCTTGCCAGTAAAAGGTTTTCCCGCGGGGCGCGCTCGGACGGGCGCGCCCCGTTTCTTTTTCGAATGCCCGCTTTATCCCCGCACGGGGAACGCGTCCCGATATTCTTGCATCGCCCGCACCTCGTCCACCTGGTGGACGAACCCCGTGGCCGCGCGAAATGCCTCGCTGTCGACCACGACGGGGTATTTGATGTGCGCGAGCGCGCCCGGGGGAAGGCGAGGGAGGCCGAAGCGGCCGAGCGCCGCGCGGAAGGCGATCTCGGGGAGCGGAATGGGCGACCGCCCCGTCCCGCGGACGACCACGGAGAGCGGCACCGGTTGCGGCCCCGCGACGTTGTAGACGCCCTGCACCCGCTTCTCGAGCGCGAGGCAGATCGCCGTCGTCACGTCCTCCTCGTGCATGAAATGAAAGAGCGGATCGAACCCGAGCACCATGGGCACGTGCCGACCGCGCAGGAACGTGGCCAACGTGCCGTGCCCCGTAGGCCCGAGCGTATACACCATCCGGAGGACCGTCGTGCACAGATTGGGCAACCGCCAGAGCGCCGTGCACGCATAGAGATCGGCCGCGACGAGGTCGGAGAGCTCGGGGAAGGTCGTCACCGCCATCGGCGGATCCTCTTCCTTGTGATACAGCGGAGAATCGGCGGCCGCGCCGTAATAGGTGTGTCGTCCGACGAAGATCGCGTGCTCGACGCCCCAGTCGCGGCAATGCTCGAAGACCGCGCGCGTGCCGCCGAGGTTGATCTTGTAACGCTCGGCCGTCTTCTCGACGAGGTGCGTCACGGTGGCCATGTGAATGACCGCCTGAGGCCGCTTCTTGCGGAACACGTCCTCGGCCGCGCGCTTGCGGATGTCCACGTTGTGGAGCTCGATCCCGGCCGGCGCGTCGTGCCACGGCCGCCGATCGATCCCGATGACCTCGTGCCCCTGCTCGAGCAGGCGGCGCGCGACGCGCTGACCGAGCACCCCACTGATGCCCGGAATGAGAACCCTCATCGCTGCTCCTCCTTCGTGCCGTCCGGCTCACCCTCGAGCCGGCCCTCGTCCTCTGCGCCGCGCGACCACGCGAGCGCCTTTCGCCGCCGCTCCCGGCCCTCCTCGATGAGGCCGGCGATCCGCTGCTTCACCTGCTCCACGTATCCCTCGATGACCTCGTCCTCCTCGGTCCCCGTCCCTTCGAACCTCATGGGCGCCGAATACGTGAGCTCGAGGCGCACGGGCGCGGGGAGCGCGACGCCCCAGGGCGTGATCGGGACGTAGGGCGCGCCGAAGAGCTTTCCCAGGGCATACGAATTCGCGATCGTGGGAATGGCCTCGCCGCCGCCGACGAACCCGAACGGGATGATGGGCGTCCGCGTCTTCATGGCGAGGCGCATGAAGCCCGATCCGAAATGGACGAGCGTGTTGCGCTCGGGATAAAGCTTCGCCGTGCCCCGGGCGCCCTCCGGGAAGATCATGAGCAGCCGGTCGTCGTGGAGCAGGTGCTCGGCCGTCTCCACGAGCCCGGTGAGCTGCCCGCTCCGCGTGGCCAGAAGCCCCATGAACGGCGTCTGGGCCATGAACTTCTCGGCCATGCCCTGGGCGAGCCGGGGGGGCTCGAGCTCGAAGAAGCAGGACGTGATCACCATCGCGCCGTCGATCGCGATGCCGCCCGAGTGGTTGCCGACGAGCATGGCGCGCCCGCGGGCGGGGACGTGCTCGATGCCCTCGACGCCGACGGTGAAGTAATGGCGGTAGAGGAACCGGAAGGCCGTGAAGAGCCGTGCGAGGTGCTTCTTCGAGGCGCCGTACGGATCGACGCCGTAGGCGTTGAACGGCAGCTCGAGGCGGTCGACGCGGGCGGCGATCTCCGGATCGATGAGCAGGGACACAGGGTTTCTCCAGACGGAGGGGGCGAGGGAGAATAGGCGGAAGGCGAGCCGCGAGGCAAGGGGAGATCACGCTCGGCGCGGGGGGGCGGCGCACAGGGCCTCGGCGGCCGGCTCTTTCGACGGCAGCTTCGCGGGCTCCTTCGATTTCGACTCGTGATAGACTCGCTCGATCGGACCCAAGGCAAAGGAGGCCTACAATGAAGGAGTTCATGAAGCTCAAGGCGGCGCGGTGGGAGCGCATCCTGTCGCACCCGTTCTTCGATTGGCTGCATTCCGATGCGGTGCCGCTCGAGGACAAGGTCCTGATCGCGCCCATCATGACCGTGTTCGTGATGAACTTCCGCGACGCGAGCCGGTACTTCATCCGCTTTCCGAAGCCGCGCAACCGCTTCGAGGAGGCGCTGAACGGCGGCACGCGCGAGGACGAGACGCACTCGCGGCTCTTCCTGGAAGACTGGACCAAGATGAAGCTCGACGAGCGCCTCGGCTTTCGCGCGAGCGACATGCTCTGGTGGCTCTTTCTCTCGAAGGAGAACGAGCGATTCCGGTATTTCGTCCTGGAGTTCGGCCGGCTCGACGTCGAGGACGCGGGCGATCCGCTCGTCCGCTTCACGCACTCCGAGGCCGGCGAGGCCGCGGGCAACGCGTTTTTTCATCACATGGCGAAGGTCACGGGCGAGATCGAGGCGAAGACGGGGCTCCGGTACATCTACTTCGGCCATCACCACCTGGACCGGGAGCCGGGGTTCGTTTGGGGATCGAAAGGCGTCTTCGACGACGAGGTCCTCGACGAGCGACAGCGGCCGCTGGCGATGCGCCTTTCGAACCGCATGTTCGACCTCTTCGAGGAGGTCCACGATTGCTTCCTGGAATACGGACGCACGTACATGGAGCCGGGCCGGCTCCCGCAGAGGCCGCGCGCCGAAGCGCCCGCGCCGCTCGTGCGATCCGAGCCACGGGAGCGGCCTTCGTACGAGGTCGAGCTCGAAGGGCCCATGGCGCTTTATCACGAGGACGTCCTTCGCGTCATCGAGGAGCGCAAGGCGCAGGCGGCGCGGCATCCCTTGTACGCGTGGCTCTGCGAGGAGACCCGCGTCTCGCCGCGAGAAAAGCTCATGCGGCTCCTCCCGCTGTGGGTGCCGGACATCATGGGCTATCGTGATCTGAACCGATACGCGGTCCGTTATCCCGAGCCGAGCACGCCGAAGGAGCGGCGCATCAACGAATGGTGCGACGACCTCGAGACGCACAGCGCGCTCTTTTTGCACGACTGGCAGGCGCTCGGGATGGATGAGGTCCTCGGCTGGAAGGCGAAGGACACGCTGAAGTTCCTGTTCCTCGAACCGCAGATCGAGGCGCACCGGAAAAACCTCGCGACGTTCGCGAAGCTCGCCATGGGCCACCGCGATCCGGCGATGCTGTTCTGGTTCGTCGCGGCGCTGGAGGCGAGCGGGCACGCGTTCTTCGAGAACGTGAAGAAGCTCGCGGAGGTGGTCGAGAAGGAGCGGGGCCTCCGGCTCGATTATCTCTGCGACCGGCACGACGCGGCGCACGAGGCGCGTGGCGAGCGTCTCGAGCGAAGAGCGTTCATCACGAGCGAGCGCATCACCACGGCCGAGCGCGACGTGGCCATTGGCATGGTCGATACGATCTTCGACGCGCTGGAGGAGCAGCTCACGATCTCGCTCGACGCCGTCCGCTCGAACAAGCTCGGCATAGCAGGCCGTTGATAAGCTTGCTGCGCGCCCTGGATCGTCGGTCGTCGTCCTCGGAATACGCCTGTATTCCTGCGTCCTCCTCCCTAGCTCCAGGGCGCTCGCGGCGCTTCTCAACAGCCTGCTAGCTTTCGTCACACCCTCGGGCCGAGCTCTTTCACGATTTCGGGCGGAAACTGCCGTTCGGGGGCATTGTCGGATTCGCGGAACGGCGGCAGGGTCGGGTCTCGTTTGCAGGCCGCGAGATACGCCCGCTTCGAGACCTGCTTCCCGTTCACCCAGTACTTCGGGTAGCCTCGCCGCAGCTTTCCATTCCGGTTCCATTGGCGCTCGATGCCGTGCAGAAGTCCCTTCCGGAAATGGCTCTCCTCGTAGACGCGGCGTTCGTCGTCCTCGAGCCACCATTCGAATCCCTCGCGATGGCCGTCGCGGAGGTACCGTACCTCCGAGAGGTAACGTGCGCCGTCGCCGCGAAGCTGCCACCAGAAATCGATTCCGGTGCCACGGACCATTTTATAAGTCCCGACGAGCTGCCCGTCGATCCATTGCTTGGCGGTCCCGTGCGGCAAACCATCCACGTACGGCTCCGCGGAGCTGAGGGCGCCGGGCCAAACCCAATGGTACTCGGTCCCGTGCTTGATTCCTCGCCGGAGGGGTATCTCCCAGTACGGCTCTCCCGTCTCGTGGAAGTAGCGCGTACCGACCGACTCGTCGCCCACGGAATACTCGGCCCGCCGCCTTACCCCGTCCGGGTAAAATGCGACGACGCGCTCGGTCGCGGTCTTCGGAATGAACGAACGGTAAGGACGCGCCATGTCGTCCCGCTATCGGTCCCGCTGCGAAGTGTCAATCTTTCGACGCCGCGTTCAGCCCTTCGCAGCCGCTTTCATGGCCTTGACGTCCGCGAGCACGACCTGCGCCTCTTCCTCGCTGAGGAATTTCGCCTTGCGCGCGACCCACAGGATGCCCTCTTCCGTGGTCGACGCGATGGTCCACGGGAAAATCACGCGCGTGAGCGACTGCAACGTCTTCACGGTCGCGCGAATCGCCCCCGCCTTGAGCCCTTGACCCTCGATCACGAACGCGTGCGCAAGGATGTGCTTCTCGAGCGCGCGTGTCGCCTGGCCGAGCGCGTTCGCCGCGGCGCGCTCGGGGGCGCCGTGATCGGCGCTCGTCAGCACGATGAAGATGCTCCCGCCCGGGTGCGCCTGCATGATTTTGGAGCCGCGCTCGTTCACCTGGATGGCCGCCGGCAGCGTCGGCGCCTGCTTCCACCACACGACGAGGACGGGGGGACGCCACCCCATGGCGACGGCAGGTTGGTCGTAGACGATCTCCACGGTCCGGCAACGCTAGCAGGAGAAGCGGCCCCGGAAAAGCGTCGCGTTCGAGGCGTGGATCGGGGAAAGCCGGCGGCCCTTACAAAACCTCGAGGGGCAACCCCGGCGAAGGGCCGAGCGCGACGTCACCCCAGCGAACGATCGCCGAGCCCGAGCTCGACGCGCTGCCTACGGTGTGCAGCAAGACGAGATCGCCGCGCCGGATGGGCAGTTCGACCGCGGCCGTGTAGAGGTTCACGGGCATCAGCGCGGGGCCGCAGTTCGCATACCGCGGAAACGTGTCGATGGTCCGCGCCCGATCGAAATCGAGGACACGCGCGCAAAACGAGGCATACCACGCGGTCGGCGTGTTCACGACGAGCCAGTCGATGTCCGACATCCGGAGCCCCGCTTTCTGGAGGGCCATGTCGGCCGTCTTCCGCAGATACGGCTCGGAGACCTGACGCAGGACCTTGCTCGCGCTCCGATCCGAGCGGAGCCGGACGACCTGTTTGTCGCGCTTCGGATCGTCGACCACGTCGAGCAGGAAGGCTTTGCACGTCTCGGCGCTGTGCAGCATCGCCGAGGCCACGAGCCCTTCGCCCGCCGGCACCTCCGAGACGACGAACGCCCCGGCGCCGTCGCCCGAGAACCACGACATCGTATCGTGCTCCTCCACGGACCGCGAATACGTGCACGAGACGACGCCGAGCACGTTCCGGTATTGCCCGGCGCGCACGAGGGCACACGCGGTCTCGAAGACGGCGAACGCCCCGGAGCACGCCGTCTCCAGGTTCCACGCGGCCGAGGTGAGGCCGAGCTCGCCGGCGAGGAACGTGGCGTGGCCGATCCCCATCCTGTCGTGAAAGAGCGAGCACGCGATGACGAGATCCACCTCCGCGCGTGGGATCTTCGCGGCCTCGAGGGCCATCGTCGCGGCGCGCGTCTCGATCGTCATCGCATTCTCGTGCGGCAGGAGCACGCGCCGCTCCGCCGCGCCGCGGAACGGGTCGTCGAGGTATTTCTCCATTTCGGCGTCGAACGCGTCCGGCGCCTCGCGTGGCTCCTCGGGCGCCGCCCACACGTTGCGTTTCTCCATGGGCCCGCCGAGCATCTGCGGGTAGTGACGGCGCCAGTAATCGTTCGTCTTCAGGCCACCGGGGAACGTGATGGCGAGCGATCGCATCCCTGCGGAGGTAGTCATGGGGAAAAGCTCTCCTTGGCGGTTTGCGCCTCCAGGCTTCGGACACGGCTCGTGATGGGCGGTCGTTCCTCCGGATCCACCCGGACGTCCACCACGAAGGGTTTTCCCGATGCGAGCGCCGCCCCCAGCGCCGCTTCGAGCTCCTCCTCCCGCTCGACCCGCGCTCCGAGCGCCCCGAGCCCCCTTGCTACCAGCGAAAAATCCGTATCGGGCAGCGTCGTCTCGACCGGATCGTATCCGGACGCGCGCATGCCATGCTCGACGATGCCGTATTGACGATCATTCAGGACCACCCACACCGCCGGGATGCCGTACCGCACGGCCGTGCTCACCTCCTCCAGCATGAGCATCGAGCCGTCGCCCACGAGCGCGACCGCCGCTTTTCCCCGCGCATGCGCGGCCCCGAGCACGCCCGTCGTCGCGTGCCCCATCGATCCGAAATGCAGCCCCGATCGATATCGCCCCGGCTCCTGGAACCGAAGCACGTGGTTGCCCCACACGAATGCGCTGCCCGCCTCCGTGAGCACGGGCGCGTCGGAGGACTCGACCACGACGCGCTGCACCGCCTCGAAAAGGAAACGCGGCCGGACCGAGCCTTCGGCGAGCGGATCCAGCGGCGCAGGCCTCGGCAATGGACGCAGGGCAGGCAGCACGCCTTCCCGCGCGGGCAGGCGCGGGAGGAGCGCCGTGAGAAATGCGCCGATCTCGGCCTGCACGCCGAAGGTCTCCGCCGAGGGATACGCCGCGCCGAAGACCGCGGGATTGACGTCCACGTGGACGAACCCTCCCGGCGGCACGAGGTCCTGCCGCCAGAACGACGTGCATTCCCAGAGGCGCGTGCCGAGGACGAGGGTGCGCCGGATGCCCGCCGCCTGCATGCACGACGCGACCCGCGCATGGCTCCCGACGCCCGTGGTCCCGATCGAGAGCGGGTGATCCTCGGGGAAAATGCCCTTGGCGCGCGGCGAGCACATCACGAGCATCGAACGTCGCTCGGCGAGCGCGCGGACGAGAGGCACGGCCTTCCGCGCGCCGAAGCCCACCCAGAGCGCACAGGGCTCTTCCGTGAGAATTTTCGCCACGGCGTCGAGGGCCTCGGTGGACGGGGCCGGGCCGGGCAGCGTGTTCGTCTCGGCGAGGGCCGGCCCGTCGAACATCGCCGACTGCACGCTCAGCGGCAAATGGATGTGCGCGACGAACCCCTCGACGGCCCGCGCTCCGACGGTCAGCCGTCGCAAGATGACTGGCAACTGCGAAGGATGCTCCAGGGTCGTCGCGTAGTGGAAGAGGGGGCCGTCGGAGAGCAGGCCCGCGGGGAGCGTCCTCGCGGTCGTCTCCTGAGCGGCGCCGCGATCGCGCTGGGACGGCGAGGTGCCGCCGGAGACGAGCAAGACCTTCGCGCCCTCGATGCGGGCGGCGGCGAGGCCCGTGATCGCATTCGTGATCCCCGGGCCGGCCGTCGCGAACACCACCGTGGGGCGATCCTTGGCGAGGCTCTCCTCGAGCGCCGCGAACGCCGCGCCCGACTCGTGCCGGCAGTGAAGGACGCGCACCCGGCTCCGCGCGAGCGCGTGGCAGAACGGGACGATGGAGCCGCCGCCGAGACCGTACGCGACCTCCACGCCGAGGCTCGCGAGGAACGCGGCCAGGACCTCGGATACGGACGCGCGGGGCGCCCCGGGCCCAAGCGGATGGTGCGGTGGAGGTGCGGGGTGCATGAAGGACGCTCGGACGGGCGATCATACGCCTCGGGGAGGTGCGGCTCAAACTTGCTCGACGGTCCCGTTGCGAGGTGAGCGGGGATGCCCGCCTGCACGACATCCAAACCGCCCTCCTCACGATCCGGCCGCGTTTGTTCGAATCGGCGTTGAAAAAATCTTTCGCGGGGGACCGATGAGTTTTTCGGGGTCGGGCGGTCCATGGGGGGTGTCGACGGCGCCGGGAGCGGGCCGCCGAAGTCCGAAACCGACGGGAAGCCGAGTCAGAGGAGGAACGAAGATGACGACGAGTGCCCTTGTGTCCGAGCGTCCGATGGAAACCCCGGCGACGAAGACGTCCTGGACCGGACGTATCCTCAGCGGCCTCGCGGTGGCGTTCCTGCTCTTCGACGCCTTCATCAAGCTGATGGCGCCGCCGGAGGTGCTCGCGGCGCACGACACGCTCGGGTTTCCCCCGAGCCTGGCCCGCGGCCTCGGGACCCTCCTTCTCACGTGCGTCATGACCTACGTGATTCCGCGGACCTCGTTTCTCGGGGCGATCTTGTTGACGGGTTATCTCGGCGGCGCGGTCGCGACGCACGTGCGGGTCGATAACCCGCTCTTCAGCCACGTGCTCTTCCCGGTCTACGTCGCCGCATTCATCTGGGGAGGGTTGTATCTCCGGGACGCGCGCCTACGCGAGCTCTTCTTGCCGCGCCGGTAACCGGAGCGGCTGCAATCGACCGTACGTCATCGAGCGCCACACCCACTCCATCGGCCCGAAGCGGAAGCGCGAGAGCCAGGCGCGCGCGAAGATCACCTGCAACGTGAAAATGCAGAGCGTGATGGGCACCGCCGACCAGGCGGGAAACCGGCCCGCGAGTCCGAGCCCCCAGCCATAATAGACGAATGTGCTCAAGAGGCTCTGTCCGAGGTAGGTCGAGAGCGGCATCTGGCCGGCGGGCGCGAGGCAGAGCAGCGCGCGGCGCCACGCGGGCCGCTGCATCAAGAGGACCACCGCGGCCGCATACCCGGCCGTGAGCAGCACGACCCCGAGCTCGGAGGGAACGATGAGCGCGAGCCCGACGAGCTCCGGGATGACAATGCCGCTGCGCTGCAGGAACACGCGCCCGGGCTGGATCGCGGAGCCGAGGAGGCCGAGCCCGAGGCCCCAGCCGAGCAGCTTGCGGAAGAATGGGAGGCGTGCCTCGGCGTCATGAAAGATCCTCGTCGTGCCGGCCCAGGCGCCGAGCAGATATCGCCCGACGAGCCAAGCGAAGTACCAGGGCCAAATGAAGCTCGAGAAATACAGCGCCTGCTTCACGTGCATCACGGTGAGCAGGCGGCGATCGCTGCCCACGATTGCGGCGTGCATCTGCGCGCGAAATGCATCGAAATCGGGGGGCGCGGGCGCATACGGCTTGTAGGCTTCGGCGACGGAGTGAATCGAGAAGACGAAGAGCGGGACGAGCAGCAAGAAGAGGCCCCACGCGAGGAGCTTCCACCCGCGCACGCGGCGGAAGAAAAGGAGGCCGAAGCCGGCGAGGGCATACTCCCACATGACATCGCCCCACCAGAGCAGGACGACGTGGGAGACGCCGAGGAGCGCCATCGCCGCGAGCCTGCGGACGTGGAGCGGGACCACGCTGCGCCCGCGCGCCTCGGCGCGCTCGAGCTGCACGGCGAAGCCGAGACCAAACAGCATGGTCAGAAGCGCCATGGCCTTTCCGTTGACGAAGAGCCCGAGCACGTAGAGGAACACCCGGTCGACGGTGTTCGTCCGCGCGAGGACCACCTCCCGCGGCATGAACGCGCGGGCGGAAAACCACGGCACGGTGTTCGCGAGGAGCACGCCGTAGAGCGCGAAGCCGCGTAACACGTCGAGGACCACGACCCGCTCCACGGCGGCGACGGGCGCGAGCTCCGTCGTATTCGTCTTCGTCGGTTCGGCTTCTCCCTGGCCGGTCTCCATCATCCGCGCAGCATACAAGTTCGCCGCCGCGACGAGCAAGGCGGCCGGCACCATTCCAACGGCGACCACATTAGGTTTCCCGTATGGCCCTCCCGAACCTCCTCGGCGCAGCGCTCGCAATTGCACCGAATGCGGTTTCCTTGCCCGTCTCCCCGGTCCTCTCCGAGCTCCTCACGTTCCATCCGGGCTGGGTCACGAGGAGCGTGACCACGCACGATCCCGCGGGGGGAAACGACGACGGATTTCGCGCGGGTGTCGCCGTCGAGGGGGAATTCCGGGTTCTTTTTCATGCGCGCGGGGAGGGGAGGATCACCCGGATCTGGATCACGGCGCCCCGCAAGGAGCTCGAAAAAGACGGCCAGGAGCTCTGGATCGAGGTCGATGGCCAGACCGCGTTTCGTGGAGATCCTCGCGATTTCTTCGAGGGACGCGGCCCCTTCCAGGCCCCGCTCGTCCTCGGCGTCGACGCGAGCTCGGGCGCATACACGAGCCACGTGCCGTTCGCGTATTCCCGCGAGGCCAAGGTGCGATATCGCGGCGTCCCCCTTTATCATCAGATCACCTACCGCGAGGGGCCCGGAGCCGCCGCGGGCCCGGACGCCGCGGCGCTCTCCCGGTTCCTGCGCGAGGACTGGACGGAAAAACCGCCGGTCTTTGGCCCCGGGAGCACGCTCGGGCCCGGGGCGAAGCGCATTCTCGCCACGGGGCCGACCACGGTCTCCCGGCTTTTCGTCGAGCTGCCGGCCGCGCGCCTCGGGGATCTCCGGGTGCGCATCGGGGAGCAGCCCCCCGTGCCCGCGTCTTTCTTTTTTGGTCTCGCCAGCAAGAGGGGCGCGGCCGACGAAGGGTGGGTGACGTTCCGGAGCGCGCTCCACGCCGCGTGGAAGACGTGCGCCTCGGGGCGGGTCGCGACGCGCCTGCCCATTCCGCTCGCCGCGGGCGAGGCGCTCTCGCTCGAAGCGGCGTCCGAGGATCCGATCGAGGACATCAAGGTCGCCGCGGATCTCGCGGAGGCCCGCCCCGGCGTGCGGCTCGCCGCGCAATACCGCGATCAGGCGGCCCCCGGGCGCGAGACCACCTTGCCCATGTTCGAGAGCGACGAACCCCTCCAGTTCGTGGCGCTGCTGGAGAACCTCGACGAAGGACCCCGCGGCGATCGAAGGTATCTGGAGGGCGACGAGATGATCCGGACCGACGGCATGCGTTACCCGATGCAACACGGGACCGGCACCGAGGACTATTACAATGGCGGCTGGTACTTCCTCGGGGCCCACGCGAACCCGCTGAGTGGCCAGCTCCGCTTCCTCGTCACGGATCCGGAAGACGAATGGAAGCAAGCGAAATTCGAGCATTCCCTCTACCGCCTGCACGTGCCCGACCCCATCGTGAGCCGGTCCGGGATGCGCTTCGGCTTCGAGGTCGGTCCCACGGGCAGCTTCACGCCGCTGCGCGTGCGTTCGCTCGGGCTCGCCTACGTGTTCTCCGGCCTTCGCGTGATCGGGGAGCAGACAGCGTCGATCTGGGGCACGCGCCTCCGGAGCTCGGCCGTCGACGCCGAGCGCGATACACCCGTCCAGACCTTCCCGGTGCGGGAGCGCCGCGGCGTCACGCGCATTCTCTTGCATTGCCCGTCCGCGGACGCCCGCGCGCTCTTGCTCGTCCGCGCCTACGCGCAATCTCACGGCCCGCAGGAGGCGCGCGTGCGGCTCGACGGGGAGGACGTCGGCGGATTCTTCGAATCCCAGCAAAACCCGACCCGCGCGCTCGCGGAGGACGCGCTCTGGATCGAGTTACCTCCCGGGGCCTGCGCGGCCGGCAAGGCGCCCGTCGTCGAGATCGACGCGACCGGATCGCCCGAGCCTTTCAGCGAGAGCAGGTATCTCTTGCGGTATTTCACGGGTTCCGGATGCCCCACGCTCTCGCAGGGGCGAAACGTAAAAATTCTGGATACCGGGTCTTTGCCCGAGGGACCCCATTACGTCAACGATCACTCGCTCCTCCAGCTCGCCGATGGCCGATGGTTGCTCACGGGCATCTTCCACCGCGAGCCCTACGAGGGCCTCGACGAGCGCGTCTTCGTCCACGCCCTCGCCGACGGCCCGGGGCCCGCGCGCTGGTACGAGGCCACCTCGCCGAGTTTTTCGATTTCTCCCCAGCGCTTCACGCTCCGCGCGCAAAAAGACGAGCCCTGGATCTGGGCCCCCCACCTCGCGCGTGATCACGACGGCAGCCTGGTCATGATGTACCACGTGGGCGCGCGCGACCAAGACCGCGTAGGCTTCCGCCTCGCGCGCTCCACGGACGGCAGGACCTTCCAGCGCGCCGGGGGAACCCTGTTCGAGGATTTCTGCGTCGCCCGAGATCCCATGCTCGTTCGATTCGCAGATCTCTGGGTCGCATATCATACGCGCTGCGCATCGAAGGACCGCCGCCTGAGCGGCGTCGCGTACCGAACCTCGCTCGACCTCACGACATGGAGCGAGCCGAGCATGGCCCTGACGCTCGGGCCGGACACGATCCGGCACGACAGCGGCCACACCGAGTCGCCGTTCGTATTCGAGCGAGACGGCTGGTTTTACCTGACGGTGACGAGTTATCCCACGGCCTGGGACGCGACCCTCATGTATCGCTCGCGCTCGCCGTTCTCCTTCCCGAGCGAGCCCTTCGCGCGCCTCTCCGCACACGCGGCCGAATGGATCGCCGAGGGAGGCGATTTCAATGAGGGGCGGCTGTTCTTCACGCACGCCGGAGCAGGGCAGGGGGGCGTCTTCCTGCAGGAGCTCCTCGGCCTCTGAGCGCCGCGCTGGGGCTTTGCCCCAGGCCCCACCGGGGCTATCCGCCCCTGGACCCGGACCAGCGCAAGCGCTGGACTCGGGGTCGATGAACTGCGCTTCGCGCAGCTCATCGAACGGGCCAGGTCAAGACCGCAACCGACCCTGCCAACCAAGACAGCCGCGCTGACGGTTCAACGGGCGACGTGGTACCAGCGGCGGCCTGTGGGAAGAACTGCGCATCGCGCAGTTCTTCCCCAAAGGGTCCAGGGCTGGCCCTGGTCCGGGTCGAGGGGCGGATAGCCCCCGCGGGGTCCGGGGCAGCGCCCCGGCGAGGCGCCTCCCCGAGGAGACCCGACCGCCTCAATCCCCGACGATCCGCCGCCGGACGAGAAACCCGGCGCCCACGACGAAATGCATCAGCACGAATGCGCCGAGGCCTGCGGCGATCCCCGCGAAAAGCTCCTTGAAAGGCAGCTCTTGCCTCGCGAGCACGAATCCGAGCCCCGTGAGCGTGATCCCTCCGAGGCCGGAGATCCAGGGGACGCGCGCTGGCGCCTCGCTGTACGGGCCGCTGCCGACGAGCGCGAGCCCGTCTCGCTCGCCGAGGGCCTGCGCGAAGCGGATCGAGGCGACGTCGAGCCGCACGCGCCCCGCTGCTTTGCGCAGCCGCGCGGATGGCTCGTGATTGTCGCAAACGGGTGCGTCGAGAGAAACGTTTGCCTTCGTGTCCGTGAGTGCCCGCGTCCGCGTGGAGGGCGCGCCGCAGGTGCAGCAGATGTCCGGCAATTCGCCCGGTGAACCTCGCAAGAGGACCCCGAACGAAGGCCCGTCGCTCGCCCGGTCCGGCGGCGTGAGCACGAGTTTGTCGCCCTCCACCTCGACGAATCGCTTGCAATGCGGGCACTGATGCCCCACGCAATCGACCTTCACCGACAAACCATGGACGCGCTCGCCGCATCCCGGGCACGCCGCGACGTACGCATACATGAACGCGGCGACGATCAGGAAGACGACGCCGAGGGCGAGCAGCACGGCGACGATCCACGTGATCCACGAGGGAAACAGGATCACCGGCACGAAGGCGACACCGAGGCGCACGGCGGCCCAGGCGAGATCGTAGGAAAGGCTCGAGGAGGAGCGCCGCAGCGTCATTCGGGCAGCGGGATGAACTCGACGTCGTCGCCCGGGATCTTCGGGAAACGTTGCTCGCGCCAGTCGGCCTTCGCCCGATCGAGGCGATCCTTCGAGCTCGAAACGAAGTTCCAGAAGATGTGCCGCTCCCCGTCGATTCGCGCGCCGCCGACGAGCATGACGTTCGTCGCTTCGAGCGCCCGCAGGCTCACCTCGACGCCCGGATGGAGCACGACCATCGCGCCCTCCGTGAACGTCTTGCCGCCGCACTCGATGCTGCCGTCGACCACGTACACGGCGCGCTCCTCGTGCTCGTCGGTCACGGGCAAGAGCGCGCCCGCTTCGAGCTCTGCGTGGGCGTAGAGCGTCGGTGAGAGGACGCCCGTCGGCGCCTTCGCGCCGTACGCGGTCCCCGCGATGACGTGCAGGACCGCGCCGGGGCGGTTCACGATCGGGATCGTGCTCCGCGGGTGATGCTCGAAGCGCGGCTCGATCTCCTCGTCCTTTTGCGGCAGCGCGACCCATGTCTGGATCCCGTGCATCCGCCCGCCGCTCGCCTTCACCTCGGGCGCCGTGCGCTCCGAGTGCACCACGCCGCGCCCCGCGACCATCCAGTTCACGTCTCCCGGCCGGATCGTCTGCTCGGAGCCGAGGCTGTCGCGGTGCACGAACGCCCCTTCGAGCAGGTACGTGATCGTCGCCAGCGCGATGTGCGGATGCGGCCGCACGCTGATCCCTTCGCCCGGCGGAAAATCCACGGGGCCCATGTGATCGAAGAAGATGAACGGCCCCACGAGCCGCCGCATCGGCGACGGCAGGACCCGCCGCACCACGAACCCGCCGAGGTCCCGTGGGCGCGCTTCGATCACGAGATCGATCCCGCCGTCTCCACCCTTGCACTCCGGATCCTTGTCGAGATGGCGGCTCATCAGGTTCTCCTCGGCACGTGTTCCACGGCGGCAGCATACCTCGGCGAACCTTCGCTGCGGTAGTCGCCTGTCCGCGCCTCGCCGTTGTGGCTCGCCTCTCGCGTTTCCCGAGGAAGGGGCAGCGTGACCGTGAACGTCGCTCCGTGATCGCTGCCCGCGCTCTCCGCCTTCACGGTGCCGCCGTGCATTTCCACGAGGTGGCGCACGATGGCGAGGCCGAGCCCGAGCCCGCCCTGCGGCCGCGAGGCGGAGCTGTCGGCCTGCCGGAAACGATCGAACACGTACGGGAGAAACGCGGCGCTGATCCCCTTGCCGGTGTCGCGCACGATCATCTGGACGAGGCCGTCGTCCCGGGTGATCTCGACCTCGACGCGCCCGCCGGGCGGCGTGAATTTGATGGCGTTCGCGAGCAGGTTCCAGACGATCTGCCGGAGCCTGTCGGGATCGCCGTACACCGGGACGGACGGGCGCTCGGGCGTCACGTGGAGCTCGATGCCCTTGGCCTGCGCCGCGGGGCGGACCACGTCGATCACCGCCTGCACGACGTCCCCGAGATCGATGAGCCGCTGCGCGAGGCCGAGCTTGCCCGTGATGATGCGCGAGACGTCGAGCAGATCGTCGATGATCCGCATCTGCGCCCGGACGTTCCTGTCGATGGCGGCGAGCGCGCGCATGCGCGTCTCCGCGTTGCACTCGCGCGTCGCGAGGACCTGCGTCCAGCCCATGATCGCCGTGATCGGCGTGCGCAGCTCGTGCGAGACCAGGCTCAAGAACTCGTCCTTCAGGCGGTTCGCCTTCTCGGCTTGCCTGCGCGCCTCCTCGGCCTGCGTGCGCGCCTCCTCGGCTTGCCGGTGCGCCTCCTCGGCTTGCCGGCGCGCGTCCTCGGACGCCTTGTAGAGCCGGGCGTTGTCGATCGCGACGGCGGCTTGCCCGGCGATGCCGACGACGACGCGCTCGTCTCGCTCGGTGAAGACGCCCGCCTCGGCGTGCCCGAAGAACAGGGCCCCGAGCACCTTCCCGCAGCGTGAGACCACCGGCACCGCGAGGAAGCTGCGGACCGGCGGATGACCCTTGGGTATCCCGTAGTGCGGCGGGTTTTTCCCGTAGCGGGGATCGGCGTGCACGTCGTCGATGCGCACCACGCGCTCGCCCCGCAGCGTGGGCCCGAACAGCGGCGTGTTCCGGGGGAGCCCGAAGCGCTCGAACCTCTCGCGCGCGGCGCCGGAGAGCGTGTAGAGCGTCAGGGAATCGCTGGTTTGCCCGGAGTAGAAGAAGGCGCCGAATTGCGCATCGGTCAGCGCGGTCGCCTCGTCCGTCAGCTTTTGCACGAGCCTGTCGAGATCGAGCTCGGCCGCGAGCGCGGCGCCGATGCGCTGGAGCGTCTCGTTGATGCGGATCTCCTCGCGCAGGTTCCGCTCGGCGCGCCGCTTCTTGCTATCGGAAAAATAGGCGTCCAGGACCACGCCTGCGAGGCTCCTCGCGAGGTGGTGCAGCGGTCGTACCCGCCGGCATGGCGGGCACATGGTCCTCGCCATGGACGTGCCTTTCCCCATCTTCAAGGTTGCCGCTCGCTCGGATCCATTCCCTCGTATTCGGCGCCCGAGTGACGAACGTAATGCGATCGCTGGCGAACGCACATGGCCCGCGGCGTGCCTTCGGCGAACACGCGGCCTGCGCCGCGTCCCTCCGAGCGAGAAAGCGCGCTCTCGCGTCTGAAACAGCGATCGGCTCGATGCGCTAGCGCCCGACGGGCACGACGCCCTTCACGTTTTTCGTCAAATCCCAGCCGAGCCAGGCGTCCTCGAATGCGGGGTCGACGAACCACTGCCGCTTCGCGCCGGGCGTGTCGTCTTCGATCACGACCCAGTCGTGATCGCGCAGCCCCGGCAGCGGCACGACCTTCTCGAACACCTCGGCGCGCGCGCTGTGCACCACGTACGCCCGCGCCGGGAGCTTCGAGCGCGCCGCGGCCATGTCGAAGATCCGCGCGAAGAGGTGCGCGTACTCGATGCAGTTGCCCTCGCGCGGTTCGGCTCCGAACGACAGGCGCGTCGGGTGCCCGATGCCGAAATGCAGCCGCGCGCCGGTCATGCGCAGGGAGAGCTCGATCGCGTCCTCCACCGTGGCGGGCCGCGCCTCGCGCAGCTTGAATTCGATCGCGGCTTCGAGCGGCTTGTCGAGCGTCGCGGACGACGCGCGTGTCGTGTGCGGGCCGTCGAGGCCCACGTTCGCCCGGGTGAGCGCGATCGCGAAGAGCGTGAGCCCGACGATCGCGAGGAGGGCAAGCGCGAAGACGCGCGCCTTTTTCTTCATCCCGCGGCCTTCGCCGGCGCGGCTGCGTTCGCCTCGTCCGCCCTGGCGAGTGAAACGAGCAAGCGATCGCCGGTGGTCATGATGGCGTCCGCGAGGTGCCGCGCGCGGATCTCGGCGCGCTCGAGGTGCCGCTCGAGGACCTCCCGCCGATCGGGGTGCTTCTGGGCCTGCTCGAACAGCAATTCGCCGATGGCCTCGTCGGCGAGCAGGCGCGTGAGCCGCTCGGCGTGCAGCATTGCATAGGAAAAGTCGCGCTTCGGATCCCAGCTCCCGAGGAGCTTCGTCGACCACGACCCGACGGGCGAGCGCAGCGCGTCGCCGATCTTGTCACCCGCCGTCCGCACGACGAGGTGCTGCTGCGCGGCGTGCGAGAGCGTCTGGATCCGCGCAAGCTTGCGCTCCAGCGGATCCCGCGACGACACGCTCCGCAGCCGCGCCTCGGCGCCGCGACGCAGGAACGCAGCCGGGTTCTTCAGGATGCCGGAGAGCGTGTCCTTCATCGCCATGAGCGACTGGATCTGGCTCGTGCCCTCGTAGATCGGCATCACGGTCGCGTCGCGCAGGAGCTTCTCCGCGCCGTAGTCCTTCGTGTACCCGACGCCGCCGTGGATCTGGACCGCGCGCCGCGCCATCTCCACGGACTTCTCGGCGCCGAGATATTTTATCAAGGGCGTCACGCGCCGCGCCTTGCGCTTGTGTCTCGCGACCTCCCGCGAAAGCCGGGCGCGGTCGGTCTCCGAGAGGCGGCCGAACTGGAGCCGGAGCGATTTCTTCTGCGACAGCTCCTCGTGCACGGCGCCGTGCATCGCGAGCGCGCGGATCCCCTGGATGTCCGTGCGCATCTCGTCGATGTAATCGGCGATCATCTCGTGCCGCTCGATGGGTTTGCCCATGGAGCGCCGCTCGGCCGCGTACCCGCGCGCGAGCGAGAGCGCCGCCTCGCAGAGCCCGAGCGTCTCGAAGCCCACGCCGATGCGGGCATTGTTCATCATCGTCAGCATGTATTGAAACCCGTCGCCGCGCTTGCCGACGAGGTGCGCCGGGGCGCGGTCGAACGAGAGCGCCGCGGTCACGGACGCGTGATGGCCGAGCTTCTCCTCGACGCGATCGATCGTCACGATCCGCCTCCGCGTGCCGTCCGGCCCGTCCTCGTACGTCGGGACGAGGAACATCGAGAGGCCGCCGAGCCCCGCGAACGGATCGCCTTCGTCCTTCGGCTCCTCGGTCCGCGCAATGACGAAATGGTATTTTCCGTGGCCGGACGTGATGAAGATCTTTTGCCCGGTGACGAACCAGTTTCCGGCGGCGTCCTCCTCGCCGCGCGTGCGGAGCCGCGCCATGTCGCTGCCGGCGTCGGGTTCGGTGATATCCATGCAGCCCCAGGCCTCGCCGCGGACGATCTCGTCGATGTACGAGCGGAAGCGCGTCCCGAGGATCTTGCCCGTCTCCGGATCGATCTCGCTCGTGCCCTCGCGCATCGAGAACATCAGCATCGCCAGCGCGATGCCGCCGTGAAAGCCGTGGTGCGCCATCACCGAGACGTCGGCGCGGCCGAAGAGCTCCGTGCCGATGAAATAAAGCATCGCCGGCGCGTTCGTCCCGCCGAGCTCGCGCGGCAGGCACAGGCCGTGGAGCTCCATGCCGCGGATCGTTTCGAAGATGGACGCGAGCCGCGGCGGGAACGAGGCCTCGCCGTCCCGGAAGATCACGCCCTCCCGATCGAGCTGCGCGGCGTGCGGCGCGATCTCCTCGGCGGCGAAGGTGCCGAGCGTGTCGAGGATGTCGCGGTAGAGATCGAGGGCCTCGCCGAGGCTCTGCGGGCCGCCTTCGCTCCGGAAATCGTGCTCGGTGGCGCGCGCGATGGGCTCCCAGTCGATCCAGCGCTCGACGTAGAAGCGGAGGTCCTCGTTGTCCCGGAAGTAGTTCGGCATCGCCCTCACACCCTTCGCCCGGCGCCTCGCGTGGGCCGGGCGGATGATACACGGGCGTTGGTTCTCGTGGGCTCTTTACGTTCGGGCGGGCTCCGGTGTCTGATGGGGCTCGAGAACGGGAGCACTACTTCATGACGAACACACGATTGCGAGCCGGCGTGGTCCTCATTCCGATCCTGCTCTGGGCCTGCGGCGGCGGCGGCGCGGCGACGACGGGCGGAGGAGGGAGCGGCGCGGGCGGGAGCGGCGGCGGCAGCGGCGGCGCGGGCGGCGGGGCGGATTTGCCTTGCGACGTGGCCGAGGTCGTGGCCGAAAATTGCCAGATCTGTCACTCGTCCCCGCCCAAGTACGGCGCGCCGATGGCCCTCGTGACGGCGGCTGATTTTCACATGGGCGCGCAGAGTGATCCTTCGAGGAAGGTCTACGAGCTCGTGAGCGAGCGCGTCCACGACGCGGCGAGGCCCATGCCGCCGAAGGGCCTGCTCGACGCGGGCTCGCAGGGCGTGCTCGACGCGTGGATCGCCGCCGGCGCGCCTGGGGCTTCGGCCGATTCGTGCTCGGGCACGGGCGGCGCGGGCGGAGGCGGCGGCGGATCGGGGCTCGATTGCACGCCCGACGTCTTGCTCCGGCCGAAGACCGCGTGGGCGATGCCCAAGCTCACGGAAGACGCGTACGTATGCTTCGGCGCCGACGCCGTCGTGCAATCGAAGCGGCACATCACGACGATCGCGCCGGCCGTCGACAACGACGTCATCGTCCATCACATGCTCTTGTACGAGGTGGGGACGGCCTACGACGCGACGCCGAAGCCGTGCGGCGCGGGCGATTCGGGGGGCGGGCGCCTGGTGAGCGTGTGGGCGCCGGGCGCGCAGGCGCTCGTCTTGCCGGCCGCGGCGGGTTTGCCGATCGAGGGCACGGGCCATTACATGATTCAGATGCACTACTCGAACCTGATGCAGCTCGACGGCCAGAAGGATCTGAGCGGGTTCGACCTGTGCACGACGACGGACCTGCGCCCGAACGACGCGGACATCCTCGCGTTCGGCACGACGAAGATCAACATCCCGGCGCACAGCGACCTCGACCTCAGCTGCAACCTCACGGTCCCGGCGGGCTTCCCGAAGCTCAACACCTTCGCGATCGGCCCGCACATGCACAAGCTCGGGACGAGCATCTCGGCCGCGCACACGAAGGCGGGCGGCGGCGCGCCCGTGGAGCTGACGAACCGCGATCCGTGGAGCTTCGACGACCAATACTGGGACGTGACCAACACCACCATCAGCCCCGGCGACACCATCACGACGCGCTGCGTCTGGCAAAACCCGAGCAATTCGAACGTGACCTTCGGCGAGGACACGTCGAGCGAGATGTGCTTCGTGTTCGCGGCGTATTACCCGCGGGTTCAGCTCCAGAACTGGCATTGGGGGCTGCCGGCGGTCACCTCGGAATGCCAGGCCGCGCCCTGAGAAAGGTCGTCCCCATGAAGATTGGCAAACGAAATACGATGTGGACCCTGCTCGTCCCGCTCGCGGCCGCCCTCGTCGCCTGCAGCGGCGGCGGTAGCAGCAGCCCCAGCGGCAGCGGCGGCGGCGGCGGTGGCGGCGGCGGCGGCGGCGGCGGCGGCGGCAGCGGCG
>NZ_JARZHH010000104.1 GCF_029946515.1 Polyangium sp. 6x1
CTGCGCGGAGCGCAGTTCTTCCCCCTGAGGTCCAGGGCTGGCCCTGCAAAGAAGGGGCGGACAGCTTAAAATCCTTTCCCCGCATCGACTGCGCTTCGCGCAGTCGATGCCCAGAGGTCCAGGGCTGGCCCTGGTCCGGGTCCAGGGGTGGACAACCCCTGGTCGGGTCCGGGGTGAAACCCCGGCGCTACGCTGTGACCCCCTCTCAAAACGATACTTGAACCACCCCTGCCCCGCCGCCTGGTCCGGGCGCGATCGCGATCCGCACCTCCCCGGCTGGCGCCGTGTACCAGAGCGATCCGGCGGTGAACAGCCCGATCCCTGCGAGGCTCATGCCTGCGATTGCTGCTGCGTTCGTCACGGGGGCGCCCATCGGCTCTGGCTCGCCGGCGGTCCCGTTTGTCTCCATCCACGTCGAGAGCCCTGCGATCGAGGCCATCGTGAGGCCTCCGAGGCCCACCACCAGCGCCCCGATCGAGAGAAAGCGCCGGTCCTCGATTGTCAGTGGCCGCGGCAGCGGCTCGGGGTAGAGCACGATGCGGCGCCGTGTGACCTCGTCTGCGAGCGGAGGCACCTCGACGTCGACGAGTGTTCCTGCCTCCCCGAGCACGATCTCGCGCCGGAAGGGGCGTTTGCCTGGCGCGGTCGCTTCGAGCACGTGCGCCCCCGTTGTGACGACGAGCCCTGCGCTCCAGAGACATCGATCGATCCCGCGTGCGTCCCACGTGATCGACAGCTCGGTCTCTCGCAGGGCCTCGTCCGAGACGATCAGGTTCACCACGGCGACCCGCGGGCCTAGTGCGACGAGACGCGCCCGCGCGACATCGGCGCGGTCGTCGGCCTGGCGCAGCCGCGCCTGTGCGGCCACGTCCTGGTAGAGCATGAATGCCTCGCCGAGCCGCTCTGTGTGCTCGTAACATTCTGCCAGGCGAAACATCGTCCCCATTGCTGGATCGAGCCGCCGGCTCTCCTCCAGCATGGGGCAGGCCCGCGCGTATCGGCCGGCGTCCATGAGCTCGAGCGCGCGGCGGAACAAGACGTCCGCTCGCTCCTCGGCGAACGGCTCTCGCGCCCCCTCGGACGCCGCGGGCCGCGCGAACGACGCGACGACCGAGACGACCGAGACGAGGACGATCGAGCTCTTCGGTAGATGTGGTTTCATTTGCGTGAACGACCAAAAGGATCCGCTGCTCGCCGCAGCGGCTTTTTCTTGCGGGTTCGCGCGTCGCTTTGGGACGTGTCCGCCTCGTCCTCGCAATCGTCGAGGCCTGCGATCGTTGGCGGCGTGGGCACCTTCGGGGACGCGGTCGGGAGCGCGGGTGCGGCGAACGCCTCGGTGATGGGCGCGAGGTTCGTCGTGACCACCTTCGCTGCGTCGCCGGCGGCGCTCGCGGGGTGGGCGCGCGCGGCGAGGATCCGGTCCTCCCGGGACGCCCAGATCCCTGTCCCGCCGACCACCACGGCCGCGACGAGCAGCGCCGCGACCACCACGCGCGACCCGTGCTCCCGCGCTCGCGCCGAGACCGCCCACGTCCCGCCCCACGCGGCCCCCGTCGGCTCGGACGTCGAGACGGGCGGAGGTGGATCTTGCATCGAGCGGAGCGTCGGCACGCTCTTCATTGCGGCCCGGCAGTCGCGCGACGTCGGCACGTCGTCCGGCATCGGATCCGTCAGGGGGACTGCGGGCAGGACGGTCACGGCCGGCGCCGAGGGCAACGTCGCCCGGCTCTGCTTGCGCAGGCTGCGCGGCGCCTCCTCCTCGGGCACGTACGGCGCGAGCGCGGCGGCGAGCGCGAGCGCCGACGGGAAACGATCGTCTGGGTTTTTCCGCAGACAACAGCGCACCACGGCGTCGAGGGCCGGGGGCACGTCGGGCCGACGCACCGCGAGCGGCCGCGGCTCTCGCTCCAGGATCCCCTCGTACACGTCCGAAAGGCTCCGCGCCGCGAACGGCGCCTCGCCCGCGAGCAGCCGGTACAGGATGGCGCCGAGCGCCCAGAGATCCGTCCGCGCGTCGACGTCGCGGGTCGAGCGCATCTGCTCCGGCGACATGTAGAGCGGCGAACCGAGGATGTCCGTCGTCCGGGTCATCCCCGAGGGCGATCGTCCGTCGCAGAGCCGCTTCGAGATGCCGAAATCGAGCACCTTGACGCAGGGCGAACCGTCGGGCCTGTGGGTGAGGAAGAGGTTCGCCGGCTTCAGATCGCGGTGGATGATGCCGGCTGCGTGGGCCTCGACGAGCGCGGTGCAGGCGTGCAGCACGTAGAGCACGGCCTCGGCCACGGGCAGCTGCTCGCGCTTCTTGCCGAGCTGCTGCAGATCGCAGCCTTCGAGGTATTCCAGCAGGATGTACGGGATGCCTCGCGGCGTCCTTCCTGCGTCGAAGACACGCGCCACGTGCTCGCTACGTAACTTCGCGGCGGCCCGTGCTTCCCGGAAGAAGCGCGCGAGCGCTTGCCGGTTCCCGATCTCGGCGGGGTGCATCAGCTTCACGGCGTAGAGCGCGTCGAGCTGGGTGTGCCTCGCGGCGACCACGATCCCCATGCCGCCGACGCCGAGGACGCGCTCGACCCGGTACTTTCCAAAGAGCACGTCTCCCACCGATACACGCGCGAACGACGGCTCGTTCATCGCACACATCCCCCTCTCGACCGACCCTCGGGGGCTTTGCTCGGAAAGCCGAACCGCGCTCCCGTCCCCCGGGGCTCTTTGCCTCTGCGCTCTCGTTCGATGCCCGACCCTCCCGGTTTGCCGCACCCGAGGACGACCTCCGAAGCGAAAAATCTTGAGGAATGTGGCTTGGACGCCCGCGAGCCGCTCCGGGCGTGCCGCGTGTTTTTTCCTCTGCGGCCAAACCCGACTAAGCTCCGCCCGCGCCGTGCCGAACGTCCCTTCGAACGAACCCCTCGCGCCGCCTGCGCGCCGGCAAGCCGTGGTCCTCTGCGGAGGCCTCGCCACGCGCATGTATCCGCGCACGCGGGACGTACCGAAGTTTCTCCTTCCGATCGCGGGCCGCCCGTTTGGCCATCACCTGCTCGCGCGGCTCGCCGCGGCAGGCTACGAGGAGGTCGTGCTCTGCATCGGCCACCTCGGTGACGCGATCCGGACGGCCATCGGGGACGGCGCGGCCTTCGGGCTCGGCGTCGCGTACGCCGACGAGGGCGAGACCCGGCTCGGCACGGCGGGGGCGCTCCGGCGCGCGCTCCCGCTTCTCGGCGAGGCGTTCCTCGTGACGTACGGCGACTCATACCTGCCCTTCGATTACGCTGCGCCGCTCGCCGATCTCGAAGCGCACCCCGAGGCGCGTGGCACGATGTCCGTCTACCGCAACGAGGACCGCTGGGACGACTCGAACTGCGAGGTCGGGGCGAGCCGCGTCCTCCGCTACCAGAAACGAAGGGCCGGCGAGGCGCGTGATCCTGCCCTGGATCACATCGACTACGGCGCGATCGCGCTCCGCCGCGAGGTCATCGCCGAGCTCCCCGAGGGCCCGAACGACCTCGCCCCCGTGCTCTCGCGGCTCGCCGCGGAGGGCGCGCTCCGGGCGCTCGTCGTGACGCAGAGGTTTTACGAAATCGGCTCGGAAGCCGGATTTCAGGAGCTCGAAGCGCATCTCGGCGCCCGGGCGGAGGTCTCCACGTGATCGTTTCCCGCGCGCCCGTGCGCTTCTCGCTCGGCGGCGGAGGCACCGATCTCCCGGCGTATTCGACGCGCTTCGGGGGATACCTGGTCTCCGCGGCCATCGACAAATACATCTACGTCACGGCGAACAAGCGGTTTCACCGCGACATCCGCCTCGCGTATTCGAAGACCGAGATCGTCTCCAGCGTCGATCGCGTCGAGCACCCGATCTTCCGCGAGGCCTTGCGGATGACGGGCATCGACCATTCGATCGAGCTCACGAGCGTGGCCGATCTCCCGGCGAACTCGGGCCTCGGCTCCTCGAGCGCGTTCACGGTCGCGCTCTTGAACGCGCTCCACACGTACAAACGCGAGTTCGTCTCCTCGAAAAAACTCGCCGAGGAGGCGTGCACGCTGGAGATCGAGCGGCTCGGCGAGCCCATCGGCAAGCAGGACCAGTACATTTCGGCGTTCGGCAACGTCACGGCCTTCCGCTTCGAGCCTGACGGCAGCGTGCACGTCGAGCCCGTGCCCGTCCGGGACGAGGTGCTCGACGAGCTCGAATCGAACCTCGTCATCATCTGGTCCGGCATCGAGCGCCCGGCGCGCATCGTCCTCAGCGAGCAGGGCCAGCGGCTCCGCGAGCTCGAGGCGCCCGTGATCGAGTCGATGCACCGGATCAAGGAGATGGGGCACGAGACCTACCGGATCCTCACGAGCGGCGACATCGATCAATATGGCGAGCTGCTCCACGTGCACTGGTCGCACAAGCGAAAGCTCGCCTCGAAGATGACGGACTCGGTCATCGACGAGCATTACGAAGCGGCGCGAAAGGCCGGCGCGATCGGCGGCAAGCTGATGGGCGCGGGCGGCGGCGGCTTCTTCATGTTCTACGTCCGCCCCCAGGATCGACGCCGCATGCTCGAGGCCATGATCGCCCGAGGCCTCCGCCCGATCCGGTTCCGCTTCGACATGGATGGCGCCCGCATCATGGCCAACATGCATCGATCCTGACCGAGCGGAAAATCGTAGCCGGGCCGGAACCGTTACCGGCCCGCCGATGTCGAAAAAACTTCGGAACCTTGTCCCGAGGTCGGTGTCTTCTCGCCATTCCCCGAGCGCGACCGAGCTTCGCGCACGACGGAGGAGAAGGAGATTCACCATGGGCGGCGTCGACGTTGGCAGCGAGGGCGGCAAGAAGAAGGCGACGAACACCGACATCAACATGGTCCCGTTCATCGACCTCTTGATGTGCACGATCGCGTTCCTGCTCATCACGGCCGTCTGGGTGACGAACTCGCGCATCAATGCGGACGCGCAGGTCCCCGGGCCTCCGAGCACGGACCCGATCACCATCACCCCGCCGGAGAAAGTCCTGAACGTGCACATCGGCGAGAGCGATTTCGCGCTCGTTTGGAAGCAGGGCGCGACCGTGGTGAGCGAGGTGCGCATCCCGAAGACCTCGCAGGAGGCCGGTGAGCTCGTGAAATACCCCGACCTCGCGAAGAAGCTCGAGGCGGAGTGGCAGGCGAACGCGAATCACCGCGATCCGAGCGACAAGAAGCTCGATCAGGCGATCTTGCACACGGACAACCGCACGCCGTTCAAGGAGATCGTCGCGGTGCTCGACGCGCTCTACGCGACGAAGCGCACCGTGAAGCTCGAAGGCGGCGACAAGGAATTGCCCGTCTTCAACATGACGTTCGCCGCGCGCTGATCGAAAGCCATGCTGGGGAGGCTGATATCTCTCAGGGATTGAGCCTCCCCATGACGACGTCGAGCCCGGCGGGCTTCGTCTCCGGCGGTTCGAACCGAAGCTTGCTCGACCACGCCGCCGCAATGTACGGGTACGACGAACCCGAGCTCAGCAGGAGCGACCTTGCCGCGGCGTCCCCACCACCTCCCAGGAAATCGAGCGCCCGCAGGCGCCCCTGCTCGTCGAGGTTTGCCAGGAACGCGCCTTGGCCCTCGTCCCCGGCCCCGCTGCCGGTAGCGTCGATGGCCACGATCAGGCCATCGTAGACCGCCCGCGCGACCCCCGTCCCTCTCGAGACCCCGGCGATTCCCTCGGCCTCGCCGATCCGGCTGGCCCAGCGAGTCGTGCCCGCCTCGTCGAGCGAAAGCACGAAGCTCGACTCCTTCTCGGCCACGAGGGGCCCCGTCTCGAAATCGATCGTCCCGGCCATGGAGCCCGTGACGACGAGATTGCCATTCAACCAGGCCATCGCTCTGGGAACGGCGCGGCTGCCCGAAGACGAACTGCCGTACATCCTGCGCCACACGACCGTGCCGCTCGTGTCGAGCTTCAGGACGAACGCCGCGTCGTCGATCGCCGTGGGCAGGGCCTCGCCGGCCGGGTCGACGAGCAGGCCGACGTAGCTGCCCGTCACGTACACGTCTCCGGTCGGGCTCGAAATCATGGCCGTGGGTCGGTGGATCCCGCCGGAGAACGGCAAGACCCATTGGCATTGCCCATCGCCGGCATAATGCGCGAGCAAAAGGTGCTCCTCGCCGGCCGGGACCGTGTGGCCCTCGTTCGTCTTGCACGAAAGCACCGTTTCCGTCGCGATGCCCGGCACCGCCCCGAGGGTGGCGGCGACGAACGCGGACGAGCCCACCGCGGTCACAGCGACGGCCTTGTCCGGGCCCCCGCCGCCGAACGTCCTCGTCCACTGGACCGGCTTTGATGCACCGGGGTTGAAGCTCCGCACGAAAGCATCGAGGTTCACGGTAGGCTCGGCAGGGTCATTCGATCGATGGGAGCCGACGACGAACACCGAGGCCCCGTCGTCCGCGGCGACGCCGAGCCCCACGCGGGGAACATGGCCGAGGGGCGCGCCTGCGGCGTCCGCCATTCCGACGTTCAGCGCCAAGCCATTCGTGCCGTATCCATCGACCGAAGCCACGTAGGCGTCATCCAGCCCGAGCCCGCCCTCGCTCAGGATCTGCGAGCCCAGCGTCATCGCGCCTCGATAACGACCGGTGACGTAAAGCCGCTCCTCCGCTTGCACCGAGCTCACCGCGAGGGCGCTCGCGCCCTGATGGGCGGCGTCCCCGATGCGCACGCTCCAGCCCACGCTCGCGCATACCTTCCCGCCGCACGTCCCTTCCACTTCGGACGTGTGGCACAGCTCGAGGGCGCACGCCGCGCCGCCGTGCCCGCCCGCGCCTGCGCCGCCGCTACCGTCCTCGTCGACCGTCAGCGGTCCCAGGCACCCCGAAAGGAGCCACACGCCCACCCCCAAGCTCAAAGCGCTACGGTTCGCCCTGACAAACATGAAGCCACCTCCACGACGCACATTTCGGCATGATACCATGGGTGCATCACGCGCGGCGCGCCCGACGGAAGGTCGGTCCGGGCGCCACGTGCGAAAGAGAGGTCGTCAGGGCGAGATCTTTGCGATCACGATATCGATCCCGCTCGGGATGGGAAGGTTCTCGAACAGGAGCGGCGATTGCCAGCCCATGGCCATGTAAATGCCGTTGTTCCCCATCGCGAGCGGGAGCCAGCGCTCCGCCGGCGCCTCTCCCTCGCCCAGCGGGTTGAACCATTGCAACGCGCCGTCCTCGTCGAACCGCACGAGAAACGCGTTCTGGGCCTTCCGCGTGATGTCGACCCCCTCGTTCTGCGGATCGAAATCGAGCGTCGCGAAGAACGTGCCCGACACGAGCGCTCCGCCCGACCCGCTCGGCACGATCCCGAGGCCCTCCGAGACGCCGCCCGCGCTCGATTCCCCCCCGATGATCGAGCTCCATCGCGTGGTCGCACCGTCGAGCGAAAGGGCGAACAGGCTGTCCTTGTCGGCGACGACGGGGCCTGCGCCCAGATCGACGACGCCGCTCGTGGATCCGGTCAGGAGCAAGGCATCCCCCACGATCGACGTGATCGCGCTCGGCGTCGCGCCGCCTGCGCCTTCGCCGCCGTACGTACGGAACCACAGGACCTTCCCCGTCGCGCCGTTGATCTTCATCACGAACATCGCGGCAGACGCGACCTGGGCGGGAGCCGGATTCATCTCCGTTCCGTCGAGGTTGCCCGTGTACGTGCCCGTGATGAAGACGTCGTTCGAGTTGTTCACGGTCATCGCCCTGGGCTCGTGCAAGCCGCCAGAGAAACGCCGGCCCCAGACGCAATTGCCCACGACGTCATACGCCAGGAGGACCATGTGTTTTTCGTCGACGCCGACAGTCTTCGGCTGCGCGCTGACGCACGGAATGGTGACGTCGGTCGCGATTCCCTCCTGGTTCGTCACGCTCCCGAGCGCGTAGGCGTACGAAGCGCCCGCACCCACGGCCACGACCTCGTCGTTGCCGGGCCCGCTGATGGTCTGCGTCCAGCTCGCCGTCATGAGATCGTCGGAGTACGCCCGGACGAACCCGTCGAGCTCGAAGGCCGTGTCCTTGAACCGCCCGCCGACGATCACCTGCTTGTTCATGCCGAACGCCACCCCGAGCGCAATTCGCGGAGCGAGGCCGAGCCCCTTGTTCATGGCGTCCGGGACGCCGAGCTGCTGCGCGCCGACGCCTTTGAGGTCCGGGCCGAACGCCGCCACGTATCCATCGTCCACCATGAGCCCGCCTTCGCTCATGAGATTCGTGCCGCCGATTGTCATCGACCCCTGGAATCGACCCGCGACGTAAATGCGCTCGTTCTGCGGGTCCTTGCCGAGGGCGATCCCGCGGGCATCCTGATCGGAAGCGAAGGATTGCCGAAGCCCCATCACCGGCGCGCACGTGACGGTCGGGCAAGGCGACGCCTCCTCCTCGTCCGTGAAGCACCATTCGACGCGGCAGGCCCCTCCTGCTTCCGCGCCTTCGCCCCCGGTCCCGCTGGCGCCGCCCGGCCCCCCGGCGCCGCCCGCGCCGGCGGTCCCGGCTTTTTCATCGTACGTGTCGGAATGGTAAACGACGATGCAGCCGCCGAGCGCCACGAGGCCACAACCTGCAAGGACCGAGAGAACCTTTCGCATGAAAATCTCCATCTCGTCCCGCACCGGTTGCCGTCGCCCCCGCGACGCGGCCGGCGGCTTCAGGGTTTGGGGGTGATCTTCGCGGCGATGATGTCTTCGTCGCTGGCGTTGCCCTTGAAAGGCAGCGATTGGGTCTTGTCCTCTGAAAAATTGAAATTGGAGAGCCAGTTCCCGGCCAGCACGACGTCGTTCTGCAGCGTCGTCACGTAGAAGGAGCGGGTGAACGCCATCTGTCCGCCCCCGTCGTAGACGTCGAACCACGAAAGCTCGCGGCTGACGACGGCGAACCTCGCGAGAAACGGGTTCACCCCGCTCCGTTCGAATGTGCCCGACGGCGAGGCCGGATCGATATCGATGACGTTCCGGAACGTGCCGCCGAGATAAAGCGAACCGTCCTCCGAGATCGCGAGGCTCGTGCCGGCGACACTTTCGAGCGTCTGCATCTTCCCTCCGGTGAACACGCGTTTCCAGGGGTTCTCCAGCCGGTCGGCCATCACGAACGCCGCCGTTTCCCCATGGGGGAGGTTGGGCTCGATCGAGGAGCCTCCTTCGAGCTGCCCGGCGACGTACACGGTCCCATCGCTGTCCAGGGCCGCGGCCGCTACCCGCACGGCCCCGTCCGTCTCTGCCTTGATGTGCGTCGACGTCGTGACGGCGCCGCTGATCGGAGCAAGCTGGGCGATGAACGAATCCGTCGCTCCTGCCGCGGTCTTGAGCACCATGTTGTCCGCCAGCGTCAGCGTGCCCTCGAAATGACCCACGACACGGAGCGCGTTCTTCTGGTCGTAGACGAGGGCCGTCGGCTGGACCTTGCCCGGCAGCTGAAGGAACCACTTGCAACCGCCCGTCGCAGTGTAGCCCGCCACGAACATGCCGTTCACGGGCATATGGTTCGTCCCGCCGCAGGTGACGAATTTCGTGTCGAGCGTGGACGCGGTGATGGTACCCGCGACGTAGAATTCGCCCGTCGAGGCGCCGGCGATGGCGACGGCCGTGTCCGGCGAATCGCCCCCGAACTGAATCGTGGCGACTTCGATGATGGCGTTGTTGTCGCCGGGCGTGAATTTGTGAATGAACACGTCGGAATCGACTGCGTCCGAGGCGCGCGCCCCGGCGACCACGATGTCGCCCCCCGCGAACGCGACGGCAGACGCAGTCCGCGGCTGCAAACCGAGGCCGATCGCGACAGGCGACGCCCACGTCGCGACCCCATCGCCGTCGAGCAGCGTGACGAATGCCTCATAACCAAAGTCGGGAGAGTTGAGAGGCAACGTCCTCGGAGAGGTCCGGCCGATGTTGAAGCTGATCCCGTTGTACTCCCCGGCCAGCGCAATGCGCGTCCCATCGCTGGCAACCGCGCGCACCCGTTGCTGATCCGTCGCCCCCCACCGGTCCGACCACGCGAGCGGCGGGCACCCCGCGTTGGGCGTGCACGGCGACGCCGAGTCCGCGTCACACAGCGCCGGATGGCAAATGTCCCCGCCGCCGCCCACACCGCCCGCGCCGCCCGCGCCGCCGACCCCGCCGGCCCCACCGGGCCCCATCATGACGCTGCTGCTCGACGACGCGCCGCCCGCCCCGGCCGGGTCGTCGTACGCGTCGCTCTTATAAACTATCATACAGCCGCCGAGCATCACGAGGCTCGAAGCGGCCGCGAGGACATGAGAAATTCGCATCAAAACCTCCCGGACAAACCCACCCCTCCTCCGCCCGGAACCACCAGGGGCACGGGCACGAAGGCCGCCTTCCCCGCCTCCCCCGCAGGCGAAGACGGCGCGGTCAGGATGAGCAAGAGCCCCGCCCCCACCCCGGCGATCCCCACGCCCCACATCACCGCGTTCGGCACGAGCAGCGCCTTGTAGGTCGCCCTGTCGTCTGGATTGATCGTACAGGTGGCGGGCGTCTTCCGGCAGTCGTCCATCGTGTCGGCCTTCGCCATGATGATGCCGCCCGTCACGGCCGCCCCCACGAGCCCCGCCACGCCCACGCCACCCACGATGAACCCCGCCGTGCGCCGGAAGCTCGCCGGCGGCGGCGGAGGCGTCCCGCCGCCCGTCGTCGTCGCCGTCGCCGTCGCCGTCGGGACCACGTTCGCCGACGGGGAGCCCGAAGGCCCCGGCGCCGCTGGCGTCGCCACGAACTCGGTGCGCTCCTTCTCGGCCAGCGTGAGCTCGTGCTTGCGGTCCGGGCGACCCACGGCGCGCACCACGATCACGTGGCTCCCAGGCTCCACGTAGAGCGGCGCCGAGAGCGTCGTCGGCGCGAGCTCCGTCCCGTCGAGCACGACGGCCGACACCGGCTGCCCCGGCGGCACGACGATGCGCAGCCGCGGCACGCGCGGCGAGAGCGCGCCGATGCGCTCCTTCGCCACCTTGGTGCGCGGATCCTTGGCGTCGATCAGCGCGAGCCCGCGCTCCCAGTGCTCGAGCGCCGCGGCGATCTTGCCCTCGCCCTCGTCGCACTGCGCCACGTTGAAGAGCGTGTTCGCCACCGCGAAGAGCCCCATGCTCTCGCGCATCATCGCGCAGCCCCTGGCCTTGTCGCCGGCCTCGATCGCCTTGCGCCCGTCGACGAAGAGCTTCTGCGCGCGCGCCTTGTCGTCCTTCTCGTCCGCGTACGCCGCGCCGCCGATCACGAGCGCCAGCGCGCACGGCGCGGCGACGAAACACGCGCCCCGCAAGAGGCTCCGCACCGGTGTGGTCATTTGCCCCATTCGCCGAAGTCGGCTCCGCTCTTGACGCTCGGCCCCTTCTTGGTCGCGCTCGGCGTGACGGAAGGGACGGGCGGCGGGGCGCCCGCGTCCTCGTTCACCTCGCGCGCGGGACCGACCGGCGCCACCGACGGAGACGCGCTCGGCGCCGGCGCCTCCACGCGCGGGCTGCCTGCGCTCGAAGACGCCACCGGCGCGGGCGTCGGGATCTCCTCGGCGCCGCGCCCGAACACCACGAACGCGAGCGCGCCGCCGAGCACAAGCGTGCCGAGCGCGCCCGCGATCAAGGCCGCGCGGGAGAGAGAACGAGGCGCCGCGTCCGCGGGCGAAGGCGCGGTGGGATCCCGCTTCAGTGTGGCGATCTGGCTGTCGACCGCGCCGGGGCTCGTCGTGGCGAGCGAGGCGATGGGCGCGAGGTTCTGCGGCTCGCCGTGCTTGTCGAGCCACGCGATCGCCTTGCGCACGCCGGCCTGCATGCTGCGCGCGTCCTGGTACCGCGCGTTCATGTCGAAGGCGAGCGCCTTGTCGACGACCTCGGCGACCTCCGCGGGCAAACCCGGCATGACCGTGCGGATCGGCGCGGGCGGCTGCGTCATCGCCTTGAGCAGGAGCTGGTTCAGCGTGGGCGCGTCGTGCACGAGGCGGCCCGTGATCAGCGTGAAGAGCGACGCGCCCACGGCCCACAGATCCGAGCGCGCGTCGACGCGGTTCCACTCGCCGAGCGCCTGCTCGGGCGGCATGAACGCGGGCGTGCCCATGGCGTTGCCCGTCTTCGTCATCTTCGCGGAAGACTGCATCTCGCGCATGCGCGCGAGCCCGAAGTCGAGCACCTTGAGCGCGCCGTCCTTCGTCAGGAACAGGTTCTCGGGCTTGAGATCGCGGTGCACGATCCCCTTGTCGTGCGCGGCGGCGAGCGTGTCGAGCAGCTGTTCGATGAGGCGGAACGCCTCGGAGATCCCGAGGCGCCCGGTGGGCCTCTGCTCGGCGAGCGCCTCGATGGTCTTTCCTTCGAGCAGCTCCATCACGACGAAGACCGAGCCGTCGTCGGCCACGTCGTCGTCGAGCACGCTCACGGCGCCCGGGTGGCCCACGTTGTTCGCGACGTACCCTTCGCGGAGGAAGCGCGCGCGCGCCTCGGGGTCCACCGAGAGCTCGAGGTGCAGCATCTTGATGGCGCCGCGCTTGCCGTTCCGGTGCGTCCCCTCGTAGACCGCGGCCATGCCGCCGATCCCGAGCACGCGATCGATGCGCCACTTGGATCGCAGCAGCGTGCCGATGCGAGCCTGCGCGCGACGCGACACGGCGTCGTCAGGCTCGGTCGGCGCGTCGTGCATCACCGGCAACGTCTGCATGCCTCGACATCCCTTACAATGTTTCCCCCGTCCTGTACAAGCGGTGCGACGGACCGTTCGCACCGGGCCCCCCCTGACGCGTTCTTGCCGACCCTCCCGACCGAGAGCGCGCGTGCACGCGGGGCGGATCCCGCCCCCGGCCGTTTACGACCGCGACGGGCGCGTGTACCGTGGAGCGCCTCGCCCCCCGGCTCGCGAGCGGAAAAACCATGCCGATTCACGTCGTCCAGCAAGGCGAATGCTTTTCCAAGATCGCTGCGCGGTACGGCTTCGGTGATTATCGGGTCCTCTACGATCACCCCGACAACGCCGAGCTGAAGAAGAAGCGCGCGAACCCGAACGTGCTCGAGCCCGGCGATCGCATCGTGATCCCCGACAAGGCGCTCAAGGTCGAGGAGGGCCTCGCGACCGGCAAGCTCCATCGATTCCGCCTGCGCGTGCCGAAGAAGGAGCTGCGCCTCGAGCTCGAAGGCCACGACGGCAAACCCCTCGCGGGCGAGGCGTACGTGCTCGAGGTCGGCGGCGAGAAGCACGAGGGCACGACCGACGGTGATGGCAAGCTCGAACAGAAGGTCCCCGTCTCCGAGACGAGCGGAAAACTCACGATCGCGGGGCGCGTGATCCACCTCCGGCTCGGGCACCTGAACCCGCTCGACGCGGCCGACGGCGGCGTTTCCGGGGCGCAGGGGCGGCTTTCGAACCTCGGATACAATCCCGGCCCGGCCGACGGCGTTCTCGGCAAGCGCACGCGCACGGCGCTCGCGCTCTTCCAGCACGACGAGAAGCTCGACGTCACGGGCAAGCTCGACGACGCCACGAAAAAGAAGCTCGAAGAGAAGCACGGCTCCTGACGGAACGAGGAGGCACGCACGATGGATCGAACCCACGACGTCGCGCTCGGCAACCTGCGGGGCAAGGATTTCAACAAGATCGTCCTGTCTGGCGTGGATCTCACGGTCCCGCTGGAGATGGACCTCGACGACGATCCGCTCCAGGACGACGAGGTCCGGCTGCGGAGCGAGGACGGCCATTACGAAAAAATCCTCCTCGCGAGCGACGCGGACGCGAGGCCCGACCCCGACAAGCGGATCGTCCTTTACACGTTCCGGCTGGTGCCGCCGGGCGCGTATCGCATCTCGGTGCGGATCGGGGCCGAGAAATGGCTCGACGTGGTGACGGGGCTCGTGGTCTCGAAGGAAGGGGCCTTCGTCGGCGACAAGAAGCTCGGGACCGAGCCCGAGGGCGTGGCCGAGGAGAAGGCCGAGGATCCCGCGGAGGATCCGCCCGAGGAGGCGCCGGAGGAGGAGGAGCTCGGCGAGTTCGTGGACGTGAACGACGGCTTTTTCGAAGAGGGTGACCGATGAGCGGCGACGGCGGAACCTCGAGCGCCGTGACGACGTATTGCGTCCCGACGCTGAAGATCACGAAGGTCGCGTGCACCGCCGGCCACGTCCTGCCGAACCTCTTCGTCCTGTTTCGAAAAACCCCTCCGAAGCCGAACGATCCCACGATTGGCAGCAAGATCGCGGCGATGTGGAAGAGCGAGGAGGCTCCAGGCGGGCCCGTGCCTCCGTACGTGCTCGGCATGACGGACGCGACCGGATACCTCGGCCCGCCCGTCGATCACGCCTCGCCCACGTGCTTCGATCAGGTCCCCGACGCGTACAAGCTCCAGCAAGGGCAATCGTACGACGTGTATTTGATCCAGCACCCGAGCCTCGACCTCGCGCTGCGGATCGAAGCGGAGATCAACGCGGGTGCGACGACGTTCGGGGAGCCCAAGGCGCTCACGGTGCGCGCCGACGCGCCGACGCTGGAGGTGCCCGAGGAATCAAAGGGCCTCCTGCCTGCCGGCGCCGCTCTCTACGAGGGCTGGGTCCTCTTCCGCGACATGCCCTTCGCGGCCTGCGAGCCGGTCAAAAAGCAGGTGCAGCGATTGCAAGCGCACCTCGGCGCGCTCCGGTACATGGTGGGCACGTCGAACTTCCCGTACCTGCCCGACGCGGGCACGGACGCCGACAAATCCGGCGGCGTGAATGACGGGATCTTCGACGTCCGCACGATGAACGCGGTGTATCGGTATCAAGGGGACGCGCGTTCGTCGCGGGCGTTCCAGGTGCATGGCGGCGGCGCCTCGGGCCCGCACGCGGCGTACGTCGATTACGGGGCGAACTTCGCGCCGAAGGTCGATCGCGGTGCGCTCTCGGCGATGCAGGCGGAGCTCAAGGCGCTGAAGAAGCAGAAGGCGCTGACCGAGGACCAGAAGAAACAAAAGATCACGCTCGACGGCAAGATCAAGGCCGAGCAGGGCGACGTGAAGACCGCCACGAACATCGCGAATGCGTGGGCGTACCTCGACGGCAGCGAGATCGCGGCCCCGGCGGACAAACCGGACGCGGCCGACGGCGTGGTCACGGCGGCGACGGGGAAGGCGCTCGAGGCCTGGCTCACGCAGGGCCTGCGCAAGCCGGGGGCGATCCTGGTCTCGATGATCGATCCGCGGGGGTGGCTCAACTGGATGCGGCCCGAGGCGGCGCAATCGCTGCACGGCTGGAGCGAGCTCGTCAAGGCGCTCGGCTTCGAGCACGGGATCTGCGTGAACCACACGTTCCGCAGCGCGCAGGTCGACATCGGCAAAGCCGGGTATGGACGGAGCGCGCGATCCATCCACAAGACGGGCCTCGCCATGGATCTCGGCATCGCGAGCGGCTTCGTGGACACGGTCGCCGGCTGGCCCGTGGCATACACGCGCGAGGTCGTGGACGGCCGCGTGAAATGGCGGCTCCACGGCTCGGCCAGGCAATCGCTCCCCGGCGCGGCGGACGCGGCGGCGCACGCGGCGCCGATCGTGGAGCGGCTCGCGGCGCTGCGGGACGAGCAAGCGAAGACGCCGATCGCGGCGGTGATGCTCCTGCCGGCGCTCGACAAGCTCATGGCCGAGATCCAGGCGAATCCCGCGGGCTTCTTCGGGAAGTATTACCGGGCCTCGGTCGAGCGGTGGATGTACGACGCATGGCACCCGGAAGGCGGGATCAAGGGCGCCACGATGACGGCGTCCGAGTTCTTCGCCGAGCACGAGCCGGCGAAGGCGGCCGAGGCGGGCGACCATGGCGCATATCTCGACCTCACGGCCGTCGGCGAGCTCTTGAACCTCGGCCGCATCAGCTCGTTCAAATCGGGCTGGGGACAAGCGACGAAGACGGTGAAGGCCTCCGAGCTCGTCACGCTCGCCGACGCGCTCGACAAGGCGAAGACGAGCAAGACGGACGACGACGTCGTGACGGTTTCCCGTGGAAAATCGACGAAGCTGAAGTCGACGGTGCCCGCGCTCGACGCCGATTTCATGCGCCGATGGGCCGGGACGCTGAAGGACGCGAAAAAAGAGATCGCCAAGAGCGTCAAGACGAACACGCCGCAGCTCACGGTAACGCTGAGCTGGTCGGCGGCGAAGATCGAGGACGCGAAGAAGGTGGCGGCGAAGCTGCGCGAATACGGCGACAAACCGTTTTACGGGGTCGTCTCGGACGAATCTCAGCCGCCGGTGCAATCGGGCGAGGCGTGGGCGAAGTACATCGAGGAGCGGCCGCAAGCGCTGGAGCAGCAGGCGCCCGCGAACCAGAACGTCAAGCAAACCACGGGCGCGACGGTGCCCTCGGCGAAGCCGAAGACGTCGAGCTGGACCGTGACGCTGAGCCCGATCTTCGAGATCGGGTATGCGGCGTCCGCGGACCCGGCGAGCGTGGCGGCGAGCGTCTTGATCATGCCGGGCGACGCGGTCACGGTGCCGGCGCCGGGGCAGCCGATCGGGATGGAGTGGTGGCATTTCCAGCGGTCGGATCTGCTCACGGACGACAAGAGCCGAAAGCTCTGGGGCAACTTCCTGATCGAGGTCGGCTGGACGCGGGAGTGCTTGCTGGAGAACACGGGGCCGGCGCTGTATCACCGGGCCGGCGTGGGATATCCGGAGTCGGAGCTCGCAGAGAAGGCGTACTAGACCCATCTGCCCCGGAATCCTACTTTGTCCGGAGTGTTTATGAGATGACTTCTAGTCCCTGTGCCTCAAGGCCGAACCGAGCATGCCAGCGCTTGGTGTAGTCGTCGTGGTTGTCTGCACGGATGTTGTCAAGCATCCGGCTTACCGAGGACGATGGCGGAGTGGAGGGAGCTTGGGCTTGAAGGCGGGGGCCTCTCATGCAGTCAATTGTGCCCCGAAGCGCGCGAGCGGGTCAATACGACGTAATGTCCCGTCCCCACGTGGGTCCGACCCACGGGCAAACAAACTTCTAGCGCCGATCAAAAGAGAAGCGCGGTCACCGGCGCTGTCCGGTTCGTGAAGGTCCCGTCGCCGATCTGCCCGACGCTGTTGTCGCCCCACGCCCGCACATTCCCCGTCGGGGCGAGCGCGAGCGTGTGGAAGCCGCCGGCAGAGGGCGAGGTCATCAGCGTGGTGCCGGAGACCTGCACCGGGCTCGTGCGCTGGGTCGTGGTCCCGTCGCCGAGCTGCCCGAAGCCGTTTGCGCCCCAGGCCCGTGCCGTGCCGTCGGCCATCACCGCGACGGCGTGGGTCTTCCCGGCGGAGATGCCAACGACGTCGGTGGGGTCCGCGAAGCTCGGGACCAGCGTGGGCGCGGAGCGATTCGACGTCGAGCCGATCCCGAGCTGCCCGTTCGTGTTCCGGCCCCAGGCGAACACGCCGGAGCTCGTGAGCGCGAGGGAGAAATGCTCGCCGGCGCTGATGGCGATGATGCCCCCGCCCGCCGAGACCTCGTCCGGCGTCACCAGCGTGCCGCCGAACGAGCCGATGCCGAGCTCTCCCTGGGTATTGTCTCCCCAGACGAAAAGGAGCCCGTTGGCCTGGAGGGCGAGGCCGTGATCCGTCCCGGCGTCGATCGACACGACGTTCGTGATCCCAGCGATTTGAACCGGCGTGGTCGAGGAGAGGACCGCCGCTGTCCCGAGCTGATTGCGATCGTTTCGCCCCCAGGCCCATACCGTGCCGTCGCTCTTCAGCGCGAGCGACCATTGTGCACCCGCCGCGATGGCCGTCACGCTGGAGAGGCCGGAGACCTGCACGGGCGCCGTCCGCTGGACGGTGGTGCCGTCGCCGAGCTGACCGCTGACGTTGTTCCCCCAGGCCCACACCGTTCCATCGGATCGCAGCGCCAGGGAATGATTGAGGCCGGCGTCGACCGCGGCCACCTCGGTGAGCGTCGTGATTTTCTTCGGGCTCTTCTGGTCCGTGGTGGTGCCGTCGCCGAGCTGCCCGGATGCATTGTCTCCCCAGGCCCACACGTAGCCGTCCGGCCGCACGGCGAGCGAATGGAGCTCGCCGGCCGCGACGGATCGCCACGCGGCGTTGCTGAAGACGCTGACCGAAAGCAAGCGGGTCGTGGTGGTGCCGTCGCCGACCTGCCCCTCGCCGTTGTAGCCCCATGTCAAGAACGAGCCATCGGCCTTGACGGCCGCCGAATGCAGCGCGCCGCCCGCGACATGGCGCAGGCGCGTGACGCCCGAGACCGTGCCCGGGGTATTGCGGGTCGTGGTGGAGCCGTTGCCGAGCGCGCCGTACGCGTTGTAGCCCCACGATCGCGCGGTTCCATCGGCGCGTACGGCCAGCGAATGGAAATTCCCGGCCGCGATCTCCACGACGGAGGTCAATCCCACGACCGTGACGGGGCTGCTCCTGTCCGTGTAGCTCCCGTCGCCGAGCTGTCCCCCGAAGTTCGAGCCCCACGCGCGCGCCGTGCCGTCGGCGAGGACCACGACGCAATGGTCGTATCCCGCAGCGACGGCGCGCACGTTGCTCAGGCCGGGCACGGGCTCGGCGTTCGTGGTCGAGCCGCCGAACGAGCCTCGCCCGAGCTGACCATAAAGGTTACTTCCCCAGGTGAACACCTCGCCGTCCGCCGAGACGGCCACGGTGTGATAGCCGCCGGCGGCGACGTGGACGATGTTCTCCAAGCTCAAGTCGTCATCGGTGCTGGAGATGTCCTCGGGCGACGTTTGATTGCCCGCTCCCACGAGACCGAGCTGGCCGGAGCCGTTGTCCCCCCAGCCGTGGACCCTTCCTGCGGCATCCACGGCAATCGCGTGGCTCGTGCCCGCGGCGATGGCGACGATTCCGTCGAGCAGTTGCACCTGGACCGGCGTCGAGCGGTTCGTGGTCGTGCCATCGCCGAGCTGGCCGTTCGTGTTTTCGCCCCAGGCCCACACCGTGCCGTCGCTCTTCAGCGCGAGCGAGAAGCCTGCTCCTGCCGCGACGGCAATGACCGAGCCGAGCCCCGGCACCGTAACCGGCGTCAGGCGGTCCGTCGTGGTCCCGTCGCCGAGCTGGCCAAAATCGTTCTGACCCCACGTCCGCACGGTGCCGTCCGCCGCGATGGTCACCGTGTGGTACCAGCCCGTCGCGAACCGAGGATTCTCGTCCGGGACCGAGGCGGCCTGCTCCGCGCTGCCCACGGGCTCCCCCTCGCCCGGAGGCGCGCCGTCCGTGCCCGCGCCGCAGCCGGTGCCGCAGGCGGCAAGCACGACCACGCCGAGGACCACGCTCCACTTGCTCTCTCTCGAATGCGTTTTTGCTTTCACCTTTCCTCCTGCGGGTAGCCTAGACCGCCTGGAGGAAAGTTTGGACCCCCAACTTCCTGTCCTCGATGACAGAGAGGTGTGGTGTTCGCGAAAAAGTATGTTCGTCGTGAATCACGAGACGAGGGTGGCGATTCAATCCTTCGACAAGCAAGCCTGAATCGCCTCCCTCGTGAGCTTCACGGCGCTCTCCGGCGTGCTGCCGTCCGAGAGTGCGAGGGCCCCGTCGAGCCTCGCGTAACAACCTTCGCCGACGCGCTCTGGACCGAAGGCCGCCACGTAGGTGATCCCGGCTCGCACAGTCTTTTCTCAAGGCCGGGGCCCCTTTTTTGCTGTTCTCTGGATCGCGTTCGCTTTGCGTGGGGATTCAGATCGCTTTCTCCTCTTCGCACACTTAGTGGGAGGCGACGTCCTACAGGACGGGCTCCGACCGGGCGATGGTTCACTGTCGCTTCATGGTCCGCAGAAGCTTAGCGACGGCCGTGTGCGCCGCCCGCGCGGCGGCCATGTCGTCACCGGTGTCCGGCATCATCGAGAGGAGCCGGCCGGCAGCCTCGTGCGCGACCACCGCGGCGTCGAGGTCGCCTGCCGCCGCCGCCGTGACCTCGCCTTGCACGAGCACGGCCAGAAGGGTCCTGCGTGGGTCGGCTCCGGGGGAGCCCCAAAGGGCGGCCACGGGGTCCGAAGTGGCACCAACGCGCGCCAACGGTGCCGATCCGTCGTCAGCGGTACGCGGATCCAGCGTGTTGCGCCGGGTCAGGGGTGCCAGAACCGTTCTCGGGGGTGAAACGGCCGGGCTTCGCCTAGCCGACGGGGTTTGGGGCGAAGCCCGGCTTGTCCGGGCGTAGCCCCAATCGTGAACTGCGGACGCGAGGCGTCCCCCTCGGGACGAAAAAGCCTAGAACATCGATCGGTTGTCAAACCGATCGATGTTCCAGGCGGGCGGCCTACGCGTAGCACGGCAGCTCGAGCACGAACGTGGATCCGGTGCCCTCACCGCTCTCGACGCGGATCGAGCCGCCGTGCGCCTCGACGATCCTGCGGCAGATGTACAGGCCCAAGCCGAGTCCGCCATAATGGCGCACCGAGACGGCGCGCCCGAAGCGCTCGAAGATCCGGGCTTGCTGATCCGGCGCGATCCCGATCCCCTGGTCCGTGATTTCGAGCCTCGCGCTGCCCGCCTCCTTGCGGGTGGCGATCGTGATGGGCTTGCCGGCCCCGAACTTGATGGCATTGGCGAGCAGGTTCGTGACGACCTGCTCGAGGCGGGACCGATCCCAGACGCCAACGACGGCAGCGTCGCCATGGATTCGAACCGGACAGCGGGACCGCGTCAAATCAAGCTCCAATTGCGCGACCACCTCCCGGACGAGGGTGCCGAGCTCGACCTCCGTGGTCTCGAGCGCGACGTGTCCGGCGTCGAACCGCGAGACGTCGAGGAGCTCGTCGATGAGCCTGTTCATTCGATCGTTCTGGCGACAGGCGCGCCGGACCAGGTCTTCGATCGCCCTGCGATCGGGGGGCCTCTCCGACGGGATCGCCCGCAGGAGCGATTGAAGGGAGAGCCCCAGCGACGTCATGGGGGTGCGCAGCTCGTGGGAGGCGACCGCGAGGAACTCGTCGCGCGTCTGAACGGCCTCCTGCGTCGCGCTGTAAAGCCGCGCGTTGTCGATGGCGATCGCGGCGCGGTGCGAGAGCACCTCGGCCATGCCGAGATCGGCGGGCCCGTACGGGCGGGCCCGCTCGGCGGAGGCGAGGGTCACGACGCCGAGGATCTGCCCTCTCGCGACGAGCGGCACATGCATGGACATACGAGTCCCGAGCTCGGAAAGAAGCCTTTCATGCTCCGCGTCCAGGCAAGTCGCCCGTAACGTCGCGTCCGTGACCTCGACGAGGAGGAGCGGCTCACCGGTCCGGAGCGCCTGCGACGCGGGGTGCGGCGAGCCAGGAAAGGGCGGATACCGCCTCTGGAGCTCCTCGAGCAGCGGTTGCTTCGCCGGATCCTTGTGGATGCCCGATGCGCGTCGGATTCGTCCGTTCTCGAGGATGTCGATCACGCACCAGTCGGCGAGGCCACGAACACAGAGCTCGGCGAGGCGGCGGAGGACCTGCCCGTGCTCGAGCGATTCGCCCAGGCTCTCGCTCGCTTCGGCGAGAAACACCGCGCGGCGTTCGTCTTGCTCGGCCGCCTGCCGCGCGGCTTGTTCGCTGGAGAGCAGCCGGGCGTTCTCCAGGGAGATGGCGGCCTGCGACGCCACGAGCTCGAGGGCGGTGAGCCGCTCCGCGGTGAATGCCCCCGGGACCAGGTTGTTTTCGAGGTACAGAAGGCCGAACACCTCGGCCTGCCTGAGGATCGGCAGACACAGCACCGACTTCGGCTTGATCCGCTGGATGTATTCGTCGGTGGCGAACCGGCCCGCCTCGGCGCTGGCGTCGTCGAGGATCTGGCGCTCCTTCGTGCGACGCACGTAATGCACGACGGAGGCGGGGACGAGCCCCGAGGACTCGACCGGCAGAGGCGACGACCTCCTCGCGTGCGCCCCCTCGACGTCGAGCGTGGCCTCCGCCTCGATCCACAAGGCGCCGCCGCGGGAGATGAGCAGGTATGCCTTCTGGGCCCCGCCCTGCTCGAGGACGACCCGGAGCAACGTGTGGATGAGGTTCTCCTGCACGATCTCGCCCGAAATGGTCTGCGACGCCTTGACCACGGCGAGCAGATCGAGCTGCTCGACCCGCACGGCCAAGGTGGTCGCCTCCGCGACGGGCCGCCGTTCGAGCAGGTGCGGATGCAAGCGGTCGAGGCTCCGCACCTTCCCATCGGCGCCCCAGCGGGCATAACAGGCGCGGGCCTCGCGGAAGTAGGTGTCGGCAATCAGCTCGAAGCCGCGATCACGATAGAAACGGGCGGCGAGCTCCCAGGAGATGCCCTCGTTCTGAACGAAGCCATTCTCCCGCGCCGAGCGGATGGCCTGCTCGTAGAGCGCCATCGCGTCTTGATCACGGCCCTCGATACGGGCAATTTCGGCCGAGAGCAGCGCATATTTGTTGAAGAAGCTCTCGGCGCAGTTGTCCGCCCACACGCGGAAGGCTCGCTGCTCCTCGCGCAGGGTCGCCATGGCCGCCGCCCGCTCCTCGGGCGGCGTCTTGTGATAACGGGCCGAGATCGCGAGAGCGCCGTAATAATGACACTCCGAGACCTCGTCGAACGAAGGGCACGACCAGAGGAGCGAACGGGCCTTCGTCGCCGCGAGGGCCGCCTGCTCGTAATCGCCCGCCATGAAGCGCGCCTGCGCCTTCCAGACGTAGTACCAGCAGACGGCGATCGCCATGGTCGCCTCGCGCTCGGCCAGGAAGGCCTCGTGCTCCGCCTCGTCGAACCCCGCGCCGTCGAACGAACCGAAATGGGCCGTGAGGCCACGGAGGTCCTGGATGAGGCGTTGCTGCACGACGATGACGGTCTCGAACATGCCGAACCTCGCCTTGCGCGCGAACGAGAGCGCCCGCTCGGATTCACGGTAGACATCCTCCAGGCGTTCGCCCTTGACGATGAGGTACGTGATCAGGTTATTGCCCGCATAACAGGCGAACGTCAGGTCACCGACCGAGAGCGCCGCGGCGAAGGCGCTGTCGACCAGGGCCCGGCGGCTGGAGGCAGGCTGCGCCCAGTACGACAGGAGGAAGAACTCGAGGAGGACCTTCGCCTTGTAGCCGGAAAACCCGCGCTTCTCGACCAGGTCATACCCGAGCTTCCCGAAGCGAAACCCCATGCGATACTGGCCGAACTCGGGCCCGAGGAGCATGCCGAAGAACACGTACGCGAAGCTCGACCCCGCGGCATTCCCATGCTTCAGGCTCAAGTTGACGCTGTGGCACGTCGTCAAGCAAACGAGGTTCTCATCGGTATAGAGCGCCGGCGAATTGATGGCCACGAGGATGTCGAGGGCCGCCTTCCCTTCGGGGTCGGTCATGGCCGGCAGGTCGATCAAGTCCTCGATCCGCCGCTCACCGAGCATTTGCCAGATCCTCTCGTACTCCCGGTCGACCTGGTCCCGGCCAGGGTGCGGCCAAAGGACGATTCCGAACGGGGCGAGGCCCTCGATCGCCGCCTCCACCGCCTTCGCATACTGGTCCTGGATCGCGTGCAAATACACCTTCACGGTCGTCGCCCGCGCGCGGTCGACGTTCGTCCTCGCGTGGCGCAGGACCACCGCGAGCAGCTCCTCCGCCGCGGCGAACCCACCGCTCACGAACTCGCTCTCGGCGCGCTCCAGGTGGAGGCCGAACGTGAGGTCGTACTGGTGTTCCCAGCTATCGGGGGCGAGCAGCGCCGATCCCGCCGAGAAATACGTGATGGCCGAGAGGTAAGCCGTGGACGCTTTTGCCTTCCTCCCAGCGATCAGGTTGAGCTCCGCGACCCGATCCTTCTCGCTGCGGGACGAGAGGAGCGACGCGCCGAGGTTCAACTGGTTGGCGATATCGAAGATCCTCTCTTCGAGCTCCTCGCGGGACGCGTGCGCGACGAGCAGCCTGCCGATCCGGAGGTGCAAGAGGGCACGCTCGTCCTCCGGGATGAGCGAATACGCCGCCTCCCGCACCCGATCGTGGAGGAACTTGTAGGTGTTTTCGAGCCGCAGGACGAGCCCCTCGCGGATCGCCTCCCAGAGCGCGGCGTGCAGCTCGCTCTCCGAGCAGCCGTCGATCATCGAGAGGACGCCCGTCTCCGCGATGTTCCCGACGCAGGCAGCGAGCTTCATGGCGTCCCGCGTGGGCGCCGCGAGGCGTCTCAATTTCGCCACCATCAGGTCGATGACGTTGTCCGAGAAGTTCTTGGCCCGGATCTTGGCGACGTCGAAGCGAAAGGATCTCGACCGCGGATCCAACGTGAGCAATTGCTCCTGGTGGAGCGTCGTGAGGAACTGTATCGCGAAAAAGGGATTGCCGGCGGTCTTCTCGTGCACGAGCTCGGCGAGCGGCGCGACCTCCTCGGGGCGACGCTGCACCGTATCGGCGACGAGCTCGGCCACGTGCGCGGGGGAGAGCGGCGCGAGGACGATGTCACGGACGGCGACGCCCCGCTTCCGCACCTCGTCGAGCATGATCATCAACGGATGCGAGGAATGGACCTCGTTGTCGCGGTACGCCCCTATCAGGAGCAGATACCTCGTATCGGGGTGCGTGACGAGGTGCTCGAGGAGCTCGAGGCTCGCGGAGTCCACCCACTGGAGGTCGTCGAGAAAAACAGCGACGGGGTGCTCCTCGCGTGCAAACACGGACGCGAGCTGCCGGAACACCATGTGGAAGCGGTTCTGCGCCTCGGCGAGGGGCAGCTCCGGGACGGGCGACTGCCGGCCAATGACGAGCTCGATCTGGGGGATCACGTCGACGATGAGCTGACCGTTCACCCCGAGCGCGGTCCGCAGCCGCTGCCGGAAGGCCTCGATCCGCTCGTCGGACTGGGCGAGCAGCTCGCTCACGAGGTCCCGGAAGGCCTGGGCGATCGTGGCATAAGGGATGTCACGCTTGAATTGATCGAATTTCCCCGAGACGAGGAGCCCCCGCTCCCTGAAGACCGGCTTGTAAAGCTCATGCACGAGGGAAGACTTGCCAACGCCGGAGTAACCGGAGACCAGCACGAGCTCGGGGGTCCCCTCGGCGGCCACCCTCTCGAACGCCCCGAGGAGCGCGGCGAGCTCCTGGTCGCGCCCATAAAGCTTCTGGGGAATCTGAAAACGATCGAGCACGTCCCGAGCGCCCAGCGCGAAGGGCTCGATCCGGCTCTCCGATTGCCACGACGCGAGGCAACGGGCGAGGTCGTGGCCGAGCCCGGCCGCGCTCTGGTAGCGCTCCTCCGCCCCCTTCGCGAGCAACTTCATGACGATCCGAGAGAGCACCTCCGGCACGGACGGGACGAGATCGGAAGGCGGCGCAGGGGCTCGGGCGATGTGGCAATGCACCCATTCCAGGAGATCCGTCGCCTGGAAAGGCAGCCTCCCCGTCAACATCTCGTAAAACGTGACGCCGAGCGAATAGAGGTCGGAGCGATGGTCGATCGCGCGGTTCATCCGCCCCGTCTGCTCCGGCGACAGGTAAGGCAAGGAGCCCTCGATGAGCCGAAGAGGCTTCGCGGCCTGTGGTTCGCGGGGGAGCCTGGACGCGATGCCAAAGTCGGCAATCTGAACGGCGAAGGTCGCAGGATGGACGAGGATGTTCGCCGGCTTGAGATCCTTGTGAATGACGCTCCGGGCGTGGACCTCCGCGACGGCCTGCGTGATGGCCACCGCGAGAGGGAGGAACCTCTCCACGCTCATCGGCGCCCCGAGGAGATCACGGAGCGAGACGCTCCCGGCGTCCTCCGTGACCAGCGCCGGCGACCCATCGAAGAACTCGAGCGCGAGCGGCCTCGCGACCGCGGCAATATCAAGCGCCCTGCCGATCTCGTACTCGTTCTTCAGGCGCTCGAGATCCCTGGGCCGGCACCGCCGCGGGTCGAGCACCTTGATGACCACCCGACGCTGATCGGCATCCCTGCGTCCCCGATACACGCCGACTCCATCCTGCTCGGAGAGCGTCTCTGTCAGCGTATACATGAACGGCACCGGTTCCCGGGGGCCCCCGCGGCCGAATCCATAGGTCTCCGCCGGAGCTTCCGCTACCGCCCACAGCTTTCACGTGATACGCGTGGTCGATCTCGTCGGCCCGCAAAGCCGCCTCAACCATTGCGCCGCGCGAGCTCTGCAGGGGTCTTGTCGAGTCGAAGGCGTTTCGCTGGGGCTTTGCCCCAGGCCCCAGCGGGGCTGTCCGCCCCTGCACCCGGACCAGCGCAAGCGCTGGACCCAGGGTCGATGAATTGCGCAATGCGCAATTCATCGAACAGGCCAGGTCAAGACCACAGGCGACCCTGCCAGCCAAAACGGCGGAGGTCCCCGTCTACGACGTGGAACACGCCTCCGCGGTCTTGCCACCGGCCTGTGGAAGAACTGCGCGAAGCGCAGTTCTTCCGACAAAGGTCCAGGGCTGGCCGTGCAGAGAGGGGGCGAACAGCTTGAAAATCTCTCCCCGCATCGACTGCGCGAAGCGCAGTCGATGC
>NZ_JARZHH010000105.1 GCF_029946515.1 Polyangium sp. 6x1
GGCGGCGCGGCCGGCGCTGCGGCGGCGGGCGCGGACGAGGCAGCCGCCGGGGGGGCGGCCTGTGCCTTTGCGGCCGGGGGCGCTGCGGCCGGCGCCGCGGGCTTCGCGGGCAATGCCGCGCCCGACTTCGGTGCATCCGCTGCTGCGGGGGACGTCACGCTCGCCAGCGCAGCCGCGAGCCCGAGCGCGGCCCACGCCGCGCGACCCTGTTTCGGAGTGCGCCGGACCTCAACGTCCGGCCGTGCCAACCATCGTCGTTCCATGCGCCAGCATTGGAACGCACCCCCGCGCCGTTCACAAGAAAAAAGGTACGCCTCTTCCGTGCCGCAGGTTTCCGTCCTCGTCGACCCCCCGGTCGCTCGACCTCCCAGCCAATCCACGCCGCCCGCATCCCATGACGGAAGAATCTTTCGAGGCTGGTTTGTCGCCCTTTATCGTTCGCGTATTCAACGCGCCCTTCGCCGCCGCTCGCCCTTCGCTGCGCGCAGGCCCGCCTCTTCCTCGGCCAGCGCCGCGAGCTCCGCGCGCTCTTCCGTTTCCCGCGCGTCCTTCGTGGGCTTCGGGAGCTCCTCGATCCGTTTTCCTCCGCCCGCGATCCGCATGCGCTCTCCCCCGCGCTTTCGCTCGAGCTTCTCCCGCCGGATCTCGTGCCACAGGCGGAGCTCCGCCTCCTCCTCCGGGGTCGGGTCGACCGGGAACCTATACTTCACCACGTGCGCGGCGAGCCCGACGCCCCAGCCGAGCACCGGGAAAAACCACCAATGTCCTCCCGACGTCACCATGTCGAGCAAGAAAAAGAACACGCTGAAGACGCCCCACATCGCCGCGTGCCGCATGACCTTCTGCTTTTGGCGGGCCCGCTCCAGGGCTCTCTCCTCCGCGCGGACCGGCGCCGGCGCCGCGAGGGCCGGCTCGATCGCCGGCCGCAGCGCCACGATCGCCGCGCGCAGCTCCTCCTCCTCGACGCCGACCTCCCGCGCCGCCGCGGCGAGATCGGCATACGCGTACTTGCGCCCCTCCGCCTCCATCTTCGCCTTGCGCTCGAGCGCGAGCGCGATCGCCTGCCCGAGCTCCTGCGTGGAGTAACGCCCCGCCGTGATCGGGCCCGGCGAAGGCCGCGGCGCCGTGCGCGAATCGCCTCGTGGCCCCTTCGCGTCCGCCTCCTCGGCGAGCGACTCGAGCAGCTCCACCACGTCGTCCATCGACCCGTACCGCTCCGCCGGTGAACGCGAGAGCGCGCGGCCGAGGACGTCCCGCAGCGCCGCCGGCGCGCCCTCGGCCTGCATCGGCCGCGGCGGCTCGGACATCATCGCGGCCACGGTCGAGAGCGCGTCGTGCGCGTCCCAGGGCCTCGTCCCCTCGCAGAGCTCGTAGCCGAGCACCGCCCACGAGAACTGATCCGTCCGCCCGTCCGCCGCCTTCCCGCGCACCTGCTCGGGCGCCATGTACATCGGCGTCCCGAGCACGCCGCCCTTCGTGGTGAGCGACGCCGCGCTCGGTTTCGCCGTGGGCCCCGCGGGATCCACGGGCGGCTGGTTGCGCCGCGCGATGCCGAAGTCGAGCACCTTCACCCGTCCGTCGCGCCGGACCATCACGTTCTCCGGCTTGATGTCGCGGTGCACGATCCCCGCCCGATGCGCGGCCGCGAGCGCGCGGGCCACGTCGACGAGCCAGCGGATCTTGCGGCCGACGGGCACACCCTTGTCGCCGACGTAGGCGCGCAGCGTCTCGCCTTCGACGAGCTCCATCGCGATGAACGGCTGCCCTTCCCACTCGCCCGCGTCGTAGATGGCGATCGCGTTCGGGTGGTCGAGCGCCGCCACGGCCCGCGCTTCGCGGAGCGCCCGTGTCGCCGCCTCCTCGTCGCCGGCCGCCAGCGTCTTCAGGGCGACCTTCCGATCGAGCTTCAGATCGTGGGCCCGATACACGACGCCCATGCCCCCCTCGCCGAGCACGGCCTCGATCTCGAACCGACCCGCCACCACGTCGGAAGCTTTCAGCATACGGCGCGCGAGGGTAGCGCCCGCCGCGTCCGCGCGCGAGTCTTCGATGCGACGCGAGCGTGCGCCGGATCTCGGCATCGTCTTGCCTTCCTTTGTGGCGGCGGCGGCCGTACGATCGGACCTTCCACTCCACGAGGAGGACTTCTCATGCACGATCGGCTTGCCTTTCTTTCGTTGCGTCTTTCGCTCTTCGCCGCCCTCGGCCTCTCCGCCATCGCCTGCGGATCGACCGTGGAAAACGGCGGCTCCGGTGGGTCCGCGGGTGCCGGCGGGGACCCGAGCAGCAGCAGCAGCAGCACGGGCTCGAGCCAGGGCGGCAGCTCCGCCGGCTGCGTCGGCGGGATGCCCATTCTGCTCGCGGACGGCACCGACAGCGGCTACGTGCGCTGCGACGACGGCACGATCCACCGCGCCGCGGCCGTCGCGTGTGATCCCGCGATCGAAGCGCCCGCCTGCGAGGGCACCGAGGAGTACAAGCAGTGCACGACGGACGCCGATTGCACGGCCCAGCCCCATGGCAAGTGCATCCACCGCGAGGTGGAGTTCGAAAGCCCCGGGCCTTCCTGCGGCTGCGTGTACTCGTGCGCGAACGACGCCGAGTGTGGTGAAGGCTCGGTCTGCGTCTGTCCGGGCGTCGTCAACAATGGCGTTGCCTGGTCGCACTGCTCGGCCGTCGCGAAATGCACGACCGACGCCGATTGCCCGAGCGGCGAGTGTGGCATCACCTCGTTCAACGACGGCTGCTTTCAGCAGATCGGCCTCGCCTGCCGCGCGGACACGGACGCTTGCCGGCTCGACGCCGATTGCATGGCCGGCTTCTCCTGCGCGACGCTCCCGTACAGCACGGTCGGGATGCCCGGCACGTTCAACTGCGAGACGCAGAACTGCGCGATCGGCCGCCCCTTGCTCGTCGCGGGCGCGGCGCGCACCGCGCCCGCCTCGGCCCGCGTCGACTGGATCCTCGCGGAGATCACGCCCGACACGGCGTCGCTCGAACCTTCGATCCGGAGCGCCCTCGCCGACGCGTGGACCGAGATCGCCGCGCTCGAACACGCGTCCGTCGCGAGCTTCGCGCGTTTCACGCTCCAGCTCATGGCCCTCGGCGCGCCGCCCGAGCTGCTCTTCGCCGCACAACAGGCCGCCGCCGACGAGGTCGAGCACGCCCGCGTCGGGTATGCCCTCGCGAGCCGGTATGCCGATCGCCCGATCGGCCCCTCGAAGCTCGATCTCGCGGGCGTCCCGCTCGACACCGATCTCCGCGTCGTACTCGCATCCCTCATCGAGGAGGCTTGCGTGGGCGAGACGATCGGCGCCGCCGAGGCGCTCTCGCTCGCGGGGATCGTGCGTGATCCCGTGCTGCGCGAGGTCCACGCGCGGATCGCCGAGGACGAGCAGCGCCACGCCGAGCTCGCCTGGCGCACGCTGCGATTCCTGCTCGCCGGCGCCGACGAGGACACGCGCCGCTTCGCCCGCGCCGCGTTCGACCGGGCGATCGAGGCCGCGTCCGCGGACCCGTCGATCCGCCGCGCCGTCGTGGCCGAGGACGTCGGTCTTTTGTCCTCCAAGCAAATCGGCGCCCTCCGCCGCCAGGCCTTGCGTGACGTCGTGCGTCCCTGCGCCGACGCGCTCCTCGCGCCTCCCGGTGCGCCGGTCGCCCTGGCCGATCTCAATGCCTGAGCGTCTCCGCTCGCGCTCGTGACGCCGCGCGGCTCTGTGCTTCCCACCCGATAGCCGCGCGGTTCTCCCTTGACACACGCGCGAAAAATCCGGTCTGCTGGTTTCTGACCGCATGCTTCGCCGTGCCCGCGCCCCCATGGCCCTCGGCGGCCTCGCGCTCCTCGTGATGGGGCTCGCGGTCCTGTCGCTGGGCTCGCGATCGGCGCCCATGGCATCGGCGGCCGTGCAGACCGAGGCGCCGCATTCACCGCCCGCGCCTTTGCCTGCGTCCCCGCCTGCGAGCGCCTCCGCCGCGACGGTGCCCGCCGTGATGGCCCAGGAAGCGCCGCCCGCGCCTGCCGCGAGCGCAAAGCCGGGCGAACGAGCGGACGCCCATTTCGATCGTTCCTGGCGCGCGCCGCTCGCCGGCGGGCTCTTGATGTTCCCGCCGTCGTGGTCGTCGGAGGACGGCCAGTACGACCTCGTCCTGCACCTCAACGGCAACACGGACCTCGTCGAGGAAAACTACGGATACGCGGGCGTCAACGCGGTCGTGGCCATCCTGAACCTCGGCGTCGGCTCGGGCGTCTACGAGGACAGGTTCGCCGATCCCGCGGGCCTCCGCCTCATCCTCTCGCGCGCGCAGGACGTCATGGTCGCGCGTGGCTTGAAGAATGCCCGCCTCCGCCGCATCGGCCTCTCGGCCTGGAGCTCGGGCTACGGCGGCATCATCAAGATCCTCCAGCACGACGAGTTTTTCGATCGCATCAGCGCGATCGTCCTCGTCGACTCCATTCATTGCGGATACGACCCGCACTCGAAGGCGCTCAAGCAAGATCAGATCGAGCCCACCCGCCGCTTCGCAAAGAAGGCCGTGGAGGGCAAGACGCTGCTCTCGATCGTGCACTCGGAGATCGAGACGTACGGCTATCACAACGCGCACCGCACGACCGATTTCGTGCTCGACTCGGTGGGCGCCTCGCGCACGCCGACGAACGTCTTTCAGCCCTTGCCGAACGTCCCGGCGATGAAACACGTCGTGCCGAACGCGTACATGAAGCCGCTCGATCCGCTCACCGAGGCGCACAAAGGCGAGCTCCACGTGCGCGGGTATGGCGGCACCGGGCCGTACACGCACATGCTGCACCTCATTCAATTCTCGACGACCGCGCTGCCGGATCTCGTGGCGTTCTGGGGTCGGCGGTAACCGGAACGCGGCCGCCGCGCCGGGGCTCTGCCCCGGGCCCCGCGGGGGCTGTTCGCCCCTCGACCCGAACCAGGGCCAGCCCTGGACCTCTGGGCATCGACTGCGCGAAGCGCAGTCGATGCGGGGAAAGAGTTTCAAGCAGTTCGCCCCCCTCTTGGCAGGGCCAGCCCTGGACCCTTTGGGGAAGAACTGCGCGATGCGCAGTTCTTCCCACAGGCCGCCGCTGTACCGCGTTGCCCGTTGAACCGTCAGCGCGGCTGTCTCGGTCGGCAGGGTCGCCCGTGGTCTTGACCTGGCCCGTTCGATGAACTGCGCATCGCGCAGTTCATCGACCCCGAGTCCAGCGCTTGCGCTGGTCCGGGTCCAGGGGTGGACAACCCCTGGTCGGGGTCCGGGGTGAAACCCCGGCGAAACGCCTTCAGCTCAGCTCGCCGTTTGGCCTGAAAAACGATTCAGCCGAGGACCAAGGAGACGATGTCCTCGGGTTTTTCCAGCCAGTGCGAGGGCTCGGACGGGGCGAGGTGGGCGCGCGACATCGGGCCCCAGAGCGCGGCGCCGGTCGCGACCCCGGCGCTGCGCCCGGCGTGCATGTCGTGCAGGCTGTCGCCTACGAAGATCGTCTCTTCGTGCCGGGATCCGAGCTGCGCGAGGGCGAGATCGACTGGCTCTTTGTGTGGCTTTGGGTTCGTCACGTCGTCGGAGCAGACGAGCACCGAGAATGCATCCGAGAGCCCTGAGACGTCGAGCCCGCGCAGGGTGCTGTGCCGGTTCTTGCTCGTCACGATGGCGATCTTGATGCCCGCTTCGGCGAGCGAACGGACCGAGGAGACGGCGCCGGGGTAGGGGCGCACGCACGCGTCGTGGTGCGCGAGGTTGTAGGCGCGGTACGTCTCGATCATCGCGTGCACCGCGTCCGGATCGTCCGTGTAGCCGGCGAGCTGCGCCTTGAGGGGCGTGCCGACGCCGCGGAGGAGCACGTCGTCCTCGCAGGGAGGCAGGCCGTGGACGGCGAACGTGTGGTGATAACTGTCGAGGATGAGGCGGATCGAGTCGATCAGCGTGCCGTCGAGATCGAAGAGGACCGTCTTGTATCGGCGCATGATTGCCGCGTCATTACCATGTTCCCGTCCGGGCGCACGCGGCGTTTTGGGGCGGAAGGAGCCTCGGAGATTTCGGGAACTCGACCCGGCTCGGCGTGTCCTTGCCCCGACCGCCCACGAAAACCCGAGGCCCTTCGATGCGTTCGACTTCCCGATACGTTTCCGCCATTCTTGCGACGGCGCTCCTCGCGACGAGCGGGCTCGCCGCGGCCCAGACCTCGCCGAAGCCGCCCCTTCCGCTCAAGACCGTGCGCCTCTACGAGTCGGGGGTTGGTTATTTCGAGCGATCGGGCAGGGTGAGCCAAGATGCCGGGCTCGCGCTCCCGGTGCCGGTCTCGCACCTCGACGACGCGTTGAAGACGCTCGTCGTGCTTGGGACCGACGGAAAGACGAGCGTCGCGGGCATCGAGTTCGCGAGCAGCATCAGCGTGGAGAACGGTCGGGCGCTCGCTGGTTTGTCCGAGGGATCGGGCCCTGTGACGCACGCGAGCCTGCTCCGCAGCCTGAAGGGCGGCGCCATCGAGCTGCGCACTGCGCGCGAGACCGTGAAAGGAAAGCTCGTCGACGTGCTCGACCCCGAGGACGGCGAGCCGGGCCCGTGCGTGCCGGTCGCCGAGGGCGAGGCTTCGAAAAAGCCGGGCGAAAGCGCGCCCGGCCGCTGCGTGCCGCGGAAAGAGACGACGCTGCTCGTGCTCACCACGGAGGCCGAGATCCGGAAGTTTTTCCTGTCCGACGTGGTCGGGGTCAAACCCACGGATGCCTCGCTCGCGGCGCGGCTCGGCGCGAGTGCGTCCGTGGCCTCGCCGCAAGGCGCCTCCGCGCGGCGCGATTTGCGGGTGCTCGCGGAGAGCACGTCCGACGTGACGCTCGGGTATGTCGCGGAGGCGCCGGTCTGGCGCTCGACGTACCGGATGGTGCTCAGCGGCAAGGAGCAACGCGGCACGCTGCAGGGCTGGGCGCTCGTCCACAACGACACGGACGAGGAATGGAAGAAGGTCAAGATCGAGCTCGTCAACGGCCGCCCCGATTCGTTCCTGTATCCGCTCGCCGCGCCGCGATACACGCGACGCGAGCTCCTCACGCCGAGCGAGCCGCTCTCGACGATCCCGCAGCTCGTCCTGAAGACCGCGGACGCGATGTGGAGCGAGATGATCGGCGATTCGTTCGGCGCGGGCGGCCTCGGGCTCTCGGGCTACGGCGCGGGCGGGGGCGGGCGCGGGGAGGGGATCGGGGTCGGTAGGATCGGCACGATCGGGCACGGGAGCGGCACGGGCGCCGGCGACGGATCGAGCACGGTGCTCTCCGTGGGGGATCTCGCGCAGGTGGCCGAGGCGGAGGGCATGGAAGCGGGCGCGCTCTTCCGGTATTCGCTCCCCATTCCGATCGACCTCCGGGCGCACGGATCGGCGCTGCTGCCCTTCCTGCAGCAATCGATCTCCGCGCGGCGGATCGTGTGGTTCGGGAGCGTCGACGACGTCGGCCGGAGCGCGGCGCGCATCAAGAACGACACGAAGCAGACCTTGCCCGCGGGCCCCATTTCGTTTTTCGCGGACGGCGGTTTTGCCGGCGAGGCGCAGATCGACCGCCTGAAGCCGAGCGAGAGCCGCTTCATCGCGTTCGGCACGGACATCGACGTCGAGCTCACGCAAAACAACATGCTGGTCACGGACGAGGTGCAGCTCGTCGAGCTCCAGGGCGAGCAGCTCACCGAGCATTTCATCCGGCACACGCGCGTCGATTACACGATCGAGAACCGGAGCGGCGGGGCGCGCACGGTCTTCTTGAACCTCGATCTCGTGCGCAACGCGACCGTGAACGGCGCGGACGAGCTCGATTTCGACGTCGTGTCGAACAAGCCGCTCGCGGTGTTCGCGAGCGAGCCGCGATCGAAGAAGGTGCGGCGCATCGAGACCGACCAGGGGTTGTCCCGGGGAACGGCCGTGAGCGCGCTGAATCCGAGGGGGCTCCGCGCCATCGCGGCTGCGCCGAAATTGCCCGCGGCGCAACGCGCCGCGCTCGAGGAGGCCGCGAAGCACCTCACGGACGCGGAGGCGCGCGAGAGCCTCCTGCCGAAACGAAGGGCCGATCTCGATGAGCTCGTCCAGGATCTCGGCCGGCTGCGAGGCTACCTCGGCGCGACGCGATCGAAGAACGACGCGGAGAAGTTCACGGCGCAGATCCTCGAGAAGGAAGCCAAGGTGAAGGAGCTCCGCACGCGGATCGCGAGCCTCGGGACCGAGGTGGAGGGGTACCGCGGGCGGGCGCGGACGGCGCTTTCGAAGCTCACGCGGTGATCACGCGCCGGGCGGCTCCTCCTGGCTCGACGACGCCCACGTATGTTCGAGCCGGGCGAGGAGCAGGGGCCCTTCGAGACGCTCGAAGCCGGCCCGGAGCAGATCGTTCGCCGTCGCCGGCTCGGTGATCCCGTCCGTCGCGACGGTCACGTGCGGAATGGCATTCTCCGTAAAACCCTTCTCGACGAGCCTCCCGTCGCCGAGGAGGAGCCCCACCACCACCGCCTCGACCCCGCCGTCCTCCCGCCGCGCGTATCCCGTGACGGCGAGGGTGAAGGCGCGGCCGAGGTCATCCGCCGTGAAAGGAGGCGGGAGGTCGGCGGGGTTTTTCGTGCCATACCGCACGGTGCAATGGTGGGCGATCGGGCGGGGCAAGGTGCAGAAGCGCCGCCGGAGGATCTCGGCGGAGGGCGCATCGAGGACGAGCGCGAAATACCCGTCGGGGTGCATGGCTCGGCCAGAGCGTAGCGGAGAACGTCAACGCGCGCCGCGTGAAGCCTTGCGGAACCGCTCCAGGAGGACGGGGGCGAGGCGGCGCAGCTTGTCCCACAGCGAAGGAGGTTCCGCCGCGACGGTGTCGAGCGGCGCGGGGGCGGGGGTCGCGGGTTCGGCCGTCTCCTCGGCCCAGGCGACGAGGCGCTCGCGCAGCGCCTCCGGCGCCCGCATGTCGGGGTCGGGCGCGAGCGCCGCCACGACCGAGCGCAGGATCGGATCGGAGGCCGGCGCCGGCTCCGGCGGGGCGCTCGGCGGGGGCGTGGGCAAGACAAACGGCGCGGGCATCGGGCGCGGCGCCTGCGACGCGGCGGGCTTCTTGGGTGCCTCGCGGACGCCGCTCCGCGGGCGGACGAAGAGCGTGATGAGCTTCGCGAGCCGTTTTTTCGGCGCGGGCGCCGGGGTTGGTTGCTTCCTCGCCTGCGACGGCTTCATAAATCGCTCCCGGGCAGCTTGAGTTTTTCGATCAGCCGCGAGAGCCGTGATTTCACGGTCCCGAGCGGGATGGAGAGCGCCTGCGCGATGTCCTCGTAGCTGAGAGCCTCCTCGTATCGGAGCAAGAGGAGCGCGCGATCGGTCTCGTTCAGGTCCTTCACGATGTCGTTCACGCGCTCGGCGCGCTGCCTTTGCTCGATGCGCGAGATCGGGTCCGTGCTCACCGGGTCCGTGGCCTCGTCCGCGACCGGCCCCTCGAACACCTTGCGCTCCCGCTGCTGCTTCCGACGCACGTCGATCGCCTTGCGCACCGCGATCTTGACGACCCACGCGTGTTTGTCTTTGACGGACGCGTCGTACCGGTGCGTGCGGATGGCCCTGAGGACCGCCTCGAAAGCCTCCTGGGCCGCGTCGTCGACGTCGGGGCCGGCGTGGAGGACGCTGTGGACCCACCCGTAGATGAAATCCCCGAGCGTTTCCGAAGCCTCCCTGTCGCCCCGAGCCGCCGCTTCCAGCAACTCGACGGTGATGGGGTTCGTTGTTTGTCGCTTCGTCATCAAACGTTCCGGCGTGCCACGAACGCGTGGGGCGGATGGTTTTCCTCGGTAGCGACGTCACGACGTCGCGACGTCGCAACGTCGCTTCGTGAAACGTCGCCGCGTACCACGAACGAGGGGGGCGGATGGTTCCCTTGTTTCGAACGTTGCGACGTCGCGATGGCGTTTTACCGGGGAGCGGGCCCGGCGAGGGTGGGGCAGCCCGCCGTGCCGAGGGTCTGTCCTGCCATGCCAGAATCTGGTATACCGTCGTGACTGCATGACCCCGCACAACGTCCCTGGGGGCCGCGGGGTCCCGGGGACAATGCTGTCGGGGCGCACGTGGGGGGCCGGGCTCGCGAGCCCTTGAAGCCGCTCGGGGACGTTCCCACCCGCGGCCGCTCGCTGATTGCGCGTCCGCGCTGCTCGCGAAGGTCGCGGCCTTCGCGTCCGATGAACCTCCGGGGCTTCAGCGCCGCTCGGGCAAGACGATCACGGTCCCCTCGGACGAGAGCTCGAGCCTCCGCCGCGTGGATCCTTCCGTCATTTCGATCTCCATCTTGCCGGTCGCCACGACCCGCGCCGTGGGGCGCTTCGGCGCCTCTCCGGAGGGGCGCCCGACCGCGATGGGCGCGGGCCAGAGTTCTTTGCCGCGCTCGTCGTACCGCATGGCGAACACGGCCTCCTCGCGCTGCGAAAGAGGCCCTGCGGCCGAGCCCGCGCCGACGAGGACAAACGTATCCTCGGTATCGACCAGGATCCCGACGGCCGCGCCCGGAGCCGGCTTCCAGGGCAGCGTGAGCCCGGATCGGCCCCACGCGCGCATGCCCCGCTCGTCGATCCGCGAGGCACGCGCCTCGCCTTCCCCCGAGGCCACGACGACGTGCCCGTGCCCGGGCCAGTACAGCGCGGAGAGGGCCTCGCAATGGGGGATCTCCACGACCTCGTAATCGGCGAAGATCCCGCCCTCCGAGGTCCAGGTGCGGAGCGCCGCGAGCTCGCCCGCCGCGTCACAAAACGCCACGCCGACCGACGACTCCGGCCCACGCACCACGGCGATTTCCCGCACGCCCGGCACGATCCCCGCGAGCGGCATTTCCTTCGTCCACGCCCGCGTGCCGTCCGCCGCCACGACCAGCACGAGGGGTTTGTCGGGCTGGGATGAATCCTGGATCAGGAGGGCCTGACGATCCCCTGGCAGCACCTCGACCTGCAAAGAGAGCGGGAGACCCACGTTCGCCCCGAAATGGGAGAGGACGGCGTCGCGATGCGGGGAGAGGCGCGGGTCGTCTTCGAGCCGTTTGACCAAAAAGCGCTTCGGTTCGGTCCCCGGCACGGAGCGATCGGTGGGCACGTCGGGCGCGGGCGCGAAGTCCGCCGGCGGAGGCGCGGGATTCGCTGCGGCGGAGGCGGCGATCGGCGGGGCTGCGTCGGCCCCGGCGTCTCCGGGCGCGGCGCTCTCGTCGCGGCGGCATGCGGGGAAGAGCACGAGCGCGGCCGCGAGGAGGAGCGTACCTGACGAACGCCTTCGAATCATCGCGCGGAGTGTACCGCCCGGGCGAGCCGTCTCAAGGGCCGTCGAAGGTCGCGACCTCCGAGACGTACGCGTCGTCGCCGCACGTGCTGACGAGGACGAGCGAACGTGCGCGTTGCCGCGGTAAGGGGAAAAACGCCATGAGGCGCGTACCGCCGCCCTCGAGGCGCTGGCTGCCGGGCGCGACGAGCGTGGTCTTCGCGCCGTCGAGCACGACGATCGTGGACACGCAGCCCTTCGCCTCCGTGGGCAAATCCGCGGTGCACGACTCGGTCGTGCACGCGAGCGGGAGCGACCGCGGCGGCCGCGCGCGGGCCGGATCGAGGTCGAGCTCGGCGTGGAATGAGCCGTCCCGCGCCTCGATGCGGAAATCACGGCCGGGCAGGAGCACGAACGGGCGAATGCCGGGGACGTGGACGAGCAGCGGAATGCGGTCCGGATGCACGTGGAGCGCGCCGTATGTTCCGACAAACCGGCCCGATTCGTCCACGGGGAATGCGCCTTTCGCGCCTTCGAGCGGGACCACGAGCGCTGCGTCCGTCGCTCGATCGAGCCGGATCCGCCCCTCGACGTGGACGCGCGCGGTCCGGTCGCATCCCGCGATCACGAGCGCTCCGAGCCCGAGCACGACCCTGGATCGAACGAGGCGACGCCCCATCGGCGACGACCCTACCACGCGAACGTAGGCGCGGGGACCCCTGGCGGCCGCCAGGCGGACATCCACGCCGCCACCCTCGGTCGCCTCAAATCTGCGGGTTTTTCCGCGTTTTTCGGACCGGCATGCCGCTCGCAAAAGGGCGGGCATGCAGGCGACGGCCCTGACCTTCATTCTCGTCGGCCTCGACGCGTCTCCCGTGCGCGTCGAGGTGGACTCCGGCCGCGGGCCGGCGTCGTTCCAGCTCGTCGGGCTCGCGGAGGCGAGCGTGCGCGAGAGCCGCGTCCGCGTGCGCTCGGCGCTCTCGCAGATCGGCGTCGCCCTCGACGAGCACGTGATCACGGTGAACCTCGCGCCCGCCGATCTGCGCAAGAGCGGCGGCGCGTTCGATCTGGCGATCGCCATGGCGGTGCTCGGCGCGCTCGGCAAGGTGCCGGGCGAGTCCCTCCGCGGGCTCGCGTTCCTCGGCGAGCTCTCGCTGACGGGCGCGATCCGGCCCGTGCGTGGGGTTTTACCGGCGCTGCGCGGCGCGGCGGCGCGGGGCCTCGGGCGCGCCGTGGTTCCGCGGCACAACGGGGCCGAGGCGGCGAGCGTGCCGGGGATCGAGGTCCTCGTGGCCGAGCACCTCGGCGACGTCGTGGCGGCGCTCGCGGGGGAAGAAAAGCTCCCGTCGGCGGGGCCGCGCCCGTCGCTCGCGGAAAACCTCGCGGAGGCGGCCGTGGATCTCGCGGAGGTGCGAGGCCAGCACGTGGCGCGGCGCGCGCTGGAGATCGCGGCGGCCGGCGCGCACAACCTCTTGATGATGGGCCCGCCGGGCGCGGGCAAGACGATGCTGGCGCGGCGGCTGCCGACGATCTTGCCGCCGCTCTCGTACGACGAGGCGCTCGAAGTGACGGCGATCCACTCGGTCGTCGGGCTCCTCTCCTCGGATCGAGGCCTCGCGCAGGCGAGGCCGTTTCGCGCGCCGCATCACACGGTGAGCCCGGCGGGCCTCGTCGGCGGGGGTGATCCGATCCGGCCGGGCGAGGTCTCGCTCGCGCACCATGGCTGCCTCTTCCTCGACGAGCTGCTCGAATTCAAGCGGAGCGCGCTCGAGGTGCTGCGGCAGCCGCTCGAAGACGGCCTCGTCACGATCTGCCGCGCGCAGAGCCGCGTGACGTTCCCGGCGAGGCCACTCGTGGTCGCCGCGGTGAACCCGTGCCCGTGCGGGCTCTTCGGCGACGACAAACGCCGCTGCGCCTGCACCCCCGAGCGCGTGCGAGGGTATCGAGCGCGTTTGTCCGGGCCGCTCCTCGATCGGCTCGACTTGCAGGTGCCGCTGCCGCCGGTGGACGTCTCGCACCTCGGGGGCAAGGAGCGAGGGGAGGCGAGCGCGGACGTGCGGCGGCGGGTGATCGCGGCGCGGGCGATCCAGGCGGCGCGGCGGGAGGCGGGCGAGACGAGCGCCCTGACGAACGCGGAGCTCGGCCCGCGCGACGTCGAGCGGGTGGCGACGCCGGACGCGGCGGGCCGGACGATCCTCGGGCAGGCGGTGGAGCGGCTCGGCCTCTCGGCGCGGGCGTACGGCAAGGTGCTGCGCGTGGCGCGGACGATCGCGGATCTCGACGGCGGCGGGGCCGTGCGGGCGAGCCACGTGGCGGAGGCGATCCAGGCGCGGCTGCTCGATCGCGACGGCGCGGCGGCGACGCGGTACGCGCCGGCCCGGAAAAACGATTTTTCTTAGCAACTGGTTTCTGCGGCGGTCGAAGTAACGGGCAAGAAAGGCGGTTTTACCGATGATGACGGAGCTCTTGGAGAAGATGCGGACGGTGAAGACGGTCGTGGGTTCGATCGAGAAGCAATTCGGCAAAGGGGCGATCATGTCGCTCGGGGACGAGGCGGAGACGGACGTGCGGGTGATCGGCACGGGCGCGATGGCCCTCGACGCCGCGCTCGGCATCGGCGGCTACCCGCGCGGCCGGATCGTCGAGATTTACGGCCCCGAGAGCGGCGGCAAGACGACGCTCACCCTGCACGCGATGCGCGAGGCGCAGGCCGCAGGGGGCGTGGCGGCGTTCATCGACGCCGAGCACGCGTTCGACGTGAATTATGCGCGCGCCGTCGGGGTCGACACGGAGCGGCTGCTCGTCTCGCAGCCGGATTGCGGGGAGCAGGCGCTCGAGATCGCCGAGACGCTCACGCGGAGCGGCGCGGTCGACATCGTGGTGGTCGACTCCGTGGCGGCGCTCGTGCCCAAGGCGGAGATCGAGGGCGACATGGGCGACGCGCACATGGGGCTGCAGGCGCGGCTCATGAGCCAGGCCCTGCGCAAGCTCACGGCGATCGCGCACCGGACGGGCACGACGCTCGTGTTCATCAACCAGCTCCGGCAGAAGATCGGGGTCACGTTCGGCAACCCCGAGACGACGACGGGCGGCAACGCGCTGAAGTTTTACGCGAGCGTACGGCTCGACGTGCGGCGCATCGGGCCCGTGAAGGTCGGCGACGAGGCGGTGGGCTCGCGGACGCGGGTGAAGGTGGTCAAGAACAAGCTCGCGCCGCCCTTCCGCGAGGCGGAGTTCGACATCCGCTGGGGGACCGGCGTCGACGCGGCCTCGGATCTCATCGATTACGGCTGCCAGATCGGCGTCGTCGACAAGAGCGGGGCGCACCTCTCGTTCAGCGGCGAGCATCTCGGGCAGGGGCGCGAGCGCGCGCGGGAGACGCTGCTCGGAAACGAGCGGATCTTCTCGGCCCTGCGCGCCGCGGTGATCGCGGGCTCGGAGGCGCGCGTGGGCGCCCGTCCCGCGGAGAAGGCGGCCTGAGCGGGCCATTTCAGGAAAAACCATTCGAGCGATCATGAAACGACGGAGGACGACATGAGCGACGGCATGAACAGGGTGGTACTTCTCGGCAACCTCGGCGCGGATCCGGAGCTCCGGTACGCGGGCAGCGGGACGGCGGTGCTCCAGTTCCGGATGGCGACGAACGAATCGTTCCTCGACCGGAACCGCGAGCTCACGGAGCGGACCGAGTGGCACAGCGTGGTCGTCTTCGGCCCGCGCGCCGAGGGCCTCGCGCGCGTCCTCGGCAAGGGATCGTGCGTGCTCGTGGAGGGGACGCTGCGCACGTCGAGCTACGAGAAGGACGGGCAGAAGCGCTACAAGACCGAGGTGCACGCGCGGGACATCTGCCTCGCGGGCGGGCCCTCGCCGGCGACGCACCGCGAGCCCGCCGCGGCGCAGCGGCGTGACACGGACGACGAGGTCGCGCCGATGGAGATGCCGCTGCCGCACGAGGAGCCGGAGGCCTCGCCGGAGCCCGCGCCGCCGGCCCGGCCGCCGCGCAAGCGGAACGGCGCTCCGCCGCGCAAAGCCGACATGCTCGAAGAGATGCCGTTCTGAGGCAGCATGGTGGGGGACATGGCCCGGGACGCGGGAAACGCGTCCCGGGCCGACGGCTCGGCCCTTGTGGCAGCCCGGCCCTCGTGGCAAATGTCGGGCATACCATGGCAACTCGACTTACCGCGGCCCCGATCCTTGCCTTTCTCCTCGCAGGTTTTGCTGCTGCCAGCGGCTGCGGCCGATCGAGCCCGATCACCGGCGACGGCGGCTCGGACGGCGACGGAGGGTTCGCCGGGCACGGCGGCGCGGGTGGCTTCGGCGGTGTCGGGGGCGTGGGCGGTATCGGCGGCTTCGGCGGTGTCGGGGGCGTGGGCGGTATCGGCGGCTTCGGCGGTGTCGGGGGCGTGGGCGGTGTCGGCGGCGTCGGGGGCGTGGGCGGTGTCGGCGGCGTGGGTGGCGTCGGCGGCTCCGTGGGCTTCTGTGGCGACGGGAAGCTCGATGCCGGCGAGGAATGCGACAACGGCGTGCTGAACAGCGACACCGGCGGGTGTACGACCTCGTGCACGGCTGCGCACTGCGGTGACGGGTTGGTCTTCTTGGGGTTCGAGAGTTGCGACGACGGCAACCTGGTCGACGGCGACGGCTGCAACCACGACTGCGTCGTCTCCGGTACCGTGCTCTTCACGAAGAGCCAGGGCATCCCGGGGTCGACGGGCGAGGAGCTCACGAGCGTCCGGCTGGACAACAAGGGCAACCTCGTCGTCGGCGGGCTCGTCGGGGTTTCGGGCAACCCCGGCCATTACGACGGGTTCGTCGCCAAGCTCGATCCGCTGGGCAACCCGATGTGGTATCGGCAAGTGAACGGCGCGGCGGGCCTCGATGCCGGCATTTACGGCGTCGCGCTCGATCCGGCGGGCAACGTGTACGCCGTCGGGTACGAGACCATCGCCGACGGGACGACGGACATCGTCGTCCACAAGTACAATCCCAATGGCGATCCGATCTGGGATGTGACCTACGACGGCGAGGCCAACGGGTACGATTATGCTTGGGGCGTCGCGGCGCGCGGCGGGCATTTGTTCGTCGTCGGGGGCATGATGACGAACGCTGGCGGGAGCGATTTCCTGGTCATGAAGCTCGCGGGCCAGACGGGCGAGATCGTGGACCAGATGCTCTGGGATGGGCCTGGCCACGGCAACGACTCGGCGCAGGGGATCGCGCTCGACGGCAATATTCTCTACGTCGCTGGGTACGAGACGAACGAGGCGGGCTGGACGGACGTCCGGGTGGCCAGGATCGACGACGATGGCGGGGCTCCCGTCGAGATCTGGAGGCGCATCTTCAACGGCGCGCTGAACCACGACGATCTCGCGCTCGCGGTCGCGGTCGCTCCGGATGGAACCCTCTACGTTGGCGGCGGCGAGACCACGACCCTCGGCCTCGACGCCTGGCTGCGCAAGTACGATGCGAGCGGGCAGGAGCTCTGGACCCAGACCCATACGAGCCAGGTCCCGGCGGGCCAGGACGTGATCTACGCCGTGGCCAGCGACGCGAGCGGCAATGCGATCGTGACGGGCTACGAGATGACCACCGGCCTCTCGACCGACGTCTGGACCCGCAAGTACGATCCCACCGGCAAGGAGCTCTGGACCAACGTGCACAACGGCACGGCGGACGGCGCCGATTACGGCGAGGGGATCACGACGAATGCCGCCTCCGAGGTGTTCGTCGTCGGCACCGAGCTCACGACGGATCAGGGGTACAACGCCTGGATCCGCAAATTCGCGCCCTGAGAAGGACCCACGAACCCACGATGAAAGCCGTTCTTTGCAAGGCCTTCGGGCCCCCCGAGTCGCTCGTCGTCGAGGACCTCCCGAGCCCCACGCCCGACGCGGGCCAGGTGATCGTCGCGGTCCACGCGGCCTCGGTCAATTTCCCGGACCTCCTGGTCATCCAGGACAAATATCAGTTCAAGCCGGGCCTGCCTTTCTCGCCGGGCGGCGAGGTCTCCGGGATCGTCACGTCGGTGGGCAGCGGCGTGACGTCGCTCGCGGTCGGGGATCGGGTGGTCGCCTGGGCCCCGTACGGCTGCTTCGCCGAGGAGGTCGCGCTGGGCGAGGGGCAGGTGATCAAGGTGCCGGACGGGATCGACCTCGTCACGGCCTCGACGCTGCTCGTGGCGTACGGGACCACGCACCACGCGCTCGTCGATCGGGCGGCGCTCCAATCCGGCGAGACGCTCGTCGTCCTCGGCGCGGCGGGCGGCGTGGGCATCGCCGCGATCGAGATCGGCAAGCTCCTCGGCGCGCGGGTCATCGCCTGCGCGTCGAGTGACGACAAACTCGAGGTGTGTCGGGCGCGCGGGGCCGACGAGGTCGTGAACTACAGCCGCGAGGATCTGAAAGCGCGGCTCAAGGCGCTCGCGCCGAACGGCGTCGACGTCGTGTACGACCCCGTCGGAGGCTCGTTCGCCGAGCCGGCGCTGCGCGCGATGGCCTGGCGAGGTCGTTACCTCGTGGTCGGGTTCGCTGCGGGCGACATCCCGAAGATCCCGCTGAATCTCACGCTCCTGAAGGGTTGCTCGATCGTCGGCGTGTTCTGGGGCTCGTTCACGATGCGCGAGCCCGAGCGATATCGCGAGGGGCTCGCCGAGCTCTTCGGGTGGGTGCGGGACGGCCGCATCCGGCCGCACGTCGACACGACCTATCCGCTCGAACAGGCGAGCGCGGCGCTCTCCGCGATGGCCGAGCGGCGGGTGAAGGGCAAGGTCGTGCTCGTGACGGCGCGCGGGGCCGCCTCCGCGCGCTGACGGAAGTGCGCGGCCGGGCCTTCTGGCCTACGCTAGGCCCGCCATGACGCCGATCGAAGAGCTCGCCGTTCTCCTCCGGCCCGCGGGGGGCGGGCTCCACCTGGTCTCGACGGGGCGCGCCGAGCAGCTCGCGCTGCAACGCGCGCTCTACCAGGTCACGAGCGACGAGGCCGTGCAGCAAAAGCACCTCGAAGCGCTCGCGCGCATCCCGACGGCGCGCGTCGTGATCCTCGGCGTACCCTCGGACGTCGGGGCGGGCTTCCGGCGCGGGGCAAACCTCGGCCCCCAGGCGATCCGTTCGCGCTTGCTCGAAGAGCAGCCCGATTTTCCGGTGCGCGCGGCCGAGCTCGGCGTCGTCGACATCGGCGACGTCTTCGTCGTCCCCCAGCTCCTCTCGGACGACATGCTGAGCGAGGCGCAGAAGGCCGCCTCCCGCAAGGCGCTCTACCCGAACGTCCCCGCGGACATGGCCGAGCGCTTGCCCGTCTCGCCGCTCTCGATCGCCGAGCGCGCGCTCGACCTCGTGTTTCAGATGAACCCCGCCGTAAAACCCTTCGTCATCGGCGGCGATCATTCGACGGCCTGGCCCGTGGCCGCCGCGCTCGCGCGCGTGCGTCCGCCGGCGAAGGAGCGCTGGGGCATCGTGCAGCCCGACGCGCACACCGATCTTCTGGCCGAGCGCCTCGGGATTCGTATTTGCTTCGCGACCTGGTCCTATCACGCGAACGAGCTCTTCGGGCGGGATGGAAGGCTCGTGCAGGTCGGCACGCGGGCCTCGCGGCACGAGCGCGGCCACTGGGAGCAGGGCCTCGGCGTGCGGCAATTCTGGGCGGACGAGTGCCTCGCCAAACCCGAAGCCACGCTCGACGCGCTGCTCGCGCATCTCAAAGAGCGGGGCGTGACGGGCGTTTATTTCTCCAATGACATCGACGGGACGGACGAGCGATTCGCCGACGCGACGGGCACGCCGGAGCCCGGCGGGCTGGAGCCGGATTTCGTGGTCGAGCTGATCCGGCGGCTCGGCCGCGAGGTAGGGATCGTGGCGGGGGATGTCATGGAAGTCGCGCCCGTGCTCGGCCCAAGCCCCGAGAGCCAGCGGCGGACGGTGGGGCTCGCGGTGCGCTACCTCGACGAGACGCTCCGCGCGATGCTCGCGGTGCGCTGAAACGCATTCCTCGCGGACCCGTTGACAGCCTTTCGTCGGTGCTGTCTTCTCCCGGACCGGTGGAGGGTCCATGAGTCAGATCGAGCCTCGTCGTAGAATTGGGTGGAGCGCGGCTCCCGTCGTGATGGTCCTCGCAATGGGATCCTGGGGTTGCGCCAGCCTGCCCAAGACGGGCATCGAGACCACGGGCGAGCCGCTGAACGTCGAGGTTCGAACCGAGACGCACACGTACGTCACGCAGGCAAAGGTCGGCGAGGTGCAGCACCGCGACTCGTCCGGGCGGCTCGTGGGCACGTCGTCGCTCTACGAGAACCAGGTCGGCTCGTACGACGTCACGCGCTGGCAGGTGTTCCAGGGCGAAGAGCCCATCGACGATCAGGACTTTTTCAGCATCGCCGGCGACACCCGAACAGCGAACGAAATTGCCGACTATCGCGCCACCGGCGTGAGCATGAACCGGGTCGGGATCGGGCTCGCGATCGCCGGCGGCGCAGCCATGCTCGCAGGCATCATCCTCGGGTCCTCCCTCTCGACGAAAGATGAGTACGGCACCGAGTCCCGCCCCACGTGGACGACAGCAGCCGCGACCGGCGGCGTGATCCTGGGCCTCGTGGGCGGCGGCGTGGCCTGGGCCGGCTACGCGCGAACGAAGCGCGAGCACCCGATCGACGATCCACAAAAGGCAGCGAACGCCGCGCGCCGCTACAACAAGCAGATCGGCGAGATGCCCGAGGCCGACGAAGAAGAAGCGCGCCCGCGTCGCAAGCGGCGCCGGTGATCTAAGGTTTCACCTTGCCAGCAAGCTCGAACATCGGCGCATAAAGCCCATACATCGAGAGGCCAACCGCGCCGATGGCAAGCGCAATCCCGCCAAGGAAGAGGCCAACCGCCATCCCACCCTTGCCGCTCTTCCGCGCAAAAACCCCCGCCACAGCGATCGCGATCGCCCCCGCAGCCCCACCAAGCGGCGTGACGTGAGCGAGCACAGCGCGCGTCACGAGCGGCAAGACAGCCTCGCTGCCGAAGTCCGCATACATCTTCGCAAACGCCGAGAGCACGAGCCTGTCGAGGAGCACAAGGGCCGTCGCAAGCGAGGCGACGACCAGCGCAAGGACGAAGTCCACAGGATGCAAGCCCATCACGCGGGCTTCCTCAGGATCTGCCGGGGTCGTCACGGGCGGCGAGTGTACTCACGCAGCCCCCGTTGGAAAGCAAAGGGCGCGGTAGACCTCGAGGGAAGCGCTGCGCTGGGGCTTTGCCCCAGGCCCCAGCAGGGGCTGTCCGCCCCTGCACCCGGACCAGCGCCCGCGCTGGACTGAGGGTCGATGAACTGCGCTCCGCGCAGTTCATCGAACAGCCGGGGTCAAGACCACAGGCGACCCTGCCAACCGAGACAGCCGCGCTGACGGTTTTGCTGGCGACGCGGTACCTGCCAACGAAGACAGCGGCGCTAACGGTTCAACCGGCGACGCGGTACCACCAACGGCCTGTGGAAGAACTGCGCTCCGCGCAGTTCTTCCAACAAAGGTCCAGGGCTGGCCCTGGTTCGGGTCGAGGGGCGAACAGCCCCCGCGGGGTTCGGGGCAGCGCCCCGGCGCGGCGGCTCCTCGATGAAACCCTCGTCCTGATCGGACCCCGTCGCGTGCCTCGGCGACGAGACCCCGGCCCTGATCCGACCCCGTCGCGTGCCTCGCCGGCGAGACCCCCGCCCTGATCGGACCCCGTCGCGTGCCTCGGCGACGAGACCCCGGCCCTGATCCGACCCCGTCGCGTGCCTCGCCGGCGAGACCCCCGCCCTGATCGGACCCCGTCGCGTGCCTCGGCGGCGAGACCCCGGCCCTGGTCCGACCCCGTCGCTTGCCTCGTCGGCGAGACCCCGGCCCTGGTCCGACCTCGTCGCTTGCCTCGTCGACCAGGCAATTGGGTGAACGTACGTTGTGATCTCGTGTAGGTGTCGATGCCCTTTCACCCTTGGCGTAGGGGTGGGCGCCGGGTCTGGTCGCTCTGGGCGAAGGCAGGTAAGGGTGGGCGATGGAAGCCGGCACGGTCGTCGCGCAGCGATTCGTGATCGAGCATCTCGCGGGCGAAGGCGGCATGGGGGAGGTGTACCGAGCCACGGATACGGGCTCGGGGATGCCCGTGGCGCTCAAGGTTCTCCGCTTGGCGGGCGCGCAAGTCGAGGAGCGTTTTCAGCGGGAGGTCGCTGCGCTCGAGCGCCTCTCGCACCCTGCGATCGTCGCTTGTGTCGGGCACGGTGTGCTCGCTGGAGAGCGGCCTTGGCTCGCGATGGAGTGGCTCGAAGGCGAGGATCTCGCGCGGCGGATCACGCGTGGTCCGCTCGCGCCGGACGAAGCGCTTCCGATCGCGCGCGCGGTCGCGGAGGCGCTTGGTGCGGCGCACGCGATCGGGGTCGTTCATCGCGACGTGAAACCCCACAATGTGTTCCTCGTCGATCGCGATCCGGCGCGGGTGAAGGTCATCGATTTTGGACTCGCGCGCGTGGCGGGCACGCAGACGGCCACGCTCACGGGGGCGCTCATCGGCACACCTGCGTACATGGCGCCCGAGCAGATCCGCGGCGCGCGGGACGTCGACGGGCGCGCGGATCTCTATGCGCTCGGGGCTTTGCTCTTCGAATGCCTCACGGGGCAGAAGCCGTTCCTTCCGACGGACAACCTCCTCGGCGTGATCTCGCAGATCCTCTTCGAGCCCGCGCCGCGCCTGCGCTCGATCGTGCCGAGCATGCCGCCCGAGCTCGACGCGCTCGTCGCGGCCCTCCTGGAGAAGGATCCCGAGCGGAGGCTCTGTCCCGCGGGTGAGGTCGCGACGGCGCTCTCCGCGATCGATCCTGGGCGGTTCGTCCCGAGGCCCATTCCGAGCGAGCGGCCGCCTTCGCTCACCGGCGAGGAGCTGCGGCTCGTGTCGGTCGTGCTGCTCGCCGCGGCGCCGCTCCCGAGTGCCTCGCCGCTCGACGACACTGTGCTCGATCACCGAGATTCCACGCTCGTGCAGGCGATCACGCGCGTGGCGGCGCCGCTCGGCGGTCGCATCGAGGCGCTCGGGGACGGCACGGTCCTCGTGGCGCTCGCGGGGCGCGGGGCCGCGACGGATCAAGCCACGGCGGCGGCGCGATGCGCGCTCGAGATGCGAGCGCTCGGGGCGGGGCGGCCGCTCGCGCTCACGACGGGGCGCGGGAGCGCAGGCGCGGGATCGCTGTTCTCCGATGCGGCCGCGCGCGCCGGCGCGTTGCTCCGCCTCGCGCCCGCGGACACGAGCGGGATCGTGATCGACGAGACGACACGCGGGCTGCTCGACGCGCGGTTCGCGCTTTCGCGCATCGGTGAGCTGCACGTGCTCGTCGCCGAGGATCCTGCGGGGGAAGCGTCGCGGCGGGCCGCGGGTCGGGCCACGCCGTTCGTGGGGCGTGAGCGGGAGGTCGGGTACATCGAGCGGCTCTTCGAGGACGTCGTGGGCGAGTCGCGCGCCACGGCCGCGGTCGTCGTGGGCGAGGCGGGGGCGGGCAAATCGCGGCTCGGGCGGGAGGTGCTCGCGTCGATGCGGCGCATCGAGCCCTCGGTCGAGATCTGGGTGGGCCGCGGCGAGCCGCTGAGCGCGGGCGCGCCGTTCGGCTCGATCGCGTCCGCGCTCCGCGACGCGGCGAAGCTCCGTGATGGGACGGCCGCCGAGGTTCGCCACGAGGCGCTGCGCTCCTTCCTCGCGCCGCGCGTGGCGAAGGCGAACGAGCCGCGCATCACGACGTTCCTCGGCGAGCTCGTGGAGGCGCCTCGGCCCGGGGCCGACGAGGGCGAGCTTCTCGGCGCGGCGCGGCGGGATCCGCTCTTGATGGGCGATCAGATCCGGCTCGCGTTCGAGGATCTCGTGGAGGGCGTGACGACGTCGCGCCCGCTCGTCCTCGTGCTCGAAGACCTGCACTGGGGCGATGCTCCCAGCGTAAAACTCCTCGATCGTTTGCTCCGCAACCTTCACGCGCTGCCGCTCTTCGTGCTCGCGCTCGGGCGGCCGGAGACGCTGGAGCTTTTCCCGGGGATCTTCGCCGAGCGGGACGTGCATCACCTGCGCCTCTCGGGCCTGTCGCGGCGGGCGGCGGCGACGCTCGTGCGGCGGAGCCTCGGCGAGGAAGCGCGGGAAGAGGACGTGCAGGCGATCGTGGATCGCGGCGCGGGGCATCCGCTGTTCCTCGAAGAGCTCGCGCGGGCGGCGGTCGAGTCGTCGGGGTCGTCGACGCTGCCGGAGACGGTGATCGCGATGGTGCAATCCCGCATCGAGCGGCTGCCATTCGAGGCGCGGCGGATTCTGCGCGCAGCCTCGATCCTCGGCGAGACGTTCTGGCGCGGCGGGGTCGCAGCGCTCGTCGGCGACGCGCTCGGCCCGGCGGACGTCGATCAGTGGATCGCGCTCCTCTGCGATCGGGAGGTCGTGCAGGCGCGGCGGGAGGCCCGTTTCCCGGACGAACGCGAGTACGGCTTCCGTCACGCGCTCTTTCGGGAGGCGGCGTATGCGATGCTCACGCCCGCAGATCGCGCCGTCGGCCACGCGCTCGCGGGCGCGTGGCTCGAAGCCGCGGGCGAGACGCGCGCGGCCGTTCTCGCCGAACATTTCGATCAAGGAAGCGACTTCGAGCGCGCCGTCGTCCATCACCATCGCGCCGCGCGCGAGGCGCTCGAAGCCGGCGATTTCGTCGCGGTGAACCGGCACGTGGATCGGGTGATCGCGCGTGGGGCCGAGGGGCGTGTGCTCGGCGAGTGCCTCGGCTTCAAGGCCGAGGCGGCGCACTGGCAGGGCGCGTTCGAGGAGGCCGAGCGGCTCGCCGAGGAGGCGATGCGCGTGCTCGAGCCCGGCACGCCGCGCTGGTTCGATGCGGCCTCGGCGCTCGCAATCGCGGCGGGCAGGCGCGTCGCGCAGGACAAGCTCGCCTCGCTCTGCGCGACGCTTTCGGCGTTCGGCGCGCGCGGCGAGCAGAGCGACGCGTTCATCCAGGCGGCGATCCGCACGGGCCTGCAAGCCTTCATCATCGGGCAATACGAGGCCTCGCAGGATCTCTCGCGCTCGCTCCAGCCCTTCCTCGAAGATCCTTCGGGCCGCGAGCTGCGCACGCAGGCCTTGCTCCAGGTGCTCGCAGCGAGCCGGGCGAGCCGCGCGTGGCGGTACGACGCGACGGCCAAAGCTTTCCTCGAAGCCGCGGCAATCTTCGAGCGCGCAGGCGATCTGCGGAGCGCGTGCTCGCAGCGGCTCGACGCCACCTTCTTTTTCATCGACCTCGGCGAGGCCGAGCGCGCGCTCGGCCTCTGTCGCGAGCTCCTCGCCACAGGCAGCCGGCTCGGTTTGTCGCGGATCGTCTCGGCCGCACGGGGGAGCGTCGGCAGCGCGCTTTACTTCCTGGGTCGCCACGACGAGGCGTTCGCGACGCTCTCGGAGGCCGAACGGGAGCTCGACGCGCAAGGGGACATGCGCCTCGGCGGTCTCACGCGGATCAAGCTCGGCCGCTGCTTGCTCGCGCAGGGCGATCTCGACCGCGCGGCGGCAAAGGTCGAGGAGGCGCGCCGCCTGCTCTCGGGCATGCGCCGTTACGACGCGATGGCGCTCTCCGTGCTCGCCACGATCCGGCTCGCGCAGGGCGACGTGGCCGCGGCGCTCGAGCCTTCCGAGGCGGCGATGGCGATCCTCGCGTCGATCGGTCGTATGGGCACCGACGAGATCGGCGTGCGGCTCTCACGCGTGCTCGCGCTACGCGCAGCGGGCGAGCACGAGCGGATGCGCGAGGAGCTCTCCGTCGCGCGCGAGCGGGTCGCGTGGATGGCCTCGCGCCTCGATGCAGAGGAGGCGCGTCAGGTGTTTCTGTCGCGCGTCGCGGACAACCGGCGCGTGCTGGAGCTCGCGGCGGAGGCGGGGATCGTGTCTTAGCTGGAAGGCGCTTCGCTGGGGCGTTGCCCCAGGCCCCACCGGGGCTGTCCGCCCCTGGACCCGGACCAGCGCAAGCGCTGGACTCGGGGTCGATGAACTGCGCGATGCGCAGTTCATCGAACGGGCCAGGGTCAAGACCACGGGCGATCCTGCCAGCCAAGACGGCAGCGCTGATGGTTCTGCCGGCAACGCGGTACCAACGGCCTGTTGGAAGAACTGCGCGGAGCGCAGTTCTTCCACGAAAGGTCCAGGGCTGGCGCTGCCAAGAGGGGGCGGACAGCTTGAAAAACTTTCCCCGCATCGACTGCGCTTCGCGCAGTCGATGCCCG
>NZ_JARZHH010000106.1 GCF_029946515.1 Polyangium sp. 6x1
CAGCGGCGGCAGTGGCGGCAGCGGCGGCAGCGGCGGCAGCGGCGGCAGCGGCGGCAGCGCGACCGGGACCGGCGGTAGCGGCGGTGGCGGCGGCAGCGCGACCGGGACCGGCGGGATGATGGCGACGAGCACGAGCACGGGTACAGGCTCGGGCGGTAGCGCCGGGGAAATGCCGTCGAGCGAGGGTGGCTGTGGCGCCTGCGTCGTCGGGGGCGGCTCGGCGAACGGGGCCCCCTGGATCGGTCTCGGGCTCTTGATCGCGCTGCGGCGAAGGCGGCAGGGCGCTCGGGTAGGCGCGCGGCGGTGAGCTGAGCGCCCCGGCTTCGCGCACCTCGATACAGGGCACTCCCGTGCGCGGAGCCGCGCGGAGCGGCAGCGGCGGCGGCTAGCCCATCGGTATCTCGGCCGCCGGGCCGTGCCCGCCCGGAATCCACGGAAAGGAAGGCCGCTGCGCCGGAATGGAGCGGCGAGGTGCTCCAGAACGGAGCGCGGGGTGCTCCAAAACGGAGCGTCGACGACCCGAAGCGAGGTCCGGGCGGTCGGAGTGCGTCATGGGGAGGCCCCAAAGCAAGGTCCGGCCCGTCGGAGTGCGTCATGGGGAGGCCCCAAAGCAAGGTCCGGCCCGTCGGAGCGCGTCATGGGGAGGCCCCAAAGCGAGGTCCGGCCCGTCGGAGTGCGTCATGGGGAGGCCCCAAAGCAAGGTCCCGCCGGTTGGAGTGCGTCATGGGGAGGCCCCAAAGCAAGGTCCGGCCCGTCGGAGTGCGTCATGGGGAGGCCCCAAAGCGAAGTCCCCGCTGTCGGCGTGGTCTTTGGGGAGGCCCCAAAGCGGACTCCGAGATCGACGATGCACCCGAGCGGAGCGTCGGCGAGGGCGCGGCCGAGGTCCTGCCGCGAGAGCGCGCTACCCGAGCGGAAGCGGGGGCGGAAGCGGCAAGCGGAAGCGGAAGCGGGGGCGGAAGCGGGGGCGGCAGCGGAAGCGGCAACCGCGATCTAATCGTGTACCGCTGTTCTTAGGAAGGGGTGCGTGGGCACGATGCGGTGGCGCGCTGGGGATACTGCCGCGGGGGTGGCGTCGCGGTGACGGTGTTCGCGCGCGAGGGCAAACGGGCGGGTTGTTCACCCTAAGCGCGCGTTCTGTTGACAGCGGAATCGGTGGGTCGGAGCTACGCCATTTTGCGTATTGAGTAAGGGGCGGGTCTCGTAGAGCCTCCCATCACGACGTCATCGATGGCAAACCAATAAATATGGGTCTGTCTGGCATATCGGTTCAATGCAGCGGCTTTCATGACGAGAGTTTTAGGCCATGAGAACAAGCTGCGCCATCGGCACGAATGGGACCAACGTGAGCCTCTGCATGGAGCCGATATCAGCTCCATGCACTCCGAGAGCCCGAGAAGGAGAAATCAAATGAATGCACGCTCGATCCTGTTGTTCGGCGCATCGGTCGCCGTAAGCGCGATTTTGACGACCGCAGCTTCATCGGATGCCGCGTGGGTGAGAAGCGTCGGAGTTTCTCACTGTGCATCCACCAACGCCAACGGGGACGCCGTCTACCTGAAGATAGGCCCGAAGGGCATCTACAATACCAGCACGTCGACGCCGCTCAACGTCGTTTGCGATGTTCCGTCCGACACGACGTACGAGCCGCGCGATGCGATCTCCGTCGCTGTAGCGGGCTATGACAACTCGGCGACTCAGGCGATAAGCGTTATGCTCTGTCGCCGTTTCCTCAGCGGGGCGGGAGGCACTTGCGGAAATGCCACAAGCAATGGCGCTGGAAACGCTGTGGGCGACTTTATGCTGTACCCGGCCCTGTTACCGTGGGAAGATTCCACCACATCGACTTTTCCATACCTTCACGCGGAGCTCCCGCCGAACACCGACGGCACGAACACCCTCACCGGGTTCAGGGTTTACTACCCGTAACGCATGAAACGGAGCTTCGAGCATTCTCGGCGCATCCTTTGGCCGCTCCTGCTCATCACGGCAGGGGCGGCCGTAGGAGCGTTGACATCGTTATGGGTCTCGCGATCCAGCGCGCCGCCTGTCGAGAAAAAGGGTCCGGCATCCATTTCGATGCAGCCGACCCTGGCGACGGAGCGCGCCAACCCGAGCACGGACGACGCGCAGAGACGGCGCATGCTCGATCTGGAGCGGCGTGTCGCCGCCATGGAAGCGACCGCGGAGGCGGGCGCGCATCCGCAGGCCGAAGCGAAGGTGGCGCCCGAGGACCTCGAGGCCGAGCAACATCGCAATGTCGAGATGCACGAGCAGGCGGTCGCTCGGCACTGGGAAGAGCCCGTCGACAAGGCATGGAGCAGCACCACGGCCAAGCTCTTTGAAGACGACTTCGACACCTTGGAACAGAAGGAGGGGTTGAAGCTCGTCTCCGTCGATTGTCGCACGCGCTCGTGTTTGGCGACGGTCGAATGGAAGACGTTCGACGAAGCCCAGCAGGGCTTCGATGCGATCCTGCATCATCTGTATGCGGCGAATTGCACGAGGGAGATCCTCCTCCCCGAGCCCAACGACAGGACCCGCCCCTACCAGGCCACGGCTGTTTTCAACTGCGAAGCTTGGCGCAGCGCCCAGCGCTGACGAAGACGCACGTCGCAGGCGACGACAGCAGACTCGACGGTTCATCGTGACGCTTTGCCGTGCCGCGTGGAACGCCGCGCGTCGAAGCGGCCGACCCCACCTTGCCCGCCAAGCTCGCTGATTTCGCTTTGTCGCATATCGCGGACGCCGTATCCGTCCCGCCACCCCCATCCTTCCGCCTCCCCCTCGGCCATGCATGTATGCCTCGTTGAAGGGAGACTTGTCATGGCTACGAGGACGACCAAGGCCGAGCGTCGCTCGGGGCGACGAGAAAGCACGTCGGCCTTGCCAAGCCGTTCGGAACGGTCCTATCGTTGCCGATTCCCCAGAACACCATAGCTGATCCGGGAGGTCAGGTTGGCGATCAAAATACCAAGCTTGGACGAGATCATTCACGGGACCTTGCTTCGCACACGCGGGCCGATACCAACGTGGACCAGGAATGAGCTTGCGGCCGTTGGCGTCGCTCGCAGAGAGCTCCAGATGCTCAACGCCGCGTCACCCGCGAAGGCCATATTCGACGCAATCCGTCATGTGTTTCCATTTGCGGGAGGGTTGGTCGAAGCAATCAACTCCGCGTCGTCGACAGAGCCACTGCACGCAGTCTACCACGTACCGGATTCATTTCTGCTATCGCGAGCGCAGCATGTCGCCATCGATCTGGCAATACCATTTGCTCTTCATTTGCCAGTGGGAATCGCTGCGCGCGGCGCCGATGCGCTCCCGGGTCGGTTGTTCATGGAGCATCAATATAGTCAAATCATGTATCCGCACTATGGCTTCAGCAACGTGAGCGGAATTGTGATCACAAAGTCGGCGCGCGGTGGTGAAGTAGAGCTTGATGTCATTTGGCTCTTCACGGAGACGAACGCTCGACTTCCGACCTGGAGAGACGCTCGACTTTTAGAGCTGGTCCACCGGGACATTCAACAGACGATATGCCGGTTGAGGATTCCGTTATTGCCTCATGAGCCCATCAGATACCAGATCATGCGAGAGCAGCGCGTTGGATACATGCTGGTTGGTCCAGGCGGCGCCATACGGGAAGCAAACCGTCGCGCCGCCCTCCTGGCTCACCATTATACACCCATGGACACTCCTTTGAAAATGCGCCTCACGGAGCTATTGGCGCGAGTCCATGCGACGCCGCCATGTAGCGATAGACCGGTTCGCTACCTCCATGGATCCAATGGAGCAGGTTTTTTGGAAGTGGGCACGCACAAGCTCACGAAAGAGACCCACGCCATCGATGAGGATCTCGTTTTAGTCGAAATGAGGGAGATCCCGTTGCCCGAAGGATCCTTCGGGGGATCGAGGATGCTGCTCGAAAAGCTAACGCCACGTCAACGCGAAGTGGCCTTGCTCCTTTCGAAGTCTGACCTGTCGTACAAGGAGATCGCCAATGCCCTGGAGCTCAAAGAGGGAACCGCGCGAAAGCATGTCGAGCACATCTATCGTGCTCTCCGTGTGCAATCACGATCCGAGCTGATCATCTTGCTAAATGGAATAGACCGGAGATCTACGTTATCGTGACCCGGTCATGAGGCGCGCGCGGGTCGAAGCCGAAGGCCCGAATCTTGGTAGCGCCGTCAGCGGAGGAAGCGGGCGTGGAGGCGGGAGCCGAGAGGGGAACGGGAGCGGCAGCGGAAGCGGCAGCGGGAGCGGCAACGGCAGCGGCAGCGGAAGCGGCAGCGGAAGCGGCAGCGGAAGCGGAAGCGGGGGCGGGAGCGGTAATCAGGGGATCCCGCTCGGGGACGGCGATTGGGTCGTCGGGCGGAGGGTTTCGTCATGCTGAGGATTTACGAGGTCATTTTGGCCATGGCTGGGGACGCGGCAGGCATCGCGGAGCAGATCGAACGAAGGGATTCGGATCTCGCTCGGCAACTGCGCAGGGCCATGACTCGTGAAAGTCACGGGTGGTGTGCTTCACGGCTCACGGTTGCGTCCCGAGCGGTGCGCGCTTCCGCTTTTTCGAGCCGGCGCTGCCGGCAACGACGCTCTGTGTAGAGAGCATCCCGACAAGCCATGCACAGTGACCAGCTTCCGTGCTTCGAAGGATGATGTTCGAGTAGGCTGCCTTCTCGAGAGGAACCTCGTCGTGACGGACGGCCCTAGGCTCCCGCCGAGCCGAGTCGATGGGCTGTTGCGTCGAGCGGAGCATCGTTGCCCGAGATGATGAAGCTGGCCCAATAATACGGGTGCGCGCGGTCTGGGCGGCCCAGCATTTCGAGCTGCGCCTGGCGCAGCGCCTCACCGCGACCGCAGCCGGCCCAAAGCTTGTCGTAGTAAGCCTCCATCAGCTCGCGCGTTGCCGCGTCGTCGACGCTCCAAAGGCTCATGACCTGCGACTCTGCGCCTGCCAGCATGATGGCGTGCCTGAGCCCGTACACGCCGTCGCCCCTGTGGACGTCGCCCACCCCGGTCTCGCACGCCGACAGCACGACGAGCTTCGTCCCTGTCAGATCGAGCTGCGAGAACTCCAGCGCCGTCAAGAGGCCGCCATTCTCATCGCCGTGAGGGCGGTTCGCGCCGGCCAGGGCAATACCCGAGCGCAATAGCGGGTTCTTGATGAGGTGCGCCGGCCATGGACGGCCATCCAAGGCGCGCGTGCCGGCATCGAGGGGGCTGGGAGGAGGCGCGTGAAGCGCGGGCTGGTTCGGGAGGAAAAAACCGTGCGTCGCGATATGCAGCACGCGCGGGCCTGCGAGCACCTCGAGGGCGCCTTTGGTGGCCGCTTCGCCCGAGAGGACGTGGGCCCCAGGTAGCTTTCGCGCGATCGCGCGACCTTCTTCCGCGGCGAAACGCAGCGGGGAAAACCATAAACCTCTCGCGTCGGTGGCAGGCTCGCTGCGGGCACTGCGATGCCTCGCCGGGGTGGGTGCCGGCGCGGCATCGTAATCAGGCGCGGCGACGACGACCGGACCTTGCCTCGACGGCGTGCTGATCTGGAGACGCAAGAGATCACGGCCGCTAGCGAGATACGTCAATGCGTAGCGCTCGACCAGGTAACGCCCCTCTTCGTCGATCAGCGCGCCGAAGGGAACGAGGTTGAGCTCGCCGTCGGGACTGAGCAGGATCCGGCGGGTCGAGCCGAGCAGGCGACGGACGGGCTGCATGACGAGGCTATCGAGGTCGCGGGCAGCCTGCCAGGGGTCGGCGTCAGCCTCCGAGGCGGGCAGGAGCTCGCGAGCGGGCGGCCTGGGACCTCCGGAGGTATCGCGGAGCGCCGCAAGCAACGTCCGAACTGCCGCATCGATGCGCTCGGCCTCGCCGAGGTCCGCCCAGGCGATTTCGCCCTCGTGATACAGCACGTAGGCTACATAGCGGGGCTTGCGCCAACGAAGTGGTATCGGGTCGTTGGGCATGTACCAGAACAGCTCCACGAGGGCAGCTCCCGCGGGGATGACGGCCTGCACCTGCTCGAGGGTGACGGGCTTCAGCTCGGCTTCCAGCGCAACGCCGCGGCGAGTGATTTCCGCCTCGAGCTGCTCCCGCTCCTCGGCGATGCGGGCCAGGGTTGCGCGGTAGTCGCGAACGGGCATATCACGGGCCCCTCGCCATTGGAGAGCGGCGTATTGTGCATTGAGCGCCCTGAGCTGATCGAGGAGCGCCAGATCCGCTGGGACAACGCTGTGGCGAAGCGCCGTGAAGCTCCCAATCATCGCATCGAATACGCGCCCTTTTCGGTTGAGAATCGTGGCGAGCACGAGCCGCTTGGCCGCCTGCACGTCCGGCGCGAAGTGGACATGCAGGGAGATCGCCACATAGGTCGAGAAGCGAAGCGGAGCCATGTAGGCCCGCTTCGCCTCGTCCGACCCGCTGTTCAGGAACAGCACGGCGTTCTTGTCTTGTATGGCCGCAGCCCGCCGCATGAAGGGAATGGCCTTCGCAGGCTCATTCATGGCCTGGGAAAGCACTGCGAGGAGCTCGAGCACCACGGCCAGTTCGGGGTGGTCGGGCCCCAGCGCCTTCTCGAGGATCGAGAGAGCGTGCTCGTAGAGCGCCTCCGCGCGCGCGTAGTCCCCGCTCGATTGGTACAGCCCCGCGAGGTGGTGGAGCGAGGTAGCAACGACCGGGTGGTCCGGCCCCAGCGCCTTCTCCCGTATGGAGAGCGCACGCCGATAGAGCGGGTCGGCCTTGCCGTAATCTCTTTTTGCTTGGTATACCGTCGCGAGGTTGTGGAGCGAGCTGGCCAGATCGGGGTGGCCCGACCCCAGCGCCTGCTCCTGGATGACCAGCGCGCGCTGATAGAGCTCCTCTGCCTTGGCGAAGTCTGACCGCGATTGGTATACCCCCCCAAGGTTCGAGAGGAAGGCAGCCACGAGGGGGTGGTCCGGCCCAAACGCCTTTTGGACGATGGCGAGCGCGCGCCGACCGAGGTGCTCGGACGCGTCGTGGTCACCAGCCATTCGATGTAGATCCGCGAGGTTGTGGAGGCACATCGCGACGTCGGGGTGGTCTGGCCCCAGCGCTGTCTCCATGACAGAGATCGCGCGCTGGTAGAGCGGCGCTGCTTGGGCGTAGTCCCCTGTCGATTGATGGATACTTGCGAGGTTGCTCAGCGCGACGGCCACATCGGGGTGGCCCGACCCCAGCGCCTTCTCCAAGGTGGCGAGCGCCCGGTGAGCGAGCGGCTCTGCCTTGGCGTAGTCCCCTTTCGCTTGATACAGAGCCGCGAGGTTGTTGAGCGAGGTGGCCACGCGGGGGTGGTCGGGCCCCAGCGCCTTCTCCAGGTTGGAATGCGCGCGCTGAAAGAGCGACTCGGCTCGAGCGTAGTCCCCTTTCGTTTGGTACATGGCGGCGAGGTTGTTGAGCAGGTCGGCCAAACTAGGGCTATCGGGCCCCAGGCTGGCCTCTGAGATATGGACAGCGCGCTGAAAGAGGGGTTCAGCCCGAGCGTAGTCGCCTGTCGTTTTGTACAGGAGCGCGAGGCCGTTCAGCGCGTCGACGATATCGGGGTGCCCTGGCCTGAGCGCCTGCTCCTGGATAGCCAGCCCACGCTGGTAAAGGGCCTCGGCTCGAGCGTAGTCGCCTGTCGTTTTGTGCAGCTTCGCGAGGTGGTGGAGCGCGACGGCTACATCGGGGTGCTCCGGGCCCAACGCTTGCTCCCGGATCGCGAGGGCCCGCTGGTAGAGCGGCTCGGCTTCGGCGAAGTCACCCTGTTGTTCGTGAATCGCCGCGAGGTTGATGAGCGAAATGGCCACATCGGGATGGGTTGGCCCGAGGGCTCGCTGCTGAATGAGGAGCGCGCGTTGAATGAGCGGCTCGGCCTTGGCATGGTTACCTGCCGAGACGCACAGCACCGCGAGCTTGTTGAGCGCGATGGCAACGTTGGGGTGGTCCGGCCCCATCGCTTTCTCCTCCATGGATACGATGCGCTCATAGAGCGGCTCGGCCTCGGCGTAGGCACCTACATATCTGTAAATCGTAGCGAGGAAATCGAGCAAGGCGGACACATCTGGGTGCTCCGGACCCACCCTCTCCTCCAGGAGGCCAAGTGCGCGTCTGGCCAATGGGATTCCAGCGTCGAATTCGCCCGCCTTACAGAGCGCGGTACACTCCTCGAAAAGGCGGTCCACCTCGGTCAATTCGCTCGCCGAGTCCTCGATCTCCTGCTCCTCGGGATCCTCTGCGCCGTGGCATTGCCAGAAGTGTTTGTCACTGCCGCACGGACAGGGAGTGTCGTCGCCGATGGCCGCCGGCACCCCGAGCTTTACTTCATCGATGGATCGGAACTCGGGGTGGGGCGGTAAGCGGCCCGGGATACGCCTGGTTGCCAAGCCGAAGACGTCGCCCGGCACGGCGTCGACGATACTGGCGCCCCACCGTTGCAGCAACGTACGTTCCCAGTTGCCGCCGTGCTCGCCGGTGACTGGATTGTACGTATTCGTGTCGTATCGAAAGCAGAGATACTCCCCTTCCAGGCGCCACTCGCCAGGGACGACGCCGCGATTGCCCGGATACCAGAGATAACATTGCCCGTTCGAAGTGTAATGCTCAATCTGATTTCCATGAGATGGATCGTAGAAAAGTACGGTCTTCTCGCTGTACTCGAAGGAGGAACTGTCCCCGCCGGGGGCCGCCGTGCGCTTCGCCGCGTTGATTGCGGTGCCGGGGTCGGCCTTCGGCGGCGCCCCCTGCTTTGCGCCCGATCTTCGAGCAGCCGCGGGGAGCGGGACCTTCGCGTGGCGGGAGACAGGCGTCTCGTCCGAGCGTGCCTTGCGCTTTCCGGCGAGGAGAAAGTAGGCGACGAGCGCCACGACCACAGCAATGACGATGTAAAGGGGGTCCACGATGAGCCGTCTCCGAAGGCAGTGTAACCGCGCCTAACACGGCTCCCTAGCGGGGTCTAGCAGCCCGTGGGCTTTGGCAACGTTGGTCTTGGCCAAACGGCATCACCGCCGGTGCCGCCGTTTGGCGTAAGGTCAAACTCGGCGAAGCAATGGGAAGCTCTCGCCTAAAGAACCGCTCACGGTACGAAACGGCTCAGGTTGCTGGCCTGCTACGAGGGGACCCATGGCCCCATCGTTGACCTTTCGCCAAACGCACCGACTTGCTGGACACCGCTCGAGCCGAAATCTGCTTCGATCTCAGAGCGCGCCTAACGATGATAGGCGTTCTTTCCACGGGATCACGCTCCATGCAATCAGACGGCCCTCGGTTCCGCGCGGGAGGTGCTGGCCTGCGTCCAGGTCGCTCAGGCCATGCGGTACATCGGCCCGGTCGATGCGCGGGCGCTCGACCGCATGGACCACGTCATCGCCACCCTCGGCCGCCTCGTCTACCGCCGCGCCTCCTGACCCCCAGGCGGGCCGTCCTCACCAGGGCGGCCCGCACGGCCTGGATCACGGCCCCCATGACGCCCCCCTCTCGCCATTCCCGACGGATCGTGGGTTCTCCGCGGACGAACCAACCCGCCAATTTACCGTTGAGTTCGCCCGCGATTCGTGAGACAAAACAAGCGACGCCAGCCGGCGCTTGCAACACCGACCGGCGTCTGACTCACAACACCGCACTACCGGAGCCATGAGCTAATGGTCACGATACTCGTCCATCCTCCGCCGGCAAACTTTTCGGCGTCGCACGCCTTGCTCGGCCGTCTCTACCTCGAACACCGCGACTTCCTGCGTCGCCTTCTTCTCGGTCAGGCCGTACCATCCCGCGACGTCGAGGATGTCCTGCAAGACATCTTCATCACGGTATGGCGTCGCCTCTCGTACCTGGTCACGCCGGAGCAGGCCCGTCCGTGGCTTTGGGTGATCGGGCTCAACCATGCCCGCAATTATCGAAATCGCCTTCGCTATGAGCGTGAGGTCCTCGTTGGTTTTGCGGAGGAGCTTCCCGAGCAGGGGGACGGGGCATCGACGGAGGTGCTTCTGCAGGCGATGTTCGGGATGTTCCGGCTCAAGCGATTTCTGGGGAAGATCAGCTCGCGCATCCGGGACGCGGTGATTCCTTATCTGGAGGGACGGTCGATCGCAGAGATCGCCGCGTCGCTCGGGATCAAGGCGAAGGCCGTCTACAGTCGCGTCCGTCTTGCCCGAAAGCGTTTGGAGATGCTTGCGCTCGCGTAGAGTCTGCATTGGCGGGCCGCCCGGCGAAGGGCGGCCCGCCGTTGGCCTTACCGACGCGCCAACCGGTACAAGGTGGCGATGATGTGGTCGAGCGCATCGCGCAGGCCATCATCGACGGATTCGACGTATCCCAGCGCCTCCGCCACGTCCAAGCACGCCCTCACCTCCGCGGCCGATCCCATGGCCGTGTGCCACCGAGCCCGTTCGTTCCGCCCCTGCGAATACGCTCCCTCGTGCAGGTTCAGCGGCACGCTCGTGGCGGCTCGCCGTAGCTGATCGGCCAGGTTTGCATCCTTGCCGCCGATCTTTTCGATGACGGGCCGCAGCCGCCGCAGCATTTCGATCGTGACGCCATAAATTCTGAGAGCCATTGCATCCTCCTTCCCCGACCGGGGACCCTTGTCCCGGGCCCGCGCGCGGAGGGTGGTGCAAGGCTGCGAGGCGAAGCCTCGCACCGCGCGCAGCCGCCCGGAGCGCGAAGCGCGAGGACGGTGAGCACGGCTTGGCCTTGCGCCGCCCGAGCACGCGGGCATGCTGGACGACCCGGACGAGAGCGCCTTTGAAGGCGTGTCCCGGGAGCGGCAGCGGAAGCGGCAACAGAAATCTGATTGTGTACCGCTGCCGCGGCTCTTGCCGGCTCCCGCCGACCCAGTGACCATCATGGGACGCTCGGTTCACGGGCGCATCGCGAGCCCCCTGCCTGGTTTTCCGTTGCCGCCGAGCCGATGAACGTGCGACTCAATACACCATGCAAGCAATGACGAGACTCCGCTCGGCCATGCTGGGCGTACTGGTGTGGGACTTCGGTGGGGCATGGATGACGGGCGCGTGCGGGTCGCCTCTCGATCCGGGGCCTCTCAAGTCGTGCCCGGCTCCACCCGACACCCCGACCGACACGAAGGCCGAATGTGCGGCGACGATGCCCGATCCGTGCATGCGTTACCGCATCCAGCTCGTCGGCGATCTGATGAACGCGGCGCTGCGCGCCAAGTACGTCGCCGCGTTTGGCGATGCTTGCTACGTGTCCGAGGCGGGCACGTTCGATTGCTGGTACGAGAAGTGGGAGAAAGCGTGTGAAGATGCAGCGTTGATTGGCGAGGTATCGGGAAACGCGGCGTACGACAAGGGGTACAAGTGCCAGCCTGACGGCGTAGGGAACTACTGGCTCCAAATTGGCCCGGATGTGGCGAACAGGACCTGGATCTTCTTTGACAAGGCGCCGCGACAAACGCCGCTCGTCGAGGTCGACGGTGTGCTGGTGGAGGTGAGCGGGCCGTATCGCGACTTGCCCGAGCCGCCAACGGTCGGACCGGGGCACGAGTTCAACAACTGTGACAGCGGCATGCTTGGCGCCGATGGCAAGCCGCTCTTGCAGCACCACTATATTCTCCAGGTCAACCGCAACGCGCATGGCGGCGAGATCCACTCCGATCTCGCGGGCTTCAAGTGGACTTGCACCGTGTACAACGCGAACTGCGAGGAAGTGGAAGCAGAGTGCGAGGAGCCGCTCGTGCTCTACGATCGGAGGATCAAACCTGCGCCCTTCGACCCTGGTCTGTTCGCGGAGGTGAACCACGTCGTGCCCAGGAAGGACCAGCGCAAGTGCGACTGGGGCACGAACTCGAACAAGAACGCTGCCGTTATTTCGAAGAAGCTCAACGAGTGGCTTTCCAACAAAAACCCGCCGGCCGAGGAGGTACAACGGGTCAACGCCGCGAAAGCCTACACGCCGTGACGCGCACACGTTGACGCCCAGACAAACGTGGTCTAAGCGAGGCACATGGTCCTACGCAACCATCCCCGCGGACGCCTCGCCTTCGACCGTGACGCCATCGTGCGCGCCGCGCTGCGCGCCTACGTGGAAAGCCTCGTGGCAACACTGGGGAGCGGTCTGTGGTTTCCCGTTCGCGAGTACTCGACCTGGACGGGAGACGTGCATCAAGGAGCCTTGCGGACCGACAGCGGATGTGGCGACACCGATGTCGTGGCCTGGACCGAGGCGGGCGTCGTTGGTCTTGCGTACGAGAAGGGGTTTGGCCCGATTGCTAACCTCGGCCTGACGCCTGACACGGTGACGGGTGGCCCAGAGGATGTGCGCCCGGCTGTGCCGGGGCTCCCCGCCGAGCTGGAGCCAGCCTTTCAGTTGGCCGCCGGCATGCTCGACACGAACAGCGATGTGTACAAGGGGAATTTGCCGAATAAGAGAATGTATACGGAAATGTTGGCCGGGGTCGGCTTTTGGCTCCACGGCGATCGTGTCGGGGGCACGCTCTTCGACGACCCGAAAGGCCCGGGCGCCGACCGACTGGTCCCCTGGGGCATGCTCCAAAACGGTCGCCTCCCCTTCTGCTTACTGGGGGAGCTTGCCCCGAAAGCAGCAGAGCGCGCCCGAACGAAAGACGCACCCATCCACGCGATCATCGACGCGGTGGTCGATCGGCGGATGCAGGGCCCCACGGAATTCACGGCCGACGAGATCGCAACGCTCCTCGCCAAGCCGCCCGATCCGAAGCAACTGCTCGGCGTTCAACGGCTCCTGCAAAAGGTGGGCATCGCCTGGCCCGGCTCGCCCGAGCTTCCCCCCGAGGAGCTGCCGCCGGGACCACGCATCAACCCCTTCACGGGAACGCCCATGCCGGAACCGAAGCGTCCCGACAAGTGACGGCGCAAGCTCCGCAGATCAACAAGCCTAGACGCAAAGCGGAAGCGGCGGCGGAAACCGAAGCGGCAGCGGCAGCGGCAGCGGCAGCGGCAGCGGAAGCGGCAGCGGCAGCGGCAGCCCGTCCCACGCTCCGAGCTAGCAATACTCCTCGAGGAGTGCGAGCAGCGCGTCGACATCGACCGGCTTGCTCAAGAACCCGGTCGGGCTGAGCGCGCGGACGCGATTGCTGTTCGCGCCGGCCGTCAGGACGACGACGGGAATCCTCGAAAACGTCGGATGCTGACGTTGCTCCGCGAGGAACCCATAGCCATCCATGATGGGCATCATCATGTCGAGCAAAATGACGCTAGGCGCCTCGTTCTCCGTGAGATACGAGAGCGCCGCGCGCCCATGACAAGCCGTCACCACGTGATACCCCTCGTCCACGAGGAGCGTCTCCAGGGCCTCGACCACCCCCGGATCGTCATCGACGACGAGGACCGTGCCGGGACGACGCCTGGTTGCCTCCGCCATGGCATTCCGTTGATCGTCGGTCACGCAATCCTCCTCGACGGCGGGCCGCCCTTCGGGTCAACTCGATTCCACGGGAACACGCGGCAGCGTCACGCGGAAGGTCGCCCCTGCCCCAGGCTCGCTCTCGAGGTCGAGCCTGCCACGGAACGCGTCCACGATCTTGCGCACGATCCAGAGCCCGAGCCCGAACCCGCCGCGGTGGTGCTCCGTCGGGGAGAGCTGGACGAATCGATCGAAGATCCGGCCCTGATCCTGCGGCCGGATCCCGGGGCCATGGTCGCGCACCGACACGACGGCATGCCCGTTCTCTTCGGTCACGGTGACTTCGATCGGCGCTCCAGGCGCATACTTGATTGCATTCGAAAGGATGTTCACCAGCACCTGCTCGACCCGCAGCCGGTCCCAGGTGCCCGTGATCGGTGCGTCGGCGCGGAGCGAGAGCGCGCAGCCTGCCTTGTCCAGATTCTCGGAGAAACGCTCGGCGGTCATTCGTGCGACGTCGGAGAGGTCCACCTCCTCGGGCGTGAGCGCGAGCTGACCGGACAAGGCCCGAGAGAAGTCGAGGAGATAATTCACGAGCTTCTCCAGCCTGCCGCACTCCGCCTTGGCCTTCGTCAGCCGCTCGGCGAGCTGCCCCGCCGAGCATGTCCCTTTCGCGCCGGCCCGCAGCAGGCTCTCGATATAGAGCTGCAGCGAGGTGAGCGGCGTCTTCAGCTCGTGGGAGGCGACCGAGATGAAGTCTTCTCGCATTCGCAGCGCCTCCTCGAGCTCCGCCGTGCGCTGGCGGACGCGCTCCTCGAGCTCCTCGTTGAGCTGGCGAAGCTCCTCTTTGGCGATCTTGAGCGACGAGCTCTCGATGAGCTCCCATTGGTCGGCGCGTCGGGTGAGCGCGAACTGATGGCTCCGCACGACGTCGATGACGCTGTCGGAGTTGCAGCGGCCGAGGGAGTAGGCGCAGAGGCCGACGATCCGGTTCCCCCGAAACGCGTTGGTCAGCCTCGCCTCGTAGTCGGCGAAGCTCTTCCAGTCGCATACCTCGAGAAAGGACGTGTTTCCGCTCGCCCGCAGCCCCGAATAGCCATTCTGGAGCGCGATCTCCTGCCGCTCGATCCACATCCGATGGAGGGTCTCGGTCTTGAGCCCCCCGGTCTTCAGGTACCAGTCGCCATGATCGATGATCTCGAGCTGACCGCTGCGCTCGAGCGCACCGAGGTCGGGCACGGCCGCCCTGAGCAGGTCGCGCGCCTGGTGGGCGCGGAGCGGATCGGCCGTGACCCAGACACACTGCGCATTCCCGCGGATCCCCGCGAGGAAATACGGAACGAGCGCGTCGGCGAGATCCCTCTGGGAATCATAGAACTGGCAAAAATGCGTGCCCCAAGGGAGAGTACCGACCGCCGGGATACCGCTGTCAACGCCCGCTGCTACCATGATCCATTCATGCTCCCCCACGCGTTGTGGCGATGCGAGGAGGAGGATGCAAGCGAAGGCCGCGCAATTTTCATTGCAATGCTGGAGCCGGCCGGCAGCCTGGAAGCGCCTCGCTGGGGCGTTGCCCCAGGCCCCAGCAGGGGCTGTCCGCCCCTGCACCCGGACCAGCGCAAGCGCTGGACTCGGGGTCGATGAACTGCGCGATGCGCAGTTCATCGAACAGCCGGGTCAAGACCACGAACGACCCCGCCGACCAAGACAGCAGCGCTGACGGTTCGACTGGCAATGCGGTGCCAACCGGCCTGTGGGAAGAACTGCGCATCGCGCAGTTCTTCCCCTTGAGGTCCAGGGCTGGCCCTGGTTCGGGTCGAGGGGCGAACAGCCCCCGCGGGGCCCGGGGCAGCGCCCCGGCGCGGCGGCTCCTGCTTGCTACACACACGGCAGCTCGACCGTGAATGTCGCGCCGTGGCCGGGCTCGCTGTGCACGCGGATCGTGCCGCCGTGGGCGTCCACGATTTGCCGGACGATGTAGAGCCCGAGGCCGAGGCCGCCGAAGCTTTGGCTCGACACGGCGCGCTCGAAGCGCTCGAAGATTCGGGCTTGCTCGTCTTTTGGGATGCCGATGCCGTGGTCCTCGACCCAGAGCTCTGCCCGTGGCCCCACGCGACGCACGCCGACGGTGATGGGCTTGCCCATGCCGTATTTGACCGCGTTCGTCAGCAGGTTGATGAAGACCTGCTCGATGCGGAATCGATCCCATCGGCCGATGACGGGCTCGCCGAGGACGAGATTGACGGTGCAGCCTGCGGCGGTGACCTCGTGCTGGAGGCCGTCGGCGGCTTCGCGCGCCAGCGTGGTGAGATCGACCTCTTCGAGTGCCAGCGAGAGCTTGCCGGCGCCGATGCGGACCACGTCGAGCAGCTCGCCGACGAGCTTCTCGAGCCGCTCGACGCTGTGGTTTGCGATCTCCAGCAGGCGGGGCAGGCCCTGGAGCTTGGGGTTTGCGGCGAGCGTGGGATCCTCGAGGCGCCGGCGCAGGACCTGCACTTGCAGGCGGAGTGGGGTGAGTGGCGTGTTCAGCTCGTGTGAGGCGATGTTGAGGAATTCGTCGCGGATGCGGAGCGCCTCTTGCGCCTCGTGGAGCAGCCGCTCGCGCTCCTTTTCTGCCTCCACGCGCTGGGTGATGTCCGTGGAGACGCCGCACACGCCGTAGGCGACGCCTGTGGCGTCGCGGAGGGGCACCTTCACGGAGAGCAGGTGGGCGCGCAGGCCGTCCCCGAGAGGCACGCTCTCTTCCACCTCCAGCGGCGCCATCGAGGCGAGGACCTGCCGATCGTTCCTGCTCAGGACCTCGGCGAGGTCCGGCGGGAAGAGCTCCTCGTTGGTCCGGCCGACGGCGTCGTCGCGGCCGAGAATCTCCGCGAGCTGCCGATTGACGAGGAGGTGCCGGCCCTCGAGGTCCTTCACGTAAATGAGCGCCGTGGTGTTGTCGACGATCGCGCGGAGCTGCGCCTCGCTTCGGTAGAGCGCGGCGTACAGGATGGCGTTTTGCAGCGAGATCGCGGCCTGCGAGGCCAGGAGCTCGACGACCATGAGGCGCTCGCGGGTAAAGGCGCCGGGGATGAGATCATTCTCCAGATAGAGCACCCCGATGACGTGGGCCTGCTGCACGATGGGCAGACAAAGGACCGCCTTCGGGCTGTGAGATGCGAAGTAGGGATCACACGAGAAAAGGCTCGGCTGCGCGGCGTCCTCGAGGATCACCGTCTCTCGGCTCCGGCGCACGTACTTGACGATGGACGCGGGGACGGCCGATGCCGTCGGGCTCCGGGCGGCGACGTTCACGACCACCCCTGCTGGGCCGGAGGACGCTTCGGCCTCGATGCGGAGATCGTCGTCGCGGACGAGGAGCAGGACCCCGCGCTGCGCGCCTGCCCGCTGGACCAGCGCGCGCATCAAGGTCTCGAGGAGCCGCGCGAGATCGATCTCCGTGGAGATGGCCTGCGAGGTCCGGAGGACGGCCATGAGATCGAGCTGCTCGGGCCGGGCCACGAGGGCGGCGGCGGGCGGCGCGGGGCCGCCGTCGAACAGGCCTGGATGACGGCGATCGAGCTCGGCGACCTTGGCGTGGGCGCCCCACTCGGCATACCCATTCCTGGCCTCGCGCAGGTGCGCGCACCCGCTCGTCTCGAAGCCGCGGCTCAGGTAGAAGCGACCTGCGAGCTCGTTGGCGAGGGCCTCGTTCTGGATGTAGCCGTGGCGCCGCGCTGCGCGCGCGGCGTCGTCGTATGCGCGCATGGCGTCGAGCTGGCGATCCTCGACACGCGCGCGCTCGGCCACGCAGAGCGCGTGCTTGTGGCCGTAATTCTCGGGGCAGATCTCGGCCCACTCGCCGAGCTTGCGCTCGTGATCGCGGAGGCTCACGAGGATCGCCTGGCGCTCGGCGGGGGCTGCGTCGTCGTGGTGGCCGGCGAGCGCGAGCGCGCCGTAGAACCAGAACTCGGGCTCCTGGACGTGGGCCACCGTCGACCAGAGCAGCGCCCGGGCGCGCGCGACCGCAGCCACGGCGCCGCGGAAATCGCCCGCGAAGACGCGCGCGATGAGCTGCATGATGTAATGCCAGCACGTGACGACCGCCCAGGGATACCGATCCATGACGGCGTCGCGGGCGTCCTCGTCGCGGGCGCACTCGCTTGGCGCCGGGCCCCCGCGCAGGGTGTCGACGAGGTGCTGGATGTCGAGGATGACCTGCGTCGAGGCGTCGAACCGCGCCCGCTGGGTGAACGACAGGCGGCGCTCCGCCTCCTCGAAGACCTCGTCGAGCGGGTGACCGAGGAGGAACCGGTCGACGACGATGTGGTTGCAGCAATAGCAGGCGAACGTCACGTCGCCGGTCTCGAGCGCGGTGCGAAAGGCGGTGTCCAGGTAAGGCAGGCACTCCCGGAGGTGGTGCGTCCAGAAGAGCGTGTTATCGCCGAAGATGAAGCTGATCTTGGCCTTGTACGCCGTGCCCCGCCGCCTCTCCATGAGGTCATAGCCGAGCTTGCCGAAGCGATAGCCCTCCTGGTACCGCCCGAACTCCGGGCCGAGGCTCATTCCGAAGTAGGCATACGCCAGCGCGGAGGCGTCGGAGTTGCCGTGGAGCAAGCTCTGGTTGACCATCGAGCAATAGACCAGGAGCGACAGGTTCGGGTCGGTATTGAGGGCCGGCGCGAAGAGGACGGCGAGGATGTCCTGCGCCGCGGCGATCTCGGGATCGGTCATCTCCGGGAGATCGATGAGGTCTTCGATGGGCCGGTCGCCGAGCAGGGAGAAGACGCGCTCGCGCTCGTGCTCCACCTCCGCGCGCGTGGGGTGCGCCGGGATGACGATCCCGAAGAGCGAAAGCCCGGACAGCCCGCGGGCGACGGCCTCGTCGAGGTCGTCCATGCTCGTGTAGAGGTCGACCTCGAGGCGCCGGATCGCCGCCTCTTCCCGCCGGCTCGCGGCGTGGGGCGCGAGCGCCGAGAGCTCTTTGGCCGCGCCCGCGAGGTCGCCGCGGAGGTAATCGCAGGTGGCGAGCTCGAAATGGAGAGCAAACCCGAGCGCGTGCTCGGCCCCGAAGGGATCGGGGCCGAGCATCCGCACGCCGGCGGCGAGGTAGCAGGCCGCGGACGTGTACGCCGTCGACGCCCGGGCCCGCCGGCCCGCGAGGAGGTTGAGGCGGGCGAGGCGCTCGCGCTCGTCCGGATCGTCGATGAGGGCGTGGCCGAGGTTGTATTGATGGGCGATCTCGAACACCCGCGCTTCGACGTCCTCGGGCCGCGTCGCGTCGAGCAGGGTGCGGCCGATCGCGAGGTGCGTCGCGGCCCGCTGGTCCTCCGGGATCAGGCGATACGCCGTCTCCCGCACCCGATCGTGGAGGAAACGATACGTGTCGCCCACACGGCTCATGAGGCCGCCCGAGAGCGCGCTCCAGAGGACGCCGTCGAGGTCGCTCACGGACCTTCGGCTCGCACCGGCGAGCGTGCCGATGTCCACCTCGCTGCCCAGACAGGCGGCCTGGGCCAGGACGGCGCGGGTCTCCGGGGGGAGCCGAGCGACCTTGGCGGCCATGAGGTCGACCACGTTGTCGGTGAAGGGCGCGGCCCGGATGGAGCCGAGATCCCAGGTCCACGCGCGCGCCTCCCGATCGAAGGAGAGGAGCCCGCGTTCGTGGAGCGCGGCGAGGAATTGCAGGACGAAGAAGGGGTTGTTGCCGGTCTTCTCCTCCACGAGGGCCCCGAGCGGGCGCGCCCGCGCGACGTCGCACTGGAGCGTGTCGGCGACGATCCGCAGCACGTCCTCGGAGGCGAGCGGGGCGAGGACGATGTCGGAGACCCGCGCGCCGGCCGCGCGGATGGCCGAGATCACGAGGGACAGCGGGTGCGCCGGCGTGACTTCGCTCTCGCGATGCGCGCCGATCAGGAGCAGGTGCTTCGTGTCGGGGTGGGTGAAGATCTCCTGGATCAACGCGAGGCTGCCGGCGTCGGCCCATTGCAGGTCGTCGAGAAAGAGCAGGAGGGGCCGCCCCTCGGCCGTGAAGGTCGAGAGGAAGCGGCGAAAGACCATGTAAAAGCGGCTCTTCTCCTCGGTGAGGGGCAACGCCGGGACGGCGGGCTGCTCGCCGATGACGAGCGCGAGCTCCGGGATCAGGTCGACGAGGATCTGGGCGTTCGGCCCGAGGGCCTCGCGGAGCCGCTCGCGAAACGAGGCGAGCTTCTCCTCGCTCTCCGTGAGCCGGCGTCGGATGAGCTTCACGAAGGCCCGGACGACGGTGGCATAAGGGACATCGCGCCGGGTCTCCTCGAATTTGCCGGCGAGGAAGCTCCCGCGCGCCGCGGCGACGGGCATCTCGAGCTCGCGGATCAGCGAGCTCTTGCCGATGCCTGAATATCCGGAGACGAGCACGAGCTCGGGCTCGCCGGCCTCTACGACCCGTTCGAAGCGAGCGAGGAGCGCCCGGATCTCGCGGTCACGGCCATAAAGCTTCTGCGGGAGGTGGAATTGCTCCGAGATGTCCTCACGACCCAGCGGGAATGGAGGAATGGCGCCGGCCTCGTTCCATTGCGCGAGGCAGAGCGCGAGGTCGTGGGCGAGCCCGCGGGCGGTCTGATAACGATCCTCCGCGACCTTGGAGAGGAGCTTTTGCACGAGGGCCGAGACCGGCTCGGGGATGCCGGGCTCGATCTCGCGCGGCGGTCGCGGGGTTCCGGCGATGTGACAATGGACCCACTCGAGCAGATCGACGCCACGAAAAGGAAGGCTGCCCGTCAGCATCTCGTAGAAGGTGATCCCGAGGGAGTAGAGATCGGTCCGGTGGTCGATGGCCCGGTTCATTCGCCCGGTCTGCTCCGGCGACATGTACGGGAACGAGCCCTCGATGGAGCTCATCTGATCGGCCTGCTGGTATTCGCGCGGGAGGAGCGAGGCGATCCCGAGATCGGTGAGCCTGACCTCGGCCGTCTCGACGTCGACGAGGATGTTGTCCGGCCGGATGTCCTTGTGGATGACGTGGTGATCGTGCAGCCCGGCGAGCGCCTCCGCGGTCCTCATGGCGATCCGGAGGAAGCGGCCGACGTCCATGGGCGCGCCGAGGAGGTGGCTCAAGGGGACGCCGTGGAAATCCTCCAAGACCAGGACCGTGCGATCGGCCCACCGCGTGAGCGAGATCGGGTGGAGGACGAGGCCCGCGTCGAGGTCGCGTGCGACGGCGCGCTCGTGCTCGAGCTGGCGGATGGTCTCGGGCGAAGGGTGCTTGGACGCGGGGTACTTGAGGAGGATCGGCTGATTTTCACCCTGCCGCGCGGCGCGCTGGAGGATGAACCGATCATTCACGCGGACGGTGTCAACAATCGTGTATTCGTCGAGGGCCTCCACTTCGATCTTCTACTACTCCGATCGGGAGCCCGCGCACAGGTTGTGTCGAGCGCCGGCGTTCACGCGGACAGGACCGGCGAGCGCGGAACGGGCGAGCGTCGTCGTGCTCGGTATGTCGTTTGCACATCGCTCCGGTCGTTCGAACCGCTGGTTACGGAGCCAGCACCGGCGCGGCAGGCAGCGAGGACTTGCACCCGTCGAGCGCGGAGGCGGGCACGCGGAACGTCGCGCCCTCGGCGGCGGTGGTCTCCGGAGCGGGGGCGCCGAAGCCGTGGTCGGGGCCGCGCGGAGCGGCGATGCGCGCAAAGGGCGCGGCGCGCTCCATCACGCCAAGCGCAACACCGGCGCGCACCTGGCCGACGGTGACGCGCTCGCCCGCGACCTCCACGACGAGAGGCACATCCTGTCCGCAGACGAGCGACTCCACGGGTTTTTCCTCGCGAGGAGCCTCGAGCAAGCGGCCCTCGGCGCCCTGATGGCGGCGACGTTCGGGCAGCTTTTCGAGGGCCGAGGAAGCGACCCAGCCGAAGACGGTCCCGCTGTCGAGCCTCCACGCAATGCGTGTCGATTTGCCTTTCGTGTCGAGCACGCGGACGGCAGGGGGCGAGCTCGGCGGGCGCAGGCGCGCGACGGCCGGCCCCGCGGGCTCCACGGCGAGGTCGATGGGATCCCCGCCCCGCAGCAGCATGTACGCATCCTTCTGCGTGGAGGCGGGCAGCGCGGCATCGACGTCGGGCGCAGCGGAATCGAGGGACAGATCCGCGCACGCCAAGCGCTGCGCCGGGAGGCTCCCGACCATCTCGACCTCCTTGTCGAGCACCGGCGCGACCTCGACGCCGGCCGACGAGGCGCTCACGACGCGCAAACGCGCGGAGACGAGAAAGCCAGCGGTGACGCTCGCGCGGGCCGGGTGGAGCTCGAGGTCTGCGGCGTCAGCGTACCCACGCAGCACGAGGAGCGGATTCTCGACGCGAATGCCGAAGCCCTTGGAAGGCCCATCGAGCAGCACGACGTCCGCCGAGCGGCCCTCGCCCGCCGTGCCGAGGATGCCGAACAGCCCGCCGACGCGCTTCATCCCGACGGTCGCGAAGGCGCGGCCACCAGGCGTGAGCCGGAGCGTGAGGCCCTCGCCGCGGAATCCCTTGGCGACAATCCGACAAACGCCCTCCGGCAGCTCCAGGGTGCGGGGCGCCGCCGTCTGCGCGGAGGCTGCCGAGGAGCTCGCTGCGGCCGAGGAAGCCGTCGACGTGGAGGGCGCATGCGCGCCATCGCAGCCGAGACCGGAGAGGAGGAATGCCGCGACGGGAGCGGCGAAGATGCGTCCGAGAGAATGGACCGCGGGGGGCGTCATGGGGCCACTCTACACGCGACGCGCACCGAAAAGCCAGCCTCGGCACGATCGCTCGTGGTCTTGCCCCGGCTGGTCGATGAACTGCGCATTGCGCAGTTCATCGACCCCCAGTCCAGCGCGGGCGCTGGTCCAGGTCCAGGAGCGGACAGCTCCTGGTGGGGCCTGGGGCAAAGCCCCAGCGAGGCGCCTCTACCCCGTCGGCATCTCGGCTGCCGGCGCCGCCGCCTTCTTCGACCTTCGCGTCGCGCGTGTGGCGGCGACGGCTTTTGCGTGCGTGATGGCGTCCGTCAGCGGGGCGAGCAAGGCTCGGTTTTCCACGTCGCGCTCGACGTCTCCGCGGATATCGCGGCTCTCCACGTACTTCTTCAATCGGCTGACGACGTGCACCCATTCTGCTTCGACGCTCCGGCCCTTGTGTACGTGTTCGCCTTGCGTCCCGCGGGCTGCGACGCGATCGGCGTAGGCCTGATCGCTCGCGTCGAGCGCGGATTCCAGTGAATCGATCCATTCGGGCGGCAGCTTGATGCCGGCCAGCGTGGGCGCGTGCTCGGGGGCGCGTAGCATGGTGAGTGTTGCGCGCATCCTTGCGTTCTCGTCGGGGATGCGGTCGTCGAGGAAGCTGAGGCCCTCGGGGAAGGCGGCGGCGGAGAGGACGCGGGCGGCGGAGGCGAAGGGGCTGTGGCGGCGACGCCCCTCGACATCGAGGAATGATTCGATGTGCCGCCCCCAGGTATCGACGTCCTCGTCGAGGGCTTCGACCTTGTCTGCGTGGGCGGCGACGGCGGCGTGGGCGGCGTTTTTTCCGGACACGTGGGTGTCGAGCCGGGCGGCGATGGCGTCGAGCTGGGGAATGAAGACGTCGAGGGCTGGCTCGGCGGGGCCGAGTTGTGCGCGCTCGATGAGCTTCTGATGAAGCTTGCGGCTGATGGTGGCTTTTTCGACGCGGGAGAGCTTGGCGGGAGAGAAATGATTGGCCATGGGAAACACCTCGCTGGTTCGGTCGCGACGGGATGTCGCGTGGCGGGTTCGGGAGGTGTCATGGCAAGGGCCGTGCCTACCCGGAATCCACGGAAAGGAAGGCCGCTGCGCCGGAATGGAGCGGCGAGGTGCTCCAAAACGGAGCGTGGGGTGCACCAAAACGGAGCGGCGACGACCCGAAGCGAGGTCCGGGCGGTCGGGATGGGTCATGGGGAGGCCCCAAAGCGAGGTCCGGGCGGTCGGCAGGGTTTTTGGGGAGGCCCCAAAGCGAGGTCCCGGCGATCGGCGTGGTCTTTGGGGCGGCCCCAAAGCGAGGTCCCGGCGGTCGGCGTGCGTCATGGGGAGGCCCCGAAGCGAGGTCCGGCCCGTCGGCGTGCGTCATGGGGAGGCCCCGAAGCGAAGTCTCCGCTGTCGGCGTGGTCTTTGGGGAGTCCCCAAAGCGAGGTCCCGGCGGTCGCCGTGGTCCTTGGGGCAGCCCCAATGGGATGGAGGGGCAACCGGAAGGGTGTTTGGGGAGGCCCCAAAGCGGAGGGGCTTCTACGGATGGGCTTTCCCTTCCGGAGCGACGCGCGCCGAAGGGCCGACCTCGACCGGTCCCCCGCTTGCAATGCCCCGACGGGATGCATTTCGTGCGCACGCGTCGCGTCGGCCATTTCCTCGTCCTCCCGGCGCTCGCCGGCCTCGCGGGCTGCGGAAGCCGCGACCCAGGCCGCGCGTGGGCCGATACCACGGAGCGCCGGGAATGCCTGGCGGCGCCCGCCGCGACCTCGATCCACCTCGATCGCGCCGCCTACGCCGAGCGGCTCCGCGCCATGTGGATCGGCACGTGCCTCGCGAACTGGACCGGCCTCCGGACCGAAGGCGTCCGCATCACGCGCCCCTTTTTCACCGACGACGACTGGGGAAAACCCCTCGGCCGCGACGGCGCGCCGATCGATTTCGTGTTCCAGGATCCCTGGCAGGCGGACGACGACACGGACATCGAATACGTCTACCTGCACCTCATGACCGAAGCGCGGACGCTGCACCTCTCGCCGGCGCAGATCCGCGACGGATGGCGCGCGCACGTGAACGATTTCATCTGGGTCTCGAACCGGAGGGCGCGGGACCTCATGGAGCGCGGCCGCCTGCCCCCCGACACCAGCGATCCGGCGCAGAACCCCGACGCCTTGCAGATCGACGCGCAGCTCACCACCGAGATCTTCGGCGCCCTCGCGCCCGGCATGCCCGATCTCGCCCTGCGAATCGCGAATCTACCCATCCGCACCACCGCCCGCGGCCACGCCGCGCACGCGGCCGAATTCCACGTCCTCTTGTATTCCCTCGCCGCCACCGTCGATCCGGAGAAGCCGCGGCGCGAGGAGATCGTGCGCATCGTCCGCGAGGCCAGGCAACGCCTACCGGACACCTCGAAGGCCGCCGATGTCATCGATTTCGTGCTCTCCGCGTATCTCGCGGCGGACGACAAGAACGACTGGGAGAGCACCCGCGACGCCATCGCGCGTCGCTACCAGGAAGGGGCTCCTTTTCGCGGATTCGTGTATCGAGGCTTCACGGAGTCGGCCATCAACCTGGCCACGGGGCTCATGGCGCTCCTCTTCGGCGAGGGGAATTTCGTGCGCACCGTGCAGATCGGCACCCTCTCGGGCTGGGACTCCGACAACGGCACGGCGACCATGGGCGGCCTCGTCGCGCTCCTCGGCGGCCTCGACGAGCTGCGCGCCGCATTCCCGGAGAAAACTTTATCCGACCGTTACCATATCCACCGCACCCGCCCCACCCTGCCCGACCTCCTGCCAGGGGATCCCGACGCCGAGGATACGTTCACGGACGTCGCGCGGCGAATGGTCGCATTGGTGGACCTCGCCGTGAAGGAGGGAGGCGGCGAGGTGACGACGTCCGGGTGGGAGATCCGTTGAATGAAGGCGTCTCGCTGGGGCTTTGCCCCAGGCCCCAGCAGGGGCTGTCCGCCCCTGCACCCGGACCAGCGCAAGCGCTGGACTCGGGGTCGATGAACTGCGCGATGCGCAGTTCATCGAACGGGCCAGGTCAAGACC
>NZ_JARZHH010000107.1 GCF_029946515.1 Polyangium sp. 6x1
GCCGGGGGCGTGGGCGGCGCAGGCGGCGCAGGCGGCGCGGGCGGAGCGGGCGGCGCAGGCGGCGCAGGCGGCGCGGGCGGCGGCACCGTCGTCTACAAGCCGGCGACAGGGATCCTCGACAACTTCGACCGCGCCGACGGTGATCCCGGGCCGCCGTGGAAGCTCATGTCTTCTGGCACGTACACGATTTACGGCGAGCGGCTCGTCACGCATGGCGTCTATCCCGACGCGGCCATCTGGGATCAGGTGTTCGGTCCCCGCCAGGAGGCGTACATCACGCTCGAGTCGATGGATGCGAACGAGGAAGAGATCGAGCTCATCCTGCGCAACCAGGGGCATCCGAGCGAATGCGAGTCGATCGTGGTGAGCTGGAACCGCTTCGACGGGGAGGCTGTGGTCCACGTCGCGTATTGCGTCGGCGGGGAGTGGAAAACGGTGGGCCAATCCGTCCCGTGCACGCTCGTGGAAGGCGACACGATATGGGCCCGCGGCTACGAAGATGGCCGCATCGAGGCCTACGTGAACGGCAAGCTCCTCGGGACGTGGGACGCCTCGGCGGCGCCGATGGGGACGTCCGGCGGCCGGATCGGCGTGTTCACCTATGGCATCCCGGACGAGGTCCGCTTCGAAGATTTCGGCGGCGGCGAATTCTGAGGTCGATCAGAACGCGCCGACGAGCATCGCCGCGCCCCCGCCCGGGAGCGGCGCGACGACCGGCAAGATCACGGCCGAACGGGCGGCGGTCGCCGGCTTCTTGTCGCTGCCGCTCGTGAAAAACAACGCGGTCGCCACGCCGAGCGAGACGACCCCCACGCCGAGCGACACGTCGGCGAGGATCAGCTTCGTCTTCACGGCGTCGACGTCCGCCTCGGCGCAGCTCTGCGTGCGGCCACAACCATCCTCGAGCCCCGCGAGATCGGCCTTCCCCGTGATCCCGAGATAAGCGAACGCCCCGAGGGACACGACCCCGAGCCCGCCGAGCACGTACGAGGCCACGCGTTTTCCCGATGTGCCCGAGCCCGGCTCCGCGGGTTTGTCCAGGCCGCCGTCCGGAGGCGTCTTTGCGGGCGCGCCCAGATCCACCGTGATCACGCGATTCTTCTCGCCGACGCGCACGACGAGCTGCCGCTCGACCGGCGCGGCGTTCGGCGCGACGAACCGGAGCGTATGCGGGCCGGGGTTGACCGCGATGGGCTGACCGTCGAGCGTCTTCGTGAGGACGGCGCCGTCGAGCGTGACCTCGGCCGTGACGACGTCGTTGCCGCTCGCGTCGCGCAGGCCGGGCACGATCGTCGGCAGGCTCGACTCGACGCGCGGGAGCATGGTGGCGCATTCGTCGCGCACGACGGCCGGGCAGGCCTCGTCGCTGCACGAAACGAACTTCCCGCGCGCCTCGACCAGGCGGCCGGATTTTTCGAGCTCCTGCCCCTCCTCGAACGCGGCGGCGCACTGGGCCTTGCGCGCCGGGTCGGGCGGGGCCGCCTCGGCGCGCGTGCCTCCGAGCGCCGCGAGCGCGAAGAAAGCAGCGGGGAGAAACCGCGGGGCGGCGGAGGAGGTCGGCATGGCGAGACGGTACCAGAGCCCGCGGCGGGGCGACAGATCTCGGGGGTGAGGGCCTAGCCGCGGCCGTGGCGGCATGTGTCGAGGAAGGAGCGCGCCTCGGCCTCGTGCGCGAAAAACTGCAACGGAGGCAGCCATGGACGCAGCAGGGAGCCGGCCCGCGTCAACATGGTCATGACCATGCGCTGCCGGAAGCTACCGCCGTAGATGCCCGTCGCATCGATGACGTCCGTGGGATCGAGATCCTTGGAGAAGTTGCGCGCCTCCGAGGTGAACTCGCCGAACCTCGATATGTCGACGAGGAGGAAGATCGGCCGACCGATCTCCACGGCGAGGCCCCGCTGCATGCCGTGCAACTGCTCGATCGTGGGCCCATCCAGATCGCCCCCGAACCTGAAATGAAAAATGTCCGTCGACTCGACGCGATAATCGTGTGTACCCAGCGTTGTCCATTCCGTGAGATCGGCGATGTTCATGCGGCGGAGGTCCCGGGCGTGCTCATGTGCATGGAACCCCCCTGTGTATCGCAACGCTGGAGCCTGGACAACGCCGACGAGCGCGGCTTCCCTGCCCTCCTCCGCCGTCATCCATCGAAGTCGTCGTCGAGGTCGAGGAGGTCACTGTCCTCGCTATCGGGAGGCGGTGCATGTTCGCTGGCTTCCGGCTTGAATGTGGCCGCCGTTGGTTTGCTCGACCAAGGTCGTCCCCAGCCGCCGGGCGCGCCGAAGGGTCGCGACGGGGGCGCCGCGGCCGCGGCCATTCGCTTCAGGAACCCCTGACTCGTCGCGACGAACCCGACCTCTTTCAAAGCGTCCGCGAGCGGTGAGCGGGCCGTGGGTTCGCCGTCGACCGTGGCAAGGAGGACGGTCCGCGCGCGCCCTTCGTCGACGAGGTCGGCGAGCGCGCGGGCGAGCGCATGAATGGCGGCGCCGCGCTCGGGCTCGTCGCGCGGCAGGAACGTGAGGAGCCCGCGCTCGCTTTTGCCCATCCAGGCGAGCAACTGGCCGTCATTGAGGATGACACGCGCGCCGGCCGCTCGTTTCGGGCGTGAGGCGCCGCGCGGGCCGCTCTCCGGCTCGGCGTCGTCGCCCGGCCAGCGCACGGACGCGCCGAAAGGATTCGCGGGGTCAGCGGCCGCGAGGACGAGCGTGCGCGGCTCGGCCGAGGGCTCACGGAACGAGCGGAGCCGATCGTCGGCGCCCGGGAGCGCGAATTGCGCGGCCCCGAGGCCCGCGACGAAATAGCCGCGACGAACCCTCCCCGCCTCCTCCATCGCGCGGAGGACATCGTATACGGCGGAAAACCCGCCCGCTAGGCCCTCGGCGTGCGCGGCCTCTCGCGTGAGCACGCCGTGCCGATCGAGCAGAATGCGCGCGAGCGCGGCGCGGCGCTCGGTTTCACTGGGCCCTTTCTCGCCCATGGCAGGCAAGAGCGACCAGCGGCCCTCGCTCCCGGGCGGCCCCGCGCGACGCGCGCCAAAAAGGCCGCCGCGGCTCGCGTGCCGCCGTCCCCCGCGTTTCTCTTCGCGGCCGAGGGAACGCAAAGGCGCGAGCGTGTCGTTCGTGACCTCGCCGGCCCAGACGAGCTCCCACAAGGCCGCGAGCACGTCGTGCCCGAAGCCGCCCGTCTCGCGCAGGAGATCGCCGAAAAAGACGGCGCCCCGCCGCGCCAGCGTCTCGCGCACGCGCGCGGCGATGGCGCCCTCGGCCTTGCCGGGCGGCGGCGCGAGGTAGGGATACGCTTGCGAGAGATACAACGCAATGCGGCCCGAGGAATCGCCCACGGGCTCGACGCCGCGCCAGACGACCTCGCCGGCGGCGCAAAGCGCGTCGAGGTCACCGGGGCGATACCCTTGCACGCGGGCCGGGAGGATCTCGGCTTCGAGCGCGGAGGCGACGAGCGGCGCGCCCTGCAAGAGCTCGACGGCGCAGAGCAAGGCCTCCTGGCCGCGGCGCGGGCGCGTGAGGCCGTGCCATTCGACGAGGAATCGCGCATACGCCTCGGGTGGGACGGGCTCGACCTCGGCGCGCAGGCGCGCGAGAGACCGTTGCTTGAGCGAGCGGAGGACCTCGGTGTCGCAATACTCGCGGCCGGATCCGCCGGGCAAAAGCTCGCCTTCCGTGACGCGGCGGCGTTCCACGAGCGTGGCGAGCGCGACCCGCACGGGGCCGACGCCGAGGCCATACCGCTGCGCCACCTCCTCGGCGCGGAACGGGCCGTGTGTCCGGGCATGACGAGAGACGATGTCGACGAGCGGATCCGCGGATGGCTCCAGGAACGCCGCGGGCAAACCCGCCGGGGGCACGACGCCGAGCGCGTCCCGCAGCCGCCCCGCGTCCTCGGCCGCGACGAACCGCCGCTCGCCCGCGATCGTGGCCTCGAAGATCCGCCGCGCGCGCGTGAGATCGTCGAGGAAAAGATTTACACGTGAAGCACCGCCGCCCTCCTCTTCGGTCCCCGCGCGGGCCACGATTTCCTCGCGGGAAAGATCCCCGAGCGAGAGCAGGAGATCGTGGACCTGATCGGCGTGCTTGAGGGGACGTTTTCCGTCGAGGCGCTGGAGGGAGCGCGCGAGGACCTCGATCGAGGCCGGGTCGAGCAGCTCGCGCATTTCGGCCTCGCCGAGCAGCTCGCGCAGGCGCGCGTGGTCGATCGCGAGCATCTGCGCCTTGCGCTCGGCGAGCGGCAAATCGCCTTCGTACATGAAGTTGCCGACGTACCCGAAGAGGAGCGACGCGGCGAAGGGCGAGGCCGCGCGGGTGTCGACCTCGTGCACACGCACCTTGCGAGATTCGATCTTCTTCAGCAGCTCGACGAGCGCGGGCAGATCGAAGACGTCGCGCAGGACCTCGCGGTACGTTTCGAGGAGAATGGGAAACGAGCCGTAGCGCGCGGCCACGGCGAGCAGGTCCGAGGCCCGCTTTCGCTGGGCCCAGAGCGGCGAGCGTTTGCCCGGGCGCTTGCGCGGCAGGAGCAAGGCGCGGCCGGCGCATTCACGGAAGCGCGCGGCGAAGAGCGCGGAGGCGCCGAGGCTCCGGACGACGAGATCCTCGACCTCGTCGGCGTCGGGGAGCAAGAGGCGCGCGTCGGGCGGGCCCTCGGACTCGGGAAATCGCAGGACGACGCCGTCGTCGGCCCAGACAGCCTCGATTTCGAGGGCGAGCTCGGCGCGGCAGCGCTCCTCGATCGCGCTCGCGAGCGGGGCGTGCACGCGCCCGCCGAACGGGGACAGGATGCAGACACGCGTGTCGCCGACCTCGTCGACGAATCGTTCGAGCACGATCGTGGTGTCGCTCGGGACCGCGCCCGTCGCCGCGGCCTGCTCGCGGACGTAGCGAAGGAGGTTTTTCGCGGCGCGCGCGTCGAGGTGATGTTTTTCGCGCAGGAGGCGCTCGGCCCCGGCGTCGTCGGCCTTCTCGATCTCGCGGGCGACGCGGCCTATCTCGGTGCCGAGCTCGACGTTGCGGCCCACGCGATCGCCACGCCAGAACGGCATCTTGCCGGGCTCGCCGGGCGCGGGCACGACGAGGACGCGGTCGTGCGTGATCTCGGTGATGCGCCAGGAGGACGCGCCGAGGACGAAGACCTCGCCTTCGCGCGCCTCGAAGACCATTTCCTCGTCGAGCTCGCCGACACGACGACCGGGTTTGCCCGCGGACTCCTCCGTCGCCAGGAAGACACCGTACAGGCCGCGATCGGGGATGGTGCCGGCATTGACGACGGCGAGCCGCTTCGCGCCTTCGCGCGCGCGGATCGCGCCGGTCGTCCGGTCCCAGACGATACGCGGGCGCAGCTCGGCGAACTCGTCCGAGGGGTAGCGGCCGGAGAGCATGTCGAGCAGGCCCTCGAAGCTCGCGCGCGGGAGATCCGCGAAAGGCGCGGCGCGACGAACGAGCGAGAAGAGGGCGTCTTCGTGGATCGAATCCATCGCGGTGATCGCGATGATCTGCTGGGCGAGGACGTCGAGGGGGTTTCGCGGGTAAAACGTGGCCTCGACCTTGGCGTCGATCATGCGGCTCGTGGCGGCGGCGCACGCGAGCAGATCGCCGCGGTGCTTCGGGAAGACCACGCCGCGCGAGGTGGCCCCGACGGCGTGGCCGGCGCGGCCGATGCGCTGGAGTCCTGCCGAGACGCTCGGCGGGGATTCGATCTGGACGACGAGGTCGACGGCGCCGAGGTCGAGCCCGAGCTCGAGCGAAGAAGTGGCGACGATGCACGGCAAGCGCCCCTCTTTGAGCGCCTCCTCGATGCGGGTGCGTTCGTCCCGCGCGACCGATCCGTGGTGCGCGGCGGCGATCTCGGCGCCCGCGGCCTCGTTGATCGCCGCCGCGAGCCGCTCGGAGAGCCTGCGGCTGTTGGCGAAGATCATGGTGGATCGGTGCGCGCGGACGAGCTCGACGAGGCGCGGGTGAATGCTCGGCCAGATCGATCGCGCCGCCGGATCCGCATGCGGCCCCTTCCCCGCGTCCTCGCCGGGTTCGCCCATGCGGGTCATGTCGTCGACGGGGACTTCAATGGAGAGCTCCAGCGATTTCGGCGCGCTCGCGTCGACGATGGTGACCGCGCGCGGGACGAATTTGCCCGCCTCGTCGATCTCGCCTCCGCCGAGCAGGCGCGCGATTTCGTCGAGCGGCCGTTGCGTCGCGCTGAGGCCGATGCGCGTGGTCCGCGGCCCCTCGCCACGCAGGGCTTCGAGCCGCTCCAGCGACGAAAAGAGGTGCGCGCCGCGCTTCGTGGCGGCGAGGGAGTGGATTTCGTCGATGATGACGGTGTCGACCGAGCGGAGGATTTCTCGCGCGTTCGAGGTGAGCAGGAGAAAGAGCGACTCCGGCGTGGTGATCAGGATGTCGGGCGGGCGTTTGCCGAGGCGCGCGCGCTCCTCGGGGGAGGTATCGCCGGAGCGGATGGCGACCGTGGGGACGCGGAACGGGATTTCGAGCCGCTCGGCCGTCTTCGTGAGGCCGGCGAGCGGGGCGCGGAGGTTTCGCTCGACGTCGGCGGCGAGCGCCTTGAGCGGCGAGACGTAGAGGACGCGGCAGCGGGCTTCTTTCGGCGGTTCGTCCGAAAAGACCAATCGATCGAGGGCGACGAGGAACGCGGCGAGCGTCTTGCCGGAGCCCGTGGGCGCGAGGAGGAGGGTCGATTTGCCGGCCTGAATGGGCGGCCAGCCTTTTTCCTGGGCCTCGGTGGGCCCGGGGAAGGCGCCCTGGAACCACGCGCGCGTCGCCTCGTGGAAATGGGCGAGCGCACCGCCTTTCGAGGTCTTCCCCCGGGCCCGCGTCACGCGCGCACCTCGCGGGCCGCCGCGCGTCGAGGGGGCTGGCATCGAGGGCAAAAATAGGTGGAACGTCGCAACTCACCCTGACGGCGCATTTCGACGGTGGCGCCGCAATCATAGCAGGGTTCGCCCGCGCGTCGGTAAACCGCGAGGGGCCCCTCACCGGGGCGCGCGCCTTCGCGGGTGGTCCTCGTATGGCCGTAATGGCTGCCGGGCCCGCTCGCATGGGGTTTTGCAGTGGCATTCGCGACCATGACGCGGCGCGCGAATGCGAGCAGGCGCGCGAGCTCCTCGTCGGAATGCGCGGCGACGGGCGCGAACGGGTCGAGCCGCTCGTGGAAGAGGATCTCGCTTTTGTAAACGTTGCCAATCCCGGCGACGACCTGCTGATCCATGAGCGCGTCGCCGATCTCCTTGCCGCCCATGCGCCGGAGCCGGGCGAGCGCGGCGGCCTCGTCGAATGCCGGGGCGATGAGGTCCGGGCCGAGCTTGCCGATCGCGGGATCCCCGGCGAGCAAGCTCGCGCGGACGAGGCGCGCGACGGGCGCGCGGAAGCAAACCGCGACGAGCTCGGGCACGGCGAGCACGACGGTGGCGAAGGCCGGAGATCGCCGCCAGCGCTCCTGTTCGCCATAAAGGTGCCAGGCGCCGCCCATGCGGAGGTGGGTGTGGAGGACGGTGCCCTCGTCGAAGAAGACGAGCAGGTTCTTGCCGCGCGCTTCGACCTTGGTGACGAGGTGGCCGGCGAGGCGATCGACCGACTGGTGCCGGATCACGAGCGAACACACGGGCCGTCCCACGAGCCGGGGGCCGAGCGCGCTTGCAATGCGGTGGAGGGTATCGCCTTCGGGCACGGCTCCGTCGTAACAGCGGGGAGCCCGTCCGACAAGGGACCGGGCACGGGCACGGCAAACCTTTCCTTTTCCGCGGTAAAGCGCGACAATGGCGACGTGCGCAGAGGGATCGGGTTGCTCGTCGGGTGGATCGTCGCCGCGTCCGGCTGCGGCGCGCCTCCGCCCGCGCCGCCTCCCCACCGAGCATCCGCTTCCGCTTCCGCTTCCGCTCCCGCTCCCGCTTCCGCGTCCGCTCCCGCTTCCGCTTCCGCATCTGCTCCCGCTCCCGCCCCGCCGCCGAAATCCGCGCGGGCCGAGGCGGCCGAGCGTGTGCTGTTCCTGGCGACGCACCTCCGCACGACGGACCTGCGCGAGGCCTGTCCGGAGACGCTCGCCGAGGCGCCGCGCGTGCGTTGCTTGCTCTCGCTGCGGTACGCGGATGAAGCAGCCTCGAAGAAACTCGCGCTCGACCTCTACGAGGAGACGGGCTCGCTCGCGGGGCTCTTGCCCGAGGAGGAGACCGAGGACGGGCGCGGGAAGAAGGTGCGGCTCCGGCCCGCCAGACCCATCGGACAGAACCGCGACCACCTCGTCTGGATCCTCGCCGCGATGCGCGGCTACGCGCGCTTCTTCGCGGCCGTCGAGGCCCGCACGGGCAAACGCGTGACGATGCGGGATCGGCCGCTCGATTTCCGATTTTTTTACACCGAGAAGGGCGGCGCGCCGAGCGCGTTCGCCGTGAACCAGAACGTCGGGTACAACCTGTTCGGCGCGATGAACGTCTCCGAAGAGGCCGTGCGCGATACGTTGTTCCACGAGATCTTCCACCTGAACGACGCGTGGCACGACCAGTGGTCGGCCCGCGCGCTCGGCGCGCTTCACGAGGGGATCATGGCGCGATGCAAGGACGAGCGGCGCTGCCTCTTGCCCTACGCGCCGACGGATACGACGCTGAATGGCAGGCTCTACGCGTTCCTGCCGCGCAACGGCGTGCGCGAGTACGCGGCCGAGCTCGCGCTCCGGTTTTTCCGGGAGCAACGTCTCTCGCTGGAGGACAAACCCCTGCCCTCCCGGCCCTTCAAGTGCGGGCCGCCGGAGAACGCCGAGGCGATGCGTCTCCTCGCGGACGAGTTCTTCGCCGGCGCGGACTTCACGCCGGCGTGCGACGCTGCGCCCTAGATCAAGCGTCCTTTTCGGCGAAGAGGATCATGCGGTTGTGGGTGAGGCCGATCGGATCGCCGTCCCAGGTGCCGAAGGCCTCGGTCACGTGGAGGCCGACGGAGGCGAGCAGGGCGCGCAGCTCGCTGCAATGGTAGAGGCGCACGGAGAAGCGCGCTTCGCGGGTACGACCGTCGCGCACGAGGATGCGGTAATCGACGAGGCGGCCCGAGACCGGGTCGAAGACGTGCCGGTCGATCATGAGATCCGCGCCCTTCTGCAGGATCGTGACGGGCAGGAGCGCGCGCACCATCCAGTCGCGGTTGCGCACGTCGAGGCAGAGCTTGCCCCCGGGCCGAAGCGCGCGCGCGACGCGGCGGAGGACGTCGTGATTCTCGTCGTCGCGGTGCAAGCCAAAGACGTCGAAGAGGCAGAGCACCCGGTCGAACGAGGCTTCCTCGTCGAGCGAGCGGAGGTCGCCGACGCGGTAGTCGATCGGGAGGCGGGCCGTCTCGGCTTCGCTGCGGGCGAGCTCGACGAAGCCCTCGGTGCGGTCGATGCCGACGACGTCGAAGCCGCGCCGCGCGAGCTCGAAGGCGTGCCGGCCGTGGCCACAGCCGAGGTCGAGCACGCGCATGCCGGGCGTCATGCCGAGGTGCGAGACGAGGATGTCGACCTGATGCGCCGTGCGTTCGGCGCGCAGGGTGTCCTCGTAGAAGTGGAGGTAATCGTCGACGTCGAAGACGGCGTCCCAGTCGAAGACGTAAAACCTCTCGTCATCCAGGTTCTGGCTCATGGGGGTCGGTCCGGGCCGCATGCTAGCCGAGCAAGGGCGCGCAGGGAACGCGCGAAGGGCTCGCCTCTGCTGTCCGGTCGTGGTTAGGTGGCGGCGATGACGGACGAGATCAACCCGTACGCGCCGCCGGAGGCCGAACCGGGAGAGCGCGCGACGACGACGAAAAAAAAGAAGAAGCGATCGGCGTCGGGCGCGATCGCCAAGGCCCTCGAGCGGCTGAACCAGCACATCGACGACGCATCCGCGGTCGCCGTGGACCGCAAGGAGTCCGGGGGCCGGCTACGCGTCGTGACGATGGTGTTCGCCGGGATCGCGGTGGTCTCGCTCGTGCTCATGGTCCTGGCGACGCAGACGATCCCGTCGCGGGATCCCGCCTTCGTCCTCGCGATCATCTTCCCGATCGTCTTCGCCATCCTCGCGGTGGCGCTGGTCGCCGTCGACCTCACGATCGTGTCGCGGGGCAAACCCGCGGGCCCCGACGCGACGTTGCGGAGCTTCCTCCGGGCGATGGCGATGGGCCGACAAGGGTACGCCTGGGCGTGCCTCTGCCCCACGGCGCGCGCGCAGACCGTGTCTCCGCCGCGCCTCGGCGAGATCCCGATCGGCCCGGGGGCATTTTCGCTCGCCACGCCGGCCAGCCTCAAGGATTGGTCGTCCACGTTCATCCGCCTCGGGCACGGGCAGGTCCGCACCGTGCAGGTGAAGCGTGCCTCGATCGCGCGCGAGGACGGCGACGTCGCCGTCGTCGAGGTGCACGCGATCTTCCAGGCGTGGCCTCAATGGGCGAACATCGTGTCCGTGATCGCGTTCGTCCTGAACCGCATCCTCGGCTCGATCCTGTATCTCGTGCTCTTCCTCGCGCTGCGAAAGCGGCACGAGGTCACGTTCCGGAAGACGCTTCTGCGCGGCAAGGATAGGCTCTGGTACGTGTATTCGGGCGAGTTCTTCGAAGACGATTGGGCGAGCTGAACACGGAAAGAGGACGCGCCGCTCCCGCCCCGGCGCGCGGAGCGGGAGCGGCGCCCCCACCACGTTTTACTTGTTGACCTTCTGGCGAATCTCGCCCTTCAGCTCCTCGAATTTCCCTTCGGCCTGCTGGCCCTGGTTGCCCGTAATCGCGCCCGCGGCGCCCTTCACGCGGCCGCCGGCCTTCTCGAACGTGCCCTCGACCTGCTGGCCCGCCTTTTCAGCGTCCTGCCGGCCCTGTCCACGGCCCTGATCGGAGATGCCTTCGCGGCGGAGCCGCTCGTCTTCCGTCAGATTGCCGAGCGCTTCTTTCGCCTTACCGCCGAGCTCCTCCGCGGCGCCTTTGATCCGGTTGCCGATTCCCATGGTTTCCCCTTTCGGGTCCGCCTGGACCCTCTTGTTCGATAAGGGGTTTCCCGGGCAATCGACGTGCCGGAACGTCTGGCCCCGAACCTTTACATACGAACGAGCCCAGCCGCGGGCAGGTTTCCCAAAGCCGCCGAATGGAGTCATCATGGCAGGATGCACCCCCCGCCTCCGGTCGAGTCTCCGTACGCCGACCTGCCCGAGGATCTCCGCGAGACGATCGTGCGGTCGTTCGTGGACCGGCAGGCCGGCGCGCCCGGCGCCGAGGACAACCTGATGTTCGGGTTCCGGGATCCCGCGCCGAAGACGGCGTGGGACGCGCTCGACCACTTGGGGCCGATGGCCGTGAACCTGCTCGTGCGGCTGTTCCACCGCATCGAGGGCATCGATCGCACGCTCGCGACGTGGCGGACCATCCAGTGGATCCGCAACCAATGGTGGGGCGGGAGCGCGGGGATCAAGGTGGTGTACCGGGATCCGGCCGCGATGCGGAGGCGGCTCGACGAGCTCTTCCTCGGGGAACACGGCAAACGCGTGGCGAGGGACGCGTACATGGGCGGGCTCGAGCACCAGCTCCGCCCCGCGATGAAGCTCCTGCCGCGCGCTTTGTTCAGGGATGCGCGCGCGGAGCTGCCCGACGCGGATACGTGGCGCGAGGTCGACGTGCCATTGCAAGAGGCCACGCATTTCTGCGTCGACAAGAGTGACGTGCGCGGGTTCGAGCGCTCCGAGGGGCGCCATCCCCAGCTCGACGACATTCACCTCGATTGGACCTCGCCGGTGGAGAGGATCGACGAACGCACGGGCCGCTGCGATTACCTCGAACCGTGGGAGGGGAGCGTGATGCACTGGGTCGAGGCGAAGCTCGGCCACGGCGCGCCGGTGTTCACGTTCGAGCGGGCCCGCGAGGCGATCGGCCGGGGCAAGGAGCTTTTCCGTTTGTCGCCCGGCAGCGCAGAGGCCGCGTGTTTCCAGGAGATCGCCGCGCGCTGGGCCCGCGACGAGATGGCCCTCGCCGTGCGCGGGCGGGTCGGGTACGAGGCGTCGAAGGCGCGGCTCGACGAGATCGAGCGCGCCCTGCGGGCGCTCGATCCGCGCTGATCGTGCGTGGGAATCAGCCCTCCTGGAGGAGCTTCTGCACGAGCGCGCGGCCCTCGGGGGTGCGGTCGCGCTCGACATTCGCGCCGTTCATCGGCGTCCAGCTCATGTCGACTTCGAGCCGGTACGAGCCCTCGAACGCGTGCGGCGGCGAGCCGCCCCATTCCTGGGGCGAGAGCATCGAGAAATAAAGATCGTCCTCGCCGCGCCGATAGAGGTGATAGACGCGGCCCGGGATCTTGCGGAAGCTGCAATGCGCGCGGTGCAGGCGCGCCGAGGTGCGCGCCTCGTCGAGCAGGCGCCGCGCCTCTTCCTGGAGCGCGCGCATCTGGTCGCGGATGACCTCGAGCTTGCCCCCGACGACCATGCCGAGCGCCTGATCGGCTCGCTCGATCTCCTGGGCCATGTCGACCAGGTCGATGCGCGCGGCGAGCCGGCTCGTGGGGTAAGGGACGGCGCGGGTCGTGGTGAGCTCGGCCGAGGGGGCGGCTTTCGGGTCTTCTTCGAGGGCCATGGTGCGGGTCGGAGGCTCGTCAGCCTCTTCGAGGTGGTACCCTCGTCGTGGGCTCGATGCAACCTGTGCCCCCGCGGATGCGCTCACGGCGCGATGGGTTCGCAGGCCCGGCACGCTGCTCGATGCGAGGAGGGCCTGGGCTCCGTCGACAGGCCGCCCGTTACCAGGTGACAGGCTGCCCGAAGCTGTCTTCGAGTTGTCCACCACCGGCATCGAGCCACGCCTGGGCATCCTTGCCGATGTATTCGACATACTTCGAATCACGCCGTTTCAACGATTTCTTGATGGTCGAATGCACCATCCTGGCCCACTTCCGAAACGTCTCGCTCTTCTCCACCCACCCCCGGTCGGGCGTCCAGAACTTGTCGACGTAGTACACGCGCCCCTCCCGCAGTCGGTCCCCTTTGAAGGAGGAGCAACTGAACTCGACCACGGGTGAAGGGCTGGCCTCCAGCGTCCAATACTCCTGCGCGGGGACGTAGTCCATCACGATCGCGCTCAGGTCCTCGGGCCGTGCGAGGCGCAGGTTGTGCCACTGCTCCCCGTTCTCGTAGAAGTTCAGCGAGTCCACGACGCGCGGCGCTGCAGAGGGCGACTTCCAGAGGAGGATGACAAGGTCTGTCCGTTCCCGAAGCCGCTGCTCCAGAGCCGCCGTATCCTTTGGCGTGATGTAGAAGGTTGACTGGTGTCCCATGGAGCTCCTCACTTCTGCTTGTTATAGGAATGGTAGTTTGGCCGCAGGCCCTTCGCGCGCTCCACCTCGTCGAGTGGCTTCCGTTCGCGCGCCACCGGCCGGCCGTCCCTGGTTTGTTTCCCGACCTGGTGCATCTCCACGACCTCATCCCCTCGCTTTCCGACCACATCCATGTACCGCCTCTTCTTCTCGCCGCCCGGAGTTGGGACGGGATACTCCTGCTCCGGCGTAAGGCCGCGCTTCTTGATGTCCTCCTCGATCTCCCTCACCTTCGCCTGATGCTCGGGCCCCCCCTTCTTACCGTTCGGGTTCGGCACGCGCCTCTCGTTCGCCGCCGCGCCCGTGTTCGCGGGTGACCCCTGCCCCGCTGCCACGCCATTCGGCTTCGCGCCGCTCGGCTTCGAGACCGGCTTCGTCCTCGTCTTGACCGTCGTCGTCTTCGGCGCGGGCTGCGGCGAGCTTGCTCCCCCAGCGCTCCCACTGCCCGTTGACAACGACTGACCATTGTGCTTCCCGGCGGGCTTCTTCTTGTCCTTCGGGATGAAGTTCTGGTGCCTCGCGTGGCAAGTTCCCTGAAGGCACTCGTAGGCTCGTTCGAGCCGCTCTGTCTCCTCTGGGGTTTGTCTCCAGTCCTCGTACCTCCATACTTCTCCCGGCAGCACCTCGCTCGGGTCCTTCGGCACGGGCGCCTCGACCGGGCGCGGTCGGTTCTCCGCGACGACCTGCTCCGTGCGGGCCCGGTGGACGAGGACCCTCGTGCAAGTACGTGGCCCCGTCCCGCTCCGCAGCCTCGTCTGACCTGGCTCCCGATACGCCGTGCACCGCTCCCGCTCCGGCGCTCTCGCGATCGGTCGCGGCAGCGGCTTCGGCCGCTCGGCCTTTTTGGGCTCGTCCTTCTTCTCTTCGGCCTCTTTGGCCTTTTCCTTCGCCGCGACGACGCGGGACTTCGGCGGCGAGATCCTCGCCGGGCATTCGAGCTTGTTGTACGGAATCGGTAGGAGCCTCGCGCTCGCGGGAGGCGATCCCTCATCGAATACGAAAACGGGGCTGCCTTCGCGCCTCGCGAGATCCACCTCCCGGACCCCAAAGAAGGGCGTGCCGTCGGAGGTGAGCCCCCAGATTCGCTTGTCCTTCGATACGTTCGGCGGACGTACGCAGACGTGGACGACGTTCGGCGCCTCGAAGATCCGGGCCATGGTGGGATCGCGCGAGGAGGCGCATCCGGACAGAACGAGCGACAGCGCCATAAGCGCGACGATGAACCCAACGGCCAGAGGATTGCGGTGACGACGCGACACATCACACGTCCGGCCGATCGGACGGATCGAGGGAAGCCAGGCCATGGAAAGACCCTCCCATTCCGCAAGCCACACCAAGCCACCCCCGTGGCGCTATGCGCGGGCCTGCGTTGTTCCTGACGATCCTTGTGCACGGCGAGGGCGGAGCAGCGCAACAGAATCCGCAGCCGGGTGGGACACACAATGACCATGTCGACGAAGCTCCCGACCGTTGTCGACGACCGCAGCGAGCATGTCGACAATCACCCCGGCCGTTGCCGGCAGCCCCGGCGAGCATGTCGACAATCACGCCGGCCATTGCCGACAAGCACGGCGAGCATGTCGACAATCACCCCGGCCGTTGCCAGCAACCCCGGCCGAGCACGTCGACCATCACCCCAGCCGTTTCCGACAAGCACGGCGAGCATGTCGACAATCACCCCGGCCGTTGCCGACAACCCCGGCGAGCACGTCGACAATCACCCCGGCCGTTGCCGACAGCCCCGGCGAGCACGTCGACAATCACCCCGGCCGTTGCCCACAACCCCGGCCGAGCACGTCGACAATCACCCCAGCCGTTGCAGACAACCCCGGCCGAGCATGTCGACAATCACCCCGGCCGTTGCCGACAACCCCGGCCGAGCATGTCGACAATCACCCCAGCCGTTGCCGACGAGCCCGCCGAGCCCGTCGTGATCCCCCCTCGCGCGCTTCAGCGGCCCCGCGCGCCCTCCTTGGCCGCCGCCGCGAGGTGCTCCTTGGCCTCGGTGAGCGCCGCGATCGCGAGCTCGCGCTGGCCACGCGCCGCGAGCGCCCAGCCCTGTTCCCGCAGGATCGATCCGAGGAGCGCGCGCGCGGAAGGCTCCTTCCCCGCCGCCGCGTCCCGCGCCGCCCGCACCGCGAGGTCCGGTCGGCCCGCCCGCGCGAGGGACAACGCGAAGGCCGAATGCCCGCCCGGCGGCGCCGCCCCGGGCCCCGACAGGAGGACCTCGCAGAGGCGGACACCCGCCGCGCGCACGAGCGAATCCGCGCTGTCGAGCGCGGCGCGCGCGGCCGTCCACACGGGCGGCCCCACGCGCCCGCCCCCGGTCGTGGCGAGCTCGGCCGCCTCGTCGAGCGCCGCCGCCGCTTCCCGCGAGCGGCCCTTGCCGAGCGCCACGAAGGCCGAGAGGCCGAGCGATGCGAGGCGGAGCGACGGCGACGACGCAGGCTCCGTCGAGGCCGCCGGGTGCGCGGCGTCGTCGCCCTGTCCGCCGCCCGTGAGCGCGGCGCGGGCCCGACAGACCAGCGGGAAGATCTCGGGCGCGAGCTCGGCCGCCCGCGTGATCGCGTCCGCCTGCGCCTCCCCCCGCGACGAGGCGATCGTCTGCGCCACGGCGAGCCGCGCGAGGGCGTTTTCCCGCGCCGCGTCGTCGGGCACGTGGCGGAGCGTCGCGGCCACGCGATCGGCCTCCAGCGGCGTGAGCGCGTCCCCGAGCGCGTCGGCGTGCTCGGCGGCGAGGCGGATCGCGTGCCGGCCGAGCGACGTGGTCGGGTCGCGGCCGATCTCCTCGAGGAGCGAGAGGCCGGAGGCCCGCACGAAGCGGCTCGGCGAGCGCATCCTGCCGAGCGCGATCACGAGCTTCTGCTCGGGCGGCGCGCCCATGGGATCGGCCGACGTGGCGTCGGCGACCGCGAGCGAGGCCGTGCTCCGATCGCCGAGCAGCCGCTCGACGCGCCGCGCGCGCGCCGCCACCGCGACGTCCCCAGCGCCCTTCTCCACGTCCGCGCGCGCGGCGGCCTTGGCGAACGCCAGGAAGGCCCCGTCCCCGTCGCCCGTGAGCTCCAGCAGGCGGGCGAACAGGTAGAGCGCGCGCGCCGTCTCCTCGCGCTCCACCTCGGCCCCCGCGAGCGCGAGCGCCGCGTTCTTCCGGCCGGCGCGCGCGAGCTTCTGGCAGAGGTCGAGGATGGCCGGAAAATGCGGGCCGCTGCCGGAGAGCGTGCTCCAGTACGCCGCGATGCCTTCGAGCTCCGTGTCGAGCTCCCGGCCGAGCTTCAGGACGCATCGCAGCGCGCCGATCGCAGCGCGCGACGCGATGGCCGGCTCCGATCCCGGCGTGAGGAGCTGCTTGTAGACGGGGAGCGCGAAGCGCGCGCCGCCGTTGCCCGTCGTGGAGCGCTCCAGGCCCTCGGCCGTGCGCAGCGTCGCGGCGTCGAAGATCGCCACGGCGCCCTCGCTAGTTGCCGCCCCGCTCGGTGACGAGCCCGAGCGAAGGGAGGCGCTCGCGCGCGTTGTCGATGCGCGAGGTCTCGGCGTTGATCGCCTCGAGCTTGCGCCGCAGCGCCGCCGCGTCGTTCGTGTCCGACGTGAGGTTCTTGAGCGGCTCGAGGACCTTCTCGTGGAGCTGCGCGACGAGTTTGTCGCGCTCGCTGACCTGCATGGGCCCGACGTCCGAGGAGGACGGGACGAAGTCGACGAGCTTCCGCTCCACGCTCTGCGCGTAGTAGCGCTCGTTGCGCAGCCTGCGCTCGAGGTAGGCCGGATCGTCGAGGCGCATCTGCGCGAACTCCTCCTGCATCGCGGTCTCGTCGAGGGCCTGCACCTCGTTGAAGACGCGGCGCCAGGCCACGGCGTCGGAGGCCTCGTACGCCGCCATCGCGCGCGCCTCGATCTCGGCGAGCCGCTTCTCCCAGGCCGCCCGATCCATGCCGTAGAGGTTGCCCGAGGCGCGGTAGACGCGGCGGCGCAGCTCGTCGAGCTCGGCCTCGAAGCGGGCCATGGGCGGCGAGAGCGTCTCGTTCGGGTCGCCGCGGTACCAGTCGACGAGCAGGCGCAGTTTCTCGCAGAGCGCCTGCAGTTTGTCCGGATCCGTCGCGACGACCTCGCGGATGCCGGCGACCAGCATGTCGGCCTCGGCGCGGTAGCTCATCGCGGAAGATCCCCAGAGCGCCTTGCTCGTCGACTCGGCCTCTTCGAGCAGCGCCTCCACGGCGCCCGCGGGATCGAAGCGCGGCGCGGCAGGCGGCTCGACCTGCGCCCACAGCTCCTGGCCCGCCACGACCGCGCGCGCCTCCATGCGCATCGCGTCGTCACAACGGAGCGTGAGATCCACGGGCGTGCTGACGGGCAGCTCGCGCGGGACCGTGAGCAGGAGCGTCTTGATCGGCATGCGGTTCTGCAAGAGGCGCAGCACCACGGCGCCGCTCTGATCCGCCGTGAAGAAGCGGCTCTTCACCTCCGCGGGCAGGCCCGCGCCCCGCGCGATGAGCACGCGCCGCTCGCGCCGGCCCGCGCGAACGACCTCGATCGCGAGGTCCTTGGCCACGACCGACGGCCGCGAGAGCGCGCTCGCGCGCGGCCGGACGTCGCCGCGGTAGAGCGCAAAAGGCAGCTCCGCGAGCACCTCGCGCTCGACCGAACGCAACGCGATCCGCGCCGCATGCTCGGGCTCCTCGCCGAGCGGCACGTCGAGCCGCACCACCGCGCCCGCCGCGTCCGGCAAGGCCACCTTCGCGATCTCGTCGGCGCCGCTCGCGCCGTCAACGCTTGGGGCTTCGGGTCGCCTGCCGGCGCCCTGCGCCCCAAACCCCCGCAGGATCGCGATCTCCGCCGCGCCCTCCGGCGCCTGCTCGACGCGCACGCCGAGCCGGATCTTCGAGCCCTGGCTGACGAGCGGCGTCGTGAACGAGACCGCGATCTTCCGGTCGGTCTCGCCGATCCGCAGGCCACCGAGCTGCGCCGCGTGGATGGCCGCGCCGAGCGCGACGCACGTGTCCACCTCGTCCTGCAGCGGCTTCTCGGAGCGGCTCTTCTTGCAGATCGCCTCGGTCACGCGGCGCACGACCATCGGCACGCGGGTCGAGCCGCCGACGAGGACGACGTGATCGATCTGCCCGAGATCCACCGACGAGGTCTCGGCGCTCCGCGCGAGCGCCCGCTCGCAGCAGGTGATCGTGGTCTCGACGAGATCGCCGATCGCGTTCTCGTACTCGGCGCGCCCGATGTCGCCCTCGAACGAGACGTTCTCGCCGTTCTTGTCCTGCATGAAGTCTTGCTTTCCGACGCTCACGACCTCGGAGGTCGAGAGCGACTCCTTGATCTCCTGCGCGAGGTGGACCAGGCGGCCGAAGCGCTGCCGATCGGCCTCGTCGCCGCGGACGTCGAGGTCGAGGGCGTAGCCACGCGTGACCAGGATCCCGCGGAGCTTCTCGGCGAAGCGCCGATCGAGGTCGTCGCCGCCGAGGTAGTTGTCGCCGTCGATCGCGAGCACCTGGTACTCGCCGCCGAGGCAACGCAGGATCGAGACGTCGAACGTGCCGCCGCCGAGGTCGTAGACGAGGAAGTTGCCGTCGCCGAGGCGGCTCTTCCAGGTGTGGTAGATGGCCGCGGCCGTGGGCTCCTGCAGGATGCCGATGACGTCGAGCCCCGCCATCTCGCCGGCCTTGCGCGTGGCCTCGACCTGCGGCGCGTCGAAGTAAGCGGGCACCGTGATCACGGCGCGATCGACGCGCACCTCGATGCCCTCGGACGCCTGTTTGCCGAGGTGCTCGCTCATGCGCGCGCGGAGCTCGGCGAGAATCTTGGCGCTCACGTCCTCGGGCGCGAGCGCGTGCGGGCCGACGTCGACCTTCGCGGCCTGCCCCATCTTGCGCTTGATCGACTCGATCGGCGGAGGCGTCTTGCCGCGGCGCTGGCGCGCGGCGTGGCCGACGAGGAACGCCTCGCCCTTGGGATCCCACGCGACCGCCGAGGGGACGGTGCGCCGCCCGAAGCGGTCGGCGTAGATGTGCAGATCGCGCTCGGACGGGTCGAGCATGGCGATCTCCGAGTTGGTCGTGCCGAGATCGATTCCAACGGGACGGTCGACGAACATGTCTATCGCTTCCTCTCGGGGGACGTGGGGGCGAACGGAGAATCGGAGCTCGGGGCGCCCGCGGCGAGCACGGGATCCTCGTCGAGCGAGAGCACGCGCTGGGGGCCCCGCTCGGCCCCGCGGGAAAGAAACGGCGCGAGCGCGAGCGCCACGGAGGGCCGCGGCGCGAGATCGGCGAGCCCGACTGGCTCGGCCGCGGGGGTTTTTCGAGGCTTCGGCGGCGCATGCTCCGGGCCCGTACGATCGAGCGCGGGGTGGCGCGGTCGGGCGCCGATCGCGGCGCGCAGGCGGCGGAGCGGGTGCAGCGTGAGCTCTTCCCAGGCGGCGCGGATGACCGCGCGCTCGGCCTCGGGCGCGTCCTCGGCGAGCTCGCGCAGCCGCTCCGTGATGGCGCGGGGTCCCTCCCTCGGATCGAGGTCGAAGCGCTCGAAGGGGTTTTCGGAGCCGCTCGGAGGTTCGGGCTTTTCGCTCATGACGAGATCCCGAGGAGCTTCTTGGCCTCGCCGAGGCGCTTCCTGGCCTCCGGGAGCCGCGTGGCCCCGGGATAGAGCTGCTCGGCGCGATCGATGAGGCCCGCGGCCTTGTCGTGATCGCCGCGCGTGGACGGGCGCGCGCCGGGCAGGAGCCGGAGCGCCTGATCGCAGAGCGTGTTCGCCTTCATGAGCCGCGCGTTCCTGTGCGTCGGGCAGATCGCGATGGCCCGATCGAGCAGCTCGATCGTCTCGCGCTCGGTGCGCACGACGTCCGAGCGGAACACGAGCATCTGCGCGGCGCGGGCCGCATACGCGAGCTTCGACGGGTCGGACTCGATGCGGCGCGCGAGCGAATCGACGAGCGGCGCGATCGGGGCGATGAGGTCCCGCAGGGCGTCCCAGCGGCTCGCGCGGTAATGGGCCCAGGCGAGCGGCGTGGCCTGCTCGATCGCGGCGTGCTCGACGCTCTCGTCCTCGCCGGACCAGCGCCAGACCGCGACGAACCTTCCGAGCAGCGCCGCGCCCTCCGCGGCGCTCGGCTCGCCCTTCGAGGTCGCCTCGGCGAACGCCGCGAGCACGGGCGCGAGCGCCTCCTCGACGGCGACCGCCACGAGCGACGTGGCCCGCCGCGCCGCCCGCTCCGTGAGGGCCTCGGGGGCACGCGCGATCCGCGCGGCTTCCTTCACACGCCCGAGCGCGGCGAGCGCCCGCAGCGCGTCGTTCGTGAGATCCCGCGCCCCGACGCGCGCCCGCTCGCCGAGATCGTCGATGCACCAGAGCGGGGCGTCGGCGAGGGCGCGATCGAGGTCCTGCCGCGGGAGCGCGCTGCCGGTCACGGCCTCGCCGAGGTCGCGGAGGTACTTCTCCTCGCGGCCGAGGGCGAGCCACGCCGTGATCGATCGGACGAACCCCTCGGGCGAGCCCGTCGTGAGGTCGGCGAGGGACGTGTGGTGGAGCGCGAGGTGGTGGAGCAGCTCCGGGGGCGGATCGATCTGCCGCGCGGGCTCGAGGTGCTCGCGGAGGGCGTCGGGTTTGCCGGCACGCGCGGCCTCGACGGCCTCGTTGCCGCCGGGCAAACGCCGGAGCACGGCGCAGAGGCCCGCGCCTCGGGCGGGGGGGCGAGCGCCATCACCGGCCTGGGCGCGAAAGAGGCGCTCGAAGGCGATCTCGTCCGTGAGCCGCGCGAGCAGCGCCTCGTCCTCGTCTCGCCACACGGGAGGCATCATCCGCGGGAGGGGCTCGTGTGGTCAAGACGGGCGGGGGCTCGAGGAAGAGCGCGCGCAAGGGGACGACGGGGAGGGCTCGTAGCAGGATGGATGTCCATGGGCGTGCGCACGTGGTCCGCGCCCCGGTTCAAGGAGGGTTTTCATGTCGTATCGAGGAACATTCTGGGCATCGGCGGCGCTCGCAGGCGCGCTCGTGGGACTTTTCGCCGCCGGATGCGAGGTGAAGGCACGCACGTATGACAACACCGGCGGGGCTGGAGGCGGCGGAGGCGAGGGAGGCATGCAGGGGGGGACCGGGGGCGCGCCTGCGGGTCCCGGTGGCATGGGTGGCGTGGGCGGCACGGGCGGCGCGGGCGGGATGGGAGGCACTTGCGCGCCGCCGCTCGACGCGACGATCTTTACCATCGCCAACCCGGAGTGCGGCGCGCTCCCCCTGGGGACCGAGGCCGACGCGATCCCCTTCGTCGTGTTCGGCGGCAATGCCATGTATACGGGCGGCGTGATCCTGCCGGGCCAGTACGAGCTCGTGAAAGTGGAGGTCTCGTATCCCGAGGCCCCCTCGAAGACGCTGCGCGTCCTCGTATTCGACGACGCGGGCCACGTGACGACGAACCTGAAGGACTTCGACATCCCCGCCCTCGACGGCGCGGACCTGCAAATCTGGGGACAGGGGACCTACACGACGAACGGCTCCACGCTCAGCCTGTCGTATGCCGCCTGCGCGGCCACGCATCAGCCGACGATGTCGACGGCGTCCTACACCGCATTCACCGAAGGTTGTGACGACTTCCTCGTCCTCGGCACCAAGGACAACCGCCAGACGTTGAAACGACGCCGCGCCCCCTGAGGCGCGCGAACGCGCCTCATCGGGGCGCAACGTGGAGCGTGCTCACTCGGAAGGAGCGCAGGCCGACCTGACCGCCTCGTCGAAGTTCGAATCGGCATACGCTTTGGCCCGGCACCTGTCGTCCTGGTTCACGAAGTTCCGGAAGGCGCGCTCGCAGGCGAACGCTGCGAGGGCGGAGCAGGTGGAGGTGGGCGCGCCGAAGGCACCGAAAGATCCGCAATACGATCCAGCGGCAAATTTGCCCATTTCAAGCCCGTTCTCCGTGCACTCGCCCTGGTTGCGCAGGGCGAGCCCGCTCTCCGCGGCCGTCTCCTCCTCGATCACGGACGACGCGTCCGACGTGCGCAGACAATCGTCCGATACCTTCTTCACCGTATCGTTGGCCGCGTCCCGGATCCCCGCTGCGCGACAGGGATCACTGATTCCCGCGGTGCCCGACTGCCTGTAGGCGTCGCGCATGAAGTCCTCGAGCCGCAGGCAACCATAGTTGTTCTTGAAGAGATTCTCCAACCTCCTCGCCTGCAGCTTGTACGCATCCTGATACTGGAGTCCTCCCGCAATGCTGGAGCACGAAGACGGAGGCGCCGCGAGCGACGTGCCCATCCCCATCATCATCACGGAGCCCATGGCGACCATCGTCATCATTGCGTACTTCATGGCCAACCCCCCTCTTCTCCGCAGGGCCCCCGGCGACCTCCGCCAGGCGCCCTGGTCAAGGGATCTTTAAGGTCGTCACGAGACGGTGGCAGCCCCCGGCCGTCTGGAACGGACGTCTCCACCGCTCGCGTGGATGGTGCTCCGCTGGTCTCGATGGATTTGTCGAAGGAGCCGTACATCCTGAGCCTCCCCGAGATCTGAGCATTGTTCGGGAGCGCGTGGAAGCGATTGAGAGGATGCCGCGATTCGCCGCGGCGAGACCGGGGCCTGTCGGACACTGTCCGATTCGAGGGGTTGCGTCGTGGCTCGCCCGCAGCGTAATGAGGAAAACCGACGCGCCTTCGTCGCACGCTTCTTTGCCCTCGCGACGAAGCGCGACGTTTGCGCGTCCTTTCGCCGTCTCCTCCCAAGAAAGAACTCGAGTATGAATCATCGATTCCATGTACCGCTGTGGCTCGGGCCGCTCGTTTTGCTTGCGGGCGCCTGTGGCGCCGATTCCTCGGGGATGGGCCCGGGAGGAGACGGGGGCGGGCAGGCCGCGAATCCAGCGTCGGAGGAGACGGCCGAGGCGCGGGCGGCTTTGACGGCGGGCGCAGGCAGCCTGGGTGACTGCAACGGGAACCCGGCGCGCTGCGCGGCGGTGAGCCTTTCTGCCGGCTCGAACCATACCGCGGCGCTGAAATCGGACGGCACGGTCTGGACCTGGGGGTACAACAACTACGGTGAGCTCGGGGACGGCACGACCACCGAGCAACTCATCCCCGTAAAAGTGAACGGCCTCGCTGGAGTCACCGCGGTGGCGGCGGGCAACGGACACACCGTGGCGCTGAAGTCGGACGGCACCGTCTGGGCCTGGGGGCGTAACTACGAAGGCCAGCTCGGCGACAACTCCACCATCAATCGATCCACGCCTGGGCAGGTGAGCGGCCTCGGCGGTGTCGCCGCGGTGGCGACGGGCCACTACCACACGGTCGCGCTGAAGTCGGACGGCACCGTCTGGGCCTGGGGGCAAAACCTCTATGGCCAGCTCGGGGACAACACGACCACCGAGCGGCACACGCCCGTGCAAGTGAGCGGGCTCAGCGGCGTCACCGCGGTGGCGGCGGGCTACGGACACACCGTGGCGCTGAAGTCGGACGGCACGGTCTGGGCCTGGGGGCGAAACCTCGCCGGCCAGCTCGGGGACAACACGACCACCCAGCGACTCAAGCCCGTGAAAACGAGCGGTCTCGGCGGCATCACCGCGGTGGCAGCGGGTTCAGCCCACACCGTGGCGCTGAAGTCGGACGGCACGGTCTGGGCCTGGGGGCACAACGTCAGTGGCCAGCTCGGGGACGGCACGGGCGCCGAACGACACGTTCCGGTGATGACCATTGGAATCGGAGGCATCGTCGCGGTGGTGACGGGCGGCGACCACACCTTGGCGCTGAAGTCGGACGGCACGGTTCACGCCTTTGGGGACAACCTCAGAGGCCAGCTCGGAGACAGCACGACCATTGACAAACATACGCCCGAACAGCTGAATTTGAGTGGCACCATCACCGCGGTGGCGGGGGGCTACACACACTCCGTGGTGCTGAAGTCGGACGGCACGGTGTGGACCTGGGGGTACAACCTCCATGGTCAACTTGGCGACAATACGACCGTCGATCACAACACGGCTGTGCAAACGAGCGGGCTCAGCCTCTTCGCGATGTGCGGCACCATGCCGGCATGCGACGTGGGCACGGGCGCATGCGTCATCGCGCCGATCCCGAACGGGACGGCCTGCAACGACGGCAATGCTTGCACGAATGTTGATACGTGCCAGTCGGGCACCTGCACCGGCGCGAGCCCGGTGACGTGCGCAGCGCCGGACGAGTGCCATGTCGGGGCCACCTGCAACCCCGCGACGGGCGTGTGCTCCAGTAATCCGTTGAAGCCCAACGGCACGTCGTGCAACGATGGCAATGCCTGCACGCAGACGGACACGTGCCAGTCGGGGACGTGCACCGGCGCGAACCCGGTGACCTGCGCGGCACCGGACCAATGCCACGATGCGGGCACCTGCGATGTCGCGACGGGCCTATGCTCCACGCCGGCGAAGGCCGATGGGGCGGGATGCGACGATGGCGACGCATGCACGCAAACGGACACGTGCCAGAATGGGATGTGTAGCGGTGGCAATGCGCTTGTCTGCCCGCCGGTGGGCGAGTGCGAAGTTGGGCTCTGCAACCCGGTCAATGGGGTGTGCTCACCGATCCACAAGCCGGACAACACGCCTTGTGCAGGCGGAGTTTGCCTCGGCGGCGTGTGCCAGATCGAGAACCCGACGTCGAGCTCGAGCTCGACCGGGACCGGCGGGGGCGGCGGCAGCGGCGGTGGCGGCGGCAGCGGCGGCAGCGGCGGCAGCGGCGGCAGCGGCGGCAGCGGCGGCAGCGGCGGCGGCAG
>NZ_JARZHH010000108.1 GCF_029946515.1 Polyangium sp. 6x1
GGCCATCGTCGCCCACATCGAGGCCCACAACACCGCCGGCAAGGCCTTCGTGTGGACCAAGTCGGCGGATGAGATCCTCGAACGGGTAGCGGCTGCTTGTGAACGTATTTCTAACTCGGGACACTAGGATCCACTGGATCTTCTCACCCTCGGCGTTGAGGATGTGCGAGAGACCCATCTCCTCCATGGCGATCGAGACGAGGACGAGGGACGCGACGTCTTCGCGCTGGAAATCGGGGAGGTTGTTGAACGCGGGGATCGTGACGTTGCTCATGGTAATTCTCCTCCTCGTATATGTAATGACCCGCGGCGTCCGGCCACCATTGAGCCGTTTCGTTCATCGCCGCGGTCACTAGCAATGACGAACGAGCTGTCGTTTCCGTGAGCAAAGAATAGACGTCCGCTCGACGTTTTCCTGGGCCGCTATCGGCATCCGACGCGGACGGACGTGGTTGCTTGCGTCGACGATTTAATGTCGATTGGCGAATCGATATTGACGAGATCGATCCTCCAACGAATCATCGGATAAATTTCACTTACCTGCGCGCGCTCGAACGGCGCGTCGCGTCGAATGGAGGTCGCTCATGGTGGGGGAGAACCAGAGCTTCACGCGTGCCGCTTTTCAAGAGGCGTGGTCGCAATCCGAGCCGCAGCTCCGGAAGCTCTGCTTTCGCTGGACGGGAAGGGATCCCGAGGCCGCGCGCGACGCCCTCGGCACGGTCGCCGTGCTCGCCATGGAGGCGCTCGCGCAGCACCGCGCCGACATCTCGAATGTGCGCGCCTGGCTGACCCGGCTCGCGCGGAACGCTTGCGTCGACATCCACCGGGAGCGCGCGATCAAAAGGAGGGCGATCGAGCGGCTCACGATCGAAGGGGCGATCGAATCGGCGCACGCGGAGTCCCCCGAGGCCGAGCAGATCGGGCGCGAGCTCGACGTGCTCCTGAGGAGGGCCATCGAAGGCTTGCCGCCCGGGCTCGCCGAGACCGCGAAGCTCCGTCTCGTCGAGGAAGAGCCCTACGAGGACATCGCCGGCGAGCTGTCGCTCTCGCCCGAGACTGTACGAAAGCGTATTCAGGACGCGCGAACGCGTTTACGCAACGAGCTCGCGACGCACATCGACGAGGCGAGGACCCGCGGAATCACGCGCCGGGTGGAGAGCCGTCTTTCCACCCGTTGATGCATACGGCCCGGGCCGGATCTGCTTGATACGGCCCGGGCCGGATATGACATTCCATGTCCCATTTTACCCCGATTCCAGCGCACAACGCGTCTCGCCTTGGTGTTACATGGGCCGATACTCCTTTGCTTGTCCGATCGGGAGGCTTATGATGACGACCACGCCGGGTCCTGGATTCCTCACCGCGAACGAGGCCGTAGCTTTCCTTGCCGTCAAGCGTTCGACGCTCTACACGTACGTGAGCCGAGGCCTCGTGCGAAGCGTCCCGTGCCCCGGGGGGCGCGGTAGGTATTATCTGCGCGAGGACGTCGAGCGATTGAAAGCGCGGAGCGAAGCGCACGCCGGCAGGTCCGGGCCCGATTCCGACGTGGAGCGGAGCTCGTCCCGGACGTTCATCACACAGATGTCCCCCGAGGGGCCTCGTTATCGAGGGCACGCCGTCGTCGAGCTCGTCGGCGAGGGCATTTCGTTCGAGGCCGTGGCCGAGCTCCTCTGGACCGGGAGGCTCCCCTCGTACGAGGCGCGAGATTTGGCCGGGCCCGCGTTCGACGAGGAGCGGCGCGAGGTCGTTTCGATTTTACGCCGGACGTGCGACGCGCTCGCGCTCCTCTCCTTGACGTCGGCGCCCCTCGACGTGGTGCGCCTCGGCCTCCTCTTCTGGGCATTGCAACGGCACGGGAAACCCAGCCCGGACCCTGGAGCGAGCCTCGTCGAGGCGCGCGCGCTGCTCCGGCTCGTCGCCGCATTGCCTGCCACCTGCCGCGGCGCCAGGCGCTCGGATTGCCGTCGGGCGCGCCGGCCGCCATTCTCGCCGTCGGCCGCGTGGCCGGGCTCGTCGCGCACGTCCTCGAAGCGGAAAACCGCTATTGACGCGCGAGCGCCTCGAACCAGGGCCGGAGCGGGCGCGTCCCTCGCGCCTCGGCCACCGAATCCGTGGTCGTGACGGCCGCGACGAATTCCAGCATATCGGACAGGCGCGGGTGCGGTAGCCGGAGCGCGGCGCTCCAGAACCGGAACACGCCCGGCGGCACGTGCATGATTCGCGGCTTCTTGCCCACGACCTCGAATGCCATCCGCATGATCTCCTCGCGGGTCCATACCTCCGGCCCGCCCACGGGGACGAGCTCCGGACCTTCCTCGACCACGGAGACCATCGCCTCGGCGACGCAGATGGGGTGCACCGGGTTTGCCTTCGCCGTCCCGTCTCCGGCCACGGAGCCGAACCCCATGCGGGCCATGCGGATCAGATCGCCGAGCGCCGAATAAATCCCGGTTGGCCGAACGAACGAACACGAAAGGCCCGAGCCGCGGAGCATGTCCTCCGTGTCGAGGTGCGCCCGCATGTACCGCGTGTGATCGTATCCGGGACCGGGGTGCGCCGACAGATACACGAAACGTTTGGCCGAGGCCCGGAGCGAAGCGTCGAGGAGATTCTGGTGGGCGACGAGGTCCACGTCGCGGAAGGCGCGACGCTCGCTCATCCCGAGCGCCACGTTCGCGCCGAGGCACGACACGACGACGTCGATCCCCGCGAGCGCCTCGCCGAGCGAATCGGCCCGCGTCGCGTCCCCGAGGACGACCTCGCTCGCGAGCGGGCGGATCTTTTTGGCGTTCTTCGCGCTCCGGGAGAACGTGCGCACGAAATGGCCGCGCTCGCGGAGCAGCCGCAGGACCTCGGAGCCGACGGCGCCGGTCGCGCCGGCAAGGAGAATACGCGGTTGACCCATGGAAACCCCCTCTCGACTCTCAGAAGAATGCGCGGCTCACTCGCTCGTCGCCCGGATCCCGAACCGGGCCATCAATCGCTGCAAATGCCTTCGATCCACGCCCGCCTCGCGCGCCGCGCGCGAGACGTTGCCGCCCGATTGCGCGAGGATTGCCTCCACGTAGGCCCGCTCGAAGCGCTCCACCCAGGCGTCCTTCGCCTCGTGATACGGCAGCTTCAGGAGGTTTGCCTCGACGCCGCTCGCGTGCGTCGTGTCCTTCGGGGCCTCGGGGCTCGGCGGGGCCTCGGCCTTTCGCTCCTCGGCCCGCGGGCTCACCGCAGGCTCGCCCGGCGCGGCGAAGGCGCCGAGCACGGCCCAGCGCTCCACGATGTTGCGCAGCTCCCGCACGTTGCCCGGGAAATCGTAGCGAGACAGCATTGCGATCGCCGTCTCGTCGAGCCGCGCGCACGGCGGGAGCCCCGACGCCGCGCGCCGCCGCGCGAGCTCGTCCTGGATGTGATCCACGAGCAGCCGGAGGTCCTCGATCCGCGTCCGCAGCGGCGGCACCCGCACGATCACCACCGCGAGCCGATAGTAGAGATCCTGCCGGAACCGCCCCGCCTGCACCTCGCGCGCGAGCGATCGATTCGTCGCCGCCACGATGCGCACGTCGACCGAGCGCGAGCGATCCGAGCCCACGGCCTTCACCTCGCGCCGTTCGAGCGCGCGGAGCAGCTTCGCCTGCATGTCGAGCGGCAGCTCGCCGACCTCGTCGAGGAAGATCGTCCCCCGATCCGCCGCCAAGAACGCGCCCGGCCGCTCGCGTACCGCGCCCGTGAACGCGCCCTTCTCGTGCCCGAAGAGCTCGCTCTCCAGGAGCTCCCGCGGAATGGCCCCGCAGTTCACCGCGACGAACGCGCCGGCGCGCCCGCTCGCCTCGTGCAAGCCCTCGGCCGCGAGCTCCTTGCCCGTGCCCGTCTCGCCTTCGAGCAGCACCGTGAGGTCACTCGCGGCCACGCGCTCGAGCAGCGCGAACATCTCGCGCATCGCGGGGCTCGCGCCGAGCATGCGGCCGAAGCGCGCGCGGGGGCTGATCTCCTGCTCCACCGTCTCCGCGAGCGGTTCGAGGCGCAGCACGCTGTTGCCGAGGCGCACGAGCGTGTCGTCGGTGATGGCCACGCGCTCGATGCGCAGGTCGCCCACGAACGTGCCGTTCGTCGAGCCGAAGTCCGTGAGCGAGAAGCCGTGCGGCCCGAGGCGCACGGCGAGGTGCTCGCGCGAGACGGCCGGGTCGCGCAAGGTCACGTCGACATCGGGGCTACTTCCCACGCGCACCTCGTCCTGCGCGAAGACGTGCGCGGCGCCCTGGTCGCGCGCGTCGGGCGCGTCGACGACGACCACGCGCAGCTTGCGGATGCGACGCACCGAGGGGCCGCTCGTCGCGTCGATCACCTCGGTCACGGGCCGCCGGCCGCTCGAACCGCTCGGGGCGCTGCCGAGCAACCTCGTCCTGCTCTCGCCGTCGCTCATGGCTCGCGCTCCTCCGCTTCCTCGTCTTCGTTGTTGGTCGCGCCCTTCTTCGGGGCGACGAGCACCACGTGCTCATTCGGGCGCACGCGGAGCGTGTACTCGCGCCGCGCGCCCTTCGGTAGCACGACGGCGACCGTGTGATCACCGCTCCTGAGCTCCAGCCTTCCATCTGCGGGCAAGGCCACTTTCTCCCCGTCGACCTCGACGTAGGCGCGCCGCGGCACGACCCCGGCGAGCGAGACGGAGCCGCGCGGGTTGCGCGGCGGGAGGCGCGCCGAGAATTGCCCCAGCGCGAAGAGCAGCACGGCGCCGAGCGCCACGGAAAGGTACACGCCGGGCGAGCGTCGCGGCGGCGGCGCGGGGCGGGGCGAAGGCGCGGGCTGCGCGGGCGGCGGGGTCTTTTCGGACAAACCTCGCGCCTCGGGCGCCGGCAGCCGGACGAGGGCCGCTCGCTCCTCGGCGGGGCGCGCGCGATGCGCCTCGACGCGCGCGGTGAGCGCCTCCCGATCGAGCGGGAGCGCCGCGAGGCCCTGCGCGATCGACGCGATCGTCGGCCTCCGTGCGGGGTCCCGCGCGAGCGCCGCCGAGAGACCCGGCACGCGCGCCTCCCACGCGGAGAGCTCCCGCGGCGGCTCCCCGCGCGCGCCCGCCGACGCGAGGTCGTCCTCGGGGAAGATGTGCCGCCCGAGCGCGCACTCGGCCACCACCACGGCCCATCCGTACACGTCGCTCGCGGCGCTCGCCTCGCCGGGCAGCGCTGCCTCCGGGGCCAGATAGCCCGGCGTTCCCGCGACCTCGGGGCGCGCCTCGCCCGCGCGCCTCGCGAGGCCGAGGTCGACGAGCTTCGCCTCGCCCGTCTCGTCGATCATCACGTTCGAGGCGGCGAGATCGCCGTGCACCCAGCCTTTTTCGTGCAGCGCCGCGAGCGCCCGCGCCACGTCGAGCGCCGCCGCGCGCACCGCGCCTTCCGGCATCGGCTCCGGGCCCCCGACGAGCTCGTCGAGCGGCGCGCCGCGCACGTGCTCGATGGCCACGTACGGCAGGCCCGCGAGCTCGCCGCGCGCCGCGAGGGCGGGGAGCGCCGAGGCGCGCACCTCCGCGAGCACCTCGCCCTCGCGCTGGATGGCCTGCGCGGCGCGGCCCGAGGCGCGTTCGCCCAGCACGGGCCGCTTCAGCACGAACGTCTGGCCGCTCCGGTCGCCGAGCCGGACGGCGACGAGCACGTCCGACATCGCCCGCCGCGCGAGGAGCTGCACGAGGAGAAAGTCGCCGAAGAGCTCGGGCACGAACGGCGCGGGCACGGGCGGAGGGTAGCCGAGAACGGCCCCCGGCGGACACCTTCGCGCGGGAGCCGGGAACCTTCCGCCTCGCGCGGCGTCCACACCCGGCACACACGGGGCCGCTCCGCAGGCGTGATCCGGCCCGAGGAAGGTCGTCATGCGTCGTTTTCGTCCTCTCGTCGCGGCCCACACCCTCGTGCTCCTCGCGAGCCTCTCTGGATGCCTCGCCGCGCCCGACGAGGTCGACGCCGACAAGGCCCCGCCCGCCGCCACCCGCGGCGCCCCCGCCATTCTCGAAACGGCCTCCGCCATCCGCGAGGACGACTTCATTCAAGACGAGACGAAGCCCGCGGCCCTCGCCGCGCCCCGCGGCTTCGGCACGATCACGGGACGCCTTCCGGGCACGAGCACCGTCGTCCCCGGCGTGCGCCTGCGGGCGCATTCGGTGCGCGTGACCATTCGCGACGGATTCGCTCGTACCGAGATCGAAGAGGAGCTCGCGAACGACACGCCCACGGTCCTCGAAGGCCGCTACGTCTTCCCGCTCCCACCCGACGCGAGTTTGTCGCGGCTCGCGCTTTGGGTGGGCGACGAGCTCGTCGAGGGCGAGATGGTCGAGCGCGAGCGCGCGGCGCGCATTTTCCAGGGCATCGTCGACGACACGGTGCGCCCGCGCGACCCGGCGCTGCTCGAATGGACGCAGAACAGCTCGTTTTCGCTGAAGATCTTCCCGATGCCGGCGCGCGGCAGCCGCAAGGTGATCCTCGCGTATGACGAGGTCCTTCCCGTGACGAAGGGCGTCGCGCGGTACACGTATCCGCTCTCGCTCGGCGAGGATCGCGCGGTCCGGATGGATTCGTTCCGCGTGCACGTCACGGTCGAGGACGCGGGCGGCGTGGCGACCGAGGCGAAGGTCCTCGGGCATCCGGCCTCGCTCCGCACCGAGGCGGGCCGCCTCGAAGCCGATTTTCAGGCGGATTCATTTGTCCCCAATGCAGATTTCATCCTCGAATTCCCGCGCCTGCAGGCGGAGATCCTGCCCGTCGCGGTCGAGGGCGGCGGCGACGGCCGTGGGTTTTTCGCGGTCCGCGTCCCGATCCCGGCGGCGCCCGAGGCGAGCGCCCTCGCGCCGCGGAACGAAAAGGTGATCGTCCTCGACGCGAGCCACGGCGTCACGCGCGAGGGCCTCTCCGCCGAGGTCACGGTCGCCGAGACGATGCTGCGCCGATTGCAAGGAGGCGAGCGGTTCGCCGTCCTCCTTTGCGACTCCGCATGCGTCTCCTACCCCGAGCGTGGCCTTTCCGCGAAGAGCGAGACTTCGCTCGCCGAGGCCGAGCGATTCTTGCACGAGCGCGCGCCACAAGGCGCCTCGGACCTCGCCTCGGCCCTCGTGTCCGCGATTTCGCGCGTCGAGACGCAGGGCCGCGGGCAGGTCGTGTATCTCGGGGACGGCGCGCCCTCCGCGGGCGAGCTCGAGGTGGATTCGATCGCCGCGCGGGTTCGCCCGGTCCTCTCGGACAAACAGGCCGAGCTCCGCCTCTTCGGCGCGGGTCCGTCCATTGACGAGCTCGTCCTCGGCGGGCTCGCCGAGGAGCTCTCGGCCACGTACGAGCGGATCGCGGCGGGCAGCGGCTCGCTCGCGCAGCGCGCGCTCGTGCTCGCGAAGGGCCTCGACGTCCCGCTCCTCACGAATGCACGCATGACGTTGCCGGCGGGGTTCGTCGACGTTTTTCCGCGCAAGCTCCCGGCCTTGCGCGCCGGAGAGGAGATCGTCCTCGTGGGCCGCATGGCCGGAGCGCCCTCGGCCGAGAGCGCGTCCGTGGAGCTCGCGGGTGAATTCGATGGCATGCACGTCCTCGACGCGCGAACGTTATCGTTCACCGCGGCGCCGGGCGCCGATCGAAAGGTCGTCGCGCGGCGCTGGGCCACGGCGCGCATCCGCGAGCTCGGCCGGGGCGGGGATGACGACGCGGCCAAGGAGACGGTCGCGCTCTCCAAACAATATCACGTGCAGAGCCGCCTGACCTCGCTGCTCGTCCTGGAGAACGACCGCATGTTCGCCGCATTCGGCATTCCCCGCACGCAGGGCAAATCGGGTCTCTCCTCCGAGGTCGAGACCAGCCGCGGGCGCCTCGGCGGGGCCTCGCCCGATCCGATCGGCGATTCGTTCGGCACGGGCGGCCTCGGTTTGTCCGGGGTCGGCGAGGGCGGGAGCGGGAGCGGGCAGGGGTTTGGCTCGGGCCATGGAAGGCTCGGGTCCATCGGTCACGGGAGCGGAATGGGGAGCCACGCGACCCACGCGCCCACCGTCCGCATGGGCTCGACGTCGGTGAGCGGCCGGATGCCGCCCGAGGTCATCCAGCGCATCGTGCGGCAGAATTTCGGGCGCTTCCGCCTTTGCTACGAGAATGGCCTTCGGTCGAACCCGGACCTCACGGGCCGCGTGGTCGCGCGGTTCGTCATCGGCCGCGACGGCGCGGTCGCGTCCGTGGCCAATGGCGGCAGCGATCTCCCGAATGCGGACGTCGTCGCCTGCGTGCTCCGCGCCTTCCGGGGCCTCGCGTTCCCGCAGCCGGAGGGCGGCGTCGTGACCGTGAATTATCCGGTCATCTTCTCGCCCGGCGGCGGCAGCGCGCCCTCTTGGCACGCCTTTCGCGGCTTGCGTGATTGGGGCGTTTCGTCCTGGATCGGCAAGGCGGACGAGGCCTGGCGCAGCGCCGGGGCGGACTCGCTCGAAAAGCTCGAAAAGGCCTCCCTGGAGGCGCCGGAGAGCCGCCGGTCACGCGAGGCGTGGGTCACCGGCCTGCTCGCGCGCGGTCGATTCGAGGAGGCGCTCCGCGAGGCCTCGAAATACGTCGAGCTCGACCCCGACCGCGCCCGCGCGCACGAGCTCCATGCAGAGGCTGCGGCCGCGCTCGCCGAGGACGACGCCGCGCTCGTCGCGCTCGATACCCAGGTCGAGCTCGACCCGTCCAACGCGTCGGCCCACAAGCGCGCGGCCCGGGCCTTCGAAGCGTCCGGCGACGAGCGCCGCGCCTGCGCGCATTTCCGCTCCTATGCCGAGCTGCGCCCGCTCGACCTCGACGGCGTGTACGAGGCGCTCCGCTGCCGCGCGCGCGTGCTCGGGGAGCGAGAGGCCGTGCTCGCGACCCTTGCGGCCGAGAAACACCTGACCAAGCCCCTCATCTCCTTGCGGGATGCCCTCGAAAAGGGCGAGACGCCCGGCTATGCGGCAGGGGAGCCCGGCGGCGAACCAATCTCGGTCAAGCTCACCTGCGCGGCGGGCGTCGAGGGTTGTCCCCGGGTCGTCGTGATCGACCCGGCAGGCCGCGTCACCACGCCGATCGTGCCGGGGACGGGCCGCTCGGGCGCATCGTGGATTGCGGCGTCCGCGTCGGGCGGGACGTATCGTGTCCTCGTGACCGGCGGCCTCCCGGCGGCGAAGGGCGAGCTCGTGGTGCGTCTCGACGACACGACCAAGAAGTTCGAGGTGCGAGGCGGGGAGGGCGCGCGGACGGCGGCGGTGATTTCGGTCGATCCGTGACGGTTCGCTGAAAAGGAAAAGGCCGCGTCTCCCGGGGAGCGCGGCCTTTTTCGTCAGGAAGGCAATCGAATCAGATGACCTCGGCGCTCCGGTACGGATGCGAATCGTCCGTCGGCGGCTTGGCGCCCTTCTTCGCGGGGACCAGGCCCGCGGCCCGCGTCGCCACGAGGCTGCCGATCGCCACGAGCACCACGACCGCCTGCACGATCCCGCCGATCACCGGCAAGAGGCCCGTCAGCACGAAGAGCGCACAACCGAGCGCGAGGTGGGCATATTCGTTCTTCGTCTTGTGCCCGATGAGCGCGCGGCCCACGACCTCGAGCACCGCGCACATCGCCGCGAAGACCCCGAAGACCCCCGCCAGAAGCCCCACCACCGCGACCGGAATGCCGACCACCGTGATGCAAAGCGCCACGAGGAGCGCCACCGCGCCGAGCGAGCCCACGATACCGAGCGCGAACGAGCGCATCGGCCGGGCCGCGATCTCCACCTTGAGCGACTCCGCGCGCTTCGTGAAGAGCGCAATCAAGACTGCGCCGAGCGCGAAGAGCAGCGCCCCGCCCGTCATCGATTCGCTGACCTCACGCATGAAGTGCTGCGCGTTCGACGGTTCGTCGTCCTTTTCCTCCGCCTTGATGCGCGTCGAGACGTCGCCCCCGACGACCGCCCCCTCTTCGCGCTCGAGCTTCCCGCCCACGATCTGCGAATCGCCGTCGAGGCGTGCGCCCTTCTTCACGTGCACCGAGCCGCCCATCACCTGCACGTCGCCCATCACGTGCGCGCCCGGCTCGAGCGTCACCGTCCCACCCGCGACCTCCACGTCGCCCGTGACGATGCCCTTCACCGTGAGCGTGCCGCCGATCAAATGGACGTCCTTGACGACCTCGTCCTTCTCGATCACGAGGCTTTGCCCCACCACGTCGCGATCCTTGCCCTCGCCCTTCCCGTGCGCCGCCGCGCCGCTGCTCGGCGCGGCCGCAGGCGCGTCCCCCGAAACGTTTGGCGGGGCAGGCGGTGCGGGCGGCACGGGCGGCACCGCGGGCAAGGGCGGCACGGGCGGCACGGGCGGCACCGCGGGCGCGGCCTCCGCGCTCTTCGCGGCAGGGGCGCGGGAAATCGAGATCAACGTGCCGTCGCGGCGGGCGACGTATTCACCACCTTCGAGCAGGAGCGACAGGACCTTGTCGGCAGGCTGGTCCTTGACGTGCAGCGAGGCGGGCTCCGTGGACGGCGCGTGAATCACGACGCTCCAGCCCGCGGCCTCCGCGAGGCGCTTGATCGCGTCTTCCTGCGGCACGCGCTCGACGTCGAGGCTGATTTTCTTCTCGTCCGCCGGCCATTCGCCTTGCTTCTCGACCGCCGCGAGCGACGGCGCCGCCATCGTCAATGCAGAGAGCAAGAACGCGAGCCCAGAGAGCCTTCGACCAGCCATTTCACACGCCTCCTTCTTGCGCCAAATCGTTCGTGGACCCCGGACGCGACATGCGCGATACGACGAGGCCCGAAATCATGAGCACCCCGGACGCCGCGAACGCGAGCGTCGGGAACCATTCACTCCTCGAGACGAGGACCGCGCTTCGCATCAGCATGAGCACGGCCCGCCCGATCGCCCCGAGCAAGGTCGGGACACGGGCAATTTCATCCAGAATCGCCGGCAGCGCGCCGAGCATCGCCAAAAGGAGCGCGCCGAGCACCGCGCGCTTCGGCAGCGTCGCGAGTCCGCGCACGGACGCAGGGGCCTTCGCCACCGCGGTCGCGTGCTCCTTCACGGGCGCATGCACCGGCGCGAACGACGGCTCCGCGAGCTCCGCGAGCAATTCGCCCGCGTGCGTCGAGAGCAGCGCCTCCGCGCCGAGGCGCTGTGCGCAATGATCACAACCGTCGAGGTGAGACAGGGCATCCGTCGGGACGATCCCCGCTTCTCCGTCGGCGACACTCGAGAGCACGACATCCGTCACGTGTCCGTCGTGTTGCCAGGCCAGATCCGGCGGGAGTTTGTCGAGATCGTCCATCGTCGCCACCGTCATTCCTCTCGTGTCACCCCGTCAACGCTTGGGGCTCTGCTCCGCAAGCGGAGCTGCGCCCCAAACCCCATCATTCACCGACCGTCTCCGCGAGCAGCCGCCGGCCGCGCGCGAGCCACGTCGCAACGGTCCCGAGCGGGACCCCGAGGCGCTTGCAAATATCCTGGTATCCAAGCCCCTCGACGTGGAACATCACGAGCGCGCGCCGCTGCTCCTCGGGGAGCGAGCCGAGCGCTCGCTCGAGGCGCGTCGCTCGCTCGGCGCTCGCCGTGCGCTCCTCCGGACCCGGCGAAGGGTCCGGCACCCAGTCGAGCCACGCCGTCGTCGTGGCGTCGTCGGAGGTAATCTCCATCCGCGCCTCGACCCGCCGCGTGCGCTTGCGGCTCCGCAGCGCGTCGAGCGCCACGTGCCGCGCGATGCCGACCACCCACGGACGGAGTGGCTCTCCGTCACGCAGGCGGCTCCGGCCCTCGAGGGCGCGGGAGAGCGCCTCGTGCGTACAATCCTCGACGTCCGGGTGGTTCCGGCGTTCGCCGAGGACACATGCCACCACGGCCACGACGATCTGTCGTAGCGAAGCAGTCTCCTCCGGTGAGACGGCCGCCGGTGGGGGCGGCGCCTTCGGGCCGGGGACGTTGGGCATCATGGGTGCGTGCTGCATCCTCGCCGCCCTGTTCGGCGGAGCGGGGGGAGAAATTTCGAGCCCCCGATTTTTTTCTCGCCGGCGCCCGGATCCCGCCACGTCCGCGGCCGATCGGCGGGGCTTGCGTCGTGGAGAAAACCGAGGCGGAATACGCCCCATGTGGTTCCGCACGACCCCTTCGGATCTCTCGTACGTCGACAGCGCCCCGCAGCGCATCGCGAACGTCGTGACGATCGACGCGAGCCCCGAGCGCGTCTTCGATCTGTTCGCCACCGGCGAGCGGCAAGAGGTGTGGTTTCAGGACTTCGTCGCCTGCCGGTGGACGAGCCCGGAGCCGCACGCGGTGGGGACGACGCGCGAGATCGAGCTGAAGACGCTGACCGTGAAGGAGCGTTTCCTCGCCTGGGATCGCGGGCAGCGGCTCGCGTTCTCGATCGACGAGATCACGCTGCCGATCGTGAAGCAAATGCTGGAGGACCTGCGGTTCGAGCCGCTCGACGGGGGCCGGCGGACGCGGCTCGTCTGGCACGTGTTCTACACGCCGGCGCTCGTCATGAAGCCCGTGCACGGGGTGGCGCGGGCGGTGTTTTCGCAGATGTTCCGGCGCTCGGCCGAGAAGCTCCAGCGGTTCGCCGAGCAGAACCCGTAGGCGTGGGTCAGAGGGCGGTGATCACGACCGGCGTGGCTTTCCCATTGCCGTCGCCGGGCCGGACGCCGCCCCAGCCCTCGGGCAGGGCGGGCTCGGTCCATTGAAAGAGGAAATGCCCGTCCTCGGGGGAGACGTTCACGCACTCGGCGCTCTTCGGGTTGCCGAAATCCTCGTGCCAGTACGCGACGTGCATCGCGAGCGGGGCGCGGAGGTACTGGATGTTCGGGACCTCCGAGATCCAGAGCATCTTCGGCGGCCATTCCTTGTCCGGTGACATGACGGCGACGCGGTCCTTCCACTCGATCGGGAAGATGCCGGTCTTCGTCATCGAATGGACATAAGGGTCGTAGCCGGGGATCGGGGCGCCGCCCTTGCCGGGGGAGAACATCGTCGCGTAGACGGGTTTGTCGCCCTCGTAGGCCGTGAGCGTGCCGGGGTTGATCTTGACCTCGATCCACTTTTCGCCCGGTTTGACCGAGCGCGGGAGTTTTTTCGCGGGCCGCGAGACCGTGACGCTGTCGGCGAGGATGAACGCGCCGGGCTCGTTTCGGAGCGCGAGGTACGCCTTCTTGCCGACGGTGACGCGCTCCGTGACCTGGACGTAGCTCTTCGGCGGAATGGTTTGTCCAGAAGCAACCATTTTCCCGTCTTCGCCGCGGGTATAACGGGGGATGGGCTCCTGCTTGCGGTTCCAGGCGAGCGGGAGGCGCACGTCCTTGCCGAGGTGCACGCCGTGGAAGGCGGTGCGGCGGAAGGGGCGCATGCGGTCGGCCGGGACGAGCATGAGGTCGGGCGTGACGAGCCAGGTGCGGCCCTCGGCCTCGAAGGCCCGCGCGTACGCGAGCATCGAGCCGTTCGGGATGACGCGCCAGACGAGCTTCGCGGGGTCGTAGGCGCCATTGCCGGAGACGGAGCGCTGGCCATTCGCGAAGATCGAGAAGACCGGGTCGGTCGCGCGGATGCGGTCGCGCTCGTCGCGGCTGATGAGCTCCTCGTGCCCGCGCGACCACTCGGCGAGCTGCACGAACGTGCCCGGCGCGCCGAAGCTCCTCTCGGCTTTCTCCTGCTCGGCCTTCGTCGGGATGCGGCTGTACATGGGCGCGCCGTTCGAGAAGGCATATCGATACGGCATGACGGCGTCCTCGCGCGGCGCGAGCTCGGCGAGGGCGCGGTAATACGGATCGTTCAGATCGAGCGTGGTCTTGCGAGGATCGAGGCAGATGTAGCCGCGGGGGGCGACCTTGTAATACCCGCGGGGGCAATTTTTCCCCTCGACGGGCTCGTTCGAAAGGAGCGTGACGCTCGTGCCCATGCGCACGTATCCGAGCGGCAATCCCTCGGGCACGGGGCGTTTGTAGATGTAAGCCTGATCCGCAATCGCCCCGATGCGCGGCCGCTCCGCCTGCGCGGGTGTGGGCGCGGGCGAGGGCTCGGTCTTGGCGGAGGCGAAGAGGAAAGCGGGGTCGTCCGCGTCCTCGGGCTCGTCCTCGGCGATCCAGGGGTTTTTCGCGTCGTCTTCGCGCGGGTTGCGCGCGGCGGGCGCCTCGGAAGCGAAGGTCTGCCTCTCCCGTGCTTGCGCCTCGGGCGTCGGGCGGGGGATTCGCTGGAGCTCCGGGACGAGGCGATCGGTATGCGGCGCGGGCTCCTGCGCGGGTGCGCACGAGGAGATCAGGAGGAGGACGAGCGGAAGGGCACGGCCTTCGAGCTTCATGGTTCGAAGGGTACCGTGCGTGTTTCAAGGGAGGCAAAGATCGGTCGATCCTGTCTGGATCCAGGCCGAAAAGTGCGGCTCCTTCCCTTGCCGGTCGGGGCGGGGTAGCCTGGGCGTTGGTCGGGCGACGTCGGTCGGGCCCGGCGCTCTCGGTCGCGAGCGGAGAATCAATGTTCAGGAAGTCGACGGGGCTTTCGTTTTTCACGGCCATCCTCCTCGGGGCCGCGCATGTGTCCGGACAACCCTCCGCCGCGGACAAGGCGGTCGCGGACAAGCTCTTCGACGAGGGCAGGGCGATGCTCGACCAGAACCGGCTGCCGGAGGCGTGCCTGAAGTTCGCGGAGAGCGATCGATACGATCCATCGGTGGGGACGCGGCTCAACCTGGGGGATTGTCACGAGCGGCAAGGAAAGACGGCGAGCGCGTACGGTCACTTCGGGGACGCGGCGCGGCTCGCGCGGGAGCGGGGGGACAAGTCGCGGGAGGCGGTGGCGGAGGAGCGACGGCAGGCGCTCGAGAAGAAGCTGTCGCGGATCCGGATCACGGCGCGGCCCGGCGCGGCCGGGCTCGAGGTGTTGCTCGACGGCAAGGTGCTGGGGGCGGCGGTGTTCGGGACGGCGCTTCCGGTGGATCCGGGGAGCCACGTGGTGGAGGCGCGGGCGCCGGGGAGGAGCGGGTTTCACGAGGAGAAGGTGGTGCCAGCGGGGCCGGCGACGGTGGAGGTGGTGATCCCGGAGCTCGGGGCGGTCGCGCCGGCGGAGAAGAAGGACGCGGTGGAGGCGCGGGAGACGCGGTGGTCGACGCTGCGCGGGGTGGGGTTCGCGACGGGGATCGCGGGGGTCGTGGGGATCGGGGTGGGGGCGGGGTTCGGGGCGGCGGCGCTGCAGAAGAACGCGGCGTCGAAGGAGAAGTGCGACGCGGGGGATCCGACGCGGTGCTCGCCGGAGGGGTACTCGTTGCGGAACGCGGCGGGTTTCAGCGCGGATGTGTCGACGGTGCTGCTGGGGATCGGCGGGGGGGTGCTCGCGACGGGGATCGTGCTGTTCGTGGTGGGCGGGAACGAGCCTGCGGCGCTGGCGGAGCGCGCGTGGGTCGTGCCGGTGGTGGGGCGAGGGAGCTTCGGCGTGAGCGCCGGGATGGAGTTTTGAGATGCGAACGCGAGGGACGATGTGGATGCCGGGTCTCGTGGGCCTGGTGGTGGTGAGCGGGTACGGGTGCAAGCAGATCATCGGCTGGGAGCCGGCGACGATCTGGGAGCCGGATGCGGGAGAAGGCGGAGGCGGGTCGGGAGGGATCGGTGGAGACGGGGGCGCCGGCGGGAGTGGGGGCGTCGGTGGGAGCGGGGGTGTTGGAGGGAGTGGAGGGGTCGGCGGGGCGCCGCCGGAGTGCATGGATGCGGGTGACTGTCAAGGGGAAGCGAACCAGACGGCCGCCTGCGAGATGGGGAAGTGCGTGTACACGTGCGAGACGGGGTGGGGGGATTGCACGGCGGCGCCAGGGTGCGAGACGGACCTGGGGGCGACGAAGGCGCATTGCGGGACGTGTGGGAATGCGTGTGCGGCGTTTTGTAAGGCGGGGAGTTGTAATGATCCGGTCAGTGTGGCGGGGGGGTTCTACCATAACTGCGCCATCTTGAAAGATGGGCAGGTTTATTGCTGGGGTAGGAATGAAAAAGGAGAGGTGGGAGTCGATGCACCCATTCTGAGCAAAACTCCGGTCAAAGTGTCGTTGCCTGCGCCGGGAACGGCGACGCAGGTGGATGGCGGAGGAAACTCCGGCGGCACATACAATGCGCGAAGTTGCGCTATCCTTACAGGTGGCAGTGTTGCATGCTGGGGTGACGGTAACGGTGTACCAGCGAAGGTCTCGGGTCTGGCGAACATCAAGCAGATCTCCGTCGGCAACTCCCACACGTGTGCAGTAGACACTGGTGGGAAACTGTACTGTTGGGGCGGAAATTCCGACGGCCAAATTGGAACGGGAGACACGGGTTACAAGTCCCTGCCCGTGCAGGTCTCCACCAATGTCGCTTATGTTACTGCCGGGGGCTCACACACCTGCGCGATGAAGAATGGCGGCTCGCTCCAGTGCTGGGGGGACAACACGCGAGGCCAGTTGGGTATCAATTCGACAATGGATCAGTCGGTGCCCACCGCAGTGTCGAACATCGTATCCGTAGAACAAGTTCAGTGCGGTCAGGACCATACCTGTGCACGTGATGCCTCGGACATTTATTGTTGGGGCGCCAATGTGTTTGGCTCTCTTGGCATCAACTCTTTCGAGCAAAAGCTGACGCCGCAATTGGTCGACCTCGCGGGGGCACAGACCATTGCACTTGGGTTTGGCAACACTGGAGCCATCGTCGCCTCCTCCGTGTGGATGTGGGGCAACAATAGCGCAGGTAAGCTGGGTAATGGCAATCAGGCTAACCAGCCGAAGCCGGTACAGATTGGGCTATCGGGAGTGACGGCATTGACGCTCGCCAGCTCGTCTTCTTGCGCACTGTTGACCGATGGATCAATCCAGTGCTGGGGCGATAACACCTACGGTCAATTGGGGAATGGAACGACCGTAAGTAGTTCTACGCCGACAACGGTCGCCTGGCCCTAGGGATTGGGCGCGCCGCTACCGCCACCGACCTCGTACTTGAGCTCCACGTCCTCGACGTAGGTGCCGACGAAGGGGCTGGTTTCCGTGCAGCTCGGGACCTTGTCGCCGCAGGTCGAGCCCGAGCAGGAATACGACGTCTTCTTCACCGCCTCACCCGAGATCGCATTCCCGTCGGTGATAACGTTGACGTTCGTCGTGACGGTCGTGGTGCGCTTCGAGCCGGTCCCGTCCGGGACGTCGTACTGCACGTCGACCACCTTGCCCGAGAACGTGAACCCTTCGTCCGACTCCGCGCCTTCGAGCGTAATGGAGCCCGTGTCGAGGTAGATCTTGTCCTCGATGCTGGCGTAGATGATCCACGTGCCCGTGCCGCGCAGGGTCGAGCTGTCATTCTCCTCGTTCGGCGGCGGATCCGTATCCGGATACCAGCACCCACTATTCGAATCCGTCTCCCCGAACGAAACCCGGTAGATCCACGTATCCCCCGGGGACACCCCGCACCCCGTCAGCCCGGCAAGCGCCGCGACGCAAGGAAGCGCTCGGAGCAAGCTCTTTCCGAAATCCATGGCTTTTTCTCCTCAGTTCAAAGCTGCCGGACCGTCAGCCCCCCGTCCCCCTCCTCCATCACGCGTGTGGTCAACCCAACGTCCTCCAGTAGTGTGAGGATGCTCAGTGAGTCGAACCTGCGTGTGTTGAGAGAGCCGATCGTCCACAACTTTTTTCAGGCGAACGATACATCGCCCACGCGGACAAACGGAACCTTTTCTGAAGTGAGGCGTCTCGCAGAAAGATCCACCGCGATGTTGCTTGCATCACCGCCAACGAACCGGCGACCCAGCTTGGCTGCCGCTACGAGTGTGGTCCCGCTTCCACACATCAGGTCCGCCACCGTCGCGCCCTCCCGGCTCGACGCCCGCACGATGCGCTCCAGCAGTCGCTCCGGCTTCTGCGTCGGGTACCCCGTGCCTTCGACGCGCAGCGGCGTGTTCGCCACCATCGCAGGTACGTCCGTCCAAACACTGCCGAGCCTCCGGCCCTCGTCCGCGTAGTACCGGTACGTCCGGCCGTTCACCACACGCTCGCGGTAAAGGCGTCCCGCCTCGTCCTGGTGCCGGAAGTGCATCGTCAGGCTCGTCGCCGCGTACGGCTCACGCAAGATCGGGTCGCTCGCGTTGTAGACGACCTCCTTCCGCTCCCGCGCATCCCGCACGTACAGCAAGAGCGTCTGGTGCGTGACCGTGAACCCACGCGCGCCGCGGCTGCCATTGCCAGGCGTCCAGATGACCTCGCCCAGGAACGCGCCCCGGCCAAAGAGGCGATCACACGCGACCTTCACCTCGTGCACGGTGCGATGATCGAGGTGCACGTAGATCGTGGCGCCATGGCTCATCCGCCCGCGGATCACCTCGAGCCGCGGCAGGAGCATCGCCACGAGGCTCTCCGGATCGTAACGATCCTCGTACGCCACCGGGCCGCCCGACGCCTGCTTCTTGCCCCGGGTTTGTCCGAGCGCCGTGCGCGCCGTCATCGACGTGCCCACGCCATACGGAGGGTCGAGGTAGACGAGGTCGAACGAGACGTCCGGCGCGAGCGCGGCGCAGACGTCCGCCGCGTCGCCGTGCGCGAGGAGGTTCATCGCGTCCCGGCCTCTGCTTCAGGCTTGCCCGGGAGAAGACCGTCGAGCAGCGCCGCGAGCGCCTCCGCGTCGCTCCACGGTTCGAGCGCGAGCGGCGCGGGCAGCCACGGCCACGCAGGCCCGTGGCCCTCGCAGCCCGCCACCGCCTCGGACGGCGTGCACGCGACGCGGAGGTGGATGTGATCGTCGTGCGGCGCGCTGTCCTTCGGCTGGAGCAAGACGTTCTCCGCGCGCCAGACGAGGTCCGGATCCTCGCCCCGCGCCCGCGCATGCTCGATGAGGAGCGCTTCGAGCCAGCGCGCGAGGAAGAGCCACTCGACGTCCGCCTCGGGCGAGCTGACGAGCGCCTTCACGAGCTGCCAGTTGCGCTCGGTGTCGAAGCGGACGAACGGGAGGCGTTTGTCCTCGGTCTCGGCGAGGCCGTCCGCGCCGAACCGGACGAACCCGGGGCTCGGGATGGAGCGGCCGTCGGGCGTCGTGCAGTAGAGGAGCAAGTCGACGTCGCGACCCGTGCGATGCGAGCGATGCCCGTTGCGGAAGCCGCCCTGGCGGTTCGAGAGATCCCCGACGAGCAGCGGCGCGCCCGGGCGCAGGGCCGCGACCTCGCGCGCGGCGTGCTTGACCGTCCCGACGAGGCGCGGCGTGCCGTACCGAGCGCTCGAGTTGCGCAGCAGCCGATACCCGGGGCCACGCTCGGGCAGCGCCCTCGCGCCCGTGAGCACGCCCGCGTGGGGCAAACCCACGGACCCGGACAAACCCGGCGCGAGCGGCGTCGGCGTGCCCATGCACGCGACGAGCAGGAGCGCGAGCGCGGCACAAACCACGAGGAGGGAAGCGCGAGGACGCATGACGAGAGGAAGACGGAAGGCCGCGCCGAAGCGCCGCGCGCATGGAAGCATCGGACGACGTTCGCGGGAAGGGGCCACGCGGCCTTGCGGGGTCGCATGCGCGAGGCCACGATCGAGGTTGCATGGAAGAGCTGTTCCGCAGTGAGTTCGCGATCGTCACGCGGGAACCGGGGTTCATCCGCGTGCGGCGGACCACGGCGCCGATGGCCGTGGTCGGCGTGAGCGCGATCCTCGAACGGACGGCGAGCGAGTTTCGCCTCATCCTCCCGCTCCGCGAACGCAAGAGCCTCGGGGTGCTGCTCGACACGCGGCAAGCCCCGATGCTGGCCGACGACGCGGCGATGGATATCGTTCGCCCGCTCATGTACGAGGTCCTCGCGGGCTTCCCCCGGAGCGCGATCCTCGTGAAGACCGCGATCGGGAAGCTGCAGGCCACGCGCAGGACACGCGAGGAGGCAGGCCAAGGCAGGCCCCAGGTCCCCGTGTTCGACGACGAGGCCGCGGCGATCGCGCACGTACGCGGCGAGGAGCTCCCCGCGCCGCCGCCGCGCTCGTCACCGAAGCGCTAGCGAGCGGCGGCGCGCGGGAGGCGTGATCAGAAGCAGGGACCGGCGCAGCTCTGCGCGACGCAGTTCGACCACTGCGTGCAGAGGTTGCCGGTGCAGCACTGCTGCTGGCAGCTCGCGGGCGTGCCGCCGCCGACGGTGCAGCGCTGGTAGCAGCTCATGCTCGACGCGCACTGCGGGTTCGTGAGGCAGTTCTCGGTCTGCGCGCAGCAGCTCCCCACGATGCACTGCGAGCAAGGCGTGCCGCCCGGATCGAGGCTGCACGTGCCCGCGTCGACGGGCGGCACGCCGCAGTGGCCGCCGTTGCACACGAGGCCGACGCAGCACTGCGGATCGCTCACGCAGTTCGATCCCGTGGGCAAACACGAGCCCGCGCCGCAGACGCCGTTCTGGCAGACGTTCGTGCAGCACTCGTCCGCCCCGTTGCAGGGGAAGCCGTCGAGCTTGCACTGCGCGGCGCCGCAGACGCCGTTCGTGCAGACGCCGGAGCAGCACTCGGCGGGCCCGAAGCAGGAGAAGCCGTCGGGCTGGCACTGGCTGAAGCCGCAGGTGAAGAAGTTCGGATCGCAGAAGCTCGAGCAGCAGTCGAAGCCGTTGTCGCAGAAGAAGCCGTCGGGCTGGCATTCGCCGGTGAAGCACACGCCGCCGTCGCAGAGGCCGGAGCAGCAGTCGCTCGGGACGTTGCAACCGAAGCCGTTCGGCATGCACGCGCCGAGGCCGCAGGTGCTCGACAGCGGATCGCAGATGCCCGCGCAGCACTCGAAGTCGTTGACGCAGAAGATGCCGTCGGGCGTGCAGCCGCCGAAGCTGCAGGAGAAGGTCGAGAGGTCGCAGAAGCTCGAGCAGCACTCGAAGTCGTTCTGGCAGAAGAAGCCCTCGGGCTGGCACTGGCCGAAGCCGCAGAGGTTGGTGTTCGGGTTGCAGAACTGCGAGCAGCACTCGAGGTCGCTCAGGCAGAACTGGCCGTCGGTCTGGCACTGGCCGAAGCCGCAGCGCTGGCTCTGCGGGTCGCAGAAGCCCGAGCAGCACTCGAAGTCGTTCTGGCAGAAGGTGCTGTCGGGCAGGCACTGGCCGGTGCCGCAGCGGTGCGTGTTCGGATCGCAGAAGCCCGCGCAGCACTGGCCCGACGCGGTGCACGCGGCGCCGTCGATCTTGCAGGTGCCGCCGCCGCAGATGCCGCCCTCGCAAATGTTGGAGCAGCAAGCACCGGGGGAGGCGCAGGCGGTGCCGTCCGGGCCGCACTGCAGGAAGTTGCAGACGCCGCCGGGGCAGGCGCCGGAGCAGCACTCGGCGGCGACCTGGCAAGGCGCGCCGTTCGGGTTGCAGAAGCCGGGGCCGCAGACGCCCTCGGTGCAGAGGCCGGAGCAGCACTGCGAGGGGTTCGTACAGACGAACCCGTCCTGCTGGCAGGCGGAGCCGCAGACGTTCTGGTTGCAGGCGCCGCCGCAGCAGTCGACGTTGGAGAAGCAGGTGGCGCCCTGGGGCTTGCAGATGGGGGGGCCGCAGAAGCCGCTCGTACACTGGAAGCCGCAGCAATCCTCGGGGCCGTCGCAGGCGAAGCCGTCGGGCTTGCACTCGATGCCGCCGCAGAAGCCCTGCCAGCACTCGAGGTCGCAGCAGTCGCCGTTCTCGGTGCAGGCGAGGCCGTTCGGCGTGCACTCCACGCCGCCGCAGAAGCCGTTCAGGCAGTCGAGGTCGCAGCAGTCGACGGTGGTCTCGCAGGCGCTGCCGACGGGCTTGCAGATCTGCTCGGGTCTGCAGACCTCGTCGATGCAGAGGAAGCCGTCGCAGCAGTCGCCGGGCAGGCCGCAGCTCTCGCCGAGCGCGCCGCAGGTCGCGCTGCCGCCCGTGGCGTAGGCGTCGAAGTCCCCGGTCCGCGAGCCGCACGAGGCGAACGTCAGGACCGACACGAGGACGAGGGCGAACGCGCACACGGCGCGCGCGGCAAGCGAAGGACGCATGCGCGGATTTTAGGGGGCGAGGTGCGGAACCGGGAAGAAATCGTGCCCCGTTGCATGGGCGATGCGCGCGGCGCAAGATGGCCCGCATGGCGTCTCCTGCGCGGAAGAGCAAGCCGGCGACGATCGAGGACCTGCTCGCGATTCCCGAGGAGGAGCGCCGGCACGAGATCATCGATGGGGAGCTCGTGCAGAAGGCGCAGCCGAGCTTCACGCACGGACGCGGGCAGGCGCGACTCGGTGCTCGGATCAGCGATCCCTATGATCGCCCCTCCGGCCGTCGTGGGCCCGGCGGTTGGTGGATTGTCGTCGACGTCGAGATTGAGCTGGCTCCCAACGAGATCTACCGGCCCGATCTCGTCGGTTGGCGTCGTGATCGTGTTCCCGAGCCGCCCAAGGAGTGGCCCGTCCGCATCCGCCCGGACTGGGTTTGCGAAGTCTTGTCCCCGAACAACCGCTCGAACGATAGAGTCAGGAAGTACCGTAAGTACCATCGGTACGCGCTTCCGCATTACTGGCTCCTCGACCCGATCGACGAGACACTGACCGTCTTTCGATGGACCGAGCCGGGGTATCTCGTGGCGCTCATCGCCGAGCGCGGCGAGCGCGTCCGCGCCGAACCCTTCGAGGCCGTCGAGCTCGACATCGACGAGCTTTTCGGCGACGCCGACGAGGACGAGCCCACCGAAGGCTAGTCGCTCGTCCCGACAAACGTTTTTCCTCCCGCAGCCACCCCATGCCCCCGATCTCCCCGAAAATCTCGCCGAAATCCTCCCCGAAAGACCCGACCGAGCCCCGCGATTCCGGCAGCGGGCTCGCGGGCGCGGCGCTCGCGGCGTTCGTCATCGCGATCGTCATCGTCGGCGTGCGGTACTGGGGCCGCGGCGGCGAGCCCAACGCGGGGCCGCCGGGCGCGGATGCCGGGGAGACGGACGCGGCCGTCGTCGAGGCCAAACCCACGCCGCCGCGGTGCACGGCCGTCTCGGCCGAGCCGTACGTCGTCGGGGAGCCGCAGGCCACGAAGCCGCCCAAGGCCCCGGATGCCGGGGAAGGCGACGAGGAAGAGGAGTTCGACGAGCTCGCGCCGTTCGCCGTGGAGCTCGGGCGCGGGACGACGTTCGAGGGCGGGTTCGCCGTGGGCGCGCTGCGCGACGGGGAGGGCGGGTCCGTGGCCATGATCGCGACGCTCGGCCTCGACGGGCGCGGCGGCAAGCTCGTGCGGCTCGGGCGCAGCCGCGGGGACTTCGATGCGCCGACCGTGAGCGGGTACAAGGGCTCGGTGCTCGCGGCGATGCTCGAGCCGAACGCGGGCGGTCGCTCGATCCGCCTCGCGCGGGTCAGCGGCGAGCAGGTGACGTGGGGGCCGGAGCTCGGCGAGGGGCGGGACGAGTCGCTCGCCGTGGACCTCGCCGCGTCGGGCGCGGGCGCCGTCGTGGTCTGGGACGACGTGACCAAGGACGGCAAGCAGACGATGGTGATGCTCGCCCCGTTCGACCCGGAGACGATGAAGGCGAAGGGCGAGCCGCGACCCGTGTCGCCGCCGAAGCAGGACGCGGAGACGCCGCGGCTCGCGCCCCGGCCGGGCGGCCACTGGCTCGCGTACGTGGTCGTGGGCGCGGCGCGCAAGCCCAAGGACGAGGATACGGGGCTCGTGGGGGAGGCGATCGCGCCGCGGTGGATCGAGGTGGTGCCGCTCGACGAGCACGGCGCGGCGGTCGCGCTGCCGCGCGCCGTGACCCCGAAGGACGGGCACGCGCTCGCCTTCGACGTCGAGCCGAGCGAGGACGGGGGGATGGTCGTGACGTACCGGGACGACGACACGCCGAGCGGGTCGAGCGGCGGACGCGTCATGAGCGTGTGGGTGCGTTTGTCCGGGGTGGGGGAGGCGAGGCTGCTCACCGAGGAGCCGACCTCGGCCGGCGTGCCGGACCTCATGCCGGGCTGGCTGTCGGTCTCGTCGCTGTCAGGGGCGACGCGGATCGGCACGATGACGCCGCGGGGCGAGCTCGTGGGCGAGCTCCGGCCGGAGCCGGTGCTCGGCAACGGGGAGGTCCTGGCCGCGACGCGGGCGGCGCTGCTCGTGGCGCGGCCGGCCGGCAAGGCGATGAAGCTCTCCGTGATGCAGTGCGCCCCGGACGAACCCGGGGTCGCGGACGCGGGTTTGGAGGCCGGAACCCCCCCGCCCTGACGGGTCCACAAAGATTTTTTGGACGATCGGCCTTTTCAACACATTAGGGCCAGCGTGGGAGACTCTATCCAACGCCCGCCCTCGCGCCGCCAACTCAAACCTCGCGTCGAGATCCTGTACGAGCTGTTCCTGGGGGATGTGCGTGACCGCCTCTCCAGCCTGGGGCTGCACGGGGATGACCTCGACGAGCTCGTCCAGATCGTCTACTCGGTCGCAAACCGACGGGCCGCGGTGATCCCGCGGAACGACGAAGCGGCTAGACGCTGGCTCATGGAAGTAGCCCGGAAGCAGGTATCGAACTTCCGGAAGCTCTACCGACACGCCTACGAGGTCCTCGATCCGGGGGCGGTCGCCGAGGCGATCGCCGAACCGGTGGACCCGGAGCGGTATCACGCGACGATCGCGCTCGTGCAGGCCGCCGCGCGGCTCATGCCGGCCGAGGAGCGGGAGATCCTGCTCCGGCACGACGTGGAGGGCGAGACCCTGCACGAGATCGCGAAGTGGCTGGGGCTCAAGAAGAGCGGCGCGCACGTGCGGGTGCAGCAGGCCCGGGCGCGGTTCGTCGAGAAGCTCGCCCTCGTCGAGGCGCAGCGGCCGGGCCGGAGGCGCAAGCGCCGGTTCGTCCCGGTGTGGTTCGCGGGCGTCCTCCTCGGGGTTTGGCGGTGGCTCCGCGGAAAACGCTGGCGGCTGCCGAGGGCCCGCTAGAACATCGATCGGTTTACAACCGCTCGATGTTCTAGCTCTTTTGTCCCGAGGGGGACGCCTCGCGTCCCCCTCTCGGCCAGGCGGAGCCCGGCCGATTCACCCCCCTGTCCCGAGGGGGACGCCTCGCGTCCCCCTCTCGGCCAGGCGGAGCCCGGCCGATTCACCCCCCGAGGCGAGCTCGCTTCGCGATCTCGCAGAGCATCGAACTATTCGATGCTCTAGCCGAGCCCCTCTCCCTCGCGG
>NZ_JARZHH010000109.1 GCF_029946515.1 Polyangium sp. 6x1
GCCGCCGCGACCGCCGCGACCACCGCCGCCGCCGCCGTAGCCGCCGCCGCCGCCGCCGCCGTAGCCGCCACCGCCGCCGCCGCCGCCCGTGCGCGGGGGACGCTCTTGCGCCTCGTTGACCTTGAGCGCGCGCCCGTCGAGCATGAGCCCGTTGAGCTGAGAGATCGCGTTGAGGGCCTCGTGCGCGTTCCCCATCGTGACGAAGGCGAAGCCGCGGGGTTGCCCGGTCTCGCGATCGATCGGCATCGCGACCTCACGAACCGTGCCGGCCGCGGCAAAGGCGCTCTCGAGCGAGGCCTGCGTGGTGCTGTACGAGAGATTTCCGACGTAGAGACGATTTCCCATGGTGTTTTCTGTGGCTTCTCAAAGCGTCCAGGGGACGCCTTCACACCGACCGTTCGAAGAAGCCGCATCAAATGCGAACGGGGTGTGCTGAGACGCGCGAAGCACCCAACGTGGGAACGTCGCTCGCCGCGGCGCACGTTTGCGTCATCCAGTCTTCCGAGCGAGCCGCATTCTGGAAGAGGAGCGACGTGCCGAGAGCGAGCCAGAAACGTTTGCGTGTCGGCGAATGACTTACCTCGTCGGCCGACCTTTGGCAAGGTGAAAGATGCTCGTCGCCCAAGATCATCCGGAACGGCGTGCGTTCGCCCGAGCAGGCGGGCGAGACGGAAGAGCGCGGGCTGCGTGTCGAGAACTTCACAACACCCCCAATGCAGCCGGGCCCGCGCCCCTGCAGAACCCACGTCGCTTGCACGAAAATGCGACCGATCGATCCCATTCCACGCGCATGAAGCCGTATTTCGAGCCCGCATCACGCGCGAGCGACGGCGGGGCAGGGCTTGCCCCCGCTCAAGGCATTTGCCGCCGCCCCGAACCATGTCCCCACTCTCTTCTTCCTCGAGCTCGTCCTCGCGCCGTCAGGGCTCTTCGCCCTCGGGCTTCGGCGGCATCGACTTCTTGATCGCGTCGAAAAACTTCTCGTTCCGTCCGAGCTCATTCGAGACGGGGAAGCCGACGGTGGTGCCGTCGTCGAGGGTCAGGGTGATGATGCTGTCGGTGAGGAACGAGTCTTCCCGGTGCAGCTCGGCGTCGGCGATCTTGGCGAAGGGGACGATCGTCGCAGGCTTGTCGCCCGCCTCCTCGATATAGACGACGACCTTGCGATCGGAGACGAAGTAAAACCCATCGTCGATGTCGGTGAGCGCGTCAGAATAGAAAAATTTGATCGTCTCGTCGGGCTCGAGCAATCCGTGGCTCCGCACCTGGTCGAGGAAACGCCGCGGGATCTCGTTCGAGGCGTAGACCTTCGTGTCCGGACCGACGGTGCCGACGTACATCACAAAGCCCACCGTTCCGCCGCAGGACGCAAAGAGGACCCCAGCGAGAAGGATGAGGGGCAAAGGCCAGCCCTTGCGCGGAGGCGGCGCAGGCGGCGGCTGGGCCGGAGGCTGATACGGCTCGTAGTTCATGGGCGCGGCGATCCTACCCACCCGTGCCGGAAGATCCAACCTCACGGCATCTCGGAACCGTTTCGCTGGGGCGTTGCCCCAGACCCCACCGGGGCTGTCCGCCCCTGGACCCGGACCAGCGCAAGCGCTGGACTCGGGGTCGATGAACTGCGCGATGCGCAGTTCATCGAACGGCCGATTCAAGACCACGAGCGACCCTGCCAACCCAGACAGCAGCGCTGCTGGTTCAACCGGCAAGGGGATCCCACCGGCCTGTGGGAAGAACTGCGCATCGCGCAGTTCTTCCCCCTGAGGTCCAGGGCTGGCCCTGGTTCGGGTCGAGGGGCGAACAGCCCCCGCGGGGTGCGGGGCAGCGCCCCGGCGCGGCGGCGACCCCCGGGCGAGATTTTTTTCGGTGGGCGTGCCATCGCTTGGGGCTCGCGTTCCCAAAGAGGCGACACGGCAACCTCAACGATGGAGCGCCGCCGATGAACTTGCATCGACTTTCCCTTCTCACGTTCGTCACGTTTGCCTTTGCGTCTCTCAGCGTCGCTGGGTGCGACTCGCAGGTCGACCCGACCTACCAGGGTGAGCCTCTCGCCACCGTGCAGGGGTCCGTCGTCAATGACGGGAGTGCGGCCTCGGCGGCCGAGGTGGCCTTGATCTGGGCGCTTCCCCAGCAAAATCCGGATGGCCTCTTCGGGACCAACGCGGCCGTGAGCGGCCAGTTTCCTGCGAGCTTCACGCTGCCGATCTTCGCGCCTCCGCCTGATGCTGCGCTCATCACCGCGGAGGAGACGGGGGAGGACAAGGTCGGGCTGGCGCTCATCCTCGCGGTCGAGCCGGGCACGAGTGAAGGGGCGATCACGGGGTTCGAGCAAGTCGAGGCCAACATGCTCGGCATGAGCGAGGGCCACGTCCTCGTGTACGTCGACCATGAGCTCGCGCCGGGCAGCATCTGGGAGAGCCTCCTCGGGGGCCGGCCGTCGCCCGGGTACCACCTGATGGAGGTCGTTCGAAAGACTCCCGAGGAGAAGGCGGCGATCCAGACGTGCTACCAGACGCACAGCGACGCCCTCAACGGTTGCTATGACCAGTGCTCGCAGATGTCTTCCGACGACTACGACGCGTGCATCGAGGCGTGCGATGTGCAGCATCCGGAGCCGGACTGCGGCAGCGGGAAGGATACGTTCCGCGAGGCGCCGGGCGGGTTTGGCACCTCCATCGAGGTGCGCCTCGGCGAGCCGACGCAGGGCATCGACTGGTTCTGAGCGGGCGGCATGCTGGGACGGCAGAGCATCGAGCACGTTTATCGGGCGCACGGGCATTCGGTGCTTCGCCGCGCCGCGCGCCTCCTTGGCAACGAGGCTGACGCGCGCGAGGCGTTGCAGGAGGTCTTTGCCTCGCTCCTCGAGCGCCCCGAGCAGTTCCAGGGGACGAGCTCGCTCACGACGTGGCTCTACAGCGCCACGACGAACCTCTGCCTGAACAAGCTGCGTGATGGGAAGACGCGCTCGCGGATCCTGAACGAGCGCGTTGCGCCCGCCGGCGCCGAGGCTGTGCCGCCCTCGGCGGAGGCCAGCGCGCTCGTGCGCGACTTGCTCGCCAAGCTGCCCGAGGACCTCGCGACGGCCGCCGTCTACTACTACCTCGACGACATGACTCACGAGGAGATCGCCTCCGTCATGGGCTGCTCGCGCCGGCATGTCGGCCATTTGCTCGATCGGCTGAAGACGTGGGCCGCGTCCCACGAGGAGGGTGAAGCATGCGACCTGTCCTGACGCGATCGCGACCGGAGAGCTGTCTCTCCGATCTGCGCCTCGACCGCCTCGTCGCGGGCGAGCTCGATGCCGCGGCGGGGCGCGAGGCGCGCGCGCACCTCGAAGGCTGCGCTCGCTGCGCGGCGCGCCTCGCTGCGATCGAGGCAGGACGCGCCTCCTTCCTTGCCGATCCGCCTCTGCTGCCGGCCGCGCGCCCGTCGGCCGAGGCGCGGCGTCTCGCCCGCTGGGCCCCGCGGGTGGCCGTGGTGCTCGCTGCGGCCGCTGCATTCGCGTTCTGGTTCCGGGCGCGGCTCCCGGCTGGCGATCCGGACGAGCCCGGAACGCGGATCAAGGGCCACCCCCGCGTTGGCTTCTACGTGAAGCACGGCGCCGCGGTGACGCCCGGCGCGGCCGGCGAGATCGTTTCTCCCGGCGATACCCTCCAGTTCACGTACACGATGCAGCGTGACGACGCCTATTTCGCCCTGATCAGCGTCGACGGCGCGCGCAAGGCCAGCGTCTATTACCCCTCCGCGCCGCGGGCCGTGCGCATCCTGCGTGGAAGCGACGTGCCGCTCGACCAGAGCACGGTGCTCGACGCCGTCCTCGGCCCGGAGACGACGTACGCCCTCTTCTGCGACGATCCGATCGAGCTCGAGCCCTTGCGCGTCGCCTTCGAGGCCGCGCCGGACAGCCCGCCGATCCCCGCCGGCTGCGAGGTCGATCGTGTCTCCTTCGTCAAGCGGTCAGCCCCATGAAGGCACTCTGGATCCTCGGTGTTTTTCTCGCGATCCTGCTCGATCCCACCTTCGCTTGGGCGCGGATCGAGCGCTTCGCGGTGCTCATCGGCAACAACGCGGGCGCTCCGGGCGACGTCGAGCTGCGCTACGCCGAGTCCGACGCGGCCAGGGTTCACGAGGTGCTCAAGGACCTCGGCGGCTTCCCCCCGGCAAACATGGTGCTGCTCCGGGGCGAAGGCGCCGACACCGTCCGCGCCACGTTGATCGCAATGAACGATCGGATCCGCCAGGCAGCGGCCCCGGACGTCCAGATCATCGCCGTCGTCTATTACTCGGGGCACGCCGACGCGACGGCGCTGCACCTCGGCAAGACCACGCTCGATCTCGCACAGCTCGAGCAGCTCGTGCGCGGCTCGGCCGCGAGCTTCCGCGTCCTCGTCCTCGACGCCTGCCGCTCCGGCGCGCTCACGCGCGTGAAGGGAGGGAGCCCCGCTGCGCCCGTCGACATCCGCATCGACGGCCGCCTCGCAGGCGAGGGCGTCGTGTTTCTCACAGCAAGCTCGGCCAACGAGGACGCGCAGGAATCCGATGCCCTCAAAGGCTCGTTCTTCACGCATTACTTCGTCTCCGGCCTGATGGGCGCCGCGGACGACAATGGCGACGGCTTCGTCGAGCTGGAAGAGGCCTACGACCACGCCTACGACAACACCCTGCGCGCCTCGAGCCGCACGCTCGCGGGCACGCAGCACCCCACCTTCCGCTACGAGCTGCGCGGGCAAGGCAAGGTGCTGCTCACCTCGCTCCCAGCCGGAGCCTCCGGCCGCGCGACGCTGGAGCTGCCCGCAGGTCGATCGTACCTGCTCTTCGGAGGAAGCAACGCCGGCCCCGTGGTCGCCGAGGTCTCCGCGCGTGACGTCGCGCGGAAGATCAGCCTCAAGCCCGGGACCTATTTCGTACGCGGCCGCGACAAGGACTACCTCCTCGAGGGCTCGATCACGCTGAACGCCGGCCAAGCGATCACGCTGCGGGACGACGCGCTGACCCAGGTCGCCTACGCGCGGCTCGTGCGCAAGGGCCAGGCGCGCGCGGGCGCCGTGCACGGCCCGCAGGCCGGCTACCGCCTGCGCACGCCCTTCTGGAAAGGCGCATCGTCTTGCCACGGCATCTTCGCCGGCTACGCCATCGAAACCGAGCACCTCAGCGTCACGCCGCGGCTCGGCGCCTGCCGGGGCAGCTTCACCAACGACGTCCTCTCCGCCAACACCGACGAGCTCGACCTCTCGGTGCGCCTCGCGCACGCCTGGGATTTCCCCATCGTGAGCCTCGACCTCGGCATCTCCGCAGGGGCGGCGCTCCTGTACGAATCCTTCGTCACCCGCGGCGTGGCGCCCGCCCGCGCGAGCCTCGCCGGCCACGTGGGCGCAGGCCTCGCCGCCACATTCGATCTGCCCGCAGGCTTCTATCTCCTCGGCGAAGCGGCGGCGGAGACGTACTTCTTCCGCCAAGAGAACGCCGCGGATCCAAGGAGGAGCGATATCGCCGCCGCGTTCGCGATGCGGCTGCTCGGCGGCGCAGGCAAGCGTTTCTGAGAGAAGCCGTTTCGCTGGGGCTTTGCCCCAGGCCCCACCCGGGGCTGTCCGCCCCGGGACCCGGACCAGCGCCCGCGCTGGACCGAGGGTCGATGAACTGCGCGATGCGCAGTTCATCGAACAAGCCGAGGCAAGATCGGTGAGGGAGGCTGCCAACCGAGGCGGCTTCGATCGAGCGGTAAGCTCGTCCCAGGTCTGATCACGGGTCCGTGGGAGGTTGACGTCGATGGGCGCGAGGCGTGTGGGCACGTCTCCGAGGCGTGTGGGCACGTCTCCGAGGCGTGTGAGCGCAGGAAAATGACGCGTGGGCGGGGAGCAAAGGCGCGCGTGGGAGGCGGCAAGGCGCGCGCGCGTGAGGTCGAGACGCGCGTGCATGACGTGGAGCTCGTTCGGGCGTGTCTTGAAGGCGCGTGCACGCGACTTGGAGACGCGTGGGCACGAGGGGAAGGCGCGCGCACGCGACTTGGAGACGCGCGCACGCGACCCTGGAGACGCGCGCACGCGACCCTGGAGACGCGCGCACGCGACTTGGAGACGCGCTCAGGTGGGGTACGGCTTCGACGGGCAACGTTGTTCCTGGTCTTGCCACCGGCCTGTGGGAAGAACTGCGCATCGCGCAGTTCTTCCCCCTGAGGTCCAGGGCTGGCCCTGCAAAGAGGGGGCGGACAGCTTGAAAATCTTTCCCCGCATCGACTGCGCGAAGCGCAGTCGATGCCCAGAGGTCCAGGGCTGGCCCCGCAAAGAGGGGGGCGGACAGCTTGAAAATCTTTCCCCGCATCGACTGCGCGAAGCGCAGTCGATGCCCAGAGGTCCAGGGCTGGCCCTGGTTCGGGTCGAGGGGCGAACAGCCCCCGCGGGGCCCGGGGCAGAGCCCCGGCGCGGCGGCGCCAACTGGCGGCTAGCTGCTGTCGCGCGTGAGCTTCACGGCGTGCGCCACGGCTGTTTGCAGGTTCGAGCAGGTGACGATGCCGGACAGGTCGGCGCCGATGGAGATCAGCGTGCGCGCTACCTCGGGGCCGATGCCGCTCAGGATCATGCGCGTGCCGAGCAGGCGTACGGCTTGCGCGGCGCGCAGGAGGGCGCTGGCTACCTGCTCGTTGACTGCGACCACGCCGGTGATGTCGACGATTGCGACGCGGGCGCCGGTCTTGCTTGCGCCTGCGAGCAGGGTTGTGAGGACTCGCTCTGCGCGTTCGGTATCGATTGCGCCGATGAGTGGCATGACCATCACGTCGTCGCGGATGGGAATGAGGGGCGTGGAGAGCTCGGCCAGCCTTGCGCGTAATGCCTCCTCGGTGCGCAGCTTCTCGGTGATGTCGAGGATCTGCGAGATGAAATGGAGCGGCTCGCCGCGCCCGTCGCGCACCATGGAGACGTGCAGCTCGGCGTGAATGACTGCGCCGTCCCTGCGCACGTATCGCTTTTGCAGCTCGTACCGGGCGATCTCGCCTCGGAGCACGCGGCCGACGAGATCGAGGTCGCTCTGCAGGTCTTGTGGATGTGTGATGTCCTGGAAGCGCACCTTGACGAGGTCGTTGGGCGTGAAGCCGAGCAGCTCGCCGAGTGCGTGATTGGCGCGGATGAAGGAGCCATCGAGCCCGACGAGGGCCATCCCGATGGGGGCGCCGTCGACGGTCAGCCGGAAGCGCTCCGCTTCGAGGCGATGCCCATGCTCGGCAGCCTGGAGCTTGCCTTCCAGCTCGGCAATGCGCTGCTCCAGCGCGGCGCGCGTTGGGTCGAACAAAAGATGGTTGTCGGCCTCCGAGACCGTGATCGCATGCCGATACATGCACACCCCCCCTGGTGAACTGGCTCAGCATAGATCGAGAGTGAGGCGCTGCACAAGGTCTGAGCGCCTGAAATGCTGCTCGTTGGTTGCTTCTCTCAAGGGTTGGCGAGAGGGGCCGAAGCCGAGGACTTGTTTTCCTGGACCGAAGCTCGCGGGGCCGAGGCCCGCCGGTGGTGCCAATGATTTCAATGCATTGGCACGTGGGTGGGCGGCCCTCCCCACGCTCTCGTCCGCTCGCTCGCCCGCGCCCATGTTAAGCAACTGTTAGCGACGCACTCCGCCCGATGCGCCGGTGGTAGGCTGCGCCGATGATGCCCGTGGAGAGGACCTCGACCTCGATCGTGTTCATCGAGGACGACGAGAAGCTCGCGCGACTCACGGCGAGATACCTGGAGTCCCACAACGTCCGCGTCACGCTGGCGAGCGATCCTCGCGATGGCATCGCTGCCGTCTTGCGCGAGCACCCCGACGTCGTCTTGCTCGACCTCATGTTGCCCGAGATCGACGGCTTCGAGGTTTGCCAGCGCCTCCGCGCTCGCGTCCATACCCCGATCATCATGGTCACTGCGCGCGGAGAAGAGGCCGATCGCGTCATGGGCCTCGAAGGCGGCGCGGACGACTACCTTCCCAAACCGTTTTCCGCGCGCGAGCTGCTCGCGCGCATCCGGGCGCACGCGCGCCGCGCCCGGGGCCTCGCGGGTCCTCCGGCCGAGCGCCAGATCGTCGCCGGTTCCCTCACGATCGACCCCTGCGCGCGCAGGGCCGTCTTCGGCGGGGCGGATCTCGTGCTCACCACCTACGAGTTCGACCTCTTGCATGCCCTCGCCGAGCGGGCCGGGCGCGTGCTCACGCGCGAGCAGCTCGTGGATCTCGTGCGGGGCAGCGCGGACGAGGCCTTCGATCGTTCGATCGACGTCCACGTCTCGCACCTCCGAAAGAAGCTCGGCGACGACCCGAAGAACCCTCGGATCATCAAGACCGTGCGCGGCATCGGCTACGTGTTCGCGGTCGATCGGATGTGAGCCATGGCCTTCCGTGACCTCCTGCGCACGCGCCTGGCCCTCCGGATTTACCTCGTCGGGCTCGCGCAGTTCGCCGTGGTCGCGGCCGGCTTCCTTGCGCTCCTCGAGATGAATCGGCCGAAGGGGTTCCCCCACGAGCATCAGGTTCGTTTCCTTCACGAGGTGATTGCGCGCGAGATCGAGGACAGGCGCGAGGTCCAGAGCGTGCTCGAGCTCGCGCAGACCGAGATGCGCGCCACGGTCACCGTCCTCGATCCGGACGGCGCCGTCTTCGCGACGAACGCGCCCCCCGGGGCGCCCCGGTGTATGCCGTTCAGGCCGGGCAAGCCCCCGGACGAGCAGCATCCACCTTGTCACGTCAAACCCGTGCGTTTTCCCGACGGCCGCGACGGGCGTATCGAGCAGATTGCTCCGTTTCGAGGGCCGCCGGGGCCGCCGATCACCGGGCCTCGCCTGGTCGGGCTGGTCCTCGTGGTCGTGGGGATCTCGTCGTGGCTGCTCGCGCGCACGCTCACGCGGCCGCTGCGCCGGCTCTCGACTGCCGCGCGCGCGTTCGGCGGCGGGGAGCTGAAGGCCCGCGCCGCCTTGCCGAACCGCGACGAGCTCGGCGAGGTGTCGCGCGCGTTCGATGAAATGGCCGAGCGCGTGACCGAGCTCTTGCGGGCCGAACGGGAGCTGCTTGCGAACGTCTCGCACGAGCTGCGCACGCCGCTCTCGCGCATTCGAATGGCCCTGGCGCTCGTCGCCGAGGCGGAGGGCGACGTGGCGGTCGCGCGGGAGATGCTCGGCGAGATTGGCGGGGACCTCGACGAGCTCGAACGGCTCATTTCCGACGTGCTCACGGCCGCGCGGCTCGATTTCGAGGACGCGGCCTCGCACGCGGGCATTCCGCCGCTCCGCCGGGAGCGCGTGGACATGCACGATCTGCTCACGCACGCGGCGTCGCGGTTTCGCGCGGCGCACCCGCAGCGGGCGCTCGTGGTCGACGTGCCGGCGGAATTGCCCTCGGTGCACGCCGATCCCGTGCTCCTGCGGCGTGTCTTCGACAACCTGCTCGAGAATGCCCACAAGTACACGGAGAAGCCGACGGAGGCGGTGGAGCTCGTCGCGCGCGTGGGCAAGGAGATCACGGTCGAGGTCGTCGACAAGGGCGTCGGGATCGCGGCGGAGGACCTGCCGCGCGTATTTCGGCCGTTCTTCCGGGTCGACAAGAGCCGCACCCGCGCGACCGGGGGCCTCGGCTTGGGGCTGCCGCTCGCGAAGCGGATCGTCGACGCGCACGGCGGCGAGATCGAGCTCGTGAGCGCGCCGAACGAGGGCACCCGCGCGCGCGTGCGGCTCCCGATTGCGAATCTTCCGGCGGCTTAACACTGCGTTAACAGGAGCCTCGTATCCTCGCGGGCATGCGATACCGCCTCTCGTCGATCCTCCTCTTTCTATCGGCCTTCACGGGGTGCACCGCCGAGGATCCCGTGGAGGCGGTCTTCGATCCGGCCAAGCTCCACAAGGTCGAGATCACCGTCGCTTCGGCGTACCTCGACACGCTGGCGAGTGATCTCGACGAGCGCGTGCCTTGCGACATCACCTACGACGGCGAGCTCGTCGCGGGGTCCGGCATCCGTCAAAAGGGCAATACGCTCGTGGATCTCGACGACAAACCGAGCTTCTCCGTCAAGTTCGACGCGTTCGACGACCAGGCCAAGCTGTACGGGCTGAACAAGATCCTGCTGAACAGCTCGACGCAGGATCCCACGTTCCTGCGCGCGCGGCTCGGCTCGGATGTGCACCAGCGCGCCGGCATTCCCGCCGCGCGCGTCGTGCACGCGCAGCTCACGCTGAACGGCGTCGACAAGGGGATCTACGTGGTCGTCGAGGCCATCGATCAGGATTTTCTCCGACGCCACTTCGGCGAGGCCTTCGCCGACGGCAACCTGTACGAGGGCCCGTGCTGCGGCGATTTCGCGACCGACATCGAGCACATGGAGCTCGAGGACGAAAAAAAGGACGGCAGGACCCGGGACGATCTCCGCGCGCTCGCCGAGATCATCCAGGAGACGCCGGACGCGGAGCTCATTGCGGCGCTCGAGCAGCACCTCGATCTCGACCGGTTCATGAAGAGCTACGCCCTCGAAGCGCTGCTCGGCCACTGGGACGGCTTCGCGTTCCGGGCGAACAACCATTACATTTACCATGACCCCGGCACCGGGCTCTTCGTGTTCATGCCCCACGGGATGGATCGGATCCTCGAGGATCCGTCGTTCGACCTCGAGACGACGCCCGTGACCAAGCTGCCGCTGCGGATCCGCGCGCTCCCGGCGCTCGACATCGCGTTCCATACCGAGCTCGAAGCGCTCGCGCGGACCGCGTGGGACGAGACGTCCATGCAGGCCGTCATCAACCAGGCGGCCTCGGTGCTGCACACGGCGGGCGCGGGCGAGCAGACGAGCAAGGATCTCGCCGATTTCGACGAAAACGTCCCCGATCTCCGCAACATCGTGACCGTGCGCAGCGACGAGATCACCCCCACGCCCTGAACGCGAGGCGCGCCGTGGACAACATCATCGAGCGTTACGAATACAAATATCTGGTGCCGGAGCGACTCGTCCCGGCCGTCCGCGCCACCGCGCTCGCGACGTCGAAGATCGACAAGTACGCCGGGCCCGACGGGACGTATCGCATTCGCTCGCTTTATTTCGATACGGACCGCTACGACCTCTTCTGGGCGAACGAGCGGGAGCAGGCCGACCGATTCAAGCTCCGGGCGCGCAGTTATCCCGCGAGCAAGGAGAGCCCGGTCTTTCTGGAGGTCAAGCGGCGCGTGCTCGACGTCATCGTCAAGACGCGCGCCGCCATCCCCGCGGCCGCGTGGCGGGATGTCCTCGCCGGCAAGGAGTCCGCGCTCGCCGCGCTCTCCCCCGGCACGCGCTCGGGCGCGATGCGGTTCCTCGCGCCGTATCACCGGCATCACATCCACCCGGTGCTGCTCGTCGAATACGAGCGCGAGGCCTACATCAGCGAGATCGACTCCTACGCGCGGCTCACGTTCGACCGCAAGATCGCGGTGCAGCCGCAGGCGTCGGTCGATCTCGAAGCCGCCCCGGGGCAATGGCGGGTGATCGATCACCGGGCGCAGACGCGGACCGAGGAGCCGGTCTGCGTCCTCGAGCTCAAATTCGAGCGGCGCCCCCCGCGGTGGATGGTCGCGCTCGTGCAGCGGCTCGACCTGATCCGGTATTCGTTCTCGAAGTATTGTTATGGAGTGACCGCGGAGCTTTCGCTCCCGGAGGAGCGGATTCCCAGCTGATTCACTTCGCGGCGCGGGGGGCGGCCGTCGGGAGGCGGCCGCCGACGGCGCGCCGGAGCTCGGAGACGGCGGTGCGATAACGACGCACGAGGCCGAGGAGGCGGAGCTCGACCTTGACGCGCTGCGCGTCGACCGAGAGCGCCTCGATCACGTCGACGTTGCGGCCTTCGAGCGCTCGTTTCGACGCGGCGCCGGCCTGCGCGGATGCGGAGAACGCGCGGGACCGGAATGCGGTGACGAGGGCGCTCGCGGCCTCGACCTCGCGCAGGCGGGCGCGCACCTCGCGGGCGACCGTTTCGACCTCGCCGGCGAGGGCGCGCTGGGAGGAGGTCTTCGCCGCGCCCGCGGCGGCGGCGCCCGCGCGATTCGTGTCGAAGATCGGCAGCTCCACGCCGGCCTGGAACGTCCAGGCGAGGCCCGTCGTCGTGCCCGGCGTGGCCGGTGTGCCCGGCGTGAATTGGTACCCGAGCTCGACGAACGAGAACCACGGAAAACGCCGGGCGCGCTCGGCGTACGCGCGGGCGTCGGCCGCGTCGATCCGCGCGGCCGCAATGGCGACCTCGGGCCTCTGCCGGAGCGCCTCTTCGACGAGGACCCGCTCCGAAGGGAGGGCCGGCGGAGGCCACGCGAGCGGCGGCTCGCCGACGACCTCCACGGACGCGCCGGGTTCGAGCCCGACCCGATCGAGCAATTCGCCGAGCACCTCACGCCGACGCGCCTCTTGCTCGCTCAGATCCGATTCGGCCTCGACGGCCGCGAGCTCGGCCATGGCCTCGTCGATCGACGTCGCCTCTGCCGCGGCGAGGCGGGTCTTCATTTGCGCCGCGAGGTTTCTTCGCGCCTCGGCGACCGCGCGGGCCGCCGCGATCTCGGCGTCGATCAAGGCGACGTCGTCGAAGAGCCAGCGGACATCGGCCTCGATTGCGATCGCCTCCGCGCGCGCCTCGGCCTGCGCCTCCGCGTGCGCCGCGCGCGCCTCCGCGACGTCCGCATCGACCTCGCCCGGGCGGTCCGGCGAAAAACGGACCGCGGCGCGGATCTGCGGCTCGCCCGCGACGAATTGATCGAGCTGGATCTGCGAGATACGAAGCTCCGGGTTCTTGTATCGATCCGCCGCGGCGACGCCCGCTTCGGCCGTGGACGCGCCGGCTTCGAGCGCCGAGAGCCGCGCGCTGTTTTTCTTGGCCAGGGCGATCGCGTCGTCCACGGTGAGCACGCGTGGCGTCGCGTCGGGAGCGCTCGACGTGCGCCCCTCCGATTCTCGTCGCGTGGACTCGTCGTGGCGGAACGAGAGCGCCCCCCGGGGCCCGAGGCTCTCGCGATACATGGCAATCGCGCGCTCGGAGCCCGACGCTTGCAGCGGAGCGGTGCATCCTGCCAGCACCGGGAGCAGCGCCGCGGGGAGCAGGGCTGCGTAGCGTTTTACCGCGCCCACGGCACCTCCTCGAAGGAAGGGGTCTCGTTCCCTGCGTCGAAGACGACCATGAGCTTGCCGGCGGAGAGCGACGGCGCGATTCCTTCGGGCTTGAGCGCCCATTTGCGCACGAGGATCGGCGTGAGCGCTCCGGCCTCCGGCGCCTCGACGCGAAAGAGCGCGCCTGCGTCGCCGTCCGCCGTCGAGGGCGTCGCCGAAAGGGCGAGGGTTCCATCGGGCAAGAACAGGAGATCGGAAATGCCACCGGGCGTGGGTTTGCCCGCAAGATCCACGTCGACGCGGACGCGCGCCCAGAGCGAGGCGCCGGCCTTCGCGAGGGGCTGCGACGCGAAGAGCGCCGCCGGGGAGGCGATCCGCCAGATCATCGCATTCCCTTGCGGATCGAGGGGCGCCTTCAGGCCGAAGTAAAGCGCGCCCCCTCGAAACGCGAGGCCCTCGATGTCGAGCGCTCGGGTTCCATTCGGCAGGCCGAGCGTCGCCGCCTCGGAAGGATTCGCATCGAGCAGCTCGGCGAGGTGAATGGCCCCGTCGACGCGAAACCCCTGTCCGTCCTTTTGCAGGCGCAGGAGCGCCGTCCGCGCGGGCTTGCGTTTCCCCCGCTTGCTGTAGCTCTGCGACGAGAGAAGATAGATTTCGCCGGAATCGCCGGCCGCGATTCCCTCGACGTCCGAGAGCTCGTCCACGCCTTCCACGCGCACGGGCTCCGGGTCGATCGCGCCGTCCTTGGACATCGCAAACAGCCACGGCGTGCCCTCGTCGCCCTCGCGGCCCGTATCGTCGCTGACGACGAGATACCGCCCTTCGGCCCCGCGCGCGAGGAGCCCGGACGGCTCGAATCGCGTGCGCTTCGCGAGCGCCGGCGGCACCTTCATCGGGAGCGGGCTCGCCGCGAGGTTGTTCGACGGCGGGGCGGGAGGCGCCGCCGCGGCGGGGATCGAAGGCGGCGCGGCGGCCGGCTCGAATACGACATCGAACGCTTGTCCGGCCAGCACGTCCACGTGCTCTTCGAGCTCGACGGTGATTTCGCGCCCCCACATCGGGACCTTCGGCGCGACCCAGCAACGCGCGGGCAGCTCCGTGACGAGCGCGCCGAGCGCGACAGTTTTTCCTCGGAGCGGCGCGCCGCTCCGGCCGCGGATCCAGAGCCTCGCCGCGTCGCCCTCGCGGACGCCCAGGGACACGCGCTCCGGCACGCACGTGACCACACGCGCGCCCCCGCGGACGACGGTGATCACGGGATCTCCGGCCACGGCGACCTCGCCGGGCTGCTTCGTGATCGTCGCCACGCGCCCGGGCCGCGTCGCGCGGAGCACGTACCCGGCGCGCCTTTGCTTCAAGAGCTCGATGTTCCGCTCGGCGAAACGCACGTCCGCGGCGAGCTTCTCCGCGGTCGCGGAGCCTTCCTGCTTCGCCGCTTTGCGCCGCGTCTCGGCCGTCTGGATTTGCTTCGCGAGCAGCTTCAACGTCCGCGGCTTCTCCGCGGCGAGCGCCGCGGCCGCGGCGCGTTGCAGATCGACCTTGGCGAGCTCCTCGAAGACGACCTGCCGGTCCTCCACGAGCTGCTTCACCCGGGCCATTTCGCCGTCGAGCACCTTCGCCTCGGCGGACACCTGGAGGTGCTCCTCCCGTTGCTTCGCCGCTTCGCGCTCGAGGGACGCGAGGTCGGAATCGAGCTTTTGCAAGATCTCGGACTCCGCGGCGCGCACGTCCGCTTCGAGCCGGGTCTTCTCGGCCTCCGCGACGGCGATCTCGGCGTCGATCGCGGAGGTGTCGAGCTCCGCGACGATCTGCCCCGGTGTAACCTCGTCGCCGACACGCACGTGAATGGCGGCGACCTTGGTGATCTCGGTCGGCGCGATGGCCTCGGGTGTTGCCTCGGCGAACCCGACGACGTGCCCGCCGCGGTCGCTCCCGCAATGGAGCCCCGCTGCGGCGCCGAGGGTACCCACGAGGCAGAGCCCGGGCGCGAATCGCTGGAGGGCCGCTTGCAATCGATAGATGGGCTTCGATTTCATGGCTACAGATCCAGCGTCGGCTCCTGCAGCAGCAAGGCGACGTCCTGTACCCCCGGAATGGCCTTCAAGCTAGAAACGAGCGATGAGCGCAGATCCGGCGTGCGGACGCTGATCTGGTACGCGTGCTCCATGATCGTCCCCTGCGCCGCCTCGCGCAGCGTGACGAGCGCGAAGGAGCGGCAATGGGATCGCAAGATCTTCATGATGGCCTCCTCCGCCTCCGGCCCGGCGGGCGCGGCGAAGCGGAGGAGGCCGTCGGGCTGGTGGCGCGCTCCATACCCTGTGAAATGAAGCAGCACGAAGCCGACCGCGAAGATCATCGTGCCGAGGATCGCCGCGCCGTGCGCCTGGGCGCCGCTCGCCATCCCCACGCCGAGGGCCGCGAAGATGAAGATGATGTCACGCGGATCCCGCAGCGACGTGCGGAACCGGACCGCCGAGAGCCCGCCCGCCATGCCGATCCCCGCGGCGACGCTGCTGCCCACGGCGAGCATCAGCATGCACGTGATCACGCTGCCCATGGCCATTCCATGCACCGTGGACCGCGAGTACGAGAGGCCGCGGAAGGTCGCCATGTACACGACCGCGATGGCCTGACCCAGGCCGAAGGCGAGCAGGAGGGAGACGAGCGCCTTGCGCCATTCGAATGCATCTCCCTGGGTCAGCGGTTCGAGCCATTCCATCATGCAATCGTCCCTCGTGGCAATCGTGGGCGAGCGTCCTGTTCGATCACGGTCCGAGGTAAGCGGCCACGTCCGCGGGTCGCCCCTGCGCGTGGCCGATCACGGCGGTGAGGCCCTCGTCGAACGCGGCGGGCGACGCGAGGAACGTGTATCCCGGCTGCTCGCCCTCCGCGCCGACGACGTACGGCGCGATGAGGTCGTGGGCGGCCTTGAATCGCGCCTCCATGCTCGCGGCCTCGTAGTCCTTCTCGACCGCGAGCGCGACGTAGCCGCGGTATTTCTCGAGGTACACGGGGTCGTCGAGCAGGTACCGGATGAGCGGCCATTGCTCGGTGATCTCGGACATCGCGAGCGACATGGCCTGCCCGCCGAACCCTCCGCCGGCGTCGGCAGGGAACGCGAAGCTGTGGTCCCACGGGATCCACGTGAATTGCGCGTTCTTCGCCGGATCCGCGTACATGTAATAGTTGTGCGGCATGCGGCCGTACTGGTCCCAGTCCTCGATCACCGCGTTCAGCGCGAGCCAATGGAGGAACCCATCGACGTCGAGGCGAGCTTCGAGGCCGACGCGCCACGCGGCCGCGTCGGTCTTGTCGGCGTGCAGCGCGTCGAAGAGCGCTTGCGCGTCCGAGAAATCGGCCTCGTCCTCGTTGTTTTCTTTCCCGAGGGTCTCGGCGTTCCACGTCTGCCAGCGCGCGCCCTCGCCGTCGGGCTTGTAGAGGTTGCCCTTGTGGCCGCCGAAATGGGTGTCCATGAACGACTCGTCCGAGGGCAGCTCGATCCCGGTATAAAGCCCGAAGTACGTCGGGCCCTCGCCGTGATCGATGTACACGCGATAAAACGCCGTCGCGGGCGCCGGGATCCCCGCGTTCACGAAGACCTCGGTGCCGATCTTGTCGCGCAGGAGCGAGGGATCGTTCGCGGAGTTCGAGAAGCCCAGCGAATCGAATCCGTAGAACCGCTGGTTCTTCGTCTCCGGATAGGTGTCCTCGTACTTGTCCCAGTTGAAGCGCAGCGGCAGCTTCCACACGCCCTGCTGCCAGGACATCGCCAGGCTCGAATTGCCCTTGAAGCGGAGCCCGACGTGCTGCCAGCTCCGATCCTCGGTCTTGACGTCGCATTCGACGTAGATGGGCGTGCGCGGGAGCAGGTCGACGCCACCTTCGCCGCCCGGTCCGCCGGGGCCGCCGGGGCCGCCGGGGCCACCTGCCGGGAAGCAGAGCAGGGTGCCCATGGCGTCCGTGCACGTCCCCTGGGTCTCGACGCCATTCAGCGTGACCGTGCAGGCGTCGCCGGCCGCGAGGCCATTGCAAGCCTCGGCGAGCTCCGGCGGCGGTCCGCCTCCGCCCGGCCCGCCCGGCCCGCCCGGCCCGCCCATGCCTTCGCCGAACGTGCCGAGCATGTCGGTCATGTCGGCGACCATCGCCTCCCAGTTCTCGGGCGTGACGGTGATGTCGATGCGAGGAACCCGATCTTGCGGAAATGCAGCCGCATAATCGGGTTCCTCCTTGACCGTGCCGCCGCCTTCGCCGCCCTCGCCGCCGTTACCGCCGCCGCCTTCGCCGCCGCTGCCGCCCGCGCCGCTGCCGCCCGCGCCCGCGCCCGTCTCAGCGCTGGGATCGGAGCCACAGCCCTGAATCGCCATGGCCGTCAACGCCGCGAACGGCAGAACACAATGCAGGAACCGCATTTTCATCAGTCACTCCCCAAGTCCAAGGTTCGAGTCGACTGTATGTCGGGACTGCGGCGCAGGTGTTACAGGATCGTGTGCGATTGTTAAGCGGTCGAATCTCGCGGCGTGGGGAACGTCCGCGCTCACTCGCTCCCGCGGCCGGGGTAGGGGCGCGCTTGCTTGATGTAGAGCGTGGGCGTCTCCCCCGGGGCGGCCTCGTCGTCGAACTTGAATTCGATGTCCATCGCGTACCAGCCCTTGTTCCCCGCGGCCGGCCCATACGCGGGGGAGAAGCGCGCGTGAATGGCGTCGAGGGCCACGCCGAGCTGATGGATCTGCGCCGTCGTGAGGACGCGCTCGCCCTCCGCGAGCAAGCTCGAATGCGTGAGGTACGTGATCGGCTGGTTCGGCTGCGTGAAGTAGTAGAGGAACTGGTCGCTCGTCACGCCGGGCGGCGGGGCCACGACCTCCACATCGCCCCCATACTGGACGTTCACGTAAAACGCGGGATCGACCCCCGCCTCGTCGAACGGATTCGCCGTGACGGCCACGCCGTTCGCCTCCTCGTCCGGGAAGTTGTGGTGCACGAGCAGGGCCATCCCGATCGATTTGTGATCGATGCCGTAATAGGTGCGCTCCTCGAACGTGCGGAAGAGCCAGGCGCTCGCGTAGGTCTCGCGGATGGCGTCGAGCACGTCCGGCCAGTCGGTCGGATCGCCGGTGTGTGACTCGTAGCAGCCCGCGCAGGGGAACCCTTCGAGATCCTCGCTGTTCGTGCTCGTGCGGAAGCGCATCTTGTGCGTCCCGTAGTCGGCCGCGATCTTGTCCTTCAGGAGCGTCTGGAACGCGTCGTCGACAGGCGCCGCCTCCATCGCGTCGCGCAGAGCCTCGAGCTTCTGATCCCGGACGGCGGCGTCCGCCTGGAACGTGGGATCCGCGAGCAGCGCGTCGATCTGGTCGTAGAACCCGTTTTGCTTCATGAACTGGTCGTAGTAATAGACCGGGATCGCGAACGCCTTCTGGATCGGGACGTTGTCGGTCCTCGCGAGGATCGAGTAATGCGCCGCCTTTCCGCCGAACGCGAGCACCGATTTCTTGATCGCGTCCCGCAGCGACCCGCCGGCGGCCGGCTCGGGCGTCACGTCCTCGAGGTCCCACAGGCCCGTGACCGAAAGATCGAGCGTCGGGAGCACGACCGGCTCGGGTTTGTGCGCGTCCCAGTACGCCTCGGCCTCCTCCAGCGTCACCTCGCGGACGCCCCACGTGGAGGCGCCCACCGTGAGCTCGACCAATTTGCCCTCGAGGGCCCGCAACGTGGGGTTCGTCATGGCATGACGGAGCCCCATGTTCGGCGTGCCGCGGTTCTGCGAGAGCACATTGACGTGCGAGAGCGGTGTCTGGAATTCTTCCGTGACGAGGCCCTGGACGACGGAGATGTCGTTCGGCGCCTCGTCGAGCACCACGATGTCCTCGTGGGAGACGTACTCGTCCTCGAGATCCGCGGCCTTCAGGAAGCGCAAGCGCCCGATCGAGGTGCCGAGCGAGAGCGGCTGATAATCGATGGCCGCGTAGAGCTCGTCCGTGGTCTTCACCGGGACGTCGGCCCCGAGTTTGTCCGCCTCCACGGTCACCGCGTCCGACGTCGGGTGGAAAAAGAGGTTTCCCCCGAAGTAGGCCGATTTCGCGACCGTCTTGTAGAGCGTCGTGATCATGGCCGCCGACGCGGTGTCGTACGGGGCGATCTCGAGCGCCCAGACCTTCGGGCCTTCGTAGTACGTGACGGCGCCGAGCAAGAAGCGGCGGTCGGGCGTGTAATACTCGGTCGCGTTGAAGCTCGACAGCTCGGGCACGAGCGGGAGGCCATTGCCCGAGAGGTGCGTCGAGGCGAATTCGTAGTGGATCTTGTAGGTGACGCTGTTCTGGAAGTAGAGCGCGTTTTCGTCGGCCTGGTCGAGGACGACCTTGACCGAGCGCGCGCCCGGTAGATCGGCGCGGAGGGGCTCCGAGGCGAGCGCCTGGAAATCCCCGTCGCAGCCGACCACCTGCAAGAACTCCGGAGATTCGCTGCCGCTCGGGAGCTGGCATTCGAAGACGGGGCCGGCCGGCGCCGCGGTGTCGCTGCACGCCACAGGCAGCGCGGCGATGGACAAAACGAGACCCAGCGCCGGGACGGCGCGTTTGTGCAAGGACATGTTTTCCTCCTGAAGAAAGCCGAAGTCGAGGCGCGAGCGTCAGGGGACCAGCGAGAAGCAATAGAAGCCGCCGTATCCCCCGCCAGAGCCCACGGTGACCGAGCCCGGCAGCGGCCCGCCCATTTCGATGAGGTTCACGCCCGGCGCGCAGCCGGACTCGGTGAGCGACGACATCCAGTTCGCCATGCTCCCATCCCCGCCGCCCGGCCCCGGGCCGCCGCCCCCGCCGAACCGCGGCCACGAATGCCCGACGCGCGGCTTGCCTTCGCTCGCCAGGTCGCCGAGGTTGCTCGTCCAGTCCTTGCACGTCGCGGTCGCGGCGTAGAGCGTGCCCTGCGCGTTCGTCCCGGTGAGCATGTCGTGGTTGTCGACCTCGCCCTGGTTCGGATCGGGCTGGTGGTTCGGGACGCCGTCCTCGTTCGGGAAATCATTGATGATCGCCGCGTCGGCGCCCGCGGGGCGCTCCTTCAGGAGATCGGTCTTGTTCGCCGCGAGCAGTCGTCCGAGCCGGTCGTACCAGGGGCCCTCGCCGATGCGATCCTTCGCGTCGACCTGCTGCCCGTCCTCGCCCGCGGCGGCGCTCAAGAACGCGCGCCACGGCTTTTGCCCCGCGCCCGGCATGCTCTTTTCGGCGATCGTCGCGCAGATCTTGTCGGCGCCGCGGAGCCCGGAGCCCGGGCCCGTCTCGCCGAAGCGGAGATCGCCGCCGAACCCCTCGGGATTGCCCGAGAGCTCCTGCAAGGCGCGCAGGCTCGTCACGAAGAAGCTGAATTTCTCCGTGGTGCCGCCGCCGCCGGCGCCCGCGTCGCCGCCGCTGCCGCCATTGCCTCCGCCATTGCCGGAGCCGCCGTCGCCGCTCGATCCGCCGGTGCCAGCCGCGCCGCCCGCGCCGCCGCTGCCGCCCGACGCGGAGGACGCGCTGCTGCTGGAGCCGCCGTTCCCGAGGCCGAGATCACCACTACTGCTGCCACAACCCACGACAAACGAGAGCGCCACGCCGCCCAAGAGGGGCAGCGCAAATCGGTGTGCGTTCATGACAAGCTCCTTTCTAGAGCTCGCTGGATTCGTTCCAGCTCATTCCTCGGATGCGCGGCATCCGGAGGAAATTCATTTGCATGTGAGATCGGCCTGGCAAATCTGACCACTCGGGCAATCCACGTCGCTCGTGCACGACGTGAGCCCGGGGATCTGCACGGCCTCTTCAATCGACGACGTGAGGACGAGGTCGATGCGGCCTTCCTTGATGGTCGTCGAGCCCGTCGATTTTCGAGCGACGACGATCGAGGGGTACCCGGCGACGCCGAGGTCGAGGAGTTTTGTCAGGAGCGCAGCGGAGATCTCGAGCGAACCGGTGTCCTCTGCGTCGCACTCGATCATCCCCTTCGTGCCGCCATGATGGCTGATGTCGAGTTTTACGTACACGCGAGAGCTGCCAGCCTTCGTGGGCGGCGTCCACGCGAGCGAGACGGGTTTGCCCGATTCGAGCGTGAGCTTGTCGCCGGCGAGCGCGAGCGGAGCAATGCCGGTGGCTTCGAGCGCGAAGGCGCTGAAATAATCGCCGCTCGCCTGGAACGTGATGACGTCTCCCTCCGCGAACGCAGGGTAGGGGAGTTTTACGTTTGCAGGCGGCTGATAGGCGTTCACCACGGGATCCATGCTGAAGCCATTCTCGCCGGCTTCCGTGTGCAGGCCCTTCACCGTGATCGTCCCGGCGCTGTGCGCGAGCGGGTAATCCTTGCAGGTATCGTCCTCCACGCAGGCGGCGCTGCCTCCACAAGGGGTATTACAAAAAGGGACACGAGGCGTGGAGAGCTTGCAGGCGCCCTCCTTGGCGGCCTCCTCCCAGATGATCTGCGAGAGCGTGGGCCCGTCGTAGACCTTTCCGAGCACCGCCGTGCTCCCCGGCGTCGCCGGCGTATTCTCGGTCGCGGCCACCGGCGCGACGAGGCGCACCTGGAAGGAGCCGACGAGGATGGAGGAATCGCCGGGCTCGACATCCGGCGGACCTCCGCCCTCGCCGCCCTGGCCGCCGCCTCCCGAGGTGCTCCCGTCCGAGGTCGAGCAGGCGAGGAGGGGCAAACACAAGAGCCCGGCGAGGGCCGCAGCGGCGTGCTTCGTTCGAGGTTTCTTCCGCGGATCTCGTGGCAAGCCAAGCACAAGCGTCGTCATGTGACGACAGTGCGCCGATCCGGTGAACGTGTTGTTGTGTTTGCGTTAGCGATTGTTAACGCTTCGTCCCGGCGACCTGCGCCAGAGCTCGAGTCCGCCTCACAACGGACGCATGCGCGTGCGCACGAGAAAGTTCTGCACCGCCTCGATCGGATCCCCCGTCGCCCGCGCCCATTCCTGCTTCCACGCCTCGAGCTCGGGCCGGAACGACTCGTGATAACGAAGCACGAAGCAGAGCGGCCGGAGATCGCCGCGCTTCGCGAGCTCGGGCAAGAGCAAGAGATCGGGGTCGATCGTGCTCCGCGTGGTGGCTTCGTCGTTCTGGAGAAGCTCGGTGATGACCTGGGTCATTCGCGTGATCGCCTCGAGCTCGCAGGCATAACGCGACATGTCCGACGTACCCTTCTCGGCCCACGTGGCCGCATAGGCCATCCACGCCGCGGCCGTGGCCGGCGTGGCCGACGGGTCGACCGTGATGGTCTTCGTCCGGAAATCCGGCGTGGCCGCCGGGCGCAGGCGAAAGCGGCGCATGGCGACGCCGCCGCCGGCGAGCAGCCGATCCAGCATCAGCCACGCCGACCAGTACCGCGGATTCGCCGCGATCGCGCCGTAGATCGCGCGCCACATGGACGGGATGTCCTTCGCGTCGAGGCATGCGTCCGCGAGGAACTTGAAGGCTTGCGGATCGAGCGGATCGAGCTCGGTCGCGCGGCGGAAGTAGGACACGGCCTCGGGGAGGCGCTTCTGGTTGTAAATGGCGTTGCCGAGGTACTTGTGCGCGGTCGCGTCGGTGGGATCGACCTTCGTCGCGTACGCGAAGAACCGCTCGGCCTCGCTGAACCTGAGCGCCATGAAATGCTGGTTGCCCGCGGCGAGGAGCTCGGCGACCTCGGGGCGGTGGTTTCGCCTCACCGCGCAGAGGACCGCGGCGACCTTTTGAAGCCCGTCGCGCGCCATCGGAAAGGTCCAGTCGAGCGTGAGCGCGTCGAGCAGCACCCGCTCGGTCCGCGCGACGGCAGGCCCGAACGACGCGTCGTCGAAGCCGAGAGCCGCGTCGAGCATCCGCCGCCCCGCCTCGCCGAGGGTGGCCGCGCAGGCTCGATCCACCTCGATCGCCTGTTCGGCGAGGGCAAAGGCCTCGCGCGGCCTCTTCGCCGCGATCTCGCGCGCGGCCTCGTCGAGGCGCGCGCGCGCCGGTGCACTGGGCTGTCCGCCTTGGCTCGTCATGGGGCAGCACTTTACACGTTCGCGCCTCCGCTCTGCTCTTTTCGACGCCCCCGGGGCCGTCGCTCGGGCTTGCGGCGTCCGCATCATTACCTGTACCGTCCGCTTTCATGAGATATCTCTCCCTCGCGGCCCTCAAGGTCGCGTTCGCGGATCTATTCGGGGAACGTCATGCGGCGCTGCTCCTGTCCGGCGCGGGCAAGACGTACGAGCCCATTCTCCTCGCGAAGAAGCAGCAGATCGACGCGCTGCCGGGCGCCCTGACGGGGGGCAAGCCGCTCGCCGAAGCGATCGCGGAGGCCGACGACGTGCACGACGGCTTCGGCGCGGCCATCTGGCACATGACGGAGGCGTACGGGCGCTGGCCCAAGGCCCCGGCGCATGTGCGGGCCGCGATCGAGCGGGTGCGGGCGGCGTTCATTCCGGAGCTCGACGACCTGCGGGCGAGCTACGTCGAGGAGGCACACGCGGCCTTCCAGCACCGCAAGCAGATCGAGGCGCTGAAGGCCGACTTGCAGCTCATTCCCATCGCGGAGGGGCAGACGCTCCTCGACTGGGCCGAGGGGTACGCGGCGGCCGCCGAGCAGATCGGCGCGCTGCTCAGCCAGCGGGCCGACGCGGACACGGACGCACGTCGGGACGCCGGCCGGATCCGGACGGCGACGCTGGCGGTGCTGGGTCGATTCCGGGGCGCGCTGGGGGACGAGGTGGCCGCGAACCCGGCCCTGCCGAGGGACCTGGACGCGCAGGTGTTCGCGCTCTTCGATCAGCTGAACCAGATGCGCGCAGACGCACTGGCGGGAAAGAAGGCCTCCGCCGGCGAGCCCGGAGCCCCCGAGACGCCCTGACGATCACCCCCGGGGCCTGTCGGCAGAGCGGAGGCGAGGTCGGCATGCTGTCGGCGACCTGTCGGCAGGGGATCGGGGGCAAGACGCTCATCCCGATGGCCTGTCGGCAGAGCGTCGGGGGCAAGACGATCATCCCGATGGCCTGTCGACAGGGCGTCGGGGTGATCGGCTTGCTGGGCGGGGTCGTGTCGGCAGGGCGGCGGGGGCATCGCCATCCTCGCGTCGCGCTGACGGCAGGACGGCGGGAGGGTCGCGTTCATCCGCGCGCCGTGTCGACAGGGCTTGGGCGGGATGGTCGGCGCAGGAAGACCGGGGCGCTGCCCCGGACCCCGCGGGGGCTGTTCGCCCCTCGACCCGAACCAGGGCCAGCCCTGGACCTCAGGGGGAAGAACTGCGCGATGCGCAGTTCTTCCCACAGGCCGGTGGTACCGCCTCGCCGGTTGAAACGGCAGCGCTGCCGTCTTGGCTGGCAGGGTCGCTTGTGGTCTTGCATCGGCTGTTCGATGAACTGCGCATTGCGCAGTTCATCGACCACGAGTC
>NZ_JARZHH010000010.1 GCF_029946515.1 Polyangium sp. 6x1
CCTCCGCTACCAGAGGTGTCTTCTCCCAGAGTTTGTCCAACATCCCCGTCTCCTCCTCCACCGAGCCCTGGGAGGGGGTCAGTTTTAGTGTCGCCAGGGGGTCAGTTTTACTGACGCTCTACACAAGCCCCAGTGATTGGCTGGGATTTCCGGCGGGAACCCCTTGATTTTCAGGGGTCGGATCCCAGCAAGGTCCACTTTTCGATCCACTTTTTGCCTTTCGGCGAGGGGCGGTCGCCGGGTTGCCCCGCGGTTTGCGCGGACCGGCCCCAGAAGCCTATCGAAAAGTGGATTGATCACTGGGCGGGAGTGGACCGACGACGCGGCGAAACAAGGGGCGCGTTCCGGATCCCGCATTGAATCCGACAATTCGCGTGCACCGCCGCAACCCGCTGATTTCTTTCGCGAAAATCGCTTGCGATCGGTTTCCGATTTCCTCAGAGTCCGGCGTCAGGAACGTTGGGAGAGGGGTCGCTCGCCAGGAGCTCGAGCCCCTTCTTCCTCTTGCTTTCACTCCACCCCTACGGCAGCCGTCGCGGATGCGGCGGCGTGGGGGCGGGGAGAGGAGGTCCGGCATGTCGGCGAATCGGGGAGAGGCCGAGCGGGGTCCCGTGCCGTGGGTGTCGATCGAGCGCGCGGCGGCGTTTCTCGGGCTGAGTCCGGGGGCGCTGCGCAAGTCATTGGAGCGCCGGGCCGTGCGCGCCGGCGATGGGGGGACCGAGGCGCTGCTCGACGGCGTGCGGGCGCGGAAGTTCGGGCGGCTCTGGCGGGTGAAGTTCTCGGAGGCGTGGGGCGCGCCGTGAGCGCCCGGAAAGGAGTGGGGTCATGGCGGTCCGGAAGATGACGCGGCGCGGGAAGGCGTTCTTGTTCATCGATCTTCGATATCGACGGAAAGATGGCAGCAAGGGCCGATTCCGCCGGGACGCGAAGGTGCAGACGATGGCGGCGGCGCGCGCGGAGGAGAAGCGATACCTCCTGAACATCGCCCAGCACGGCGAGCCGTATGCGCCGGGGGAGGCGGAGGCGGGCGCGGTGCCGCGGTCGGGGAAGACGTTTCGGGACGTCGTGGAGGAGTATCGGGCGACGTTCATGGTGACGGAGCTCAAGGTGTCGTCGCGGCGGGGGTATGCGGCGCTGCTCGAGGGGACGCTGCTGCCGAGGTTCGGCGAGCTCGCGGTCGGGAAGGTGGACGGTGCGGCGGCGGCACAGCTCGACCTGGAGCTGTCGGAGCGGGGGCTCGCGCGGGCGACGCGGAACAATGTGCAGGTGGTGATCCGGTCGGTGCTGCGATTCGCGGTGGCGCGGAAGTATCTGCGCGCGATGCCCGAGGGGATGCCGCGGCTCAAGGCGGTGGGGCAGAGCATTCTGGAGATTCCGTCGGACGAGGAGGTCGAGCGGATCCTCGCGGCCGCGAGCGAGCGGCATCGGGTGAGCTTCGCGTTGATGGCGTATGCGGGGCTGCGGCCGAACGAGGTGCGGGCGCTACGGTGGCGGGATGTGCGGCTGCGACGGGATGGGGAGGCCGTGGGCGGGTTCGTGAGCGTGCGGGAGGGGCGGTCGCACGGGGAGACGCACACGCCGAAGACGGGGCAGCGGGAGGTGCCGGTGGCGCCGGAGCTGGGGAGGTTGCTGGCGGGGATCGAGGGGGTCGGGGGGGCGGGGCGGGAGGAGTATGTGGCGCTGAATGAGCGGGGGAGGGCGTGGGGGCAGTACGGGATCGTGCAGGCGTTTGAGAGGGGGCGGCGGAAGGTCGGGGTTGGGGGGTGGTCGGTGTATTGTTTGCGGCACTACGCGATCACGATGTGGTTGCGGGTGGGCGTGCCGGTGCATGTCGTGCAGAGGATGGCGGGGCACAAGCATCTCGCGACGACGCAGCGGTATGTGCACCATCTGAAGGAGGATTTGGAGGAGGCGGGGAGGCGGCTTGCGAGGGGGAGGGAGGAGAGAACGTTAAGGATATAAGCACGGGCTAGACCCGCACGTCACGCGTACTGCTGCCAGAGCTGTGTCGCATAAGCGCGTTTCTGCGCGCCGGACACGCCGCGATGTTGCTCCGCGGCATGCACGAATTGCACCAGGGCGACGAGCGGTGCGGGCAGTGCCTTCTTAAGAGCACTGATCGCGTAGCGGCCCCACGACTTGCCGAAGGTCTCGTTGAGGGACTCGACGACCATGTCGAGCCTATCTTCGATACTGTCAGGGATAAGCGCGGCGTTCTTGTCCTTTCCCGCACCGGCGAGCAGGTAGTAGAGGCCGGTCGCTCCAGCTACACTTGCGAGTGCACCGAGTACGCCCAAAACGATTTTTTCATCACGATTCATTGCGACTTCCTTCCTTTGGTTGTTGCCGGCTATGGCCGACGTGGACGTCTACGTGCTCCGCGGGGCTCTGACTGCGCGTCCTCTCCATCATCCTCCCCCTCGTCTTCATCGAGCGCCCACTTAAGGAGGAAGTAGAGTCCGGCGATGGCTCCCGCTGTTACGAGGACCGCAGCCACCTGCGTGGCGACGTCCTTGCGTCGGGCTGCGCGGCCGAACTGCTGGATCAAGCCCACCTGGTATGGGGTGGGATGTTGGGCGCTGTTCTCCCACCTAGATACTGTCACTGCGTGTACGCCGAGGAGCGATGCGAACTGCGCTTGTGACAATCCCAGCGACTCTCGGACTTGTCTGATCTCAGAACCGTTCATCAGCGTAGGGTCGAAGTTTAGCAATTGTTACGTCAAGTGGCCACTCAAATATTGCGTCCTAAGCTGTAGCGTCTGCAAAACAGAATGACGCAGCGCGGCGCAATGCTGTCGCTCGTGGCAGCAGGGCTGCTAACAACGCGATGCGCTAGGGCCGACGCGGCGCACAGCTTCAGCGGGCGGGGCGGCTGGTCACAGCCGAGCAAAGTGTGCCAGCGATTACCCCTTGACTCGCGTGCGCGAACCACGTTGCATCAACAAGCGTGGAGGGTCCATCGTGCTGAAGGCCTTCGAGTCGAGTGCCGGCTCCGATGTCGCATCGCCGGGTCTTAGAGGTCTTCCTACCAGCGTACAGGGTGGTGCCCTTCCTACCAGCGTACAGGGTGGTGCCGCATGGCATCTGACGGTTGGAGACTGTCGGCTGGCCCGGAGCCACTGAGGCAGTCGGTATCGCGCATGCATGCATCGAGCTACCAGGCATGGAATGGCAACGACTGGCAGGATTACGTCGTACGTCTGCTTCAGCTGCGCTATTCGATACGCTTCCAGGAGGTGCCGGATAAGCACAAAGGCGACTTCGGCGTCGAGGGATTCACTATCGATGGTCATGCATATCAATGTTACGCGGCCCAAGAACCCATCGGCACGGCCGATCTTTACGAGGAGCAGCGCAACAAAATCACCAGAGACATCAACAAGTTTTGCGATAACAAGGAGGATCTGGCCAAGCTCTTCGGGGACACAAAGATATGCATGTGGATCCTGGTCGTACCGCGGCACGAAAGCGCGATGCTTGTGCAGCATGCAACCAAGAAAGCCGAAGAGGTGCGTGCCAAAAACCTCCCTTATGTAGCAAGCGACTTTAGGATCCAGATCACCACCGACGAAGCGTTTCAGCAGGAGCGCGCCGTGCTAGTCACCAATGGCGCCAGGGTGATGCGGATCGACGGCGAGCCAGTCGACGAAGACGACATTGACAAGTGGAGCCAGACGCACGCCAAGCTAATCGAGCGCCTTGAGAACAAAATTGACAACATTCCTGTCCTAAATACGGACGATGAACGCAGTGACTTTAGAAACCGTCAGCTCGATCACTACCTAAGGGGTAGCAGCATCCTTGAGAAGATGCGCGCTCAGTATCCGCATATTTACGAGACAATTGATAGGTACATTAAGAACAAGGAAAGGTTTGTTGAGACAGAGTGCTTGCTCGCAGACACTGCCCCACAACGCACCATCGCGCAGGTCGCACGCGAGCTTGAGAAAGAGCTTTCCGAGGCTATCAAGGGAATCGACCCAGTAACCGCTAAAGACTTGGCATTCGCTACCATCGCCGACTGGCTTCTTCGTTGTCCACTGCGCTTCCCGAAGTTAGAAGGTAGATAGATGGAGGTTACCGACCTAAACATCCCGTTTCGCTTTGTACGCCGTCCAGTCGCTGTTCCTGGCGATCTCCGGATAGCCTGGCGAATCTCTGTGATTCTGTTAATTCTGCACAGGTGCCACGGAGAGTCACTCAAGATGAAGCACTTGCACGTAATGAGCTGGGCGATACGAAGCGCCGAGTCCAGGCTGCTATTCCTTGAAGTGCTCGCTGGACGCACTCAGCCCGAGCAAGCGATCGTTCGCTATGAGCCTGGGCTGAACCGTGCCGTCGACTTTGCCCTAGGGGAAGGTCTCCTTGAGCGAGACAAGTCCAAGCTCCATCTTGCGGCTGCCGGCCGAGCCATGACTGACCAGATTCTCAGTGAGCCCGTGCTCCACGCGGAGAAAGAATTCCTTGAGAAACTGCCGCGAAGAATAACACAAAGGATGATTGAGTCCGTTCTAAAGGGGGTATCTGCGAAATGAGCGGCTACATCAGACTGCGACGAGCGGACCTCGCCGTGGACACCCCCAAAGGTAAATACGGGGCTACAGTCGAGTTCGAGCACGGGTTGAACATACTCTGGGCCGACAATACAAGCGGAAAGTCGACATGTATCCAAGGCATAATATACGCCCTTGGACTGGAGGGCATGCTTAGTGCCAGCCATAAGATTCCGCTACCTCACGCGATGACCCACTACCTCGAAGACGGTGGCGAGAAGATCGCCGTGGACGAGTCGCTCGTGGCAGTCGAGATCGAAAACGGCTCAGGTACGATCGCAACGATTGTTCGGTTTGTGAAGAGCAATGCAAAGGACAGCCGCCTCGTCACTGTGTTCGAGGGGATGACCGTGGAACAGGTAGGTACCAAGGTCGGTGCAGACTACTTCGTCAGGCTCGAAGGCGCAGCTGTACGAGGTGCTGGATTCCATGCATGGCTGACCAACTTTATCGGATGGAAGTTGCCAACGGTGTCACGCTATCAGGGTGACGATTGTCCGCTATACCTCGAATGCATATTCCCGCTGCTTATTGTTGAGCAAAAACATGGCTGGAGCGGGATTCAGGCACGCATGCCTACCCATTTCCGAGTACGGGACGTCAGCAAGCGCGCTATTGAGTTTTTGCTCAATCTTGATGCGTACGAAAATGCGATCCGACGTGATAGGCTCCGCGACGCACTTGCGACCACGAAGGTGCGATGGGGCGAGGTTGTCTCGGAGAGCGAGCGTCTAGCACGCAGAGTCTCGGGTATAGCCAACGGTATACCCAAGGAGCCAGCGACGTGGGGGACCCAAGATGAACCATACATTTCCGTGCCCGTCAGTAATGCTTGGCGCCGTCTCGACGCGGAGATCCGTGACAACTTGACGCGTATTGCCGTTCTTGAGTCGAAGGAGATTCCCAGGGTGGAGCAGGTGGCGGAAGAACTCACCGAATCCCTTAGGGAGGACGAGAGGAGGCTTTCCGACGCGGAGATCTTTGCTGGCCAGTTCCTGAGGGACGTGGAAGCGGAGAAGGCGCAACTTGAGGCGGTCATGCAGCGTCTCGAATCGCTCCGTGAAGACCTCCAGAGGAACAAGGACATTAGCCGACTTAACCAGCTCGGCTCCATCCGGGCGATGAAGACCTCGCGCAAAGAGTGTCCAACGTGTCATCAATCGGTCGTCGATAGTCTGTTGCCCCAGGATGTGCACCACGAGCCCATGTCGATCGAGGAGAATATAGAGTTTATCGACGAGCAAATAGCTGCGTTCGAGTCGATGAAGGTAGAAGCGACCCGCGTCATCAAGTCAAAAGAGCGACGCTTGCAGGCCCTGCGGGACCATGTGACCAATCTTCGCAGCACCATTAGATCTAAGAAGCGCGCTCTGGTTGCGGATGGTCGAACCCCATCGTTGGCTGCTGTCGAGGAAAAAGTGCGACTCGTGGAGACCACAAAAATTGTGATGGCCATACAGGAAGAGTGGCGACTGCTACTCGTGCGCGCTCTTGAAATAGCGAACCAGTATTCAACATTGGAAGCTCAGCTAAAAGAGGTCGGTACAGACGACCTTTCGCCGGCCGATGCTGAAAAGCTCCGTGCTCTGCAGCAGTTGTTTGTGGAGCAGCTAAAAGATTACAACTTCCGGAGCATTGAGCCCAAGTTGGTAGAGATTTCTAAGGACACCTATCGGCCCAGCCACGAAGGGTTCGATCTTGGCTTTGACCTTTCAGCCAGTGACATGATCAGGACCATATGGGCATATCTGCAGGCCCTTTTAGAAGTAGCCAGGAAGGGTGACACGAACCATTTGGGAATGATGATTCTAGATGAGCCGAGACAGCAACAAGCACAGCGAATGAGCTTCGAGGCGTTTTTGCGCCGTGCGGCGAGCGCATTGAAAGCGGAGCAGCAAGTAATCTTTGCTACCAGCGAAGACGAGGCTCAACTGCAAGCAATGCTCGAGGATGTACCTCACAAATACATAAGAGTGCCTGGGATGTTGCTGACGCGACGTGAATAAACAGGCGGTCTCTGCGCAAACCCCCAAGGATTTACAGGCAAGGGTGTGGTTTCTATGGATAAGCCGATGATTGACGAGGCAAGGCGAATCCTCAATACTCTTGAAGCAGGGCCTTCATCGGGGCAAGATCCGAAGGCGGCAGAGGAGCTGCTGTCAGCTGCTGTGGTTCCGATATTAGAATCGCAGGGTTGGGGCACTGTTTGGACCGACGAATCGCATGAGTACGAGCTAGACATCGTCGGTACCCGCCTGCTGGATGGTGGAGCACGCGACGAAACCATCGGCGTTGAACTTAGACTGACGCGCGATGTTTCCTTGATGTCTTCCGTACTGCACAGGATGATTGCTGCAGCATCCAACGCAAATCACGATCACTATCTGCTGGTCGCAAATCGTGCGCCATCTGGTCACGGACGGAAGATTCTAAACCAGCTGAGCGGCAGCAAGTTGACGTTTGTAGATTTTCATGACCTTCGATCTTGGCTCGCTCGGGTCGAACGGGGGATTGAACTAGCACCCACATGTGTGGCGCAGGCAGTTCAAGACATGTGCCGCCGTATTGCTAAGCATATCGCCGAGAACCCCGAAGAGTTACGCGCCGTTGAGTGGCGGGATGCGGAGCGTCTTGTTGGTGAAGTTCTGTCTGGTTTGGGTTTTGCCGTGACCTTGACGAAGTCTGCGGGAGATGGCGGCAAAGACGTCATTATGGAGGTTGAGGACCGGGCAAGCTCACGCACGTACATCATAGAGATAAAGCATTGGGTCTGTGGCAAAGAGGTTCGGGGAGTGCACCTGAAACGGTTTCTGGAAGTCGTGATGAACGAGAAGCATGCGTCAGGACTGTTCTTGTCGACCTCCGGCTATGCAGGCAACGCATTCAAGGCGATCGCCGAGTTAGAGCATCAGCGACTACGGGTCGGCGGGAAGGAGAAGGTTGTCCAATTGTGTAAGAGCTATGTAAAATCCGGGGAGGGACTCTGGCACACACCATCGGCGTTGGTAGAGATTCTCTTCGAAGGTACAGATTCGGCGGCATCTCTGGCTGACTCGAAGCAGGGGACGTAAAGGCCCTTTGGAAGGTGTTAACGCGGCTGGGCTATACGGTGCCAAAGGAAGCAAGTCGACTATGAGCAAGGACAAGATGTCGCCTGGTGTTGTCGCTGCTGCAGACCAGGTGCTTGCCGAATATCTCGATGACCCAGATATTATATTGTTCGACCAGAGCGCTGCTCGCAAAGCACAATTTGGTGGCGTCGCCAGCCTGGCTAATGCAAGAAGAACACCTCGCACGTGCATGTATCCCAGTTGCGCCGCGACAACCATTCGGCATTCCCATACCATACCGCGCTCGTCTTCCATTGCAGCCATAGCAAACCGGGGCCACGTCGTAACGCCCGCCTTTTCGCATCCGGATGGGAAGATGGTGGCCCGCCTGGTTGGCACTCAATGTGCAAGCGCATTTCCCGGCTTCTGCGAAACGCACGAAGGCCTATTTTTTTCTTACGAAAGAACTGGCCGCATCATGTCGGAACTAGACATTTCCCGCCAGCTTTTTCGTTCCATTTGTAGGGAGGTAGTTCGGTTCGAGATTGAAGGGACGTGGCTAGAGCAAACACTGCGAGATTTTGATGAATTTCGCCGTGTGGCCATCGAAAGATTAATTCGTCAACGAGCTGGAGACGAGAGCGTTTCAGTCTCCTCCGTCGACGCGAAAGGGCCAAGGGCTGACTTATTTCAATCGCGCCTGGACGAGCTACGCGAGGAACTTGCTTGGTTTCGCCGTGAATTTTACTCTGCCGCTGCGGCGGGCGTTGACGATGCAGAACAATCTGGACTCGCTGTGTCGGCGATCGAAATCGATCGGGTCGTTCCGGTGTGCCTTTCTGGCCGAGCCAATTTTCACTTTCGTACCGCCGACACTGTCGTCCACAACGTTCGTGTCGTAGTCACTGTTATTCCTACGCCGCCCAATACATTTGTCGCCATTGCAGCACCGAAAGCGTACGGTCACATGCTCGACGCCTATGCGGCCATTCGATTCTCCAACCCATTGATGATAATTGCTGCAATCGAATCTTGGATGTTGCATGGTACAGATCACTGGTTCCTCGGTCCTGACACATGGAGTAGCATTACACCGACGGCCCAGCAGGCGCTCCTTGATGACATTCTTGATGATACGCATAACATTGGCGCGCTCTACAACAAGACGGTATTTAATGCGCTAAAGCGTGATATTCTCGCAAAGATTCGCTCTTCCCTGGGGCCGGCGGAGCTTGTTCAACTTGAACAAACCATCGCGCCTTGGACCGATACAACCGACACGGGCTAACCTGACAATGCAGCCGAAGCCGGGCCGGCAACCAGCCGGCTGCAGCAGCCTGGTCATGGTTGGCGGCGTCGCGCAAGCCGCACTGCGAGCTTCGAGCACGGGCAGGATGAGCCACAAACTGCGAGCACGGCCGGATCGTGCTAAATTCCCGCCGATCGCACCTCTGGCCTGAGATGACCTGGGAAAGGCTCCCAAGTCATGGCAGTCCGACGAACGACCCGACGGGGCATCCCCGTTCTGTTCATTGACATCCGCTACCGCCTCCCTGATGGCACCCGCCATCGATTCCGGAAAGACGCGCTATCCCCGACAGTCCCCGGCGCTCGCGCCGAGGAGAAGCGCTACCTCCTGAACATCGCCCGCTTCGGCTCCCCGTACGAGCCGACGGACGACGCTCCCCCGGCAGCATCCGCCGCCGGCTCCTCCCCGCCCGGATCCCCCACCGATCCGGCGTCCCCGCCCCCACCCCCGACGAAAACCTTCGCCGAAGTCGTCACCGAGTTCCGCAGCACGTACATGCTGACGGACCTGAAAGTCACGACCCGCCGCGGGTACACATCGGTCCTCGAGCACACCCTGCTCCCGCGCTTCGCCAATCGACCCCTCGACAAGGTCGACGGCCACGCGGCCGCGGAGCTCGACCTCGAGCTGTCGAAGAGCAAGTTCGCGCAAACGACCCGAAACAATATCCAGGTCGTTCTCCGCTCCGTTCTTCGCTTCGCCGTCGAGCGCGGTCACCTCGCCGATCCGCCCAAGGGCCTGCCGCGCCTCAAGCAAATCGGCCAGCGTATCCTGGAGATCCCCACCGACGACGAGGTCCACGCGATCCTCGCCGCCGCGCGCGACACGCACCGCTTGAGCTTCGCCCTCATGGCGTACGCCGGCCTTCGCCCCAACGAAATCCGCGCGCTTCGCCGCCGCGACATGCTCCTCCGCTGGGACGACGATCGCCCCGCGGGCGGCTTCCTTTCGATCCGCGAAGGTCGCTCCCACGGCGAGCTTCACACGCCGAAGACCGGCCAGCGCGAGATCCCCATCGCGCCCGAGCTCGCGCGGCTCCTCGCGCCGATCGAGCGCGGCTCACGCGACGGTCATCTCGCGCTGAACGAGCGAAGCAGACCGTGGGGGCAGTACGGCCTCACGCAAGCTTTCGAGCGCGTGCGCGACCGCGCCGGGCTCGGCGGTTGGTCGATCTACGCGCTCCGGCACTACGCGATCACGTCCTGGCTCCGCGCCGGGGTGCCCGTGCACGTCGTCCAGCGGATGGCAGGTCACAAGCACCTCGCCACCACGCAACGTTACGTGCATCACCTCAAGGAGGATCTGGAGGAGGCGGCCCGCCGGCTCACCCTGGCCTCCGAGGGCAAACGGGGTGGGGGCAACAGTGGGGCAACGGGTTCTGAGGGTTCGGCGGGGCAGCGCGGTAGGAAGCGCTAACCCCGCGGAATCATTGGCACCCCCGGCAGGAATCGGACCTGCGACCTTCGGTTTAGGAAATACGGGCTCGGGGCGCGAGATGGTCCTCGCTAACCCCTGAGAAGGACGACGAAAACAGCATCATTCCAGCTACTTTTGCGAAGTTTGACGGGGGCGGGGGAGGCGACATGGCGAGACGTCTGGAGACGTCTTGGGATGCGGGTTGAGGCCACAGTGAGGCCACAGAAGCGACGGAGGGCGGCCTTCGGCGTGCTCCCAGCAGGAGCAGCGCGTCCTCGCAGGGGCTCGTGGGCATCGTTCCAACTCCCCACATTTCACATCTGAGGACGACGCGGACGGGGGCGCCGAGCTGCGGGAGGCCGACGGCCACGTCGTGGAACTGCGAGCGACCGGGGGGGATCCTCCAGCTGGAAAACGCGAGACCGCGTGTGTCGAAAGCACGAGGAGCACCGCGCGGTAAGACAGTTGTCCGTTCCAGCTCGATGCAGGCAGCGCCATTCCCACCGGTTCCCTCTGCACCGGGTTGAGCACCACCGCCCCGACCGGCGACCAGTTTCCTGGTCGCCCCCATCCAGCGCCGAGGATACCTCCTGCGGGCCCGCTGGTACATTCCGATACGATAGCTATTGCCAACTTATGGGTGTGCCTGCATCATAGCGGCTGATGGGCAGCTACTACGAGTTATCGGTGGCAAACTTTGTTATGGATGTGGGCAAGGCCTACCTTCCTGGATATGTGTTCATCCCCTTCCGACGAGAGGACCGTGTCTCTCCCGTATATCCAAACGAAGAGGCGCCGCACGTGTACAGGTCTAACGCGAGTACAATCGCCCGGCGTTTGGATCTTCTTGGTTTCTCGTTGCCGTCGGCACGACGCGCCTATGAATGGGGAATTAGTCGCCTTCAGGAGTGGGAACGCGAAAAGTGGCCCAAGCAGCTAATTCAACCGGGAGGATTTGCAGCATGGGTCGAGGCCATGAGGGTTGCGGTCGATTTTGCTAGACGACTTGATCATATTTCCCCCACTGATATTGACGACGAACGACTCCAGTTCATGCTCGCGTGGGAGGAGCACATGTTTGGCTTTCCCTCTGGAGAGCCCCTGCTCGTCCTCCGCACGATACTTGCCGCAGCTTCAAACGATGACGAAGTGGAGTTGGATTTCGACGACCTCGTCACCGATGGGTATGTGCATGAACCCGATACGCTTTGGGAGGCCGAGGAGCACCAGCCGTTGATTGTCGTTACGGAGGGCAAGTTCGACTCTCGCGTTCTACGCGATACTGTAGATTTGTTGATGCCGGAGTTAAGGTCGTTTGTCAGCTTTATCGATTTCGAGACGGCCAATGCTAAGGGCGGAACCGATGAACTGGTCCAATTCGTTCGTATGTTTATCGGATGCGGGATACGCAACCGAGTCGCCGTTGTTTTTGACAATGATGCAGCTGGCCATGACGCCCTTCAGCGGCTCCTCCAAGCGAGACTTCCGTCTCACGTGTTCGCTATGACTTTGCCTCAGATCGAACATGCACGCAGCTACCCCACGCTGGGCCCCGAAGGTGCTTCCGTCGGAGACATTAACGGGCGCGCATGCTCCATCGAACTGTACCTGGGCAGGGACACACTGCTTGCTGACGACGGTGGGCTATTTCCTGTGCGGTGGACTGGTTACAATGAAAAGACCGAGCGGTACCAGGGGCAGATCAACAACAAGGGATTGATTCAGAAGCGCTTCGAGGAAAAGCTGCGCCTTGTTCAGTCGAGAACAAGAACGGTGGATGAGTTTGACTTTTCTGGCCTGAACGCGATCTTCGAGTCGATTTTTAACGCCGTTGCGTCGCGTTAGCTATCTCCTCGCTTCATCAAATGGTGGTCGCTGGACGGGTTGCCTTCCCAAAAGATTCAGGTTTGTCCGCGGTCACGGCGCGGACACTACACGCGTTCCGCAGGCAGAGCGAGAGGGTCGGCTGCGGAACGCCGGTTTCCGCCGAGAGCGCGGAGCCGCCCCCGGTGGAGGCAGGTTTATTGGGACAACTTTCCTGACGCAGGGGGACACCGACCATGGGATCATGGTACCCATGTCGACCTACTCGTTAACGTCGCTCCAGAAGCAGCTGCCATATCTCCTCTAGATGGTCGTTGTGCGGGGAGTCTTCCCGTAATTCCCGGACTAAAGCCACCAGACCGCCTTGTAGGCCACCGTTGCGCGCGAGCGCCGCAGCCTCTCGCCATCGCACGTCCGGCGCTCCCCAGTTCTTCAGGCGCTTGCGCTCTCCACCCGCACGCTCCCAGATGTCCTCCAGACGATCGGGGGCGAGGTTCGCCCCCACCTCAGCAACCCGACGGACGAGGGGAGCCTCATCCACAATATTGGTAATAGAGGGTTTTCCTCTCCAAGAAAGCCGCCAACGCTGCCAACTGGAGAGTAACTCTTGGCACGCCTCTGCAGCGGACCAAAGCTCCAGCACGCTCCAGCAGCGGTTATAGATTGTTTCAGCAGCACGCTGCCACCCCCGGGCCAGGACGGCTCGTCCCACCGCGTCCGCAACGGACGTCCACTCCGAGGCCTGTGGACCATCCAGCCACCGGATCGCTTCGAACTCGTCCAGATGCACGTCCCACATCAGGAGGGCTGCAATCACTCTCGCCGAGGGGCGGATCCGCCGAGCGCGGGTTATGACAGCTTCACCTAACGGCCGCTCAACAGTCGGATCGGCCAGTCCGGTATCACAGCGCCTGACCAGGGCCTCCGCCACCCGTGGGAGCAGCGCAGTCCGGCCAGTGCTACTGACCGCATCCCACAACGACGCTCGCCGCGGGTGATCGAGCACGGTCTCCGCCAAGCCCTCTGCCAAGGCAGCGACAAGGCCCTCCGGCTCGTCTCCCGCCAAGACCACGTTTATTAACTCGCGCCCGATGGCGTCGCGGTCCACGCCCGGAGGCCAGCATGCACCGCCAGCCTTGACGTGTGCTGCCCACAACGCTCTCCACCCGGGGTGACCAGCATCCAACTGGCGCAACAGTTCGGGCTCGCGAGCTGTTCGTCGTGCGACCAGCTGGCTGAACTCCGGGCCCGGAAACGAAACTGCCTCATCAACAACTGCGGCTCCTGGCAAATGCTCAACGAGGAATGCCAGGCCAGCTGACGGGTCGCCGCGAAAGGCCCGCTGCGCCTCAAATGCTTCGTGCGGCGGCATCGTCTGCATTGCCGCCCACGCGTGGAGTCGCGACCAGCCACGCTCTGCTGCCTGGCGCTGGATCTGCTGGAGTGCACTTTCGACGAACGCCATGCCGGGCGTCACGTTTAGTAAGCGCTGCTCAACCGCTGCCGTGGAGGGGAGAAGCGTTCGGAGCACCGCCTCGGCATTCGGCAGCCCCAGCCATCGCAGTGCGGCCTTCGCCCAACAAGCATGCGGGCTGGTTAGCTCTGCCGAGAGGCTTCCATGGACGGCTTCCTGCCACCAGTTCGCTGCACGGCCCGACGCCAACATGCCCAGCAATTCCGCAGCTTGCTCGGGAGACAGCTCCGCCGCCCAACGAGCGGTCCAGGTGCGCAACGCGCTTTCGAAGGCGGCCCCGTCGGGAAGTTGGGCCAGGTCGAGGTTCGCCAGCGACGACACGAAGGTCAGCCGTTCCTCGCAAAGTCCTCCAATCAGAGCGCGCGAAGCCTCACTTTTCAGGGCGACCGCTGCCAGGGGCTCGGGGGCCAGTGCCAGTAGGGTACGCAACACGTCCAGCGCATGCTGAGGCTCAGGGGCCTCGCGCAAGCGCTCGAGTCGATCCGCAGCCCGGGCAACTCGACGAAGACTTCCCAACTCGGACGGTAGGGAGGAGAGAGCGCCCAGCACCTCCCCGAAGGTCGGATCTGTCATACCGACCAACCATGCCGCCGCTCGGCTTGGCTGCGTCGTACCTGGGGAGACGGTGATTACCCGATGCCCCGACCACTGCAAAGCGCGCTCGGGAGGTACACCAAAGATGCAGGGTGGGGCAACCGACTCGCGGCCCTGGGGTGGGCTGATGGCCACGCGCGCGGAGAAAGCGCGACGGGCGTCTGGCCACAGCCGAGTCCAGAGAGCAGCAACAAGGCCCGGCCAAATATCGAGATTCGGTAGCACCAGAGTCCCCGCGTCCTGGGAGAGCAGCGCCTCCGCAACTGCAACCAACAGCTCGGCCGAGGGCAGCGAGACGGGCTCCCCGCCCAGCAACTCCATCACTGGACGCAGATCCGCAATTGCCCCGACCTCATCCAGACGCCAAATCGCGACCTCGCTGCGCACCATGCCACCGCGACGCGCCTGCTCATCGGGCTGCGTCCACCAGAGGGCCCACCACCCTGCCATAGGCCCACAGCCGACGGATGGCCACCAGCGATCCCCCGGGGCGTAAGAGCCCGGAGGTTTGTCGGTCAGTCCGAGCAGAGCCGGGGGAAGAAGGGTAGGAGAGCCTTCCCACTCCAACAGGGCATGCATATTGTCCCGGGCACCATAGCGCGCTCGGAGCGGGCGGCTCATCGTGACCCCACAAGCCAGGCCAATGGCCTTGTCAGGTCGGTATCCGACGTGCCCCCCTCGGGAGGAACGAGCCACCCCTGATGTTCTGGACCCTCGTCGATGAAGGTCGCGTTCTCGCTATTGGGTTCCAACAGGCAGCCGAGCGAAGAGAGGCCCCAGATGCTCGCTTCCCCGGGAGCCCACGTGCTTTCGATGAACGACGACATCAATGGAAGGGTCTCGTTGAGCACCTCCCGGGGAGGCTGCTGGGGTGCCGCCCCCAGTTCGTCGTAGCAGGATAATAGAACGGCAAGGCGCGGCCGCTGCAGGCGGCTCAACTGACCCAGGCCAGCCACATGGAGCAAGATCTGCAAGAGTTCTACCCATCTGGCATTCGCGTCCCACGAAACCGCCCGCGCCGTATTGCTGCTACTCGCCTTCTCTTTGCTTTTCTTCAGCTCCTCGAATGCGTCGGGATACGTTGGTTCGCTCTTGAGTCGGATCAGCAGGATCCAGCCGTCAGCCTTCGTCAACCTCAATCGCCACGCGTCAGAAACTGCACGGCTTTCGAACACCGAGCGAAGCTGTTCCCCCCCGTAGTCCGGCCAGCGCAGGTCAATGGCGTTGCCCCGCTCATCCACGAGCGGCAGCAAAACCTCGGCCCACGCGTCTGCCGAAGTATGAGAAGCCGCGTGCCCCTCTTCCAGGCATCGAAGCACCTCCTCCAGCGCAGCCAGGTTAGAGGGAGTGCCCTGCTCGTGGCGAAGCCGAAGCAATCCAGGACGCCGCCGGATCCGACCGTAAAGCTGACCCGCATAGTGGGTTTTCCCGCTGTTCGGACCGCCCAGGATCACCAGTTCAGGAGTGCGCACGGGTGCCCCTGTATGCAGCAAATGGCTCATGGTTCAGGATCGGGTCGTCGACAGGACGCGCTCGAAGTGGGATCCACGCAGGCCGGAGGGCAGCTTCCAGGGCCAGCACGAGCGTCTCCCGCTGGTCGATGCGACTCTCGACCTCGATGGCGTGAGGAACGAGTTCGTTCAAGACACGACAAATCGCAGTTCGGATACCGTCGGGAGGAGCGTGATCCGCCTTCGCCCAAACCAACACCGTTGGTCTGTGACCGACGTGGTTACCAAGCCGCTCCAAGAGCTGGCGGGTGTCGTTCCGGGCCTGCCCTCTCTTGGGACCAGACAAGCGTATACAGTCCGCGAACACCAGGAAGGCATCTGCATGCCTCACGATCCATCGAGCCCCCTCCGCTTCCGGTGTATCTTCTTGAACCGACCAGCGGGCGAACCATTCTCCCGGAGCGTCCGTGAGCAGCACGTCCCGAAACTCATCCTTCGGGCCACGTAGCGCAAAATGAAGCAAGCCAGGGATCCTGCTGGTTCCCCGGGGGGTGTGCGGTGGGAAGGACGGACGGCGTGCAGCATCCTCGAACCGCGTCCACGCCGCTAACGATTCCCAAGCTCCGAGCGTCCGCGATCCCGCAAAACGCGCGTCGGCGAGCGTTTGCCCCCGGAGGAGCTGGAGGTAGTTTCCTGTGAGCAATGTAGTTTTTCCTGCATCGTGTGCCCCCAGCACGCCGATCAGGATGGACCGGCCCCGCGGGGCCAAGTTGGCAAGATCTGCCACGCCTAGAGCGCTGCCAGACCATGGCACCCGGGCCGAGGTCTCGGTGGGCGGAGACGGCGTAGCCTCGGCTTTGGAAGCAGACCAGAAGGGGCACTCGGCAGGGTTCAGCTTCCCATCTCTGCACAATTCCCCGTCGTCGACAAAGCAATGGGGGTTCGAGCAGCGTCGGCTCATCGCTTCTCCATAGCGAGTTGCACAGCCTGCTCCTGTCGGAACAAGGCCCGGGCAAGTACTGGAAGGCTTAACGTGCTCTCTCCTGCCAGTCCAGCTTGCTGCACGACCCCGTCCAGACTCCACTCCTGGTCACCCAGGGCCACGATGACAAGATCGCGCAGGCTGAGGCGGCCCTCCTTGGGCGGCGGGATGAATCGCCCTGCCCACCCTTGAGGAAGACGGCGCCGCGCTTCGCGGAGCGCAGTGAGGAGAGCTGGCAGTTGGTGCTGTCGCTCGAAGTCCGCGTTCGAAAGTCGACAGACGGTCTCTGCGAGGAGGTAGCTTACGCTGGCAGGCGCAGGTTTCGTAATCAAGTCAAGAAGGTCGATGGCCATGACCACCGCAGCGAGCTGAGTCGGCAATTCGCGATAGCCGCACCTGAGGGATTGCGAATAGAGCGCTTCCGACCACCATAGGGCGTTCAAGCGCACCTGATCGGCTTGCTGACGATGCTCGCTAGCTGACAGTGCTTCCCGTACCCAATCGTGGTGTGCCGTCAACGAATTGTCGATCTTTTTGATGAGCTCCGCCTGTGATGCCTGGAGCCGTTGAGCCACATCCGTTTGATATTTCGCAACCTCCCTTGCCAGAGAGTCGAGTTCATCCGCGAGCAGAACGTGCATTCGTTCAGAAAATTCGTAGGACCAGCTTCCTGCGCTATTCGTCCAAATTTGGTTTGCTCCTGGGATTGGCTTGTTGTCACGGTGGTGTGGTCCCGCCGTCGCCGCAACCCGCTGCAGCAGGTCTTGCCTGTCCACCTTGCGCGCCGCCGGCGCTTTCAATGCCCCGGGAGCTTCCACCTGTAACAAAGCTTTCCCATTCTTGGAATCGGTCGGGATCGAGGGAACGTCCAGCGCTGCCTCCTCCCCACGCGCCGCGATGCGCTCCAGCATCCCTCGCACTACGTGCTCCTCTCGACCTATGCGTAGCAACGGCAGCGTGTCCGCCGCAGTCAGCCATATAATGGCTGCATTGGTTCCCTCGGCAGCATGGCTGCATGCCCCGAGTAATATGGCCCGATATAACCCGACGGGTGGATTATCATACACGGTGCCCATGGATTTCCACTCGGCGACAAGCGCACGGTGGGCCTTGGTGATGGCGGGATCGTTTGCTGGCACGTCTGGGTCAAGGCCGGCGAGAATGGCCCGAATGAGCTCAGGCCGGTTCGTGATGAGCTCCTGGCCGACAGCGTTGGCGGCCCTCTCGATTTTGGCGAAGCGCTCGTCGTCTCCGCCGAGCTTCTCGATGAGCCCGGCAGCCAACAGTTCGGTCAGCAAATCTGCCATTCGTAGTCTCCAAGTACCTGTGCGGGCAACTTAGGGTTTTGTTGTCTTCGCTGCCGTCAGGGACTCCAGGTGGTGGATGAGCACGGTGTTGTCGGGAAGGTCTTCCAGCGCGGCCTTCAGCAAGGTCGCAGGACGAACCGACGCCCCCTGCATGCTGCGGATCCAGAGCCGCTGCCACAGATCCCGCGGCCGTGGGATGTTCTCCACCTCGCTGACCTTGCCGCCGGCTCGCTCCCAGAGGGCACGAGCGTCGCGCACGTCGGGGTACTCCTCGGCGAGCACGTGAATGAGATCCCGAGGCAGCGCGGTAGAAGTGGAAGGGCTCGTCCGTGAGGCTGGGTCGGCAGGCATGACGCCGGGCTTCTCTGGAGGGATCGTAACCCTAGCATCCCGATCCGGGAGGAGGTCGGTCGCCCTTCGCAACATGCCTATCAAGCACTCCGCTGACGCGCGGGCGGCGAACCTGCGGTACCGGTCGTCCTTGAAAGCATCGCCGTAATCCGAGACCGCTTTGGCCACCACGACGGGCACGTCCAGGAGGTTCCCCAGGGCGCCAAGGGCGCTGGCCTCCATCTCCACGCCGAGCACTTTTCGCATGTAGCTCGCGAGCCGAGGGAAGATGCCTGCGTCCTCCGTGACCGATGCGCCCGTGGCGATAGGCGCTACGCAGACCTGAATCGCGGGGGGCGAAGGGAGCCCGTGGGGGTGGAGGAGCTGCAGCTCCGCAGCCCGCGCCCGGCCGATGTCCGTGAGGATCAGCGGCTGGGCAACCCACTTGCGTTGCCAGAGACGAGGAAGGACGTCGCTCCAGTCTGGACAGGCCTCTTTGAAGTCCGCTCGGCCGAGGGGGTCCTCGCCGGCAAGAAGCCGAAGGAGGACCCAGTCTTCCTGGTTCTCGAGCGGTAGCGCGGGCCGCTCGGCGAGCCACAGGGCCTGTTCCGAGACGGACACCTGCTGCATGCGCTGAATCCAGACCGGCGGGGCGTGGAACTGGAACATGTCCCCCTCGAAGCGCTCCTCTCCGTCCTCGACTGTGGTTTTTCCCGCATCGTAGGACCAGAGTCGGTCGGCGAAGATCACGTCGCCCAGTGCCACCTTGCCCCGGCGCCCGGCGCAGATTCCGCACATGGCGAGGCAACGAGCAGGCTGCGCCTGGATGAGCATGCTCGCGACGGCCTGCGCCTGCTCACGCCCCATGTGCGTCGCCCACGTCGACCGGATCCGGAGCGGGGCTCCGCTCGAGGTCATGAACGATGCATCGGCTACGGTCCAGCCCTTGGGGCCATGGCTCTCCACCCACCCAGGGTCGATGAGGCCATACGTGACGTTCAGGACCTGGTCGTACTCGTCCTTCAGGGCGCAAATGAGGAGTACGTCGAGCGTCATGGCACCGATCTCGCCACGTCGAATGCCCGCCAACGATCGCAATCCACGCTACTGTCCTCCCACCGTGTCATCGCAGACGTGCGCCTCCGTCCTACCCGGCTTGTCTCGGATGCGCAAGTCAGCTCATCGCTCGGATCGGTCTGGGTCTGTTCCGCACCTCTGCGAGGCTCCGATACGGAGCCACCTCTCCTCACTTCGGCCCCTCACGGCCGTAGAGCCTTCACTCCGCGGGCAATGCCTGACAGCAGAAGACTTTTGGCTTGGCGGGCTTGGCTTTCCGCCGTCCGGCTGGCCTCCCTGCGGCACGCAGCCGTGTGGCACAACTCCATACACGCTGAAGGCCCGGTTTTGAGCCGCGCTCGCCGCTGGGAACCCCGCCTCAAAGAGCCCCGCAGTTGCGCCGTTGACCTGCGGTGCGCGGGGCAAGTATAGTCAAGTAATTACGATTGGACAGCCACCAGACAAGGCCCCCTGATGACCTCGAAAGTACAACGCAATCGCTTGCAGCCGTACCACGTGTTCGTTGCTGAACTTGCAAGGTTGAACGAGGTTTACTGGACCTCGAAGTACGCCCTTGAGCGGATTCCTGCCACACTCAAGGCCATTGCGGCCACGGCCTCTGATGCTGAAGATCCGGCGGTTGGGGACTTGTGGAGGAGCTCGAACCCGCGAATGCACAAGCAGTTAACCATCTCGCTGTCAGAATTCAGGAGGCGCGCGACTGCTACCACAGAATTCATCCGAGCGATTTCTGTTGTCGGCATCTGCTCGGCATTCGAAAATGCGATTGCGAATTATTTTGCACTTGCTTGTCTGTACAACCCCAAGAGTGTGTTGAGTGGCTGGAATCATGCCTCGGTGCCGAAGATTCTCAGGAGCAAGGATGCCTATACTAGGCTGCAGAGGCGCGCGACTGAGAGGGCCGCCGAAGTCTTGAGAGCGGGTTACGGCACTCGGATATTCGCACTCATCGATGCTTTTGGAGCAGACCGCGCCGATCTGGAGATTCCTGCAGCTCTGGAGACCTACCATGGTTATCGCCACTTGCTTGCCCACAATCAAGGTGTGGAGGAAGATGGTCCGTGGCTCCCACCAGATGACCTTGTTGCCGCACGTATAGTTGTCGATGAAGAGGCCTGGCGACAAATGTTGGCAGATTTTAGCGCGTTGATGGGGCGGCTGGATCGCATCATGCAAACTGTAATTCCCGACAGAGCAATCCATCTCGCTGTACACTGGGTCATGGAACACCTGGCCAGCGAATGGATTACGCTGGGCACACTACGGAATCGAGTTAACGTTCGCTGGCATCTTCTGGAATCAGTCAAAGCCATCGAGGAGACTGCGGTGGCGCTAGGCTACCGCGTTTCTGCGGAAAATAATCAACGACGCCGTCGGGTTATGCAAAGATGATCAATTTGCGCGGTGTGAATCAGCGCCGGCATTAGCATCCCGCCCCGTTCCAGGGGGCCGAGAAACGCCTAAGCAGGCACTCTGGAACCGGCCGCGCCTCCCCTTTCAACCCCCCGCGGCTCTTCGCACCTCGGGTCGGATAAGCCCGACGAGCGCCTGGATCACGTCCGCAACCGCCACCATGCGCTCGCGCCTGTTCTTGGTGTGCGCTTCATCAGCCGAAGCAAGGACCCCCGCTGCCCACGCGTCGAGCGCGTCGAGGATCCTCAGCACGTCACGGGTCTCCGGCGAGGCTCCCGGTCTGGGCTTCAGCTCGGGCCGCACGATAGGAATCAGCACCGAGAGCACGTCGGCGACGGCCAAGGCACGCGCGTGTCGGCCCGTATTTGGCGCGGTGCTGCCGAGTGAGGCGTCTGCAAGCATGCCCTGGGACCAGCCGTCGAGTATGTCAAGGATTCTCTTGAAAGGATGACCTTTCATTACGGCTTCCTCACGCAGATGCACTACTACCCCGCAGGACAGCGATCGTTAAATTCATCGCCATGCGATGGAACGCCTGAAACACGCGTCCGGCCTCCTCGTCGGTGAGGGCGTAACCACGGAATACCTTGCGCCTCTGGGCGTCGATCGCGTGCTCCTCGACGTACACGCGCCCATCACTCCCGAGCGCGAGGGTCTGGAGACACGCCCACCGGAGCAAGACGCGTTCCCCATGCCGCGCCCGTTCCTCGGCAGTCAACGCGTACCCGACGAACACGCGCCGACCCGGAGGCGGCTCGTCCTCGATGCGGACGTAGATCGTGCCATCGCTCGCGAACACGAGCTCGGTCGGAAGAGTCGCCATCGTTCTTGACCTCCCTTTACTCACACCGGGATCCGGAGTTGCACCCGCTCGGGTCGCGAGCCAGGTCCCTGGTTCGTTGACGAGAGCGAGACGACCCGGCCGCTTTGCAGTCGAAGCAGCGCGGGCACGAGCTCCCCTGAATACGAAAGCTCGGGAAGCCGATCGCGCAAACGTGCAACGGATACGAACCCCTCCGCATCCGGGGGCATCCTCGAAATGGCAAAATGGACAAGCCCTTCGGTGTACGCGTCGTCCCCAAGTCTCCGAAGCACGGCCGCATAGTGCACGACGCAGATCGCGGCGTCCTGGTACGCAGAATCCACGCGCATGAGCTCGAGCAGGAGCAACTCCCCGCGCTCGTCGTGGTCGACGGCGCCAGCGGAGGCGTGGGTCGCTCGCGCGGATCGCGGTGGGAGGCAATCCGAGAGCCGGACCTTGCGGAAGCACCCGCGGATGCGGGATACGAAGCACCCGACGAAGACGCGCGCGAGGTTCCACGCCGAAGGCCGATCCACGATCGTGTCGCGCGGCGGCTCGGAATGCGCCGCGCTCATCCCCGTCCCGCTCTGCGGTGGATACGCCGAGCGGTCCATCTCGGTCGTTGCTGCGTCGTCGTCGAAGTCCCGAAGAGCATTCATGGTTCCTCCATGGGCGTCGCCGACCCGAGGCGACGGCGAATCGAGGGCGTGCGCGAGCAGGGTGGGGACGCCCCGGTTTTCGGCAACAAACGACCCCCAGGAGAGGGCGATGGGGACGCGTGCCCAGAGAGAAGACATCCCCACCGCCCCCTTCTGCGGGTCGTTTTCGGCTACGTGCGTCGCCGTCTGGCGCGCACATACATAAAATTGGGTTGGTCGCCCCGAAGGGACACCAAAAAGTGAATCAGGGAGCGCGGCGCGGTCGCTCGGCCCTGGCGAGCTCGCCGAGGACGAACGCTCTCACCTTGGGCAGCGGGTTCGACGGGAACCGACGATCGTAACGCTCGAACGCCGCCCGTGCGTCCGCGATGTCGCCTTGCTCCAGCGCACCCACCGCCCGATTCAGCAAGGCCCGAGCTTCGGTCACCGGATCCGCAGAGCGCGGCATCGAGCTCGGCGAGCTCGGCGCGCTCGGCGGCGGCGCAGGTGGTGGCGCTGCTGTCACAGGCAAAGCGGCAACAGCCGGGGGAATGCGCTCGTCGAGATGGCTCCTCGTGGCCTCTGGCACGACCGCCGCGGGACGCACGAGGAGATAAACGACGACTGCTCCAACAATCCCGCCCGTGATGTTTCCTCCGAGAAACGAGGCCGCGTCCGGCCCGGCCTGCCCGGTGCCTGGAGCTTCGGCGTCCGGAGCGGTCGCGGGCGCTTCCGGTTCCGTCGCTCCGGGGCCCTGCTCGACGACGGCGCGGAGCCGCTCCCGCAGCTCCTCCGGAACGTCCTCCGTGCTGGCGCGAAGGAACGCGAACAGCCCGTCCACCGTGAAGGGCAGCACGACCATACCATTGTCGCGCATCTTCCTCTTGATCCGCCGCGTGAAATCCTCCCGCGCGCGTTCGAGGCGATCCTTGACGGTGCGCTTCGAGACGCCAACCAACTGCGCCGTCTCCTCATGGCTCAGCTCCCCGAGTTCGACGGCCGTCAGCACTTCGCGAAGGTCCGCGTCCATCTCTCCGATGGTCTCCTGCACGAGTCGCACCTGCTGCGCTCTCGCCATGGCCTCCTCGGGGTTGCGCGCGCCGCTCGGCGCCGCAATTACATCTTCATCGACGGAAAATCCTCCTCGATACTGCTCGCGCACCTGCCAATCGCGCGCCTTGCGCTGCGTGATCGCATACAGCCAGACGGCCATCGACCCCTTCGCCGGATCGTACCGCGGCAAACCCGCGACAGCTACCGTCAGGACCTCCTGCCCGAGGTCCTCCACCTCCGTGAGCGGAACGGGCCCCCAGGGCGGAGGGAGCCGGGCCAACCATCCCGGCACGCGGAGCGCAAGCTGCGCGAGTTGCTCGTGAGGATCATCTGGTGTGTCGAGTCGTCGGGTCACGTTCTAATGGATTGGGTTGAGCCCCCGAAAGGGACACCCAAATCGTCACTTGTCCTTCGGACGGCAGCAGATCGTCGAGGGTCGGAGCGCCTCCACCTGCCCGATGGGTTCACCGCCCGTCGGCTGACACGTGCCCGAGTGGTACGTGACGTTCGAGATCGACTTGCTCCCGAGGGCCGAGCCCGCGGGCAAGTCGAAGCAGGCTTCCTTGAGCGATGAGATCGGGTAACCGAGGAGGAGCGGATCGACGCACGCGTTATCCTTGTAGATTGAGGCCGTCGCCGTGCACATGCTGCCCTCGACCTCGGGCATGCACTCGCACGCGGTGCATCCGCGTTTGTCCTCGAACCCGCTGTAAATGACGAAGCGGTCGGTGTAGTTCTCGCCCTGGCAGGGGACGTCCCCCTCCTGATACACGCAGACGCGAAACTCGGGCGGCGGCGTGGGCGCGGGGGCGCACTTCGCGCCGGATCCGCACCCGCCCTCGCCGCCTTCCGGGAATCCTTCGCAGCCGACGACTGTGAGCCCCCACGTTGGCTCGTCCGAAGTCCCGGTCAGGATCGGCTCGTACTTCACCTCGCAGCCTTCGTCCATGGCCTGCATGGGCCCGATGGTGAGCGACTCGACGCACGGCTTGCCGCCGCACTGTTTTCCCGCGGCGATCGCGTTGGAGCTCGAGCAGCTCCCGTCCCAGTCGGCCGGGGGGTCGAAGGACGTTGGTACCGCGCCAGCAATGTTGCAGGCTGCGTTGCTTGCGGTCGTGGTCGTCGGCAGCGTGCAGGAGCCCGTCGAAGGCTTGCAGCCACAGTTGCAGGCGAGCGGCCCCGCGACCAGATCGGCGTACTTGGTGAAGTGATGCTCGGGCGCCTCGGGCGGGCACTCGACGGCGGGGCCGGGCGTCATCGCCACGAGGATCGGATCGCTCCATCCGAGGGGCCGGAAGGGGACGCACTGGCCAGTGCAGACCTTGGCCTCCATGCCGCCGCCACCGGCATCCCCCGCGTCGGCCCCAGCATCCGCCGGCAACGTGGGCCATCCACAATCGGGCACTCCTCCGTCCAAATCGCAGAAAACAATGCGCCCGTCACGGCCGCATCCAGCAAGCGCCAGAACCGTAAAAGCGCAGCCGTAGAAGTTCCATGCACGTATCATGCGGAATCTCCTGGTTTCATGGAGCCCATAAAATACCAATTCCCAATGACGGCAGTACGACAGGGGTCTCCCAAACGTCGCGTGGCCCGTAGCCGAGCGTGGGGCCTTGGATGCCTACCAATGCTTCGCCGAACGCCCGTAGCCCGAGAACCTCGGTAAGAGGCTGATCGTACGACAGCCGCAGGCCTGCACCTGCAAATGCCTGGGTCGCCTTGGTCTGAAAGACGAGTCCATCACCGCCCGTCGCCTGAAGGAAGCCACCGGAAAGCGAGATACATGTACGAACTCGCGGATGTACGAGGATGCAAGGCACGCCTACCAGCGTCCCGAGCCACAGGCGGACGGGTCTTCCTGCCACTTCCCCCCGGTGGTCGACCACGCCGCGGACCTCGAAACCGAGGGAGAACCAAGGCCACCGGGCCGCTGCTTGGACAGCTCCACCCAGTGCCACGCCGGGAGTGTCGAGGAAACCGACGACGAAGGCCGCAGAGAGCTCTCTCCGAAACGGCGGTTCAGTAGTAGATGGAGAGGGAGCTGCTGGTCGCGGAACGCGCGACGGGGGCGGCTCCGGGGCCCGTGGCGGCGGCGGAGTGGGAGGGGGCGGTGGTGGCTCCGGCCCCACGGGAGGCGTCGGCGGGACCAGGAGCATCCAGGCCTCCGGCGTCTCGCCCTTGGGCGTCATGAACCGCGCGTAGATCATGAGCGCCACGTCCTCGACGAGCTCGTCGCACTTCCACCGCGGGGTCGCGGTCTCCTCCCATTGAACCGCGCCCTGGTCGTCTCGGGCGACGAGCACGGCCTCCAGGCGTCCACCGGTACGCCGCACCGTCACGGAGAGGGACGCGCGCGCCGCGTCCGGGAAGACGTCGTACCGGTACTTCGCGCTCGTCAGCTCCGCAAGGGCGGAGCTTGCAGGACACTTGGCTCCGGGGGGCGCGACGTACTCGAGCCGAAACGCGACGCGCGGTGCCGTTGGCGCATCGTCCGCCATCGCAGGCAGCGCAAGGGCAACCAGAAGGACACTCAGCGGGCTTGCGTAGGCGTGGCGCATCGGTCCGGACGAACCTAGGCTACCAGGAAGCGCGGAAAAAGCGCAAGATGGTCCCACCTGGTTTGGCCCGGCCACACTCGGGTGCCCGGTGAAACTTCCGTGCGTCATAGAGCAGGAAGCCCACCGGGCGTCCCGCGTTTCTCATGCAATCACTGCGTGAGGGCGCTGATCTCCGTGCCGAGCACGCGGGCGACCGCCCCGGCGAAGTGGACCGTCACGTAGAGCCTGGCCTCCAGGACCGCGCGCACGTATTCGCGTGCGTAGCCGAGCGCCACCGCGACATCATGCAGGGTTTTCCCCTGTGCATACATGAGGAGCGCGACTCGCACGCGCTCCTGCTGGTCGGGCGTGAGCACCGCCGGAATGCTTGCGGGCTCTTGATCGGATCCGCTCTCGACGGACCCTTCGGGCAGATCAGTGCTTTCTTGCCCTGCGCATGCAGGACGAACGATAGTGGTCATGGGTTGCGACTCCGCTTCGGACGGGGTTGCGGCCAAGTCGCCCCGGGGGATTTCCAGGTCCCTCGGGGCGGCGCCTTTGTGTGCTAATCACGAAAATTGTAGAGACGAAGCCATCGCGTGGCGTAAACTACTCCTTCGCCGTGAGTGAGACGCTACAGCAGCGCATGGGTCGAATCGTTCGGGATCGACGCGAGGCCCTTGGCTTGACCCAGGAGGAACTCGGGGAACGCTGCAATTTGCATCGCACCTACATCGGCAGCATCGAGCGCGGCGAGCGAAATCTGTCCTTGCAGAACATCGAGCGGATCGCGCATGCCCTGGAAATTCTCGCCTGGGAGCTGGTTCGGGCCGCGGAGGAAGCTGAGTGAAGCTCCCTTCCTGCCGGAGATGACCATCCATAGCGCCAAAAGATGACGATTCATAGCGTCATACTTGGTGGGTTGTCAAAGACGATGTTGCGGCCACGAAACGCAGCAAGTGGCGGAAAGATGGTCCACTCCGTGGCGGGAACACCGTGGGCCGCCGTGCGCTCCGCCTATGTGGCGCTTCGCCATGCCTTCCAAGCCGGCAGCAAACTCGCGTTCCCGCCCCTTGGGCGCTCGTCCCCTGCCGACGTTCAGCGCTTCCCGTCGCTGGCAAGCGCCATCGCGGTCGTGCAGCTCCGGACCCCACTGTAGAAGGAGACGAGAGCATGCACCAGCAGAGGCCACCCGTCGGGATCGGGGTCCCGGCCCCGTGCAGCCGAAGCAGCGCCGGCTTCGGCCCTACGCGGTGTAGCGAGGTGGAAACAAGTCACCGAGGGGAGGTTCGGGGTTGACGTGGGGCAGCAAAGGATCCGGGATATGCCTCGGGACGGGGAAAGGGACAGGTCTGATGGGCAAGAAGATGCTGGGCGACAACGGTTGTTCGGCTTCGTCTGCCTCTTCCGTGAGCACCTCAGTCTCGTCGAAGCCATCCGTCGTCTCTGCGCCCGCCATCATACAGCCAGCACCCGTGAACAACGACGTCGCGCTCAGCAAAACGAGTGTTACCCAGTTCGAACGTGCCATGAGGTTCCTCCTCCCCATCCACGAAACGTGGAAGAGCCTGCATCGTTCATTGGGCCAATGGCCTCGATGTCCACACCGGATTCGACGCTGGAAAGTGCGGTCGGCGCAGGCGATTAAGGCCACGGAGAGCAAGATCAGCCGCACACGCAAGCTTCGGGATGGCTCGACCACCGAAACTTTCTCACTCACGGGGATCCTTCGTTGCCCGAGCTGCGGCGCAGGGCTGAACGGGCAAGTGGACGAATTTTTCCGAGGGGGGCTCCGCCTTACCTGCCTGTCGCTGGACCCGCCCGTGGGGCAAGTCGGACTCGGTGTCACCAGCCCCGCGCAGCCAAGGACGGCGCTGCACGTCCGTGACACGCGAACCAGGAACTTGCTTATGCGAAGCCGCTGAAGGCCCGCACGGCCCGTGCTCACTCTGTAGGCTAGTGGTCGACGCGTCGTGATGAGGAGCATCGCGACGGAGGAACGTCGATGCAGTCCCCCACGGTCATCCTGCTCGTGATGTCACTTGGCCTCACGGCTTGCAGCGGCCCCACACCGAACACGGTGATCCATGCGGCAACCGGCGACGCGGCTCTCATGCCCGTGACGTGGGGCGCGAACGCTCCCCCCGCCACTCCGCCGGTCTCCAGCGCGCCGTCCGTGACCCAGGCCCAAACGGTGAACGTCGTGGTTGTACCGACCAGCAGGCTCGAACCGGCAGGGGGGACGGCCGACAACCCCAAGGCCGAAGGCGTCGACCAGACGAAGCCTGCCATCGTGACCGGTGTGCCGGGGGGGATCGAGCTCGGAAACGGCAAAAGGATCCAGTACTCCGGGCCAGCGACGTTCTTCCTCCTCGATGCGGAGAAGGGCGTGCGAGGCATGCTCCTCGTCGACGTGCGCGAGCCCGGCGGCGGCTACATTTCCGACGTCTGGATGTTCGACGGCGCGGACTGGCGCCACGGCACGATGCTGAAGAGAGTTCCCCTCAGCGAGCGCGTGAGCATGCCGATATCATCGCCTCCACCGCGCCGCACCTTCGATAGGTTCGACCTGGGGCCCACGTGGCTCGTATCGAATGGCGCCGTGGTGCCAGGTCCGAGCTTTCGCCAAGCGCTGCTTGCCCTGGGAAGGCCGAGCGACCTCGCGGGTGAACCCCGCGCGAGTGCAGGACGCCGCAACATGCTCCGGTTCGCCCTCGCACTCGAGCATTTCCGGCGCGAGGAGATGAAGCCGTGTGATCACATCAAGCCTTTGTCGGAGACCCTGCTCTCGGGATTCGCGCGGATGAATGCCGTCGGAGTCCAGTGACCGGAGTCCAGTGACCGGACGGCTTGGATAAATCGTTCGTTGCTATCGCGCCCTGGACGGGCGACCGAGCAATGATACCAGGACCCCGATGATACCCAGCGGCACGGCCGGGCCCTCCTGTTTCGCCGCCATCTCAGGTGGCAAGACCCACCTCCGCAGATGCCTTGCACTCAGCTCCGGGACGACGTGGACGAGCTGCGCCGCGTGGGCGGCAGCGTCGATCCTCCCGCTCGCGTAGGAGTACACCCAGAGCGCGCCTTCGTGCGTCACCAGGGGGCGATCCCGGGGGCCTGCCCGGTCAAGCCTCCATCCCGTTGCCATCCGCAGCACGCGCACCGTCGAGGCGAACGCTTTGCCCTTTGGTAGGTTCTCCACATAGGTCTGCATCGTGTGCGTGGCGACGACGAGCGTTTTCCCAGCACGCGCATCGCTCGCGAGCTCGCGCAGCCAGGCAATCTGCCATTCCTCCGGCGGCCATGACGCGTGGGTTCCGTCTGCGAGCAGGTACGCGTTTGCCCGAACCCCGGCCATCCAGAGCGCCCGCACCCGCTGGCACCCGGCCGAATATCCGATCAGCGCGAGCCCTGACACTTCGCGCAGGCCTGCCCGCTGGTGCGCGAACTCCAGCAGTTCGCCCATCATCGGCCCCTTCGCCACGTTATCCGCAACGATGCAGGGCCGCGGACCGAACGCGCCTCGCAGCTTCGGATCGAGATCACCCCCGACGAGAAACGCCAGCACGAGCGCCCGCGGATGCCCCTCACCTGTTTGCACGAGCCGAAGCGCCACGGTTACCTCCGCATCATGACCGTCCCGACGACAGCGAGCGCCAGAATGCCGACCAGCGCTCGATCGATACCTGTGCTTTTCCCGCCGCCGAGTTCGTGAAACTCGATGTCCTCCCCGTAGAACAAGCGCAGGATCGTCCTGTGGTCGTACCCCTGCGCAGCCAGCCAGTTCGAGCTGTTCTGCCCCAAGCAACCGCGGTTTCCGGGGTGTGAACGCAGCGAAAGGCGCGTGGGAATGACGTCACGCCCGCGCCGCCCGACGTTGTACGTAACCCATCGCTCGGTGTTCGTCGCATCGGAACCCTGTGACCCGTCCAGGTTCCAATGAGCTCCCGCAACGTGGTTCGCGAGGATCATCCGTCCCTGATACCGCAACACAATCCCCCGTGTCCGCGCCGCCGCTTCGAGGCAGTCCGCCGTGGCACTCGGCGCGATCACCTGGAACCGAGCCCCGCTCGGGATTGCCGTCGTTCTTCCGAGCGTCAGCCGATCCCTCATCGCCCGCAAGACGAACGTCCGCGCCGCGATGGCAAGCGCCGCCTTTGCCTCGGGATCCGCATGCAAATGCTCGCCTGCCACCACGCGTGGCACGTACTCGCGCTCGAGCGAGAGCCACCCGGCGGTCGTGAGAATGCGCTCCGGCGCCTCGGTGGGCTCCTCGCCGAGCACCATCCTCACCCCTTCAACCCGTGCTTCACCACGAAGATCCCGCACTCCGTTACCGGCGAGGTCCCCGGATGCAACCACACCAGCGCTGTCGCCCGCCCCGCGTCACTCTCGAACCGAAACGACCAACGGTCGACGGGGCTCGGGTACTTCGCCATCGCAACGACCTGCCGCTTATGAATCAGCGGCCCCACGACCACCGTCGGCAGATCCGCCAAAACGGCGCCCTTCCCGAGAACTTTCTCGCGAAGCGTGAGCGTGGCGGAGACCCGCCACTGCGGGGGAGGCTCGTTCCCCATCAGCGGTGGTTGCTCCATGATCACGATGCAATGTGTCGACGGGCCGAACTGCGGGTCCGTCTCGACGATGTTCTGCCTCGCTTCGCTGTCGATCTCCGCCACGCTCATGGCATCCCCCTTTTCAGACCGTTACGTTCGAGCCCTTGTGCTGCTCGAACGCAACCCCGTTGAGCGAGAGCTGCACGTACAGACCCACCTCGATCGGCCGGCTTGGCGTGCCGCTCCCGAGGTCGATGGGCTTGATCGGGAACGCGATGTCCTCCGGGATGTGGATGATCGCCGAAAAGGCCCCGTGCTCGCTCCGCTCGGGATTGTCGGTGAACACGTAGCCATCCGGCACCGACAACACGGCCGCGCCTCCGGAGGTCCGGGAGAGCGTTCGAACCTTCGTATCCGGCACGTTGCGCAGGTGGTCGATCAGCACCTTGCGCGACGTGGCATTACCACCGCTCCGGGCCTTGTCCCAGTTGAAGTAAACGACGGCGGAGCGGCGCAGCGTCCGGTACAGGAGGTTCTCCCCGCTGTAGTCGTGAAAAATCTCCTTCGGCAAGAACGTGCCCGCGTCGTCCCACAACCACGCCTGCCCCGTGAGGACGCCTTTCGCTTCGCCGAGGCCCGCGATCTTGTCGATCTCGGCGCCATCGTACCGGACGCGGAGCCCGGCCTCTTGCATCGTGATCGACTGGATCAGGAATTCCTGGTCGCTGTACGTATTCTTCGAGGGACGCTGGAGGTTCGTCCAGTTCGTCGTGACGGTGGCGTTGTTGCCGAGGAACGTCATCGACTCGCCGACGGCCACGTTGAAGAGCGTGTATTCACCCTTCGCGATGTGTAGCCATGCGAGCTTCTCGGTTCCCTGGCACTTGCACGGGATCTCGACGACCGAGTAGTAGTGACCGTCCTGGCGCATGATGAACTTGGCGTCGCGCGCCGTCCATTTGTTGAAGAGCTCCCGCGCGCCGGTGTTCGGCGGGATGTAGTTGGCGGGCAATTTCGGGCGCGGCTTCGGCTTCTGCGCCTGCACCTTCTGCGTTTTCTTCACCCCGATGCGCTGCCCGCGGGCGCGGGAGCGCCGCTGGATCTGGCGCAGCTCTTCGAGGGACACCTGCTTCTTCCCGCGCTTGCGGAGCGCGCGGATGTCGCCCGTGTCTTCCTCCTCAGCCTCGAGCTCGAGGGCGGCGGTATCGTCATCCTCGTCGTCGGGGCCAGCGGTATCGGACTCGTCGAGTTCCTCGAAGGGCGACGCCGTCTCGCCCTCCTCGTCGGATTCTCGCAAGATATCCAGTGCCGTTCTGGTGTCGTTCATTGTGCAGTCCTTCCTGTCTCACGCTACGGCTTGCGCCCGGCTGACGGGCATGCGCCGCGAGATGTTCGGCAATCGAACGAAACGACCATCGGGGGTTTGAAGCCAGAAACCCGTTTGCGGTCCAGGCGGCAGCATGCCGACGGGGGCCGCTGTGTCACCTCCCCGGAAAACGGCCTGCTGACCGGCGGGAGCCTGTTGCTGCGCGGCCGCAGCCTTCTGCTGCGCCATGTAGGACAGCGCGAACATTGCGCCGCCCACCGCGATCACTGCGTTCGCGTGCGCATTGTGCCGCTTTCGCAGCATGTATCCGATCGCGACGAGCGCGACCGGCATGAGCCACCAGTGGTCTCTGACCTCCTTGCTGTTCCGGATGTCGTCCAGGTTCGCGAGGAGAGCGACCACCGCACCGGCACCCGCGGTGTAGAGGAATCCCGTCCCCACGTCGCGAGCCCAATGCCCGCCGCTGCGCCGACGCCGAATGCGGGCGCGTGGGACCGCCACGAGCGAGCGGTCCACAGGAACTCTCGATTCTGCCATGCGTTACGATCTCCTTTCGTTCTGCTGTCTGAGAAGGAAGAAAGCTGCGAATGCAATCAGTGCAACGGGAAGGAAGTTCGTTGTCGCCTTGACGAGCTCCGTCGCGCCCTGGAATGGTGAAGGGAGCGGTCTTTGGCGAAGCGTTGCGAGGCGTCGCTGCAAGTCTTCGAGGGCGAGGAGCATCGACTTCTCGGTCTCATCGAAGGGCAGTTCCCGCCCTGCGATTCGCTCTCGTTCCACGTGAAGCGAGAGGATCTCCATTGCGCGCGCCTGCGCCGCGAGAAGCCGCTTGGTCACTTCGTCGTCGAAGTTCACGGCGTGAATGGCCTGCGCGACCATGGTGCCGAGATACGCCGCAGCGATGGCCACCGCAGTCACAAGTAAAACGGTCACGACGTGAACGACGCCCGTCTCGAGCGTTCCCTGCGGTGGCTCCGCTTCATCGGTTGTGATGTCGGAGCCGGGCCGGATGCTCTCGGGCGCGAGCAGCACGAGCGTGCGAGCAATCGCGGACCCCGCGGCATTTCGTTCCGGCGTGCTGAAGAGGTGCGGCCCGAGCTGCCCGAGCGGAACCGGTCGCCAGGACAGCGGCGCAATGCGTAGCGACATCACGACGAACGCGCGGAACTGCCGCGTGCGGGTTTTCTTGTCGAGCGCGAGCCACATCCCGCGCTTGGCTGTCTCGAGCGCGTCTGCGCCTACGCGAGCCAGGTCCCGATCCTGGTGAAACCAGCGAAAGAGGCCAGAGGATGGGGGGTTGGGGGCCGGCGCCGGGACGGGAGATGGCGCGGGGGTCCCTTTCTCCCGCTGCCACCAGTTCCACCACCAGAAAGGCAAATGCGTAGGCATGGCGCCGCCCCCTATTCGATCACGAGAATGCGAGACCGGCGCCGATGATGGCGATCACCGGAATCAGGCTGCCGTTACTGCCGGACGTGGTCGCAGGTGCATCTACAGGGCCGTACTGCCAGCCACCGGAGCCGCCGGATCCACTCCAGTCTTCCGGGCCCAGCTCACCCTGCGCAGCGAGCTCCCGCAGAGCGTCTGCCCGTGCTCGCAAGGCTTTTGCCGTGAGGGGATGGCCCTGCGACTCGTACGTGCTCGCCAACTGTTCGAGCTGATCTGCGTCGTAGACGCTTTCGAGGACGAGGATGATCTCGTTTCTTTCGGAGGCGGACAGATTGTCGTCGAGCAGGGGGCCTGTCGTTTGCGTGCTCGTCGTTGAACTCGTCGTGCCGCCCGACGAGGATTGCTGCGGCGCAGGAATTTCGTGCTTTCCGAGCAGTGGCACGTCCACTACGACCGTCCCCGGTTTCGAGCCCGGTGATGCGGGCAGGTCGAAGTTCCCCAGAGGCGTCACCACGAGGACATGGCCGGGCTTCGTACTCGGCTGGACGCTCACACCAGCCGGCAGCCCGGCGGAAGGTGCGGCAGGAGGAGGCGGGGGCGGAGGAGGCGGGGGCGGCGGAGTCGTGGATTGTTGCTGCTGCGGCGCGGTCGGTGCCGGGATTTCATGCTTTCCGAGCAGCGGCACGTCCACTACGACCGTCCCCGGTTTCGAGCCCGGTGATGCGGGCAGGTCGAAGTTCCCCAGAGGCGTCACCACGAGGACATGGCCGGGCTTCGTGCTCTGCTGGACACTCACGCCAGCCGGCAGCCCTGTGGTTGTGGGAGCAGGCAGAGGTGGCGGCGGAGTTGGACTGGTCTTGGATTCCGATTGTCCGTCCGCCTTCGTTCCGCCGCTCGACGCATTGTCGAAGGGCGTACCCGATGCGTTGCTTTCCTCGACCAGCGCATTGTACGTCGTCTGGTCGAGCTCTCCGGTTGTCGGGAGCGGCCTCGTCGGCTGCTTCTTGTTCCACCACGTCTGGAACGAGGCGAGCGCCTGCGTCGTCCTCGGCGTGAATCCGCTGACGAGGTCCATTGGATTCCTTCCGAAATCTGAAGGGTTGCAGTCGCCGGGGTTCCGTAATGCCCAGCTCGCGAGAAGCGCCTGGGTATGGGGAACGACGGCCGGATCGAGCGTCGTCGTCTTCCCGGGAGCAGGGACGCCCGGCGTGGACGGCTGCGAAGGGATGCCATTGACCGCGACCGCGAGCGGGTGGTCGGGCCACTCGTTGGGGATTCCGATCTCCTCACCTGGGTAGAGATACGTCCAGTTCCCATTCTCCGTGGCCTTGTGCGGGTTCGCGGCTCGGAGCTCGGACCACCACTTCGGGCGCGCAGGGAAGGCGCCCAGCTTCGACGCGATCTTCTGCGGCCAGTCATCTTTGATCACGACGTACTTGCGCGCTGTGCCGAGGGTCGCCCCCGTATCGCCCGCGTAATGCAGCCACCCCGGCGGGATGTTCCATACGGGATCCGAATCAGGTTTGCCGGGATTCGCCGCCAAGAGCTCCTGGGTGCGCTGGGTCTGCCCCGTGAGCTTCTTGGTAATACCGTGTGGCGTCTCGCCGGGAATCGCGTGATACGTGCCCGTGGTCGGATCCACGCCCGAGACGTCGCGCGCGCCGCCGTCGCCAGTGAGCGCGCGTAGGAGCCGCGGATCGTGCATGCGGAGCAGCGGTACGGCGCGGACCATCGCCGCAAGCTGCGCGGCGTTCATCGGCAAGGCCGAGACGTGCTGCAACGGGCGCGGCCTCGCGTCGGGCGACGCGGTATCGTTGTACGTCGCGTCAGGCTCCTTCAGATGGGGCGAATTCGTCATCGCGCCGAAGTTGAGCCGAGGGCGCCGTTGCTGCGGCGGTTCCGGCAGTGCCTCCGGCTCGGACTCGGCCGCAAGGATCTGGGACAAGAGCTGCCCCGCGTCGCGCTTGCGCTTGTACTCCGCCGGCCGATACACGCGGAGGCGCGCCTCCTGCGCATACATCGGATCACCGGTGCGCTTCGTCATCTGCTCGCCGTCGGCGAGGATCTTTCGCTCTCGCTTCGTGAGCTGGCGCTGTTGCTTACCGGGCTTCGGCTTCTTTTTGACCTGCGTGCGGACGAGATTCTCGACCGCGCCACCGGCCATCTTTCCGAGATTCGCGCCAATCGAAGCGCCGGCTCCGCCCGCGAGGGTGCCGAGCCCAGCACCAGCGATCATTCCGAGGCTTTCCCCGATGCCACCGCCCCCGCTGGGCTTGGAACCGCCTCCGCCGCCCCCCAGGACGGACGAGAGCAACTGCGCCCCACCGCCGAGCAGCGTATCGAAGAAATCGCCCGTATCGTCGAACGGCGTCGCGCCTTCCTCTTCGGGCACGCCGCTAGTCTCCTCGTCGGTCTCGTAAGACAAAGTGATAGCCTTAGGCATACCGAAATGCCTCCTCTCCCTGCTTCGGTTGTGTTTCCGTGCGACAGCTCTATGAGGCCATCGGACGTTCGATCGTGCGCGGGCAAAGGCTCCAGCGGCACTTGGTTACTTCAATGTTTTTCGTCCGGACGATCGCCGTAGCGTCTACGTCGTATTCGTTGCCCATCGGGCCCGCGAACTGGCCCGCCTTGTTGAAATGCGAGACGACGAGCACCGTGGGGCGCATCGTCGCGACGGTTTCGAGGAGCGTGGTCTGCTCGACGTAGCTGCGCGCCCAGCGCTGGAGCGAGTCCACGACGATCACGGCGGCGTCGGGCGGCACGGCCTGGAGCGCGTCGCGCCATCCGACCTTGCTCCCGCTGCCGCTGCGCCTGCTCACGAGGCGAATGTGTCGTGATGACGAACCCGTGCGTGGAAATAGCTCCTGCACGAGGTTCCGGTTCTGCTCGGCGTCGAGCCAGTACCCGAGGCCGTCCAGCTTTGCGGCGATCTGCGCGGCGAGCTCGGCGCAAAGGGTCGACTTCCCGGCACCCGGAGCCCCACCCACGAGCACCTTCAAGCCAAGGACGACGCCCCCGAGTGCACGTGAGAGGAGCGCGGCGAAATGCGTGGGCCGCAATGGCGTGCTACGCTCTTCGAGCGATTCCACGACGATGCCCGGCGGGACCTCGTGCGGGATGAGCTCCCACACGGTCGCGCCGCATGCGCAGTAACCTCCGCAAAGCTGGGGACGTCGCCGCAGACAGACGGCGCATCGAAGGGGCGGTTTCGACATGGCATCACCAGTAGTTCGTTCTCGCGAGCCAAGCGGGCGGGATACGCCCGATCGTCGAGTTCAAGATGGTTGGGTCCGCGGGCTGCCATCGGCCATTCAAGAAGACTTCCGCGAGGATGTGCGGAAAGTCTTGCTCGGGGCGGACTGGCTTTTCGCGGGCCGGGATTCCGCACGCCCGGCAAAGCGCAACGAAGACGCGCGTCTTCGCGTCGCAGTCCCCGAAGCCGCGGAAGAGCGTCACGGCCGCGTCTTCGAGCACTTCCCGGCGCGGATCGCGGACATAATCGATCGCGTACTGGCAGAACTTGAGGATCGCCGCTGCGCGCTCCTGGATCGGCAATCGCCGAAACACCGCGGCCCAGCGCTGGACCTCTGGGAGCAGGAGGTCGCGCTTGCTGCCCTCGGCCATGTACCGCGCTTTCGCGAGGTTCGTGGGGAAGTGAACGATACGCGGGCGAATCATTTGGCACCGCCCTTTTCCGCCATGACGAGCACTTCGCCGAAGGCTTCGGGCGAAAACCCGGTCGAGGCGAGTTCCTGAAGTTTCGCGAAGAGGTCGGGGTTGTTGCCGAGGAGTTGGATGCCCTGCGCCACGGCACCGCCGAGCGGGTTGGCAGGCGCCGACGGATCCGGGGGAACGAGGCCCGCGGCCGTGAGATGTGGCGCGAGATTGGTCGGTTTGTGCGTCCGCGACTCGGGCCGCGCACTCGCGGGCGGCGGTGGCGGAGGCGGCGGAGCAGGCGGCGGGAGTGGCGCGGTCACGAAAGGAGGCTCCGGGGGCGGCGGAGGCGGCGGCGGCCTCGGCGGCGGCGCGACATTCTGCACGCCGTCGCACCGCATGGGCGCTGCGGGCTGCACGCGCACGGGCGCTACGGGGTCGAGCTGCGCGAGCTCGACGGGCTCAGGGGCGGGCGCCACGGACACGGGTTGCACAGGTGCGGGCTGCGCAGGCGCAGCGGTCTGGCGCATGACGATCCCCATCGGGGTCTGGATCATCTCCCATCCTTCCCAGGACATGGGCGCACCCGTGGGCCACGGATTCGCCTGCGGGGGAGGCGGAGGCGGCGGAGGCGGAGGCGGAGGCGGCGGCGGTGAATTCGCGGCGGTCGTGGACTTTACGAGCGTGAGCAGCTTGGCGATCTCGCCGAACTCGTCCCCACCGCTGCCACCATTGCCCCCGAGGGCCTTCGCGAGCTCGATTCCGCGCTCCATCCCTCGTTCATACCCGGCCCCGACGCTCGGCTTTCCAGCGTCGTTTCCCCGGAGGAGCGGCACGAGCTCGCGCACGAATTCGAGCGAGTTCGATTGCGGCGGCTGCTGGAGGAGCGGGACGATCGCTTGTACGACTTCGAGGGTCTGATTTCCCTGTGGTGGTGGTGGTGGTGGTGGCTGCTTCGTGTTCTCGAGGATCGAGCGCATCGTTTCGAGAACGACCTTGAGCAGCCCCATGAACTCCAGCCCCATCGCTGGCGCGGCTGCGGGAGCTGGCGCGGGCGCAGGCGCAGCCGGGGCATAGTAGTAAGGCGGCACCGCAGCCGGGTTGATCGGAGGCGCTGCCGGCGCCGGTCGGGGCGCCTGCGGCTCCTGGACGAAGGGCTTCCGCGCCGGGCCTGCGAAGTAGTGCGTCTCGGACCTGGCCGTATATCGATGCGTCTTCGCGCACTGCGCGTTGACATAATAGAAGCACTCGCCACCGTACATGTCGACGACGTGCTGCCAACTTCGCAGATCGGATCCCTTCCACAACGTCGGGCAGACCTCTCGCGTCTTGTCCGGAAGGATGCGGACGATCTGAATGAAGTCAAATCTCCGCGGATCGGGACCAGTCTCTGTTTCTGGCCGAGGAAATAGCGGATGACCGCCGAGATCCGGCTCGACGGCAGACGACTGCCCGTCGAGCCCAGAGGGCTCTTGGTGGTTCATAATCCTTGGTGGGAGTATGCCGAGTTCATCGATTCAGGGAAACACAAAAGTTGTATGAGTGCCCACGTGCTCGGTTTGGCCAAGTAGTTTGAGTGCAAAACAAGTGGACTGCGGATGCGCTCGTCCCAGCATATTTGAAGGAGATCTGGTGTCCCCTCGCGGGGCAGCGGAGACCCCTCACTCGGAGGGGCGTGCGGCACGTCGTGATGCTCCCCGGCAACGACGCTCGGTGTCGATCCAGCGTTCAAGTAGCCATGTCGGGTCATGTCAGGTTCTTTGTACTGGAACCCCTCGATCCGATCTGGAGGGTCATCAACTCCAGACGGTAGGGAGGCTCGCATCGCATCCATGGGATTTCCCGGTGCCGAGGGTTTTCCATTCTGGCCCTTCGTCGAGGAGGTGCTGTTCGTTTCGAGGAACGGCTCCCTCGGAGACAGCCTAAACGCCGACTCATTTCCCATCGCGGGGGCGTCGCGCGCCGTGCAGCCAGAATTTTCGAGTCCCTGATCGTCGTCCTTACGGCTGGATTTCGACGTGTTCAGTGTTTCGATTGAGGAACTGTGCGGTTGGCCCCGTCGAACCTCGCGTCTCGGAGCGTGACGAGAAGCCGGATCGTGTCCACGGCTGGTTGTATTTGCGTACGGCAATCGATGTAGGGTGCCGTGCGGGACGTAAATTGACTTGGCGTGTGAAGCATGAGCGCTTCCGAGAAAAAGCCCGGGATTTCCGAGGCGGGTCGGAGAAAGGCTCCGAATCGGAGCCGCGGCGGGGCCGGGAGGGGCGGCCTCGGGGGAGCGTCACGCGAGGTGGCTCGAGCTCGGCAGCGTGGAGCTGCACGACGAGCACGACGTTATTTGGAGGCGTCTGGTGTACGGAATCGCACTGCGGTGGTCCTTCCCGGGCAGGGGCGTCGCATCCTCGAGCGGTCCGTTTTCCGAGCCAGGGAAGGGGATTTCGAGGGCGCCCGGGATTGGGGCCTTCATTTCGAGGGGTCGGTTCCGAGGACTCCCGAGAACTCAGCCGAGGATTTGCTTGTCCGCGGAGGAGGAAGACGAGCTTTCGTGTGGTTTCCGCGAGAGGGCCTCGGCGAGCATGCGAAATGTGGATCGATTTCTCGGCGATCCTCGGATTGCCACGCGGCAAAACAAGGTGCTGCGTTCGGGATCCTCTATCAAAACTCGGAATTTTGATCTCTGTCTCTAAACTATTGATTTGGCTATGGAAATGGCTTGAAAGTCTGCGGCGAATTGCCGTAGATTCCGGGGACCGACGCTGGGGAGGGGTCGCTCGCCGAGAGCTCGAGCCCCCTTGCCGGTGGTCGATTCACATGGCGCCGCGGAGCCCTCGCGCGCGCCTGGGAGGTGGACATGGGCGGCAAGGAAGGGAGGTCCCCGCATGTCGGCAAAGCAGGGAGAAGCCCATCAAGCGGTCGGGGGATGGGTGCCCATCGACCGCGCAGCGGCGCACCTCGGCATGAATGTGGGCGCGCTGCGCAAGACGCTGGAGCGCCGCGCCGTGCGGGCGCCGGACGGGGTGACCGAGGCGAGTGTCGACGGGGTGCGAGCGCGCAAGTTCGGCCGGATCTGGCGAGTCCGGTTCTCCGAGGCTTGGGGTGTCCCGTGAGGACGGACCACGTGCTACAGTCCCAGCCTCGCAAAGGTGGCTGGGATGGTCGGAAAGGAATCTGACCATGGCAGTCCGCAAGGTAGAACGATACGGGGAAACCCGGCTGTTGATTGACATCCAATACAAGAAGCGGGACGGCAGGCGGGCCCGTTTCCGCAAGGATGCCGAGGTCCAAACGTGGACCGCGGCCCGTGCGGAGGAGAAGCGCTACCTGCTCAACATCGCCAACCATGGCGAGCCGTACGAGCCGGGAGCTGGGCCGGCGGCAAGCGATTCAGGCGACTCGTCCGGAGCCAACGCCGCGCCGAAGCCGAAGAAGACCTTCGCCGAGGTGGTTACCGAGTTCCGGGAGACCTTCATGGTCGCGGAGCTCAAGGTCACCAGCCGGAAGGGGTACGACTCGGTCCTTCGGGCCTCGTTGCTTCCGAAGTTCGGCAAGCTGCGCGTGGACAAGGTCGACGGGAAGGCGGCCGCGGATCTCGACCTCGCGCTGACGAAGCGCAAGTTGAGCCGCTCGACGCGGAACAACACGCAGGTCGTGCTTCGATCGGTCCTGCGGTTCGCCAAGAGCCGCGGGTATGTCGAGGATCGGCCGGCGAATCTGCCGAAGTTGAAGCAGGTCGGGCAGCGCATCCTGGAGATTCCGAGCGACGATCAGGTCGAGCAGATTCTCGGGGTCGCCTGCGATACGCACCGCCTGGGCTTCACCCTCATGTCGGATGCCGGGCTTCGTCCCAACGAAGTTCGCGCCCTCCGAGGCAAGGACGTGCAGCTCCGGTGGGAGAATGGCGTGGCGGTCGGCGGGTTCCTCACCGTGCGCGAAGGTCGGTCACACGGCGAGATCCATACGCCGAAGACCGGGCAGCGCGAGATCCCCATCTCGCGCGAGCTCGCGAGGCTCCTCGCCCCGGTGGTTGTCAAGAGCGCAGCGCGCGAGGCGTACATTGCGCTGAACGACGCCGGGGAGCCGTGGGGCCAGTTCGGGCTCAAGCAGGCGTTCGCGCGCACGAGCAAGCGGGCCGGGGTCGAAGGGTGGTCGGTGTACTGCTTGCGCCACTACGCGATCACGGCTTGGCTCCGCGCGGGCATCCCGGTCCATGTCGTGCAGCGGATGGCAGGTCACACGAACCTGTCGACCACGCAGCGCTACGTGCACTTCCTCAAGGAAGACCTCGAGGAGGCCGCTCGTCGGTTGCCTGTCCGCCGCCGCGGTGACGGGGAGAAGAACTGACGCCCGGCCACGGGTCCTTCGGTGCAACGCCGGGGGCAAGGGTCGACCAGAGCACGGTGGGCGAGACCACCGTACCGCCGCCCGCATCCCAGGAACGTCTCCAGACAGTCGAGCAGGGCCCGGAGAGGACACGTCCTCTGCTGGGCTCGGCCGCCGTTCTCGGTTGAGGCCACAGTGAGGCCACAGCTTTGGGCGACGGGGAGGGAGCGAGGGGACATGGCTCGTAACCCCTCGAAATCATTGGGCACCCCCGGCAGGAATCGGACCTGCGACCTTCGGTTTAGGAAACCGCTGCTCTATCCACTGAGCTACGGGGGCACGACTGTCCTTCTTCGGGCGAAGGACCGCGGGATCGTACGTGGCGGGTTGGGCGAGTCAAGGGGCAAGTGTGCTCCGGGGGGTCAGAGGCTGCGATCCTCGTTCGATCCTCGTACGATCCTCCTCCCATGCCGCCTTGCCATCGACCTTGTCGCATGTCCTTGCGGGGTCATCGGCTTGGTTTGCGGGGGGTTGTGGTAGCCTCGCGGACGGCATGCCGTATCGTTCCGAGCGCAAGCGGGAGGTGGCGGAGAGGCCTGAGGCGGGGCCGGTGGCCGAGATGGTTCGGCAGTTTGCTGATCCGCATGCGTTCGTTCGGGAGCTCGTGCAGAACAGCATCGACGCGGGGGCGACGGCGCTCGTCGTGCGCGTCGAGCGGTCGGGGACGAGCGTCACGACCTCCGTGCAGGATGACGGCGCGGGGATGGATCGGGCCGTCATCGAGGGGCCCTTGCTCACGCTGTTCAATTCCTCCAAAGAGGGGGATTCGTCCAAGATTGGGAAGTACGGGGTCGGGTTCGTCAGTGTGTTTGCCGTCGATCCTGACGTCGTCGAGATTGATACGTGGCGGGACGGGGCGTGCCATCGCGTTCGGTTGTTTCGGGATCATCGCTACGAGCTCGAACGGCTCGCGCCGCGGGCTGGGAGTGGGACGATCGTTTCGCTTCATCAGACCATGGAGGCCGCTCGGTTCGAGGAGCATCGGGCTCGGATCGAGGGCGCGCTCCTGCGGTGGTGCAGGTATGCGGCCGTGCCCATGGAATTGCACGTGTCCGATCCGGATCGAGCCGAGGGAAATGGGGCGCGGCGGATCGATGGGGCGCTCGGCGTGCCGGCGCCGATCTTCGTGGAGACGCATCGGGGCGGTGAGCATATCGTCGTGGGGCCTTCGGCCGGGTCGGAGCGGTTTTGCGCGACGGCGCCCGCGCCCGAGGATCCGGCCTGGGGAAAGCCCACGTTTGCTGGGTTTTACAATCGCGGACTCACGCTGTTCGAGACCACAGAGCCGCTCCTCCCGGGGCTCGAGCATGTGCGGTTTCGCGTCGATAGCCCCCATTTGCGGCATACGTTGAGCCGCGACAACGTCCTCAGGGACAAGGCGTTTCATCGCATCGTCTCGCAGGTGCGCGACCTCGTGAACGGGTCGCTCCGGCGCGAGCTCGGCTCGCGGCTCGCGCGGGCGGCGCGGGACCTCGCGAAGGCGAAGCCGCCTCCGGACGAGGAGCTCGTCCTTTCGTATGTCGCATTGCTGGAGGCGGCCTGCGCGCCGCCGCTCGCTTTGCCCAAGGACGAGATTGTTTTGCCGCTCGTCGCCGCCTGGGAAGGGAAGCACGTCGCTTCCGAGGGAACACTTTTCAAGCGCAAGCAGATGTTTGTCGCGCCTCGCGCCGACGAGCTTGGCCGCGCGCTCGCGCAGGTCGGGGAGCCGGTCGTGCTCGTGCCGCATCCGGCCATCGTCTCGTCGCTCTCCGCGCGGGGACCCCTGCCGGGGCCGCTTGCGGTGGAGAAGCATTGGGTGCTTTTGCACGAGCTCCCGGATGCGGAGAGTACGAAGGCCGATGGGGAGCTTTGCCTCGGCGTGCAGAAGGCCCTGCGCGGGGCCGGGATTCGCGTCGATCGGGTGGCGCTCGCGCGGCCGAGCGCGACCATTCCCTCGCCTTGTGTCCTCGTCCAGGGGGATGTGCGGTGCGTAGGGGTCGGGGTTTGGCTTTGCCGCATGGCATTTGCGGAGCGCGGGTGGGGCACGGAGCGGGTCCGGGGCGGGCTCCTCCTCGATGCGACCCACGAGGTGGTGCTCGCCGCGCGTGAGCGGGCCCGGGAGGACGCGTTCGTCGCGGCGCACTTGCTCGCGCGGATCCTCTTGCTTTCGCGCCCGGATCCTTCCGGCAAGGTCTCCGATTCGCTTTTCGAGGCTTCGGCGAAGGGGATTGCATGAGCGGAATGGCGGAGGACGGGCGCGAGATCCTCGCCCGGGGGCGCATTCGTGTCGACGCGCGGCGCGCGCTTGCCAAGCTGCGAGAGCATCTGCTCGTCGATCTGCACCTGTATGCCGCGGAGATCGCGCGGGCCGCGGTCGCCTCGGGGGCCACGTTCCTCGACGTGCAGTACGACGCCGACGACGTCGTGTTCGTGTTCGACGGCGAGCCTTTGGCCGAGAACGAATTGCCACGGCTGCTCGATCACGTGCTGGACGCGGGGGGCTCGGTGCGCGCTTTGCGGGGGCTCGCGCTCGGCGTCAATGCGGCGCTCGGGCTCGGGCCTTCGTTCGTCGACATTCACATCCGCGCCGCGGGAGAGGCGAAGGCCGCGCGGGTGCGGTTTGTCCCGTCCGTCCTCGCGGGGGAGGACGCGCCGCTCCCGGACGTCGAGCGGGTCGCTTTGCCCAAGGGAATGCCGGAGCGGGGCAGCCGCGTGCACGTGCGCCGGCGCATCGGGTTCGAGACGTTGAAGCGCGCGGCGCGGCGGGAGCTGCCGCGCGAGATTGGGCTCCTCGGCGACGCGATGCACGACGCGCCGCTCGCGCTCCGGAGGGCGGGGGAATCCCTTCCCCTCGCGCCGCGACCGCAGCCTCTTTTGCGCGTTCGGTTTCGCGAGAAGGACCTCCGGCGCGGCGCCATCGAGATCCTCGCCGTGCCCGCGGGGCCGCCGGTCGTCGAGTATCTGGAGCTCGGGGTCCTCCTTTTGCGGCGGCCCTTCGCGGCGGAGCCCATGTTTCCGAGCGCGGCGCACGCGCAGGTCGAGCTGCCGGTCCGGGTGATGGTCGACGCGGACGAGTTGCCCACGAATGCCTCGCGCTCCGCATTGCGCGAAGATGCGGGCCTTGCGCTCCGCGCGGAGCAGGCGGCGCGGAGCGGGCTCGTCGACGCGCTGCGGACGCTCGTGGCGCTCGTCACGGGCGAGGGAAAACCTTTGCCCGGCGTGGAGGTGCTCCAGCACGACAAGGCACGCCTCGAAGACGCGCTCGGCGCGTTCGTTTGTGTCGCGGCGGGGGCGCTGCTACGCGGGACGGACCTCGGGGAGCAGGCGCGGGCGCTGCTCGAATTGCCGCTGCTCCGGAATGCCGTCGGTGGGCCGCTCACGCCGATGGCATTGCTCTCGCGGGACAAGGGGGCCGTGTACGTCTTCGAGGGGCAGGAGCCTGCGCCGGCCGAGCTCGAACCCTGGCTCGACGACGTCGTCTGGGCGCGCGGGCGCCTCGCGGAGCGCATCCTCGTCGATTTCGAGATTCAGGGCGCCGAGAAGCGCATCGCGGCGGCGCAGGTCGCGCACGAGCGCAGGCGTCGCCTCCACGCGCGGCCGCGCAGCGAGCCGGCCGTGCCGCCGGAGCCGGATCACGTCGTCAAGGAGACGTTCCACGTCAAGGACGGGCCTTTTCGCGGGCTGCGCGGGCAGCTCGCGCTCGGCGCGGAAGGAATCGGCTCGGGGCAGCGGCCCTCCACCGTCCGGGTCTACGTCGAGGGGCGCCACATCGACACGATCACGGTCGACCGCGACAAACTGCCGCTGGCGATCGACGCGGCCCTCGCGTGGGACGGGCAGATCGTGCCCCGCTTTTCGTACGAGGGCGTGCACGACAGCGACGCGCTGCGCCTCGCCATCTTTCAGCTCACGCGCCTCTCGCTCCTCGCGCTCGGCTCGCACGTCGAGCGGCTCGCGCAGGAAAAACGAGCCGCGGACCTCGAACGATTGCGTCCGCTCGCGCGCGCGGCGGTCGGGGCGTTCGTGCGCGCGGCCGAGGCGCTCGGCATTGAAGATCCTCCGCCCGAGCCGGCGCTCTCCGCGTATACGCCCCTCTGGACGCGGAGCTTCTGGCCCTCGCCCGATCCCGAGCGGCTCCCGCTGAGCCTCGCCGAGCTGCGCACGTACGTCGATCGCACGAATGCCATTTGCCATGCGCCGCCGGGGACCACGGGGGTTGCTCCGGACAAGCGGCCCGTCGTCGCCGTCACGGACCTCGAGCTCGGCTGGCTCGCCAAGGTATTTCAAGGCGTGACGCTGGTCCCGTATGCGCGGGCCTTGCGACCGCCCCGGGAGCCCGTGACGCCGCGGCTCGGCATGTTCCACGAGCTCTGCGCGTCGCGACGCGCGGAGGGGCCGTTCGCCGAGGTTTTGCCCTCGATGCCCTTCGAGGTGCAGCAGGGGCGAGGCGTCATCGCGCCGGCCCGCAAGGACGAGATCCTGTGGCTCCACGCCGGCGTCTTGCTCCAGGTGGTCGCGACCGACAAGTATATCGAGCCCACGACGATCGTCGTCGAATACGACGGGCTCGTGCCCGCGCCCTCGTGGGATCGTGTCGTGTGGACGCGGGACATGGGGTTTCTCGTGCCGGTGCGCGACGAGCTCTTGAAGCGAATCGTCGCGGCGCTCGAAGGAAACGCGGAGGCGCGCGCGGCGCTGAAGGATCCGCCGACGGGCGCGCCGGGGCCTCTGCTCCGGGCGTATGTCGTCGAGGCGATCACGCGGCACAGGAATCACCCGCTCACGGAGCGAATCGAGGCGCTCCCGCTCGTGCAGGTCCTCGACGAGGAGGGGCGGCCCGAGCTCGTCTCGCTCGCATCGGTGCGGAAACGGTATCCGGAGCCGGAGATGATTCCGTTCCTCCGCGCGGCGCCGGATTTTCCGACGCTCGCCTGGCGCCCGGTCCTTTGCCTCGACGACCGCGAGGCGTACGCGTTCGAGCGGTGGGCGGGCGGTCGGGCCAAGAACGCGCAAGGCGAGATCGAAGCGCGAAAGCAAGGCGCGCGCACCGAGTATGATCGGCGGGTCTTTCGCGCCAAACCCGTGCTCGATCCCTTCGTGTGCGGTCCGCTCGCCGAGCCCGAGGGGCTCACCGCGCTCTGGTACGAGGAGGAGCAGACCGAGACGTCCATGTCCGTCGCGGCGGCCTTGCCACGGCGCGGAATCGAGCTTCGCACGGCCGAGGTCGAGATCCTCCTCGACAAGCGGCTGCTCTGCACGCGAAAGCTCACGACCCTGCCCGTCCCCGTCGTCGCGCGTATTCTCCTCGCGTCGGAGACGTTCGTCGTTCCTTTTTCGGACGTGACGCCCGCGGGCGCGACGGTCGCCGAGGCGCGCGTCTATTCGGCGGCCTGCTCGCTCGCCGCCGGGCTCGTCGTGCACGCGAAGGGCCGAGAGATGGCCGCGTTTTTCGGAGACCACCGCGTCCTGCGACTCGTCGCCGCGTTGTACAAGGTCTCGGCGCAGGACGCGACGCGCTCGGAGATCCTCGAGGCGGATTTCGCTCTTCGCGCGGCGGATTTCCGCTGGCCGACCGTGCAGGGGGACGAGCGCGCGTTCAGTGAGCTCGTGCCGGGCAGCGCGAAGCTCTTTCATGGGCGGACGCGATACACGCAATGGCAACCCCCGACGCGCGGCGGAAGCGAGCTCGACGCGCCCATCGTGTACACGCCCGCCTCGCCGGAGGGGAATCTCCTGCGGGAAATCCTCGTCGGCATGGGATACGAGCTCGTCGACGTGAGCGAGGCCCTCGCGGCCTTGCAAGCGCGTCGCACGGGCGAGGCGGCGCAGGGCCGGCCGCGGCTCCCGGGCTCGCCGGCGCATCCGAGGCTCCGGGTCGATCTCGCTTCGTTGAATTCGCATTACGAGGGGGAGATCGAGCTCACGGAGAGCGGGCGCGCGGACGTGCAGGTCGAGACGTTGCGCGGCGAGGTCGTCACGCTCGACGTCGACGGAATGTTCCCGTTCCGCGCGAAGGTGCGGGTCGAGGACGTCGACCTCGACGCCAACGACAAACGCGACATCGCCGTGGATCTGACGAAATCGGCGAAGAAGCACCTCGAATCGCTCGCCGACGAGCTCGACGCGTTGCCCTCGTTCGCGCGGACGTCGCTCCGCCGTGTCGTCTGCGCCCATTCTCGCAAGGATCAGACGCTCGCGAAGCGCCGGGCCGCGATGCGCGTGTTCCCCGACATCCTCGGCGGATACCATTCGATCGCGGACATCGAGGGCGACGGCTCGTCCCCGTATCCGTACGTGAGCTTCCCGCCGCCGTATCCCTCCGCGCCGCGCCCGCGCCCGCCGCTCGCCCTCACGACCGAGGAGCTCGAGGCGATCCGATCACGCGCCCTGTTCGAGGACGTATCGCCGGCCCTGAGGCGCGAGCTCGCCGCCGAGCAACGCCGCCTCGCTCCGCCGCTCGATTTCATCGGTCTCGACGCGACGCAGCGGGCGAAATGCATGGACGTTCTTCCGTTCCGCGGCGACGGCGTCCTCGGTGAAATCGGGATCCTCATGCCCGAGCACGCCCCTGCCCGTGGCATTCACGTGCACACGACGCGGCGGCTGCTCTGCAGCGTGCTCGATGGCGACGGCTGGCCCATCCTCGCCGTGGTGAACGATGATTCGCTCCCGACGAACCGCGGGTTCGACGGGATCAAAGGGCACGCGGCGCGCGAGGGCCTGCGGGCGCGCGTCGCCGGGCAGGCGAACGAGCACCTCGGGAAGTGGTTTGTCCCGCCGCCCGCGGTGCTCGCCGAGCTGTCCGTGCACGGCCCGGTCCCCGGTGTGCCGTTCTTCGTCAAGGGAATGCTGTGGCTTCCGCCGTCCTGGGCCGGGGCAGGGCGCATCGAGGTGCGGGACGCGACGAACAAGGAGACGGTCTCGCGGCATTACGAGGTCGCCGGCCCGAAGCATTTCGACGGGACGGTGCCGGTGTGCGGGCGGCTGCTCGTCGCGCCGACCCGGGTCGGGAACCTCGACACGTCGGCCATGCGCGCGGCGCTCGGAAAATTCCTCGTCGAGAGGACGCTCGAACTGGTCGAAGCCGCCGAGGAGAGGGGCGCGCCCGCGGAGCTCGTCGAAGGGTATCGGTGGATCCTCAAGTTCCTCGGGGGCGATGTGGGGGAGCTCGACGTCGTGGCGGCCGATGGGACGCGCGTGCCGGCGTCCGAGGTCGTGGCCGAGATCGAGGCGAAAGGGCAGGTCTGGGTCACGCGCCACGAGGGCTCGACGGAAGGGGTTTTTCCGGGCGAGGCGCCTCCGTTCGTCCTGCGCGACGGCGGCGTGCTCGCCTCGGTGCTGCGGGCGAGGACGCGGATCGTCCGGGAGCTCGGCGGGTTCGTCCTGGAAAAACACGCGCCGCCACAGCCCGAGGTCATGCAACCCGCGGTGCTCGCGGCCGTGCACGCGTTCACCTATGCGTCTGTCGTGCCAAACGTGCCCGCGCAGCCGGGCGTGGCGATCACGCCGTTCGTCGCGCCCGACGTCGCCGAGCCGAAGGCGCCGGAGGCCGAAGGCGGCCTCGAGGAGGAGCCTGCTGCGTCGTGGTTCGGCGCGCTCGTGTCGCGCGTGGTGTTGCTCTTCGATCCGCCGGAGCCGGTGGAGCCGGCCACGCGCGCGCTCGGCCCTTCGCTTTTGCAAGCGATCGACAAACTCGGCCTCGCGCCCACGAAGGTCGTCACCGGCGTGCGGTATGCGCGGAGCGGGCGGCCTCTACGCTTCGATGCCGCGTCGGGGAAGCTCGTGCTCAACCGCGCGCACCCGGCCGTGCGCGCGCTCGCGGCGAGGGCGGCGGAGGATCCGCGCGCGCGCACGCTGCTCGTCGCGGCCGCCGTGCGCGAGATCAACCGCGTCCTCGAGGTCGTCACCGACGCGACCGAGAAGCGCGTGCTTTTGTCGCTGCTCCGCGATGAGCCGCTCTGACGTGCGCGCGAGGCGGGCCGCGTGCTACGAGTGCCCGATCCCATGGTTGATTTCGTCGCTCTCACGACCGGGCGCCTCGTCGCGCCAGGTCAATATTCCCTCGACGTCCCCGATGGCTGGCAGCAAGGGCGTGGCGCGTTCGGAGGGTTTTCCCTCGCCGCGCTCGTGCGGGCCCTCGAAGCGGCCGAGGACGACGCGGCGAGGCCGCTGCGCACGCTGACGGCCGAGCTCTGCGGCCCGCTTTTGCCCGGCCCGGCGGAGATCTTGGTCGAGGTCCTGCGCCGCGGCTCGGGCGTGACGACCGTGGCGGCGCGCGTGGTGCAAGGAGGCTCGGTCATCACGCACGCCGTCGGCATTCTCGCGCGAACGCGGGCCGACGGCATGGCGCTCTGCGAGATTGCGCCGCCCCAGCTCGGCCCGTGGAGCGACGCCCCGCCCCTCCCGTCGCAAGAATGGCCGACGTTCGCGAAGTTTTTCGAATATCGCGTGACGGGGCCGCTCCCTTTTTCGGGGCATTCGTCGCCGGTCACGGAGAACTGGGTGCGATTGCGTCCTCCGTGCCCAAAGCTCGACGCGGCGTATCTCACGGCGCTCGCGGACGCGACCTGGCCCGCGTCCTTCTCCGTCATGCCCGAGCCGCGGCCCGTCGGCACCGTCTCGTTCACGCTCCAGCTCTTTCCGCCATTCGACGACGTGGTCGCCCACGCGCCGCTCTATCACCGCGGCAAGGTGCTCGTCGCGGCGGATGGATACAGCGCCGAACAACGCGAGCTCTGGACCGAGGACGGCCGTCTCCTCTCGCTGAACCACCAGACCATCGCAACGATTCGTTGACATCGGACGCGGCCAAGCGCGGCCCGGGTCGGCGGATGGTCGCTCACCACACCTCGGGCGAACCGGGCAGGGGGTGGTGGGCGCTCGACTCCCCGTGGTAGCCTCGCGTCCGATGGCGCTGTCCGAAAACATCCAGTTCTACGCCGCGACGGACGTTGGCCGCGTACGTGATCACAACGAGGACAACTTCCTCGTCGACAAGAAGCTCGCGCTCTCCATCGTCGCGGATGGCATGGGCGGGCATGCGGCCGGCGAAGTGGCGAGCGCGCTCGCGGTGCGGATCATCCACGAGGAGGTCAAGAAGCACAAAGACGTCGTCGAGAAGTACGCGCGCGAGGGCGTGAGCGGTCGGGCAGGCGCCAAGGAGATCCTCGCGATGCTGGAGCTCGCCGTGCAGCGAGCCTGCGCGAAGATCCACGACGAGGCGAAGCAAGACGCGAACAAACGCGGCATGGGCACGACGCTGTCGGCCCTCTTGATCGTGGCCTCGCACGGCTTCATCGCGCACGTCGGCGACAGCCGCATCTACCTGCTTCGCGGCGGCAAGGTGCAGCAGATCACCGAGGATCACACGGTCTACAACGAGCTGATCAAGCGCGGAAAGCTCACGCGCGATCAGATCGAAAAGGTCGCGCAGAAGAACGCGATCACGCGCGCCGTCGGCGTCTACGAGCGGGTCGAGGTCGACACGCTGACGATCGAGGTGCTGCCCGGTGACCAGTTCCTGCTCGCCTCGGACGGCCTGCACGGATACATCGCGCACACGGCGGAGCTCGAGCCGTACTTCGAGGAAGCCGACGGCGAGACGGCGACGCGTGAGCTCATCGATCTCGCGAACAGGAAGGGCGGCAAGGACAACATCACCGCGATCCTGGTTCGCCTCGGCGCCGGCGACAAACAGGACGACAACCGCGCGCGGCGGCTGCACCTCAAGCGCGAGGTGCTCGCGAAGATGCCGCTCTTCTCGCGCCTGTCCGAGCGCGAAATGCTCCGGATCATGCAGGTCGCGGACGTGGTCTCCTACGACGTCGATCAGGTCGTCGTGCAAGAGGGAGATCGCGGCGACGAGCTCTTCATCGTGCTCTCGGGGCAGGTGCGCATCAGCCGCGGCGAGACGGTGCTGAACGAGTTCGGCCCCGGCGAGCACTTCGGCGAGATGGCGCTGATCCGCGCGATGCCGCGATCGGCGACGGTGACCGCGATCGAGCCGAGTGAGCTCATCGTGCTGCACAGGAACGACTTCTTCGAGATCCTGCGCAAGGAGCACGAGCTCGCGGTCAAGCTGCTCTGGCAGTTCCTCGGCGTGCTCGCCGACAGGCTCGATCAGACGTCGCGTGATCTCAGCTCGGCGCGCGAGGAGCTCAACGCCGAGGACATCACGGACGCGATCTTCCCGGACGAGATCGAGCCGGGGGAGGACGACGCGCCCGTGACCGAGCCGCGGCCCCGCGACAGCTACATCCCCGAGCCCCCCTCGGACCCGTCGCCCCTCGGCGGGGCCTGAGCAGGGCCGCGCCGCCTGGGGCATACGGGTTTCCTGGTAGTTCCAATTGACACGTTCGCCCCAGCGCCGGTAGCGTCCGTCCAACGGAAAGGTCTGCCATGAAAGGCGCAACGTTCTGCGATCGCAAGGGCAATGGCTTTCGCCTCGGGAGGCGGGGCCTGGGATCGCCTGTCTCGCTCGCGCTCACCCTCGCTATTGGGCTCGCATCGTCGCTCGTGACGACGGGCGCGCGCGCGGACGAACCGCGCAGCGCCACCGAGCCGCGCGTGATGCAGGAGCCCGGCGAGGTGGTGAACGTGATCGACGCCTTCGACGAGGGCGATCCGTTCGACATCGCGATCAGCCTGGGCTTTCAGTACTCGTCGAAGAGCGCGAAGGTCCAGCGCGAGACGAACATCTTCGGGCCGGGCCTCACGTCGGGCGGGTTCACGTCGAACCTCATGAACGTGGCGCAGTTCAGCGAGCAGACCTCGCGCATCATCCCGCGCATCGACATCGGCCTCTACAAGGATCTCGCGGTCTACTTCCGCGCGCCGATCATCCTCAACAACTCGCGTGAGCTCACGGGCCTCGACGGCAGCGACGCCGTGCAGAGCGTGGTGCTCCAGGGCGCGCCGGGCGAGCAGCTCTTCAGCCTGCCGTTCAAGTCGCCCGATCGCAGCGGCCTCGAATACCTCGCGGTCGGCATCGACACGAGCGCGTTCATGAACCAGGCGCGTGATCGCACGAAGCCCACGCTGCTCTTCGGCGTCGAGGGTCGCTTCTCGCTCGGCACGCCCATGCACGCGTGCAACCCCGGCGCGCCGTCGGGGCAGGTCCAGTGCGCGCACCCGTCGGACATCAACCGAAACGGGCAGCCGAACGGCAACCTCGAAGGCACCGCCGTCGGCGAGCGAGATGCCGGCGTCACGCGCGGCACGATCGGGCTCGAGGTGCACACGCTCGTCTCGAAGCGCATCAAGTACCTGGAGCCGTACGGCGGCTTCTCGGCGCTCTTCGAGTTCCAGCAGGAGGACTCGGACTACGGCCTCACGGACCTCGAAGGCTCGCTCGTGAACCGGCCGCCGATCCGGGGCACGATGACGCTCGGCCTCATGATCATCCCGTGGGAGAACCGCGAGAAGTTCGGCCGTCTGACCTTCGATCTGCGCGCGCAGGGCACGTACACGTCGGAGGGCCGCGACTACTCGGAGATCTTCGACGCGATCGGGTCGAGCACGGCGAGCTCGCTGCGCCAGCCGCAGTGGTCGAAGTACAGGCGCAACCCGGCCTACGACGAGAACGCGCCGGCGGGCAGCCGGCAGCCGATCTCGATCATCGACGAGGGTTCGCAGAAGACGTACGTCACGGGTCTGACCGACGTGCAGCAATACGCGTCGATCCGCGGGCAAGCGTCGGTGACGTGGCAGGCGAGCGAGTACGTGAAGTTCAACCTGGGCTTCGGGTTCACGCACGATCAGAAGCACGGCATCACCGGCGATCAGCCGTGCAACCCGTCGTTCAAGGACGACATCGGGCAGTCGGGCCCGTGCAAGAGCGGCAACGAGCTCAACGTCGGCGAGTTCGTCTCCGCGACGGGTATTCCGAACCCGAACTATCGTCCCACGATCAACGCGGTCGGGAGGCGGTTCTGGGTGAGCGACAGCAATACCTTCGACGTCTTCGCGAGCGGCGTGGTGATGTTCTGAAAGGCGGCCGCGCGGCTCGGCTCCTGGGGGTGCTCGCGGCGCTCGGCGTCGCGGGGCCCGCCTCGGCCGAAGCCCCGCGGACGAACGGCGCGACGAGCGCGAGCGCGGAGCCCGCGCGCACCTCCGCCGTCCTGTTTCCCACGAAGATCAAGCGGCGCCCCGGGCCGCCGGGCGAGGCCGGCGAAGGCACGGAGCTCGCGCCGATCGCGGGCCAGCTCGACGCGCTTCTTGCAGACGCGGCGCAGGATCTCGGGCTCGTGCTGGATCTCGATCAGCGCCACGCGGCGCCCGACGACGAGGCCGAGCTCGTGGCGCTTGCGGGCTCGCTCGGCAGTACGCTGATCGTGCCGAGCGTGCGCGCGAAGGACGGCGAGATCGAGCTTCGGATCGTGCTCGCGGAGGCGTCGTCGCCCGAGCTTCGCGTGCGGATCGAGCGCGCGAGCCAGGCGGATCTCGCGGTGCGCGCGGTCGTGATGCTGCGCGATCTCGTGACGGGGCTGCGCTCGATGCCGGCGCGTCGACCCGAGCCGCGGCGCGCGCCCGAGGGGACGCTGACGTACCCCGCGAAGAGCGCGGGCCGCACGGCGCTCGCGGTGAACGCGACGCTCTTCGGAGGGCTGCTCGGGTATTCGATCCAGCGGGCGAGCGGATCCGAGGATCCGCGGCTGCTCTATCCGCTGCTCGCCGTCGGCGCAGGCGGCGGGCTCGTCACGTCGATCCTCGTCGCGGAGGAGTGGGACGTGGGCGTCGGATCCGCGTGGTTTCTCGCGTCGGGCGCGTGGTGGCCATCGTTTGCGGGGCACCTGATCTACGCGGGCCGGTTCGGCGCGTCGGGGGGCGAGGGGGAGCAATGGACGGCGGGGATCGTGGCGGGCACGACGGGCCTCACGCTGTCGACGCTGGGGCTCGCGCTGCGCGGGATGTCGGAGGGCGGGGCGCTGCTCGCGCACTCGGGCGGCGGGCTCGGGCTCGTGCTCGGGGGCATGACGGAGATGCTCGTGCAGGGCAACGTGGACAGCTTTCCGCTCGCGGGGATGGGGTACGGCGCGGGGCTCGGCTGGCTCGGGGCGGCGGCGCTGGCGGTGCACTGGCGGCCCGCGGCGAACCGGGTGGTGGCGATGGATCTCGGGGCGCTGCTCGGCGGGCTCGGCGGCGCGGCGCTCGGCAGCCCGCTCCTGCTCGACGGGCCGACGGAGACGCAGCAGCGGGCCTGGGTGGGACTGACGGGCGGCATGACGCTCGCAGGGGCGGCGATCGGGTGGTTCATGACGAAGCCGAAGGCCGAGGCGGCGTCGAAGCCCGGCAAGCAGGCGCACGACGAGGCCCCGGGGACGCTGCCGGTCATCGGGGTGATCGGGCAGAGTCAGGTGGGAGAGCGGCGCGCGCCCGTCGTGGGGCTATCGTGGAGCGGGACGTTGCGGTAGAGCAGCGAGCGTTCGTCGTGGGCGGCGGACATCACGGAAGACCATGAAGATCACGGTGAACGAGGCGCAGGCAGGGGTTCGTTTGGACAAGCTCCTGCTCGAGGTGATGCCGACGCTCGGGCGAGCGGGGGCGAAGCGGCTGTTCGAGGCCGGCAAGGTCCGCCTGCACGAGGGCGGAGGCGAGCGCGGGCGCAGGGTGGCGAAGGGAGACGTGGCGCGCGCGGGGGACGTGGTCGCGGTCGAGCTCGATCCGGCGTCGCTCGCGGGCGGAGCGTTGCCGGACACGGAGACGCCGCTCGTGGTGGTGCTCGAGACGAGCCAGGTGGTCGTGCTGGACAAACCGGCCGGGCAACCGACGGCGCCGCTCGAGCCGGGGGAGCGAGGGACCTTGGCGAACGCGCTCGTGGCGCGGTACCCGGAGTGCGCGGGGATCGGCTTTTCGGCGCGGGAGCCGGGGCTCTGCCATCGTCTGGACACGGAGACGAGCGGGCTCGTGCTGGCGGCGCGGACACGCGAGGCGTTCGAGGTGCTGACGGGGGCGATCAAGGAAGAGCGCCTCGACAAACGGTATTTGCTGGTCTGCGCGGCGAAGGATTTGCCGGAGACGGGGACGATCGAGATCCCGCTGGCGCCGCACCCGAAGGATCGGCGTCGGGTGTATCCGTGTGTGCACCCGCGCGACGTGGAGCGGTATGCGCCGCGGCCGGCGCATACGACGTACCGGAAGCTGTCGGAGCGGGGAGAATGGGCGCTCGTGGAGGCGCGGGCCGGGAAGGCGACGCGGCATCAGATCCGGGCGCATTTCGCGGCGATTGAACATCCGCTCGCGGGGGATACGCTGTACGGTGGGCAGAGCGTGCCGGGGCTTGCGCGGCATGCCTTGCATGCGTCGCGGATTGCGTGGGGCGGGGACGCGAAGGTGCCGGCGTTCACGGCGAGCTCGCCGCTGCCGGCGGACATTGCGGGGATCGTGGGGGAAGAGGGCGGCTAGGCCGGCCCTTCAAAGCCCCTTCGGCCTCGGGACCTCTTTCTCCCGCTTCCGGATCCGCGTCGCCACCTGCTCCGCGGCCGCCGTCATCTCCTGCGTGGCAATCCCCGCATTGCGCGGCCTCGGCATTCCGTAGCCGACCTCGTACGTCTCCGTCTGGATCGGCGGCGGCGGTTTGCCCGTTCCTTTCGGGCCGATTCCGACCGAAAAGAAGACCTCGCCCTTTTGTAGCTCCATCCAGACGACGGATTCGTTCGTCGGGTAGAAGTTCACCACCTTCCACCCATTCACCTCGCTGCCGACCGTGAGCCCGTCGAGCAATGCGACGAGCGCCGGATCCGGCGGCGCCGGGGCCGGGCCGAAGGGCTCGGCGGGCGCGGGTGCTTCGGCTTCCGCGCCCGCGGGTGGCGAGGCCGGCCCGCTCGGGCTGCTCTGCGCGGCCACCAGGAAGGCGAAGACCCCGAGGAGCAAGACGGCGGCGGCGATCCGGGCGAACAGGCGAGGGGGTTTTTCGGAAGGGGCGGTCACGGGCGCCCTCGAAGCAAGCGGGAAAACCTGCCCGGCGTCAAGCCGCTCGGCCATCCTCGGACGCCGCGATGACCTGGGCTGATCGGCGAATGCCCGAGCGCTCGTCCGCCGCCTTGCGCCCTTCGCGCAGGAGGTTCACGAGGCGCGTGACGAGGTCCGCCGTCATCCACGCCGTCGGCAAGCGCGGGACCAGCGAGATCGCGCGCTCCGTCGACCGACGCCCGCGCTGCGATCGGCCTTGCTGCGCGATCGCCTCCACGGCCTCCTCGCACGCCGTTCCCGACGTCACGCGGAGCAAGACCTCCGGCGAGCGCAACGTCGAGCCCGCGGCCGGCGTGAGCACCACGCCGACCTCGAGCCCGGAAAAACCCGGGAGCGGCGAGCGCGGGACCACGGCGAGCCGGAGCTCGTCGGCCTTCGCGCTGCCCTCGGGCACCCGGATGCGCGGGACGATGCGGACCTCTTCGCCGGCCTTTTTCGTCGCTTTGCGGACGCGCTTGGCGACGTCGCGCAGGAGCGGCGCGGCCGAGGCCACCGGATCCGGCGGCAGCTCGGCGAGCCGGCCCGTGCAGAAAAGCGCGAGCAGCGCCACCGCGTCGTAGGCGAAGAGCTCGGCATGGTACATCGAGGTGCGCGAGACGAACCACACGGCCGCGCCGAGGAGGAGCAGGCCGAACGCGAAGAGGGCTTTTCCGGCGCGGGTGGAGACGTCGAGCAAGCCCGCCTGCGCGGAGGGGCGCGCGGCGCGCGCGAAGGCCTCTTCCTCGGAGACGGGGAGCCACGTGCCCGGGCCGCGTAGCGAGGAGGCGCGGATCCAGCGCGGGGCGCGGAACGCGGCGAACGCCGAGGCGAGCGCGACGAGGAGCGCGCCCGCCGTGCCCGTGGGCAAGGTGAGCTGCAAGGCGAGGCCCCCGACGAGCGCGAGGCCCGCGCCCGTCGCCCGCACGAAGAGCGGGGCCGGGATCAAGGGGCGCGGCTCGGCGCCGGCCGCGCGCGCGGCGCGCTCGACCTCGCGGGTCTTCCAGGCGACGAGCAGGGCATACAGGACAAACGCGAGCCCGCCGCCGACCAGCACGAACGTGCGGCGATCCGGGGCGAGCGCTGCGGGGCCCGAGGAGGCGACGGTGGTCGGCTCGGCGCGCGGCGCGGTGACCTCGAGGGCGCGGGCGTCGAAGCGGACGAGCCACGTGACGGGCTCGCCTTTCGGCGCGTAGGGGCGCAAAAGCTCGAGCTCGTCGCGTCCCGTGGAGCGGCGAACGGTCGAGAGGACCGACGGCGGCGCGGCCGATTCGCTCGAGGGATCGGCGGCGACGCCGGCCTCGTCGGGGCGCGGCTCGGTCGGGCCCGCGGGCAGGACGAACGTGGCGCGCGCCGAGTCGAAGCCGTCTTCCCACGCGAGCCCGGTCCAGCGGAGGCGCGCCATGGAGCCGTCGCGCTGCACGAGCCCGCGGCGGAAGAGCTCGGTCCGGTAGCGGACGAACACCACGAAGACGCCCCGCGACAAACCTTTGTCCGCGTCGAAGCGGATGCGCATGGCCGAGGGATTCGGCTGGCCGTCGTCGCGCGCGCGGCTCGGCGGCGGCAGCATCTCCGTGGTGACGGGCGTGGCCGAGGCGAGCGAGTTCGTGGCGGCGTCGCGTCCCGGCACGACATAGCCGTCGGGCTCGGGCACGGCGTCGGCGTCGACGCCCTTCAGGTCGATCGACTTGAGCGGCCCGCCGGAGACGCGCAGGGTGATCTTGTGCTCGACGCGGGCCGAGCCGTCCTTGTTCACGTCGACGCGGACGTCGTCGCCCGCGACGTGCACGTCGACCCACGCCAGCGCGGGCGCCGGGACCGTGACGAGGCCGAGGACGAGGCCAGAGGCCACGAGCCAGGGCCGGGCGACACGAATGGACATGGCCGAGACCTCCCACGGGGCGAGGTCCCGGGCCAAGTTTTGGTCCGTGGGGTCGGGTCAGCTGAAGTTGCCCGAGCCCGGGGTCGTGGTGGTGTGCGTGACGGGGCGGCTCGGGATGAAGGCGAAGACCGCGACGGCGATGCCGACCACGATGTCGTTCACCACGGCCCTGCCGCCGAAGTATCCGAGGACGAACGGCGCGATGATCAGCCACGCGCCGAGCACGACGTTCACGAACCGGGCCTTCGGCGCCCAGAGCGCGGCGATCGCCGAGGCCGCGATCAAGATGCCGAGCAGGCGGTCATTGTTCACCGCGTAGACGTCGACGTATCCGAGCGCCGCCGGGGCGATGAGCAACCAGATACCCAGTGCGACATTGATCCATCGGGGCCATGTCATGGTGTCCTCCTCGGGCGATTGGTTTCACGCGGCGTGCCGCTTCTCGGCCTCCTGCTCGTGCCGCATTCCCTGCTCGTGATACCGCCGAGCCTCGATCGCGTGCCGGATGGCCTCGGCCTCGTTTCCACGCTCGTGCTGCTCCGCGGCCATCCGGTGGTGCACCGCGGCGTTTTCGAAGTGCTCGGCGGCCTTTCGATGGTGATCGGCCAGGCTTTCGGTACGGACCATTCCTTGCTCCGTGGGCGAATTCGTGCCGCGAGGCAGCGTCCCCGACGTCCCGATGCAAACGGAGGCCCAGCCGCGGCGAACGGACCCGGCTGCGGCTGGGATTGTCGTATTACGACGCACCATTGAGGCCCGATTTTCGGACCTCGATCTGGCCGTCGCGCACGCGCGTCTCGTAATGGGGCTCCGAGTCGGTCGCGGGGCCGACCATCACGCGGCCGTCGCGCAGCCGGAACTGCGATCCGTGGCAGGCGCAGATGACGCGCTCGCCGTCGAGGCGGCCCGCGCTGAGCGAGCAGCCGAGGTGCGTGCAGGTATCGCCGATCGCGTGGACGCGGCCGTTCGCGCGGGCGAGCAGGATCGGCGCGCCCTCGGCCACGACGCGGCGGAGCTGCCCGTCGGCGAGCTCGTCATTGCGGAGCACCGGCACGAAGCCGCTCGGCCCGCCCTGCTCGAAGGCCCGGTGGCTCACGCCGATGCCATAATGGTACGACATGACCCCGCCGAGCCACGCGCTGCCGAGCACGACGCCGAAGCCCGCCGTCGACGCGGCGATGCCCGCCCCGCGCCGGCCGCTCTTGCGCAGGAGCAACGAGGCGCCGAAGAGGCCGGCCGCGACCGTGTTCAGCGCCGCGTGCACGAAGCCCACGCGCCGCGGCTTTCCGTCGAGGTAACTCCAGTCCGCGAGCCCCGCGAGCGCCGCCACGCCCGCGGCCGCCAGCCCGAAGGCGTGCGCCGTGAATGCCGCGTCGTGGAGCGACTTCTTTCGCCGCCCGAGCCCGGCGATGTCCAGGACGACCCCCGTCGCCCACGCGCCGACCGGGAAATCGGTGAGCGCCGCGTGGAGCGGGTGCCCGAGCCACGTCCCGTCGAGCGTGGTCCGGAGCTCCGGGCGCTTCTGCAGGACCGCCTGGACCGGCCGGTGCACGGCCTCCGCGAGCGAATCGACGCCCGATCGATTCTCGACTGTCGTAAGGAGCGACGTGGCCATCCCCTGTCCCCTTTCGTGCTTCGTCGGGGGCCTCTCCCCCCCGAACGTGCCTCGCCGTGCAATCGCCGCGCCGGCCATGACGTTCTTGCCCTGCCTCCCGGGCCGCCGGACCCGTGTGCGATCGCGATTTCGCGAGGGGCACGTCCATTGCTATCGTCGGCCCCATGCCATTCCCTCGCTTTTTGCTTCCTTTCCTCGTGCTCGCGACCGGATGTGCCCAGGGCTCGTCCGGCGCGCTCGGCCAGACCGACACGACCGCGGCTTGCCCCCCGAGCGAGCTCGTCTGCGCCGTCGCCGGCATCGACGCCCCCATCGCCAAGGGCGCGAGCTTGCCCATCCAGGTCTCCGTCACCACCGAGGGGGCCGCCACGCCGCCGCTCACGTTTGTCTCGGCAAACCCGGCGGTCTTCACGATCGACGCCGACCGCCTCCACGCCCAGGAGGCCGGGCTCGCGTCGATGCTCATCACGATGCCGGGGGTTGGGGCGCAGGACGCCGAAGGCGATCCGAAGCCCCAAGCGTCGAACAGCGATTTGGTGGTGGACTTCCTGCACGTCTGGGTCGCGGAGGCGGACGCGCTGCGCTTGCACCGCGTGACCACGGGAGGCCTGCAGACCTCGCCCTTGCCCGCTGCGATGGAGATGCTCGTCGGCGACGAGCTCACCCTCGTCGCCGCGCCGCATCGAGGCCCGCAGCGCTTGCTCGGCGAGCTCGACGCGGCGTTCGAGGCCGATCCGCAGGTGGTCACGATGCTCGACGAGGGCGTGGCCGGAAGCCGGCGCATCGTCGCGACGGCCCCGGGCGAGACGACCGTCGCCGTCAAGGCGCTCGACATCGAGGTCGCGGTCACGCTGAAGGTGCTGGAGGTGAAGCCGTGAGCCCCCGCGCCGCCCTCTTGCTCGTCGTCGCCGCCGCGCTCGCCGCGGGCTGCGAGCCCAGCCTCACCGCGCTCACCGTCGCGCCGCCCACGGCCGTCGCCGAGCTCGACGCCGTCGACAAGGACGTCCGCCTCTCGCAGGGCATCGCGCTCGCGATCGAGTGCACCTACCAGGGCAGCCCTTGCGAGAACGCGAACGCGACGTCGAGTGATCCCGACATCGTGCGCGTGATGCCCGGCTACGTGGATCTCTTCACGCCGGGCGACGCGTACCACAGCACCGCCTCCGACGAGCCGCGCGCCGTCTTCATCCTCGTCGGGGGCAAGCCCGGCGACGCGATCGTGACCCTCACGTCGACCGACGCAAACACGTCGATCGACGTCAAGGTGCTCTCGCCTCCCTGAAGCCCTGCCCGGGGGTGCCGCCGCTTCGGCCTTGGCCCCCCGTCTTCGGCCGATTTTCCGCCCTCTGCGGACGCTTTTTCGGGCGGATTCGCGGAGAGCACAATTTCACGCGTCGCCGGCATCAGGTGGAACTTGATGCTCATGGGCATCTTCCCGTATGTAGGAGGGACGCATCGGAGACCATCGGGATGACGGACGCGACCGACGAGTCGGTAGTGGTGGAGGGGAAGCGGATCGAGCGCGTCCTGGAGGCGCTTTCGCTCGCTTCCGTCGGGGCCTTCGACGAGGCCATCGGGCTCTCCGGCGCGCTGACCGAGGATCGGTTCGGGGCGCTCGAAGAGAGCCTGCTCGTGCTTTTGCGGGAGCTCAAGCAGACCCGCGAAGAGCACGACAAGGCGATGAGTGATCTCGAGGCGTCGCGGCGCGATCTCGAGGAGCAGCTCGCCACGGTGGAGCGGCAGCGCATCGCGATCCGCGAGCTCAGCGTGCCCATCATCGACGTGTGGGACGACGTGCTCACGCTGCCGCTCGTCGGCGCGATCGACAGCGTGCGCGCCTCCGAGATGACGGAGAAGCTCCTGCAGCGGATCGCGGATCGCGGCGCGGAGTACGTGATCATCGATCTGACGGGCGTCGACGTGGTCGACACGATGACGGCCGCGCACCTCATCCGGCTGACGCACGCGGCGAAGCTTCTCGGCGCGAAGTGCGTGCTGACGGGCGTGCGCCCCGACGTGGCGCGCACGCTCGTGGAGATCGGCATCCACCTCGGCGGGCTCATGACGCTGCGCACGCTGAAGGACGGCCTGCGCGCGTGCCTCAACATGCGCGAGGCCGACCGCATCAGCCTGCGCAAGAAGCCCGCGGCCGACGACAAGGACAAGAAGGCGCAGGCCTCGAAGGACGAGGGGCAAGACCGCGGGATGAGCCGCGGCGAGCGTCGCCAGCGGCCGCCGCGGCACGAGGCTTCGCCGAACCCGTCGACGGTACCGGCATCGTTGCCCATGTCCGAGGACATCGGGGTTTAATCGCGCCGCGGGCGAATCGTTCAAAGTCGAACGATTCCCTCATCCCCAACCCCTCTCCCTCACGGGAGAGGGGTTGCGCGCTTTTTCAAGCGCCCGTCGCGAGCTCGCCGGCGGCTTCGTCCACCGCGTCGACGACGATCTGTCCACGATCGGCCGAGAGGAGCGCGACCGATCCCGCGGGCAGCTCGCCGCGCAGGATCATCTCGGCGATCGGCGCCTCGACGTGGCGCATGATCGCGCGCTTCATGGGGCGCGCGCCGAGCCCCTCGTCGAACCCGCCCTCCGCGAGGAGCACGTCGAGCACCGCCGGCTCCACGTCGAGGCGGATGCCCTTGTCTTCGAGCCCGCGCCCGAGCGCCGCGAGCAGCCTGCGCGCGACCTCCTTCACCTCGACCTTGCCGAGCGGACCGAAGACGAGCACCTCGTCGATGCGGTTGTAGAGCTCCGGCGGCAGGGCCCCGCGCGCGGCGGCGAGCATCGTCGATTCGAGCTTGTCCGGTGAAACCTGCGTCGCGGCGCGGGAAAACCCGACCGAACGTTCGCTCTTGAGCGCCCCGGCCTCGGCCGCGCCGAGGTTCGAGGTGAGCACGATGACCGTGTTCGTGAAATCGACCCGCCTGCCGCGGCCGTCCGTCATGCGGCCCTCGTCGAAGACCTGGAGGAACGCTTCGAGCACGTCGCGGTGCGCCTTCTCGATCTCGTCGAGCAGGATCACCTGGTAGGCGCGGCGGCGCACGGACTCCGTGAGCTGGCCGCCGGCCTCGTGCCCGACGTAGCCGGGCGGCGCGCCGATGAGCCTCGCCGTCGCGTGCGCCTCGCTGTACTCGGAGAGGTCGAGCCGCGTCATCGCGTCGGCCGAATGGAAGAGCGCCTCGGCGATGGCCTTGGCCGTCTCCGTCTTGCCGACGCCCGTCGGCCCGAGCAAGAGGAACGTGCCGAGCGGCCGATCCGCGCGAATGCCGGCTGCATTGCGGCGGAGGACCCGCGCGATGCGAGCGAGCGGCGCCGCGTGGCCGACGACGCGATCGGCGAGCAGTTTTTCCAAATTGAGCATTCGCTCGCGGTCGGTCTCGAGCAGCCGCTCCTCGGGGATGTCCGCGAGGCTCGCGAGGACCTCGGCGACCTCGGAGGGCCGGACCGGCGGGAGTTTTCCGGCCCCGGCGCGCCTGCGCGCGCGCGCGCCGGCGAGGTCGAGGATCCCGATCGCCTTGTCGGGCAACGCGCGGCCCGGCAGATAACGCACCGACCACGAGACCGCGGAGGCGATGGATTCGTCCGTGTACCCGAGCCCGTGGTGAGCGCCGAGGCCCTGACAAACCTGTTTGCAGAGGAGGAACGCCGATGCCTCGTCCGGCTCCTCGATCTCGACGACCGAGAATCGCCGCGCGAGCACGGGATCGGGCTCGAACGCGCGGCGGTGCTCCTCGGGCGTCGTGGCGCCGACGAGGCGCAGGTCGCCGCGGGCGAGGGCGAGCTTGATCTCGGCCGTGGCCTCGTCGAGGCCGCCGGAGAAGAGCTCGTGGATCTCGTCGACGAAGAGGATGACGGCGCGGCCCTCCTCGCGAATCTCGCGCAAAATGGCGTTCATGCGCTCGGCGAGCGCGCCGCGCGTCCCGGTGCCGGCGACGAGCTCGGAGACGGCGACCTCGACGAAGAGCCGCGCCGCGGACGGGTCTCGATCGGCCTCGCGGGCGAGGCGCTCGGCGATCCCACGCGCGACCGAGGTCTTTCCGACGCCGGCCGGCCCGACGAGCAGGCAGCTATTCTGGTTTTTCTTGGCCAGGATGTCGAGCGCCGCGTCGACCTCGGCGTCCCGGCCGATCACGGGCTCGATTTCCCCGAGGCAAGCCGCGAGCGTGAGGTTTTTCCCGAGCGCCGCGAGCGTCGGCGTCTTCGCCCGATCGAGCGCGAGCGGATGGCCCTCCGGAATCGTGGGCCCGGGCGCGAGAATCTCCCGCGCCTTGGTTTTGCGGTCCTTATCAACCGGCTTCGCGGGCGTGGGGAGCGGGACCGGCGTCGCGGTCGCGAGGGCCTGCGGCGGCGGGGGCGAGGGCGCCGCGGTCGGCGGGACCGTGGGCGTCTTCGTGGGCGGGCGTTGCTCCTGGCCGAGCCGACCCGGCGGCGGGAAGAGCGGGACCGTCACGCCCGTGCCCGTCGGCCGCTTCGAGGGCGTGGGCGCGGGTTTGTCGAGGTCGAGCCGCGTCGGCGAACGCGGGGCGGGCCGGGGCTCGGCCTCCGTGGTCTTGCCGCCCGCGGGTTGCGACACGCGTCGGGCCGCGACGACCCCGAGCGAGAGCTGCATGGCCGCCGTCCGCAGCCGGCCCGTGTCCACGCCGGCCTGCACGAGGGCGCGGTGCGCGGCGGAAGAGCGATCCGCGAGCAGGGCGAGCACGAGGTGGAGCGCGTTCGGCTCGCCGAGAGGCGCGCGCTTGCCGAGCTCGCGGGCCGCGACGGCGGCGCGGGCGAGGGGATCGGGCGTGTCCTCGTCGAAGGAACGACCTGCCTTGAGGAGGGTATCCGCGTCGAGGCGCCGCTCGCGGAGCAGCTCCCCGGCCTGACCGTCGCGCGAGGCGATGGCGGCGAGGAGGTGGACGCTCGTCGGACGCTCCTTTCGCGCAGCGGCCAGGTCCTGGGCGAGCTTGCGCAGCGTGACGAGCTCGGCCTGCGAGCGGGGGATCGTCATGGTGGGGAGGGGGGTCTCACGGACGCGGGGCGTGGGACAAGTTTTCGGCCGGGGACGGGGCGGGCGTTCGTGTAGGATGGGCGGAGGAGAGCACCCATCCGTGACGACACGACGTACCGCCCTTCTTTTCCTGGCTTCGCTCGGGCTCCTCGTCTCCCGTGAGGCGCGGGCCGACCTCATCAACCCCGGGGAGAAGCGCGTCGACTACTCGTTCGACCTGGAGAATGCATCGCAGTTCCCCGAATACGTGTTCCTCGCGCATCCGTACACGACGTCGTTCGGCGCGCCGATGCCCGAGCTCGGCGTGCTCGGCGGGTTGCCGCTGATCGTGGGGAAGTATGTCCAGCCCGTCGTTCATGCGATGAAGAAATCCGATTTCGAGGCGTCCTCGGTGCGCAAGCTCGAGGGGGCGGCCCTCGAAGCGTTTTTCGCGGAGGGAAAGGGGCTCGTCTCGTCGGGGCTCACGATCAGGCCGATCCATTTCGTGTCCGATCGCTGGCCCGTGAAGGGCATCCACGACGTCGTGCGGGTCGAGAAGCTCGAAGCTGGCGTGTTCGTCGCCCGGCTCGCGAAGGTCGTCTACTTCATGGACGACGGGAAGCGCGTGACGCTCGATTATCCGGCCGATGGAAAACGGCCCGATCCGCCCGGTGTCGCATCGGCCCCGGCGCCGGACGCGCCTCCGACGAGCACGACCGCCGATCCCGCGGAAAACACGCCCGCCGCGCCCGCGCATGCGCCGAGCGGATGCGGCGGATGCGCGGTGAAAGGCGAGGAGGGCGCCGCGGGGGTCATGTTCCTCCTCGGCGTGCTCGCGGCGCTTCGAGGGCGCAGGCGCGGTGGATCAAGGGCGGCGTGATTCGACGAGCGCGCGGTCGACGATGTCGAGCAGCTCGGCGGTGCTCGGCCGGTCGGCCATGCTCTCGCCGATCTGCCGGAAGAAGACGCGTCCGTCCGGCAGGATGACGAAGGTGGCGGGGACCGCGATGTCCTGGCCCTGCATGGCGACGCCATAGGCGAGCGCGGTCTTCAATCCGTCGTCCCGCAGCAGCGGGAAATGCAGTTCGAGCTTTTCGGCGAGCTCGCGCGACTCCTCCTCGCTATCGACGCTGATCGCCGCGAGGCCCACGCCGAGCCGCCGGAACCGATCGTTCAATCTTGCCAGCTGCCCGAGCTGGCTACGACAATACGGTCACCAGTGGCCGCGGTAAAACACCACGACCGCGGGGCCTTTCTGGGTGAGGCTGGCCAGGGTGACGGTCTCGCCCGTGTGCGACGGGAGCGAGAAGGCGGGCGCCGGGGCCGAGGTCGCGAGCGCGGGGCCGCGCGTCTTCAACGTGCAGCCGGCGGCAAAGGCGAGGAGCGCGGCGCCGAGGAGGAAGAGGCGGCGCGGAGCGCGGATCGGCGCGGACATGAGCGGGAGCATACCGGGGCGCGCGCGGGGCGGCAAGCCCCGGGAAAAACGTCAGAAGCCGCCGCCCGTGGCCGTCCCCGTGGGCAGGGGCCGCTTCGGCCCGGGGGCCGTGGGCGAGGGCGCGGCGGGCGCGGTGGCCTCGCGCTTGACGATGAACTCGACGAGGGCGTCGCACCGGCCGGAGCTGACCCCGCCGGTCTCGTCGAGGCAGGAGACGACGAGCGCGCGTCCAGGCGTCACCTCGGTGACGAGCAACGTCGAGACCCAGGTTTGTCCGTCGATGCGCGTGGTGAAGCAGGGTTTGTCGGCGATCGTCGGCTTGCCGCGGGTGCGGCGCATCTTCGGCGATTGCTGCTCGAATCCGGTCAGGATCGCGTCGGCGAATTTCTCGTCCACGGCGCGGACGGGCATGTCCGTGACCTTGAGCGTTTGCTTGTCGCAGACGAGCGAGACCGTGCGAATGCCGTCCTTCTCCTCGGCGGTCTTCTTGCAATTGCTCATTGCGTCGCCGCCGCCCGGGGCGAACATGATCGGATAGACGACCTTGACGACGCCGCCCTCGGGCGCGGGGAACGTGAGCGTTTCGACGGCCGCGAGGACACACTTCACGACGTCGGGATCGGGCAGGGTCGACTGCGTATCTTCGGAGATGGAGCCGGGCTTGCCGTCCTTGCCGATGACGAACCGGATGCCGATGCGTCCTTCGAGGTTCGGGTTTTTTTGCAGGCCCTCCTCGTAACAAGCACGCAATGCTTTGAAATTGCCCCGGATGACCTTCTGGATTTCGGCCGGCTCGAGCTTCCCCTCGGGGGCGTCGAGCGCGCCGATCACGTCGGCTTTCGGGTTCGGGGCCTCGGCCTTGGCCTCGGCCGGCGGGGCTTTCGCCTCGGGGTGCGGCGGCGTGTCGGCGGGCGGCGTGGCGCCGGCGCAGCCGACGAGGAGGAGGGCGAGGGACGAGGGCCAAAGGGCGCGCGACATCGGCGCGGATGCTAGGAGGCACGCTGGGGTGCGTCAAGGCGACCCCAGGAATGCGCATTGCAAACCCTTCCCGTGGGTCGCGATTTTCCACGGACCCGAGCCGCCGGGCAACGCCGAGCACGTTGTCGCCGCGTCCGAGCACGTTGTCGTCGTGGCACCGTCATCCACCCGGCGCTCCTCCCCATGAGGATTCAATAACCGCGGCATTTCACGTTCCCGTTGGAACGAATGCTCACGCGCGCGTTACGTTTCGGCACCAACGATGCGGCCTCCGAAACCTTTCGGAAGGACGTTGAAAACTTGATTGACCACCCCTTCTGCGCGAGGGAACGTAGGCACGTGCGGGACGGCATGGTTCGTCCTGGCACGCCGACTTGGAGGCTTACGTGAAGCGTCGCGAATTTCTCAAGGGCGCAGGGCTCGTCACTGCGACGGCGGCCAGCGGCCTCGGCGTATCGCTTTGGGGCATGCGGCAAGCCCGCGCGTTCGGGGAGGTGCCGAAGGAAGCCGAGGGCGCGATGCTGCCGCCCGAGCTGCAGGCCGAGAACATCCTCGAAATCTTTCTTTACGGCGGCGTGAGCCAGTACGAGTCGTTTTACTGCGTTCCCTCGCTCGGGCAGGCGAGCGGGACGCAGTGGTACGCGTACCTGAACTCCGGCCACGTGCAGGCGGCGGTCGATCAGTGTGCGTTCCAGGGCCCACTGACCGAGCCCTTCGCGGCCGACTCGATGGGCCAAACCGTCCACCTCGGGCCCTTCGTGATGCCTCTGCGAGAGCGGCCCGATGTGATGGAGCGGACACGGGTCTCCATCTCGGCGCACGACCTCGAGCCACACGAGGGCGCGATCCCGATGATGCTCGGCGGCCGCGGGCTCGGGCATCCGGCGTTCTCGGGGCTCGGCGCGCACGTGCAGCGCTACTTCCTCGAACGGTTCAACGAGCCGGGGCGCGCGCCCTACTCGTACGCGCTCTTGTCGAACGGCGCGAACGGGCTGCCCACGGACAACATCCGCAGCGTCGTGTCGATCGGAATGCACCCCGGCGCGGCGCGTCCGCTCGCCATCAAGGTCGACGCAGCGGGCGACCTCACGAGCCTGCTCGCCCGAGGGACGCTCGGGCAAAACCGCGCGCAGTACGACGCGCTGATGCAGGGCTACATCGATCGGTACCACGAGCGGCTGCGCTGGAAGGGGCAAGGCAATCCGCTGCGCGCGCCGCGGCTCGGCGAGCTCGAGGCGGCGTCGAGCTCCATCGCCAACGCGCAGGCGATCTCCGGGGTGCTCGAGCCGCAGTTCTTCACGAAGGTCTCGGGGTCGAACTGCGGGGACACCTCGAACACCGACGCGATGAGCATGAACCTGAAGCTCGCGGCGCACCTGCTCCGGCATCCGACGGTGCCCGCGAAGTACGTGTGCATCGTCGACACGGGGCTGCTCACGGCCGACGGCGGCGGCGGGTACGACACGCACGGCGAGAACTCGTTCACGCAGGCGCGGAACCTGTCGCACACGCTCCGGCAATTGCTGTCGGTGGTGAATGCGCCCGGCGAGAACAACCCGGCGAAGCTCGACCTCGACAAGACGCTGATCGTGCTGACGACGGAGTTCGGGCGCACGCCGTTCAAGCAGGGCAGCCAGGGGCGAAACCACTGGCCGTACGGCTTCCCGGTGGTGTTCATCGGCGGGCCGGTGCGGCCCTCGGGCAAGGGCGTGTTCGGCGCGTGCGGAGAGGACGGGCGCGCGACGATCGCGTCGACGCCGCAGGAGAACCGCATGGCGGCGCTGCTGTCGCTCGGCATCTGGCCCTTCGCGCAGGAGAGCTTCAACGTCTCCGACGTGCCGGGCGCGACGACGGAGATCGAGGCGGCGAAGTTCGTGCAGCAGCGGCAGCTGGGGGTGGTGGCATGAAGACCAGGCGTTTTTCCGGGCTCTCGACCCTCACCCTGGCGATCTCGTGCGCGGCCGCGATGGCCCTCGTGCCCGCGTGCAGCGGCGAATCGAACCCGTCCGAGCCGTCGGGTCCCGGCGTCGGCGGCAGCGGCGCAAGCGGCGGCTCCGGTGGGGAGGGCGGCGCCGGCGGGGATGCCGGCGCGGGCGGCGAAGGTGGTGCTTCGACGCCGCACACGCCCGAGCACGTGTGGACCGAGTGCCAGGCGAGTGATCAAGCGTGGGTGCGCCGCGCGATCACCGCGGTGAGCGGCCGCAAGCCGTGGGGCCAGGCCGAGGTGAACGCGTACACCGACGCGATCACGGCGATCCGCAAGGCGGACCTCGAAGCCGCCGGCAAGTTCGGCGAGCTCGGCGACGCGCTGCCGCCCTACGGCGACGACCTCGTGAACGCGCGCAAGATCGTCGCGCGCGCGCTCATGCGCGAGGACGCGTTCCGGCAGCGGTGGAGCGACTTCTTCATGGACACGCTGCGCGTGAACCGCATCGAGACGAAGTCGCTGCAGCAGTGCTACGGCTCGCCGCCGGCCGCGGCCTACGACAACGGAAACCTCGCCGCGTGGGTGCGCGACAACGAGGCGACCTCGAAGAACCCGCCGAACCCCGGGTTCACGATGAACCAGCTCCTCTCGTCGGCGCTCGAGCTCGACGACCTCTCGCCCGTGTACCGCGGCAACCTCTTCGCGATGATGTCGCAGCCGTACTCGGGCGCGAACGTGGGCGAGTACGAGATGGAGCGCGCGCGGCGGCAGAACTTCGGCGCGATCTTCGAGCGCGCCTACCTGCACCGCGATCGGGTGTGCTTGACCTGCCACAACAGCGAGTTCTCCGTGACGTACAGCGACGATCCGGCGCTGAACCGGGCGTGGCCCGTGCCCGGGCTCTTCGAGGTCGCGCTCTACGGAAACTCCGCCGGCGTGCACCCCGAGGAGGAGCAGGAGACGAAGGGCACGGACGAGATGCGCGCCCTGTCGATGCTGCGTTACTGGGGCGTCGCCGACGGCGGCGGGAGCTCGCCCTACGGCTGGAGCGGCAACGCGTGCGGCAGCTTCCGCGCGCCCGCCGAGGACGATCCGCTCGGCGTCGACACGTACTTCGGCTCGATCCGCTCGACGCCGGAGGCCCCGAACAAGGGTCGCCGCGCGAGCGTGTGGGACCTCGAGCGAGCGCTCAAGCGCGGCGTGGACCAACTCGCGGCGCACGGGCTCGTGCGTTTGCCCGGGGGCGAGCTCGCCGATCCGGACGAGGCGTTCGCGTACATGGTCGCGCAGAACATCGTCGACGTCGTGTGGTCCGAGGTGATGGGCACGCGGCTGACGATCGCGAACTACTTTCCGCGGACCGAGGTGCAACGCGACATCCTGATGAGCCTGACGGAGAAGTTCGTCGCGTCGCACTTCTCGCTGCGCGAGCTGCTCACGGACATCCTGGCGCACCCGGCGTTCAACCTGAAGGCGCCGGAAGAGGGCTGCGGGAGCGCGGCCTACGAGGTGCCGCGGATCTTCGATCCGTGGACGATCGCGGACAAGGACCTCGGCCGGCGCGGCAACAGCCCCGCCGACGGCGTCTTCGCGATCTCGTCGCGCCCGCTGCGCAGGAGCCTGCACCGCGCCATGGAGTGGCCGAGCTACAGCGAGTATCCGCAGGACGAGACGGAGGAGAGCTTCCAGCTCGCGATCGGGTTCGCCCTGAAGGACGCGGAGCCGGGCTTCCGCGGGCTCGACTTCCAGGGCCGGCTCTCGTGGGAAGCGACGTACGGCGCGTGCAAGCCGCTCAATGCGAACGACTTCATCTCGAAGATCGTGCAGCGGGCCCAGGCGACGACGGGCGCGACCGTGGGCGACGCGGTGATCGCGCTGAAGGATCGTCTCCTCGGTGAGCCGTGGGTCGAGCCGGTGACGGAGAAGCCGCAGATCGAGGCGCTCGTGAAGTCGTCCCTGGAGGACACGAACCTCGCGGGGCTCGACGCGAAGCTGCGCTCGTTCTGCGGCGTCCTCGTCGCGGCGCCGCAGTTCATGCTCGGCGGCGTCGTGTCGAAGGACGCGACCGACGTGCCGAAGCTGACGCCGACGGAGATCTCGTACGAGGGTACGTGCGGGTACGTGTCGTTCGTCGCGGGGCAGATCGGCGCGCCGTACACGATCACCTGCGGTCCGGGTACGATCACCGCGAAGAAGCAGTGACGGAAGGGGTTTGGGGCGTAGCTCGGCTTGTCCGAGCGCAGCCCCAAGCTTTGAAAGGGACGAGCGGGATGCGTTTGTCGCGGGCAGCCAGGGCGATCGGGGCACTCTCGATCGCCCTGGTGATGATGGTCGGGTGCGGGGCCGACGAGGACGTCGACCTCACCGGCGGCGCGGCCGGGAGCGGCAGCGGCGGCGCCGGTGGGAGCGGTGGCCCAGGCAGCGGCGGCGCGGGCGGTAGCGGCGGCGGCGCAGGGGGCAGCGACGATCCGGCGGAGGCGATCTACCCGAACATCACGGCGCTGCACGCGCTCGGCGTCGCGCAGACGTGCTCGCTCAACCAGGGCGTGTGCCATTCGTCGCGGCAGTACCCCGAGCTCGGCGGCGTGAAGGACATGCTCGCGCTCGTGAACGCGCCCTGCCAGATCACGGCGGCCGAGCCGAGCCTCGTGCCCGACGAGTGCGAGCGGCCCGGGGACAAACTCGTGATCGGCGGGCAGGAGCGGGAGATCCTGCAGGTCGTCCTCGACCCGAGCGCGCCGTTCCCGCCGACGAGCGTGGAGCTACGGCTCGCCTCGGCGCCGCCGTCGCTCGACGCGAACGGCGCGCGCATCCGCAGGCTCGACGACGCAGGCGCCGAGGTGCTCAGCGTTCCGCTCGACGGCGCGTCGTTCACGGCGGGAGGCGCGCCTACGAGCGTGATCGTGAACCTCGCGGCGTCGCCTCCGGCGCTGAAGGGTTTCCTCGACGTGCGCGTGACCGATCTCGATCGGGTGCGCGTCGGCGACGCGAACGGCAACGGCATGGCGCATCCGTCGGCGACGCCGTGGTCGCTCGTCGCGCCGGGAGATCCGGCGCGGAGCTACCTCTACAAGCGGCTGCTCTCGGACAAACTCGGGCCGCGCATGCCGCTGCTCCAGCGCACGTGGACCGCGCTCTCCACGCGCGCGGTGTGGTGCTGGATCCGCGGCATGAAGCCGGATGCGAAGCCGGGCGACGCGTCGCTCCTCGAGCCGATCGACTACGGAAATTGCCCGCAGGACCCCGACGCGCCCGATCCGAACACGTCCGGCACGTGGGGGAGCGTGCGCACGCTGATGGGCTCGCGCTGCGCGACGTCGAAGTGCCACGACGGCACGGACAAAGCGGGCGACCTCGATCTGTCGCCCGACGCGTCGACGTTCCTCGCGAACGTGATCAACGCGCCGAGCGTGCAGACGGGCGCGCAGCGCGTGGTGCCGGGGCAACCGGCGGCGAGTTATCTGCTCTGCAAGGTGGATCCGCACTGCGAAGGGCGCGCGGACATGACGGGGCTCATGCCGCTCTCGGGCGAGCCCCTGACGGACGCCGAGATCAAGTCGATCGCGGCCTGGATCCAGGCCGGGGCGAAGCTCGAATAGGCTCGGGCGCGCGGGCGGCCGCGATGCCGAGCTCGACGAGCGCCCTGCGCACCTCGCCCGCGTCCTTCGCGACGCGCGCCTTCTCGCCGAGGGCGCGCTTCGCGTCTCCGCGGAACCACACCGCGCGCATCCCCGCGCCGAGCGCGCCCTCCACGTCGGCGGCGAGTGAGTCGCCGACGTGCACGATCCGCTCGAGCGGCTTGCCGAGGCGCTCGGCGGTCCAGGCGAAGATCGGGCGGCCGGGTTTGTCCATGCCGAGGCGGCCGCTGTCGGCGATCACGAGGAACCGATCGTCCCAGCCGAGCTCCGCGACGAGCTCGGCGAGCCGGCCCTCGGAGTTCGAGATGATGCCCACGGGCACGCCCGCGTCGGAGAGGTCCTCCGCGAGCTCCAGCATGCCGGGGATCGGCCGCCGCCAGAGGTTCTTCCGGGGCTGCTCGGACCAGAGGAAGTCCACGGCGCCCACGAGCGCCTCCTCGTCGAGCGGCGACGAGGCGGCGCGTTCCAGGAGCGCGCGCATGAAGATCTTCCAGGGATGACCGCCGAGGCCGCGATGGATGGCGTCATCGTAGACGCGCCATGCATCGGGGAGGGCGGCCTCGATTCGTTGGGGGTCGAACGATAGGCTCCGCTCGGCGAGGCGCGCGGACGTGAGGTCCGCGTCGAGGGCGGCGAGGGTTTGACCGAAGTCGAAGGTGACGGCGTGCATGGCGCACGCTCCGTTAGCACGGAGCGGAGGCGCCCGGGGGGTCAGGCGTCCTGAGCGCCCTCGTACATCCGGTCGATTTCGTGGGCGTAGCGGTCGTAGACGACGCGTCGCTTGAGCTTCAGGGTGGGCGTGAGCTCACCACTCTCGATCGTGAAGGGGCGGTCGAGGATGTGAAATTTCTTCACGGTCTCCACGCGAGCGAGCGTGGAATTCACACTGTCGACCGCCTTCTGTACTGCGGCCACCACGGAGGGATCGCTGCGTAGCTTGTCCAGATCCGCCCCGGGTGAGCCCGCGAGCTCGCCGGCGGCGGCCGGATCGATGACGACGAGCGCCGTGAGGAACTTGCGCCGGTCGCCGATGACCACGGCCTCGGCGATGGGCGGGTGGTTCTTCAGGGCCGCCTCGATGTTCTTCGGGGCGATGTTTTTCCCGCCCGCCGTGATGATGATTTCCTTCTTGCGGCCCGTGATCGACAGGAAGCCGTCCTTGTCGAACTGACCGAGGTCGCCCGAGTGCAGCCAGCCGTCCTGGAGCGTGTCGGCCGTCGCTTGCGGCTCTTTGTAGTAGCCGAGGAACACGTTCGGGCCCTTCACCAGGATCTCGCCGTCCTCGGCGATCTTCACGTCGACGCCGTCGAGCTTCGTGCCGACAGTGCCGAGCTTCATGTCGTTTCCGCGGTTGAACGTGGTCGGGCCCGTGTCCTCGCTCTGGCCGTAGACCTCGGAGACGATGATGTCGAGGCTCGCGAAAAACTCGAGGATCTCCTTGGCCACGGGCGCGGCGCCGGACACGCACGTGCGCGCGCGCGACATGCCGATCGCCGCCTTCAGCTTGTTGAACACGAGCTTCTGCGCGAGCTTGTACTGGAGCGCGAGCGCGCCTTCGGGCGTGCGGCCGCGCATCTTCACCGCCGTCGCCTCGCGCGCGACGTCCATCGCCCACGTGACGAGCGCCTTCTTCGCGCCCTTGGCCTCCTTGAGTTTGCCCTGGACGCCGGCGTGGAACTTCTCCCAGATGCGCGGGACGCCGAAGAAGAGCGTCGGCTGCACTTCCTTGAGGTTGTCCGGGACCTTGTCGATGCTCTCGGCGAAATAGGCCGATCCGCCCATCGTGATGCAGCCGTGGATGGTGAAGATCTGCTCGGCGATGTGCGAGAGCGGCAGGTACGAGAGCACGCAGTCCTGCGCGGCGCCGCCCACGAGCTTCTGCGCCGCGTCCGAGGTCCACGCGAGGTTCTGGTGCGAGAGCATCACGCCCTTGGGCGGTCCGGTCGTGCCGGACGTGTAGATCAGCGTGGCGAGGCCCTGCGGTTCGAGCGCGGCGATCCGCGCGAAAAACGCTTCGTCGGTGACGTCCTTGCCCTTGTCGAGGAACGCGTCGTACGAGGCGACGAGCGGGTGATCGATGCGGGGCGCGCCGCGCATCGTGACGACCTGCTTCAGGCGCGGCAGCTCGCCGAGCATCTTCTCGATCTTCGCCCACTGCCCGGCGTCCTCGACGAGGACGATCTCGCTCTCGGCGTGGTGGACGATGTACGCGACTTCCTCGGGCGAGCACGTCGTGTAGATGCCGGCAGGCGCGCCGCCCGCGGCCATGGCGGCGACGTCGAAGGCGGCCCACTCGGACCGGTTGAAGCCGAGGATGCACACGGTGAAGCCCGGCTTCTGGCCGAGCGCGATCATCGCCTTGCCCAGGCGTTTGACCTCGTCCGCGAGCTCCCGGTAGCTCTTCGGCCGGTAGACGCCGCCCGATTTGATGTGGTGGGCAGGCGCGTCGGGCCTGCGTTCGGCCTGCTTGAAGAGCCGGGAAGGAATGGTGTCGTTCGGCGTGGACATGGGACGCGGAGTGTAATCGAGCCACGCGCCGTTCGTTGCACCCGAAAAACGAACGCAGACGTAAGAGTCAGCGCGGCTTCGGCGGCGGGGGCGGCTCGGGCGCGGGGCCTTCGGACGAGGTCGGCGCGGGGCGCGGCGGAGGTCGGGCCGGCACCTCGTCCTCGACCGGGCCTCTTTGCCGTCCTGCCGCGGCGCGCAAGGCGATCACACGCGTCACGAGCTCGGTCGCCTCGTCCGTCGACATGTCCACGCGCGCCGAGATGCGCGGGCCCTCCGCGCCGATCCGCAGCCGCTCCAGGATCGGTCCGAGGCCCATCAGGCGCACGAGCATGTCGCCCGATTGCGCGGCGCGTTTCCCCTCGAAAATTCGCGCCAGATCGGCGCACGGGGCCGCCGCGTCGCAGGCCACGACCCCGGACAAACCGACGCGCTCGCCGATCGTCACCGAGAGCCCGAGGCCGACGACCGACGCGGCCGGCGAGCCCTGCGCTCCGTTGAGGGCGATCTCTTCGAGGAGCGTGCGCCGCTGCTCGGGCGTGAGCACCACCGTCACGCGCAGCGCGCCCGGGCCCACCTCCGCCGCGAGCTTCGTGTGATCTCCGTCAGCGCGCGCGTTCGGGACGCGGCCTTCCGCCGCGTCGATCATCGCCCGCAGGTAGCTGCCCGCGCCGAGCAGGATGGGCCCGCCCTCGCGCACGGCGATCTCGGCGCCGCTCGTCGACTGGCTCGCGTCGCGGACCGTGCGAAACCCGCCGATCGGGTTCACGACGGAGCGGCCGCCGCGCGCCTCGATGACCTTGCTCGCGCAGGCGAGCAGGGCGTCCGGGTCGATCGTGCCCGAGGCGACGAGGCCGAAGTCGCCGTCGCCGCCGTTCGCGGGCACGGCCACGCCGAGCTCGGTGAGGCCCGCCATGGGGTCTGTGCCGCAGACGTCGCGGACCTTGCCGAGGCCGGGGATTTCACGGGTCTCGGAGAGCAGGGGCGCGAAGGCGTTCGAGCGCCGCAGGGCGCCGAGGTCGGCCGTGGCGACGAGGAGCGCACCTTCGGGGATCGCGTCGAGCGTCCCGGGCAGCGGGCGCGCCATCTCGCGTTTTTGCCAGACCCAGGCGACGGCCGCGACGACCACCACCGCGGCGGCCGCGAACACGAGGGCGTTGCGCGTGCGCGTCTGCACGGGCCGAGCCCTACCACGTTTTTCACGGGACCGCGCGCGTCGGCTTTCGCGAGGCGCGTCGCGCGCGCCAGGCTGCTTCCCGCTCGGGCGACCACGTCGTGCGGTGGAGCCAGTCGAAGAGCGGCACCGTGACGTTGAAGTTCCAGCGTTTCATGAGCCGCGGCTCGTGGTGCCGGCGGTGATGCTCGCGCAGGAGGGAGATGATGCCGAGGCGGGAAATCGGGTGCTCGGGCGGCAGGTGGTAGGCGAGGTGGAGCCACTCGTACGACAGGAAAAACACCATCGACGTCGCGACCCCGAGCATGGCCACGTTCGTCCCGAGGAAATGCGAAAGGCCGATCCCGAGCGGCAAAACGAGCGTGAGGAAGACCAGCACGATCGCGTAGGGCGGCATGAGGATGAGCCACATTTCGCGCGGGCTCTTCATGGCCATGTCGCGGTCGGTGTAGATGACGTGGTGCGAGAGCTCGTGCCGCTCGTAGATCACGCCGAGCAGCGGCATCCGTCGATGCAGGATGTCCTTGTGCGCGCGCCACTCGAAGCCGAAGCCCGCGAAGAGCGTGATCGGCACCGTGAGGAGCTCGATCGGCCGGAGCGCCGCGATCCCGAGGAGCGACGCCACGAGCACGGAGAGGCCGAGCAAGGTGGGAAAGGCGAGGTGGAAGGCGGGGCTGTAGCCCGGCGGGATCTCTGCGACGATGGCGGCGCGCTTTTCGTCGCGGATCGAAGCGAGATCTCGCGCGGCCTCCTCCATGCCTCGACGCTACGTTCTGCAAATGCAGAATGCAAGGCGCCGATGATGGCCTGCGCCCTGGATCAGCCGGTGTCCTTCGACGGGCCCGTCCCCTTGGTGCGGCGCTCGAAGTAGCCGCCGATGGCCTCGCCGATCCGCGGGACGATCGAGTGGATGACCACGAGCCCGACCAGGAAGGCCACCAGCGCGAGCTCTCGGGGGGTGCCAAAGGCGGACATGCGCTGGATTCTTACCACCAGAAAGGCGAGCGGATCGGCCCAAATGTTGGAACGATCCCCGCCTTGGACGTAGGAAGGGAAGACCCGAGGGCGCGCGCGTTGACAGGCTGGCGCATCGGGTCGAAGGATCACGCCGTGCCCGCGATGGAGGAAGCCCCGAACACGCCGCGTCGCGACGTGATCCTGATCGCGGACGCCTCCGCCGAAGGGCAAACGATCGCGTCGGCGCTGCGCGCACAAGGCTTCGCCGTGGCCTTCGCCCCGATCGAGCGGCTCGAAGCGCGCGTGCTCGACGAGTCGCCGCGGGTGCTGCTCGTCGACATCGATCAGCCCGGCGCGCGCGACGCCATCGAGCGGCTGCGCGAGTTGCCCGGCGGCGAGGACGCCGAGCTGGTTTGTCTGGGCAGCCGCATCCGCGCCGCGGAGATCGGCGCGCACTCCACCGCCGGCCGCTCCTTCGCGCGGCCGCTCGACATCCACGCCATCGTCGCCCAGATCGCCGCGCTCGCCGACCCAGCGCCGCTCGACGACGACTCGATCGTCGACGACCGCGGCGCCGCGGCGATCCGCCCCGGCGAGACCTTGCCCCCCGGGCTGCTCGACGACGGCACCGGCGCGTTTCCGCCAGCCTTTCAGTCCGCGTTCCCCGGCGCGCCCGAGATCGCCGAGATGGGCGTGTCGATCTTCCCGCCCGACGAGAGCGACGGGCCGTCGCCGCCGACGCTCTTGCCCACGCACCCCATGCAGCTCTCGCCCGAGCTCATGGGCTTGCTCGCCGCGGCCGAGCAACGCGTGCTCGCAGAGACGCCTTCGTCCTCCACGCCTCCGCAGGCCGCCGAGGAGGAGGTGGACCTCGTCCTCGGCGACGAGTTCCTCGCCATCCTCGAAGAGCCGCTCGACGCCGAGGCGGACAGCTCCCAGTCGGATCTCGGCAACACGGGCGGAATCGATCCGGGCACGGGGCCCAACGCGCTCAGCATCACGACGGGCCAGTTCGCCCTGACCGAAGGCAACACGACCGCGCCGAACCCCCCGGTCTCGTCGTCCGCAGCCATCGAGCCGCCGAGCGTGGGCGACCTCGTGCTCGACATGCCACCCACGCCCCAGCCGAGCGAGCCAACCGGCAAGACGGCGCCCGCGGGATCGACGCCGCGTTCGCCGGAGCTCCGCGGCGCCTCTTCGGAGGCCCCCGTGACGGCGTGGGAGCCGCGCCCGAGCCGCATCACCGACGACGCCGGCACGCCCGTCCGGCCGACGGAGACGACCGCGGCCTCCCGCGCGATCGAGTCGCGCCCCACGTCCGTGCCCACGCCGCCGCGCCCGCCGCCGCCCGTGATCGAGCCCATGATCGATGTCGCGCCGCCGACGGTCTTCCCTGCCCGATGGACCGTTCCGAGCATGCCGCGCCTCTCTCCGACGCTTGGGGGCTACGCTCCGGCGAGCGGAGCTACGCCCCCAAACCTCTCTTCGACGCTTGGGGGCTACGCTCCGGCGAGCGGAGCTACGCCCCCAAACCCCCAGTCGCCGCCAACGGCCCCCAGCATCCTCGGTCGAGCCTCGGACGCCCCGCCGCCTTCGGTTCGTCTCGCCCCGCCCGTGCCGCCGCCGCCGGCGCCGGTTCCGTCCTCGCGGCCTGCGCATGCCTCGCAGGACGCGCGGAGTGAGCAGGCCACGGTGCTCGGTCCCGGCGATGCGCCGCGCGCGCTCGCCCGGGCCATCGCCAGCCGCGCCACGGGCTCGCTCGCGATCCATGAAGGCGGCTCCGTGCGTCGCGTCGTCCTCCAGGATGGGGACGTGGTCACGGCTGGGTCGGGCGTCGCCGACGAGGCGCTCCTTTCGTTTCTCTCGGCGCGCGGCGACCTCGAGCGCGACGTCGCGCATCGGCTCGCTGGCAAGCTCCCGCCCTCGGGCCGGCACGCGGGCGCCGCGCTCATCGCGCACGGATTTCTCCAGCAGGACGCGCTCTGGCCCGTGCTCCGCGCGCACGCCGAGTGGATCATCGGCCGGGCGATCCTCGTCGAGTCCGGCACGCTGGAGCTCGAGTCCGAGCCGCCGGGCCGCCTGCGCGCCGAGCCCAACGTGTTCGGCGGCGCCACCGGGGCCGAGGTCTTCGTCGAGATCGTCCGGCGCGTGATCCCGCCCGAGGCCGCGTTTGTCCGTCTCGGCGGCGCGGCTGCGCGCTTCGACGCGGGCCCGCGCATGTCGCTCCTCTCCGAGTGCGCGCTCTTGCCTGACGAAGCGGCGCTCGTGGGGCAGGCACCGGGGGTGACCGTGGGCGAGCTCGCGGGCCGATCGGGCCCCGACATCACGCCGCTGTTCTACGCGCTCGTTTGCCTGGAGGTGCTCGTGGCGCTCACGCCGGCGCGGCCCGCCACGGCCGACCGTCGGCCCGCGGAGGATCCGCTCGACGAGGAGGCGATCCGCATGCGGGTGCGGGCGCGCGTCGCGCTCGTCGAGGACGGCGACTACTTCGCGCTGCTCGGCATCGGGCGCACGGCGACGAGCTACGAGATCCGGCGGGCCTACCTGGAGCTTCGGCGCTTCTTCGAGCCTTCGCGCCTGCTCACGGCGGCGACGGCCGATCTCCAGGGCGACGTGCGCCTGGTGATCGAGGTGCTCGACGAGGCGTACGAGATTTTGAAGGATGGGACGCGGCGGGAGCGCTACCGGCGAGCGATCGAGGCGGGGCCGCCGGCTTGAGGCGAACGGCCCTCACGCCGGGGTGAGGGCCTCGTCATTCCGCGTCGGGCGTCCTCGACGACCGCACGGACTCGGGGGGCAGGCCCTCGAGGATGTCGACGACGTGCGAGGCGAGCGAGTGCGCGAGCGAGAGCTCGTGCTGGGCCGCGGCGTTGACCCCGAAGCCGCGGGTGTCGGCGAGCGCATCGGCCAGCGCTTGCGCGAGGGAGAGCGCTCGCGTCACGGGGGAGACGTCGTCCGCACGGCCCGTCGCCGGGGGACGTGCATCGCTGGGCTCGCTCGTATCGGGCTGGGCACCAGGAGGAGTACGTTGTCCGTGGGAGATCGATAAATCGAGCGCCATGGGCTGAGCCTCGCAGTTCGTGGACGTGGATCGCGCGCGGGATCAGCCCATGCAAGCCCGCGGCCAGGGCGTGGAAAGGCCTTCGCTGCGAGAGGGTTCGTCCAGCCGGGGCGCAGGGGAGCACCGGGGACGAGAGGTTCGCGGAAGGTTTGTCGGGGGAGACCTGCCGTGCGATGCGTCAACGTGGGTTGGATGTGAGAGGCAGGATCCAACGCGGGGAGGAGCCGAGATCCGGCGCCTCGGAGAGGATCGAGCCGTGCGCGAAATGAGCGCACTCGTGGGTTCGCCTGCTCGTTCGATTAGGATGCGAGCATGCGCACCTCCAAGAAGCTCCTGCGCGCGCTCGCGCTCGCTTCGTTCCTCTTGCCGGTCCTCACCCAAGGTTGCGGCGACGACCTCACGGCGTACCGATGTTTCACCTGGCCGCAGGCGTCAGGCGACGACCCGAACGTGTGCCCCGGGGACGAGCGGGCGAGCGACATCATCGCGCGCGACAATCCGAACCCCTTCACCATCGTCAGCGATGGCCTGCTCGACGACGGTCGATGCTGCTACGAGGTGGAGGAGGAGTCCTCGTCCGGCTGCAACGGGAGCCTCCACCCCGGCTGGTGAGCCTACGGACGCGGCTCGGCCAGCGCGAGGATCCACGGGTACGACGTCCGCAGCTCCAGCACCTCGAAGTCGGGTTCGAGCAGCGCACGGAACGAGCCGAGGCCCCAGTGGTTCTTGTGGTCGATGTCGTTGCCGAAGCGCGAGACGTTTTTCCCGCGCAGCAAGTTCGACAGCATGAAGAACGGCTCGTGCGGCACCGAGAGCAGCGCGCGCCTCGCCCCGAGCTTGCGCAGCTCCGCGAGCGCCCGGCGCGGATCGTCGAGGTGCTCGAGGACCTCGCAGCACACGACGACGTCGGGCTTCTTCGCGAGGAAGCCGAGGTCGTAGATCGAGCCCACGTGCGCCTCGATGCGCGGGAAGTGGCGGCGCAGGCGTGCCACGTCGTCCGGGTTGTACTCGACGCCGACGAAGCTCGTGTCTTCGAGCTTCTCCGACAGGTAGCCCGAGAGGAACCCTTCGCCGCAGCCGACCTCGAGCACCGTGCGCGCCGGCAGGGCTTCGAGGAACATCGAGTGCAGCGTCGCGGCGAAGCGGCGGATCAGCATCCGCTGCACGGGGTTTTGGCTTCGGTACTTCTGCGTCTCGAAGCGGTCGAAGTACGCGTCGGGGATCACAGGGTTTCCTCGCGGATCGGCGGCTCGTCTTCGAGGTGACGGGTCTGGCTCTGGTACGTCAAGAACTCGCCGATGAAGCCCATCGAGAAGAGCTGGATGCCCGTGACGATCATGAGCACCCCGAGAATGAGCAGCGGCCGGTCGCCGATCTTGTGCCCGAAGCACCAGAGCACCGTCAGGTAGAGCTCGATCAGCATGCCGATCCCCGCGAGCGTCAGGCCCGCGAAGCCGAAGAGGTGCATCGGCCTCTTCTGGTACCGCGTCAGGAAGAGCACGCTGAGCAGGTCGAACGAGCCTCGCAGGATGCGCTCGAGCCCGTAGCGCGAAGAGCCGTACTTGCGCGCGTGGTGCTTGATCGGGATCTCGGTGACGCTGAAGCCCTGCGAGGCCGCGAGCGCCGGGATGAACCGGAACAGGTCGCCGTAGATCGGGATCGAGCGGATGACCTCGCACCGGTACGCCTTGAAGCCGCAGTTCATGTCGTGCAGCTTCACGCCCGTCAGGAGGCCGACGGTGCCGTTGAAGATCCGCGAGAGGAAGAGGCGGTTCGTCGGGTCGAGCCGCTGCACCTTCCAGCCGACGACGACGTCGTTGCCTTCCTCCAGCTTGGTGAGGAAGTTCGGAAGGTCCGCGGGATCGTCCTGGAGATCGGCGTCCATCGTCACGAAGATCGTGCCGCGCGCCTTGCGAAAGCCGGCCGTGAGGGCCTGGGCCTTGCCGAAGTTCTTGCGCAGCCGCACGCCCCGCACGGCCGGGTTCTCCGAGGCGAGGCGCTTGATCACGGACCACGAGTCGTCCGTGCTGCCGTCGTCCACGAAGATGAGCTCGTACTGCTCCTTGCCGGAGAGCGCCTCGTCGATGCGCCGAGCGAGCTCGGGCAGGCTCGCCGCCTCGTTCAGGCCCGGGACCACGAGCGAGACGCGCGGGAGGATGACCACCGGGCTCTCGGCCGCCTTTCGGGCCAGGGCGATGGCAGGGGGCTCGCCCGGAGAGGGCTGGGTGATGTCCACGGCGCTCACGGCGGCGGAGGATAGCAGAACGGTCCGTCCGCACGAGCCCTCGGAGTGGAGGCAAGGCGAGATCGTGGTGCTACCCTCGCGCGCGCGATGAAGCTGCTCGTGACCGGCATCGCCGGATTCATCGGATCCCACCTCGCCGAGCGCCTGCTCGATCGAGGCGACACGGTCGTCGGCCTCGACAGCTTCGATCCTTTCTACGCACGCTCGATCAAGGAGCGAAACCTCGCCCGCGTCCGCGGCCGCGCCCACGTCGTCGAGGCCGACCTGCTCGACGAGGCGGCCGTCGCGGAGATCCTCTCGGCCACGGACTTCGACGTCGTCGTGCACCTCGCGGGCCTCGCGGGCGTGCGCCCGAGCCTCGCCGCGCCGGCCCGCTACCAGCGCGTGAACGTCGAGGGCACGACGCGCCTCGCCGAGCTCGCCCGCGCGCGCGGCGTGCGCCGCTTCGTGTTCGCGTCGAGCTCCTCGGTCTATGGAGCGAGCAAGCGCCTGCCTTTCGCCGAGGACGACCGCGCCGACGAGCCGATGAGCCCGTACGCCGCGAGCAAGCGCGCCGCGGAGCTCGTGCTGCGCGCCCTCGTGCACACGCAGGGGATCGGGGTCACCTCGCTCCGCTACTTCACGGTCTACGGCCCACGGCAGCGCCCGGAGATGGCCATCCACGCCTTCTGCCGCGCCATCGATCGCGGCGAGACGATCGAGCTCTACGGCACGGGCGAGGCGAGCCGCGACTACACCTACGTCGACGACGTGATCGACGGCACGCTGCGCGCGATCGATCGGGTCGGCGAGGGCTACCGCGTGTACAACCTCGGCGCTGGGGGCACGCCGACGACGCTCCACGAGGTCGTCGATCTGCTCGCCGAGGCCCTCGGCAAGCCTGCGCGCGTGCATCGCGGCCCGGCCGTCGTTGGCGACGTCGAGCACACGATCGCGGACATCCGCGCCGCCAGGGACGCGCTCGGCTACGAGCCGAAGACGGCGATTCGCGAGGGGATCCGCAAATTCGTGGCGTGGTACCTCAACCCGCCGACGTAGTCACCGCGCCTTCGGCCGTGCCCCGCTCGCCCGGTGTTGCGTGCGTTTCCTCTTCCGGGGCACGAGCTCCGGCAGGGGACCGTGCTTCGCCAGGATCTCGCCGAGCGCCTCGTCGGAGAGCGTCCGCGAGAGCGCGATGACCGCGTGGCGCAGGCTCTCGTCCGGGGACACGACGAGGTCGACGAGCTCCACGTCGAGCCCTTCGAGCGCCTCGGCGATGCGCTGGAGCGTCTCGACGGTGGGGTTGGCGAGCCCGTGCTCGATGCTGGAGATGTGGCCCTTGTTGGCGAGCGCCTCGGGCGCGTGACCTTCGGCCACCTCCTCCTGGGTCAGCCCGGCGGCGAGCCGGAACGCCTTCACGCGCTCGCCGATCGTGAGAAAAAGCTTCTTGGGGCGGACTCTGCGCGGCATGTGCTTCTCGTTACTTCTCGATCGGTTCGCTGCGCCGAGCGTGTGCGGGTGGTATCGCCTTCGGTAAGGTCGTGCTTGCCATGCCGATGTTCCCTCTCTCTGACTCCAAGATCCTCGTCACGGGCGGCGCCGGGTTCCTCGGCTCGCACGTCGTGGAAGTGCTGAAGGCGCGTGGCGCGCGGCAGATCGTGGTCCCTCGCTCGGCCGAGTTCGATCTGACGGACGCCCACGCGACGCGATCTCTCTTCGAAACGCACCGACCCGACCTCGTCTTGCATCTCGCCGCGCGCGTCGGTGGGATCGGCGCGAACCGGCGCCACCCCGGCACGTTCTTCCGCGACAACATGGCGATGGGCCTGCACGTCCTCGAAGAGGCGCGGCGCGCAGGGACCCCCAAAGTTGTCGTCGCTGGTACCATTTGTGCCTATCCGAAGTTCGCTCCCGTCCCGTTCCGGGAAGAGGATCTCTGGAACGGGTATCCGGAGGAGACGAATGCCCCGTACGGCATCGCCAAGAAGGCGCTGCTCGTCATGGCGCAGGCGTACCGGAAAGAGTTCGGGTCGAAGTTTGTCGTCGTCTTCCCGGTGAACCTCTATGGCCCGCGGGACAACTTCGACCTCGAGGACTCGCACGTGATTCCGGCGATGATCCGCAAGTTCGTCGAGGCGCGGCGCGCCGGGGAGCGGTCGGTCGTGCTCTGGGGCGACGGGTCGCCGACGCGGGAGTTCCTCTACGTGGAGGACGCGGCCGAGGGGCTCGTGCGTGCGGCGGAGCGGTACGACGGCGAGGAGCCGGTGAACCTCGGCGCGGGGCGCGAGGTCTCGATGCGGGACCTCGCGGCGACGATCGCGAAGGCCGTGGGCTACGAAGGGGACATCGTCTGGGACAGCGCGCGCCCGAACGGCCAGCCGCGCCGGATGCTCGACGTGTCGCGTGCGCGGGAATGGTTCGGGTTCGAGGCGCGGACGACGCTCGAAGAGGGGCTCGGGAAGACGATCGCCTGGTACGAGGAGAATCGGGGGCGGATCGTCGACAAGGCGTGATCTGGGTCTGCCCCGGAGATGTCGAGGGCAGGTGAGGGGGGATCCTCGTGGGCTCCGGGGATGGGCGGGGGGAGGCACGGAGGATCCTCCCCCGAGCAGATTCCGAGCTGGGTCAGGGCGGGGGTGATCCGGCCGAGGTCATGGGGCGCGTGGGGGTGGATCGGGTCGGGTGTTCGCGGCTCACGGCGTGAGCGGGGGTAGGTGACGGGTCACCTTGGCGCTTCTTGGCATGTTCGGGGGTGGGTGACGCCCGCATCGCCCGCCCGGCGCTTCCCCCGACGCCTCGTTGCTAGAACTTCCCCCCGAATGTATTAGTCTCCCGCGCCGGATCCCGCCCTTACGCCTCCAGACGTTCCCGTGATGCTCCTCGAAATCGTCGTCGCCGCGGCCGAAGCCCTCCGGGCCAGCTTGCCCCTCCTCGCCGGTCTGATCCTCGGCGCGGCCGCCCTGCTCCTCTTCGAGCGTTTCCTCGCGGGCCGCGTCTCCCTCGCCGTCAAGCGCGTCCTCTACGCGGTCTTCCTCCTCGGTGGACTCGGCGCGGGCCTCTTCTTCGCGTGGAAGATCCGATGGCTGTGTGACGACGCGTTCATTTCGTTCCGGTATGCGAGGAACTTCTCCCGCGGCGAGGGGCTCGTCTTCAACCCAGGCGAGTGGGTCGAGGGATACACGAATTTTCTGTGGACGCTGGTGCTCGGGCTCCTCGCCAAGGTCCGGGTCTCGATCCCGCACGCGGGGCTCTTCGGCAACCTCGCGTCGTATGTGCTCGCGGTCGTGTTCGTGGCGCTCGTCGTGCGCAAAGCGAGCCCGAAGCCGGCGATCGTGCCCTTCGCCGCGCTCGCCCTCGCCGCGAGCCGGCCGTTTCACACGTTCGCCTCGTCGGGGCTCGAGACCATGCCCGCCGCGATGCTCGTGGCCGTGGGCATGTGGGCCTCGCTCAAGAAGAATGGCGCGTTCTGGTCGGGGCTTTCGCTCATCGCCGCCGCGCTGACGCGGCCGGATCACCTGCTCCTTTATGGATGCATGGGCCTCGCGATCGTGGCCGAGGACCTCGTCCACCGCGAGGAGAGGCCGTTCTGGAAGCGGCTCGATCTCCGTCGCTATTTCGCGTACGGCGCGCCGTTCGTCCTCTTGTACGTCCCGTATTTTCTCTGGCGCTGGCGCGCGTACGGCGATTTCTTTCCGAATACCTATTACGCAAAATCGGGCAACCTGACGTACTGGTCGCAGGGCGTCGTCTACGCGACGCATTTCCTGTTCACGAGCGGCGCGGCGATCTGGCTCCCGCTCTTCCTCGTCGCGCTCGCGGGGCGGCCTCGCAACCGGGGCGAGACGCGGCTCCGGCTCTTCGCATTCCTTTCGCTCCTGGTCTACGGCCGCTACGTCGTGAAGGTCGGCGGCGATTTCATGGAGCATCGCTTCTTCATCTCGCTCCTGCCGATCCTCGCGGCGACCACCGAGATTTCGGTCCGGTATCGGCTGCGCGAGGTCTCCGCGCCGGTCCGCGCGCTCCTCGGCTCGGCCGCGGCACTCGCCGTCGCGCTCGCAGCCATGCCCGTCCGCGTGCTCAAGCCGTACGAGAAGCGCTGGAACCTCGCCGAAGAGAACACGTTTTACCCGCTGAAGAGCGTCCTGCCGCTCGAATCCGGCTCGACGTACGCGAGCATGGGCGAGCGGCTGCACAAGACGTTCATCGCCCGCGGGCTCAAGCCCCGCCTTTCGATCGATTGCATCGGTCTCGTGGGCTGGTATGCGGACCTGCCGATCGTCGACGCCTACGGACTTGCGAACCGGCGCATCGCGCACAAGCCGATCGAGAAGCGCGGCCGGCCGGGGCACGAGAAGCGCGGCACGGTGGAGGATCTGATCGCAGAAGGCGCGGTCGTGGACCTCGGCAATCCCTGGGGCGAGAAATTCAAGGAAAAGACCCGCGCGAGCGTCGACGGGAGCTCGTTCCATTTCATTCGCTGGGATCCGGACCTCGTGAAGGCGCTGCGCGGCGTGAAGAACACGCAGCTGCCCGATCCGGCCCGCGACATCGCGGCGCTCGCGCGCACGGGCTCGAGGAACGACATCCTCGATTCGATGGAGTTTTACGAGGCCTTCCTGGAGCGCCACCCGGACCGAGAGAAGCTCGTCGGCGAGCTGCGGGGGAGGCTCGCCGAGGTCGCCGATTTCGAGGGCAGTCTCCCGCAGGGCGCGACGATGCGCGGCGAGGGGCTGCGCATCGAGAAGACCCGGCGCACGGGCGCGACGGGCAAGAGCCTGCTCGTCTCGCTGCCAGACGCGGGCGACGGCACGGGGACCGTGGAGATCGACCTCGGCGTCCTCTCGCGGTCGGAGCTTCGTTTTGCGCTGGGCGGCAAAGCAAGCCCCGGCGTGCGCGTCGAGCTCGTCGTCGACGGCGCAGCCCTGCGGACGGCGCGTCCGCGCGTCGACCGAAAGCTCGTGCCCGAGGCCTGGCAGCTCCAGGATTTGCAAGGCCGCCGCGCGACGCTCCGGATCATCGACGAGGACAAGGCGCCGGGGACGGGCCTCTACATCGACGGGATTCACTGGTCCGAGGGCACGAAGGACGACATCCGCGCGCGGCTCCGCGCAGGCGCGATGGGCAATGCTGCCATCGACCTCTTCCGCGCGGCCCGCGCAGAGCTACCCGACGCCGATCCCGACGTGATCGCGTTCGCGACGACGGGATTTTCGGTGCATTACAGCTTCGACGAGGCCTTCCCCCAGGGGACCGAGGTGACGGGCACGGCGTTCGGCAAGGCGCCGACGACGAGCGCAACCGGCAATCAGCAAGACGTGACGGGCTTCGTCGGCCGCGCCTTCGTGAACGGCTATCACGGCGGGGACGCGGCGAAGGGCAAGCTCGCACTGCCAATGATGGCGCTCGACGGCCACCCCGTGCACGTCCTCGTGGGCGGCGGCAAGGATTGTCAGAAGACGTTCGTGGGCCTAGAGGTCGAAGGGCGCATCGTGGCACGCGCCTGCGGCAAGCAGGACGAGATCCTCCGGCCCGCCGAGCTCTCGACGAGCGCATACGTCGGCAAGCAAGGGCGCGTCGTGATCGTCGACGAATCCACAGGGAACTGGGGGCACCTCATCGCAGACGACGTGCTCGTGGCCGCACCCCCCCGGGCCGCGCGCCTGAATTGAGCTGGGTTTCATCGAGGAGGCGCTGCGCTGGGGCGTTGCCCCAGGCCCCACCAGGGGCTGTCCGCCCCTGGACCTGGACCAGCGCAAGCGCTGGACTCGGGGTCGATGAACTGCGCGATGCGCAGTTCATCGAACAGCCGGGTCAAGACCACAAGCGACGCTGCCAACCAAGACAGCAGCGCGGATGGCTCAACCGGCAACGCGGTACCAACGGCCTGTGGGAAGAACTGCGCGCAGCGCAGTTCTTCCCCCTGAGGTCCAGGGCTGGCCCTGGCGCGGGTCGAGGGGCGCGTAGCCCCCGCGGGGCCCGGGGCAGAGCCCCGGCGCGGCGGCTCAGGGAGTGACGGGGATCGTGGGGAGCCCGGGGCGGCGGCGGTAGAGCTCCATGGCATTGAAGCTCCCGTAACGCCGGCGGTTTGCGATGCGGTCGAAGCCGCGCGTGATGTCCGCGGGCTTGGACTTGTCGGGGTAGCAGCCTTCCTCCAGGACCACGTAATGGGCCATCGGGAGCAGGGCTTCGGCCTCTTCCTTGGTCTTCGCGGGTTTGACGGGCGCGGGGAAATCGTCGGCCTCGGGCCCGAAAGGCAGGGGGCGCAGGTCCCGCACGTGGAAGAGGCCTTTGGGCGGCGCCTTGCGCGAGCAGCTCAGGACGGCGGTGAGGTCCACGGGCGTCGCTGGAAGGGGCTTGTCCGGGAGCTTGCCGAGCACGCCGACGGCGATGGGCTTGCGCTCGACGAGATGGGTGGCGAAGTCCCAGAAGAGAAGGTCGGCTGCGATGGAGTTTGCTCCGTCGCTCTCCTTGTCGGGCTCGGCGAAGACGTGCGTGACGCCCATGTCGGAGAGCATCTTGCGCACCCCCTCGGGCGAGCCGGCTGCGCCGTATTCGACGCCGAATTGCCAGAGGTAGGCGTCGAGCACCGTCTTTCGCCACGTCCCCATGTGGGCGTGGTTGTCGGGCCAGATGTGCAAGAGGATCTGCGATCCGACGGGCGTCGCATTGCCGACGTCCTGCCAGTGCCCCTGGATGCCGAAGCGCGCGTCGTATTTCTTCTCGAATCCGGCGCTCAGCAGGTCGATGGCCTCCTTGAGCGGCGATCGCGCGTGCGCGTGCGTCTGGAAGAAATACACGTCGCCGCCCCATACGATCTGGAGCCCGAACGAAGCTGCGAGGGCGACGCGCGCGCTCGTGCCGAACGAGCGCCAGACGAGCAGCGCGATTGCTGCCGTGACCGCCGCCATGAGGGGCATGAGCGCCTGGAGGTACCGGTCCTGGTGATGGACCGAGTACCAGATGAAGACGCCGCCGTGGACGAGCAGCACGACGAGCCAGATTCGCTTCGTCTTCTTCAGGAACGGGAGACAGCCGAGCAGGAGCGTGAATGCCGATCCGAAGACGGGCACGTTTCGGTGGAACTTGGGCCAGTCATTCGGGACGAACGAGAAATCGACGAGCGCGAGGAGCGTCTGGAGCAGGCCCTTCAGATCGCGGGTCGGCGCCCATAATTTGGCCTCGACGTAGCCGTATTTGAATCGATACCCGGCTTGGTCCGTGAAGGGGTGCGCCTTCACCTTCGCGCCGAGCAGCGGGTAGAACGGGTCGCCGTAGAACAGCAGGTTCTTGAGCCAGAGCGGCGAGCTCGCGGCGAGCCCGACGCCGGCGAGCACGAGCGGCGCCACGAGGAAGCGGCGCCGGAGCTCGGGCGGAAGGCGCCCCCGGAACGATTGCACGCCGAGGGTGACGGCTCGAATGCCGACGAGCAGGAGCGGCGGCGGCACGAGCATGATCGCGACCGTCTCCTTCGTGAGCGCCGCGGCGGCGCAGAGGACGCCGAGCACCGCGACGTATCGGAGGTCGAGCTCGCGCAGGGTGCGGAAGAGGACGAGCGCGATCGCCGTGCCGAACATCGCGCCGACGTGATCGGCGCCGCCGCTGACCGAGCTATCGTAGAGCAGGACGCCGGGGAAGACGAAGCGCGCCGCCCAGATCCAGCGGGGATCGGCGCGCGGCACGAGCCGCCGGACGAGGGCTGGGATGCCGGCGACCGTCGTTACCACGAAGAGGGAGAATTCGAGGTGGGCCGCGAGCGTCATCTTGTCGAAGAGGCGCCCGGGGACGAGGAATGCCCACGTGTAAAGGTACGACGTGAAATGCGGACGGGCCGTGAAGACCCAGCCCTCGACGGCCGGCCGCACGGCGCCGCGCACTGCGTAGCTCTCGGCGAGGGCCATGTGCTTCCACCGCGCGTCGAACTGGATGTTCGACGGCGTGAGCACATAAAAATAAACCATTGCCAGGCCGAGCACGCCGAACGCGAGCGCGAGCGCGGAGATGCCGAGCTTCGGCCGGGTCGGGGCTGTGCGGGCGAGGACGCGGCGGATGTGCTGCGCGTGCTTGTAGAGCGGCACGGACACCGCGGCGAGCAGGGCAAGGGGCAGGACGAAAAATGTGGCCGTGCGGTAGAGACCGAGAAGGCCGGCGATGAACATCACCAGCTCGAAGCCGTAGATGCCGAGCGCCATCGAGACCATTGCGTGCTCGAGGAGCGGCATGCGCGTCCGGAGGACCCGGTGGAGCACGACGTGCCCAATGCCGTAGCTCGCCGTCCCGACGACGAGGGTGCCGAGCCAGTAGCCGGCGTAGCGCCAGAAGAGCCACTTCTGGATCGGGTAGTGCGGGTGGACGACCCAACCGAACACCAGGATCCCCGCCACGAGCATCGTCGTGGCCAGGACCGGGCGCACGCGTGCGCGTGCTGCGTCGAGTACGCGTGATCCAGCAGACGGTGCGGGCGCGGCCGAGTCCGACTCCATTGCCGGGGCGGAGTACTCTCCGGCACCTCGCGCGTCAAGCCTGACGTCGCTTCGGAACGAGCGACCTCAAGGATGGGGGCAGGTGTCGCGGTTCAGCGTTTCCGCGCCCAGATTTCGAGCTTCTTCCAGGCGCCGCTGCTCCTGCGCTCGACGAGAAGCTCGAAGCCCTGGAGCAGCGCCGCCGGCTTCTGCTCGTAACATTGCTTTTCGAGGATCACGTAGTCCGCACTCGGAATCAGCAGCTCCGCCGCCTCCTTCGTGGCGGTCTCGGCTTCGGACGCCGGGAATTCCAGCGCCTTCGGGCCATACGGCAGGATGTGCAGGTCGTTCACGCGGTAAAGCCCCCGCGGCGGCGCGTCCTTCGTGCATCCGAGGAGCAGGGCCGCGTCGTGGAAAGGGGCCGTGATCGCCGCGTCCATCACGCGGCCGAGGACGCCGCCCTCCACGACGCGGCGCTCCGCGAGCCCGCTCCGCGCGAACTCCCAGAACAGGATGTCGGCCGCGATCGAATTCGAGCCGTCGCTCTCTTTTTCGGGCGCGAGGAACGCGTGCGTGACCCCGAGCTCGCGCAATCGCTTGCGCACGCCCTCGGGGGAGCCGGCGCGGCCGTATTCGATGCCGAATTGCCAGAGGTAATTGTCGAGCACCGTCGGATGGCCCGTGCCGAGGTGGCCGTGGTGCGTGTGCATCAGGTGGAGGAGCAGGCGGGATCCCTTCGGTACCTCGGCGCCGAGGGTCTGGAAGCGCCCCTGGACCGCGAAGCGATCCTCGTATTTCTGCTCGAACCCGCCGCTCACGAGATCGATCACGTGCTTGGGCGGCGATTTCGCGTGGACATGCGTCTGGATGAAATACACGTCCCCGCCCCAGACGACCTGCAATCCCACGAGCCCGAAGAGCGCGGCCCGCACGGGACGCCCGAAGGATCGGTAGAGCGAGAGCGCGAGCACCGCCGTGACGGCCGTCATCAGCGGGAGCTGTCCCTGGAGATAACGGTCCTGGTGGTGGACGGAGTACCACGAGAAGATCGCCACGTGGATCCACGCGACGAGAAACCACACGCGCCGGTGCACGCGCACGAGGAGCAAGGCCGGGAGCAAGAGCGTGAAGAGCGAGCCGAAGACGGGGACGTCGCCGTGGAATTTCCCCCAATCGTTCGGGAGAAACGAGAAGAGCCAGAGCGAGCTCATCGTCTCGGCGAGGCCCGCGAGGTCTCGCGTCGGCGCCCACATTTTTCCTTCGAGATAGCCGTACTGGAATCGATACGCGGCGTCCTCGGAGAAGGGATGCAAGTGCAGGAAGCGGTGCGAGAGGGGATAGACGGGGTCGCCGTAAAAGACGAAGTTTTTCAGCCAGAGCGGCGACGTGGCGACGAGGGCGGCGAGGCCGAAGACGAGCGGGGCGAGGAGGGCGCGGCGCGTGGTCCGGGCCGCGCGGATCGATTGCACGAGGAGCGCGAGGGCCGGGAAGGGGACCAGCATGATCGCCACGGTCTCCTTCGTGAGCGCCGCGCCGGCCGCGAGAATGCCGAGCAGGGCGGCGCGGCGCGGATCGAAATCGCGGAGCACGCGGAACGTGCAGAGCGCGATCGGCACGGAATACATGGCGCCGAAGTGATCGGCGCCGCCGCTCACGGAGCTGTCGTAGAGCAGGACGCCCGGGAAGAGGAATCGGACGGCCCAGATCCAGCGAGGATCGGCGCCCGGAGCGAGGCGCCGGACGAGCGCGGGGATGCCAATGACGGTCGTGAACAGAAAGACCGCGAATTCGAGGTGGGCCGCGAGGACCATCCGGTCGAAGAGGCGGCTCTTCGGCAAGAGGAACGCCCAGGTGTAGAGATACGAGCTGAAATGCGGGCGCGCCGAGAAGACCCAGCCCTCGGCCGAAGGGTGCACGCCGCCGTGGATCGCATAATCCTCGGCGATCGCCATGTGCTTCCACCGCGCGTCGAACTGGACGTTTTGCGGGGTGAGCACGTTGAAATACACGAGCCCGAGCCCGAGGCAGCCGAACGCGAGCGCGAGGATCGCCCACGTTCCAAGCTTCGGCGCGCGCCGCGAGGCCCGCGCGAGCACGCGGCGCACGTGCGCGAGGTGGCGCGCGAGGGGCACGGACACGGCGGCGAGCAGGCCGAGCGGGAGGGCGAAAAACGTGGGCGCGCGATAAAGCTGGAAAATCCCCGCCAGGAAGACGAGGATTTCATAGCCGAAGACGCCGACGGCGAGGGCGGTGATCGCGTGTTCGAGGAGCGGGAGGCGCAGGCCGAGGGCGCGCCGGACGAGGACGTGGCCGAGGCCGTAGGCGCCGGCAAGGACGACGAGCACGCCGAGCCACGCGCCGGCGTAATGCCAGACGAGCCATTTCTGGATGGGGTAATGGGCGTGGACGACCTTGCCGAAGAAGGCCATGCCCGCGAGGAGCACGAGGGCGAGGGCGGCGCTCCCGAGGCGCGGGCCCCAGCGGCCCTGGATCCGAGCCTCTCCTGACTCCATGGAGGGCGAGGGCGTAGCTGCCCGGGAGGGCGACGTCAAGCGCGGCTCACCGTCGATACGGGACCACGTAGCCCTCGCGTTTCAGGGTGTGCGTGGCGAGGAACCGGCGCAGGTGCGAGAGCGGCGGGAAGAGGCGCGCCGGGTCGTCCGCGAGGCTCTGCGACTCGCCCGGATCCGAGGCGAGGTCGAAGAGTTCCACGGTGTGGCTGCGATCGTCGACGATGAGCTTCATGCCGTCGCGCAGGACGAGGGCGCGTTTCAGGCGGGTCTCGGCGAGGATCGGGCGCGTGAGCGTGGGGGTCTCGCCGCGCAGATAGGGCACGAGGCTCTGGCCCATGAAGGTGCCGGGCGTGCTTTCGCCGAAGAGATCGAGGATCGTCGGGCCGAGGTCGACGTGCGAGACAGGCGCGTCGACGAGGCGCGGCGCGATCGGCCGGGCCTGCACGATGAGCGGCACGCGCAAGAGCTCGTCGTACAGCGAATTCGCGTGCACCCACTGTCCATGCTCGCCGAACGCCTCGCCGTGATCACTCGTCAGGACGACGACGGCGCGCTCGGCGAGCGGCGTGCGCTCGATCAAGGCGAGCAGACGGCCGATCTGGGCGTCGATGAGGGCGACTTCGCCGAGGTAACGGTCGAACTCGGAGCCGGCCGTGCCCGCGAGGTTGTAGGGGTTGTGCGCGTCGAGGAAATGGATGTACAGGAAAAACGGCTCGCCGTTCACCTTCGCGAGCCGCCCGACCGCCGCGTCGACGAGGGGTTTGCTCATGGTCCAGCGGCTGTTTCCGGCGGGGCGGACGAAGGTCTCCTCGGAGAAACCCCGGACGATTCCATATTGGTTGACGAGCCAGGCCGCGCTCGCGAAGGTGATCGTGGAGACGCCGCGGGCGCGCAAGAGCTCGGGGAAGCGCGGGGTCTCGTCCTTGGCGGGCCAGACGCCGAGCACGGGCCCCGCGTTCGGCGTCCAGTATTGCTGGGAGAAGTACGTGCCCGCGAAGAGCGCCGAGAGGCTGTAGACGGTCTGCGAGCCGGCGGAGCGGGCTGAACGAAAATATACGCCGCGTTTGCGGAGGGAGGCGAGGTTCGGGAGCTTGTCGTCGTACTTGCCTTCGAGGAGGACGTCGTTCCGGAGGCAATCGATGCTGAAGAGGAAGACGGCGGGATTGGCAGGTAAAACCGCGGGGGAGCTCGGCGGTACGGGAGGCGCGGCCTTGCGGTCGACGAACCACGGGGCCATTTCGGGGGGCACGGGGGCGTCGTAGGAAACCATCCTCTCGCGGAGCGCGCCGAGGAACGGCGGGAGCAGCGAGCCGCTCGGGCCTTGCAGGGCCATGGCCACGGTGGGCCGGGGCGGGACGACGACCGCAGCGGCCGCGGCGAGCGAGGCGCCGGCGAGCAGCGGCGTGCGGAGGGGGCGGAGCCGGCGGGCGAAACGGGCGAGGCGCACGGGCAAGGCGGCGCCGGCGAGGGCGGCGGCGAAGAGGGCCGCGGCGACGAAGGCGACGAAGAGGCGCACGCCAGCGTAATCGCCTTCGAGGAGGACGGGGTTCACCGAGAAAAGCGCGGCGGCGACGGCGACGGCGACCCAGCGGAGATAGGGGCGCGCGGCGAGGCGGCCGAGCAGAATGGTGAGCGGAAGGGTGAGCGCGAAGAGCGTGATGGCAAGGACGAGCAGCGCCGGCTGGACCCAGGCGGCGTGGCCCGAGGCGTGGCGCTCGGTGGCCGTCGCGAGGTCCGAGGGCAAGACGAGGGCGCCGAGCGCGAGCGCGAGCACGACGAGCACAGCGGCGGACATGCGTGGGCGCGCGCGGCCGAAGCGAATGTGAAGGCCCACGAGGCCGGCCGAGGCGAGGCCGAGGGCGAGGAAATGCCCGGCATCGAAGGCGTGATGCAAGACGCGCGTGACGAGGCGCGGCGGCAGGATGAAGGACCGCGCGATGGTGATCGCATTCGTGACGGCCGCGAGGATCCACGCGAGGAGGATTGCGTCGGGGCCGGAGACGGTGGTCCGCTGGGGCTCGCTTTCGTTCACTTCACCGAGCCCAAAGCGCGCCGATGTCGATTTCGATGGCCTCGAAAGGCTCGAGCCGCGCGCGATTGTCACCTTCGTACGTATCGAGGTGCGACGAGCGCCCATGGACGAGCCGGAACACCTCGACCAATTGCGCAGCAGGATCGACGAACCACAGGTACTCGACCCCCTCGCGCCGGTAGATTCGCATTTTCTTCCCGCGGTCGATGGCCTGCGTGCCGGGCGAAAGCACCTCGCAGACCCAGTCGGGCGGGAGCGTGATGGCCGCGACGTCCGGCAGCTCGGGCATACGCTCACGTCGCCAGCCCGCGAGGTCGGGCACGAGCTTGTCCGGTCCCGGGCCGAGGTGCAGCTCCGGCTCGTACAGGATGACCCAGCCCCCCGGAGGCTCGTCACCGGGAGGATCGAAGGGACGCAACGTACGATCGAGCATCGAAGCCGCCCGAGCGTGGCGTATCCGCGGTCGCGGCTGCACGTGGAGCTCGCCGTCGATGATCTCCGCGATCTGCTCCGCAGGGACGGCCTCGAACGCCGCCTCGACCTCGGGCGCGTTCCGCTCCTCTTCGTCCTGCTTGCGCGCCGGAACCGCGTTCATGGCTGGATCCTACCACATCCCGGGCGGGCGGTCAGCGCCCCGCCTCCGCCGCGCCTCGCGCGTCCGGTTTGTCCCCGAACGGCGGCGGCGCCAGGTACCACCCGACAAACCCCATCGCCGCCACGCCCACGTAGATCACGAGGAACACGACGAGCCCGTAGATCAAGCCCGCGTCCCCGGGGTGGCCGAGCGCCGGGAAGACCTCCGAAAAAAAGAGCTCGCGCACGCCGAGGCCCGAGACCGAGATCGGCAAGAGGCCGAGCAGGCTCGCGACCGCGAGCAGGCAAACGACGTCGTAAAACGCGAGATCGAAGTGGAGCGATTGCGCGATGAGGTATCCCTGGAGGTAATTGACGCCGAACGCGAGAATCGTGAGCAGCACCGCGGACGCGAGGTGCCGCGGGCGCTGGGCGCGCAGGGCCAGGAGAAAACGATCGAACCCCTCGCCCGTGGGATCGCCGGGCATTTTCTTGTAAAGCGCCCGCATCGCCGTCTGCGCGAACGAGGGGACGAAGAGCACGAGCGGGCCGAGCGCCGTGAAGAGCACGCCGCCCCACGTGAAGAGCGCGAGATCCCCGACGACGACCGAGCTCCATCGCGCCACGCCCACCGCCACGAACCCGACGAGCACGTAAAGGTCGCAGAGCCGATCGACCACGACGACCGCGATCCCTTCGGAATACGGCATCCCGAGGTCGTGGCGGAAGTATTGCGCGCGGAGGACGTCGCCCACGCGGCCCGGCGTGAACATGCCGACGAAGACCGACGAGAGGAAGCCGAGCCAGGCGCGCTTGCGCGGGTAGTCGTAGCCGCGCGCCGAGAGGAGCACGTCGGAGCGGACGATCTTGAGCCAGTAGCTCGCCGCGTTCAGCGCGAATGCGAGCCCGAGCGGCAGGAGCGAGGCCGTCGCGAGCGCATCCCACGCGGCGCGCGCGTCGTGCATGCGCAGGAGCACGACCACGAGCAGGACCGGGCCCACGAGGCGCACGGCGAGGCGCACGAGCGAGCGCGGCGCGCCTTTCTTCGAGGCCTCGTTCGGGGAGGGGTTTGGGGCGAAGGGCGCCTTCGGCGACCCGAAGCCCCAAGCGTTGAAGGGATCGCTCACGGGCGCCTCGGTCTCTCGCACGGAGCGCCGCCTGTCAAGCCTACCGGAGCGATTCCGTGATCACCTTGAAGCGACGCTCCGCCAGGATCGCGTCGTCGTCCGAGCGCTGGATCAGCACCGAAATGGTGTGCTTGCCCTTGCGCAGGACGTAGACCTCGGTCCGCACCGACTCCTTCGCGAGCGTGAACTCGAGCCGCGTCCCCTCGACGTTCTCGCCGCGCAGGCGCCGGGTCACGGTGGTGCCGCTGCCCGGGTGAAACTGGCCGCCGCGCGAGCGCATCTCCTTCTCGATGCCGTCCACGAGCGACTGGCTCAGCGTGTCCGGATCGACATCGATCGAATAGATCTGGATCATCAGGAACGTCGAATCCGCCGCCTCGACCGTGACGCTCGAGACGCCCGTGGAGCGGTCGTCCTCCAGGGTCATTTCTTTCGGATATCGGAAGGAGATCCCGTTGCCCTGGTAATGCAGGACCTGCTTCGATCGGACCGTGGCCTCGAAGCGCTCGCCGCCGAGCTGCACCTCGAAAGGCTTGCCGTCGGCCACGGAGTAGACCTTGCCCCCGATCGAGAGCTCGAACTGGTCCCCAGGGCTCGATACGTCGGGCCCGATCGGCTCTTCACTCGGCGCGGTCTTCGCGACGGAGACCGTGGGCGACGCGCTCTCGGGGCTCTCCGCAGGCTTCGCGGGCGCACAAGCGGCGGTCGCGAGCCCGAGGACGGCACAAATGGCAAGGCGAGCGTTTGCCCACATCGGTCCCTACAGACCTTTTTTCCGCCCGGGCGTCAAGCATCGAGTACGCTCGCGCCCGTCCATGCAAGAGGCCGAGGCGAGGCGGTTCATCGAGGAAAACACGGCCCCGTGCGCGCCGCCGCTCCTGCCCGAGATCCGGCTGCGGCTCGCGACGGAGGTGACGCCGCTCTGGCGCGCCACGGAGGCGTTTCTCCGGACACACGGGATCGAGCCGCCCTTCTGGGCGTTCGCCTGGTCCGGCGGGCAAGCGATCGCGCGGCTCGTGCTCGATCGGCCGGAGATCGTGCGCGGCAAGGTCGTGCTCGATCTGGCCTCGGGCTCGGGGCTCTGCGCGATCGCAGCGGCGCGCGCGGGGGCGCTTCGGGTCGTTGCGGTGGATACGGATCCGCTGGCCGCCGCGGCGATCACGATGAACGCGGAGGACGCGGGCGCGTCGGTGGAAGCGCACGTGGAGGACGTGCTCGGCGCGGCGGTTTTGCCGGCCTGGGCCGAGGCGGCCGAGGTCGTGCTGGCGGGGGACGTTTGTTACGACGCGGCGATGACGCGCGTGGTGTTGCCGTGGCTCGGGGCGCGCGCGGCCGAGGGGAGGACGGTGCTGCTCGGGGATCCGGGGCGCGCCTATCTGCCGAAGGAGGGGATCGAGGAGATCACGCGCTACCGGGTGCCGGTGATCGATGACGTGGAGGGGACGGCAGAGAAATGGGGCGTCGTGTACCGCGTAGCGCTTGCGGGGGGTGGGGCGTCCGTGTCTTGATGCGGGCGCCCACGGAGGGGTTGTGCAGCTCGACAAACAGGCACTCCTGAAGGAACTTCGCGCGCGGCTCACGGAAGAGCTCGCCACGATGGCGCGCATCGCCCAGGAGGCGGCCGCGGCCGCGTCACACGAAGAGAACAAGCCCGAGAACGACAAGGACATGCGCTCGACCGAGGCGTCCTACATCGCGCGGGGCCAGGCCGAGCGGGCGCGGGAGCTCGAACGATCGCTCGCGCTCCTCGGCTCGATCTACGTGCGCACGTTCGCGGAAGGCGACGGGATCGCGGCGACGGCGCTCGTGACGCTCTCGCACCGGGGATCGAAGCTCGTGTGCTTCGTGTTGCCCGCGGCGGGCGGGCAACGCGTGAAGCTCGGCGGGACCGAGGTGCAGGTGGTGACGCCGACGAGCCCGCTCGGCGCCGCGCTGATGGGTTTGTCGGAAGGGGACGAAGCCGAGGTGCCGACGCCGCAAGGGACGAAGGTGTACGAGGTGGAGAGCGTGGCTTAGGGGCGGGGCGCGGGCTGGTACGATTGTCCGTCGAAGTGGAGATCGACGACGTCCGCCTCGAATTCGCCCGCTCGTGAGATGTGCTGGATCAGGCGATAGCCATTCGCCGTCTCGGTGCCTTTGACCTTCAGGTCGAAGGCGTATTCGGGACCCCATACGGGGAGGTATTCCTCCTCGCCGCAGCCGAGGTAGACGCCGCTCATGCATTCATGCGTGCTGCCACAGGTATCGTTGAAGTAGACGATGAGGTCGGGAAAGCGGTCGTCGTTCAGCGAGCCCGCGAAATGGATCGACGTCTGCCCCGAGCCGGGATCCGGGGTCAGCGTGGTGTCGTTCTCCGTCCCCGGCACGCGCTCGATCCGCACGAGCTCGGCGACAGGCGTGCACGGTTCAGGATCCCGAAGCGGCTCGGCGACGAGCGCACCGGTGGATGCATGCGAGGCGCGCGGCGTCGCGACGTCGACGGCTGGCCGGGGCGGGGTTCCGCCGCAAGCGACGAGGGCGAGCGCGAGGAGCAGGGAGGGGCGCATGCGCCGTGTTACTCCGCGGCGCCCTTCTTTTCGAGGTGATCGCCGTAGAGCTCCCGCAGCTTCGTCTTCAAGAACTTGCCGGTCGAGGTGCGCGGGATCTGCGCCATGAAGACGTAATCGTCCGGGAGCCAGAATTTCGCGAATTTCGACTCGATGTGGGCATTGAGCTCCTCCCTCGTGGCGGTCTTGCCCTCCTTGAGCACGATCGCCGCGAGCGGTCGCTCGGTCCATTTCGGGTGCCGGCCCGCGAAGACGGCCGCTTCGAGCACGGCCGGGTGGCTCATGAGCGCGTTCTCCAGCGCGACCGAGCTGATCCATTCGCCGCCCGATTTGATGACGTCCTTCGAGCGATCCGTGATCCGGAGATAGCCCTCGCGATCGATCGTGACGACGTCGCCCGTCTTGAACCATCCATCCGCGGTGAACCGATCCGGGCCCTCGCCGCCGAAATACGAGGAGGCGACCCACGGCCCGCGCACCTCGAGCTCGCCCATGGTCTCGCCGTCCCACGGCAGGATCTTGCCGTCCTCGTCCACATGCCGCTGCTCGACGAACGGCACGGCATACCCCTGCGAGGCTTTACACCCGAGTTTCGCGGCATCGTCTGTGTGGGACAAACTGTGCTTGACCCGCGCGAGCGTGCCGACGGGGTTCGTCTCCGTCATTCCCCAGGCGTGCGTGACGTCGATGCCGTGCCGCGATTTGAACCCGTCGATCAAAGCCGGAGGCGCGGCCGAGCCGCCGATGACCGTGGAGCGGATCGCGGAGAGGTCCCACTTGCCGGGGTGCTGATCGAGGAGCTGGAGGATGCCGAGCCATATCGTGGGCACGCCCGCGGCGATCGTGACCTTTTCGGCGGCCATGAGGTCGAGCAGGCTCGGCGGGTCGAGGTGCGGACCGGGAAAGACGATCTTGGAGCCCGCGGCGATGGCCGCATAAGGCAATCCCCAGGCGGCGGCGTGGAACATGGGGACGACGGGAAGGACCGTGTCGGCTTCGCGGACGCCGATGGTGTCGGCATTGCACACGACGAGCGTGTGGAGGACGGTCGAGCGATGGCTGTAGACGACGCCCTTCGGGTTTCCCGTGGTGCCCGAGGTGTAACAGATCATCGCGGCGCTGCGCTCGTCGAGCGAGGGCCAGGGGTATTCGTCTTTTTCGGGGGCGATGAGCTCTTCGTAATCAATCTCGGCGCCCGTGGCCTCGCCCTGCGCGGGGCAATCGGGCACGACGACGACGTGCCGGACCGAGCGGACCTGGTCGGCGAACTTGCGCCAGAGCGGCAGGAGCGAGCGGTCGACGACGACGACCTTGTCCTCGGCGTGATTGGCGATGTAGCCGAGCTCGTTCGGGTGGAGGCGGAGGTTCAAGGTGTGGACGACGGCGCCCATGGCCGGCGCGCCGAGGTAGACCTCGAGGTGGCGCTGATGATTCCACGAGAGCGTGGCGACCCGATCGCCAGGCCGAACCCCGAGGCGATGGAGCGCGTTCGCGAGCTTGGACGTGCGGCGGTAGAAGTCGGCGTACGTGCCGCGGACGAGGGTCTTGTCCGGGAGGCGCGAGACGATCTCGTTGCGACCGAAGAAGGTGCGCGCGCGTTCGAGGAAATGCGTGAGGGTGAGGGGAAAGTCCATCATGCGTCCGGCAAGCATCGGTCGGTTCCTCTCGTGGATGGGGAGCGGGCGGAGGGATGTTAGCCGGGGTGCGGATGAAAACGGAAGGGGGGTGAGACGGGCGGAGGCTCGCGGCTTGGTCAGCGCGCGCGCAGGCAGATCGCCTCCGGCGCGAGGGCTTCGAGCCGCCTGACAAACTTGCTGGCGATCGGCGACAGGCCCAAGCTGAAGTTGGCTTGGCTGTTCCGGAAGTCCACGAACCACGGGTAGTCGTTGAGGAGAATCGTATCCCGGAACGCCTTGCCCTTTCTTCCGCGCACGAGATTCGCGAATGCTTCGTGGTCCGAGCGTTCAATCTTGTCGATGATGAAGCAATCGGCGAGGAAATATTTTCTCGGCTGATCTATGCCAGCGATTGACCATACCCTTGCGCCGCGGTATCTTGAGACGGATTTGTTCGTGTAGAAGCCGAAGGGAACTTTACCCGTCAGGATGGAGTAGCCCATTTTTTCCGTGTTGTGGTATCCGACGAGGTCTACTCGGTGCACCATCCGAGTCAGGGTACCACCCAGCGTGCTCCCGGCTCGACCCTCCTGCGGCTCCCGCGAGCCTCCCGGCGGTCACCTCCCGACCTCCGGAGGTTGGCTTTCTCTCAAATGGGGTCGCCTGTCGACCTCCCGAGGCTCCCGCGAGCCTCCCGGCGGTCACCCACCGACCTCCGGAGGTTGGCTTTATCTCAAATGGGGTCGCCTGGCGACCGCCCCGCGGCTCCGCCGAGCCTGCCGGCGGTCGCCCACCGACCTCCCCGCCCTCCGTCGAACCGCTACCGCCCTGTACGGTCCCCATGGTAGCGTCCCCACGATGAACCCTCCGCAGAAGAAGAAGCCCCCTGTCGATGCGGACGCCGCCAAGGCCGCATTCGAAAAACTCCTCCCGCGCTTCGAACAGATCCCCAAAGACAGCCTCCAATCACCCAATACGAGCGTCGACGCCGCGGCCATCGTCGCGCTCGGCATCGCCCGGGAGCTTTCCGCACCCGAGACACGCGCCCGCTTCGAGCTCTTGCCCAAGGAGCTCTTCGATATCGCTGCCCTCGATGACCTCGAAGCCGCCGCCCTCGCGGCCTGGTATGCGGCCACCTCGCTCCTCTCCGCCAATGCCCAGGGCACCGAGGCCAAGCTCCCCGTCGAGCTGGTGGACGACGCCACCACGCTCAAGGCGCGGATGCTCAAGGTCGGCGATTACCATTTCGACCCGGCCTCGCCCACCGGCCGCGAGATCGCCGATATCCGCGTGGGCACGGGGTACCGTGACCTCGCCCAGGACCTCGCCCGGCTCGCCCGGCTCTATCGTACCGAAAAGAAGCAGCTCGAAAACGACAAGGTCCACTACAGCGCCGAGGACGCCGCGCGCGCGGACGAGCTTTCCCACCGGATCGTCGCAGAGCTTTCGGCCTCCCGCAGCACGGAGCAAGCGCTCTGGGTCGAGCGAGTCCAGCGCGCCTTTGCGCTGCTCCTCGGCCTGTATGGAGAGGTGACGACGACCGCCACGTGGCTCCGGCGGAAGGAGGGAGGCGCGGCGGCGTATCCGTCGCTCGTCACGGCAGGGCGCGCGGCGAGAAGGGGTCGAGCCGAGGAGCCGCCGGGCGACAACGAAGGTACGGGCGGCTGACGCGCGCGAGCACCAACAGGAGAGGTTTCACATGCAGATCGGACTATCGAAGAACATCGATGCGGAAGGCTGTGAGAAGTGCAAAGAGTTTCGGCCCTGGTGGGGCACCATTGCCAAGATCGCGGCGCAGCTACATGCGCACGGCGTAACTTGGCCGAACTTCCTCATCATCCATGGCAAGCACCTGAGCTGTCGCGATGCGCCCGACGCCGGCGACTTGGATAGGACCGTTTACGTCATCGCAACGGATGAGCACGGCAAAGAGGCGAAGGGACAACCAATCTTCACGACGAAGGCAGGCTACTACGTCGGGGTGAACAGCATCCTGGATGGGAGTGCATTCGTAGAGCGAAATCGGTGAGGCGTAGAGCCGCCTTCAGAACCGCAATTCCTTCCGCAACTCGTCCCCCGGCACGTCGAGCTCCTTCACCGCCTCGGCCACGCGCGGTTCGTCCTCCGTGCGGATGTGGATCAAGAATCGCACGTACAGGTCCCCCGGCTCTTTTCCTTTTCGCGCCACGCCTTTTCCTTTGAGCCGGAGCACCTGCCCGCTCTGCGTGTGCGCCGGGACCTTCAAGGTCACCTCGCCGTCCGGCGTCGGTACCTTGACCTTCCCGCCGAAATACGCCTCGCCGATGCTCACCGGCACGTCGAGACGGAGATCGTCGCCCTCGCGCTTGAACAAGGGGTGCGGCGTCACGTGGATCGTCAGCAGCAAATCCCCGGCAGGCCCGCCGCCCATTCCAGGCCCGCCCTGCCCAGGGACACGAATGCGGCTGCCCTCGTTCGCGCCCGCAGGAATGCGCACCGTCATCGGCTCCTCGCCCTCGCGCTGGAGCTGCACCGTCGTGCCCTTCACCGCCGACACGAAGTCGATCGTCACCTCGCTCTCGACGTCCTGCCCCTTGCGCGCACGCACGCCCCCGCGCGCGCCGCCGCCGCGGCCCCGCCCGAAGAGGTCGCCGATGTTGCCGAAGAGGTCGCCGAAATCGCCGGACGCGGCGCCGCCGCCGCCGCCCCCACCCCCGAAGATCTCCTCGACGTTGAACGGCACCCCGCCGCCGGCTCCGGCCGGCCCGCCGGCTCGGCCGCGGCCTCCGCCGTACTGACGCACGAACCGCGCTCGCTCCGCGTCGAAGCCCTGCTGCAGGGCTTCGTCGCCGAACTCGTCGTAGAGCGCGCGCTTCTGCTTGTCCGACAGGACCTCGTGGGCGTGGTTGATCTCCTTGAACTTCGCCTCGTTCGCCTTTCCAGGCGCCTTGTCCGGGTGGTACTGGACGGCGAGCTTACGGAAAGCTTTCTTGATGGTGTCTTCGTCAGCGTCCCGGGCGACGCCGAGCACGGAATAAAGGTCGCGAGCCATGGGCCGGGGGAAGGGTAATTCCCGGATCTGGCTACGTCACGGGGGGCAGGTAGGAAACGTACGGGCGAGCTCTACACGCCGATGCGCCAGGTCGTCCCGGTCGGGTTGTCCGCGACCTCGATCCCGAGCGCCTCGAGCTCCTTACGGATCGCGTCGCCCAGCGCGAAGTCCTTCGCCTGCCGCGCCTGTCGCCGCTCCTCGAGCCGCGCCGTGATCTCCTCGGCCGTCTTGTTCAGGATCGACAGCCGCCGCGCCTGCGTGCGCCCGCGGTAGACGGCCATCGGCGTCTGCAAGATGCCGAGCGGCTCGACCGAGGACCAGAGCGCGCGCGCCAGCATCTTCGCCACGAGCGGCGCCGCCTGCGCGATCTCCGGGTCCTTGCGGCGCTTCTGCGCGAGGTCCACGAGCTCGTTGCCCGCGCGCGCGACCTCGCCCACGACCGCCAGCGCGACGGGCGTGTTGAGGTCGTCGTCGAGCGCCGCGTCGATCTTGCCGCGCGCCGCCGACGCGAGGTCCATCATCGGCGCCATCTCCTTCGGCAAACGCATCGTCGGCGCCGGCGCGTCGTCGCCGCCCGTGGCGCCCTTCGCGAGCTCGGCCAGCGAGCCGAGCCGGCCGAGCGTGTGATAGAGGTAATCGACCCGCCGCTCCGCCTCCAGGATGCCCGGGAAGACCACACGCCCGTCCTCGCGCTTCTCCGTCTCGAAGGCGATCGGGCCGCGGTAGTGCACCGTGAGCAGGAAGTACCGGAGCGCCTCGGGGTCGTTGCGCTGGTAGACGTCGCGGATCGTGACGAAGTTGCCGAGCGACTTCGCCATCTTCTCCTTGTCGACGTTCACGAAGCCGTTGTGGATCCACAGCGAGCAGAACGGCCCCTCGCCCGGATGCGCCGCCTCGCTCTGCGCGATCTCGTTCTCGTGGTGCGGGAAGACGAGGTCCATCCCGCCGCAGTGCACGTCGAAGCCGTAGCCGAGGTAGCGCTCGCTCATCGCCGAGCACTCGATGTGCCAGCCAGGGCGGCCCTTGCCCCACGGGCTGTCCCAGCCCCACGTGCAGTCGCCTGCGCCCTTCCAGAGCGCGAAATCGAGCGGATCGTGCTTCTGCTCGGAGACCTCGACGCGCGCGCCCGAGCAGAGGTCCTCGATGTGCCGGTGCGAGAGCTTGCCGTACTCCGCGAAGGAGCGGACCGCGTAGTAGACGTCCTTCGAGCCGTTCGGCATGTCGGCGACGTACGCGTTGCCGTTTTTGATCAGCGTCTCGATGATCCGGATGATGTCGTCGATCGAGTCGGAAACGCGCGGCTCGTGGTCCGGGTCCTGGCAGCCGAGCGCGCGGATGTCCTCCTGGTAGAGCGCCGCCATGCGGGCCGAGAGGTCGAGCGGCGTCTCGCCCTTCTCCTTGGAGCGCGCGAGGATCTTGTCGTCGACGTCCGTCACGTTGCGCGTGTAGACGACGCGCACGCCCTGGCTGCGCAGGTGCCGCACGAGCACGTCCGGCGCGAGCGCGGCGCGGGCGTGGCCGACGTGCGCGACGTCGTAAACGGTGGGGCCGCAGCAGTAGACGCGCACCTCGCCGGCCTTTTTGGGCACCAGCTGGGTCAGCTTGCCGGTCATCGTGTCGTGGAGGCGTAGACCGATCGGAGGCATCGCGTTCTCCGTCTACCAGCACGGTCCACGCCTGTCACGAGGGGGAAGGCGGACCCTCGTGTCCTTGAAAGACCGGCATGGCCTGCGCATGGTAAGGCAGTCCCGCCATGTTGCCCCTTCGAGACCGCCTGCCGGCTCGGCGCCGCCCCTACGTCAACTGGCTGATCATCCTCGTGAACCTCGGCGTCTTCGTGTGGACGCAGGCGCTCATCTCGGTGGCCGGCCCCCGCGGCACCGAGGGGAGGGCCTTCGCGCTGCTCATGGAGTACGGCCTCGTGCCCGCGCGCCTCGTGCAAGAGCCCATCGCCGCCCTGCCGACGGTGTTCTCGAGCATGTTCATGCACGACCCGTCCGGGTGGGCGCACATCGGCGGCAACATGCTCTACCTCTGGATCTTCGGCGACAACGTCGAGGACGCCATCGGCAGCAAGCGGTACGCGCTCTTCTACGTCCTCTGCGGCCTCTGCGCGGCGCTCGCGCAGGTGGTGGTGAACCCGTCGTCGGTCGTGCCCATGGTGGGCGCTTCGGGCGCGATCTCGGGCGTGCTCGCGGCGTACGGGTCGCTCTACCCGCGCTCGCCGATCACGGTGCTGAACCCGATCGTCCCGCTCTGGCTCTTCTTCGGGATCTTCTTCGAGCTCCCGGCCTGGGTGATCATCCTCGAGTACTTCGTGCTGAACCTCTTCAGCGGCATCCGCTCGGTCGGCGGGTCGGGCGGCGGGGTCGCGTTCTTCGCGCACCTCGGCGGGTTCGTCGCGGGTGCGCTGCTCATCCGCGTGTTCATGCGGGACAAGCCTCCTCGCGAGCACGACCGCTGGACCCAGCTCCGCCCACCCGCCCCGCGAACCAAGTCTCCCTACGGTCGGCCTTACGGCGCCCCGCCGCCGCGACGGCCCCAGGGCGGGGACCCGTGGGGCTGGTGAGAAACGGAGTACGCAGTCTGTCACAGCATGGTCAGGTCGTCGGTTTCCGCCGGAGACGCTCTCTTCGGCGTGTTAGCTTCGCCCGCGCGATGGGAATGCCCTTTCGTCGCCCCCGAGCGCTCGTGCTCGGCCTCTGCCTCGCGGTCTTCGGGATCGGAGCCTGCGGAGCGCCGAGCTTCACGGGCTCGGTGTACCGAGGGACCGGCTACGCCTTCCGCGTGCCGACGCCGCCCGCGACGTGGAAACAGATCGAGCTCGACGGCCAGGCCCTCGCGTTCGAGGACACGGCGAACGACGCGATGATCGCGGCCTCGGGTCGTTGCAAGGTGGACGGCGAGGACGTGCCGCTCCGCTCGCTCGTGCAGCACCTCTTCTTGCAGTTCACGGACCGCGAGGTGGTGAGCGAGGAGGTCGTGCCGTTCGACGGGCGCGAGGCGCTGCACACGGTGGTGACGGCGAAGCTCGACGGCGTGCCGCGGCAGTTCGACGTGTGGGTGCTGAAGAAGGACGGCTGCGTCTACGACCTCTACTGCATCGCCGATCCCGCGGGCTTTTCGGCCGCGGTCGGGCCGTTTCGCGCGTTCGTCAAAGGCTTCGCCACGGTGCCCGGCGATGAGTAGCCAGACCTCGGGCGTGGAGTCGCAGAAGCCGAAGTCGCTGCCGGGGCTGCCGCCGGAGCCGCCGTTCTACGAGCGGCTCGCGCAGCGGGGGACGAACTTCCTCGTGCACCTCGCGCAGATCGGGCGGATGACGCGCGAGACGTTCGCGGCGATGTTCCAGAGACCGTTCGAGCTCCAATCGACGATGCACCAGATGGAGCAGCTCGGCATCCGATCGCTCGGGATCGCGTGCGCGACGGCGCTCTTCACGGGCATGGTCATGGCGGTGCAGTTCGCCTTCGGCCTGCAGAAGTTCGGCGGCATGGAGTACACGGGCCGCGTGATCGGTCTGTCGTTCTCGCGCGAGCTCGCGCCGACGCTGACGGCGGTGATCGTGGGAGGTCGGATCGGATCGGGCATCGCGGCCGAGGTGGGCTCGATGGCCGTGACGGAGCAGATCGACGCGATCCGCGCGCTCGGGGCGGATCCGATGAAGAAGCTCGTGGTGCCGCGGCTCGTCTCCTGCGTGATCATCATGCCGGTGCTCGGCGCGCTGGCGCTCGTGATCGGCTTCTCGGGCGCGATGATCATCTGCGACTGGCAGTTCGGCATCCCGTGGGGGTTTTTCCTTCGCTCCGCGCTCGGCTCGATGAACTTCCGCGACTTCTGGATGGGGCTCATGAAGTGCCCGTTCTTCGGTGCGATCATCGCGCTCGTGGGCTGTCACTTCGGCATGATCACGCGCGGCGGCACCGAGGGCGTGGGCCAGTCGACGACGCGGGCCGTCGTGGGCGTGTCGATCTCGATCCTCGTGGCGGACTTCGTGCTCACGAAGCTCGGGTTCATCATTTTCGGCTGAAGAACCCCTTTGACGGATGCGCGCGATGAGAGACGATGCGCGCGTGGCGGAACGTATCGTGGTGAGCTTCCACGGGCCAAACGGCTCTTTGGCGAGCTCCGGATCGGGGTATCTCGAGAGATCGCTCTCGATCCTGAAGCGCGCAGAGGCTCATGGCGGCGCGCTCTGCGCGTGGAGCGGCGAGGCGTATAGCGTCGACTTCGCCGCCGAGGCGCTCGACGAGGCGCTCGGGTTCACGCTCGAACAGGTGGCAGAAGCGCAGGACGGCGAGCCCTTGCGGATCGGGATCGCGCAAGGCGAGATGCAGCCGATCGGCGCGCAGGGCGGGCTCGCGTGGGGCAAGCCGCTCGTCCGCGCCGAGCGGCTCGCGGCGATCGCGCGCCCCGGTGAGGTGCTGCTCGATGCGGACGTCGCGGCGGTGCAGTCGGGCGACCTCGTGACCGCGGGGCTGCGTCGAGGGCGTGCCGCGGACGGCTCGATCGTGCGAGGCCTGCGGCTCGACATCTACGCGCCGCTCCGAGGCGACACGCTGGCGAACGTGCTCAAGCTCGTGCTCGCGCCGGAGCTCGTGGGCCGCGAGGAGGAGCTCGGCAAGCTCACGGTTCCGCTCGGGTGCGCAGGGCTTTTGCGGGCGGCGCCGGGCGCGGGCGGGACGCGGCTGCTTCAGGAGCTCGCGCGCAGGCTCGCGCCGCCGCGGTCCTTGCGGATCGCGCCGACGTTCTTGCCACGCGAGCCGCTCGGGGCGCTGCGCAACGCGTTCGCGCGGTCGCTCGGGCGGGAAGAACCGCCGGCGCTGCCGGAGGCGCTCGCCGCGGCGTTCAACAAGCTCCTCGCGGGGGAAGGGATCGACCCGCGGAGCGCCGCCGAGCTCGTGGATGCTTGGCTCGCGCCGGTGGATGGGCGATCGGGTCTGCTCACGGTCGACGACGTGGCGTTGATCGACGTGGCGACGCTGGAGGTGGTGTCGCAGGCGATCCCGGCGCCGGGGTTCTTCCGGTCGGTCGTGCGTCTCGACGTGGAGGAGGCGCTGCCCGAGGTGCTCTCGTCGATCCCTGTGGTCGCGGAGGTGACGCTGGGCCCGCTGCCGAAAGAGGCGGCCGTGGCGCTCGCGCGCGCGTTCTGCGGCGGCGCGATCACGCAGGAAGCCGCCGAGAGGTGGGCGCGTCGCGGAGAAGGGATGCCGCTCGGGATCCGCGAGGCGCTCGCGGAGGGGCTCTCGACGGGAGAGCTCCGGTGGGCCGGAGACGTCGCCGAGCCGCGGGATCGCGCGAGCGGTCGAGGCGCGCCGGCGCCGGCGCACGAGTGGATCGTGCGGCGCGCGACGTGGCTCGAACCTGGCGAGCGCGCGGCGCTCGTGGGCGTCGCGCTGCTTGGCGCGGATGCGCCGAGCGAGATCGTGGACGCGGTGTCGACGCTGATGGCGGGCGCGGGCGCGCGCGTGGCCGTCGTGGAGGACGCGCTCGTCGGCGCGGGATGGGCGTACCGGCCGGAGGAAGGCTGGCTCGCGATCGCGTCGAGGACCACGGCGCGCGCGTTGATCGGTCTGCTCGACGCAGGGACGCGCGAGCTCTGGCATCGCATGGCCGGTCGCGTGCTCGAGCAGAACGTGGGGCCGCTCGGGCTCGCGGAGCCGGCGTATCACGCGGCCGTCGCGGGGGAGCGTGCGTCGGCGGCGGTGCTCGCGGCGGAGGCGGCGCTCGCAGCGGCGGGCGCGGGCCTGCGCAAGGCGGCGGCGGCGCTGATCGACGAGGCGCGCAGCCTCGATCCGGACGTGCAGGTGCCAGAGCTGTCGGACGAGGGCGAGCTGCTCGTCGATGCGCCCGCCGAGGAGCTGTCGATCGCGTCGATCATCGAGGCAGCGATGGGGGAGGGGGGACAGATGCGCGCATCCGATCCGCACCCGCCGTCGTCGCTCGGATCGCTCTCGCCCGACAGCCTGAGCGCGCGAGGCGAAGGGGTGGCGGCGTACGGGCTGCCGTCGAAGCCCTCGGTGGCGGAGGCGGTCGAGGCGCTCGGCGACGATCCGGCTGCGGTCGAGGATCCCGTGGTGATGGCGGAGCGGCTGTCGAAGCTCCTGCGCGAGGCGCTCGTCGAGGGCGACATCAAGACGGTAGAGGACATCCTCGTGCGGCTCCGGGTGACGGGCGAGCACGACGCGCTCGTCGATCGGATGGGCGCGTTCGTGCTGCTCGCGCGACGCGAGCCCGGCGAGGCGCTGCGCAAGCTGAAGGAAGCGGTGGACTCGGCGAGCTCGCCGCGCGCGCGCGTCCGTGCGCGGCTGTCGTACGGCATCGGGCTCGCGTCGGCGGGCGACATGGATCGCGCGCTCATGGAGACGCTCACGGCGCTCGCGCGCGCCCGGGAGGCGTCCGATCAGCGCGCCGAGCAAGCCTGCGCGCGCTTCCTCGCGTACCTGTCGGCGGCGATGGGTCAGCCGCAAGCGGCGATGGTCTGGACCAAGGTCGCGCAGACCTCCGGAGAGGCGCTCCGCGGTTGACAGGCCCGGGGCGGCCGAGCAAAAGCGTTTCTCATGAGCGCGACCGTCCCCCCTTCCGCCGAACCCGCGCGGGAGCGTCGCGCGCGCCGCGTGATCGCCGCGCTCCTCGTGATCTCCGCGCTCGGCTTCGCGGCCGCGCTCGTGACGTACCTGAAGTACGCCGCGCTGTGGCTGCGCCCGCCGCCGCGCTTGCCGCCGTGTGTGCTCGCCGCGCGGCGCGGGCTCGTGCGCGAGGAGCCCGTCATGGGATCGATCCCCCACATGACGCCGGAGGGCAACACCGTGTACCTGCGGCCGAACGAGGATCGGGCCGTGGGTTGCCTCGGGCGCATGTCGTCGCCGGTCGCGTCGGCCTTGGCGGGGGCCTTCGCAGAGATCGAGCCCGCGGCCCGGATGCGCGCGCTCACGGCGGTCATGAAGAACCACGTGCCGCGGGATCCTTCGGCCGATCGGGAGGCGCTCGCGGCGTGGATGCTCGTGTCGGGGGCGATGCGCGCGTTGCCCGAGACGCCGGAGACCACGGCCACGCGGGACGAGATCGACCAGATGAACGCGTGCCGCTTCGCGATGCGCTCGACGTGCTCGACGCGTCCTCCGGTCCCGCTCCTCGTGTGGGCGGCGGGCGTTCCCTCGTCGTTTGGCTTGCTCTTCGGCGCGGGCGTCGGCGTGCGCGCGCTCGTGCACCTCGTGCGCGAGCGTCGCCGGCGCAAGCGGGCTGAGGCCACCGCCTAGTCCCCCTCGTCGAGCAGGCGCACCGCGCCCTCGATCGCGACGAGCTTGCCGACGAGGTAGAGCACGTCGCTCTCGCGGAACGGCGCGCTCGCGGTGACGTCCTCGCAGAGCGATCCGTCCCTGCGTATCGCCACGAGGCTCGCGCCCGTCTTGCGGCGCAGATCGAGGTCGAGCGGGCTCTTGCCGCACGCGTAGGAGCCGCGCCGCACGAGGAACGTCTCCACCTTCAGCTCGCCGAGCTCGGGCAGCTCCGAGAGCGTGGGCCGCTGCAGCGTCTGCTTCCGGATGAAGAGCCCCTTGCTCTCGCGGCGCGCGACGTTGACGCGCTCGATGATCACGTTCCGGGGAATGCCGCGTCGACGCAGCACACGCGCGATCATCTCGAGCCCGGCTTCGAGCTCCTCGAAGACGACCTCCTCGGCGCCGAGCTCGGTGAGCGTGCGGTCCGCGGCGATGTAGTGCGCGCGCACGAGCACGGGGATCTTCGGCGCGCTCTGCTTCGCGGCGGACACGGCGCGGCGCGTGGCCTCGGGGTCGTTGATGAGCAGGACGAGCGCCGCGGCGTGCTCGACGCGCGCGCTGGCGAGCGCCTCGGGGCTCGTGACGTCGGCGTAATACGCGGGCTCGCCGGCCTCGCGCGCGGCGCGGACGGTCTCCGCGTTCAGCTCGAGCACGAGGTACGGCACCGACGTCTCGGCGAGCGCGCGCGCCAGCATCTTTCCTGCGACGCCGTACCCCACGATGATCACGTGCTCCGAGAGCGCGGAGTGCTCGGGCATCGGCTCGTCGATGCCGCGCGCCCCGAGCAGGCGTTCGAGCGGCTTCAGGATCTTCTCGCCGGCGCGCACGCGCGGCGCGAGGCGCATCGCGAGCGGCGTGATGATCATGCTGAGCACGCCCGCCGCGAGCAGCGCCCGATCCTCGCGCTTCGTGATGAGCCCGTTCCGCTCGGCGAGCGTCGCGAGCACGAAGCCGAACTCGCCGAACTGCGCGAGCCCCACGCCGGCGAGCCACGCGACGCGCGCAGGAAAACGCATCGACAGGGCCGAGAGCGTCGCGATGAACCCTTTTCCGAGGACGAACGCCGCGAGGTACAGGCCGACCGAGAGCGGCTCTTCGATGAGCACGCGCGCGTCGAGCAGCATGCCGAGCGAGACGAAGAACAGGCTCGTGAACGCGTTGCGCAGCGGCAGGACGTCGCCGATCGCGCGGTGCGCGTACTCGCTGCCCGCGAGCAGGATGCCCGCGAGGAACGCGCCGAGCGCGAGCGAGAGGCCGGCGAGGGACGTGAAGAACGCCGTCGCGAGGCAGATGCCGAGCACGGCCATGACGAAGAGCTCGCGGCTCCGCGCGCGGTCCACCAGCGCGAAGAACCGCGGCACGAGCGAGCGAGCCACGACCACCGTGACCAGCACGAGCAGCGCCGCCTTGCCGAGCGCGAGCAGGAGATCATGCGCCGGATCGCCGCCGGATTTGCCGGCGAGGATCGGGATCACGAGCACCATCGGCACGACGCAGAGGTCCTGGAAGATCAGCGCGCCGACGATGAAGCGTCCGTGCGGCGCGTCGACCTCGCCGCGCTCGGCGAGCGTGCGGAGCACGAGCGCGGTGCTCGAGAGCGCGAACAAAAAGCCGAAGAGGATCCCACGTGAGAGCGGCTGCCCCGCGAGGCGTGCGCAGAGGACCGACGCGAGGATCGTGAGGCCCACCTGGAGCGAGCCGCCGATCGTGACGGTCTTGGCGATCTGGCGAAGCCGCTCGAGCGAGAACTCGAGGCCGATGCCGAAGAGCAGGAGCACGACGCCGATCTCGGCGAGCGACTGGATGCGGTGTACGTCGTTGAGCAGCCCGAAGCCCGTGGGCCCGATGAACGCGCCCGCGAGGAGGAGCCCAGCGACGACGGGCAGGCGCACGCGGCCGAGGACGAGGACGACGAGGACGCCGACGATCGAGATGATCGCGAGATCTCGGAGGATCGGGATCTGCTCCATGGTCCGCCGCGCGCGGGCGTGCAGCGCGCCCGTGCGGGACGTGGATGCATGAAGCGCGCGCGGGGCTCAGCGCGAGGGCGGCGTCCCGCGGGTGAGCGCCTCGAGCGCCGCGCGGTCCTTCTCGGCCGCGTCCGGCGGGGCGGGCTTTCGTGGCCACGCGAGCTCGATCTCCCCGTCGAACCAGTAGAGGTGCTGCGCGTCGACGTGGCCGTGCGCCCCGCCCACGGCCGCGAGCGCCGCGAGGGCCTGCCCGAGCCGCTCGATCGCCTCCGCGTCGATCGCCCGCGGCGCGTCGGCGAGCGCCTTGCCGAGCGGCGGCGCCACCCAGATCTCGCCGGCCGCGCGATCCACGCGAAGCACCGTCGGCAGCGCGGGAGACCCGGCCCGCGCAAAGGCGCGCGCGCGGGCGAGGGACGCCTCGTCCATCGGGATCACGAGCACCTCGCGATCGAGCCATGCGTCGTGGCGCAGGCTCGCCATGTCGCGCCCGTCGCCGAGCGCGAGCGGCGGACCGAGGCGCTCGCCTTGCCTCGGCGCGGCGGGCCGCTCGCTCCCGTTCGTCGCGGCCGCCCATCGCCTTGGAAGCGCCTCCGGCCAGCGCAGCGCCGATAGCGCGCGCCGCGCCTCGAAGGCGTCTTCCGGCCGTCGATCCGGCTCTTCCGCGAGCAGCGTGGCCACGGCGGCGTCGTGCTCCGGCCCGAGCTCGGGGTTCTTCTCGCTCGGTGCTCCTCCCTGGAAGCGCCCGCGCATCGGCTCGGCCGCTTCGCCCGTGAGCAGCTCGTAAAGCACGGCGCCCACCGCGTAGAGATCACTCGCGATCCCCGCGGGACGACCGAGCCGCTGCTCAGGCGACATGTACGCGTACGTGCCGATCGCGCCGGCGGTCGCCGTGCTCGACAGGTCGCCGAGGTGCGCCGCGCCGAAGTCCGACAGCATCGCCGTGCCCGCGTCGTCGAAGAGCACGTTCGCGGGCTTCACGTCGCGGTGCAGGATCCCGAGCCGGTGCGCCTCGCCGAGCGCCGACAGGAGGAGGCAAGCGATCTCCACGGCCCGCGCTGGCGCCATCGGCCCCTCGCGCATCTTGTCCGCGAGTGACCCGCCGCGCATGAACGCGAGCACCATCGCCGGCCCCTCCGGCACGTACTGGTGGAGCGGCACCACGTTCGGATGGCGCAGCCGTTCGAGCGCGCGCGCCTCTCGTTCGAAGCGTTGCAGCGCGTCGCGCCCCGCGCCCTCGACGAGCCCGCTGAAGATCTTCACCGCGACGCGCTCGCCGCTGATCCGATCGGTCGCCTCGACGAGCCGCGCGTGCGCCGACGACGCGATCTCCCGCGTCGTCTCGTACCGGCCGAACAGGACCACGCCCCCGCCGCGCCGATCGTTTTTCCGGGCAGACCCGCCCGTCGCGTCCTTCGCGGGCGGCTCCTCGTGCACCCCGAGCCGCGCCATCTCCGCGCGCGCCTCCCGTGCGGCCTCGGCGAGCCCCACCTCCTCGAAGCACCGCGCGAGCAGCGGCAGCGCTGCGGCGCGCTCCGGGGCCGACGCGTCGATCTGCTGCAGCGCCTTGATCGCCCCCTCGGTTCGCCCGTGCCGCGCGAGCAGCGCGCCCAGCGCGAGCCTCGGCGCGGCCTGATCCGGTCGCTGCCGCAGCGCCGCTTCGAGCGCCCGCGCCGCCTCGGCCGGTTGCCCTGCGCGTTCGAAGCTCTCGGCCGCGAGCAGCACCTCGCCGGCCGTGACGAACGCGCTCGCCGCCTCTGCGTGCTCCCCGAGCTGTGCGTAGAGCGTCCCGGCGTACCTGCCGAACCCGCGCGATCCGAGGTCCGACGCCGCCGCGAGCGCCACCTCCTTCGGCAGACGCTCCGCGATCCGCGCGATCGCCTCCCGCGCCGTCGCCTCATCGCCCCCGAGCGCGGAGAGCCGCGCCGCCCGCCGCGCGTCCCCTGCGAGCAACGCCTCCCGCGCCGCCCCCACGAAATCACACGCCTCTTCCAGCCTTCGCGAGGCCTCCGCGTGCGTCCGGGAACGCTCTGCCGTCTCGCGCTCGTCGGGGTTCATCGCTCGGTCCCCGCTGGTTTGGCCAGACGAACGTTCGTCAGGGCGACGAAGGCGCGATCGTCGCGCGACCGACGACGGACAGGTCGAACCGCAGCTCACCCGCGTCGATCCCCGCGGCCGCGAAGCCACCCTGGCGCATGCGGTGCACCGAGAGCGCGACCGTCGCGGGGAGCGCGCCCCAGGTCTTCTTGTCGAGCACCGACTGCGGGATCACGCCTTCGCCCGAATCGTTGTAGGCGCAACGAATGCCCGCGCCGCTCGACGCCGTGAGATCCACGTACACGAGGTCGCCCACCGCGGGCGCTTCGCTCGTGTTCCACCGCAAGATCGCCGCCGTCCCTTCCTCGAAGACCACGCCCTCCGCGAGCGCGGTTTCACCGAGACGAACCCGCTCCGGCGCGCTCGGCGCGTCACCCTCGATCGCGAACGGATTCAGCGTCGCCGAGCCCGTGCTCTCGAGCACGTACCGCGCGGGCGCCGGCAGATCGCTCTGCGCATCACGCGACGTGTAAAACACGCCCGAGACGAACGCTCCGAGGTCCGGGAATGCCCGCGTCGCCAGCGGCATGCGCGTCGTGCCGGTTTGGATCGACAGATCGCCGACGTCGAGCAGCTCGATCGTGCCGAGCGCGGAGAGCGCATCGGAGTCCTCGGCCGCGGCGAACGACGTGAGCGCGATACACTCGCCCGCGCCCGGCAGCTCCAGCCACGATCCACCGATCACACGCTCGGCCACCTCGGGATCCGCGCCGGAAGCGAGGCGCATGAACTTCGCCGACACGTTCGTCTGGACGAACTCGCCCTCGGCGACGCTACGTTCGACGAGGACGATTGCCTCGGTCGTGGATCCGGTCGCGCTCGTGATGTCGTCGGCCTCGGCCACGGGGGCCGAGCAACCGCCCACGACAACGCCGAGAGAGGCGAGGAGCGCGGGCAGCGGGACGTTCGAGGAGCGCATGATCCCCAGTCTATGGCGGGTCCACGGCGTGGGCAAGCGCCTCGCCCGAGGTCGCTCCCCTGGCCCTGATTCTCGGCCGAATTTCGCGCGAAATGCTCAGAAGCCGACGATCAGCGCGCCCGCCGGGGTGAGCGAGAACTGATCGAACGAGACGTCCGTGGCGCCCAGGCTGCCCGAGACCGTGTGCCAGTCGCCCCCGACCTCGAGGGCCACGTGCACATGACGGAACCCGAGCCGGAGGCCCGCCACCATGCCGACCCGGACGTGCTCGCCCGCGAGCGTCAAAGGCTTCGCGGGATCCGCGCTGGGGAGGGCGCCGCGCACCCAGGAGATCCCGGCCCGCGGGCCGATCCACCCCGAATAAAGCTCCCCCGTGCTCTTCCAGCCAATCAGCAGCGGCACGTCGAGCCCCCCACCGAGCAGCGAGCCCGCGTCGTTGTTCCCCGCGCTCGGTCGCCCCGACAAGATCAGCTCGCCGCCGAGCCCCAGCGAGAGCGCGACGCTCTTGCTCAACGTGAAGGCGTGCCGTCCGTCCAGACGAACCGCCCGCCCCGAGTAGGTCAGCCCCGCCTCGTTCGAGCCCGCGATGCCGGCGCGTCCGCCCACCCACGGCGCGACGGCAGGCGCGATCGTTCGATCCTGGAGGACCGTCTCGGCCTGCGCCTCGTCCGTTCCAGGCGCGCTCGGGAGCGCGGCGAGGACGGGCTGGCCGGACAAACCCGCGCCCAGCGTGACCTTGCCGGGCGAGAGGACGTGTGCGGGGTGAAGGAGGGGAGCGCCGCCGCCGCAACCAGCCAGGCCCAGCGCGCAAAGCGCAAGGGCGAGCGGCCAGAGCTTGGGGCGGGCCGGGGGCGGATGCACCTCGGGGCGGCGCTCCTCTTGGCTACTTGCGGAAGCGGGAGGGAAAGTCGTTCTTGGCGACCTTCGTCTTGAGCTCGCCGTCGTCCGGGTGCAGGCGGGAGGCCCGAGCGATGAGCGCCTCCTCGGTCTCCACGCGCTTCGGGTCGGGCAAGCAGCACTCCACCGGACAAACCGCCTGGCAGGCCTCGTGGTCGTAGAAGCCGACGCACTCGGTGCAAAGCTCGGGGTCGATCACGTAGATCTCGTCGCCCTCGCTGATCGCCTCGTTGGGGCACTCCGGCTCGCAAGCGCCGCAGTTGATGCAATCTTCGGTGATGAAAGTAGCCATGGGGTTGCTTCGTCCTCCGGGGGTGCGGTCCGGAATTTCCCGGTATCTAAAGGGCGGCGCCCCGGCTGTCAATTCGAGCGTTCCGCACGTTCGAGGAGGGCCGGTCTTTGCGCCGCGCGCCCTCCAGACCATGGGCGGGCAGGGAGCGGCGCCCCCATCCTGCAGTGCCCCGGGCCATCCGTCCAGAGCAAGGCCGCCGCCCGCGATCGAGCGCGCCACGGTCGACCCCGATCGGCCGGTGGATCCGGGCCGCGTCGCGCCGTCTGCGGCGCCCGGTTGCACGCCGGCCCGAGGCCCGTTAGTACGCTTGCCCTGCGATGCCCCGACCCCGCGTGATCACGCTCTTCCTCGCCGCCTTCGTCGCTGCGCTCGCCGGCTGCACGCCGAAGATCGGGGACGACTGCACCAACTCGCTCGATTGTTCGCAGGTGGGCGACCGCCTCTGCGACAGCACCCAGCCCGGCGGGTATTGCACCATCTTCGGGTGCGAGCCCGACAAATGCCCCGAGGGCGACGGGGTCTGCGTCGCGTTCTCGTCGGAGCTCGATCCCGCCTGCGGCGCCGCCGACGACGCGAGCTGGGGCCGCTTCGGGCGGACGTTCTGCATGGCCGGCTGCGAGGACGACAGCGACTGCCGCAGCGGCTACGAATGCGCCCGCCCGTCCGAGCGCGCCGCGAGGGTGATCGACTTCGAGCCGATCGCCGAGCGCATCTGCGTCGTGAAGATCCCGCCGCCGCCGGTCTCGACCGAGGTGCCGCAGATCTGCCTGCCGGCCGAGGCGCCCAAACCGCCGCCGCCCTGGGTCCCCACGGGAGCCGGCGGCGCAGGTGGAGCGGGCGGCGCTGGCGGAGCTGGTGGAGCCGGCGGTGCTGGAGGCGCAGGCGGAGCTGGAGGCGCAGGCGGCGCAGGCGGAGCTGGCGGCGCTGGTGGTGCTGGCGGCGCTGGAGGCGCGGGCGGCGGTCCCTGAGGTCTTTCCGGGCCATCCGCGGGAAGTGATCCGGCACCCGCCGTGCTAGCCTCGCCGCGCATGTTCCGGGCGCCCGCGCTTCCCCGCACCCTCGACGCCGCCCTCCGCGACGTGGGCTCGTCCAAAGCCTCCGTGCGCGAGGACGCCGTGCGTGATCTCGTTCGCCACGCCGAGGACGCACGCAGCCAGGTCGTGCGCGCCCTCGAACGCGCGCTCTCCGACGAAGCCGCGCCCGTCCGCTCGGCAGCCGCGCTCGCGCTGGCCGACGTGGGCGCGAACGAAGCGCTGTCCGCCCTGCTCGTCGCCATCGAGGACGACGACGTCCACGTGCGGCAGATGGCGCTCACCGCGCTCGGCGAGATCGGCGACAGCCGCGCGGCGCAGAGGCTCGCCCGTGCGCTCGAAGATTCCCGCGCGGAGGTGCGGTTCCAGGCCGTCATCGCGTACGCCCGCGTCTGCAAGGATCGCGCGTCCGTCGTGGAGGCTCTCGCCGCTCGCACGCGCGACGCCGATCCGCTCGTTTGCCACATCGCGCTCCGCATGGCCGAGGAGATCGGCAGCGAGGAGGGCGAGCACGTGGTCGACCCGATCCTCGCAGCGCGGGCGCGTGACCTCGTCGCGCACGCGTCCCCCACGGTGCGCGTCGCCGCGGCCGTGGTCCTCGGACGCGCCGGGGATCATGCGGGGGCGAAGGTGCTCGCGTCGGTGGTGAACGGAGCGATCAAGACGGAGGACGCCGAGGACGAGGCCGCCGCGATCGAGATCGCAGGAGAGCTCGGCCTGGAAGAGGCGCGCGTGGGGCTCGAGCGGCGCGCGTTCGGCGGCGCGTTCGTCTTCGGCCGCGACCGTTTTTCCTGGCACGCGCGCGTGGCGCTCGCGAGCATGGGCCACGACCGCGCCACGCGCGAGATCGTCGGCGAGCTCGGCTCGTGGGATCGCAACAAGCGCACGCTCGCGGTCGCCGCCGTGGGTCGCGCGCGCATCCGCGCGGCCCGCACGATCCTCGCGGCCATGGAAGGGGATCCGTCGCGGGCCGACCCGCACGCCGTGAGCGAGGCGCTCCTCGCGCTCGCGGAGGACGAACCGGCATGAACGAACCGAGAGATCCGAACGCCGTCCGCTTCGATCCCGCGGCCGGGGCCGATCACGTCGAGAGCTACTTCCTCAAAGCGAACGACCCCGCGGGCGACCGCGCGATCTGGATCAAGGCCACGATCTTCGCCTCCGCGCGCGAGCCTGGCCGCGCCCTCGCCGAGGGCTGGGCGATCGCCTTCGATCGCCGCGGCGGCCAGAGCAAACACGTCGCCGTCAAGCACGTGCTCCCCTATGCGGACGCGCTCTTCGGCAAGGAGGGCCTCGACGTCGCCTGGAGCCTCCCCGTGGCCGGCGGCTCCAGCGAGGAGCGCATGCGCATCCGGCCGGGCGAGACGCATGGACGCATCGCGCGACGCGAGCACTCGATTCGCTGGGACCTTCGCTTCGAGGGCGAGGCGAGCCCGTTCGTCCCGTTCCCGCACGCCTCGATGTACCGCGGCAAATTCCCTCGATCGAAGACGCTCACGCCGTACCCCGACCTCGTGTTCTCGGGCGAGGTCGAGGTGGACGGCGAGCGCTGGGATCTCTCCGGTTGGCGCGGCATGCAGGGGCACAACTGGGGCCGCGGGCACGCGGATCTCTATGCCTGGTGCCACGTCAACTCGTGGGAAAGCGAAGCAGACCTCGTCGTCGAAGCGCTCTCTGGCCGCGTCCGCGTGGGCCCCGTGCTCACGCCGCTCGTCACGCTCGTTTGCGCGCGTTTCCGCGGCGTGACCTACACCTGGAACGCGCCGCTCGAGATCGCTCGCGCGCACGGCGACGTCGGCCGCAGGCGCTACAGCTTCTCCGCCGAGGGCCGCGCCGCGCGGATCGAGGGCTCGTTCGAGGCGGAGACGGACGACATGGTCGGCCTCTACTACCCGAACCCGGACGGCCCCATGACGTACTGCTTGAACACCAAGCTCGCGCGCGCGCACGTGCGCTTCGAGGCGTCGGGCAGGCCGCCCGTCGTCGTGAAGAGCCGCGCCGCCGCGCTCGAGATCGGCACGCGCGACGCCGACCACGGCGTGAGGATGCACGTATGAACGACACCTTCACCGAGGCCGATCTGGCCCCCGATCCGCAGGAAAAGCGGGACCGAATCCTCGCCGTCGTCGATCGCGTCGCGGCCCTCGTCGCCGTCCTCGCGGGCGGCGTGTACATCGGCGGCGCGGTCGCGCTCGGCGCCGGCGCCGCGCCCATCGTCTTCGGCATGCTCCCTCGGCCGATCGCGGGTGACGTGATGGGCGCGGTCTTCGCGCGCTTCGATCCGATCGCCCTCGGCGCGGCCCTCGCGGCGCTCGCCGCCGAGGTCACGCGCACGCTCGCCACGCATCGCCGCGGCCGCACCCTCCTCTCGCGCTTGCGCCGCTCGTGCACGCTCTTCATGGCCGTCTCCGTGGCCTACGTCGGCCTCTCGCTCACGCCGCGCATCCGTGATCTGCACGCGAAGGGCGTGCAGCGCGACGACACGCCGCAGGGCCAGCTCCTCGAAGCCGTGCACCATCGCGCGGAGCTCTTCGGCAAGATCGGCATGGGGATGGCCTTCGGTCTCGTCGTGCTCACCGTCTTCACCCTTCAGCCGCGGAAGCCGGAGGACGAGGAAGACGACGACGACGCGGTCGCGCCCTTGCCGCCTGGCCCTCGCGACGACTGACGCGCGGCCCTGCGGGCGGGCGGGCGCTGGCCCTCGCGCGGCTCCGCAGGTATGCTTTGGCCTTCCGGAAGGCGAGGTTTGCTGCCCGTCACGCGGGTGGCCTGGTCTTTCTTTTCGTTCGCGTGGAGGCGGCCGATGAAGATGAAGAGCGTTTGGTGGGTCCTCACGACCCTTGGATTGACCGTCGGGCTCGTGGCCAACAACACGGGCTGCGGGAGCGACAACAGCACCGGGGGATCTGGTGGCACCGGCGCCACGGGCGGCGAGGGCGGCTCGGGCGGGATCGGCGCCACGGGTGGGACCACCAGCACGGGCCCCATGGATTCGGGGGAATGGCTCGGCGCGGCGTGCACGACCGACGCCGACTGTGATCCCGGGACCTGCATCGTCGCGGACAAGGACGACGCGGTCTTCCAGGGCGGCCCGCAGAACGGCTACTGCAGCAAGACCTGCAAGACGAGCGGCGATTGTCCGGGCGTCGGCAGCATTTGCTACAAGGGCGCGGACAGCAGCGCGGCCGAGGGACGTTGCCTCGCATCGTGCGAGGTCAACAACCCCACGGGCATGTACATCAACGACCCGCTCGACGAGTTCAAGTGCCACGGGCGCGAGGACGTCGCGTGCATCCGGATCACGGCGGGCGACGTCTGCATCCCGACCTGCGCGAACGACGAGGCGTGTGGCGAGGGCCGCATCTGCGACCTCGCCAACGGCATCTGCGTGAGCACCGTCTCGCCGGGCAAGGACTTCGGGGCCGTTTGTGACCCGAAGGCGGCCACGGACGAGTGCGGCAACGGCGTGTGCATCGGCGGCCTCTCGGACGGCAAGGGCTTCTGTTCCGGCCTCTGCACGCTCGACGGGGATGTCGGTTACGGCGATTGCGGCGGCCTCGGGAACGGCCTCTGCGTCTTCTCGCCGGTCGTGATGGGCTGCACCCCCTCCGCGGGAATGTCCTGCACCGGCCCCGGCGACATCGGGTTCTGCACGAACAGCTGCAAGAGCCACGAGGACTGCATCGCCCCCGATAGCTGGTGCTGGGGCATCATCCAGGGCAACCCGGCCATGGTCGGCTACTGCTTGCCGATGCCCAAGTGCGACGGAGGCCAGGCGGACTGCGGCAATGCGGCGAACGGCCTGACCTGCACCGACACCGTGCACGGCAAGTACTGCGTCGACCTCGAGTATCCGCTGGGCGCGCTCGGCGGCGGCGGCGCCGGTGGTGCTGGCGGCATGGGCGGCGCGGGTGGCGCTGGCGGTGCTGGCGGCGGCATGGGCGGCGCGGGCGGCGCCGGTGGTGCCGGCGGCGGCATGGGCGGCATGGGCGGCATGCCCTGAGCCCTCGCGGACGCTGACGTAGGAGCGCGAAGAGGCCGCGGCGGGCTCGCTGCGGCCTCTTCCTTTTCGAAGCCTCGATGCGGCTCGTGGTATCGTCCCGGGCATGTCGCCGATCCGCTTGGCTTCTCTCGTCGTCGGTTTGCTCTCGGCAGGGCTGCTCCTTGGTTGTCCGGGCACGGAAGCCGAGAACCCGACGAGCGGCTCCGCGGGCACGGGCGGCGTCGGCGGCGAGGGCGGCGCGGGCGGCGCCGGCGGCATGGCGACGTCCTCGTCGGGCACGGGCGGCACGCCCACGTGCACCGATTACAGCGACGTCGAGGAGACGGAGTGCAAATTGCTCGCGCAGGACTGCCAGGGCCCGAACGAGTCCTGCCGGCCGAACGGCGCCGGCACGGGCACGGTCTGCGAGGGCGGCGCGGGCATCAAGGGGGTCGGCGCGACGTGCTCCTCGGCCAGCGGCGAGTGCGGGATCGGCCTCCATTGCGTCTTCGGTTATTGCTCGCCCATTTGCTGCCAGAACGAGCCCGGACCCTTCTGCGGCAGCGCCAAGTGCAACGTCCACAACGACTACGGCAACAAACGGCTCTGGCTCTGCAATTTCGCCAAGTCCTGCACGCTCTTCGACGGCAAGGAGTGCGAGAACGGCTTCCCGTGCCGCCTGACCGTGCTCGAGGACGAGCTCTCGCTCTGCGTCCCCTTGTCGCCCACGCCCGCCCCCGAGGGCGGGGCGTGCAGCGACCTCAACGACTGCGGCGCGAACCAGCGCTGCGTGAGCAACATGTGCCGGTATAGCTGCCTCAACATGGGGTGGCAGGGCCTCGAGCCGGACGCGGGCGGTTGCCCGATGGGCCAGACCTGCAAGCCCGAGACGCCGACGTACGGCGTCTGTAGCCCCTGAGCGAGAGCTTCACCCTCTACAGCCGGGCGGATTCGCGCTAGGTTCGCCCGCATGCACGACCACGACGTTGAGGCGCAAGGGGCAGCGATGGAGGCGGCACCTCGCGCGGACGAGGCCCCGGACCTCGGGCTCCTCCGCGTGCTCCGCGACGACGGCAGCGCCGATCCCGACACCGACCCCGGCCTGTCGCCGCACGTGCTCCTCCGCGCCTACCGCGAGATGAAGCGCGTCCGCCTCATCGACACGCGCATGATGCTCCTGCAGCGCCAGGGCCGCATCCACTTCGCCGGCGAGTGCCGCGGCCAGGAGGCGACGCCGATCGGGACGGGCCTCGTGCTCGAGCGCGACGACTGGGTCTTCCCGGCCCTGCGCGAGAGCGCGATCATGCTCGTGCGAGGCTTCCCGCTGAAGAGCTACATCGCTCAGTACTTCGGCAACGCGGGCGACGTGCTCAAGGGCCGGCAGATGCCCTCGCACATGAGCGGCCGCGCCGTGAACCAGGTCGCGTGGTCGAGCTGCATGGCCACGCAGCTCCCGCACGCCGTCGGCGCCGCCTGGGCCGCGAAGATGCGCAAGGACCGGAGCGTCGTCCTCGGCTTCGTCGGCGACGGCGGCACGAGCGAGCCCGACTTCCACAACGCCTTGAACTTCGCGGGCGTCTTCAAGGTCCCCTGCGTCCTGGTTTGTCAAAACAACCACTGGGCGATCAGCGTCCCCGCGGCGAAGCAGACGGCCTCGACCACGTTCGCGGTGAAGGGCCGCGCGTACGGCGTCCCCTCGGTGCGCGTCGACGGCAACGACGTGCTCGCGGTCTACCGTGTCGTCAGCGACGCTGTCGCGCGCGCGCGGAGCGGCGGCGGGCCCACGTTCATCGAGTCTTTGACCTACCGCATGGGCGCGCACTCTTCGAGCGACGATCCCACGCGGTATCGCGCGCAGGAGGAGGTCGACACGTGGGCGCAGCGCGACCCGATCGTGCGCCTGCGCCGCCACCTCGTCCACCGCGGCTTGATCGACGAGGCGGAGGAAGCCGCGCTCGAGGACGGGCTCATGGCCGAGATCAGCGCGGCGATCCAGGAGGTCGAGGCGCTCGGCCCGCCCGCGCGCGAGACGCTCTTCGAGGACGTCTACGCGGAGCTGCCGTGGCACCTCGCGGAGCAGCGCGCCGAGGTCCTGGCGAACCGCCCCTACGGGGGCTCGCAGGGTGGCTCCGGGCATTAGCTGACGATGGGGGGGTCCGAGAACCCCCCCAAACCCCCCGGATTTGGCGCTGACTCTGGGTGCCCCCTGGCCGGCCGCTTTTTCCGCCCCCACCTTTCGCCCGACATGGTAATCCGCGCCCAAAAGGGGCTGTCGGCCCGCGTTCCACCTTGGAGAATCGGATGAAGACCTACGACGCGATCGTCATCGGCAGCGGCCCCGGCGGCTACGTCTGCGCGATTCGGCTCGGCCAGCTGAAGCAGAAGACGCTGTGCATCGAGAAGGAAGAGGTGGGCGGCGTGTGCCTCAACTGGGGCTGCATCCCGTCGAAGGCGCTCATCAACGCGGCGCACACGTACGAGAAGGCGCACTCGTCGATGGCGACGATGGGCATCAAGCTCGGCTCCGTCGAGCACGACCCGAACGCGATGCAGGACTGGAAGGAAGGCATCGTCAAGCGCCTCACGGGCGGCGTGCGAGGCCTGCTCAAGTCGAACGGCGCCGACCTCATGGCGGGCACGGCGACGCTCGTCTCGCCGAACCGCGTCGAGGTGAAGAAGGCCGACGGCACGGTCGAGACGATCGAGGCGACGAAGGGCATCGTCCTCGCGACGGGCTCGTCGACCATCGAGATCCCGAGCTTCAAGTTCGACGGCAAGCAGATCATCGGCGCGAAGGAGGCCGTGAGCCTGCGCGAGGTCCCGAAGCGGCTGCTCGTCATCGGCGGCGGCGTGATCGGGCTCGAGCTCGGCATGGTCTACCAGGCGTTCGGCGCTGAGCTCGTCGTCGTCGAGGCGATGCCCACGCTGCTCACGGGCGTCGATCAGGACTGCGTGAAGGTCGTCGAGCGCCGCATCCAGAAGCGCGGCGGCAAGATCTTCAAGAACGCCAAGGCCATGGGCTACGAGAAGCAGGCCGACGGCTCGGTCGCCGTGAAGCTCGACGTCGAGGGCAAGCCCGAGACGGTCGTCACGGACGTGGTCCTCGTCGCGGTCGGCATGCGCCCGAACTCGCGCGGGATCGGCCTCGAGAACGTCGGCGTGAACATCGACAAGCGCGGCTTCGTGCCTGCGGACGAGTTCGGCCGGACGAACGTCCCGACGATCTACTCGATCGGCGACCTCTCGGGCCCGCCCATGCTCGCGCACAAGGCCTCGAAGGAGGGCGAGATCATCGCGGAGGTCATCGCGGGCCACAAGGCGGCGAAGGACTGGGCGTGCATCCCGGGCGCGATCTTCACGGATCCGGAGATCGCGACGGCGGGCCTGACGGCCGAGGAGGCGCAGGCGAAGGGCATCGAGGTTTCGGTCGGCAAGTTCCCGTTCGCGGCGCTCGGCAAGGCGATGGCGATGATGGAGACCGACGGCTTCGTGAAGGTCGTGACCGACAAGAAGACGAAGCAGGTGCTCGGCGTGCACATCGTCGGCCCCGAGGCGAGCACGATGATCAGCGAGGGCGCGCTCGCGCTCGAGATGGCCGCGTTCGCCGAGGACATCGCGCTCACGATCCACCCGCACCCGACGCTCGGCGAGGCGTTCATGGAAGCCGCCGCGCACGCGATGGGCGCGGCGGTCCACATCGTGAACCGCTGAGAACGATTCCTTCACGCCCATCCCCTCTCCCGCTCGGGAGAGGGGCCGGGGTGAGGTCGTTCAGCCCGCCTCCGCCCCCTTCCGCTCGAAGCACTCCTCCGGCACCTGCCGCTTCTTCCGCGTGACGCGCGTCGCCTCCACGAAGGCCGCCGTCACCGGATCGTGATACCCGCTCGCCCCGCGTAGATCCGGCACGATCGCCTGGTAGTGCCGCACGATCCTCCCCATCAGGATCTCGCGCATCCACTTGCCCACCATCGACGCGAGCGCGACGAGCAGATCCGTCGCGTCCCCATCCCGCACGAACGCGATCTCCCCGAGCCCCGGGAACATGTACGCGCTCCTCGCGCGCGTCTCCTCCAGCACCACGTGCATCCGCCCGCCGAGCGGCCCGAACGCACTGCCGTACTTCCCGAACCCGCCCACCTTCCCGCAGACCGCCTGCACGTCCTGCCCCGCGTCGCTCCGCATCGACAGGATCAGCCGCTCCATCGCGTGCAGATCCATCTGAAACCGATTCTTCCCCGCCGCGAGCCCCTCGTTCAGCCGCTTCGCGCAGAGCACCTCGCTCCGCACCGCCACGATCGACACCCCCTTCTTCTCCAGCCGATCGAGGTCGCCGTGGATCGTCTTCACGAGCTCCGCGGGCGCCGTGAACGCCTCCGCGTCCGCGCCCCAGCACTGCGCCTCCACGTGGGGCGGACACGCGGCCCGCAGCTCGGCGCGATCCTCGCTGGCGATCGCGTGCGCGAGCTCGTCCGGCGTCCGCGCCGCTGCCGCGCGCCCTCCGCCTCGCTCCACCAGCGCGCGGGCCCAGGCCTCGGCGAGCCCCACGTCCCCGTAGGCCACCATCGCCTTCGAGTCCCCGAGCCGCTCGGCCAGGCCTCCGCGCGGCTTTCGCCCCACGATCGCCGCGCCTTCCTCCGTCACGCGCGCCATCACCGCCGTGACCAGCATCGGCCCGAGCCGGGGCCCGAGGCCGTTTTCGTCCGCGCCGATGCGGAAGCCCATCGCCTTCTCCATCGCGCCGAGCTTTGCCATGAACGGACGCCCGCGTCATCGCGGTCACGACGTGCTCGATCGCCCCTTTCCGGTTCGATTGGCGTATCCTACGGGCACCCTGATGAGCGCAGGCGGGCGAGCGAGCCGGTTCCTGGGTGCCTTCGTGGTGGTCGCCACGGTGGGTTTGTCTGCGTGCGCGCCTCCCGCGCTCACCCGCGACGGCCAGCTCGTCTTCGCGCCTTCCGGCGGCCGCCGCGGCGCCTCCGTCATCACCGCGAACGGCGTCGAGTTCATGGACGCCACGGAGCTGCCCAAGCCTGTCGTTCGCCGCAGCCCGAACGATCCCTGGACCCCGCCCACCGGCTTCCTCGTCCCCAAGGACGGCATCTGGCGCAAGACATCGAGCCCCGTCGCGCTCTCTGGCCGCGGCCTCGCCGTCGTCGTTCGGTCGAGCGACACCCTCGTCCCGAGCTGGGGCGGCGAGGTCCTCCTCCGCATCGACGCCATCGCCCCGGCCGACGCGTTCCCCGCGGCCAAACCCTCCGTCCGCGAGCCGCGACGCCTCGCCATCGTGCTCGACGGCCGCAACCCGAACACCGCGTCGCTCGCTCGCATCGCGCTCGAGGACCTCGGCGATCGCGATCGCGTCGCCATCATCGACGCCTCCGGCCCGCGTGTCGTCGTCCCTCCTTTGCCGGGCTCGCATCGCACCTTGCTCGACGGCGCCGTCACGCGCGTCCTCGAACGCCCGCGCGGTGGCGCTGCGGTCGCGAACACGCGCGACCTCGCGGGCGCCCTCGCCCTCGCGCGAGGGTTCGTCGGGGTGAAGATCGCCGAAGGCGCAACGCTCCCTTCCGCGGGGCAAGTCCTCGTCCTCAGCGATGGCATCGGCGTCGCGCAGGCCGGCCTCCGCCTCGCGAACGAGGTCGCCTCCTTGCGACGCGCGAACGTGCGTGTCTCCGCCGTCGGCACGCCCGATCGCCTCGACGTCGCGCACCTCGCGCCGCTCGGCGACGACGTCTTCGCCGGCGGCGCCTTCGCGGATCGGGAAGACGCGGTCGCTCGGATCGTCCCTCCGCCGGGGGACGTCGTCCTCGAAGACGTCGAGCTCACGGTCCACTCGGTCCCTGCGCCCGTTCGTGTGCTCGAAGTCTCGGGCGGGCTCGCCGCGCTCTCGCTCGATCATGACCGCCTCCTGCTCGGCGACCTCTACGCGGGCGAGGCGCGCACCGAGATCGCGCGGATCGCCATGCCCGTGTGGGTCCCGGGCGAACCTTGCGAGATCACCGTCTCGGCGCGGTACCGCGACGCTGCCACGGGCACCTGGCACACGGCCAGCCGCACCATCGACGCGCGGTACGAAGACGACGTCGAGCGCATCGCCAGCGCGCGGCATGGCGACGTCATCGCGTATGCCTCGGCGCTCGCCATGGTCCGGCGCCTCGGCCGCATTTTCCAGGGCAGCCGCTTCGACGACCTCGGCGGCCTCCGCCCTGTCGTCACCCTCCAGGCCGACTCGCTCGCCGCGCTCTCCCGATCGAGCCACGACCCTGCGCTCGGCACGCAGGCCGAGGTCCTCCGCACGCTCCTCGGCGCGATCGAGGATTGAGCGACGCTACCTCGTCGTAATGGTATTCATTGACAAACGTCGCCCGGGCCATCGGCGACCGTGTAACACTTCTTCCCTTGCGGACAGCCGTCGTTCGGCTCGCCGCGCCGGCATCGCACCACGCACGCGTGGAACATCGGCCCGCGCGGCCCGGCGACCCCGTAATACGACGCGCAACTCTCGCCTGCGCCGCACGTCCTGCCCCCGCACGACCCGCCTGGCTGCGTCGGCGCGGCCGGCTCCGGGTTGCTCGTCGCGCTGACCGTCGGCATCGGCGTCCCCGTCGTGTTCTCCGGCATCGGGATCACCACGGTCGTCGTCGGGGCAGGCTCGTTCGGCGGGACGGCCGTCGTCGAGCCGCTCGGCGCCGTCTCCGCCGGCGCGTTGCCCGTCGTCTGTGGAGAATCGGGCGGCTGCGCGCCGCCATTGCAGGCCGAGAGGAGCAGGACCGCCGCGATCGAGCCGAGGAGACGCATAGGGACCGCGAGCTTAGCAGAGCCGCCCGGCCTCTGCCCATCACGCGCCGTGACAGCGCCCACGCCGTGCCGCTACCATTCGCCTCGTGCAACCTTTTCGCTTCCTCCTCGCCCTCTCGGCCTCACTCCCCCTCGTCGCGTGTGGCTCCACCGACACGCCGGCTCTCCCGGACGCCCCTCGCTGCGAAATTGCGCTCCCGGCGCCCCCGGACCACCGCCTCGCGCCGGACGGCACCGTCCTTCGCGACGCCCTCGGCCGCATTGTCTACCTCCGCGGCGTCAATGCCGGTGGCCGCAGCAAGTTCGCGCCTTTCGTCCCCTTCGATTTCGCCTCCACCGAGGCTTCTTTCCAGGAATCCCTCGATCATTACCTCGATCGTGCCGCCTCCTGGGGTGTCTCCGCGCTCCGCGTCCCTTTCGTCTGGGCCGCGGTCGAGCCTACGCAGGGCATGGACGACGAGACCTTCCTCGCTCGTTACGACGCTCTCCTCGACGGCGCGTGGAAACGCCGCATCTGGACGATCGTCGATTTCCACCAGGACATCTATTCCGACGTCTATTGCGGCGACGGTTTTCCGGCCTGGACCCTCCCGTTCCCCACGCCCGAGCCGCACCACGATTGCGCCGACTGGTTCACGGGTTACTCCAAGGACGAGGACGTCCGCGCGGCCTTCGACAAATTCTGGTCCGACGAGCACGGCGCCCGCACGGCCTTCCGCGCCCTCTGGGAGCGCGTCGCGGCCCGCCACGCGACCCGCCCCGGCGTCCTCGGCTACGAGCCCATGAACGAGCCGCACCAGGGAACGGCGGACCTGAAGACGTGGGAGCAAACCGTCTTGACGCCCTTCTACACCGAAATGGCGGCGCTCCTCCACGCGAAAGACCCGACGGCGCTCGTCTTCTTCGACGCCACGGGCACCGATGGGATCGGCGCTTCCACGTACCTCGACAAACCCGAAGGCGAGGGCCTCGTCTTTGCGCCGCACTGGTACGACTCGGTCGCCCTCTTCGGCGGCACCCCGGCCCCTTCGAATGCGCTCACGTACCTATCGAGGTGGGCCGACAAGGGCCGCGAGTGGAACATGCCTGTCCTCATCGGCGAATCGGGCGTCCCGCGTGAGCTCGAGACCGCGGGCGAGTACGTCACGGCCGTCTACGACGCCATGGACGAAAATGCCCTCCATTTCACCTACTGGGAGTACAGCGATTCGAAGGAGACCTGGAACTTCGAGGACCTCTCCCTCGTCGATTACGAGGGCCAGGAAGCGACCGCGATCACCTCGGTCGTCGCCCGCCCTTATCCCCGCGCCGTCGCCGGCGAGGCGCCCTCGTTCCGTTACGACGCCGCCGCCCGCACGTTTGCCCTCACCTACGACGCGCCCATGGAAAACGGCGTCACCGAGATCTCCGTCCCGGAGCGCAATTATCCCGAGGGCTACCGCGTCGAGCTCTCGAACGGCTGCGTCGACGCCACGCGCCCCGGCCTCCTGCTCGTCCGCCCCGCCGCAGGACAAACCCGCGTCGAAGTCTCGATCGTCCCTCGCTGAAAACACAAAAACCCCCTTTACCGCAGGCAAAACAAAACCCCCTCTCCCGCGGGCGGGAGAGGGGGCTGGGGGTGAGGGTCGTTCAGGAAGAACTACTTCTTCGGCAAAGCCTCCCCGATCCCGTACACCTGCTCCGCGCCCGCCGGCACCTGCAGGCTCGACCCCTTGAAGTCATCCCCCACCGGCTCGACCGGCCCGCCCAGGCATTGCGCCAGGAACGTCTCGGCCACTGCATTGAAGCTCATCCGGTTCTCCGGCCGCGCGAACCCGTGCCCCTCGTCCGGGTAGAGCACGTACGTCACCGGGATGTTCTTCGCCTGCATCGCCTTCACGATCTGATCGCTCTCGGCCTGCTTCACGCGCGGATCGTTCGCGCCCTGCCCGATGAGCAGCGGCTTCTTGATCCTGTCCACGTGCGACAGCGGGCTCCGGTCCTCCAGGAGCTTCGAGCCCTCGGCCGTCCCGGGATCGCCCATTCGCTTGTGGAACGTCGCCACCAGCGGCGCCCAGTACGGCGGGATCGTCGCGAGCAGCGTCTTCAGGTTCGACGGCCCCACGATATCGACGCCGCAGGCGAACTGGTCCGGCGTGAACGTCAGCCCCACGAGCGTCGCGTATCCGCCGTAGCTCCCGCCCATGATCGCCACCTTCGCGCCGTCCGCGACCTTCCCGTCCACGGCCCATTTCACCGCGTCGATCAGGTCGTCGTGCATCTTGCCGGCCCACTCGTTGTTCCCGGCGTTCAGGAACTTCTTCCCGAACCCGGTCGAGCCGCGGAAGTTCACCGACAGCACCGCATACCCGCGGTTCGCGAGCCACTGGTGCATCGGGTTCAGCCCCCAGATGTCTCGCGCCCACGGCCCGCCGTGCACCAGAAGCACCATCGGCAGCGGCTTGTCCGGACGACCGTCCACCTCGGGATCCGACGCCTTCGGCAGCGTCAAATAGCTCACGAGGTCGAGCCCGTCGCGCGACTTGATCACCACGGGGTGCATCTTCGCGAGCGGCTTGCCTTCGAGCGCCTTCAGATTCGTGAACAGGAATTCCGTCTTCTTCTTGTCGCGATCGTACCGGTAGAACTTCACCGGCCCGTCCGAGGGCACGATCGCCACGAGCCAGCGCTTGTCGTCGAGCGTCCGGCTGAGCACGCGCAGCTCCCCGTCGCCGAGCTTGCCGAGCAGGTCGAGGTCCGGCTGGATCGACTTGTCGATCGTCTGCCACGTCGGCTTGTCGAACACGGCCGCCGCCGCCTGCAGCTTGCCCGTCTTCGGGTGGCTGATGAAGCGCTGCACGTCCGCCTTCGCGTCCTCGAGCAGCAGCTTCGCCTTCTTCGTCGCGAAATCGAGCTCGAAGAGCGCCGCCGTGTTCCGGCCGCGGCTATCGAGCAGGTAAAGCGACTTGCCCGACCCGTCGAAGCCCACGGGGTTCGTCGTCTCGGCGTCCTCGAAGGGCACCGTCAGGAACGGCTCGGGCTCCTTGCCCTTCTCCTTCGGCTTCGCGTTCGGGTCGACGAACACGTCGCCGCCGTCGGGGGCCTTGCGCATCGCCAGCCGGACCTTGAAATCATCGTCCGTCTCGAAGCCCGCGTAGTTCGCCTCGTTCTTGAAGACGAGCTTCTTCTCGCCGGTCTTGATGTCGATCCGGTAGAGGTCGTGCACCTTCTTGTCGCGGTCGTTCAGCCCGACCAGCACCTCGCCGGGGATCTTCTGCGACGTCCCCGAGATGCGCGCCGCGATCCCGTCGATCGGCGTGAGATCCTTCGTCTCGCCCTTCTTCAAATCGACGGCGTAGAGGTGCCAGTTCTCGTCGCCGCCCTTGTCCTGCGCGTAGAGGATGTGGTCGTTCGTGTAGGCCCAGAAGTATTGCCGGATGCCGCGCACCTTGTCGCTCGTCACCGGCTTGGCCTTCGACGGGTCCTCCGCGGGGCCGACCCACACGTTCATCACGCCGTCCACGGGCGCGAGGAACGAGATCTGCTTGCCGTCGTGGCTGAGCTGCGGCCCCGTGCGGTCGGGGTTGCCGAAGAGCACGTCGCGCGGGATGAGCGACGCATCGACCCGCGGCGCGGCCGGGCCCTTCACGGCCGCCGTGGCGGCCGGCGGCGGCGTCGCGTCGGCCGTGCGCGCGGGCGGCGGGGGCGGCGGCGTCACGGGCGCCGGAAACTCCGTGGTTTCGGCGCAAGCGGCGACGCCGACGAGCAGCGACAGGACGAATGACAGGCCGATCTTCTTCGCGAGTGCCATCGGGCAAACCTCCCTCATGCGTACCCGGAGGTGGACGCTCCCCACCGGTTCGTGTGACCGACGCCTTCATACTCCAAGAGCCGGTCGGGCGTCCCGAGCCTCTTGCCGAAAAAAATGTGTCCTCGACATGTGGACTGTGTCACCGTTTGGCGATTTTGCGTGCCTCTTCCGACCTCGCCCCTTGCCGGTCGGTGCGCGTGGCTTAGGGGAACCACGCCGGGACATGGCCATGACGAACCCCGACCCTGACACGCTCCTCCGCGCGACCCGCGTCCCCTCGGACCGCGTGCGCCTGGCGAACGACCACGATCTCCGCCCCGAGGGAGCCTTCGTCCTCTACTGGATGACGGCGGCGCGGCGCACCCATTTCAACTTCGGCCTCGAACGTGCTGCGGAATGGGCGCGCGCCCTCGGCCGCCCCCTCGTCGTCCTCGAAGCCCTGCGCGCCGGGTATCTCCACGCGAGCGACAGGCTCCACGCGTTCGTCCTCCGCGGCATGGCCGACAATGCCCGCCGCCTCGCCGAGGCCGGCGTCACGCATCACGCCTACGTCGAGCCTCGCGCCGGCGCGGGCAAAGGCCTCGTCGCCGCGCTCTCGGCCCGCGCGTGCGTCGTCGTCACCGACGATTTCCCCACGTTCTTCCTGCCGCGCATGATCGCCGCCGCGGCGAAGCAAATCCCCGTCCGCTTCGAGCAGGTCGATTCCAACGGCCTCCTGCCGATCTACGCCCCCGACCGCGCCTTCCCCACGGCCTTCTCGTTCCGGGCGTATCTCCAGAAAAACCTCCTCCCGCACCTCCGCCGCCGCCCGCTCCCCGATCCTCTCGCCGAGGGCCTCCCGGCCGCCTCGAAAGGCCTCCTCCCGCAAGACCTCCTCGCGCGCTGGCCCGCCGCCTCGCCCGATCTGCTCGCCGCCTCGCCCGCGGCGCTCGCGGCGCTCCCGATCGACCACTCGGTCCCCGTCGTCACGCGCATTCCGGGCGGCTCCGAGGCCGGCCGCGCCGCGCTCGCGCGGTTCCTCCGGACGAACCTCATCCGCTACGAAACCGAGCGCAACGACCCCGACGCCCGCGCGACGAGCGGCCTCTCGCCGTATCTTCATTTCGGCCACGTCGCGACACACGAAATCTTCGCCGAGCTCGAGCGGCTCGAAGGATGGAACGAAAAAAAGGTCAAACCCGCGCGTGGCCGGCGCGAGGGCTTCTGGGGCATGAGCGCGCCCGTCGAGTCCTTCCTCGACGAGCTCGTCACCTGGCGCGAGATCGGCCTGAACCTCTGCGCCCTCCGCCCGGACGACGCGCAGCGCTTCGAATCGCTCCCGGACTGGGCCCAGAAGACCCTCGCCGATCACGAAACCGATCCTCGCCCGGCCCTCTTCACCCTCGCCGAGCTCGAGGCCGCGCGCACGACCGATCCCCTCTGGAACGCGGCGCAACGCGAGCTCCTCCGCGACGGCCGCATCCACAATTACCTGCGCATGCTCTGGGGCAAACGTGTCCTCGAATGGTCCCGCACCCCGCGCGAGGCCCTGGCCGCGCTGATCCACCTCAACGACAAGTACGCGCTCGACGGCCGCGACCCGAACTCCTATTCGGGCATCCTCTGGACCTTCGGCCGCTACGACCGCCCCTGGGGCCCCGAACGGCCGATCTACGGCACGGTCCGCTACATGAGCTCGGCGAACACGCAGAAGAAGCTCGACCTCGAGCGCTACCTCGTCGAGTTCGGCGGCCCGGACGACGCCGCTCGTCGGGACAAACGTTACGGCCGCAAATGAGTTGAGGACCGGGCGGAAGTTCCTTTATCCACCCGGCCCTCGCTGGCATTCATGTTTCGACGCGCCGCAGCGCGACGCGCGAAGGACTACTTCTTCTCGCCTCCGCCTTCTCCTTCGGATTGCTTTCCCTCCTCGATCAGCTCCTTCACGCGCTGACCGCCCTTGTGTCCAATCTCGGAGTAGAACTCGGGGCCGTACTTGTCGCGAACGGTCTCGCCGCCCTTTTGCCCGCCCTTGTGTCCGATCTCGGAGTAGAACTCGGGGCCGTACTTCTCGCGCACGGTCTCGCCGCCCTTGCGCCCGATCTCGGCGTAACCTTCGGAGCCGAGCTCTTCCTTGCGGGCCTCACCGCCCAGCCGTCCGGCCTCCTCGACGGTCATCTGACCCTTACCGGATTGCTCTTTTTTCTCCGCCATGGTCGTCTCCTGTTCTTTTGGCAATCGCGCGGCGAGCCCGCGCTCGTCGCTCCTGGCTCAGCGTTTCTGGCCTTGGCCTTGGCCGCCGCCCTCGCCGCCCTCGCTCTGCTTGCCTTCCTCGATGAGCTCGCGGACGCGCTGGCCGCCCTTGTGGCCGATTTCCGAGTAGAACTCGGGTCCGTACTTGTCCCGCGTGTGTTCGCCGCCGATGTGCCCGCCCTTCCGGCCAGCCTCTTCGACGGTCATCTGACCTTTGCCGGGTTCGTCTTTGCGCTGCTCTGCCATGTAGTTCCCTCCCAGCTCCTGCCGAACATTCTCCGGCAGACCGAGGTGTCAATGGGGGGGTTCCCCGGAGGAGGGCTCCTCCCGCGCTGCGGGCCCGCCATCGACGTGCGAGAGATCGAGATCGGACCCGCCGTTGAAACCGCCTCGACGCTCGGGCGTAGAACGCTACGATGAGCACGTTCGAACGAGGAGGCTCCCGTGCCGAAGTCCAAGGATGATTTCTCCGAGCTCGACAACGTCATCCGCCGCCGCGCCTTCCTGCGCGCCGCCGCGGCCGGCACAACGTTCCTCGCGCTCGGCGGCGGCACCTATGTCCTCGCCGCCACGGACGATCCGCGGGCCAAGCAGCTCCGCCCCGATGGCCGCCTGCGCCTCCCGCCCGGCCAGCGCATCCTCGACGCGCTCAAGCCCATGGGCGGCGACCCGGGCGACCCGAGCCCGTCGGCCTTCAAGCTGCGCGTCCACGGCGACGTCGACAGCCCGTTCGAGCTCGACTTCGCGGGCCTGCTCGCCCTGCCGCAGACCGAGCAGACGTGCGACGTGCACTGCGTCACGGGCTGGAGCGTGCTCGGCGCTCGATTTACGGGCGTGAAGGTCGCCGAGCTCGCCAAGATGGCGAAGGTGCGCGACACCGTCCGCCACGTGATCTTCGAGGCGGCGAACGGATACACGGCGAACGTCCGGCTCGCCGAGGCGACCGCGCCGAACGTGCTCATCGCGCACAAGCACGAAGGCAATCCGCTCACGCGCCCACACGGCCCGCCGGCCCGCGCGCTTGTGCCCGACCTTTATTTCTGGAAGAGCGCAAAATGGGTGACGGGCGTCCGGTTCATCCGGACCGACCGGCCCGGCTACTGGGAGACGCGCGGCTATCACAACCATGCCGACCCCTGGGCCGAGGAGCGATATGGCTGAGGGCACGCCCGAGCCCCGGCGGCGGCTTTCGCTCCGAGGCCTCCTCCGCACGGTCCATCGAGACGCGGGCAACCTCGCGGTCGGCCTCACCCTCGTGTATGCCGCGTCCGGCCTCGCGGTGAACCACATCGCGGACTGGGACCCGAATTTCAAGAGCCACCAGGCCACGCACGAGCTCGGCGGACCTCTCGAAGGCGACGATCAGGCCGTCGCCGAGCGGGTCCTGCAAAAGCTCGACGTGAAGGGCAAGGCGAGCGACGTCTATCGCGCCGCGCCAAACCAGCTCGAAATCACGCTCGACCGGCGCACGCTCCACGTCGACACGCAGACCGGCAAGGTGCTCGACGAGGGCGAGGAGCCGCGGTTTTTCCTGCGGCTCGCGAACTGGCTGCACCTGAACCGCGGCAAGAAGGCCTGGACGTACGTGGCCGACGGCTACGCGTTCCTGCTCCTTCTGCTCGCGTTCTCGGGGATGTTCATGCTCCCCGGCCGGAAGGGTTTGCTCGGCCGGGGCGGCATCTTCGTGCTCGTCGGCGCGGCCGTGCCGATCGCCTACGTCGTGCTTTCGGGCGGCCCCTGATCGGGCCGCCCCTCTTCATTTCAGCTTTTCGAGCCCGGGGAACGCCTCGGCCGCCTTCGTCTCGAAGATCGAGACCTGCTCGCCCGAGCGCACCATCGTCTTTCCGAGCCGCGGGAACTCGGCGATCTCCGTCGGCTTCTTCTCGCCGCACGACAGGTACACGAGGTCCTCCTCGAACGGGTTCTTGAGGTGGTGGGCGAGCGACGGCGCGGGAAAACCCATGAAATCGCCCGGGCCCACCTCGAATTGCTCGTCGCCGATCTCGGCGATGCCCCGGCCGCTCAGGATGAAGAGGAACTCCTCCTCGCCGTAATGGCGATGATAGATGAACGACTCCTTCCCCGCCGGGATCCGGATCAGATTGACGCCGATCCGCTCGAGCCCCGTCGCCATCCCAAGGAGGTGCCCGTGGATCAGCGAATTCGGGTTGAACGGATGCGACATCGACGCCTCGGGTCCGCGATCGCGGGCCCGGATGAGACACGGTTTTTTCGTGGATTCGTCGCTCATGCCAAACCTCCCTGCACGCGGATCTCGGGGCCCTGCGCGGGCCGGGAGAGCGCGTCTTTCATGGCTCGCGCCGCGATGTCGAACGCCCGCGCGCCCTCGGGCAGCCGGAACGGGCCCACGCGCGGCAAACCGTCGATGACGAGCGCATGCATCCCGGCGCGCTCGGGCACCTTCAGCGAAGGGCTATCGACTTTCCGCCACGGCGAGCGCGACGCGAGGTGATGATAAAAAAGCCGCTCGCCCGAGGGCATCCCGGCAAGCCCGTGCCGGTCGAGGATCCCGCCGTCGAGCAGCGGCCGCCCCTCGTGCCAGACCGGATGAAACAGGCCCGGCACCGTGCACGAGGCCTGGATCGCCGGCGCGAGCGGCCCCTCCGCGAGCACGCGTGTCCCGCGGGAGAACACGTCGTACACGCTCACCGCGAGCGGCACGCGACACCGATCGAACGAGCGCACCGGCAGCAGCGCTTCGAGCCGCGCGCGGAAGAGTTTGCCCGCGAGCAGCCCCGGTCCGAGCCGCACGTCCCAGAAATCCTCGCGCCGGAGCCGCAGAAGCTCGTCGCGGATCGTCACCGCGCTCGCGCCCGCCGCCCAGATCCCGCCCACGAGCGCGCCCGCGCTGGAGCCCGCGACGCGCGCTGGCGTGAGCCCTTCGTCTTCGAGCACGGTCATCACCCCTGCGTGCGCGAAGAACCCGAAGAAGCCCGATGACAGGCCCATGGAAAAAGGACCTTCGCGGAGCCACTCCTGCAGCGTGGGCGTGGGACGAACGGAGGCGTGGGCGGCGGCCGAGGCGGACGACATGGGCGCCGCGCATCCTAGCCCCAGCCTCAGGTTTGTCGATCGGGCGATCCGCCGATCTTGAGCTCGCGCATGCGCCGTTGCAGCGCCACCTTCGACACGCCGAGGTGCTTCGCCATCTGCTCCACGGTCCCCTCACATTCGAGGGAGCTGCGCATGATCTCCTCCCGATCGAGATCACTCGCGCGCCGCACCTTGTGCTGGGCGACGAGCCCGTAGATCGAGGTCCGCGGAATCCCCAGCCGCTCGGCCGTCGCCTTCAGGTCGAAGTTGCACGCGCGCATCGCATCGAGCAGCTCCTCCTCGGTCACGTCGCTCGGCTTGCGGTTGCGGCGCGGCGAAATCGGCTCCTTCGAGACCGGGCCCGCCGCCTCCGCTGCGGTGTTCCAGACGCTCCCGCCCGGGCTCGGGCCACCTCCGCTCGCGGGCGCCGGGGTCGTCGACATCAGCGCCGCGAGCGCCGGACCCGGATCGAGCGGGCCCGTGTCGGGGCTCCCGAGCACGAGCTGACGGACGACATTGCGGAGCTGCCGCACGTTTCCGGGCCAATCGTGGCGGACGAGCGCGGCGATGAACGCCGTGGGCAACCCCATCTTGCTCGCCGTGAGCTGGTCCGCCCTCCCGAAGCGTTCGAGCTCTGCATGGAGGAAATGCACGAGCAGCCGCCCGATATCATCGCGCCTTTGGCGCAGGGGCGGAATCACGAGCTCGTAGCTCGCCAGCCGATGCAGGAGCGGCCCGCGGAAGGCCCCCGTTTGCACCTTGACTTCGAGGTCGGCGTCGGTCGCGGCGACGATACGCGCCTCCGTCTCCCCGATGCGCGAGGCCCCGAGCGTCTGCACCTCGCCCACGTCGAGGGTCCGGAGCAGGTGCGCCTGCACGTCGAGCGGCATCTCGCCCACTTCATCGAGAAACAACGTGCCGTTCTTGACTGCGCCGAAGTACCCCAAATGGCTGCGGACCGCGCCCGTGAACGCGCCCCGGTCGGACCCGAACAGCTCCGAGGCGGCGAGCGCGGGTGGGATGGCGCCCATGTTCACCGCCACGAAAGGCCGACCCCGTCGCGCCCCCGTGTAATGAAGGGCACGCGCGACGAGCTCTTTACCCGTGCCGGTTTCTCCGCGGACGAGCACGGGCACGTCGAGGCTCGCGAGCTGCCGGATCTCGCGGCGCACGCGCTCGATTCCCAGGCTCGCACCCACGAGGCCGAGGTCGTCGTCCGACTCCTGGCGCAGCTCGTCCAGGTGCAAGAGGAGCACGATGCGGTTCGCGAGCTCCAGCACGATCCCGGCCTTCAAATCGCTCGCCGAGAGATCGCGGCAGCCTTCGAGCGGGTTTCCGTTCACGACGACGCGCGCGGGGCTGCCTTGCGTATCGATGCGAATGCATTCGTTTTCGAGCCGGAGCAGGCGAATGGGTGTGCGGCTCACGTGCGCGTCGCCGAGCGGCTCGCGCTTGCTCGAACCCGGGCTCGAAAAGTCGGGCTCGAGCCGCGACAGAAGCACGTCGGTGCCTCCGTAACGTAACGGCAGGAGCGCTCGATCGCCGACCCGGCCCAGCGTCGGATGCCAGACAATCGTCAGCGCCGGTACGTGGGAGATCCCAAACCCAGCCTCGGGGCCGTGTGTCGGTGGGTTGAGCCCATCGAGCGTCGACAGCTCCGCGTCTTGTGAGGGCACGTACCATTGATACCATGAAAAGGGGGTGTCGCACAAGCCTGCGCGCGTCCGACATGTCGACCGACACGTCCGCCGACACGTCGGCGATACGTCCGGCGTGGGCCGTGATCCGAGGAGCATGCCCCCGGTATGTCGAGCCCCTGTGCAAGCTCACGACCCTCGCGACATATTTTTGGCATGCCGCGTGCAATCTCGATTCTCAAATATCGGCGAGCAACCAGTTGGGGAGGTCAGCCGTGCGCGACAAACTGGGGGACATCGACACCCTCGTTGTCATGATGATGCAGAGCAGGTCGTTTGACCATGTCCTCGGCCACTTGAGCCTCGACGGCGGTCCTTACGAGGGGCGGCTCGACGGGCTCGTGGGCACACCGATCGACGGCAAGCTCCTCGATGCGCGGTACGAGAACACCTGCGAGGGGCGTGTTCACCAGCCGCAGGAGATCCGTGACGGCGCAATGGCCGGGGAGCTACCGGAGGATAGCCAGTCCGTCCAGATCTCGCTCGGCCGCAGGATGTCCACCGGCGAGCGGGGCATGGATGGTTTCGTGCGGGCGTATGCGCTCTCCGCGCAGCGCGCGTCGCGGACCTTGCCGATGGGATTTCTCAGGTCCTCGGGCGCGCCCGTCACGAGTTTCCTCGCGAAGAGTTATGCCGTCTGCGACCGCTGGTTCGCTCCGCTGCCCACGGGTATGGCGCCGAACCGGCTCATGGCGACGTGCGGTTATTCGCTCCTCACGGACACCACGTCCCGCCTTCTGCCCTGGCACGAGACGGTCTTCGACTGGATGAAGCGGCGTGGCGTCCGATATCGTGTGTACCACGACGGTTTGTCCTTTTTCACCCTCGGCTCGTGGATGCATGGCGAGGTCACGAGCGATCGGTTCCGTCCGGCGGCTCGGCTCGCGGACGACGTTCGAAGCGAAACCGACGCCACGTTCCCCCAGGTCATTTACATCGAGCCCTCTTATTTCGACGCGCCTTTCCACCTCGGCCGGCCGCCGAACGACAACCGCCCGCCCCTGCCGATGGCGCCCGGCGAGCGATTCTTGCTCCAGGTCTACGAGGCCCTCACGTCGAACCCCGAGCGCTTCGGCCGCACGCTCTTCATCGTCACGTACGCCTCGCACGGCGGCCTGTACGATCACGTCTCGCCGCCGGCCATCCGTGACGGGAAGTTCAACACGACGGGCGTGCGTGTCCCCGCGATCGTCGTCTCGCCGCACGTCGAGCGGGGCACGGTCCACAGCGGCCTGCTCGACCACACCTCGATCTTGCAGCTCATTGCCGAGAAATTCGGCGACGGCGCGTATTCCGAGGCCGTCACGCGGAGGGCCGCGCAGGGGATCGGCAGCGTCTCCGCGGTCCTGAACCGGGGCGCGGCGCGGGCGTCGCTCCCCGTCCCGCCAAGCCCGCCCGAGCGGCCGGGCCGCAAATGCAAGCGCTCGCTCACGCCGCGAACCGAGGGCGCGCTGGCCTTCGACCTCGCCGCGCGCGCCCTCTGCGACCACGCCCCGGCGCGCGTCGCGAGCGCCTACCCGGAACTCTGGCAGGCGATGTGGAACGCCGAGCTGCAATGAAACGGTAGGCCGGTCAAAGCGCGATCGTATAGCCCTGCCAAACCGCGTCGAACGCTCCCGGCAGCTCGATCTCCCACGCTGCTTCTTCCAGGCACGTGACGAGCTTCGAGCCCGCCTTCTCCCCGTCGATCGTCGCCCGCACCGAGACGAGCTCCTGGAGCGTCGATTCGAGCCCGACCGTCGCCTTTTTCCCCGCGCCGCCGCACGCCGAAAGCCCTCGCTCGAGCTCGCCCTTCAGGAACGCCTGCTTGTCGAACATCGAGATCTTGGGCGGCTTCGCGCGATGCCCGCCGAAGAGCCGCCCGTAGCCCGAGCCAAACCCCTGGCCGCTGCCCGAGAACTCCTCGATTCCCTCCGTCGAAGGACGCACGCCCGGCTCGATCGCGAGATAACTCGTCACGGGCGACACGGCGCGTCCCATCATCGCGAGCGGCATCATGTCCGCCTCTTCGATCGAAAAAAGGAGGCTCGAACCAAACACGAGCCCGGCCCACCTTCGATTCTCGGCCTCGTCCGACACGAGCACCCGACGCACGGGCGACGCCCAGAGTTCGCCCGTCACCTCCACGAACGGAACCTGCTTCTCGGACAAACGCAAATCCTCGAACGACGCGCCCTCCGTCAGCACCTCGGGAGCCCCGATGTCCTCCCGGGCGATGCCCGGCGCGTGCACCGCGAAATGGTCGATCCGCATCGGACGCGCGAGCTCCTCGTACACCTTGCGGGGCTCCTCGCTCTCGTCGACGATATTGATCGCGGTTTGCCAGACGAGCCCGCCCGTGGGCCGCGTCAACGTCGCCCAGGGGTGCGCGTCGTCGCGCGTGAGCGAGGTCGAGAACCAGTCACGGACCACACCGACGTGCAAGAGCGCGCCGCTCTTCGTGAGCTGCCCGCGGAGCCGCTCCGGCGTGAGCTCCTGCCGCGTGCGCGTGTCCGTCAAGGCGAGGATCCGCTTCGGCGTGGTCTCCGGCAATGCCGCGAGCAGCGCGTCCGCGCGGGAGAGCGCCTCGTCGATGTGGCTGCCGTTTCGCTGGACAATCTTCGAACCGTCGAGCCCGGCGAGCGCCTCGCGTACCGAGACGAACCCATTTTTCGGCGCGTGCACGGCGCGGTCGAACGTGATCACCGCCGCGCGGGCATTCGGGAAATGGGAGAGATACGCCCGCGTCATGGCGATCTCCGCCTCGACCTCATTCGAATCGAGCGATCGGGACGTGTCGAGCAGCACCACCACGTGCGCGCCGCGGGGCACGCGGGAGAGCGCGGGCGCCGCGTCGATGTGGAAACGGACGACGTTCTTCTGCTTGCCGAACGATACGGAAGCGAGCGCGCCTTCGATGGGTTTTTCGCTCGCGGGCGCGACCGAGAGGTCCATCGCGTCCTTCAGGCGGATCTGCGCCGGCGCTCTTTGACGCGTCTCGTCGACGAAGAGCGCCTCGCCCGCGACCATGGGCGACACCGTGGCCGCCGCGGGGAGCTGCTCCGTGCCCATGGCCGAGAGATCGAGGTGGTGACGGCCTTCGCGGTATTGCGTGGGCAGCCGCAGCGTGTATTCGATGGTCTTGTCCTCGCCGGGCGGGCAGGGGAAGACCTGCAGCGCGAGCAGGTCCTGGCTCCGCCACGAGAGCAAGGCCGGATCTTTCGGATAATACCCGCCGACGCCCGTCAACTCCCGATACCGCGCCGCGGCCTTCTCCGCTTCGAGCAATTCGCCGTCGTACCAGTGGGGTTTGCCGTCGAGCGTCGCCAGCGTGCGCAGCCCGACGGCCACGGCGCCGGACGGCATGTCGATGTAAAACGTCGCCTGATCGTGGCGCGGACCGCCATTGTGGACCGTGCGCCGCACGATCAGATCCGCGTGTCCGTGGCCGATGCGGATGTCGATCACGTGGGCCTTTTCGACGAGTTTGTCGGAACGCAACGAGCGCACGGTGTCGGCGGACGCGGCGCTCGTGGAGAGGAGGATCGAGGCGAGGATGGAAGCGGCGCGCGTGTACGAAACGAAGGAGGTCCGCATGGCGATGGACCCGACATCGATGGGCCCGCATCGTTCCCGATTTTTTTGAATTCTTCATCGAGCGGATCGATCTCGCCCCGGCGTACGTACGGCTTGCCGGGCGAGGGCGACCGGCGTATCGAAGCGCCGATGTCTGCTCCCGAGTCGACGGACCGCGCGGCGCCCGAAAAAAAGGGGCCGAGGCGCGCCGTCACGCTCGCCCTCGTCGGGATGACGTTGCTCGCGCTCTTCGCGGTCACGTTCCGGCTCCGGCTCGACCCGAACGTAGCGTCGCTGCTGCCCGATCAGGGCGAGGCCGCGGCGCTCCGGCGCTACGTGCGTGGCTTTGGAGGTGGTGACCTCGCCGTGGTCCTCGTCGAGGGGCCCGATCCAGAAATGAACGCCAAGGTCGCGGCCGACGTCGCGACCGAGCTCGGAAAGCGCCCGAGCGTGGCCCGCGCCGCCGATCGGATCGACACCTCGCGCGCCCTCGATCCCATGCTCCTGTTTCGCCACGCCGATCCCCGGGCGATGGAGCGTCTCCGCGGCGCGCTCACGCCCGAGGGCATGCGCGCGCGGCTCGCGGAGAGCCGGGCCATGTTGCTCGCACCGGGCAGCGGCGCCGTCGCGGAGATGCTCGCGGCCGACCCGCTCCGGCTCGGCCAGCTCGCCTATGAGGGCGCGGACATCGGCTCCGGCGTGCGCACGCAGGCGGACGGCGCGTTCGCCACCGACGACGGCAAGGCGCACCTCGTGCTCGCCGAGCCGCGCGGACAGGCCTTGCGGGGCGAGGACGCGCGCCGCTTCGTCGAGGACACCGAGGCCGTCCTCGCGCCGATCCGCGCGGCCCACCCCGAGATGCGGCTCGGCCTCACGGGTGGTCACGCCATCGCGGCGGCGACCGAGTCCATGCTGACGCGGGACCTCTCGATCTCGAGCACCCTCGCCATGGTGCTCGCGTCGCTCGTCTTCGCCTTGATCTTCCGACGCGTGCGAGCCCTCGTCGCCGTGATGCCGCCGCTCCTGCTCGGCACGGTGTGGACCGCGGCCGTGGCGGCGGCGCTCCCGCGAGGTTTGTCGGGGATCGCGGTCGCGTTCATGTCGGTCGTCGTGGGCGTGGGGGTCGACACGGGCGTGCACGTCTATGCGGCGCTGCTCGAAGCGCGGCGGGCGGGGCTCGCGCCTCGCGAGGCGGCGCGCGCGGCGCGGGCGAAGACGGCGCGCGGCGTGCTGTTCGCAGCCGGCACGGCGGCCGCGGCGTTCGGCGCGCTCGCGTTTTCGAGCATCGAAGCGATGCAGCAGCTCGGCCTGCTTTGCGCCGCGGGCGAGCTCCTCACGGCGGTGGCGATCGTGCTCGTCACGCCGGAGGTCGGCGCGTTCCTCGAACGAAACCCGCCGCCTCCGCCGGCGCCCGTGCGCTGGACCGACGCGTTCGCCTGGCTCTCGGGCACGCGCAGGCGCGCGGCGATCCTGGCCTTCGTCGCGCTCCTGCCCGTGGCAGCCGTTTGCCTGGGCGCGGCGCCGGGGTTGTCGGACTCGATCATCGCCGTGCGTCCGAAGGAGCTCGAACCGCTGAAGGTGCAGCAGGCGGTGTTCGATGCGTTCGGGGGCAAGCGCGGGCAATGGGTCGTGCTCGTCGCCGATCGGGACCTCGAGCGCGCGCGGGCGCGAGGGGATCGGCTCGCGGAGACGCTCTCGACGATGAAGGACGACGTCGAGGCGGTCGACGCGCTCACGGCGCTCGCGCCGGCGAAGGAGACGCAGGAGGCGCGCTTCGCGGCGCGGGACGCGCAAGATCTATCGGCGAAGGCGAGCGAGCTCGAAAAGGCGCTCGTGGAGACGGGGTTTGCCCCGGCGCGCTTTTCCGGCGCGCTCGACGCGATGCGCGCGCCCTCGCGCGACCTCGTGCAGATCGAGGACCTCCGCAAAGGCACGTCGTCGATCCTCCTGTCGCGCTACCTCGGCATGGACGACGGCGATCACCTCGTGGCGCTCTACGTGCGCCCGCGCGAGGTGCCCGGCGCGACGGCGCGGGTCGAGGAGGCGCTCCGGCGGACCGATCCGCAGGCGATGCTGACGGGGTATGCGCGCCTCGAAATCGTGCTGCGGCAGAGCCTCGCGCGAGATCTCCCGAAAATCGCGGGCGTCGCCGCGGTGCTCGTGGTGGCGGCGCTCGCGATGTCGCTCCGGCGCGCGCGCGACGTGGTCATCGCGGCGGTCGTCGTCCTCTGCGAGATCGCGGCGGTGCTCTTGCTCGTGCGGATTCTCGGCATTCCGCTGCATGCCTACGACGCGCTCGTCTTGCCTGTGCTGCTCGGCATCACCGTCGACGAGGGCATGTTCTTGCTTTATCGGGCCCGTCAAGCCGGACCCCCCGGCGTCGAACACGACGTGATTCGCGAGACCCTGCGGGACGAGGGCCCTCCCGTCGCGGCCACGGCGCTCACGACGGCCACGGGCTTCGCGGCGCTCGCGCTTTGCCGCTTCGACGGCCTCCGGGACCTCGGCCTCGTGGGCGCGCTCGGCAGCGTGGCGGGTCTCGTGGTCGCGCTCGTCGTCGTGCCCGCGGGGCTTCGGCTCTTCCGGGCGTGAGGTCTTCTCAGGCTGCCCGCGGGGCGGTATTCATGGTCCCCTGCCATGTCGCAACCCTCCAAGCTCATTGCGGATCGCGTCGCCATCAGCCGCACCGTGCTCGCCTCGTTGAACGAGCACACCCCCGAGATCGCGAAGGAGCTCGAAGCCGCGCTGTTCCCGGAGGGCCCGCCCCGCGACGTCACCGCGGCCGGATTCCTCCACGCGCTGCGCGACCTGCTCGCGCGCTCGACCGAGGCGATGTTCGCGGCCGACCTCGCCCACACGCGCGAGCTCGCGGACGACGACGCTCCGCGCGCGCTCGCCGAGGAGCGCCACGAAGTCTTGAAGGCCCTGCTCCTCTCGCTCCGCACCACGCTCGCGAGCACCTACGGCGTGCCCGTCGCCGCTGCGTACGGCATCCCCTCGCAGATCCCCGACGACCCCGAGGTCCTCCTCCGCGTGGCGAGCGCCATCGAGCGCCTCCTCCGGGATCGCCCGCTCGTCGAGCCGCCGAAGATCAAGAGCCTCGCCATTGCGCCGCTCGCCGTCGCCGAGGACCTCGGGTTCGCCATCGCGGACCTCCGGCGCGCGCTCGTGGACGTCGACCGCGAGAAACGCGAGGCCATCCTCTCGCAGAGCACGAAGAACCTGGCGATGGCCCGGTGGCTCTCCACCTACCACGGCGTCGCCGAGGCGGCGTGTGGCCTCTACGCGCTCGCGGGGCACGCCGCGCTCGCCGAGGGGATCCGGCCGACGGCGCGCAGGCTCGCGGGTTTGCCCGAGGAGGAAGACGCCGCGCCCTCGACCGAACGATCGCGCTGATCGGCCAGTAGCCACGCGCCCCCCGGTCGCCTATTCTGATCGCGTGGCCGCCCTGCCGCTACGCACCGAGGGGACGCGCCCGCGTGAGCTCGGGGGATTTGCTCCGCGCGGGAGGCTTTCGCATGTGGCGTTCGTCGCGATGACGACCCTCGCCCTGTTCGTCCCGCGAAACGGCGACGCCCAGCCGAAGAAGCCCCCGGCGCCCCCCACGCCTGCGCCGACGAACCCCGCCCCGACGAACCCTCCGCCGGCCCCCGCCGCGCCGCGCCCGCCGCGCGCCTCGGTCGCCCGCGTGGCGGAGTCGCTCGCCGCGGAGCTCGCGCCCGCCGCGCTTCTCCTGCCCGCGCGCGTGGTCGCCGCGCCGCTCGTCTCCGACACGCCGTCGCCGCGAGGCGCGGAGCTCACGGCCCGCATTGCCTCGCTCCTCGCGGGTCGCCTCGGCGCGGGCAGCTCCGCGCACCCGACGCCGCTCCCGCTCGCGGACGCACGCACAGCAGCGCGCGGCGAGCGCTCGCTCGTGCACCTCCTCGTGGAGATCCGCGGCGGAAAGCTCCGCGTCACGGCGGACGTCTTTCCTGTCCCGCGCTCTGTCTGGGCGCGCATTCGTGATCCCGAGCCGGGCCCCTTCGCGCACGCGTTCGCCGAGGCGCCGCTCGACGCCGAGATCCGCGGCTTCCTCGATCCCGTGCCGCTCGCGAAGGCGAACGTCACGCGGGGCCAGAACTTCGAGTCCGACGTCGTGGCCCTCGCGTGCGGCGACCTCGACGGCGACGGCGCGCTGGAGATCGTGAGCACGAGCCGCCGCCGCGTGACGACGTTGCGGCTCCGCGACGGCAAGGTTTTTCCGCTGCGCTCGCGCTCCTGGTCGGACCTCTCGCCGCTGCACCCGTCCCCGCTGCGCGAGCCGATCGGCCTCGCGGGCCTCGTCGAGAAAAAGGACGAAACGGGCAGCGTGGCGTGGTTCGCCGACGTCGGCGTGACGGATCGCGCGAAGGCGCTCCGCCTCGACGCCGAGCTTGCGGTCGTCGCGCCGCTCGCGGGTTTGCCCGTCTCGTCGAGCGACGCGAGCGGCTGCGCGCGCATCACGTCGGGGTGGCTCACGGGCCCGCTCGTGCCGTGTTTGCCCGGAGAAACCCCGATCGCGCCGGCCGTGGCGGGCAACTTCGACGTGCTCGCCGCGGCCTCGCTCGTGACGCCGCGGGGCCAGCGTTTCACCGTGCTCGCGGCGCGGAGCGAGCGGGGCGTGGTCGAGGTGCGCGACGACGCGGGGCACGTCGAGACGATCGCGGGCGCGGGCGCGCAGCTCGCGGTGGGCGACCTCGATCAGGACGGCGATCCGGAGATCCTGAGCGGGCTCGACGTGGCGAATGCGCTCGAGGACGCGGTCGTCGTGCGCACGTGGGCGCGCGCGGCGGCGGGCGAGGCGGGGCGACCGCGCGAGATCCTGCGCCTGCCGGCCGCGGCGGGCGTGCGCGCGCTCGCGGTGTGCCCGCCCGACGGCCCGGGGCGCGCGCCGTTCGTGGTCGCGACCGCGGACGAGATCTGGGTGGTGCGATGAGCGAAATGTTCGGCGGGGACAATCGTTTGTCCAGGCGCACGTTCCTCGGCGCCTCCGTGGCGAGTGCGCTCGTGGCCGCCGCGCCTCCCGCCGCCGCGCTCGGCCGCACCCCGCACGGCGGCCGTTTCTCGCTGCACCTGCCGTGGCCGACGCGCTCGATCGACCCGCACGACCTGCGCGACCCGGCGGCGGCGCTCTTCGGATCGGCGATCGCCGATCCGCTCTACACCCTCGACGCCGCGGGCCATCCGACCCCGGCGCTCGCGCAATCGCTCCCTTCGAAGGAGGCGCTCGGCACGGTCGTGCGCCTGCGCGAGGGCCTGCGCACGGCGCGCAAGGAGACGCTCGGCGCGGCGGACGTGATCTTTTCGATCGAGCGCGCCCGGGGCCGAGGCGCGGCGGGGCTGCTCGCGGAGGTCCCGAAGCCCACGCCTTACCCGAAGGATCCGCTGGCGGTGGTGTTTGGCGCGACCGACCCGCACAAGCTCGCCCGCGCGCTCGCTTCTCCGCTCGTCTCGGTGGTTCCGCAGAAATTCGATCCGAGCGCGCCGGACGGGACGGGCGCGTTCCGCGCGGAATGCGGCGAGCGTGGGCTCGTCCTGTCGAAAAACCCTTTCGCGGCGCGAGGCGCGGCGTTTCTCGATGGAATCGAGGTCGCGCGCGCGGACGATCTGGCGACGTCGTTACGACGATTCGAAGCGGAGCGGGACGACGTGGGCTGGCTCGGGCTCGGCCTGCACGGCGAACGAAAAGGCGCTGTCCGGTTCGACCTCGGCCGCGCCGCGTGGATCGTCTTGCAGATGGGCTCGCAGGCGGGCAGCTACGGCGCGCCTTCGGTCGCGCAGAGGCTCGTGGACGCGGTTCCGCCGGAGCGTTTGTCGCACCTCGGGCTCGGGCCATTGCCGCAGGCGTTTGGGGATCCGGGCTGGGGAGGGCCGCCTTCGGAATTGCTCGTCGACGAAGCCTCTGCGCACCTCGTCGAGGTGGCGCGGACGCTCGCGCCGATCTTGTCGAGGCCGGGGCACGAGGTGACGGTGTCGACGATTTCGCGCGTGGAGCTCGGCCGGCGCCGGGCGCGGGGGCAGGTGTCGCTTTCGATCGATGTCGTGCGACCGTCGCAGCCGGGCCCGCTCGGCGCATTGCTGTCGCTCGCGACCGCGGATGATCCGGCGCGGGCGAAGGAGCTCGCGATGAAGCCGCCGAAGCTCGCGCCGAATGCGTCGGCGCGGGCGCTGACGCATAGCTTGCGGGTCGGGGTGCTCGGGGAGGTTCGTGTGTCGGGAGGGCTCATGCCGGAGCTCGTGCTCGCGAGGGGCGGGGATGGGTGGGATCTGGGGGCGAGTTTTCGGAGGCGGGCCAAATGAGGCACGAATCTTCAGCTCGACACGAGTTGGCCGAACCCCGGCGTTTTTCCCGGAACGAGGTTTGGAGAGCGGAATCGTGCCGATCGCTGGCACCGACGCGCTCCTCGTGAAGAATGCGGACATGCTGGCGCTTTCAGCCGACGGACCCATCGACCTCGGCGGTTTGTCGCTCACGCGACCACGACAAACGACAGGTTCCTCGGTAAGATGACCGCTCCATGACCACGACCGCTCCCGATCCTCACGCCGAGGCCCTCCGCTTCCTCTCCGCCGCGGATCCCCGCCTCGCCGACCTCATCCAGACCGTCGGCCCTTGTCGCCTCGGCGCCGCCGCCCAGACGAGCGGGCCTTTTCATACGCCCGGATACTTCGAGGCCATCGTCGAGTCGATCGTCAGCCAGCAGCTCTCCGTGAAGGCGTCCGATACCATCTTCGGTCGTGTCCTCGCGATCGGCGGTGGAAAGCTACTCCCGCCCGCCGAGCTCCTCCGCATCGAGGAACAGGCGCTCCGGGCCTGTGGTTTGTCCGGGTCCAAGGTCAAGTTCATCCGAGACCTCTGCGAAAAACTCCTCGACGGCACGCTCGTGCTCGACGAGCTGCCCGCGCTCGACGACGAGGCCGTGATCGAGCGGCTCCGGCGCGTCAAAGGCATCGGGCGCTGGACCGCGGAGATGTTCTTGATCTTCCGCCTCGGCCGGCCCGACGTGTTGCCCGTCGCGGACCTCGGCATCCAGAAGGGCATGATGAAGCTCCACGGCCTCCGGAAGGATCCGACGCCGGAGCGAATGGTCAAGCTCGCCCGGCCCTGGAGGCCTTATCGATCGATTGCTTGCTGGTACCTCTGGAGGCTTCACGAAACCAAAAAATGACGGAGAGACGAACCATGGCTTTTCTTGCGAAGATTCCTTTGCGTGGTCTCCTGGCCATGACGGCCGGCCTGCTCCTGTTCGTGGCCTGCAGTGACGAGGGCGGGAGCACTTCCGACGGCGGCGGAGGCACGGGCGGCTCGCTCGCAGGCGCGAAGAAGCGCTGTGGGCAGGACGTAGGCTGTCAAGCCGGCGAGACGTGCAAGCTCTCGTTCATCGAATGGGGCTACGAGTGCTCCTGCGAGAATGGCAAGCTCGTCTGCGACGCCTGGGCCAGCGCCGCCGGCCCGCCCGCCGCGCCGCCGACCGATCCCGGGATCGAATGCGTCGAATCGTATTGCCAGGACAACGACCTCGCCTCGTCGTGCTCCTTCGCGAGCGCCACGTGCAACTACGAGGTCATGTGCAATTTGGGGTCGGGTATGACCGAGTCGGTCACGGGCGAGTGCCCATAGATCACTTCCCGTTCGGGAGCACCAGCGTCGAAAGCACGTCGCCGATCGGCTTGGGCTTTCCGTAAAGCCAGCCCTGGGCATAATGAATGCCCATGTTCGAGAGCATGTCCGCCATCGGCTGCGTCTCGACCGATTCGGCCACCGTCTCGATCCCCAGCATTCCGCCGATGCGCTGCACGCTCTCGACGATCGCCCGGTGGAGCGGGCTGTCCAGCATGCTCCGCACGAACATGCCGTCGATCTTGACGTAATCGACCGGCAGGCTCTCCAGGTACCCGTAGGACGCGTGCCCGCTGCCGAAATCGTCGATCGCGAACCGGCAGCCCATCGCCCCGAGCTCCTGCATCATCCAGAGCACCTCCTGCAGGTTCGCGAAGGCCGCCGTCTCCGTGATCTCGAAGCAGATCTTCGTCGCCGGCACCTTGTACTTGCCGAGCTGCTCGACGAGGAAATCGAGCAGCCCCTCGCGAAGGAGCGAGAGCGCCGAGAGGTTGATCGCGCACGTGTGCAGGTTCTTCAGCTGCTCCTTCGGCAGCGCGCCGAGTGTCGCCAGCGTCCTCTGCACGACGTACCGGTCGATCTCGTCCATCATGCGGCTGTCCTCGGCCGCCTGAATGATCCCGACCGGCGACTCGAGCTGGCCCTCGTCGCCGACGACACGCACGAGGACCTCGAAATGCAGGCCCCGACGCTTCGTCGGCGGCAGCGCATGGATCTCTTGCGCGAAGAGGCGCAGCCGGCCGTCCGCGAGGTGGCGCTGGATGCTCGCGACCCACTGCATGGCGCGTCGGCTCCGCGCCATGTCCTGGTCGTCGTTCATGTAGATCTGCAAGCGCCCGCGGCCGCTGTCCTTCGCGAGCCGGCAGGCCTGATCCGCCGCCCCGAGCACCTCGGCCGCGCGGTGGAACTCGCCGCCGAACGGCACGAGGCCCATGCTCGCCTCGACGGGGAACGTCTTCTTCTGCCAGCCGAAGCGGAACTCGTGCAACGTGCGCTGGAGCCTGCGCACGACCTGCTCGGCTTCGAGCGTGTCGCGTCCGTGGAGCATCACCACGAACTCGTCGCCGCCGATCCGGCCCGCCGCGTCCTGCGGGCCCATGATCTCGTGCAGGCGCGTCGCGACCCACTGGAGCAGGTCGTCGCCCGCGTCGTGGCCGCACGTCGTGTTGACGAGGCGGAAGCGGTCGAGGTCGAAGTACACGAGCGCGTGCCGCACGCCGCGCTCGCGGCTCAGCGCGAGCGCCTGCTCGATGCGCTCGGCGAAGGCGTGCCGGTTGAGCAGGCCCGTCAGCGCGTCGTAACGCGCTTGCCGCGCGATCTGGAGCGAGAGGAGCTGCTCGACGTTCGCGTCGCGGAACACCACGAGTTTGCCCGCGCGCTCGGGCGCGCCCTCGCCCTCGCCCGTGGCGATGCCCGTCGTGTGGCGGATCGCCACGATCTGCCCGTCTTTCCGCTCGAGGAGGGCCGTGTGCCCGAGCAGCCCCGCGGGGAGCTGGCCGCTCACCGGGCCCTCGGACGGGAACGGCGTGGGCGGCGAGACGGGCCGCACGCGGAAGACCTCGTCGAGCGGCGCGCCGCGCTTCTCCTCGAAGCTCTCGCCCGTCAGCCGCTCCGCGGTCGCGTTCATGCGCACGAGGCGCCCGTCGGCGTCGGCTTCCATGAGCGCCACGCCGAGCTCCGACAGGCTCGCGTCGAGCCCGAAGAGCGGCGCCTTCGGCAGCCACGAGCGGGTGCGCCACTCGCGCGTGTCGCGGCGCTCCTCGTCGTCCTCTTCGAGGTCTGCCTCGATCTCCTCGGGCAGATCGTTTTTCGTATCTGAGCTCGTCACGTTGGCCAATACTACCTATAGCGAAAGCCGAGCGTTTCGTCGCCCGCCAAATTCCGAGCGTGGCAGGCCCGCCGTGGCCGGCGTCATTGCTTCACTTCGAACTCGACCTTGGTCACCTTGAACTCGGGCGCGCGTAGCTCCTTGGATCGCGTGGAGCCCGTGGGCATGCGACAGAAGATGCGTTGCTTGCCCGCCTCCACGACGGCGTCGACCGGCGTCACACCGTAGTACACGCCATTGACGGTGACCTTGCAGGTACCTCCCTTGGAGCGGATCAGGAGTCGCCCGTGGCCCTTCGGGATCGGCTTCCAGCCCGACGGGCGCGGCGCCTGCGTCGCGCTCGGCGCGGCCGCGGGCTCGTCCGCGAGAATCTCGATCGGGCTTTCGTCCGGGACTGCCGCCGCCATCTCGTCCGGCGTGAGCGCCGTGCCCGCCGCCGTGGCCGCCCCCGCCGAATCCGGCGACGTCGTCTCGGGCGGAGTCGTGGCGGCTTCCGGATCGGGCGAGCGTCGCGACGCGATGAGCACGATCGCGAGCAAGAGTCCCACGACGAGCACGCCGATCACGGCCGCCTGCACCTGCCGGGTTCGTCGGGACGCACCCGGGTCGAGGGGGCTCGGGGCCGGCGCAGAGGCGCCCGGCGGCGGCGGGAAGGGCGCGGCCGCGGGCGGCAACGGGGACGGGGCAGGGGCCGGCGCGGCCGAGGCGTCCGCAGGCGGCTGCGGCGTGGCCGTGGGCGGGAACGTCGGCATCGAGACGGGCGGCGCGGTGGGGCCTCCCGGCACGAGCTGCGGGGGTGCGTCCGGACCAACCGTCGCCGTGGGCGGCGTGAAGGGCGGCGCGACCGCGGGCGGCGTCGTCGTGGGGCCGAAGCCTTGCGGCGCGGGCAAACCCCGCGAGGAGGGCGGCGGTGCGGCGACAAACGGGGTCGCTGACAAACCGGGCGAGGAGGGCGGGCCCGCGGGCCCGAACTGCGGCGCGGGCAAACCCGGCGAGGACGACGGCGCAGCGGGCCCGAACTGCGGCGCGGGCAAACCGGGCGAGGACGAGGGTGCAGCGGGCACCGCTGGGGGGTGTGGGGGGCGCAGTGCAGCCGCAGGCTGCGCGAGCCCCCCACCAAGGGGAGGTGCAACCGGCAGCGGCGTGCCCACGGCGTTCACGCTGGGGAGCGAGGCCCGCGGGGCCTCCTGCGGGCTCGGGGCCGCGGGCGCCGCCGGCATGCCGCGGCCGCTCGCGACCGACTGGAACGCCTCCGCGAGCTCGCGCATCGACTGGAACCGATCGTCCGGGTTCCGCGCGAGCGCCCGCTGGAAGAACGCGTCGATCGCGGGCGGCAGCTCGGATGCGAGCGTCGTCGCCGGCGGCAGGCGCGCGGAGAAGACCTGCACCATCACCTCGGCGAGCGTGTCGCCGGGGAAGGGGATCTTGCCCGTCAGCGCGCGGTAGAGCACGACGCCGACGGACCAGAGATCGCTGCGCACGTCGGTCTTCTTCGAGCTCCGGAGCTGCTCGGGGCTCATGTAATGCGGCGAGCCCATGAGCTCGCTGGTCTTCGTGGCCTCGCCGAGGGACATGTCCGTCTCCTTGGCGATGCCGAAGTCGAGGATCTTCACGACCTCGACCTCGTCGTCGTCGTCCCGCGCGAGGAAGACGTTGCCGGGCTTGAGGTCCCGGTGGACGATGCCGGCCTCGTGCGCCTTGCGCAGGCCCCGGCTCATCTGCTGCACGATCGGCGTGAGCGCCGAGACCGAGAGCCGGCCGTGCGTGAGGATGCGGTCCTCCAGGCTCTCGCCGCGGAGCAGCTCCATCACGAGGTAGGGCGTGTCGTCCTCGATGCCGTAGTCCTGGACCGCGACGACGTTCGGGTGGCGCAGGTGCGCCGCCGAGCGGGCCTCACGCTCGAAGCGCGCGCGGGCGGCCTGGGACGCGGTCGACTCGTTCGAGATGAACTTGATCGCGACGTCGGTCTGGAGCGTGACGTGTCGCCCGACCCAGACCGAGCCCATGCCTCCGGATGCGAGGGGCCGCTCCAGGCGGTATCGACCCGCGATCACGGTCCCCGGCGCAAGCAACATCGAACTCTCCGGCCCTCCTCGACGCGGTGGACCCGGAGCCTATCACAGGAGGTTCTGGATCACGCCGTAGATCGATCCGATGAGCAGGCCCACATAGGCGAGCATCGCGAGCCCGAAACCAGGCCCACGCTTCTCTGCGGCCTGGTAGTAGCCCCACGCGTAGAGGATCCGGCCGAGGACCCAGACGCCGCCGAGCCCCGCCGCGAGCTTCGGGCTCGTGAACAGGGCGCAGAGCCACAGGGCCGCGAAAAACGGAGTGATCTGCTCGACCGTGTTCTGCTGCACCCGCAGGACGCGCTCGAAATCGGGGTTCCCGGAGGTCTGGGGGACCGGGACTTTGTATTTCGCGCGGGCGCGCCCGACGTTGAGCGTGAACACGAAATACGCCACGAGCGCGGCGATCGTCGTCAATGCGGGCAGGGCGAGGTCTTTGGACATGAAAAGGACAGGCTCCCCGGCGCTCGTTCGGCCGGAGGCACCTTGTACCGCGGCGCGGGCCCCGGGGGGAAGCCCCGCGCGGGTCCGCGCCGCGTGCGCGCGAGCGAGATCACGGATTGAAGGCGGCGCCGATCTTCTCCCAGACGGCCGGCGCGACGCCGACCTCGAGGTGGCCGAACGCGACGCCCTCCTGCTTCGAGCGCGCGGCCTTCGCGTCCGCCGGCCAGCCCTGCGTGAGCTGATCCCGCGCGGCGATGCTGACGTCGAAGAGCACGCCGTCGCCCTTCGGATCGCAGGTCGGGCACTCCATGCCGTCGATCTCGAAGATCGTGCCGGGCGCGCCGGGCTTCTGGCCGTGCACCACGTAGAGGAAATCGAGGGCGGGGCTCAGGCCGTGGCCCTTCAATCGCTCGATGAAGTTGCCGCCCATTTCCATGACCGCGTCGATGCCGATGCCGTCCATCAGCGTGTACGTCGCGTAGCCGAGCGAATAATCCTCGGCGTGCGTCACGTCGTAGTAGCCGTGCTTCGCCTTGCAGGGCGAGGTCTTGGGATCGTAGGAGGTGGCGCGGCAGGTGATGTGCGCGTCGTCGTCCTCGATCCATCCGGCGGGGACGCCCGCCGGGTTGTAGGCGAGCTTGTACGTGTTCACCCAGGCGCGCCACTTCGATTCGTCGGTGTCGAGCTCGGACCAATCGTACGAGACCGGATCGTCTTGCCGGTTCGGCAGCGGATAGAACTTGCGCAGGTCGTAGGCCGTCTGGAGCTGCCCGAGGTAGGCCGAGACGTACGCGCCGGACTCGTCCATCGAGCCCCACATCGCGTGGTTGTACTGATCGAAATCGAAGTCCGCGCCGCTCACGCCCTCGGCCACGTTCAGGGCTTCGAGGCTCTTGTCGGAGACGGGTTTGCCCTCGGCGTCGAGGCCGGTGATGTTCGAGGTGTAGATGCGGGTCCAGAAATCGGGCCACATCGCGCCGCGGTTCTCGCAGGCCGAGTAGGCGTACGGGTTCGGGAAGATCGAGTTCGGCCCGGCGGCGTACCCGAACGTCACGCATTGCACTGCGCTCATCCATCCCCAGGTCACCGGGCCCTGGCCGATCGGCGCGGCGTCGGGCGTGCTGTAGATGATGAGGTTGTTGAACGGATGCCGGAAGTTCAGGTCGATGCCGAGGTGCGGGCCGGAGAGCGCGACGTACGTGCGCACGTCGTTGTGGAAGGGGGGCACGTTCTTCGCGGTGTCCGCGGCGACGCGCTCGAAATGCTTTGTGCCCCAATCCTTCCAGCTCGAAACATTCGAGAGGTAGAGGTCGGCCGCGAGGACGCCCTTGCTCCAGGCCACGACGTCGACCTTGGGCTGACCCACGAGCGCGGAGACGCGGCGGATCACGTTCGCCAGGTTCGTCGCCTGGTTGAAGTTGTCGCCGTGGAACGTGCCGAACGTGAGCGCGTACGTGCAATGCCCGCGCTCCTCGAGCCATTGCACGAAGCCGGTCTTCTGCGCCGTGTCCGGGTAGGCGTTGCCCGCGCCGTCGTCGCCGCCGGGCAGGAGCCAGACGTTGCCGTTCTGCATGGCGCCGTGCACGAGCAAGACGGGCGGCTTCGTCGTGTCACAGGAGAGCGACGCCGTCTTCGGGCCGTGGTGCAAAAGGACGAACCGCGCCTCGGGGCGCATCGGCCCCTTCTTGCCGCAGGCCGGCGCGCCCGATTTGCCGACCTCGCCGGCGCACGCGTCCTTGTAATGGATGTTGAAGCCGTCGACGAGCTCTTGGTTCAGCGCGCCGAAATACGTCTTCAGCTTGTACGTGTCGTCCTCGAACGTGTCCTCCCAGCGGAGCTTCTGCGTGCGGACGTTGTAGCCCTCCGTGCGGTAGCGCTGGAGGCCCTCGACGAGCTCGATTTTGCCCCAGGACCAGGACGGCGGGGTGATCTCGCCGACGACGCGGTAATCGTCCGCATATTCGCCGGCCACGGGCGGATCGAAATAGGCGTCGTACGCCGGATCGAACGGGTCCGCGGGTGGATACGGCCTGTTTGCGCCTTCGCCGCCGAAGCCGCCGCCGCCGGGGCCATTTCCGCCCGAGGCTCCCTGGCCGCCCTGGCCGCCCGTCGCCTCGGGATCCGGTGTCGGCCCGCAGGCCGCCGCCAGAAGCAAGAAAAGCACGCCCACGGAAACCTCACGCAACGCCATGGCAAACCTCCACCGAAATCGTATCGAGCGTAGGCGCGCGGGCACGGGAAGGCAAGCGTCGTCTGCGGCGGTGCAACACACACCGGAGACACGAGATCAAGGTTACGATGCGGGAGCGGTGAGGGAAATTGCTGCGGTGCAGCAGGGGGCCGGGCGAGGTACGCGGCGGCTTTACTCGGTCTTGCCGAGGGGGATACGCACGAGGCCGGGGATGCCGCCCTTGTTGTACGTGGTGTGCGCCGAGTTCGTGATGTAGAGGTAACGGCCCTTGCTCGTCACGCCAATCGCAATGGCGGAGGGCTCGTACAGCGCGGTCTCGGCAAGGACCTGATTGCCGCCAATGAAGCCGATGCGCATGATCTTGTCGAGGCGCCGGGACGCGACCGTCAAGCTGACGGTCGCGGGATCCTCGACGACGGACTCGGCGCCGCCGAGCAATCCGCAGTCCGGGCCCGCGACGTTGTCCGGGAGGATGCTACCCTGCTGGCCGTCGAACGTGCCCTCGAAGATGATCGCGCGGTCGCCGTTCGTCGCGTAGAACGAGTTGCCCGAGAAAAACACGCTCGTGATGCCGTACGGAATGCCCTCGCCATACGCGCACGCCGACATCTGGTCGCCCGAGTAGACCTGGCCGACGCCCGGATCGGAGGTGCTCCCGTCCGGCCCGACGATATAGAGGCGCGCCGCGGTCGGGACGGAGACGAACGCGGATCCCGAGGAATGGAACGCGATGTGTCGCGGATAGCTCATCGACGGGTCCGAGCTCCAGAGCTCGGCCGTGCCGCCGCCCGGGGGGAACCTGTAGATGCCCGGCATGGCCTGCCCCGGGTCGTCACTCTTCACCGCGACGTACACGCGCTTGTTCGCGTCGATGCCGACGCCCTGCGGGAACACGACCCCGATCGGCCCCGGAATCGTGCCGTAATCGCTCACGGCGCCGGTCTCGAGGTCGACCTTCACGACCTTCGGGTTCACGGAGTAACTCACGTACGCCGTGGTCCCGTCGATCGCGATGCCCTCCGGCAGCTCGCCGTTCGCAGGGTTGAACTTCGCGACCTCCTCGGGCACCACGGGATAAACGATTTCGAGAGCAGAGCCGCCGTCGCCGCCCGTGCCGCCGTTGCCACCCGCACCGCCGGAGCCGCCCGCCGCGCCGGAGCCGCCGTCGCCGGAGCCGCCGTCGCCGCCGGTCGGGTTGTTGTTCGAGCCGTCCGCGCAGGCCACGGCGAGCGAGGCGAGCGCGATGCCGAGGCACGAGAGAACCACGCGCCCGAACGAGCGCTCGATCGATTGCCGATCGTCCTTCGATTTCATGAAAAGACCCTCCAGACCGGAGGAGGCTACCAGCCGGCCAGGTCGGGCCGCAAGACGACTGTCGCGCGCGAGCGGATCAGGCGAGGTCGAGCTTGCCGTGATCGTCGCAATGCCCGCCGTGCGGGTGATGCAGGTGCCCGCCGACGAGGTAATCGACGTGGTCTCCGTGCGGGACGCCCTCGTGTCCACACGCCGGGCCGTGCGTGTGGCCCTTCTGGTGCCCGCCGCAGGCGTGCGAGGGCGTGCATTGGTCGCGGTTCGCCTGGTCGACCGCAATGACGTGCTCGTCCGTGTGATCGCCGTGTGTGTGGTGCAGGTGTCCGTCGTGCAGGTAATCGGTATGACCCTGGTGCCGGATCGCCGTGTGCCCGCAGCCGTCGCCATGCTGGTGGTCGTGGCTGCCGTGCGTGGGGTGGTCGTGCATCGTTGTCCTCCTTCATACTGCTTGGCGCTGACACGCGGACGACGGTACCCCCGCGTTCGCCGGGGCCCCATCTCGGGAATTTCCGGCGGGCGGCCGTGCGCGACCCTTTTCGTCCGGCGATGGCCGTTGCGGTAGCTCGATCGGTCGCGCAGAGTGCGCGCCTGCCCGTGCCCGGCGTCGTCGCGCTCCGCCTTTACTACCTCGCGAGCTTCGCGGTGCTCGGCGTGTATTTGCCATTTTTCCCGCCGTGGCTCGCGGCGCGCGGCATCGAGGGCGTGTCCTTCGGCCTGCTCACGGCCACGTTCCCGGCGATGAGCATGATCGGCCCGCCCGTGTTCGGGCTCGTGGCCGACGCGCTCGGCCTCCGTGGCCACCTCTTGCGCGTCGCGTGCGCAGGGGCGTTCGCCGGGTTCGCCGGCGTCGCGGCGCTCGCGGGGGGCGGAGGTGGTAGCTTCGCCGCGCTGCTCCTGCCGGTCGTCGTCTTCGCGTTTTTCCGCTCCCCCATGTCGATGCTGGCCGACGTCGTCGCCCTCGAAGCCGCCCGCGAGGGGCACGTGCCCTACGGCGCGACGCGGCTCTTCGGCTCGATGGGGTTTCTCGTCGCCGCGGTCCTCGCCGGCGGGCTCGAGCCGACCTCCGCCGTGCAGATTCCGCTCGCCATTGCCGCGCTCCTCCTCGTCACGCTCGGCGTCACCTTCGCGCTCCCTTCCCGCGTGCCCGCCCCCGCGAGGCCCTCGGTCGCGCAGATCCGCGCGCTGCTCGCGAGCGCCGACGTGCGCCTCTTCCTCGCCTCCGCGTTCTTCGCGCAGGCCGCCTTCGCTTGTTATGACCAGTGCTTCTCGCTCCACCTGCTCGCGCGGGGCGCCTCGCCGCGTATCATCGGCGCGACCTGGGCCGTCGGCGTCTTGGCCGAGGTCGTGCTCATGGCCAACGCGGGCGCCCTCGCCGCGCGCGTCCGCGCCCCCGTGCTCCTCGCGGTCGCGTACGGTGTCGCCGCGCTCCGATGGATCCTCATCGCGTTCGTTCCGGGCTTCCTTCCGCTCCTCGTGCTCCAGCCCCTCCACGGGATTGCCTTCGGCCTCGCGTGGGTCTCGGCTCTCGCCTACGTGAAAGATCGTGCGCCGAGGCACCTCCTCGGGACGGCGCAGGGCGTGTTCGTGGCCACGGTCTCGGCGGGCTCCGTCACCGGCATGCTGGGCTGGATCCACGTCTATCGCCGCGGCGGCGGGGCCGTCGCGTTCGGGTGCGCCGCGCTCGTATCCGCGATCGCTTGCGGGATCGCGATCGCCTTCGCGCGCCGCACGCGTGCGGGGCGGAACGAGGCCGTTCTCTGACCCGCCAACGCGCGGCGGAAGTCGAACTTTTTTCGCTCGGAGCCACGGCTCGGGTTACACCTCGGCAGCGGCGCCCGTGCCGCTGCACGAAGCGAGGCATCCGATGTGCGGGATCGTGGGATACGTCGGGACGCGGCATGCGGCCCCCATCATCGTCGACGGGTTGAGGAAGCTCGAGTACCGGGGGTACGACTCGGCCGGCGTCGCCATCCATGACGGTCGTTCCATCGAGATCGTGCGGACGCTGGGCAAGCTCGCGCGGCTCGGCGAGGCGCTGGACAAGCGTCCCCTCGCGGGCTCGACGGGCATCGGGCACACGCGATGGGCGACGCACGGACGCCCGAGCGAAGCGAACGCGCACCCGCACTCGGCCGGCCCGGTCGCCGTCGTGCACAACGGCATCATCGAGAACCACGTGGCCGTGCGGCAGGACCTCGAAGCCGAGGGCGTGAAGTTCCTGTCGGACACGGACACGGAGATCGTCGCGCACCTGATCGACCGGGAGCTCTCGCGGGGGAAGAAGCCGCTTTTCTCGGCGGTGCAGGCGGCGCTCCGGCACGTGGTGGGCGCCTACGCGATCGCGGTGGTCTCGCGCGACGAGCCGGACGTGGTGGTCGTGGCGCGGCATGGCTCGCCGCTCGTCGTGGGGCTCGGCGAGGGCGAGATGCTCTGCGGCAGCGACATCCCGGCGCTGCTCGCGCACACGCGGTCGATGATCTTCCTCGAGGACGGGGACGTGGCGGAGCTGCGCGCCTCGGGCGTGCGTTGCGAGACCGTCAGCGGCGAGGTCGTGACGCGGAAGGCGAAGCACATCGACTGGAGCCCGGTGCAGGCGGAGCGTGGCGGCTACAAGCATTTCATGCGCAAGGAGATCCACGAGCAGCCGGAGGTCGTGGAGGCGACGCTGCGCGGCCGGATCGACCTCGCCGAGGGCGACGTGTACGCCGCCGAGATGGGCGTACCGCCGGAGGTGGCCAAGGAAATCCGGCGCGTGTACTTCGTGGCGTGCGGGACGAGCCACCATGCGGCGATCGCTGGCCGGTACTGGATGGAGCAGCTCGCGAAGGTGCCCACGGTCGTGGAGCTCGCGAGCGAGGTTCGTTACCGCGAGCCGCTGTTCTACCCGGACGATCTGGTGATCGCGGTGAGCCAGTCGGGCGAGACGGCCGATACGCTGGCGGCCGTGAAGGCGGCGAAGGCGGGCGGCGCGCGCGTCCTCGCGGTGGCGAACGTGCTCGACAGCGCGATCCCGCGAATGGCCGACGGCGCGCTCTACACGCACGCGGGCCCCGAGATCGGCGTGGCCTCGACGAAATGCTTCACGACGCAGCTCGCGGCGCTCCTCCTGCTCGCGGTGTACATGGGCCGGCGGCGCGGCACGCTGCCGCAGGAGCGCGCGCAGCGGGTGCTGCAGGCGCTCTGGGAGATCCCGAGCGCACAGCGCGAGATTCTTGGCGACGCCGATTACGTGCACGCCATTGCGAAGAAGCTCGTGCACGCGAAGGACGTGCTCTTCCTCGGCCGCGGGCTCGGCTTCCCGATTGCGCTCGAAGGGGCGCTCAAGCTGAAAGAGATCTCCTACGCGCACGCCGAGGGCTACGCGGCCGGCGAGATGAAGCACGGCCCGATCGCGCTGATCGACGAGCAGCTCCCGGTCGTCGCGGTATGCCCGCGCGACGCGCAATACGAGAAGATGCTCTCGAACTTGCAGGAGGTCCGGGCCCGCGAGGGTCAGGTCATCGCCATTGCGACGAAGGGCGACGAGCCGATGCTGGAGCTCGCGCAGCACATCGTGTGGATCCCGAAGGCGCCGGACGAGGTGCTGCCGCTCCTCACGGTGCTGCCGCTTCAGCTCATTGCGTATTTCGTGGCGAACCTGAAGGGCAACGACGTCGACCAGCCGCGCAACCTCGCGAAGACGGTCACGGTCGAATGAGGAACCCTCACCGGAGCCCCTCTCCACCGCGTGGAGAGGGGCCTCCGCCGAGCCCGACGCTCAAGCCGCTTTCTCGTCTTTGTCGCTGCCGCTGAGCCCCTCCTCCTTGAGGGCTGGGCTCACCGCCTGGACGATGTTCGCCATCGAGGGGAACTCCTCGTCCTCGAGGTCCTCGATGATCTGGCGCAGCTTGACGGGCTGCCCCTTGCGATATTCGATCTCCTGATTGCCCGCCCGCGCGAGCAGGTCTTGCTTCGTCACGGGGAACTCCAGGCCGGCGAGCGCCTGCGTGATCGCGCCGATGCCGAACGCCGTCCCTTCGGGCGGCCCGGGCTTGTCGTATGCCTGTCCGCGGACCTCCTTCCGATCGCGGAGATCTCGCTGGTGTTGAACCTCTTTGCCGCCGAGGTGCCCTGCCTCCTGGACGGTCATCGTGCCCTTGCTCTCGTCCTTGTTTTTTTCGGCCATGGTCTGTCTCCTCGCGTGGCGTTCGGCCAGCCGTATGCGGCGCGGCTCGGCCTCGCCGCTTTCGTTGGGCACGGCGGGACTCGCGTCGAGGGTTTGGCGGAGTGATCCATTGAGGATGCGCTCGGCGCGCCGCATCGAAACGGCCGGGCCTGGTCCTCGCCCCTCTTGCGGTCCGCGCCGAGGCGGGCATGAGACCTGCGGGAGGAACCTCATGGCGCAGACGTGGAAACCCGATCGAGACGAGCGAACGGCCCCGCCCGAAAAGCCGAGCGGATGCACGCCGGCGGACGAGCCCGAGCACGGCCGTCCGCCGGTCGCCTGGGAAGGAGAGACCCGGGTGCTCGAACCAAAAACGGTCGCCGACGAGCTCGTGGACGAGGCGTCCGAGGAGTCCTTCCCTGCCAGCGATCCGCCTGCCTGGACACCGACGAAATCCGTGGGCAAGAAGTGAGCGACCCTGCCGCTCGGGCGCTCGGGGGCCTGCCCGTGCGCGCTGGGCTCGGCCCCCCAAACCCCGGTCGCAAAACGGCCTACCCCCTCGACGAGGAACTTGCTGCCCGCTTGAAGGTCGGCAAAATGTTGCGCTTGCGCGCTCACGCCACGCGTGTGCCCGCGTGACGCTTCCCTCCCTCGCCGACGAAGAAACACCCTTCTTATGGGCCAAGTCACGTCCCCCATCGATCGCCGCCAACTTCTCCAAGGGCTCGGGGCCATGTTCCTCGCCTCGGCCTGCTGCCCGACGACGCCCGCGTCGCGCAGCGTGGAAACGAAGGTCGCGCCGAGGCCGCTCGTGCCCTCGACGGGGCCGCTCGTGCCGGACACGCCCGAAAACGTGGGCATGTCCTTCGAGCGGCTCGAGGACGTCTTTGCGCGCCTCGAGCGCCGCGTGAACGACGAGGCCTTCCCGGGATTCGCGGCTCTGGTGGCACGACGCGGCAAGATCGTCGCACAGCACGCCTACGGCAAAAAAGTCCGCGGGGGCGGTGAGCCCGTCACGCTCGACACCATCTTCGACCTCGAATCCATGACGAAGGTCGTGTCAACGGCCATTTCCGCGCTCGTCCTCGTCGACCGGGGCAAGCTCCGCCTGGACGACCCGGTCGTCAAATACCTGGCGGATTTCAAGGGCGCTGGAAAAGAGCGAGTGACGGTGCGGGACATGCTCCGGTATACGTCGGGGCTGCCGCTCGACAACCATTTCTTCGACGAAAAGCCGAACGAGATATGGCGGAAGATGGCGGCCACGCCGCTCGAATACCCCCCCGGGACGAAGGTCGAATACAGCGACCTCACGTATCGCCTGCTCGGCAAGGTCGTGGAGGCGGCCTCGGGCGCGACGCTCGACGTGTTCGCCCGTGACAACGTGTGGAAGCCGCTCGGAATGGTCGACACGATGTACAATCCCCCGGCCGCGCTGCTCCCGCGCATCGCGGCGACGGGCCCCACGCAGCGGCGCACGGCGATCGTGCGGGGCGCGGTCCAGGACGATCAGGATTTCGCGCTCGGCGGCGTCGTCGGCTGCGACGGCGCGTTTTCCACGGTGAAGGACGTGGCCACGTTCTGCCAGATGGTGCTCGGCGGCGGCACGTACGCCGGAACGCGCATCTTCGCGCCGGAGCTCGCCGCCGAGATGGTCGCGAATCAGACGCCGTTCGTCGACGCGGACAAGACGGACACGTCGCCGCTCATGAACCTCGTCGCCACGCCGAAGGGTTATGGCTGGGAGCTCTTCACGCCGCGATTCTCGAATGGCGGGACGCGCCTGTCGCCGGGATCGTATGGCAAGGTGGGCGGCGCGGGCACGTTCATGTGGGTCGATCCGTCGCGGCAGCTCTTCGCCATCTTGCTGACGAACCACGGCCTGCCCGTGCCTTTCGACGAGCGCGGCTGGGATCGGCTCCTCGACGAGACGAGCTGCGTGGAGTTTTTCGACGGCGTCATCGGATCCGTGACCGACGACGCGTGACGAGCGCCTTCCGAGCGCTCGCGCATTGCGCTAGCATGGCGCGATGCGCGCCTCCCTTTCCTTCGCGATTTCGTTTGCCCTGTGGACATTCGCGTGCAGCTCGCCTCCGGTCGATACGTTCACCGGCGGCAGCGGCGCCGGCGCGGGCCCGATCCTCACGGGCGCAGGCGCGGGGAGCGGGAGCGGAATGGGAGGCGATAGCGGCGGCGGCGAAGGCGGCAGCGGCGTCGGGAGCGGGAGCGGCAGCGGCGGCGGCATGATCGTCGACCAGGACGGCGACGGCCTCGACGATGCCTACGAGGCTTCCCTCGCCGAGAGTCATCTCCCGTTTCTCTCCCTCGATCCCGAGGACGGTTGCCCGCGCGGCGGCATCGTGTATCGCGTCCGCCCGCACCCCGACGACGCCACGCGCATCCACATCGTCTATGACCACCTGTACGAGCGCGATTGCGGCCTGACCGCGCACGCCGGCGACAACGAAGCGTTTGGCGTGACGATCGACCCGACCGTCCCGCCGCCCGCGGGCATCCTCGCGATGCGCGCCGTCGGCCACCAGGCGACCCTTTGCGAGAAGACGACCGAGTGCGGCTCCTGCGGGGATTTGCCCGCCTGCGCGACGGCCATGAAAAACGGCGCGCTTTTCCCCGTCGTGTTCTCCAGCAAGGACAAGCACGCCGGGTATGTCGAGAAAGACACCTGCAATCCGTTCCTCGCTTGCCTCGACACTTGCACGCTCGCGCCTACGAGCGCGACGCCGCCGATGGTCAACGCGGGCGAGCCCGACGCGCCGCTCGTCACGAACCTCACGACGCAAGGATTCATCCACGCCGCGAACGGCTGGACCGAGCAGGAGCTCTTCGACGTGAACCCGTGGGAGCCCGAAAAGGACTTCGGCGGCGCGGGCAACGTGGCGGGGGACCTCGTCGACCCCGCGTTCGTGCCGCCGGCGTGCCCGTGAGGCGCTTTTCGACGCGCGGGGGCTTCGCTCGCCGCGCCCCTGAACCCCCTTCCCTCCGACGCCCGTTCGCACTATGGACGGAAGCCGGAGAGCCTGATGGACCTGTCCTTCACCCCCGAACAGATCGCCTTCCGCGAGGAGGTCCGCGCGTGGATCCGGGAGGCCATGCCCCCGCAGATCCGCGACAAAGCGGCCGCCGACGCGCATTTCGAGCATGACGAGATCATGGCGTGGCACCGGATCCTCCACGCGAAGGGCTGGGTCGCGCCCCATTGGCCCGCGGAATGGGGCGGCGCCGGGCTCGACGTCACGCGCCGCTTCATCCTGACCGAGGAGCTCGAGCTCGCCGGCGCGCCGGCGCTCTCGCCGTTCGGCCTCATGATGGTCGGCCCGCTCATTCTCCAGTTCGGCACCGACGCCCAGCGAAAGCGCTTCTTGCCGAAGATCCTCGCGGGCGAGGAGGTCTGGTGCCAGGGCTACTCCGAGCCGAACGCCGGCAGCGACCTCGCCTCGCTCAAGCTCTCGGCCGAGCCCGACGGCAAGGGCAATTACGTGCTCAATGGGCAGAAGACCTGGACGACGTACGCGCAGTATGCCGACTGGATCTTCGTGCTCGCGCGGACCGACAAGACCGCGAAGAAGCAATCGGGCATCAGCTTTTTCCTCGTCGACATGAAGACGCCCGGCGTCACGGCGCGGCCCACGCTCACGATCGCCGGTACGCCCGCGTTTTGCGATACGTTCTTCGAGAACGTCACGGTTCCCGCGGAAAACCTCGTCGGCCCGCTGCACGGCGGCTGGACGCTGGCGAAGGCGCTGCTCGGCCACGAGCGCACGTACATCGCGGCCGTGGGTTTGTCGACGCGCACCTTGCGACGCGTGAAGCGCATCGCGGCGGGGACGAAGGAGCGGGGCGTGCCCCTCCTCGACGTGCCGGCGTGGCGCGCGCGGATCGCGCGCATGGAGATCGAGCTCTGGGCGCTCAAGATGGCGAATTACCGGGCGATCGCCTCGGCCGAGCTCGGCCACGCCCCGGGGCCCGAGTCGAGCATCTTGAAGATCCGCGGCAGCGAGATCATGCAGCAGATGTACGAGCTCGCGATGGACGTGATGGGGCACGATTCGCTCTCCTGGCACAACGAGCCGGGCACGGTCCCCGCGATCGAGGACGCGGTCCCCCCGCAGTTCAATTACGCGCGCGCCGCCAGCATTTACGGTGGCAGCAACGAGATCCAGAAGAACGTCATCGCCAAAGCCATCCTCGGCCTGCCGAGCTGACGGGGACTCGCCATGAATTTCGACCTCACGCCGGACCAGAAGCTGCTCGAAAGCACCGCGGCCTCCTTCGTCAAGAAGGAATCCCCCGTCTCGCGATTCCGTGCCCTCCGGGAAGACCCGGTCGGCTGGAGCAAATCCCTCTGGAAGACGATGGCCGAGCTTGGATGGATCGGCCTCGCCTTCCCCGAATCCGCGGGCGGCCTCGGCGGCTCGTTCGTGGATGTTGCGATCCTGCTCGAACAATTCGGCGCGGGCCTTTTGCCCGAGCCCTACGTCCCGTCCGTGCTCGCCGCGGGCACGGCCATTCTGCGCGCGGGCAGCGCCGAGCAACACGAGGCCTACCTCGCGCCGCTCATCGCCGGGGACACGAGCCTCGCCCTCGCCTGGGCCGAGCGCGGCGGTCGTTATGATCCGACCTGGGTCGAGACGACGGCCACGAAAAAGGGCGACGAATACGTGCTCCAGGGCGAGAAGATTTTCGTCCAGAATGGCCACGCCGCGGACGTGATCGTCGTCTCGGCCCGCACCGCGGGCACGCCGGGCGATACCGACGGCATCTCGCTCTTCGTCCTGCCGCGGGACACCGAGGGCCTGCGGATCACGCCCGTGAACACGATGGACGGGCACAAGGCCGCGATGATCACGCTCGCCGGCGCGGTCGTCCCGGGCGCGAATCGGCTCGGGCCCGAGGGCGCGGCGGCGCCCGTGCTCGACGAGATCATGGATCTCGGCGCGGCGGCGGCGTGCGCGGAGGGGCTCGGCGTCATGCGCGCCTCGCTCGCGATGACCGTCGACTACCTGAAGACGCGCGAGCAATTCGGCGTGAAGATCGGCACGTTCCAGGCCTTGCAGCACCGCGCCGTCGACATGTTCATCCGCGCCGAGCTCGCGAAGGGCACCTCGATCCTCGCGAGCGTCAAGGTCTCCGATCCCGACCCGGCCGAGCGCCGCTTCGCCGTCAGCGCGGCCAAGGTCGAGCTCGCGATTTGCGGGCGTTACGTCTCGCAGCAATCCATCCAGCTTCACGGCGGAATCGGCATCACGGACGAGCATGATATCGGCTTGTATTTCAAGCGCATGCACGTCCTGAACGCCCTCTTCGGCGACGAGGAGCACCACCTCGCCCGATTCGCAGCGCAGCCCGCGTTCTGACGTCCCTCCGCCCGCGCCCCGGCGCGCGTCGAGCACACCCCTTTCACCGAATTCAGGAATGGCCCGAGATACGCGCGTGTTCAGGACGCGTATCGTGGCGCATTCACCGGGGGGTGATCATGACGGACGTTCTTTTCTCGGGGGGCCAAGTCCCTGATCTACAGAACCGTGCTTCCATTGTCGCCTGCGACGTCGGCGGCGTGTCCTTGTCCTTCGATATGCAGAAAGGGATGGTGTCATGTGGCGGCCATCCATCTGTGATCATGTGGACCGGGACGACCGTCGCCGGCCTCATGCTCGGCCTTTCCCGCATGGTGGGCGTCGAGCGATTCAACCTCGCGCTCCAGAGTGGCGGGCGTGACAGCGTCGACGGAGACTGGGGACACATCTCCACGTTCCCCACGTTCGAGGAGGGGTTTGCCTCCCTCGCGCTCATCGCGGCGGCGGCGGGCTGGGGGCTCTGGGAGGTCGTCTCGCTCGATCGCGACACCGAGGTAGGCCGATTCCGCTGCAAGAACGGCTGGGAGGCCACGTACCAGCGCACGCTCTCGGTGTGCTGGGGCTCGGGCATGATGGGCGGCAAATTCGCCGGGTTCTGCGCGCGCCTCTTCGGCAAGAATTGCTGGGCGCAGCAGGTCCTGTTCCAGGCCCGGGGCGACGAGGCCGACGAGTTCATCGTGCGCCCGTCGGATCGCACCGTGGAGGGGGATCTCGAGCGGCTCCTCGCCGCGGACGCGGCCACACGGGCGGATCTCGCGGTCGCGCTCGAGCGGTTGCGCCAGGAGGTCGAGGAGCGCCGCGCGACCGAGGACGCGCTCCGCCGCACCGAAAAAGAGAATGCTTTCCTGATCGACCAGCAAGCGAGGACGATCGCGGCGCTCTCGACCCCGATCATGCAGGTATGGGAGGGCATCTTGACGTTGCCCATCGTCGGTCAGGTGAGCGGGGCGCGCGCGACGACCATCATGCAGGCGCTCCTCCAGGAGATCGTCCAGCGCGGCGCGCATTATGCGATCCTCGATCTGACGGGCGTCGACGCGCTCGACGCCGAGACGGCCGACCACCTCCTGCGCATCGTGCGCGCCGCGGAGCTGCTCGGGGCGCGCGCGATCGTCAGCGGCATCCAGCCCAAGGTCGCGCAGACCATCGTGCAGCTCGGCGTCGATCTCGCGGGGCTCACGACGGTCGCGGACCTCGAAGAGGGCCTGAAGACCGCGCTCCGTTCGATGGGCGTGCGCGCGCCCGCGCCGGGCCTGTCCCCTTCGCAGCGGTAAAACCTCGTGGTAACATGCGTTTCGCATGGACCCGACCCGAGACACCGCCGAGACGCGTGACCTGCGCGAGCGGGCGCGCGCGTTTTTTCATGACAACCGCCCCTCCGATCCGGGCTTCAAGCTCCCGCAGACGTTCCTGGAGGTCGAGTCCGAGGAGCAATTCCTCTGGCTCAGGGCCTGGCAAAAGCAGGTCTATGGCGCGGGGCTTCTCGGCGTCGAGTGGCCCGTGGCGTATGGCGGAAAGGGAATGCCGTCCGGGTCGCAGCGCGTCGTGGCCGAGGAGATGGCGCGCGCCGGCGTCCCGTTCCTCGTGAACCGCATCGGCCTCGACTGGGCGGGCCCGACGATCCTCGCCGTCGGCACGGAGGAGCAGAAGCAAAGGTACCTGCGGAACATCCTCTCCTGCGACGAGGTGTGGTGCCAGGGCTTCAGCGAGCCCGGCGCCGGCAGCGACCTCGCGAGTCTGCGGACGAGCGCCGTCCGGAGCGGCGACCATTACGTCGTCAATGGCCACAAGGTCTGGACGACGCAGGCGCTCTGGGCCGATTTCATGATCCTGCTCGCGCGCACGGACCCGAGCGCGCCGAAGCACGCGGGGATCAGCTATTTCTTGTTCCCGATGAAATCGAAGGGCGTTTCGGTGCGGCCGCTCGTGAAGATGACGGGCGAGGGCGGCTTCAACCAGGTGCTCTTCGAGGACGTCGAGGTCCCGGCCTCGTGTTTGCTCGCCGGGGAAGGGGACGGATGGCGCCTCGCGGTCATGACGCTCGCATTCGAGCGCGGCGCGTCCGAGGGGAGCGCGACCGGCGGGTCGCTCGCGGCGGGCGGCGAGGTCGCGCGGCTCGTCGCGCTGGCGAAAAAGGTATCGCGTGACGGAAGGCCGGCGAGCGAGGACGCCGTGATGCGGGATCGTATCGCGGAGCTCGCCATCGAGGAGGAGGCGCTCCTCGCGTCGGCGCTTCGGGCGCGGGTCCCCGGGCTCGTCGAGGAGCGCCCGCTCGCGCTGCCGTTCCTGGGCAAACTCGTGGCGACCGAGTTCGGGCAGAAGGCCGCGGCGGTCGGGCAGGAGCTCGAAGGGCCGCTCGCGCAATATGCGTTCGGCGCCGAGCGCGCGGCGGACGGGGGCCATTTCCAGCGGGCCTACATGAATAGCTTCGGCTTCACCATCGGCGGCGGGACGAGCGAGATTCAACGCAACCTGGTGGGCGAGCGGATCCTCGGCCTGCCGAAGAGCACCTGAGGAGAGGGACCATGCAAAGCAATGCTCGGATCCCCGACGATTTCGGTTATGGCGAGGAGCAGGCGCTCCTCCGGCGCGAGGCGAAGAAGCTGCTCGAGAGCTCCTGCAAGACGGAGGACGTGCGGCGGTGGATGGAGACGCCCGCGGGCTTCGACGAGGGGCTGTGGGCGCGGGCGGCCGAGGCAGGATGGCTCGGCCTCGTGGTGCCCGCGGCGCACGGCGGCAGCGAGATGTCGATGACGAGCCTCGCGGTCCTGATGGAAGAAATGGGCCGCGTGCTCCTCCCGCTCCCGTTTTTCGGGACACTCTTCGCGACGCTCGTCCTCCGGGAGGCGGCGAGCGAGGCGGAAAGGGCGCGGTGGCTCCCGGGAATCGCGGAGGGCAAGGTTCGCGCGGCCGTTGGATTGGAGGAGCGGCGGGGCGGCTGGAATTTCGCGCATGTCGAGGCCACGGCGCGCCGCGAGGGAGAGCGCATTCTGCTCTCCGGCGAGAAAGAGCTCGTCGTGGACGCGCCGAGCGCGGCTCTCCTGCTCGTGACCGCGACCGAGCCCGAGGGCCCGAGCCTGTTCGCCCTGCCGGCCGCGTCGCCGGGCGTGACGGTATCGCCGGACAAACTCGTCGATGCGACGCGGCGGAGCGGGGCCGTGCGGCTCGCGGACGTCGTGGTGAGCGACGCGGATCGGATCGGCGAGAAGGGCGCGGCGGCGTCGATCCTCGGCCGGGTGATGCCGCGGATCTGGACGGCGCTCGCGGCGGAGATGGTGGGCGGCGCCGATAGGCTGCTCGGCATGACGACCGAATACGCGAAGATCCGGCAGCAATTCGGCCGACCGATCGGCGCGTTCCAGGCCGTGAAATTCCCGCTCGTGGATCTGCTCGCCCGGATCGAGCTCTCGCGGTCGCTCGTGTATCGCGCGGCGGCGGCGATCGATCACGCGCCGGCGCAGGCCGAGAAGCTCGCGCGCATGGCGAAGGCGCACGCGTCGGACACGTACGCGTTCGCGGCGGCGAAGTCGGTGCAGCTCCACGGCGGCATCGGTTTTACCTGGGAGTGTGACGTCCAGCTTTATTTCAAGCGCGCCCAGTGGAGCCGCGCGGCGTTCGGGGACGCGGCGCATCACCGCAAGCGCATCGCGGAGATGGTGATCGACGGCTAGGAGGCGCGTTTGTCCGAGGACGGCTTTCAATTGCCGAAGACGCGCGTTCTTTTTTCCACGGTGGAGCGCCGGCGAAGGCGCGCCCGTGCCGTCGTGCGCGTCGCGCTCGCCGCTGCGGTCGTCGGCGGCACGTTCGTCGCTGCGAGCGGCTTTCCCTTCGTCGCGAGCTTGATCGCCGCGGGCATTGCGGCGATCGTTGCCGGGGATCCGGAGACGCGTCGGGGCACTTTGTCTCGCGGCTCGATTTCGATCGACGCGCAGCGCGTCGTGGTGCGCGCCGAGCCCTCGGATGAGCGGTCGTTTCCAATCGAAGACGTCGCCGAGGGCTGGCTGGAGGCGCCGGGCCGCGCGACGCTGCGCCTGCGCGATGGGACGGATATCGTCGTCGACGTGCCGGACGACGAGGTCGGCCATCGGCTCCTCGTGGCCGCGGGCGTCGAGGCCCGCGCGCGTGCGATGCGCGTGGGCCTCGCCAGCGCGGCGCAGCGCGCACCCTGGGGCGAGATCTGCGGGGTGACCGGCCTGCTCTCTCTCACGCCGATCGCCGTGGTGCTCGCGTCCATGGTGCTCGTCACATCGGCGCGGGAATTCCACCGATGGCGAGAGACGCCGGTGTTTCTTCTTGGCATGCTGTTCTCGTCGGTCGCGCTTTTCGCGCTCGCCGCCGCGCTCTTCCGTTTCATGCGCGGCCGCCAGGTCGTCATCGGCACGGACAGCATCGTCTTTCAAGGCTTCTTTGGCCAGAGGCACGTCCCTTATGCCGAAATCGAGAACGTGCAACGGCATGAGTATGGCGTCTTGCTCGGGCTGCGACGCGGGAAAACCCTGTTGCTCCCGGTGCGCGCCGATGTCCGGGGCCCCCTGCCGCTCACGCCGCCCCCCGCGGTCGCGCGCGCGTCGGACATCCTCGAGATCGACGAAAACCTCATCCGTCGCGAGATCCTCTTCCGGCGTCTCGAAGAGGCCAGCCGCGCGCGTGGGCTCAGTAGCGCCGTGCGGCTCGATCTCGAAAAGCTCGATCAGCGCGAAAGACGGTTCTCGGTGTGGCTCGACGAAATGCGACGCCTGCTCGTGGAGCGCGGCGGCTATCGCGAGAGCCGCATCGTGCCCGAGGATCTCGCGGTGGTCGTGGAGGACCCCGGCGCCTCGCCCGAGCGCCGCATCGGCGCCGCGATCGCGCTCTCGCAATCGAACGACGAGGGCACGAAGCGGCGCATCCGGATCGCCGTCGAGGCGTGCGCAGACCTGGAGCTTCGCGCGGCGCTGGAAGAGGCGGCGCACGGAGAGATCCTCCAGGCGCGCGTGGAAAAACTCCGGCAGCGCTTCCGCGATTGAAGCCGCTCGAAGCCGTCCGCCTTCTTTTCCGGCATGCACGCTGCTAAAGACGTCCCATGACCCTCTCTCTTCCCGTCCAGGTTCGTCTCGCGAAACGCGAGGACGTGGCCGCGCTCGGTCGTATGGGCGCAGCGCTCGTCCGGTACCATCATTCGGTCGATCCGCTCCGGTTTTTCCTCGTGGGCGACGAGCGAGGATACGGGGCCTTTCTCGCGAGTGAGATCGGCCGGCAGGGCTCGGTCGTGCTCGTGGCCGAGGCGCGCGGCGAGGACGGCGCGGCGCGGGTGATCGGGTATGCCTGGGGTCGCCTCGAAGGCCGCGACTGGACCCTCTTGCTCGACGCTTGCGGCGCCCTGCACGACCTTTACGTGGAGCCGGAGGCGCGGAGGCTCGGCGCGGGGCGCGCGCTTTGCGAGGCGATGATCGAGAGCCTGTCTTCGCTCGGCGCGCCGCGCGTCGTGCTCTCGACCGCTTCGAAGAACGAAGCGGCGCAGAGGCTTTTTGCGTCGCTCGGGTTTCGCGCGACGATGATCGAGATGACGCGGGAGAAATCGTCTTGATGAACCGCCGCGCCCCGAGGCCGGGAGGAGGGAGCCCCGGGGCGCGGCGGAAAGATCTCAGAAGCCGCAGGAGCCGTAGGGCTGGGCCGGCTGGGGCAGGGCGACGGAGGAGACGAGCGTCTCGGGGCTGTTCACGTCGCTCGCGGTCACGCCGCCGTACGAGATCGCGTAGACGTAATCGTCGATGAACACGCCGCGGCGAACGTCGACGCCGTAGTAACCACCGCAGTAGCCGTACGGATCGGCCTGGAAGAAGCTCGTGTGGTCAATCGAGCCGCGCTTCACGATGCCGCCGTCGAGCGTCACGTCGAACAGCTCGAGCGAGCTCTTCATCTCGCCCGTGTTCGGGTTCCAGCCGCTGAAGGGGAACGCGAGCAGGTTCTTCGGGCCATACCAGTTGAACGCCTTGTGGTTGTAGAGCGCCTCGGAATAACCCGACTCTGCGCCCGAGAACGTGTACTTGTGCATCAGCGCCGGCGCCGTCGGATCCGTCACGTCGAAGACCTGCAGCGCGAGGCCGATGATCGCGCCGTCATTCGTGGCGTCCTGGCCGATCGTGAGCAGGTGGTTGTCGTCGATCGGGTGCATGTATTCGCTGAAGCCCGGGATCTTGAGCTCGGCGAGGACGGCCGGGGCCGCGGGCGTCGAGAGGTCGATCACGAAGAGCGGGTCGACCTGGCGGAACGTCACGACATAGCCGCGGTCGCCGATGAACCGCGTCGAATAGATCTGCTCGCCGGCGGCGAGGCCCGTGACGGCGCCGACCTGCACGAGCTCGCCCTGGTTCTCGCCGAGGACGTAGACGTCATTCGAGGTCGTCCAGTCCGTCTGCGAGGCGAGCTGGCGCGTCGTCGCAATGCGGAGCAGGCCGTCCTTCTCGTCGAGCGAGAACTGGTTTTTCACATGGCCGGGGACCGCGCCCGTCGCGACGTAGGCCGGCAGCGCCGGGTTCGCCGCGAGGTCGAACTTGTGCACGAACGTCTCGGTGGTATCGACCGCCTCGACGGGCAGGTTCCAGTTGAGCGACGGGTCCTTCCAGGAGCGCGCCGCGAGGTAGAGCGAATCCGCGTTCGAATACACGGTGTCCACGGCGCCGACGATGCTCGTCTCGACGAGGGGCGCGTGGAGGTCGTCGAGGGCGAACGACTCGACCTGCACGAGGCCGTACGACGTCGAGCCCTCGGTCGGCACGTAATACGAGCCGCAGGTCGGCGCGATGAGCGACACGGCGCCATTGCTCTTCTCGAAGCGGTAGGGGAGCCAGTCTTCGAGCGTCGAGCCGAAAATCGCGAGCGCGTTCTTGAAGCGGAGGTCCTCGAACGCCGTCGTCCACTCCTCGACCGTCTGCGGGCTCGAGTCGCCGAGATCGGGGTAATAGCTCAGCGCGGGGCCGTGCTGGCCGCCGGAGAGCACCGAGCGCACGTGCTTGCCCACGCGGCGCGACGAGGCGTAGTTGCCCTCGAAATAGAGCTCCTTCTGCACGCCTGTCGTCTGCCCGGCGTCGAGGCCGAGGACCGTGATCTTCGTGAGCGGCGCATAGTACGGGTTGTAATACCCGTCGTACGCCACGCCGCCGCCATAATAGTCGTAATAGGGGTTCCGCGGCTCGACGCCCGCGTCCTTGTAGAGCTGCGTGCCGTCGACCTGCGAGTAGATGACGAGCTGGTCGTCGGTCACGAACATCTCGATCGGGTTGCCCTCGACCTCCGTGGTCGCGCCGATTGCCAGATCCGAGGCGGGGAAGGAGTTCAGGATCTGGAGGCTCTGGCCGTGGAGCAGGTAGATGTAATTGCCGTCCGTCTTGAGGATGTCGGCCTCGTCGACGCCCGCGACCTGCGTGTTCGTTTCAGAATGCTCGGGCGCGTCCGGCCCGTTATCGCTGCCGCCCGACGAGCCGCCCGAGCCCGAGCTGCCGCCCGATCCGCTCGGGTCGCCGGGGACGGGGGAGGGAGGGACCTCGCCGCCAGAGCCCACCGAACCGCCGCCGTCTTCCCAGCCGTAATCGGGGTACCCCCAGTATCCGCCGTTGGCCTCGATCTCGGCGATGATCGCGTCGATTTGCGCGTTCATCTTCGCGACCGCGTCCTGCTTCAACATCTGCTCGAGATCGGAGCAGCTCTGGGCCTGCTGCAGCGTGCCGCGCGCTTCGCCGGTCTCCGGCGTGCGAACCTCGGTCGTACCGCTGCAGCCATAACCGGCCGCCGTGAGAGGGAGGAGCGAAGCGAAGAGCCACCAAGCGGAGCGAGCGTGTTTCATCATGCCCTCCCATTGAGCAAGCGCCGGGCCACCGGGCGCTCGACCCCCGCCCCACGAATTTCCACGTGAAATGGGGTCGTGGCCGGGTGCCGAAGTGTGCCATCGCGGCGCCGACGCCAGGAGGCGCCCGAGGAGGGGCTGGCACAGGCGGCTCCTCTTGAGGAGCGACGGCGGGCGAAGTAGGGTGGGCCGCATGCGAGTCGTCACCGTCCCTTGTTTGAGCGACAACTACGCGTATCTCGTGGCCGACGAGGGGCGGCGCGAGGCGGTGGTCGTGGACCCCTCGGAGGCGGAGCCCGTGCTCGCCGCCCTCGCGCGCGAAGGGCTCGACCTGGTGGCCATCCTCAACACGCACCACCACTGGGACCACGTGGGCGCGAACGAGGCGCTCCGCGGCCGCTTCGGAGACCTGCCCGTGTACGGGCACGCGAGTGATCTGGCACAGGGGCGGATTCCAGCGCAGACGGTCGGGGTGGAGGAGGGGACGCCGTTCGAGGCGGCGGGTCTCACGTTTCGACCGCTCCACGTGCCCGGACACACGCTCGGCGCGGTGGCGTACGTCGTGAAGAACGCCGTGTTCACCGGGGATACGATGTTCGTCGCCGGCTGCGGGCGTCTCTTCGAGGGCACACCGGCGATGATGTATGCCTCTTTGTGCCAGAAGCTCGGCCGCCTTCCGGCCGAGACGAAGCTTTATTGCGGGCACGAGTACACCGTGAGCAACCTGCGATTCGCCGCGTTCGCGGAGCCCGAAAACGAGGACGTGAAGCGCGCGCTCGAAGCGGCCCAGGACAAACGCAGCCGCGGCGAGCCCACGGTGCCGTCGACGATGGCCGAGGAGCACCGGACGAATCCGTTCCTGCGCGTGGACGAGCCGAGCTTGCGCGCGAAGTTTGGCGGGGCGAACGGGGCCGAGACGCTCGGGAAGGTGCGGGCGGCGAAGGACGGGTTCCGTTAGAGCGGCGGGCTCGCGTTCGGATCGCGCAGGCCGCCGAGGACGGCGTCGATGAGCTCCTGCGCCACGGCGACCCCGCCCTCGCGCAAGGCGCGGGCGTGGGTGATGGCCTGAGCGCGGTGCACGGGGTCTTCGTCGAGCCTGAAGCGGAATTGCTGCACGTCCACCTCCGCGATCAGGTATTGCGCGAAGAAACGGGCGATGGTCTTTCGAGGCTCGGGGCCAAGCAGGTCCTCCACGGAGATCACGTCCGTGAGGCCATCGTCGTCCTCCATTCCTGGCGTCTCCGCGCGCACGAACGGCGCGAGCCAGATGCGGAGGGATCGCTTTTTCGTGCGGATGAACTGGAGCGGGCCGTTTCGTCGGGGGTGCGGACGTGCTCCGTCCGCGGGGTTTTCGCCGAGGAGAAAGTCGTAGGTCGTCACGTCCGCGAGCTGCACGATGCCCGCGGCGTCGAGGGTCGCGACCATCTCCGCAAACTCGATGTCGCCCGGCGATACACGATACCCGCCCTCGCTCCGCGGGGAGGGGGAGAGCGGCGAGACCACGCGCCCCTTGCCCGAGAGCCAGGCGAGCCTGCCCCAGGAGGCCGCGCCGCTTCCGCTCGATTGCCGATCCGAGCCGGCCACGGAGAACGAGAGGCGTGACGTCCCACCGAGCGCCTTGCGCAAGCCGAGGAGCCCGCCGAAGACGCCCGCGCCGCCCACGGCGATGAGCAGCAAGGCGAGCGCGCTGAAAGCGAGCAGCGCCCAGATGCGCCGCTCCCCATCGTGATAAGGCCCGATGAGGATGAAGAGCCCGAGGCACAAGATGCCTCCGGAGAGCGCGAGCACGAAGGCCGGCCCTGCCCAGCCCTCCTTGTCGACGCTGAACGAGCGCGTCCGGTCGCAAGGCGGCTCGCCGCAGAACGGGCAAACGGCGTCGTTCGGGGTGCGCTCGCCGCACGTGAGGCAATGGGCGAGCGCCTCGTCGGGCACGCCCCGCGTCTTGTCGCTCGCGCCGGTGAAGGAGCGCGCGGCCATGACCAGCACGGCGGCGGCAATCGAGCCGAAGATGAGCGTGATGAACCCCTTGAGCAGCGCAGCGAGGACGGGATGCATGTGGAACGGCGCCGAGAGGATACCAAAGGCGAGCGCGAGCAAAAAGAGCGCGAGCGCGGAGGCGCAGATCGCGCCGAGGACCCGTGAGCGCGTGCCGAAATCGAGGTCGCCCTGCACGGCGTGAGCTTACCAGCCGGAGGCGAGGCCGCGCCACCCTCGTTGCAAGCTCAATCCTTCACCCAGAGCCGCAGGAACGGAATGCCGCGCGTCTCCTCGGGCAGGTGCGTGAATCCCTTGGGGATCGTCCCGCCGAATCCGTGAAACGTCACGACACACGCCCCACGCCGGGCCCGCGCGAGCGCAGCCTCGACCCGGGCGACGTCGCCTGCGGCGCGCTCCTCGGAGAGCGGGACCGTCCGGTCGACCCATTCCGAGGGTGAGAACGTGCCCTCCTCGAAGGGGTTGAACAGGTAAAACCCGTCGTACGCGTCGAAATCGACGTCGTCGAGCGTGCCGTGGATCAACGTGACGCGCGGAATGGCGTACGTCGCGAGGACCTCGCGGCCCGCGGCGACGAGGTTCTCCCGGTGCTCGACGCCCGAGAGCTCGAGGTCCGTCGTGATCGCGGCGATGACGCAGAATTTGCCCATGCCGGCGCCAATGTCGAGGACGCGGCGCGCGCCGTGCTTGGCGAACAGCTCCGCGGCGCGGCGGGCCACGTCGACCGGGGTCCAGTATCGATCGGAGAGCTTGCGGATGCGCTCGGGGTAGAGCCGATCGAACGCGATGTCGGAGACGACGCGGCCCGCGGCGAGGTCCGCGAAGAGGGCCCTGCGCGCTTCGTTGCGGGAGGTCGAGCCGGACGCGCGCGCCGTCACCCGGGCGCCTCGTTTACGAGACGTCGCCCGCGTCGCTCGCCCGCGTGGGGCGCCCGGCCGCGGGCTTGACGGCGCGCGTGGCGCGTTTTTCGACCTTCGGCGGCGGGACCGGCTTCTTGCCGAACTGACGCTGGAACGCGAGGACGATGCAGACGACGCCGAGCAGCCCGCAGGCGAGCGCCGCGGCGATCCGCGCCCATTCCGGCGCCTTGATCCCGTACGCCATGCCGGCGACGTTGAAGAGCGCGAAGCCTCCCATGAGCAGGATCCACGGGTTCGGTTGATTCATGATCGCGGTAGGTCCTCGGAGGCGCCCGAAGGTAAGACCCCGCGGCGGAGATGTCTATACCTCGACCACGCGGAGGAGCACTTCCTCGGCCTCGGGCGACGCGTCGCCGCGCGCCGCCTCGGCGAGGATCCGCACGGAAGAGCCGTCCCGCGCGAGGATCTGCGAGCGGCCGTCGAAGTGGCTCTCGAAGACGCGGCCGAGGAGCTGCGCCGTCACGCCGTAGCGCACGGCACGGAGCGGCGCGCTTTCCATCTGCGCGAAGAGCCCCTCGTCGAGCCATTGTTGTTTACGGCTCGAACGTCCGTCCCTTCCGCCGAACGTCCACGGCGACTCCCACGGCCAGAAATTCGCGGCGGGGTGGGCCACGACGGTGCAGCCGTGATCGTCGTAATGGGAGAGCAGGGGGCAGAAGTCGGGCTCGCGCGGGGTGTGCGGGACGGCGAATCCGTCGTAACAGATGAGCGTGCCGACCTGGCCGAACGGCGTGGAGAACGGCATGAGCTCGCCGCGCCGGCCCGGCGAGAGGCCGAGCGTGTCCTCGACGGTGGGGACGAGGTTCACCTTGCGGGAGACGCCGACGTGGCGGCCCGCAGGATTGAAGGTGTACGAGGTGTTGTAGACGCGCCCCTCGGCCGGCGAGAAGGAGTCGGAGAGGTTTCCGTGCGCATTGCGAGGCAAGACCGCGCTGCCGGCGACGGTCCAGGCCTCGTAGCGGCGCGCGAATCGCGAGAAGGCCTCGCGATAGATGCGCCGCACCTCGGGGGCGACCGCGAGGAGGAAGCCCACATTCGTGCGGACCGTCTTGCCGCGGAGCATCGCGGACGCCATGCGGAAGGGCGAGCGGAGGGCGACCTTCGTGAGCGCCTCCTCGACGGTGCGCGCGTGTTTGACGAGGTCGAGCCGGCCGGCGATCGGCAAGAACGCGCCGATCATCTCGGGGAAGACGGCGAGGCAAGGGTGCTCGTACGCGCCGCTCGCGGCCCGCGCGCGGGCCTTCGTGAGCTTTTCGCCGACGCGATCCAGCATCGCCTCGAAGGCCTCGGCGGACGCGTAGTCCTCCGGCGATACGTGGACCTGGCAGGCGGCAAGCTCGACCTTCTGGGGCATCTCGGGCCTCCTATTTCTGCTCGATTTGCCGTTCCACGCGAATCGCAGGCACGCCCGTCGGCACGAGGATCGCGTTCGGCGCGCGATATCCGCCCGGCGCCGCCGGGTCCACCTCGCGCTCGACCTCGCCGAAAATGCGCACCCGATCGCCCGGACGAACCACGATCTCGTCGACCGTGTCGAACGGGAACGGGTCGAGCCCCTCGTCCTCGGGGTCGTCTTGGTGGGTGATTGTCTGGACGAACCCATCGACGGGCGGCGCGTCCGAGCGATCGACCCGCTCGCGCGGGCCTTCGATGCGGATGCGGCCGCCGGGGACGCGCAGGGTGGTGCCGTCGTCGAGCTTCACGTCGAAGCCCGTGGTCTCGGCGTCGTGCAGCATGAGGTCGGTCCCGAGGAACCGGTCGTTGCGAAGATCGAGGGCCCACGCGACGCACGATTTGCCCGTGGCGGGCGCGAGCATGTGGGTTTGTCCGACCACGACCCCGCTCGGCCCCGCTCTGCGCCGGAGCGACGGGGGCTTCGTGAGTCCGCCGTTCGGTCGAGGCCGGTTCTGGTAGGCGCGGATGGCCTCGACGATCTTGGCGATGATCCAGTAGAGCGCGACGCCGGCCATCGCGATGAGCGCGATCACGGCGAGGACGACGGCGAACTCGCCCTCGAGCGCGAAGGTTCCGCAGTCGCCGCACCCGGTGCAACCCTCGAAGAGCGTGCCTGCGCCGAGCCCTCCGCCGCCGGCCTTCGCGAGCTGTTTGGCGCGCCTGCGCACGGACGGTGGACCCCACACCTCGGTGAGCAACGCCTTGCGCCCCGCCGGGGTTTCGAGCGACGTCACGCGATGCTTGGGCCCTCCATCACACGCCTCCTTCGGGCCGAGGAGCGTGCGGCAGTCGATGCACACGCGGACGCGGGGAAATGCGGCGCGCGAGGTGAGCGACGCCTGGTTGTCCTGGGGCGCCGTGAGGGACGTGGACGACATCGCGGCGCATCCTACTACGCAGCCCCGTTCAGACATCTCCCGAGCAGCATCCGACCCTGCTTGACACGAATCCCCCCTCGCTTCGATCCTGCCGCCCCGGCCCTCGCCCGGGGGGAAGCCTTGTTCATGACGCCGAGACTCGCCACGGTTCTGCGCTCCATCGTCCTCGTCCTCGTCGTGCTCGTCGCCGCCGCCTGCGGAAACCGCAGCAAGGACGGGCCCGCTGCCTCCTCGGACAAACCTCGCGTCGCGGTCTCGATCTTCCCGCTCTGGGACATCGCGCGTCGCGTCGCGGGCGACGGGCTCGACGTCGTGCTCGTGCTGCCGCCGGGCCGCTCCGAGCACAGCTACGACCCGACGCCAAAGGAGATGGCGCAGGTCGCGAAGAGCAAGCTCGGCATCTCGGTTGGCCTCGGGATGGATGGCTGGCTGGAGAAGATCGTGCGCGGCGCCGCGGGCACGGACGTGCCGATCGTGCAGCTCGGCCCCAAGGCGAACCCGCGGCGCATGACGGCCGAGGAGGTCGGCGCCGAGGCCGCCGAGGAGGGCGAGGACCACGACGAGAAGGGCCACGACGATCACGACGACAAGGCGAAGCACGAGGACGAGCACGGCAAGCAAGCCGATGGTCGCGAGCACGACGACGGCGATCACGCGCCGAAGCCCGAGCCGAAGGGCGCCGCGAAGGGCGAGCACGACCACCACGGCCATCACCACGCGCACGGCGCGGAGGACCCGCACTTCTGGCTGGATCCGGTGCGCATGAAGGCGGTCGTGCCCGAGCTCGTGGAGGCGTTCTCGAAGCTCGATCCGAAGGGCGCCGAGGGCTACAAGGCGCGCGGCAAGGCCGTCGAGGCCGAGCTCGACAAGCTGCACGCCGACCTCGACGCGCGCGCGAAGGGCTGGACGAAGAAGACGATCGTCACGTTCCACGGCTCGATGGGGTATTTCGCCGAGCGCTACGGCCTCTCGATCGCGGCCGTGATCGAGCCGTTCCCCGGCAAGGAGCCGACGGCGCGGTACGTGAAGGACGTGCTCGTCGCGGTCGAGAAGAGCAAGGCCGCGGCGCTCTTCTCCGAGCCGCAGCTCGATCGGAGGCCCGCGCAGGTGATCGCCGATCAAGCGAAGCTCCCGCTCTTCGAGCTCGATCCGATCGGCGGCAGCGCCGGCGCCGAGACCTACGAGAAGCTGCTGCTCAAGAACGCCGACGTCCTCGACAAGGCCCTGAAATGAGCGATGCACACGCTGATGCAGAGGGGATGCCGCAAGGGCATTTCACGCTCCCCGATCCCACGCTGCCGCGGGTCCTCGAGGTGGAAAACCTCGTCGTCGACGTGCCCGGGCGCAGGCTGCTCGACGGGATCTCGTTCTGGGTGCCGAAGGGCGAGTTCGTGTGCCTGTGCGGCCCGAACGGCGCGGGCAAGAGCACGTTCTTGAAGACGGTGCTCGGCCTGATGCCGCCGACGAGCGGCACGATCCGGATCATGGGCAGACCCGCGCAAAAAGCGCTGCGCGAGGTCGGCTACGTGCCGCAGCGCAAGACGAGCGACATGACGTTCCCGGCCCGCTCGATCGATCTCATCGTCGCGAGCATGCGCGGGAGCTGGCCGCTGCGCATCCACGAGGAGGAGCGCGTGCGCGCGGTCGAGATCCTGCGGCACGTGGGCGGAGAGAAGCTCCTCGAAAAGGAGATCGCGCGGCTCTCGGGCGGCGAGACGCAGCGGGTCTTTCTGGCGCGGGCGCTCGTGAACAAGCCGTCGCTCGTGATCCTGGACGAGCCGACGGCGGGCGTCGACGTGAAGGGCCGGGCGGAGTTTCTCGATTTGCTGGCGGAGATCTCGGCGAGCGACGAGCTCGCGGCGATCCTCGTGACGCACAACCTGGCGGCGGTCGCGCGCTGCGCCGAGCGGGTGGTGTACCTCGACGCGGGGAGGGTCTCGGCGTGGGGGCTTCCGAGCGAGCTGCTCGGCCAGGCGTCGCTCTCGGCGATATCGGCCGTGGCGGGCGGCGATCACGCGGCGCATTCGCATCACCATCCCTTGCCGGACGAGGAGTGACCGTTCGTGGAAACGTTGCTCGAGCCCTTGCTGGTGCCCTTCATGCAGCGGGCGATGATCGCCGGCGCGGTGGTCGGTGGTCTCTGCGCGATGATCGGCGTCTTCGTGGTGCAGCGGGGCCTCTCGTTCATCGGCGACGGCCTGGCGCACGCGGCGTTCGGGGGCATCGCCCTCGGCCTCTTGCTCGGCGTGTCGCTCGAGCGAATGACGTGGGTGGCGCTGCCGTTCACGGTGATGATCGCGCTCGGGATCGGGTACGTCTTGCGGCGCGGGAGCCTGCGCGGAGACGTGGCGACGGGCGTGTTTTCGGCCGTCTCCTTCGCGCTCGGCGTGCTCCTTCTGGGGCTGCGCTCCACGGACGGGCCCCAGGTGAACGTGGAGACGGTGCTCTTCGGGAGCATCTTGGCGATATCCCCGGACGATCTGATCACGGTGGGCGTGGTCGGCGTGGCGACGACGCTCTTGCTCGCGTTCACGTGGACGAAGCTCGCGTATGCGACGTTCGACCCGGAGCTCGCGGCGCTGTCGGGCGTGAAGGTGGCCGCGCTCGATTACATGCTGCTCGCGCTGACGGCGGTGGTGATCGTCGTGGCGGTGAAGACGGTGGGGATCGCGCTCGTGAGCTCGTTCGTCGTGATCCCGGCCGCGACGGCGAAGATGGTGGGCCGGAGCATCGGGCGGGTGGCGCTGCTCGCGATTGCCATCGGGGTCATCGGGTCGTCGATTGGATTGATTCTCTCGTACCACGCGAACGTGGCCAGCGGCGCGACGATCATTTTGACGCTGGGGGCGGTGTTCGGGCTCGGGCTTCTGTTCAAGAAGAAGTGAGCGCCGCTCAGGAATCCGCGAACCACATCCGCGCGAACACCCGGGGCCGCGCTTTCTCGATCGGCCCCGCGGCCTCCTCGTCCGACACCAGGATCGCCGCCACGCCCGCCGCGTCGTCCCGCGCGAACGCGCGCAGCGCGACCCGCGTCCGTTCACCGGCGAAGCTCGGCTTCCGGTAAGCGATCTCGATTGTGCGCGCGATTTGAGGATTTTTCCGTCCGTGGTCCCACAATCGACGCAGCGCGGCTTCCAGGAAGAGGCGCGGATAGACCAGCGAATTGACGTGTTGGTTCGAGTCCGTATGATCGAGCCCGAAGACGACGTGCATCCCGTCGAGCACGAATGCATCGTCGAGCCAGCGCGCCCCTTGCGGCAGATCGATCGAGGCCTCGGGCGGCCGCCACGCGTAGCGGTCGGGCGGCACCTCGGGCAAACCCGGCATCGAGAGCCGCGTGACCTTGCGCGCCTCGGGCGGGCCGAACGGGCGCGTGATCACGTGCTCCGCGAAGACACGACCCGCGAGCAGCCGCTCGCCCGCGTTCGCAGGCGCCGGCCCGTGCGTGCGGCCGGCTTTGCCGAACACGTTGCACCACATGTTGAGCACCAGCCGCTCGACCGCGCCATTCTCCCCCGCGGTGTGCGCGAGCTGGAACCGCCCCTCGCCCTCCATCGGCGACATCACCGACAGCGGCCCGTCACCGCCCTCGATCACGAAGCGGCTCAGGATCGGCAGGATCCCCTCCGCCGCGAGCGCCGCCGTCGCCCCCTGTTGCCACACCTTCCGCCACACCGAGGGCCCGAGCACCACGGGCATCGCGTCGAGCAGGAGTTTTCCGTTCTGGCTAATGTCCTCGTAACGTAGGACCAGCGGTCCCGACGCATGTTGTGCTTCCGGGACCTCGGGTTCCGCGGGGATGAACGTCATGATGCGCGGCGACATGTAGCAACCTTTGGGCGCGTCGCCCGTGACAATTGTCGAACGACGGCGTTCCTGGTGAGGCAGGGCTCATGTAGAATCCTGCTTCGTGGGAGGGTCGCCATGCGCGCTCGTCTGACTCGCTCGCCTGTCTTGCGCCGCGTTCTTCGTTCCTTTGGCCTCGCGGCCACCGTCGCCGCGGCCGCGTCATGCCACGAAGGCATCGATACCACACGGATCGCGCCACCAAAGGCCACGCTCGGCGATGATCTTTACGGCGTGCTCTGCGACCGTATCGGCGCGAGCTCGTTGACCGAGGATCTCACGGGCGGCTCGTACCACGCGATCTGCCACTACTCGAACCAGGGGATTTACGCCGACACGGTCGATACGAGCTTCCTGCCGCCCGTGATCGGGCCCGAGCAGGAAAAGGCGCGCGCGCTCGGCATCGCCAAGGTCGAGACCATGGCGCGGCGGCGCAGCGATCTCGTGCAGGCCTTCAACGCGATCTTCCCCGACGTCGAGATCGACGACGTCACGACGGAGGCCGAGGGCGACAAGGTGCGGCTGCACGACGCGCTTCTCTCGTTCAGCCAGAACCTTTCGCGTCTGTACGAATCGAATCCGTTCGAGCCCCAAGGAACGCCCACGGTGCCCGCGTCGACGCGCGCGCTCGGCGAGGTGTTCGACTCGTTCATGAGCAGCGAGCCCGCGCGGCAGGCATTCTCGAAGATCTGGGGGCGGCAAGGCTACAGGCCGACGGGCGCAGCGCTCGGCGCGGTGCGGCCTTTGCTGTCGTATCCGCGTCTGCGCCCGCTGCTCGGCAGCGCGCTCGACGTGCTCGCGCCCGATGGCGTGATGGCGCCCGAGCTCACGCAGATCCTCCGCGTCGTGGAGCGAGATCTCGCGACGTCGAAGCCGACGCTGGCGCCGCTTTCGCCGCTCGTGGTGGACCCGGCGACGGCGCAGCCGAATCGGCCGATGGAGACGCTCGAGATCCTGTCGCGGATCATGCTCGATCAGCACGCGCGGTACGCGAAGGATCAAGCGGCGACGCCGACGTGGATCGCGCGGCGTGATCGGCGCGGGTTCGTCGTGCCGTTCGGCAACGTGCCGGGGCAGGCGGGCACGGTGCCCGCGCCGTTCGCGGACACGGACGGCGACGGGTTCGCGGACACGGACGAGTTCGGGCAGTTCGTGACGAACATCAACGTGCCCGTCGCGGCGCTCACGCCGTTCAGCCCACAAGGGACGCCCGGCACGGACACGTTCGGCCGCCCCGAGCCGCAGGTCTACGAATACGTCGATACGTCGCGCACGCTCATCGGCGCGATCGCGCAGGACCTCGCGCCGCTCGTGGACGCGACCGAGTACGCGTCGGGCGAAGGCGAGGACGCGTGGCAGAGCGAGCGCGAGACGTTGATGTACGCGGTCGCCGGGGCGTCGATGCTGCTCGGGGATCGGGAAGACGCGGTCTACGATCTGGAGACGGAGGAGGTCAAACCCGCGGGGACCGAGTGCGCGAGCTGTGTGCCGTATCGGCGTTTCAAGGCCGATACCTCGCCGCTGCCGGACCTCGCGCATGCGCTCGGGCAGATCCTCGCAGATCCGGAGTCGGATGCGCTCGTGCTCGGGCTCATCGATCTCGTGGAGAACCACGAGCAGGAGCTCGCGCGGCTGCTCGGCGCGGCGCTGAAGATCCGGAAGATCGCGCTCGACCACGACACGCTCGCGGCGCAGGGGCTCGAGAAATTCGCGGCTGTCCCGTACGAGTCGCCGATCTGGGACGAGATCGCGTCCGTGATGGCGCGCGTGACGCAGCGGCCGGGGCTCACGGCGAAGCTCATCGGATCGTTCGGGGATCCGGCGTTCGTGACGCCCACGGGCGGCGTCTCGCACATGGGCGAGTCGCTCATGCGGCTCATGACGACCCGCGACGAGATGACGTATTACGACGACGACATCAATGGTCCGGCGTGGAACGTCACGACGAACAACACGCTCGATCCGTCGACGCCCGTCGATCGGACGAAGCCGCTCGCGGGGGCGAACCGCTCGGGCTGGGAGCGGGCGCTCGACATCATTCACCACGCGAACCACGTGAAGGCGTGTAACAAGCAGGGCGCGAAGGTGAAGGCGGCGCTCGGCAGCCTCACCGTGTCGTGGCCGCTCATCGGCAGCTACAACGAATGCGAGCTGCTCACGTTCCCGAACCTCGCGGTGTTTTACATCGACGCGGTCCTGCCGGCGAACCACCCGAAGCGGGCCGAGTTCAAGATCAAATCGGGCACGCTCGAAGGCATCCTGAACTTCCTCGGCGTGTTCACGGACAAGGACGGGCTGTTCGAGCAGTCGTCGGGCATCACGGGTCTCACGCTCCACCCGGAGCCGAAAGCCCTGAACCGGCTCGTCTTCTTCGGCGCGACGTCCGATCAATTCAGCGTGCTGCCGGACATCGATCTCTACATCCTCGGCGGCAATACCAAGAACAAGAAGACGAACGATTTCATCTCGAACCTGATCGAGCCCGTCCCCACCGTGGTTTGTCCGCAGACGCAGCTCGAGACGCGCAAGTGCGACACGTCCGCCGACATCCTGCGTCTACGGGGCGAAAACACGCTGTTCTTGCTCGAACGGTTCGGCTTCTACGATTACCTGCGCCCGCTCGTGACCACGTTCGCGAACGCGACGTGCAATGCCACAGCGACGCAATGCCAGCAGCAGAACGGCGAGTTCGTGGCCGACGGCGAGGTCATGTTGCTCGACCTCATCGAGATCATGAAGCGCCACTGGCCGGGGTCGGATCACGGCGAGGAGTGCAATTCGAGCGGGGACGCCCAGACGAACCCGCTTTATTGCTCGGGCTCGGGCGTGAACACATATGAGCCGATCCTCGCCGACGCGTTCATGACCGACATCGTGCCGGCGCTGCACGAGTTCTCGAAGGCGATGCGCGACGTCTCGAAGATCACGGTCGCGCGCGGGCCGAACGCGGGCAAAGTGATGACAGGCGCCGACGTGCTCGAAAAGACGGCGCAGATCCTGTTCGACCCGGCGTACGCCGAGGCCGCGGGGATCACGGATCGGAAGGGGAACAAGGGCACGACGTGGGTGGACGGGACGCCGCAAGCACAGCACACGGGGTTCACGTTGTTCGCCGACGGCCTGCACGCGATGGATCTGCGCTTCGACAATGCGTGCGGTTGCTCGGGCAAGGCGGGGCAGGAGCTCGCCGAGTGCCAGGCGGCCTACGACACGTGCAAGGCCGACGCGGACCGGCGCAAGGGGCAATGGAAGCGGGCGCGCTCGCAGCTCGTCGATCAATTCCTCGCCGTGGAAGGCGAGGGCACGACGGCGAAATTCGCGAATCCGGCGATCCCGCGGGCGCTCTCGACGACGCTGCGCGCGTTCCGCGAGCAGGTGAACGCGCATTGCCCGGATCGTGAGAACGGGACGCCGTGTACCTGGGCGAAACAAGAGCTCGGTCAATCGCTGGCCGACGGGCTCGATGGCCCGATGATCGCGGCGGCCATCGACCTCCTGGAGAAGATCCGGCAGGACGAGACGGCGCGGCGCGAGCTCGAGCGGCTGCTCGATCATCTCCTGTCGGCCGCGAGCGACGGGCAGGCGCTCGAAGCGACGTTGTCGTCGTTCGCGGACATGTTGCAAGCGCTGCTCGCCGATACCGAGATCGCGCCGCTCCTCAATGCGGCGGCCCCGGGCGCGCGGCCCGAGGACGAGGCGGGGAACAAGGGCGCATTGCCGGCGGCGCTTCAGCTCTTGAAGGCGCTCAATTCGGACGAGTACGACAAGTACCACGTGATGGATCACATCCTGCCGAACCTCGTGACGCCGATGGAGCCGGTGAACGGCGTCGGGAGGCCCTCGCCGCTGGAGATCATCATGGATACGGTGGCCGAGGTGAGCCGCATCGACGCGGCGGCGAACCCGGGGCCGCTCGCGCCCACCGATTACGAGACGATCTTCGGCTCCGCGCGTGATTTCCTGACGAGCCCGACCCGCGGCCTCGAGCAGATCTACACCATCGTTCAGAAGCGGCCCCGTCCATGACCAGAAAAACCCCCCCGCGGAAGCGCGCTCTCGCCGTGGGCGCGCTCGCCGCCGTCTCCCTCGGGCTCTTCGCCGAATCCGCCGGAGCGGCGGGCCTCTATCTGTCCGAGCGCGGCGTGCGTCCGCTCGGGCGAGGTGGGGCCTTCGTCGCGGGCGCTGACGATCTCGGCTCCGTCGTCTACAACCCCGCGGGCCTCTACGACGCCGGGATGAGCGTGCTCTTCGACGCGAGCTACGTTCATTTTTCGAGCGAATACACCCGCCGCACGATCGTGCGGCAGACGGATCCGAACACGGGCGCGACCGTGAACGAGGGCGTGCAGACGTTCGACCCGGTAAAGGGGAGCGCGCCGTTCTTGCCGATCCCGACGCTCGGGTTCTCGTTTGTCCCGCACGATCAATGGGTCGTGGGTGTCGGGCTCTGGGCGCCGTACGCGGGCATCGCGACGTACCCCGAGACCTCGAACGGGCAGCCCGCGCCGCAGCGGTATTCGCTGCTCTCGCTCGAAGGCTCGGTCCTCGCGGTGGGCGGCGCGTACGCGGCCTATGCGCCGACGCCGAACCTGCGGATCGGCGCGGGGGTCGAGGTGCTCGCCGGGACGTTCCGGAGCACGGTGGTGTTCTCGGGCTGCGTGCCGGATCGTTTCTTCTGCGCGCCGGAGCAGCCGGCGTGGGACGTGCTCGCGGAGCTCGCGGTCGGGCCGATCATCGCGCCGTCGGCGAACGCGGGCGTGATTTACATTCCGCACCCGAAGGTGCGGGTGGGTTTGTCGGGGCATTTGCCGTTCTGGGTGCGGTCGAGCGGGACGATCCGGACGCGGCTGCCGTCGGCGGCGCCGTTCGCGACGGCGCGGCAGGAGGGCGAGGACGCGGACGTGGCCTTCGAGCTGCCGTGGAACGTGCGGCTCGGCGTGGAGGCGCGGCCGAACGACAAGCTCCGCGCCGAGCTCGCGCTCGCCTACGAGGATTGGGGCGTTCACGACAGCATTCGCGTGAACCCGAACGGCGTCGCGCTGAAGAACGTGGTGGGTTTTCCCGAGACGTACCTCTTGCCGCCCGTGAACCTGCCGCGCAATTTCCAGGGCGCGTTCTCGGCGCAGGTCGGCGGCGAATACGCGATTCCCGTGGGGAAAATGCAGCTCGACGTGCGGGCGGGGCTCCGGTTCGAGACGAGCGCGGTGCCGAACGAGTACGTCTCGGTGCTGACGATCGATTCGAACAAGCTGACGCCTTCGGTCGGCGCGGGGCTCCACATCGGGCCCGTTCGGCTCGACCTCGTGGTGGCGCACGCGATCATGTTCTCGCAGGACGTCGATCCACGCGAGGCGAAGATCCCGCAGGTGAGCCCGCTCGTGGCGAACCCGCCGCCGCAGCCGAACATCATCAACGGCGGGAGTTATTCGGCGAGCGCGACGGTCGTGGGCCTCGGAGCGATGTACACGTTCGGGAAGGCCGCGCCGGCGAAGGCGAAGCCGGGCGCCTGACACCCCCGCACCCCCACCCCTCGCCCGTCCCGGGAGAGGGGCCCTCCGAGGCGTACCTTCACGGGCCGCGTCCGCTGACCTTCTCGGCGACCTTCTCCAGCCGGTCGAGCGATCTGCGCAGGTCGTCCCGGTAGGCGTGATCGTCCGTGTGGACGAGCTCGTCCCGCATCTGCCGCAGCCGGATGTCGAGCGCGATCCTGAGCTCCCGTGCTTCTTCGTCCGCGATCTCGAGGTTCATGCTCGAACGCATGGAGCCCCGGCCCTCTGGCGAAAAGCGGGGCGCGCGCCGGGGCCGTGACGTCGGCGGGCGTGCGTGCTGAGATGGCGGCGCATGAGCGAGCGCGAGGACGAGGATGTGTTCGACGACAAGGTGGAGACGGAGCTCGGGCGCAAGCCCGAACGCGAAGCCTCGCCCGGGTTCTCGCTCGTGGTCGTCGGCGGCGCGAGCCGCGGACAGACCTTCACGATCGCGCCCGGTCATCCGTCGCGCGTGCTCGTCGGGCAGAGCCCGATGTGCGATCTGCGCATCGACGATCGGCTGGTGTCGCGCAGGCACGCGGCCTTCGAGATCCTGCGCGATAAACTGCGCATGACGGACCTCAACTCGACGAACGGTACGTCGGTGCAAGGCGTGGCCGTGCTCGACGCGCTGCTCGTGGGCGGCGAGGTCGTCACGATGGGCGAGACGCAGATCCGCATCGACAGGCTCGCCGATCAGGCGCCCCCGGCCATCCCCTCGGCCGTGCGGTTCGGCACGATGGTCGGCGCGAGCCCCGAGATGCGCGCGCTCTATCCGCTCTGCGAGCGGCTCGCGAGCGCGGTCGTGCCCGTGCTCATCGAGGGCGAGACGGGCACGGGCAAGGAGGTGCTGGCCGAGTCGCTGCACGAGCTCGGGCCGCGCAGGCAGGGGCCGTTTGTCGTCTTCGACTGCACGGCCGTCCCGCCGAACCTCGTCGAGTCCGCGCTGTTCGGGCATGAGCGCGGGTCGTTCACGGGCGCGACCGAGTCGCGCAAGGGCGTGTTCGAAGAGGCGCACGGCGGCACGCTCCTGCTCGACGAGATCGGCGATCTGGAGCTGCCGCTGCAAGCGAAGTTGCTCCGCGCGCTCGAGCGCTCGGAGGTGCAGCGCGTGGGATCGAACCGATGGATCCGCGTGGACGTGCGGATCCTGGCGGCGACGCGGCGCGACCTCGATCACGAGATCCAGGCGGGGAAGTTCCGCGACGATCTGTTCTACCGGCTCGCGGTCGCGCGGATCGAGCTGCCGCCGCTGCGCAGACGAACGGGGGACGTGCTCGTCCTGGCGCAACACTTCTGGCATCATCTCGTCGGCAAGGACATGCCGTTTCCGCCTGATTTCGCGCGGCGGATCGCGGACTACGCGTGGCCGGGCAACGTGCGCGAGCTCCACAACGCGGTCGCGCGTCACGTGGCGCTCGGCGATCTCGCGCCGATCGCGACGCTCCGGCCGAACACGCCGCCCCCGACGGGCGTGCCGAGGCCGAGCGGACCGGCGAGGCCCGCGGCGGCGGCGGAGTACATGGAGGAGGTCCTCGCGCTCGATCTGCCGTTCCCGCGGGCGCGGGAGCGCGTGGTCGAGGAGTTCGAGCGGCGGTACGTGCAGCGGGTGCTCGCGGCGCACGGCGGCAACGTCGGCGCGGCCGCGGCGGCGTCGGGGATTGCGCGGCGCTACTTTCAGCTCATCAAGGCGCGCCACAAGGGGTAGTCTCGGGGCTGAATGGAAGGCGAACGGGGGTCGCCCCGGGTGCTCATTTTAGGCCGCTACCGCGTGCACGAGGAGATCGCGGCGGGCGGCATGGCCACGGTGCATCTCGGGCGGCTCGTCGGGGACGAGGGCTTCTTGCGGACGGTGGCGATCAAGCGCCTGCACCCCTGGCACGCGCGGATCCCCGACGTCGTCGCGATGTTCACGGACGAGGCGCGGATCGCGGCGCGGATCCGGCACCCGAACGTGGTGGGCACGCTCGACGTGGTGTCGCAGGAGGGCGAGGTCTTCCTCGTGATGGAGTACGTGCACGGCGAGCCGCTGGCGCGGCTCATCAGCGCGGCGAGCAAGCGCAAGCAAAAGATCCCGCCGCGCATCGTGGCCGCGGTGCTCGCGAACGCGCTCCGCGGGTTGCACGCGGCGCACGAGGCGAAAGACGCGCGGGGCGAGCCGCTCGGCGTGGTGCACCGCGACGTGTCGCCGCAGAACGTGCTCGTCGGCGCGGACGGCGTCGCGCGCGTGCTCGACTTCGGCATTGCGCGCGCGGCCGGGCGGGCCCATGTGACGAGCGACCATACGATCAAGGGAAAACTCGCGTACATGTCGCCCGAGCAGCTCCGCGGCGAGGTGCTCGATCGGCGGGCGGACGTGTATGCAGCCGGCGTCGTGCTCTGGGAGGCGCTCACGTGCCGGAGGCTTTATGCGGGCGCGTCGGAGGACCTCGCGCTCGTGCGCCTGCTCGAAGCCGAGGTCGAGGCGCCGAGCAAACGCGTGGCCGATCTGCCGGCGTGTTTCGACGAGGTCGCGCTCCGCGCGCTCAGGCGCGACGCGAACGCGCGTTTTCCCACGGCGCTCGAAATGGCGACGGCGCTCGAAGCGTGCGGGCCGCTGGCGACGCCGTCGGAGATCGGCGCCTGGGTCGAGGACATGGCGGGCGATACGCTCGCCGAGCGCGCGCGGCAGATCCAGGCGATCGAGAGCGAGGAGCGCCGTACGTCGCAGCCGCCCTTGCTTTCGAGGATGCCCGCGCCGATCCGCGAGGAGGTGACGCTCCTCGACGCGCAGACCTCGGCAAACGAGCCCCCGGAGGCGCCGCCGGCAGTGACGACGGTGAAAACCGAGGGGCCGAATGCGGCGGCGACGAAGGCGTCGGAGCGACGCGCGACGCCGGTGCTGATCGGGCTCGTCGGGCTCGTCGGGGCCCTCGTGGTGGTGCTGATCGTCATTCTGTTGCGGGGCGGTTCGGAGAGCGCCGCGTCGGCACAGGCAGCGCCTTCGATCGCCATGAGCGTCGCCGCGCCCGAGCCCGTCCTCACGAGCGCGCCCTCGGTCGCGACCCCGCCCGCGCCTCCCGCGTCGAGCTCCGCGCCTTCGGCGTCGCCGAGCGCCTCGCCCAGCGTGACCGCGGCGCCGCGCTCGACGGCGACGAAGGCAAAACCTGCGGGTCCGAGCGGCGGCTGCGATCCGCCGTTCTTCATCGACGCGTCCGGTCGAAAAAAGTACAAGCGGCATTGCCTTTGACGGCCGAACGCGCGTTCAAAAATCGGCCATGCGACGCGGGAGGGCCGCGTCGTTTGCGTGGGCTCTCCGCGGCGCTCGTGCTCGTGACGATCGGGCTCGGGCTTTTGTCGCGGAAGACTCCGGACCTGCCCGCGTGGTTGTCGAAGGGAGCGGGAGACGCGCTTTATGCCACGATGAGCTTCTGGCTCGCGGGGCTCCTCGTTCCGGCGTCCCGGACGGCGTCCGCGTCCTTGGCAGCGCTGCTCTTCTGTTACGCAATCGAGGCCAGTCAGCTTTATCACGCGCCGTGGATCGATGCGATCCGCGCGACGCGGCTCGGTGGGCTCGCGCTCGGGCATGGATTCCATGTGATGGACCTCATTTATTATGCGGTCGGTGTGTGCGTCGGAGCGGGGATCGAGCGCGCGGGGAGGCTGCGGAGGGAGCGGTCGTCGTGATACGTTGTTGCAATGCCAGGAGCCCGCGAAAGCATCCCGCCGATTTCCCAGAAGGACCCGCAGCAGTGGGAGCGTTGCCTCGCCTACGCGCGTGAGCACGCGGAGGGCCCGGTGGAAGGGCTTTTCGCGCAGGAGGGGATGGTGCGGCGCATCTGGCGGGAGGGGGCGATGCTCGCCGCCATTCCGCCGGCGGTGGTCCTGGAGGTCCTCTTGCCCGAGGTGGCCGAGGGCGTGGGAAAGTTCAGCGATTATCAAACGAAGCTGATGGCGAGGACGCGGCGAACGGTGTACGCGACGCACGCGCTCGTCTTCGGCGATCTCTCGATGTCGATCGAGGTGGGCGAGCGCATCTTCCAGATCCATGAGCGGGTCCGTGGGTCGATCTCCTCGCGTTCGAGCGTGACGCGGAGAGGAGAGCGGTATCGCGCGAACGACCCGGCCGCGATGCAATGGGTGTTCGCCACGCTGGTCAAGGGGGCGCTGACGACGTACGAGGCGGTCGTCATGCCGCTCGATCGGGGCGAGCGGGCGCGCTTCTACGAGGAGTCGAAGCGATGGGGCGCCGTGGTGGGTTTGCCCCCGGAGCAATTGCCGCTGAACTGGGAGAGCTTCGAGCGATATTTCGAGCGAATGGTGGAGGAGCGGCTCGAGCTCGGCGAGATGGCGCGGGACATCCTGCGGGTGCTGTTCGGGCCGCCGTACATGCGCGGCGCCGCGCGGCTCTGCGCGGGGCTCTTGCCGGAGCGGTGGCGGAGCGCCGTGGGTTTGCCCTGGGACGCGGAGGCAAAACGAGCGTACGAGCGCGCGCTCGGCGCGCTGCGCGGGGCGAGGCATTTGCCGCCGGCCCTGCGGTACGTGCCCGCATGGCATCAGGCGGCGGCGCGGATCGAGGCGGCGAGGGGAGGAGAGGTGTCGCGGACGACGCGGATCGTGCAGGCGCTCGACGCGCGCGGGTTGATTCCCGCGGGGCTCGCGCCGCCGGAGCGCATCATGCGCAAGTCTCCGGGGGGTTAATCCGCGGCAATGGCCTGGAGGAACGCGCGGGCGGCCATGGGCCCCGACAAACGGTAGGGAGCGCGGCTCGGGCGAGGGCCGACGTGCACGGCGACGTGCGGGGGCGGGAGCGCGGCGAACATCTCCTCGTCGACGAGGTCGTCGCCGAGCGCGACGAGGCGGGCGCCGGGGGGAGCGCCTTCGAGGAGCGAGGCGACGAGCGCGCCGCTCCCCGCGCCCATGGGGCGAATCTCGACGATCTTGTCGCCGGGGAGGATCTCGACGGGCGTATTTTTGAGCAGGTCGCCGAGGTGGAGCCGCAGCTCCTTGGCCTGGAGCGCGCCGAACTCGGGGTCGGCCATGCGATAATGGAACGTGAGGGAGGCGCTCTTTTCTTCGAGCAAGGTGCCCGGGGTGCGGGCGACGAATTGCTGGAGCAAGGGGAGGAATCTCGCGTGCCAATCGGACGGGATGTCCTTGCGGGCGCGCCATTCTCGCTCCTCGGCGTCGCGCGTCCAGAAGCCATGCTCGGCGGCGAGCGAGATGGGCAGGTCGCCGAGCCAGCGCCCGAGGGCGTCGCGCGACCGGCCGCTGACGACGTGCACGCGCGTGCCAGGGCGGCGCGAGAGGTCCGTGAGCAGGCGCCGGAGGTCCGGGTCGGGCGCGGCCTCGTCGGGCGCGCGCGCGAATCGGACGAGGGTGCCGTCGTAATCGACGACCACGGTGAGGCGCTGGGCTTCGCGGAGCTCGGCCGTGAGGCGTTCGAGGGCCGCGGGCGCGGTCACGCCGAGGGGGCGCGTGCTCGACGCATCGGATTGCTCGTCGAGCGTGGAGAGGAAGCTCTGCGCCCAGTCGTGGACGTCGTGCGCGAGGACCCGCTGCCGGAGGTTTTGCATGCGCTGTCGTCGCTCGCCCTCGGGCATCGTGAGGGCGCGCTTCAGCGTGGCCGCGACGCCGCCGATGTCGTACGGATTGACGAGCAATGCGTCGCCGAGCTCGGAGGCGGCGCCGGCGAACTCGCTGAGGACGAGCACGCCGTCCTCGTCGGTGCGGGACGCGACGAACTCCTTGGCGACGAGGTTCATTCCGTCGCGCAAGGGCGTGACGAGCATGACGTCGGCGGCGCGATACAGGGAGGCGAGCTGGCGCTCGTTGAAGGAGCGATACATGGAGTGAATGGGCACGGAGTGCACCGTGGCGTAGGCGCCATTGATGCGGCCCACGAGCTCGTCGACCTTGCTGCGGAAGCCCTGGTAGGCCTCGACGTTGGTGCGCGAGGGGACGGTGACCTGGACGAGGCGGACCTTGCCGCGGAGCGAGGGCTCGCGTTCGAGGAGGCGCTCGAGGGCGAGGAGGCGCCGCGGGATGCCTTTCGTGTAATCGAGGCGGTCGATGCCGAGCAGGATGCGCTGGCCGGGCTGGCGGAGCGATTGCGCCTCGGCAATGATCTCCGGCGAGTCGGCGAGGGCGGAGAGCGCGGCGGCGTCGATGCCCATGGGAAAGGCGCCGAGCCGGACCTCACGCCCTTCGGTGAAGACACGATCGACGTTGGCTTCGAGGCCGAGCACGAGGAGGAGCGCGGACGCGAAATGGCGGAGGTACGGGAGCGTGTGGAAACCGATGAGGTCGGCGCCGAGCAGGCCTTCGAGGATCTGGGTGCGCCACGGGAGGATGCGAAAGACCTCCGAGGACGGGAAAGGGATGTGGAGGAAAAAGCCGATCCGCGCGTTCGGGATTTTTTTCCGCAGGAGGCCGGGGACGAGCATGAGCTGATAGTCGTGGACCCAGACGATGTCGCCTTCGCGGTGGTGGGCGGCGACGAGGTCGGCGAATCGCTCGTTTACGCGGCGGTAGCTCTCCCAGTCGCGTTCGCCGATGGGGACCTGATCGAGCAGATAATGGAAGAGGGGCCAGAGGACGCCATTGGAGAATCCCTCGTAAAACCTGGAGACCTCGCCCGGGGAGAGGTGCAGCGGCACATAACGGAGCTCTTCGAGGCGCGCTTCGACGGCGGCGCGTTGATCGGGCGGGAGGCGCGAGACGTCGCCGGGAAAGCCGAGCCAAAGGCCTCCCGAGCGCTCGTGCGGGCCCTTCATGCCGGTCGCGAGGCCTCCGGCGCTCCGGGTGACGTGGACCTCGCCATGCTCGACCTTCACGGTGACGGGCAGGCGGTTCGAGACGAGGAGCAGGCGTGCCATCACAGGAGGGTGGCATCGGTGGAAACATTTGTCCATCAAAGGAAAATGTATGAGGACAAAAGAATGCTGTGCCCCGACGAACGGCCCCAGGAGATTGCGAATTTTCTTGCAAGGTCTGCGGGAGGTGGGTAAGGTCGCCGCGACGCTGACGAAGCGTCGTCCTATGGTCTTCTCTCGCTGAGCACGAACCCCCGCCATTGCGAGCACCGCTGCTCCTCCCCGTTCGTCCCTCGTGGATGCGTCGGGTGGAAGTCGAGCGGCGGTCGGTCGCTCGTGGCGGAGCCGAAAACGTGGTTGCTGCCTGCTTGGACGCTGGCACGTAGGCCAGCGTGTACCTGGAGATCGGTATGAGAAAAGTCGTGTATCACGTGGCTGTCACGGTCGACGGTTTCATTGCGCGCGAAGACGATTCGTTCGATTGTTTCTGCAACGAAGGGCCGCACGTCGACGAATACGTCGCGTCGTTCGCGGGCTACGGCGCAGTGCTGATGGGCCGGCGTACGTACGATATCGGGCTGAAAGTCGGGGTGACGGATCCGTATCCGATGATGGAGACGTACGTCTTCTCGAAGACCCTGAAGGAGAGCCCGAATCCGCGCGTGAAGGTCATCGCGGAGGACGCCGTGGGCGTCGTTCGCAAGCTGAAGGCCGAAGAGGGGAAGCCCATCTATCTGGCCGGCGGCGGGGAGCTCGCGGGGATGCTGCTCGCCGAGGGCGTCGTCGACGAGGTGCTGATCAAGCTGAATCCGTTGCTGCTCGGCGCCGGAATTCCCCTGGTCTCAAAGCTCCCCGCGCACGTGAACCTCACGCTGCTGTCGACGAAGGTATACCGCAATGGTGTGTTGTTGCTGCAGTACGCCGTGCGCTAGCCAGCGCGCGCGCCGGAGACCGTAGCCCCGTCAGATTCGCTTCATCTGCGCCGGCGTGAGCCGCGCGAACCGGATGACGAGCGCCGATGCGACGGCGAAGAGCGCCGCCGTGAGCCCCCACCAGATCCCGACCGCGCCCATGTGGACCGCGAACCCCAGCAAGAGCGCGAGCGGAATGCCGAACGCGTAATACCCGAGCACGTTCGCATTCCGCGCCGACGTCGTATCCCCCGCGCCCCGGAGCGCGCCCGCCGCGACCACCTGCGCGCCGTCCGCGAGCTGGAAGATCGCAGCGATGCGAATGAGCGGGACCGCGGCCTCGAGGACGTCGGGTTTGTCCGTGAGGATCCGCGCGCACACCGCGGGGGCCGCGGCGAAGACGACGGCCGAGAGGCCCATCACGGCGCAGGTCGCGACGATGCCGAGGAGGCCCGCATGGCGTGCGCCCGTGGGATCGCCGCGGCCGACGGCGCGGCCGACGAGGACGGAGGTCGCGTTCGACATGCCGAGCGCGATGGTGAACGAGAGGCTCGCGAGCGAGAGCGCGACCTGATGGCCCGCAGCCGCCTGCGGGCTGATCCACCCGGCGAAGACGCCCGCGATCGAGAAGGCGCCGACCTCCGCGAGCAGGTGCGTGCCGATGGGCCAGCCAACCCGGACGATCGCGCGCGTGGTTTCACGATCGGCGCGGAGCTCCTCGGCACGGACCACGCCCTCGCGTCGGACGATCTCGCGGAAGATGACGCCGAAGGAGACGACCGCGGCGAGGCTCGACGCGAGGCCGGAGCCGAGGACGCCGAGCGAGGGCAAACCGATGCGCGGGAGGCCGAAGTAGACGAGGCCCTCGTCGCCGTAGATGAGGAGGATGTTGCCGATGACGTTCGTGACGTTCGCCCAGATGGCCGACCACACGAGCGCGCGCGTGTGCCCGCGGGCCTGGAGGTACACGCGGCACGCCGTGACCAGGAGGAAAGGCACGACGTTGAGGAGGCGGCCGAGCATGAAGTGCAAGACGTTGCGCGAGGTCTCCGGGTCGATGCCGACGCGGCCGACGAGGAGGCCGGCGAGGACGATGAGCGCCATGCACGGGAGCGACAGGAGCAAGCCGAGGCGCGCGGCCTGGCCGAGGACGGCGCGCGAGCGGGCGCGATCGCCCGCGCCCTCGGCCTGGGAGACGAGCGGATCCATGCCCAGGATGAGGCCCATGAAGAGCACGGTGACGCTGAAGAAGATGCCGTTGCCGATGCCGACGGCGGCGAGCGCGGTGGCGCCGAGGCGGCCGACCATGGCCGTGTCGACGAACCCGAGGAGCTGATTGGCGACGAAGCTCAGCGTGATCGGGCCGCCGAGCGCGGCAATCTCGCGAAGCTGCGCGCGCATGGACCGCGGCCCTTCTGCCTCCGTCGCGTCCACGATGCGCGAAGCACTGGGAATCGGGGCCACGTCACTCATGGAGGGCCCCGGTATACCTTCGCCTGCGCAGCTGCGCTCGACGATTCCGTGCCCCGGGGTTCAGGCGGCGATGCGTTCGGCGATCGTACGCACGTCGAGCTGCGTGTAATCCTTCTCGTGGGAACCGACGACGGCTTCGGCGACGTGGTTCGTGTGCGCGGCGAGCGTGCCCCGCAGCAGGCCGAGGAACTTCGGCGGCGCGGCGAGGACGAGATCGTGGAAAGCATGCGCGTCGTAGAGCGAGGCGAGCCGGTCGGCGAGGCTGCGCGCGAACTTCTGAGCCTCGACGTCCTTCGGGTCGGTGGCGTATTCCTTGGCGCCGCGGCCGGCGGTCTGGCCGCCGCCGGTGAAGGCGCGGCCGGGTTTGTCCGCCATGAGGTCGCGGGCCATGGCGCGGCTCTCGGGGTGCTCGAACTCCTCGACGAGCTCGAGCCAGGTGTTCGTCTCGCCGCGCCGGAACAGGCGGGCCCGACTCGCGTCGGCGATGAGGACGAACGTGGTACGTTCCGTTTCTTGCACGCGTTCCTCTTGCACGCGTCCCTCCTCCTCTCGCGCCTCGTCGGCGCGACGCGCGGAACATGGAGGGGGCGGGTGCGTCCGGCAATGGAGCGCGGGCGCGCTTGACGTGGAGGGGCCGGGGGACTAGGCCGGCCGTCCCTCGACCGCGTCGGCCGAGAAAGAGGACCGCATGAGCCTGACAGGAAAGCAGCGCCGCCACCTGCGCGCGCTCGGCCATCACCTGGATCCCGTGGTCCAGCTCGGGAAGAACGGGCTGACCGACGGCATCGTCTCCGCCGTGAATGACGCGCTGGAGCAGCACGAGCTGGTCAAGGTGCGGGTCGGGACCGAGTGCCCCGACGAGCGCGGCGACCTCGCCGAGAAGATCCCGCCGGCCGTGCGGGCCGAGCTGGTGCAGGTGCTCGGTCGGACGATCTTGCTCTACCGGCGTCACCCGAAGGAGCCGAAGATCACCTTGCCGAAGGCCGGCTGAGCCCGTCCGGCCGTCAGGGCTTGCCGCGGGTGTTTTCTTGCGGAGCGGCCAGGCGGGCGAGGATGCGCTGGAGCTCCTCGACGCTCATGTCGATGTGCTCGACGACGCGGCCGTAGAGCATCGCCGTGGGCACGTTGCGGCCCCGGCGCTCTTCCTGCGTCTGGTGCAGGACCCAGAGGACGATGCGCTCCTTGCGGGTCAAGCCATCCCGCACGTCGGGGAGGTTGTCGTAGGGGCCGGGTCGGTTGCTGCGCTTCATGGTGCGGTGGCGTGGCGTCTCTCGCCGGGACGCACGCGTCTACCCCTCCCGGCGAGGGCATGCAAGAATGGGCGCGCGATCCGGTTCGCCGACAACGACGAGTCATGCGCTCCGCCAACGAAATCCATCCCGGCGCCCTGATCGGCGGTAAATACCGCGTTCGCGCCATCCTCGGGCGTAAACATGGCCTCACGGTGGACGCGTTCCACACCGCGTTCGACCAGCGGGCCATCATCAAGCTGCTCCTGCCGCACCAGGCCGATCAACGCGAGATCGAGCGCTTCCGCCGCGAGGCGCGCGCCCTCTCGAAGATCGCCTCCGAGCACGTCGCGCGGATCATCGACGTCGGCAACGAGGCCGACGGGACGTTTTACCTCGTCCGTCAGTACCTCGAAGGCATCGACCTCGAACGGCACGTCCGCAAGACCGGTCCGCTGCCGCTCCACGACGCGATCCTGTTCGTGCTGCAAGCCTGCGAGGCCGTGGCCGAGGCGCACGCGAACAGCATCGTCGTGCGAGACCTCGAGCCGTCGCACCTGTTCGTGACGCAACGGACCGGCGGCGCGCCGTTGATAAAGATCACGGACTTCGGCACGGCGAAGCTGCTCGGCGGCGCGCAGGACGCGACGGGCGAGATCACGGGGACGGCGATGTTCGGCCTGACGCCGTACGCGTCGCCGGAGCTCGTGCGCAAGGCGAAGGACGTCGACGCACGCACGGACGTGTGGTCGCTCGGGACGATCCTCTACGAGATGCTCGCAGGTCGTCCGCCGTTCCAGGGCGAAGCCGCGTACCTGATGCTGCAGATCACGCGCGAGGATCCGATGCCGGTGTCGCAGCTGCGCGGCGACGTGTCGAGGGAGCTCGACACGGTGATCGGCTGGGCGCTCGCGAAGGACGTCGAGGCGCGCTTCCGGAGCGTGCACGCGTTCGCCCACGCGCTCCTGCCGTTCTCGCCGCCCGAGGGCCGGCTGCTCGTCGATCGGATCGGGCAGATCGCGCAAGCCGCGCGGGAGCGGAAGCCGACCGGATCGGTGCCTCCGCCCGCGCCGCCGCCGTCGGTCCCGGGCTCCGCGCCCGCGTGGCTGCCCGCGCCGAACCCGCCGCCCGGGGTCCCCGTGCCGCACGAGTTCGCGCACCTGCCCGCCGACGAGGACGCCGAGACGGGCGTGCATCCGGGCTCGGTGAACCAAGGCGCGCCGGTGCTGCAAAGGTACATGGCCACGGCGCTGCAAGCTGCGCCCGCGCCGTCGGAGATCGACGAGCAGATGACGGAGGTGTTCTCCGGGCCGGTCGTCGTGCCCGCGGCTGCGCCTGCGCCTGCACCTGCGCCCGCGCCCGCACCTGCACCTGCACCCGCGCCTGCGTCCGTCGCCGCGCCCGCATCGGCGCCCGCATCCGCGCCCGCCGCGGCGCCCGCGCCTGC
>NZ_JARZHH010000110.1 GCF_029946515.1 Polyangium sp. 6x1
GCGACGGCGGCGCGCGAGCTCGCCCGCGCCGACGCGCTCGCGCCGAACCCCGTGGCGCTCGCATCGGCGCTGCGGGCCGCGATCGAAGGCGACGACGCGGTGCTCGGAATGGAGCTCGCGGCGCGGGCGACGGCGCGGGGCGACGAGGCGGGCCTCGGCGAGCTCGCCCGCACGGCGCGCGCGCGCTTCGGGGCGCGCGTGGGCAAGCTCCGCGTGGTTTGCCCTGGGCCGTGTCGCGTCGCCGTCGACGGCGAGCCTTTCCAGGCGAACGAGGAGCGCTTCGTGCGCACGGGCCCGTACGTGGTGGTGATCGAACAAGGCGCCGCGCGCGAAGAAATCCGGACGGAGGTCTCCGTCGGCGCGTCCCTAACCGTCACGCCGAAAAACCCGGTCGATCCTTCGAAGACCACGGAGCGATCGCGTGGCGTGTCGCCCGTGTGGTTCTTCGTGGGCCTCGGCGCGACGGTGGTCTCCGGCGCGGTGCTCACGGCGTCGGGGCTGCAAACGAGGGGCCTGCACGACGATTTCGTCGCGCGTGGTTGTCCCGGCCCCGCGGCCCCGAACGATTGCCTCGGGAGGGCGAGCGACGGGCAAGGCGCAGAGGTCCGGACGAACGTGCTCGTCGGGCTGACGGCCGTCTTCGGCCTCGCGACGATCCCCCTCGGTCTCTTCGCGTTCGGCGGCCGTGACGAGCCCGCGGCGGCGCGGTTGTCCTTCGAAACCCAGCCCGGCGGCGGCGTCGCCAAGGTCTCCGTGTCCCTGCCGTGAGCGCCGCGCCGCCTCTCGCACCCGTCGGCTCGCCTCGGTACGAGCCCCTCGTGAAGATCGCCTCGGGCGGCATGGCGACGGTGTACGTCGGCGTGCTGCGTGGGCCGCTCGGTTTTCAGCAAATCGTGGCGCTCAAGCGGCCCCACGAGCACCTGCTCGAGGACCCCGGCTTCCGCGAGGCGCTCGTCCGCGAGGCGCAGATCGCCGCGCGGATCCACCACGCGAACGTGGTCGACGTGCGCGACGTCGAGCTCACGGGCGCGTCGATCCAGCTCGTGATGGACTACGTCGAGGGCGCGTCGCTCGGCCAGCTCATGGCGGCCGCGGGGCGCGCGGGCCGGAGGCTCTCGCCGGGCGTGGTCGTGCGCATCGGGATCGACGCGTGCGCGGGGCTCGCGGCGGCGCACGCGCTCGCCGACGACGAGGGCAGGACGCTCGGGCTCGTGCATCGCGACGTGTCGCCGCAAAACATCCTGGTGGGGCTCGACGGCGTCTCGAAGATCACGGATTTCGGCGTGGCGAAAGCGGAGGACGATTCTCGCGCGCCGACGACGGTGGGCACGCTCAAGGGAAAGGTCGGGTACATGGCGCCCGAGTACATCCGGGGCGAGCGTCCGGACGCGCGGGTGGATGTCTTCGCCATGGGCGTGGTGATCTGGGAGGCGCTCGTGGGCCGGCGCCTGTTCAAGGGGGCGAACGAGGGTCAGGCGCTCGATCGCGCGCTGCGGGAGGAGGCGCCGCGGCTCAGCGTGGAGGTGCCGGATCTCGGGGACGCGCTCGACGTGGTGGTGGGGCGGGCGCTCGAAAAGGATCCGGCGGCGCGATTTCAAAGCGCGGACGAGTTTGCCGCGGCGCTGGAAGAGGCGGCGCGGCGCGCGGGGTATTTCGCGAGCACGGCGGAGGTGTCGCGGGTCGTGCGGGAGGCGGTGGGCGACACGCTGGCCGCGCGGCGAAAGGAGGTCCGCGCGAGGCTCTCGGAGCTCGGTTTGCCTTCGACGCGCGCGCCGTCGGCGTCGATTCCGGAGCCTCTGGCCGCGCAGAACGAGGCAGCCGTCGCGAGCGCGGCGAGCCACGCGTTGCCGGTGTCGGCGATGGTCGCGGCGCCAGCCCAAAAGACGGGGCGCGGCGTGGGATTGGGGATCGCCGCGGCCGTGGTGGTGACGGTGGCCGTGGGTGCAGGGGTTTTCATGGTTGGCAGGGCGAACAGTGAAGGAACGGAGGCCGCCGGTGCGCCCGCTCCTGCATCCGCTCCCGCAACCGCTCCCGCAACCGCCTCCGCATCCGCTCCCGCTCCCGCTTCCGCCTCCGCATCCGCTCCCGCTTCCGCTTCCGCCTCCGCTCCCGCTTCCGCCCGCGTGACGAGCCCCGCGCGCCCCAAATCCACACCGACGGCGACGGCCACGACCAAAAACCGTCTCCCGCCGAACCCCTACGCCAAATGAGACACGCATGAGTGACTTCGACGATTTCGAGCAAGGCGCCACGACGCGTGTCCCGGCGCCGGCGACGGGGCTCAGGCTCCCGTCGGTCGACCTCGTCGTCGTCGAGGGCAAGGACCGGGGCAAGCGGGTCGCGGTGCGGGGCTCGCTCTCGCGCATCGGGACGGCCGCTCAGGGGGATCTCGTGCTCACCGATCCCACGGTCTCGCGCATGCATTGCGAGCTCCGCGTCCGCGCGGGGACGTTGACCGTGAAGGATCACGACAGCACGAATGGCACGTACGTCGGCGGGGCGCGGATCCGTGATGCCGACGTGCCCGCGGGCACGGTGCTACGCGTAGGGGCGACGTCGATCCGCGTGGACGTGGGGGACGCGCCTTCCTTCGTGGAAATCTCGCCGCGGACGTCGTTCGGCGAGCTCGTCGGCGCGAGCTTGCCCATGCGGCAACTTTATGCGGTGCTCGAGCGCGTCGCGCCGATGGATACGACGCTGCTCGTGACGGGCGAGACGGGCACGGGCAAGGACGTGGTCGCGCGCTCGGTGCACGCGATGTCGCGGCGCAATGCGGGGCCGTACGTGCCGATCGATTGCGGGGCCATTCCGGAAGCGCTCTTCGAAAGCGAGCTCTTCGGGCACATGCGCGGCGCATTCAGCGGAGCGACGTCGGATCGGCGCGGCGTGTTCGAGGAGGCCGACGGGGGCACGTTGTTCCTCGACGAGATCGGCGAGATGCCGCTCGCGCTGCAGGCGAAGCTGCTCCGGGCGATCGAGACGCGCACGGTCCGGCGCGTCGGGGGCAATACGCCGAAGCGCGTCGACGTGCGGATCGTGGCCGCGACGAACCGGGATCTCTCGCGGCGGGTGAACGAGGGGACGTTCCGCGAGGATCTTTATTATCGGCTGGCCGTCGTGGAGGTTTCCCTCCCGTCCTTGCGCGAGCGCCCCGAGGACGTGCCCATGCTGGCGCAGCATTTCTACGACAAACTCTCCCCGGGCGCGGGCCCCCTGCCCCAGGATTTCTTGCGCCTGCTCGCCTCGCGCAGCTTCCCCGGCAACGTGCGGGAGCTGCGGAACTTCATCGAACGGAGCGTCTCGCTCGGGTTCGTCTCGCCACACGCCCCTGCCTCGGCGCCTGTGCCTTCGGTGGAACGGCCGCACGCCGAGCTCGACGACCTCGTGCCGCTGCACCTGCCGCTGAAGGACGCGCGGCAAGCGTGGACCGAGCGGTTCGAGGAGGTTTATCTGCGAGCGATGCTGAAGAAGACGGGCGGAAACGTGACGCGGGCGGCGGAGCTCGCAGGGGTGAGCCGGAGGTTCTTGCAACGGCTCGCAGCGCGGCTCGGGATCCGGGCGAGCGACGAGGGCTGACGCGCCACGCCTCAGCCGCGCCGGAGCCAGACGAAGGCGGCGAGGGCCACGAGCGCGAGCGCGACCAGGAGGACCGCGGCGAAGATCTTTCGACGGCCGCGGCGTTCGAGCTCGTCCTCGTCCTGTCCGAAGATGCTCGGGCCGGTCGCATATCGTGAGCCCTTGGGGTTGCCCATGAGGACGGGCTGCCGATCGGCGAGCTCGGGCCCTGCCCGGTGCCCGCCGTCGTCGAATGCGTTGCCGGCGGGATCGAGGGGTTTCGACACGAGCAGCGGCGTCGCGTCCCCGCGCGTCTGGGGCTCCTCGGGGGGATCGGCGAGCGACCAGGTCTTCTTGTCGGTCATGGGGCCATGTGGACGTTATCACGCTTGGGACACGGCTGGGCTCGTCGCAGGACCGTTCGCTGGGTGGGGTGAGACCGTCTCCGGGAGGGGTGAGACCGTCTCCCGAGACAGAGGAGAGGGTCCTGCGGGAGGGTAAGACCCTCCTGGAAGAGGGTTGGGAGCGTCCTCGAGGGGGAGGAGACCCCCCTCCGGAAGGGGTGCGAGGGTCTCGGGGAGGGATGACAGTCCCTCCGAGGAAGGACGAGACCGTCCTGCAAGAGGGTCGAGCGTGTGCTCGCGGTGAAGGAGAAGCCTGTCCCGGAGAGGACGAGGGGTCGAGAGCGACGGTCGGGAGGGTGTCGGAGAGGATCGATGGCATTCCAGCGGAGGGACGAGAGCGTCCTCCGAGAGGGGCGAGAGCCTCTTGAAGAGGGATGGCGCTGTTCTCGAAAAGGGACGAATGCGTTTTTCAGGGGGATGGGACTGTCGTCGGGGAGGGTCGAACGTGTCCTTCAAGAGGGTCGAGCATGAATGCGGCGGACCGGTTCTTTCAGCAGGAGAGCCATTCTTGGTAGGGTCCTGCCCATGAACCCGCCCAGGCTCCGGCGCTCGCGAAGCGCATCCTCCGCATACCTCCGCGCCCTCGTCCCCCTGCTCGGCCTGCTCACGGCTTGTGGCTCCTCCGAGAACTCCGCCGCGCCCTCGGCGGGGCGTCTCTCCGACGACGTCCTCGACGCGCCGCGTGTACCGCGCGTACCCACCCCTGCGCAGAATTTCGTTCTCCTCCCCGAGGTCCCGCTCGACACGACCCCCGTCCTCACGCCCGCGCCGGGCTCGAGAGCGCAGGCCGCGTTCGGCGGTGGGCAATGGCTGCTCGCGTGGTCGGACCTGCGCACCTCACGCCCGATCCTCTATGGCACGCGCGTCGCGCAGGACGGCACGGTGCTCGATCCGTATGGCATTCGGCTGCTCGACGACTGGTACGTCGATCCCTACAGCGGCTGGCCGTATTCCCCGGCGGTCGCCTTCGACGGGACCAATTACCTGGTGGTCACCGTGCAGAACAAGAAGGTACGCGGCGTGCGGGTCAGCCAGGCCGGGGACGTGCTCGACCCTGGCGGGTTCGATATCGGAGGCATGCCGCTCGAGGTCTTGGGCCCTCCGTCCGTCGATTTCGACGGGACCCATTACTTCGTCGCCTGGAGCCGCATGGCGACCCAGAGCGATCCCATGGGCGGCCTTTATCATGCGCGCGTCGCGCCCGACGCGACGGTCCTCGATCCGGGCGGGATCTACGTGCCCGCCGACGTCTGCAGCCCGGTCGACGTCTCCTTCGACGGGACGAACCATTTCGTCGTCTGGGCCGCCTCCTCGGGGGACGCCACGGTGCGCGGCGCGCGCATCACGCCCCAGGGCACCGTGCTCGATCCGGGGGGCATCGCGGTGAGCTCCCTCCCGGCAGCCATCGATTGCCGCTCCCCCCACCTGGCCACGAGCTTCGACGGCCAGAACCACGTCGTCGCCTGGTACAACCTCGACTGGGACGTGGGCCAGGAGCAGATCTTCGCCACGCGCGTCTCGCCGCAGGGCACCGTCGTCGATCCCAGCGGAATCATGGTCGCGGCGGAGTTCGTCGAATTCGAAGAAATGAACCGGCTCGACGTGGCCTCCGACGGCGCGGGCACGCGGATCGCGTGGAGCCGCGACGGCTCGGATGATGGCGGAGACTTCTGGACGCGCGTCGAGCATGCACGCCTCGCGCAGGACGGCACGCTCACGGTGCCTGCGCAGCTCCTGCCCGACAGCGGCGTGGACGTGGCCCTCGCCTCGGACGGCGCGGGTGTGCTGGCCACGTGGACGTCGGACACCAGCAGCACGCCGGTCGTGGGCAGGCGTTTCGGCTCGGGCATGGCCCCGCCGATCGACACGCAGTCCCGGACCTTCTCGACGCACGGCAACGCGCAGGAGGTGCTCGGCGCGGCCTCGGACGGGCAGACCTCCTTCGTCATCTGGAGCGATTCGCGCCTGCCGAACATCGAGGGCCAAGGCCTCTTCGGGGCGCGCCTGGGGCCTTCGGGGCAGGTCCTCGACGCCACGCCGATCGCAATCACGGGCCTGCCCTTCGACGAGGCCACCGTGGTCTTCGACGGCGCGAACTTCGTGGTGATTTTCGTGCGCAAGTACATCGACAACAATAACCCCTACCAGGCCGTGCGCGTGAACCCCCAGGGCGCCCTGCTCGACGCGACCCCGGTGCAGATCCCGCTCTGCGGCCAGGGTTTCACCCGGCTGAGGGCGACGGCCGCGAGCGACGGCGTTCGCACGCTGGTCTTCGGCAACGGCTGCGAGCTCGAAAATATCAACCTCTCCGGCGTGTTGCTCGACCACGACCTGCTCCCGGTCGCGCCGGTGCTGGGGCTGGCCGATCAGGATCACTATCCCCTGCAGCAGCAGGTCGCCTACAACGGGACGAACTACCTCGTCGTCTGGTACCAGTACAACGGCGTGTGGGGGCGCCGTGTCGACACCCTGGGCACGCTGCTCGACAGCGTGGATCTGCCCATCGTCTCGGGGGGCGACTTCGTTCATTCCGCGCTTGTCAGCGGCGGGGGCGCTGGAAACCACCTCGTCGTCTGGCACCAGGGCAACGAGGTGCGGGCCGGGCGCGTCGACCCCGCGGGGCAGCTCCTCGATCCGCAGGGCTTCCTCGTCGCCGGCACGGGCTTCGACAGCTCGGCGGTGGCGTTCGACGGAACGGATTACGTCCTCGCCTGGCACGCACGGACGAACGCGGCCGATCCCGGGTCGCTCGATCTGTACGCCGCGAAGATCGATCCCCAGGGCAACGTGGGATCGAGCTTCCCGCTGTCGATGGCGCCGGAGCATGAGGGCTCCGTGGCCCTCGCGCCGGGCGGGGGCAGGATGCTGGTGGCGTACACGCGCTACGTATCCCCGGCGCCGTACAGCGCGCGCCGTGCCTATGCGAGGCTATGGGATCCGCTCGACGGCAACGGCGGCGCGGGTGGGGCCGGCGGAAGCGGAAGTGGCGGCAATGGCGGTAGCGGCGACGCAGGCGGCAGCGGCGGCAATGGCGGAAGCGGCGGCAATGGCGGCAGCGGCGGCGCAGGAGGCAGCGGCGGCGCAGGCGGTAGCGGCGGCAATGGCGGCGCAGGCGGCAATGGCGGCGCAGGCGGCAATGGCGGCAATGGCGGCGCAGGCGGCGCAGGCGGCAGCGGCGGCGGAAGCGGAAGCGGAAGCGGAAGCGGAAGCGGAAGCGGAAGCGGTAGCGGTAGCGGAAGCGGAAGCGGAAGCGGTAGCGGTAGCGGAAGCGGTAGCGGAAGCGGCGGCGGCAATGGCGGCACAGGTGGTCAGGGCGGAAGCGGCGGCGAACCGACCGACACGCATATCGATCGCGGCTGCGGTTGCCGCGCGTCCGGGCCTTCCCCCGGGCCGCAACCCCTGCTGCTCCTCGCCGCGCTCGGCCTCCTCGTCCGGCGCAAGCGGCGCTGACCTCAGTCGCGCCGCTCCGCCACCGCCACGAACGAGACCGGCACGAATCGCTCGCCGTCCCATTTCATGAAGCGATACCGCGGCGAGCTCAGCGGCTCCGGGAAGGTGAAGCGGACCTTCAAGACCTCCCCCTCCGGCGAGACCTCCTCGATCGTCGCGCGATGCGTGCCCGGCTCGAAGACCTGCCCCGCCTTCCACGGCTTGCCCGTCGTGTAGAGCTGCTCGAAGAGCGTCGGGAAGAAGTGGCCCTTCTTCGGGCGGACGGCGATCTCGTACTCGGACAGGACCTCCACGTCGACGTCGCCCACCACGTAAGACAGCGAGTAGTAATGGATCCGCTCGCCGCCGAGGCCCTGGTAGAGTTTGTCGACGTAGGAGATGTTCGGGTTGTGCGTGATCGGCTTGTAATCGGTCACGCCCGTCGGGAGCACGCGACGGAGGTAGAGGCCGTAGAGCGCGGTCATCTCGCGCTGGTGCCAGTTCAGGAAGTAAACCTCGAGCTTGTCCTCGGGCAGACGCTCGTAATCGATCGCCTTCGCCATCGAGTCCGAAATCACGCGGTAGCGGCCCTCGAACGTCGCGACGATGTAAATGCACGCCTGACAGAGCACCGGCGCGAGGACGAGGTGCAAGAAGACGAGCGTGCCAGCGACGGCGCGATAACGACGGCCCTTCGGGAACCGCAGGGCGGCCTCCTCGAGGACCCGCGCGACCATGTAGGCGAAGCCGATCGAGGGCAAGAAGAGGTTGCGCGGGTCGGGGAAGCTCGTCGTCACGATGACCTGCCCCGCCACCATCGTGAGCACGAAGAAGCGGAGCGGCCGGTCCTCGCGCAGCCAGCGCCACGCGAGCGTCCAGAAGCCGACCGTGACCACGCCGAGCGCGAGCGCCGCGAGCGGATAGTCGCGCACGGGCGTGCTGGAGAGGACATGCAGGGGCACGCCCGTCGCGAGGATCACGGCGTGGTAAAACCCGGACCGGAAGAAATGCTCGGCCCAGAGGCCGGGGTTCTTCAGCGGGTTGATGTAATAGACCGAGTTCGCGCCGTGCCCGAGCACCACGAAGTACAGGCCGAGGAACGCCACGCTGACCAGGAAAAATCCGGCCAGCATGCCGAGGTGCGGGCGGATCCGCGCGAAAAAGGTTTGGCCCGGCCGCTCGGGGAAGACGACGACGTGCGCGAGCACGAAGAGCGGGAGCACGAGGCCCGACTCCTTGGAGAGCAGGGCGCACGCATACGAGAGGAGCGACAACCCCGCGAAGGCGCGGCCCGATCCCTCGCGGTAGCGGATGAACGAGAGGAGCGAGGCGAGGACGAAGATCGCGCCCACGGTCTCGTTGCGGTTCGCGCTCCACACGATGTTCAGCGCGTGCGCGTCGTCGAGCGCGAAGACCGCGACCGCGAAGACGAGCGGCCAGCGGGACGGCGAGAGGAAGCGCGAGAGGAGGCGGTGGACGAGGAAAACGGTCGCCGTGTAAAACCCGATGTTGATGAGGTGCGCGGCGATCGCGCTGTGGCCGAAGAGCTGGTACTCGAGCCAGTGCGTGATCGAAGGGATCGGGCGCCAGAAGTTGATCCGCATGTCCGGATCGGTCCACCAGGGCGCCAGGCCGAATTTCTTGAAGGCGACGACCTCCTCGGTCGAACGGATCAGGCCGAAGAGGTTCAGGTGCTCGCGGAAGATGTCCGGGAACTGATCGAGCGCGAGCCGGTGCAGCCAGTCGTCCGCGAAGAAACCGCACCGGAGCGAGGGGATGTAGAAGATCGCCGTGAAGAGCGCGACGAACGCGACGGCGCGGCGCACCTTCGCCCGCGCGAGCGACGCCTCCGAGGGCGCCGATTTCTCTTCCTGGGCCGTGAGCGCCGTCGTCACGAAAGGACCTCGCCGAGGCTCGCGTGTCCCGAGAGGACGCGGCGCTCCCACACGATCGCGGCGAGCGCGATCAGCGTGAAGAGCACGATACGAAGCACGAAATAAACCTCGAAACGATCGAGCGCGATGGCGAGGACCATCAGATCCATGTGCGGGGCGTTGCCGCAGATCGCCCATAACCGCATGGGCGCGCGGTGCGCCGCGACGTACGTCTTGCCGAACGCGTCGTCCGCCGGCCGCTCCGAGAGGCGTACGCCGAGTGGGCTCACCTTGGCGAGCAGGGATTGCCGGTTGCCGAGCTGCCAGACGAAGACCGTCATGAGCACGCGCTGGAAGAGCGAGCCCCCCTGCCGCACCTTGTCCAGCGTCTTCTGCGCCCGCTCACGATCGCCTCCCTGGTGCTTGCCGCCCGAGTAGAAGCGCAGATAGAGGGCGCAGTGGAAATCGTAGAGCATGAGGTGGTGCGCCCACGCGATGTGCGCGCCGAGGCCGAGCGCGGCCGCGAGGAGCGGCCTCCCCGAGGTCTGCCCGAGGTGGTAGACGGCCGCGAGCGTCGTGGCGACGTTGACCGCGTAGTCGGAGGCGCCGTCGATCGCATGGCCCGTCTCGGACGAGGTCTTCTTCAGCCGCGCGATCATGCCGTCGACGCCGTCGAGGATGGCCGACGCGAAGAGGAGGAGCGCGCCCGCGAGCCGCACGTAGAGGCTTCCCTCGACGATGCAAGCCGCGGCGCCGAGGCCCGCGCAGAGGGACAGGAACGTGATCTGGTTCGGCGTGATGGACGTCTTCACGAGCGGCCGCGCGAGCAGGAGCTGGAGCGGCCGGTGGACGTGGAGGTTCACGGGGTCCTCCACGTCGGGAGATTTGATCACGTCGCTGAGGCGGATGGTCATCGCTTGGGAAGGAAAAAAGGTGAGGAGGTCGGGCCCGCCGGGGAGGCGCGAGCGAGGCCCCATTTGGCATGAAGGACGAGAGAAAGAAACCTTCGCCGCACGGCTTCGCGGTGTGAACGTGGTTCACGCCCCGCGCGAGGGTGCGTAGGCAAGGTAGCGCCGAGCACGTTCTCTCCCGGGGCTTTCCGGCGCGCGGGCTTGCAGGGCCTCTTGGGCGTGCACTATCCTGCCACACCCGGCGGCCGTGGATCCTGCGCCGGGACGCGCTTTTCCAATGCACGCACGTACCTCCCCCCGGCCTCTCCGCGTCCTGGGTCGATTCCAGGCGCGTCGGCCTTTTCTGGTCCTTCTCCTTGCCCTGCTTTCGCTCGTGCCCGCGGGCTTCTTCGCGACGAAGATCGGGTTTCGGCCCGATTTTTCGGAGTTATTGCCCGACAACAAGGACAGCGTGATCGAGATGCGCCGGGTGTCGGCGCGGCTCTCGGGCATCACGACGCTGACGGTCACGGCCGAGATCGCGGACGGGAAAAACGAGGCGGCGCTCCGGGCATTCGTGGACGCGCTCGCGCCGAAGCTCCAGGCGCTCGGGTCGCCGTGGGTCGAGCAGGTCGACTGGAGCTCGCGGGAGACGAAGAAGTTCTTCGACGAGAACAAGCTGCTCTTCGCGGAGCTTTCGGACCTGCAGAAGGCGCGTGACGAGGTCGTCGGGCGGTACGAGTACGAGGTCCAGAAGGAGACGGGCACGCTCCTCGACGACTCGGATCCGCCGCCGCCGATCACCGCGGCGTCGCTCAAGGAGCGGCTGACGGGGAAGAAGGCGGGCGAAGCGCCGGCCAAACCGAAGAGCCAGGCGGAGATCGATCGGGGCCCGCACCCGAACGGATATTACATGAGCGCGGACGGCAAATTCGCCGCCGTCATCGCGCGGACGAGCCTGTCGAAGAAGGCAGATCGCGAGGAGCTCCGGCGCAAGATCGAGCACATCGTCGCGGAGATCAATCCGAAGAAACTCGATTCCACGATGGAGGTCGGTTACACGGGCGATCTCGTCATCAGCGGCGAGGAGTACGACGCGATCGTGCGGGACCTCGGGGAGGTCGGCATCGGCGGCGTGCTCGGCGTGCTCGTGCCGGTGCTCCTGTTCTTCCTGCGGGTGCGCACGGTGCTCGTGATGGCGGGCAGCCTGCTCGTGGGGCTCGTGTGGACGTTCGGCCTGACGTATTTCACGATCGGATACCTGAACAGCTCGACGGGCTTTCTGATCTCGATCATCGCCGGCAATGGCATCAACTACGGCATCATGTACATGGCGCGATACCTGGAAGCGCGCCGTGACGACGACGCCGACGTCGAGGGGGCGATCGAGGCAGCGCACAAGGACACGTGGCTGCCGACGCTGTCCGGTTCGGCGACGACGATGCTGGCGTACGGCTCGCTCATGCTGACGGATTTCCGGGGCTTCAAGCACTTCGGGGTCATCGGCGCCTACGGGATGCTGCTTTGCTGGCTCGCGACGTACCTCTTCACGCCGGCGCTGCTCGCGGCGACGGAGCGGATCCGCCCGGTGTATTTCCCCGGGAAGGAGAAGACGAAGGCGCGCGGCTATTACGGCGTGCTCTTCGCGAAGCTCGCGCAGGCCGCGCCGCGCACGCTCGGGGCGATCGGCGTCGTGGTCGGGCTGCTCTCGGTGGGGCTCACGGTTCGATATTTGACGCACGATCCGATCGAGTACGACATGCGCAACATCCGCAGCGAGCGGCGCGACAAGAGCGCGGCGCTCGGGCTGTCGGTGCGCGTGGGGTACATCGTCGGCCGGATGTCGCAGGACGGAATGGCCGTCATGACGGACCGGCTGGATCAGGTCCCGCTGCTCGAAACGGAGCTGCAAAAGCGGCTGGACGCGGCGCCCGAAGGCGGAAAACCGTTCGAGAAGGTGGTGACGATCAATTCGCTGATCCCGAAGGAGCAGGCGGAGAAGCTGCCGCTCATCGAGGACATCCGGCGTGTCGTGCAAAAGGCGCGGAAGCGGAACCTCATCTCGGACGCGGACTGGGCCGAGATCGCGCCGTACATGCCGGCCGAGGCATTGAAGCCGATCGCGATCCCCGACCTGCCGGAGGCCGTGGCGCGGCCGTTCACGGAGAAGGACGGGACGCGCGGGCGGATCGTGTACATCGTGCCGAAGCAGGGTCAGAGCGTGTGGGACGCGCATTACCTCATCCGCTGGGCCGATAGCTTCCGGTCGACGAAGCTGCCGAATGGCGACGTGATCAAGGGGTCGGGCCGCGCGGTGATTTACGCGGACATGATCCAGGCCGTGGTGGAGGACGCGCCGAAGGCGGTGGGGCTCGCGGCGATCGGGGTCGTGGTGATCATCCTGATCGCGTTCCGCGGCAGCGCGCGGTCGCTCGGGGTGTTCGTGCCGTGGCTCTTCGGCGTGTCGATGCTGATCGGGTTTTTGTACCTGCGGGGCATCAAGCTCAATTTCTTGAACTTCATCGTCCTGCCGATCACGTTCGGAATCGGCGCCGAGTATTCGCACAACCTGATGCAGCGATATCTCTCGGAGGGCGGTGAGCGGCTCGAGCGGGTCTTCACGGAGACGGGCGGCGCGCTCGTGCTCTGCTCGATGACCACGTGCATCGGGTATTTCGCGCTCATGTTCTCGATCAACAAGGGGATCGCGAGCTTCGGGCTGGCGGCGGCGGTCGGGGAGATCGCCTGTCTGCTCTCGGCGGTGCTGATCCTGCCTGCATTCCTCGTGTGGCTCGAGCGCCGTCGCAAGGCGGCGCAGGCCGCGGCGCCCTCGGACGAGGGCAGCGGCGGCCAGGCGGCCTGAGACCTCGTCCTTTCCCTTCGATTCTCGCCCGATGCGTATCGTTTATCTTGCTCCGAACATCCCGGTCCCGGGCACGCATGGCGGCTCGACGCACGTGTCGAACGTGTATCGCGCGCTCTCGAAGCGTCACGACGTGCTGCTCTATTGCCGCGCGGGCTCGACCCAGGAGGGCGCGCTCGCGCGCGGCTTCAACCTGCACCCGGTGCTGCAAAAAGGCTTCTTGCCCGTGGCGTTCGCGCGGGTCGTCGGGGCGGTGCGGCGCTTCCGGCCCGACGTGATCTACGAGCGGTACTCGGCGTTCGGGCTCGGGCCCTTGCTCGCGCGGGCGACGGGCGCGCCGTGCGTGCTGATGACGCTCGACCGGGACGCGAGCGCGCTCTCGTTCCGGTATTCGGATCGAATCGTGGCGACGAGCGCGGAGTTCATCCCGGAGGAATACCGCGACAAACTGCGGATCGTGCACTGGGGCGTCGACGTGGACGGGCTCGTCGGCAAGAGCGGCGAGGCCGTGCGGGCGCGGTACGCGAAGCACGGGGAGCGGATCGTGCTCTACACGGGCAGCTTCCCGGACTGGCACGGCGTCGAGGTGCTCGTCGAGGTCGCGCGGTCGTGGGCAGGGCCGGACGTGGTGTTTTTGCTCGTCGGGGATGGACAGGACAAACGGCGCGTGGAGCGGCTGGCCGAGGCGCGCGGCGTGTCGGGGCGGGTCGTCTTCGCAGGAAGGGTGCCGCACGGGGAGATCGGGGCGTACATCGACGCGGCGGACGTCTGCGTCGCGCCGTATGCGCCGTCGAAGCACCCGATTTTCCGCGTGTATGGCATGAACCGGGACCCCATCAAGGTGCTCGAGTACATGGCGCTCGGGAAGGTGGCGGTGACGATCGACACGCCGCGCATGCGGGAGCTGTTCCAGGCGGACGAGGAGGTGCTCCTCTACCGGGCCGAGGATCCGGACGCCTTGCGGCAGACGCTCGAGAAGGTGCTGACAGACACGGAGCTGCGCGCGCGTGTCGGCTCGGCGGGCGCCTCGCTCGTTCGGTCGCGGTACACGTGGAGCCACCACGCGGAGGAGCTCGAAGCCGTGTTCGGCGAGGTCGTTCGGCGCTGAGCGTTCCGCACGGAAGGCGGCGCTTGCGGGGGGGGGTGGCCCGGCGGAGGTGGCGGCGCCGGGCCGATGACAAGCGACGCCGTCGGCATGGCGGCCGCCGCGCGGTCCGCGTGTGGGTTGTGGGGAGCCGACGCCCCGCCCTGCGGCTCACCCGATGGAGAGGTTCTTGTCGTCCGTGTACACGATCACGAAGGGCGTGTCCGTCGCTGCGCCGGCGGCGTCAAAACAGGCGACGTCGGCTTGCGCGTTTGCCTCGTCACCGCTCCAGAACGCGATCTTGCAGTACTCCGATCCGGTGCCGTAGGACGTCACCTGGACGTTCGAGCCCGTCGACGACATCCCCGGCAAGTTCACGAGATAGCGGCCCGTGGACGTACGCCCGGCGGTGATGTCGGTCGCAACATCGCCCCAGCCAAGGATGAAGCCTTTCTGATAGGAAAGGGAGGGCGTGTACGCCGCCGATGTCGCGTCATTTGCCCAGGCGTAGCTATAGGAAGGTGCGCCATTGACGTGCGTCGCGTTCGCGAAATTGAGGTCGAACATGCTATCCGACAGGGCGCCTGCGCTGTCGAAGCATCGCACGCTGACCACCGTGTCGTCTCCGGCCTGCACCCACGAGGCCACCTTGCAATGCTCGCTGCCCCCGCCGTAGGCCGTGACCTCCACGGTCCCGCCTGCCGCCGTCTGCCCCGGCAGGGTGACCGCGTAGCGGCCCGCGCCCAGGCGCGCGACCGTGTTGTTCGCGCCGGTCGAGTTGAACTGGAACCTCAGGTCCGGCGTGTACGCGGGATTCTGCGACTCGTCGGCCCGAACGTAGGCTTCGGACGTGAATCCGGTGCCCGATTTGCGGACGTACGCGACGCTGAAGCGCGTGTCGACCGGTTCGCCGCCGGCGGTGAAGCAGTTGACATTGACATTGACGTTGCCGCCGATGTGGGCCCAGAAGCTGACCTTGCAGCGCTCGGAGCCGCTCCCGTAGGCCGTGACCTGGACATTGCCGCCGGCGAAGATCTCTTGGCCAGGTACCCCGACGCCCTGAAGCTGCACGAGATAACTGCCAGTACCCTGGTGCGTGATGGTATTGCTCGCTCCGGAGCTGTTCCGCGAGAAGTTCGGGCTCGCGGTGTACGAGCCCGTCGCCTGTTGCGCCCAGGCATACGCCCACGTGTGGGAGACGAACTCCTGCTGGGCGGAGCCGATCTCACCCTCTTCGGTCGCGTCATACGAATCGACGCAGCCCGCACTCATGAGGCAGACGGCAATCGATCCCAGCAGCACAGACTTGCGCTTCATGGCTCTTTTCCTTCGGCAATCGAGATGTTGATAAGAGTCGTCGCCGTCGAGGCGCGACGGCGGAGGGCGACTGCAACACGCGTGCCGTCATCGCGAGGCTCCGGGAATATCGCGAGGTGGACCAGCTGAACGCATTGCTGTCACGTTTCCGAGACGCCGTCGCTGTCACGTCTTCATGACACTGTTACATCCGCGTATCAGCCCCCCGCCTCTGCCGGATCACCGCGCAGCGGGCTCGACGTGGGGGGGCGGGTGTGTCGCGACCGACCCCGGCGAGCAGGGCGCCGATCGATTGTCATGAGCGAACCGCGCCCGGCGCGGCGCTCGGACCGGGCGCCTCGAGCGGCTTGCCCGCTGCGGCGCGCTCGAGCCCTCGAGGTGGCCACACAGGGTTCGCCGGCGGCGAAATGCTGTCGGTTACAGCGCGGAGGTCACGCGGCAATAAATAACGACGGTCTCGGCGCCATCCTTGTTCTGGAACGCATACGCAAGCCCGTCGCCGATCACGGCCGTGATCGTGACCGGGGTGAAGCGGCCGCTGCCGTCGTCTGGCACCGCGAGCACCTTGTCGCCGACCTTGTACGTGCGCCCGACGTCGATCGCTTTCACGTCGGAGGCCGCGACGCGCTTCGCCCTTTGAAGCCACGCATGTTGCTCGTCGATGCGCACGAGCACGCCGGGCGCGTAGAGCTTCTCGTCCGGGGTCCATTTGAAAGCGACGGGTGCGCCGAAATCGAGCTTGCCGTCGAGCGGCAAAACCTGGTCGGGGTCGAACCTGTATTCTTCGGGTTCGTTATGGAGGCCGAGGATCGCGACCTTGACCACGTCCGGCGATGTCGACGTGACGCGGCCGCATTGCGTGGCGCTCTCGTCGGGTACGAGCACGGGCGCGCCTTTCGCGAGGGATCGGGCGGGCAACGCCGGACGGGTGAACGCGCCGGGGATCGAAAAATCGGGCTCGTCAGCCGAGCCTTTGAGCACGTTCTTCGAGCCCTCGCTGCGCACGAACGAGTAAATGCCGATCGTCCACGACTCCCCGGGGCCGAGCGACCAGGCGTAGCGGGTCGGGATCGCCATCACGATCCCCGGATCGAAGACGCGCACCTGGCCGAAGCTCTCGTCCTTGCCGGCGATGGGGCTCTTGGCTGCGACCCGCGCGCCGTCGCCGGCCTTTGCCGTGTCCGTCGGCGCGCCGCCTTCGGGCGATTTCACGGGGCCGGCCGGGGCCGTGGTGCACGCGACGGCGAAAGGCAGGGCGCACGAGAAGAGCGCCTTGGCGAGAGAATGCCGCATGAGGCGGCATGATACGCAGAACCGCGTTTCCGGGAGCAGAATTCGTCCACGTCAGGATGGGCACGCCGCGCCGTCGCGGCATCGGCCTGAAGCTGAGCGAGACGCGCACTCCTTGGAGGTCGGCGTCGGCGAGGCGTGCTCCGACGCGCTCGGCAACATCATCGCTGACTGTCCGGAGAATTTCGGCTGCTTGGCGCCGATGACGATCCAATTTGCAACTCCAGCACGACTGGCCGAACATGTGAGGTGCCATGTCGTTCACGATCCATCTCCTCACCCGCCAGCCGTTCCCGCCCGGCCTTCGGCTCCGCGCGACATGGAATGATCCCGAGGACCCGAGCGTGCGCGGGGGCTACGGTGTTCTCGTCGGGCTGTCGGACGAGCCCGTGCGCGAGTTGTCCACAGCGAGGCTACGCGATGCGCTGCGGCAAGGGAGCGAGAGGAATGGAGGCAACGAGACGCCTCCGATGTCTCGCGGAGGCGCGGCGAAGTCGACCGCCAGCGATCGGTGGGTTCCGCTGTCGCGCGTGTTCGTGCACAAGGGCTCCGATACCGCGTTTGCCGTGGGAAAGGCACTCGTCGACGCGCTCGGCGGCGTCATGGTGCTCGAGGGATTCGTCGACGACTACGAATCCTCTAGCAGCATCTTCTACCTGAGCGAGAACCTCCCGCAGGCGGCGCCGTCGAAGGATGAGCTTCGCGCCATCTTCAAACGGGCGGTCGTGGACGCCAAGAACGCCGCCAAGAAGCTTGTCGAAGAAAGGCGAAAAAGACAGCGGGAGGACGAGCGTCGGAAGCACCAGAGCATCGCCGCAGCGCTGACGGCAAACCTAGTGAAAGCAGCTGCGGGACACGCGGACGCGCCCCCCGCGATGGTCATCGCCAACGACAACGATCGCGCGCTCCAGGAGGCGGTGCGCGGATGTTTGAAAAGGGGAGAGCTCCCTGTCCTCTTGGGGCTCACGAGCAAGATCGAGTATGGGGTGCAATACGGATTTGCCGCCTGTCTCACTCCCGCGAGGTTTTTCGTGGTTCCGGTCGACGTCGAGCTGTCGCCAGGCCACCGCTTCGCCTACCCGATCAAGGTGAAGGCAAAGCCCGGCGCGAAGCCCGTCTACGATGTGAATCGCGCAGAGCTCCGCGCGATCCGACTCAACGCCGAGTTTTCGGACCTCGTGCACCTGACACCCTACTTCGAGCTTCACATGATGGACACGAGCCCGCGTTCGCTCGTGTCCGACCAGACCGAACCCCTCTCGAACCAGAGAGCCTTTCGAGCGTACCTGCCCGTGGAGCTCGTGCGCGGCGGCGCAAAGTGGGCCGTCGAAGCCCCACGATAGCGCCGTCTTCAGAAGGTCTTGATCGAACCCCGGCGGTGCCGTGCTCGACGTCGAAGATGGCCTTGGAGTCGGCCGGCGGCGATTCGACGCGGGCCGGAGGCTCGGGGCAGCGGGAGGCGCAGCCCGTGAGGGAAAAACAAAGGCCCAATGTCGCGGCGAAACGCCTGCGTCGATCTACTTCCTCGGTAGGGCGAACCTCAACGTGAAGGTGTAATTGACCCGCACGGGACGCCCGTTGAACTCGACGGGGGTGTATTTGCTGGCTTCGAGCCCCCGGAGGACCGCCTGGTCCAAATGAGGCAGGCCCTTGATGACGTGACACCCCTCGACGGTTCCCGCCTCGGTGATCACACAACGCACGATCATCATGCCCTCGACCCCTTCGGCGAGCGCCTCGGGCGTATGACGTATCGGGGGTCCCGAGACCTGCTGGGGCCTCGTCATCCCCTTGCCGAAGGGTGTCGTGCCCGCCGGAGAAACCGGCGGCGGAGGCGGCGAAAAGGGGCGCTGCGCGAGGTCCCGCTCCTCGCGCAGCGCCCAGCCGAATTCATACTCGACGGCCACCGGCAACCCGTTCTTCTCGGCCGGCTTGAAGGTCTGTTTGGTGAGCGCCGCCAGCGCAGCCTCGCTCTGGCTCCCGGATGTCGAACGGAAGAGACAAGCCGTGACCTTGCCCTCCGCCGTGAGGATGCATTGCGCGCGAAATCCTCGCGTGGTCTTCGCGAGGGCCTCCGGCGAAAGCGGGACGAGGTCCGGCATGTCCTCGAGCGGCGGCGCGATGGCCGGCTCCGGGCGCTTCATGCCCGCCTCGAAAGGCACGACCCCCGGCGGGAGGAAACCCCCGGCGGGAGGGTCGGCCGGCGCCGTCCCCTCCTTCGGCGCGCACGCCGCGACGCTCGCCACGAAAAACGCCGCCAAGGCCCTTCGATTCATGATTGCACGCCCTCCCCGCCGTCTCGATGTCCCGAAAAACCGTTCTACAGGAGCCACCGGCGGAGCACAATCACGTCCCCCTTCCCCGCGCCGCGCATCCACGCCGCACACGCCGTCGACCATGAGGCCCCAAGAGCCGCTCTCGCTCGACGCCCTCACCGCCATCGACGGCCTCCTCACCGACGAGGAGCGCATGATCCGCGACACCGTCCGCAGGTTCGTACGCGAGCGGTATCTGCCGCGCGCCGCCGAGCTCTTCGCCAAGGCGCAGTTCGCGACCGACCTCATCCCCGAGCTCGCCCAGATGGGCCTGCCGCCCCCTCGACCGCGCTCGACCGCGTAAATGCGCCGGCCTTGCACGGGGGGGGCGGGTGCGTCGCGAACACCAAGGCGCGAGCGGCGTGCCGCGTCAGTTCGTGAGCCGCGCGATGGGTAGATTCGTCCGACTCCACTGCGCGAGGCCGCCCATGAGCGACAGGTCGAACGTGGCGCCGTCAAGGCTCCCATTGATGCTCTTGATCTGCATCGTGCCAACGTTGGAGTAGGCATACGAGGACGGGCCCGGACAGCCCGGACAGAGATTCGTCCCGAGCGTCTGTATGAGATTGATGGCGAACGTCGTGCCATTCCACGAGCCCTGGTTGTACGTCACCCAGGTCGGTTGCCCGTTTGCGTCGTAGATGGCGACCGCGGACCCCGGGGTGTCGCCTTGCACGTCGAGGAGGACCCTCAGGCCGGTCTGAATTGGAGCATGCCAGGCGCCCGTGAGGTTTGGGGCAGATCCCGTGGTGTCGAACGAGAAATACTGAACGGGCTCCGAGCCCGCGACGCCGTCGAGCACCCACGAGAGGGAGCCGGTCGTCGCGGAGGTTGTCGTCAGCGTCAATTCGCCATGGTTTGACAGTACCTCCTGGTTGTTCACCCACTGGGCCGTGTAGAGCGGTCCCTGGAACTTCCCGCCGACGTCCTGGGTCTCGGCGATGTACCAGATGGGAGCGCCGTTCGGCCGATACGTCGTCCAGGTCATCGCCACGTTGCCATTTCCGCCGCGCGAGACATGCAGGCCCCACCCCGATCGCGCCGGATTATACCACGAGCCTGACTTCGGCACGATGGCCGGGGGGAGAACCTGGATCTGGACGAGCTGCGAAGGCTCGCCGAACCATGCGACGCCTTCCCTCAGCATGCGCCACTGGAAAGGATAGGTTCCGGGGATCGAAGGCGCCAGGGCGTTAAAGCTGAACGTCTTCTCCGAGCCTACGTCGACGAACTCGTCCGGTGCGAGCGATTGTCGGCTCGATCCCCACGTCGTGTTGTCCTGCGGGCTTTCGGAGCCGAGGCGGAAGTTATCGAGGGCCGTCCATGCCTCCATGCCGCCAGTGTTCTTGAAGGTCAAGCTCACGGGGAACGGCTTGCCCGCGAGCACCTGGACGGGGACGGTCTGCGTGATGAACCTGGCGTCACGGGGCGGTGCCGTGATCCGAATTTCCACGCGATACGTCAGGCTTAGTCCGTAGTCGTCCTCGCATGTCGTCGTGTACCGGTGATAGCCTACCGCCGTGTTGATCGGGACATCCGCCGACAGGCCATGATTGGCCTCGAAATGGACCTGCTCGTAGGTGTATTCCGTATCCGGTTTGAAGTCGCGCGACAACGAGCACTTCGTGGCATGCTCGCTGGTATGACGGAGCTTTGCGCTGTTCGTCGCAGGGAGCGTTACCGTTTGTCCAGTGCGATCCACTTCGTCCAGATACCAGCGGCTGATAGGGACGGTTCGATACGTTACGGTGAGGCTCGCGCTGGGGCACGCCACCGAGCCTATGCGCCACGAACCGATGTCCCATTTCATCCAGGGCCAAGTGACGCGAGCGTTCTCCACCGTGGGCTCGTAGGGGATGGGCTCGGCTGAGCCGATCGGCGTTCCCTGCGCATCGATGGGAACACGAAACACGTCGCACCCCGAAGGTCCCGCGCCGACTGATTCGAGGCTCAACTTAAAATCCTGGTCCATGTGATTGGTGTACCTGAGGACGTCCCTGTTGACTGCATCGAGGCTGTGTGGATATGCCATGCACGACTCCTGTAGAGCAGAGGGCAGCACTCCTTTCTCAATAAACCACGTCGCGAACTCCGCGTACGGTGAGGTCGCGATCTTGCCGTCCGCAATCGGGAGACTTGGGAAATACAAGGGCACACTTGGCTGACTAGGATGCTTTGTATCGAGCTCGCGCATCGCTTTTCGGACGCTGTTCTCGATCTCCCCGGGGGTCATGGTCCCATCCGTTTCGGCCAGAACCGCGGCGAGCCCGGTGATGTGCGGCGCTGCCATCGACGTGCCGGAGACGCTTCGGTATGTATTGTCCGGGCTCGTCGCCGACTGGGGGTAATTTGCCCACGTCGAGCGGATTGATTTGCCCGGTGCCCAGGCTTCAACGCATGGCCCGTAATTCGAACCGGGCTCGTTCCGGACGCCCGGGCAATTCCGGAGGCTGTACAGATCGTTGAGGGGCACGACAGGCTGTCCGTGATCATCGATCGCGCCGACGACCATGACGCCGTCGGTCTTCGGCGAGGCCCCCTCCTCCTTGACTGCGCCGTCATAGGCGTACGTGCAGGCGTCCGCGTAATTGTTTCCCGCGGATTGGACGATGAACGCCCCCGGGTAGTTCTCGGCATCATTCGGCTTCGCAGCCTTCGCCATTGCTTTGCCGATGAGCCCATTCGAACTGAATGAAGAGGGGAAGTTCACCGAGATGTTGATGATGCCGGCGCGGGCGGTGCCCTGCAAAGCATCTGGATCCGTTCCCATGATCCAGTTCAGGCCATGAATGATGCCCGTGTCCGTCGCGCCCGCTCCCGTGAGGCAATCCGTGTCGTTGTCAGTCATCGGTATTGCCGCAATGGATACGATGCGTGCTCCTGGGTTGATCCCCTGCACGCCTTTGCCGTCAGCCTTCGCGCCGATGATGCCGGCGACATGGGTGCCGTGTGCATAACAGCCTACGAGGTGGGCGTCCGTCTCATCGTTCGGAGCCAGTGCGTGGACCCTCCTCACGACATTGAGATCCGGATGGTAACCGACGCCCGCATCGATCACGTACACGGTCACGGCCTCGCTGCTCGTCGCGCTGGACGGGTTGACCGCCTGCTTCCCCCACGACTGCGTCTCTTCTGCCGAGACAGGCACATCTGCCCAGAGAGGGCCTGGCGTTCCGCTGAACGAGAGCCAGTGGTCGAGCGCGATCAGCTTCACGCTCGGGTCTTTCGCGACCTCCTGGGCTTGGGCGGGCGTCAGAAAGGCCGCGAGCGTGATGCCCACCCAGCTCGTCATCGCGGTGGACATGAATCCGTACCTTGATTCGATGTCGTGGACGAAGTTCCGGACGTGCGCCTTCTCGTACACAGAGAACCGATCGTCGCTCGGCGCCTCCGTGGGGTACGCGTTCGCAGCGTCGTCGTGAAACACCACGATGTAGTGGAGGTTGCCCGCAGTGTCTTGCACCACCGCCTCTCCCTCACCTGGGACAGGCACCTCCACGGGCGTGGATGTCCCCGGTCGCGTCGGCTCCATGGGCGCACACGCCACCGCCAGGCAGAGCGCGGGCAGCACGAGCGCGCTCTGCATCATGGTCACGACGGGATGCCAATTGTCATGTTTTCTCATGTCGATCCCCAATTGTTCGATACGGTCTACGTCGATATGTCCACCAGCGAATGCGGGGGAGGCTGAATGTTGCCATATCGAAGCGCGCGGGCATACCCTGCTCGTGCTGCTCGCCGCGCTGTTAAATCTTCGCGGGGATTTTGGGACCTTGACCGCGCTCGACGTCGAATCTTGGCCGCAGCCGCATGCGGGGGGAGTCGAGCGGCCATCATTCGGCCAGAAAGCTTGTCGTGACACACGCACGCACGCGCGCTCTTGCACGTGTGCGCCGACCGTGGGCGGTGCGTCGGGACGTACCCCCGAGTACGCCGGCCCAGCTCGCCGGCCTCGGGCATCGAGGCGGCGCGGCGAGCGGCGAAATCTCCCCCGAGGTCTCGCCGCCGTGACCGCGCTCGACGTCGGGGGTAACTTCGCGGAATCCTTCGTGTCCGATTTCTGGGGCAGAGGAAGGCCCGCCAAGCGGGCCGACCGGAGCCCTCCCACCGCGACTGACGCGGCGCGTATCCCAGGGAAGGAAAAAGTCAAGGCGCGCTAAAAGAAACTTGCACGTGTGTCACCGTCCTGTAACAATCAGTCCTTCGACTTGACATGGAGGCGGCCATGATGCGCGAGCGCGTTCACCAAGTTCTGAAGTTTGTGGGACTGGCCCTTGCCGTCGTCTTCCTCGGCCCTGGCGTGGAGATCACGTCCCAGAACGGTCAAGGCTGAGCGAGAGCGGGGGGCGGGCCCTGGAGAGCCGGGGCCTTTTGTGACCGGGACGTGCGGGCAGGTCCCGCACGCGACGGTCGCCATGCTTCGTTCCAGACGAGCTTGACCCTCGGCGGGGGTCGGCCTACGAGCGCGGGGAGAGTCGACGGGGCGGCTGCGATGAGTCTCCAGGCGCCGGAGAGCGGGGACCGCGAGACCTTGACGGTCGGGACGCATCGGCTCGCCCTCGAACCCCCCGACACCGGGCTCGTGCGATTCCGTGGAGACGTGAGCGACGCGGACGTCGCGCGCATCCTGGATGCATTCGAGGCGTTCGCGACGGCGACGGGGCGCGCGTACCTGCTCCTCGACGTGGCGGACGTGGGGCACGTGACCCCCGAGGCGAGGCGCGTCGCGGCGAGGCGGCAATTGCCACCCGCGTATGCAGGGCTCGTGGTGTTCGGGGGGACGTTCCAGCAGCAGCTCGTGGCGAAGCTCGTGACGACGGCGGGCTGGTTCCTGCGAGGGCGCGCGCTCGGAAAGCCGATGCCCGTGTGCGTGAAAGACGAACGCGCGGCGCGGGCGTGGCTCGTGGCGCAACGCGGCTCGTGAGCGAGCCGTCGGCCTACGCCGGTGTGGATTTCGAAGGCGGCCCAGGTGACGATGCCGGGCCATGAAGACCCGGTGGACGAGCTTGATCGTGGCCATGGCCCTGCTCGGCGTGGCATGCGGCGACGGTGAGGGCGGCGCGGGCGGCAGCGGCGGCGCGGGCGGCAGCGGTGGCAGCGGTGGCAGCGGCGGCAGTGGCGGCGGGCCCGGCGGCGCGGGCGGCAGCGGCG
>NZ_JARZHH010000111.1 GCF_029946515.1 Polyangium sp. 6x1
CGGCAGCGGCGGCGCGGGCGGCAGCGGCGGCGGCGTGGGCGGCAGCGGCGCGGGCGGCAGCGGCGGCGGCAACGCGCTTTGTGCGACGACCTTCACGTTCGTCCCGCCCTCCGGCGCGACCGCGCCGCGCGTGCCCGGCGAATGGCAAGGCTTCGACCTCGCGACGGCGCCCGCGATGAGCGGCCCCGACGCGAGCGGCGCGTACAAGGCCACGGTCATGCTCCCTCCGGGGCTCCACGCCTACAAGCTCGTGTACCAGGACGCGGGCGGCGGCACGCAATGGATCCTCGATCCGGCCCAGGGCCGCCGCAAATACCTCGGCGGCATCGAGAACAGCGCGGTCAAGGTGCGAGATTGCAACCTCCCCACGCTTTCGGTGAAGACCACGAAGGCCTCGCGCATGGCGCCGGGCCAGGGCGCATTCACGGCCGATCTCGGGTATGTCGACGGCGCCGACGCGAGCGGGGCCGACGCCGCGGGCTTCGAGGCGACGCTGCTCGAAGAGGGCACGAAAAAGCCCCTCGCCGCGCCGATGGTCACGGTCTCGCCCGAGGGGAACGTGCTCGTCTCGCTCGCGGGCCTCGCCGACGGCAAATACCGCGTCACGCTCCGGCCGCGCAGCAAGAGCGGGCGCGTCGGCGAGCCCGTGCACTTGCCCTTCTGGATCGAGGCCGAGCCGTTCTCCTGGAACGACGCGGTCGTCTACATGGTCCTCACCGATCGTTATCGTGACGGCGACCCCTCGAACAATGCCCCGGCGACGCCGGGCGCGGACGCGCGCGGCGACTGGAAGGGCGGCGATCTCGTGGGCCTGCGGCAATCGATCGAGGAGGGCGAGCTCGACAAGCTCGGCATTCGCGCCATCTGGCTCACGCCCTTCCAGACGAACCCCGAGGACGCGTACCTCGCGGCCGACGGCGTGCACAAGGTCACGGGGTATCACGGCTACTGGCCGATGAAGGCGCGCGAGGTCGAGCCGCGCCTCGGCGGCCCGGAGGCGCTGCGGGCGCTCGTGAAGGCCGCGCACGCCCACGGGATCCGCATCCTGCAGGATTACGTGGTGAACCACGTGCACATCGAGCACGAATACTTCAAGTCGCACCCCGAGTGGTTCCGCACGGGCTGCGTCTGCGGCACGGCGAACTGCGACTGGACGGCGAAGGCGCTCGAATGCCTGTTCGCCGATTACATGCCCGACATCAACCACTCGATCCCCGAGGCGAACGCCCAGTTCGTGGACGACGCCGTGTGGTGGCTCGACGAGTTCGATCTCGACGGCCTGCGGGTCGACGCGGTCAAGCACGTCGAGGAGCTCGCGACGAGAAACCTCTCCGTCGAGGTGCGCGAGACGTTCGAGAAGGCCGGGACCCATTACTTCATGATGGGCGAGACGGCGATGGGGTGGAACGACTGCGGCGACCCCTGCAACGACGAGAACTACGGCACGATCGCCCGGTACATCGGCCCCTTCGGCCTCGACGGCCAGTTCGATTTCGTGCTCTACCACGGCGTCTCGTACCGGACGTTCGCGTACGGCGACAAGGGGATGCTGCACGCCGATTACTGGACCCGGCACGGCCTCGAAAAGTGGCCGAAGAGCGCGATCATGACGCCTTACATCGGCAGCCACGACACGCCGCGCTTCGTGTCGCTCGCCGATTACGCGGACGGCGACCGCGGGATCCCGGGCAACCAGTGGGACAACACGGCCGTCGCGCCGTCGGACGCATTGCCCTACGAGCGGATGCGCGTGGCGATGGCGTGGCTGCTCGCGCTGCCAGGCGCGCCGCTCATGTATTACGGCGACGAATATGGCCAGTGGGGCGGAGCGGACCCGAACAACCGGCTCATGTGGCGGCCGGAGAACGGGCTCTCGGCCGAGGAGAAGGCGACGCTCACGTTCGTACGCAAGCTCGGCACGGCGCGACAGGCGATCCCGGCGCTCCGGCGTGGTGATTACGTCTCGCTCGGCGCCACGGAGGACACGCTGGTCATCGGGCGAAAGCTCCCGGGCGCGACCGGCGCGATCGTCGCGCTCACGCGGTCAGGCGCGCCGGCCCCGATGACGGTGGACGCATCCACGCTCGGGTTCGCGTCCGGGACCGTGTTGAAGGACGCCATGGGCGGCCCGAGCGTGACCGTCCCGCCGGGCGGCATGCTGACGCTCACCGTGCCCGCGAAATCGGCGATCGTGCTCTCGCCTTGAGGCGTTTCGCTGGGGCTTTGCCCCAGGCCCCACCGGGGCTATCCGCCCCTGGACCAGGGGCCTGCGCAAGCGCTGGACTCGGGGTCGATGAACTGCGCAATGCGCAGTTCATCGAACGGGCCGATTCAAGACCACGAGCGACGCTGCCAAGCAAGACGGCAGCGCTGACGGTTCAACCGGCGACGCGGCACCACCGGCCTGTGGGAAGAACTGCGCATCGCGCAGTTCTTCCCCAAAGAGTCCAGGGCTGGCCCTGGTTCGGGTCGAGGGGCGAACAGCCCCCGCGGGGCCCGGGGCAGCGCCCCGGCGCGGCGCCTCACGCAGCGAGCGGCGCCCGCGGCTCGGCGATGCGGGCGCCGGCTCTCCGGAGCATCTCCGTCAGATCCACGGCGCTCCGCACGGACCAATCTCGATAGCAGTTGTTCATGATGACGTGGATTTCCCGGGTCTGTCGGGACATCCCCACGATCTTCGGCACCCAGCTCGCGAGCTCGGCCTTTTCGTATTCGTAGGCGAAGCGCTCGGCGGCGGAGGCTGATTTCTTCTCCCACGTCTCGACGTTGCGGCCGTGGAAACGGATGAGCGCGAGGTCGGTCGTCGCCTCCGCGAGTGGCGGAACGGACGAGGCGAAGCCTTGCGGCTCGTCCACGCAGGTATAGACGAGCCCTTGTTCCCGGAGGAATGCGAGCGTCTCGTCCCGGTGCCGCTCGCCGAGCCAGCCGGCGTTCCGGAGCTCGATCGCGAGGCGATGGCCGCGGAAGAGCGCCCGCATCCGCTCGATGCGCCGGAGCGAGGCCGAGGAGAACGTGAACCACACTGGATATTGGAAAAGCACGAAACCGAGCTTGCCGCTCGCCCGGAGCGGCCGGAGGGCCGAGACGAAGCGCCCCGCGAGCTCCTCCAGGAAAACGTCGCCGAGGTCCTGCGGGTAGATGCGTTTTTTTTCGCGGACCTCCCGCGGCAGCGCGTCCCGCATGTCGCGCGGCAGCCCTCGCGGCTCGATGTAATGCTCGCTGAGCGGCGCCACGACCTTGACGTCCATCGTGAATGCCTCGGGCGTGCGCTCGCTCCAGAGCTCTGCGTTCTTCTCGGCGAGCAAGGCGTAATGCGTCGAGTCGACCTCGACGACGGGGAACGACGACGCGTAATACCGCAGCCTGGCCTCGGCGGTCCGGACGCCGGGGGGATAAAATCCCGACGACACGAGCGTCCGCTCGGTCCACGCGGAAATGCCGACCTTCACGAGCGCGGGCATGCGGGGGAGCATGCAGAACCCGAGCCAGCACGGTGGCACTTGTGGTCGTACGCACGCTCTTGTAGCTTTGCACCTCGTGACGATCCAGGACGTCGCCTTCGCTTGCGAGCCGCTCGGCGAGAACGTGGTCCTCTCGCTCGACGGGCGCGAAATCATGGACGACCTCTCGTCGTTCGAGATCGTCCTGGTTGCCGCGGGCGAGGTCGATCTCGAGGCCCTGGTCCGCGCCCCGTGCGTCGTCGTGCTCTCCGACGCCGAGGAGGGCACGGCGCGCGCGATCCAGCTCGTGGTCATGGAGGTGGCCGAGGACGCGGGCCGGGGCCGTGATCGTGTCCTCTCCCTCCGCCTCGCGGATCCGCTCGCCCCGCTCGCGCTCCGGGCGGGATACCGTGTTTTTCAGGACAAAACATCGGAGGAGGTCGTCACGGAGGTCCTCGCGGGCGCGGGCGTGCCGCGCGACTTGATCGTGGCGCGGCTCTCGGGGGAGTACCCGCTGTATCCGCTTTGCACGCAGCACGGCGAGGCCGAGTGGGATTTCGTGCGCCGCTTGCTCGCGCGCGAGGGCATCTCGTTCTGGACCGAGACGGCCGAGGACGGCGCGTGGCGCGTGCTCTTCGGCGACGGCACGGCCTCGCACGAGGGGATCGACGGCGATCCGCGCCTTCCCTTCGCCGGGCCGGGCGCCACGCGCGCGAGGGGCGTGCGCGCGCTCCTCTCGCTCGCGTGGGAGGCGGGGTTGTCCCACGATCGGACGTTCGTCCGTGATTTCGACGTGGATCACCCGGACGTCTACATCGACGGCGAGGCGGGCGAGGGCGCGCTCGAATGGCTGGAGGTTCCGGCCTGCGTGCCCGACGCGCGCGCGGCCGCTGCGCGGGCGCGGCGCAGGCTCGAACAGCTCCGCCGCGACGAGGTGATGGTCACGGCGACGAGCGATTGCATGCGGCTCCGCCCGGGCCGGCGGGTCGAGGTCGCAGGCGGCGGCGCGGATCTTTTTGATCAACACTTTCTCGTCTCGGAGGTCCGTCACACGTTTGCACGGCCGCTCCGCAACGGCGGGAGAGGGTCGCCGTATCGCAATGAGGTCGTCCTCCGGCCCACGCGGGGCGAGGGCGGCGAGGAGCGCCCGCCGCATCGGCCCGCGATCGTGCCGCAGCCACGGATTCATCACGTGGAGAGCGCGGTCGTCACGGGGCCGGCCGGCGAGGAGGTGCACACGGATCCACTCGGGCGCGTAAAAGTCCGGTTTCTCTGGGATCGATCGGGCGTCACGGACGATCGGTCGTCCTCGTGGATCCGCGCGATGCAATGGCCGCTCGGGGGCGCGATGATGATTCCGCGCGTCGGCTTCGAGGTCGCGGTCTCGTACCTCGATGGGCTCGCCGATCGGCCGTTCGTGCTCGGGCGCCTCTACAATGCGACGGCGGTGCATCCGTACGTGCTTCCGTCCGCGCGCGCGGTCACGGCGTTGCAATCGTGGACGAGCCCCGGGGACGGCACGACGCAGGAGATCCGCCTCGGCGACGACGCGGGCGCGGAAGCCTTTTTCGTGCACGCGAGCCGTGATCTCAGTGTGCGCGTGGGCGGCGATTACGAGCAGACGACGGACGGCGACGAGGCGCACGTGGTCGGGCTCGGCCTCGCGGCGCACGTGGCCGGCGCGGAGGACGTGACGATCGGCGGCAGCCAGCATGTCGACGTGGGCAAACCCATTCACGTCGCCGTGGACGGCGCGAACGCCGAGTCGATGGCGTCCGAGACCATCCGCGTGACGGGGAACCGCGTGGTCCTCGCGGGCGGTGGATACGAGGAGTCCGTCGGCGGCGCGTACGTGCTGCAATGCAACCAGTCGAACACGAAGACGACGGGTACGTTCACGCGCATCGTGGGCGGCTCGAAGCTCGTCTCGGCGGGGCTCTCGGTGACGGAGAGCGTGGCGGGCGCGCGGACGTACGTTTGTCGGGGCGCGCGCGTCGTCACCTGCGCCGGGACGTATTCGGAGTCGGTGAAAGGCGGCAAGCGGAGCGCGGCGGGCGCGGTGACGGAGAGCGCCGCGGCCGATCACGGCATCGCGGCGCCCACGGGCAAGCTCGCGTCGGGCGCGGTCGATCTCCGGGCGGGCGGGAAATTCAGCGTGGCGGCGCCGCGGATCACGATCGATGTGTCCGGCGCGCTCACGGCCGGATCCCTTTCGATGGCGGGCGGCGCGCTCCGCGCGACGAGCGGCACGACGTCGATTCAGGGCATGGTCGAGCGGGACCAGGGCGGCGAGGTGGGCGGATGAAGCAGCGCCCGTGGATCGAGCTCGGCGTGCAGGGCGTCTCGTCGCGGTTCGTCGGCCTCGCGTGCACCGTCGACGAGCGCGTGGGGGCGCCGTTCGTCGCGCGCATTCATTGCGAAGTTTCCGAGGACGGCGAGCCGATCTCCGCGGCCCGCCTCGACGTCCTCGGGGAGCGCGCCTGGCTCGTCCTCGGCATTGCCGGGGTGGAGCGGCGCTTCGAGGGAATCGTCGATCGCGTCGAGGATCACGAGGGGCACAGCGAGATCGTGATCGTGGCGCGCGTGGCAGAAGCCGGCGACGGGCGCGAGAATCGCGTCTTCCCGTCGGCGAGCGCCGTCGAGGTCGCGCGGACGATCCTCGAAGCGCACGGGCTTCGCGTCGAGACCCGCGCGCGCCGCGCGCCGCCACGGCGGGCGCAGTGGATCCAGTCGTTCGAGAGTGACCTCGCGTTCGCGACGCGGATCCTCGCGGAGGAAGGTTTGTCGTGGTATGCGGCGACGGACGCGCTCGACGTCGTGCGGATCGCGGACGAGCCGGGCACGTTCGACGACTTCGGGGTGGTGCTGCGATACCACGAGGACGCGGGGCTCGAAGGAGGTCCCTCCTTGCGCGCCGCTCGCCTCGTGCGCCGCGCGGCGAGCGACGTGGCGCGCCTGCGAGGCTACGATTTCGAGCGTCCCGAGCTCGATATCGAGGGCGCGAGCGGGGAAGGATCACTCGAATGGTACGAGGTCTCGCGGGACGCGCGTTCGCCTGCGGAGGCGCGTGAGCTCGCGGCGATCCGGCTCGGTGAAAAGCGGGCGGAGGCCGCCGTCCTCGAAGGCGAGGCGACGGCGCTCGCGGTCGCGGCCGGCTCGATCGTGACCGTCGAAGGCTGCCCCGCCGCTGGGCAGGACGGGCGTTGTCTCGTGCTCGCCGTGACCCACGAGGTGAGCGCGGATCCTTCGAAGGACATCTCCTATCGTGCGCGCTTCCGCGCCGTGCCGACCGCATCGACGCATCGCCCTGCCCGCACACGTCTTCCGCCGCGTGGAGGCGTGGACACGGCGATTGCCGCGGGCCCGTCCGGTCAAGAAATCGCGGTGGACGCGTACGGCCGCACTTCGTTGTTCCTCCGCTGGGCACCGACCGCTTCCGCGCCGGCCCGCGTCGTCGCGCCGGCCCTCGCGGGATCGGCATTTCATCCACGTATCGACTGGGAGCAGGTCGTCGCGTTCTCGGATGCCGCCTGCGAGTCGCCCCTCGTGCTCGGCCGCCTCTACAATGGCGCTGATCCGCCGCCGTTGCGCCTGCCAGCGCAAAAGGTGGAGACACACCTCGGTACGAAGACCACCCCGGCCGGCGAGCACGGTCATTTCATTCGCATCAGCGACGCCAGAGGAGCCGAGCAACTATCGATTCAGTCGTCCGGCGATTATCAAGAGCTCTCCGAGAAGGACAAGGTCTCGGTGGTGCAGGGCCACCTCCGGCGTGTGGTGGGCGGGTCACGCGAGCTGTTCGTCAAGGAAAACCTGAACACGGCCGTGGACGGCGCGCATTCACTCTCGGTCGGCGCCGAGCGCGTGATCACGACGGACGCGGATCACGCCGTGTGGGCGAACACGGAGAGCATTTCGGTCGCCGGAGCGCGCATGTTTTCGGTCGGAGGCGACTCCTTCACGAAGGCGCCGCGGCTCGTGCGGATCGTGGGCGGGGCAAAGACCGAAGCGCCCCTCGAACACCAGAGCGTGCACACGGAAGGCGCGGGGACGCTCGTCGTCGGTGGATCGATGAACACGACCGCCGGGATGTCCGAGGCGATCGCCGTGGGCGGCGCGGCCGTCGTGAAGGTCAGCGGCCCGATGACGGTGACCGCGAATGGATATGGGCTCGATGTGCTGGGCGTGTATGCGGAGAGTTATGCTTCACGCAGTGTGAAGGCGGGCGGCGACGTGGCCGAGTCGTTCGGAACGCTCACGCACGCGGTGAAAGGCAATGCGACGATCGCGGGCGCCGAGGTCGCGATCGAGGCCAAGGCGCAACTCGTCCTCACCGCGGGCGGAATCACGATCAAAATGACACCCGGCACGATCGAGATCCAGGGCGATTTCCAGGGTTCTGTGGCGAGCGTCGAGGGAGGCATGGCTCGTTATGGCTGAAGGAAAAAGCGCGCGGCGCGGTCGCAGCAAGACAAGCCCCCTGCTTGGCCCGGGGCTGCATCCCGGCCGCATCGAGATGGCCATGACGGCGTCCACGGACGGAGACGAACGCGTCTATCGCGTCCGCCTCGCCTCCGGCCGCCACGTGACGGCGCGCCTCGACGGGGCCGTCGCGCCCGATTTCGCCGAGGAATGCTTGCGCGGCGGGCGCACGGTCGTGCTCGTGGACGCGCCGGACGGGCCCCGGATCGCGGGCGCGCTCCAGGTGGCGAGCACGATCGAAAAGGACCCGCGTGGCACGCTCGCACTCGAAGCGAAACACCTGCGCGTGCGGGCCGATCAATCGATCGTGCTCGAAGTCCCGGGCGGCTCCCTCGCCTTCGAGCCGGGCGGCGCGCTTCGCCTCGAAGGGGACAAACTCGTCATCGACATGGCCGCGCTGGTCCGCATTTTCGCGGCCCGGGTGGAGCTGCCGTGACAAACGTCTCCGTCGCGCTCCCCGGGGATCCGCCGCTCCGCCTCGTGCGTGTCGCGGGCAGGGAGCGCCTCGGCGAAATCGGGAGCTACGATCTCGATTTCTCGGGTCCCCCCTCCCCCGTCGTGCTCCCTTCGCACCTGCTGCGCGGGCCGTGCGTGCTGCGCTTCGAGACCGAGGCGGGCGAGCGGGTTTTCGCGGGGATCGTGACGCGGTTCGTCCTCGTCGCCACCGATCACGGGAGCGAGCGCATCTATCGCGCCACCGTGCGCCCGCGCCTCGCCTTGCTCGAATTTCGCCGGTTTCCACGCGTGATCCGCGACCGCAGCGCGCCCGACATCCTCGCCGATCTCGGGCGAGCCGCGGGATACGAGCGCATCGATGTGCGGCTCGCGGAGACGTATCCGCCGCTCGATTGGTCGATTCAATACGACGAGACCGACGCGACGTTCGCGCGCCGCCTCTGCGAGGAGCACGGGCTGTTCCTTCGATTCGAGGAGGCAGACGGCGCCGAGGTGCTCGTGATCGAGGACGACTCGACGCGCGCCAGCGACGCCTACCCCGAGCCCATTGCCATCGTCACGCGCGGGGCGGCGAGCGAGACGCGTCCGTTCGTCACGCCCGTCGTCGCCGCGCGGCAGCGCCGCCCGGGAAAGGTCACGTTGCGCGATTACGATCCGGAGCGGCCCGAGCTCGAGCTCGAAGGCGTGGCCGCGGCCGGTTCGAGCTTCGAGCGAGGGACGAACGTTCATGACGCCCCGGGCGGGTTTCGCTCGGCGGAGGCCGGGGAGCGGGCCTCGAAGCGGCGGCTCGAATCTCTGCGCGCGGACGCGACGACGCTCGTGTTTCGAACCAACGCTTTGGCGCTCGCGCCCGGGCGCTCGGTCACGCTCGTCGAATCGGATCGCTCCTTCGGTCGCGCGCGCGCCGCCGGCGCGTGGTTCATCGTGGCGAGCTCGATTGCATGGAGCGCCGACGAACCCGTGCTCGAAGCCCGGGTGGAGGCGATCCCGAAGGACGTTGCCTTCCGATTGCCACGCGTCACGCCGAAGCCGCGCATCGACGGCGTGCAATCGGCGATCGTCACGGGCGAGCCGGGTCAGGAGATCGACACCGACGCGCTCGGCCGCGTCCACGTCGCATTCCACTGGGATGTGCGTGGCCCCAAGGATCAGCGGAGCAGCGTCCCCGTACGCGTGACGCAGCCCGAGGCGCCGGCGGGATTCGTCCTGCCGCGCGTGGGCTGGGAGGTCTTCGTCGCGTTCGAGGACGGCGATCCCGAGCGCCCGATCGTCCTCGGCCGCTCGTACAATGGCAAGCAGCTTCCGCCGCTGCCGCTGCCCGCGAACAAGACGGCGAGCGTCCTCGCGACCGACAGCTCCCCGGGCGCCGCCGCGCGCACGGCGATCCAGCTCGACGACGCCGCCGGCCGTCAGCACATGCTCTTCTCCGCGCCGTTTGGCCGGGATGATCACGTGGTTGGCGATTCCCGCACGGAGACCCGAAAAAACGAGAATGCCGAGGTCCTCGGCAGCGTGACGTCTTCGATCGGCGCGGACGAGGCGGTGAGCGTGCACCTCGGCTGGTCTGCGTCGTACGGATCGCGCACGGTGACGGTGGGCGCGGCGCAAAAGCAGACCGCGGGCGGGAGCTTCGTCACACAGGTCCAGGGAATGGAAGCCGTCTCCGTGGGCGGCCTTCTCGCCGAGAAGGTGGGCAGCCCCGTGAAGGGCGCCGCGAATCTCTTGTTTTCCACGGCGCTCGCGGGCGTGGGCTCGCGCGGCGCCGCGGGCGCGATCGTGGCGGCGGGGCTCGGCGTGGGGCGCGCCGCAATCGAAGGATTTTCCGCGCGTGGCGAGGAGGGCGCCGCGGCGGCGGCTGGAATGGGTTTGGCGGGGATGGCTGCCTCGATGGTGCCAGGCGGCGAGGCCATCCTCGCGAGCGTGACAGGGTCGTCAAAGCCAATGCCCTGGGATCACGGGCGTCCGCCGGAGGGCGAGGTCGCAGCGGGCGGAGGCGCGGCGGGCGTGAGCGGGCCGAGCGGCCAGGCGGGGCCAGGGCCGGGGCACCGCGCGACGCTCGTCGAGGGTCCTTATTCGGAAATGGTCGGGGGCGTGTATGCCGTGATGACGCCGGGCGCCGTGTCGTGGGTGACGCTCGGCCCCGCGACGATGCTCGTGAATGGCAGCCACACGACGGAGACGACGAAGGCCGGCATGCGGGTTGCGGGCGCGATGAACGAATCGCTCGGGTCCTTGTCGATCACGAGCGCGAAGAACATCGCCCGCAAGGTGAAGGGCCTCGTCCAGAGTGACGTGAGCGGGCCGCGGGAGGTGCGCGCGGGCGGCGAATATCGCATGACGGCGCAGGCGTCGCTTTCGCTTTCGGTCGGGGGCGGCTTGACGCTCTCGGGCGGGACCGTGACCTTCAAATGCGGCGGGGCCGAGATTTCGGCGTCCGGCGGCGGGGTCTCGATCAAGGCGCCGCGCATTCGAATCACGGGACAATCGCGTGAAGCGGGGAAATTGACGCACAAGTGACGCTCTCGATCGTTGGCCTCGGTCTCTGCTCTCCGGCGGGCGCGCTCGCCCGAGATCACGTTTTTTTCCCGCGGGCGAACGCGCCTCCGCCTGCGCCCGCGCCGTTCGTGCGCGCGGACGGGCGGCCTTTCCAGGTCGGCCACGCGCGGTTCGTCCCGCCAGACCTCGATCTCCCGGACCGGCTCGTCGCGCTCGGCGGCATCGCACTCGAAGAGGCCCGGGGGTCCGAGCGGGGAATGCCTCTCTTCGTTTGCCTGCCTGCTCCGTGCGAGGGCCTCCCCGCGGCCGCGCTCGACGACGTGGCGAGCCGCCTCGCCGCCATGACCGAGTCGTCGCGGGTGGACCGGTTCACGGGCGCGGCGGGTGTGTTCGACGCGCTCGCCCGAATCGAAGCGCACGCATTGCCGGCGGCGGTGCTCGTCGGCGTCGATTCGTTTTTCCACGCGGATCGGGCGGCGGCGCTCGCCGCGCGGCCTCCCGGCCCCTTCGAGCCTGCGCGCCTCTGGCCGGCGGAGGGCGCGGGGGCGCTCGTCGTGGTGCGCGGCGTGCGGAGAGGCGCGCACACGATTCTGATGAGCAAGAGCGTCCTCGGCCGGGGCACCGACGACGATGACGAGCCGGTGGACGCCGTCGCCCTGACAAACCTCCTCGGTGGCCTCCCCGAAGGCGCTCCCCTCCGGGCGGTCTTCGGCCAGGCTCGCGTCGACGCGCTCCGATCGCGGGAATGGGAATGGAGCGCCGCCCGGCAGGCCGCGAAATTCCACCCGGAGGCCTTCGGCGTTTGTCTCGAAGCCGAGATCGGACAGGTCGGCGCGGCGGCCGGCGTGATGGCCCTCGCCCATGCTTTCGCTTCGGTCCGGCACGGGGTTTGTCCGTCCGGCAGCCGCCTCCTCGTCTGGGCCATTTCACGCGACGGCACGCGTGGGATCGCGCTCGGCGTGGGAGGAGATCCGGCGCCGGAGGGCACGTTGCGCCCGCTCGAGGACCGGGTACGCGCGCGGGCTGTACCGCTGGAATCCGTTTTTCAAGACGAACAAGCACCTTCCGGGGGCGTCGATTCCGCCTTCGATGAGGCCTCCTTCGACCCCGACGCGGCCCTCGCGCCGGCGAACGACATCTTGCCCCTCGAACGATCTTTGCCGGAGACGATCACGACGTCGCCGCTCCTCTCGCTCGCTCCCGGAGATCTCCGCCCCGTCTCGAGGGCAGCGTTTTATGCGGAGGTGGTGTCCCATTGCGCGGAGACGCTCGCCATGCTCGGCAAGGCGCGCGAGCGTTCGCCCAGGCTCGGCGTCCGCGACATCGAGGAACGCTTGCTCCGCCAGGTCGACGCGATCGTCGCGTCGGGCGGACGTGCCCTCCTCCACCTCGCCACGGACTGGGCCGAGCACGAGGAGGATCCCTGGCGTTGGTTTGGCGGGACGATCGCGGCCATGGCCTTCGAGGGCGACGAGGCAAGGAGGTTCGTGTCGCGGAGGATCGACGCGCTCCCCGACGACGCCGACGCGCACGCGCGGCTCGTGTCCGAGGCGCTCGCGCTCTCCGAGCACGCGGAGCTCTTTTCGCTCGGGCGGGCCCTCCATTCCTCCGCGCGCCCGATTGCCCGCGCCATTGGCCTCTCTTTCCTCGGGGCCCGCGGGGCGCTCACGGACGACGAGGTGCAGCGGTCGTTCTCGGACCCGTCTCCGCTCGTGCGCGCGGCGGCCCTCGACGCCTGCGTGGCGCGCTCCCCAGCTTCCCAGCGAGCGTTGGTCCCGGCGCTCCGGAGCGCGCTCCTCGTCGAGGACAAAGCGAATGCATTTCGCGCGGCCCGGCAGCTCGCGATCCTCGGCGACGTCGAGGCGCGCCGCGCGTTCGAGGATCCCGCTGTCGCTGCGCGGCTCGGCGCGCTCGTGGGCGAGCTTTACGTGCTCGCAGGTCGGCCCGAGGATGCCGCGGCAGCGGAGACCTTCTTTACGCGACAAACCGCGACCCCGGCCTTGCTCTCGGCGGCGGGTCGGTGGGGCTCACCCGCGGTCTTGCCACGATTGCTGCAATGCCTGGCGGACGAGGATCTCTCTTTTGCCGCGGCGGAAGCGCTCGTCGTCATGCTCGGGCCGGCGCTCGCTCCCGAAGAGATGCGCGACGCCGGGGCCTTCCGGCGCGTGATGGCGTCGATGCGCCTCGATGCTTCCTCACGTGTTCGCCGTGGGCTCCCCTATTCGCCGGTCGTGGTGGCAAACGAATGCGCATCGGGGGAGCTCTCGCGCGGCGATCTCGGCCGCCGCGTGGACGAGCTCCGGGCTCGGCTCGGACGCCCCGAACCCGCGCCCGTCTGGGGGTATGCGGCCGACGTGGAGGCGAGCCTCGCCCCGCTCCTCCGGGCCGCGCGTGATACGAAAGGAAAAGCGTAGGCCATGGCGTCGATCGGTGGAATGAAGATCGCGACGACGGGCAGCGGTCACTATTGCCCGGGGCCGACGCCGGCCGTGAGCCTCGTCCCGCCGACCCCACCTGCGGGACCCGTCACGGCGCCCTTCGCGTACATGTCGCATTCGTCGACGGCGCAGAATGTTTCGAATCACCTGCTCGTCGCGTACAGGCCCGTCCTCACGCAGGGGAGCGTGATGTCGATTCACAAGCCGGGCAACCTCCCGGGCCAGCCCACCGGCGGCGACGTCGTCACGCACATGACCTCGGCCTACAGCGAGGTCTTTTTCGCCAATCAGCACACGGTGCTCGCGGGAGGAAAGCCCGTCGCCTGCACGAACGACATGGTCCGCATGAACGTGCCGATGCAGGGCAGCTTCATCGCGCAGGCCATCGGGAGGCTCATCACGCTGGACAACGTGCTCTGGGCCCAGAACGTGGCAACGCTCGCCGCGAACGCGCAGGTGATCCTCGACCCGATCTCCGTCGTCTCCGGCTCGGTCTTGGATTCGGACGTCGACGTCTCGCTGCCGGGCCCCATCGCCGTCACGTGGACGCGACTTTACGACAGCACGCGCGCATCCGAGCACGGGCCGCTCGGCCACGGCGGATGGACCCATGCGTACGATCAGTGGATCGAGATCGACGGCGAGGAGCTTCGGTTCCGGGACGAGGATGGGTCCACGCTCGTCTTGCAAAATGTATCGCCTGGACAACCGGTCGTTCATCGGCGGAAACGGATCGAGGTTCGGCTCGATGCGCGCGGCGGCGGAGCCTCGGTCGTCTCCCTCGCGACGGGCATTCGCCGCGTGTTTCGCCCGCAAGGAGGCGCGCGGGCCCGGCTCGTGGAGATCACGAATCCAGCGGGGCAGCGAATCCTGCTCGACTACGAGGGCGAGAGGCTCGTGCGGCTCGTGGATACGGCCGGCCGGAAAGTCGAGCTCACGCACGACGAGCGCGGTCATCTCACGCGGATCGCGGTCTTCGCATCGGGGAACGATCGCGGCCCGCTCCAGACCGTGTCGTTCGGCTACGATGCTGGGGGCGAGCTCGTCCGCGTCACGGATCCGCTGGGGAACGACGTCACGTACAACTATGACGAGCGTCGGCGGCTCGTGAAAAAGACGCTGCCCACGGGTCTGTCGTTCCATTACGTTTACGATCCGGAGACCAGCCGGTGCGTCCGCGCCTTCGGGGACGGGGGCATTCACGCAGGCGACGTCGCGTACGACGAGCAGCAGGGGACGACGAGGCTCACGGGGACGCTCTCGCCGCGGGTGTTCTCGTGGCGGCCCAAGGACGGCGCGCTGCTCGGGATCACGACGAACGACGGGACGGCCACGCGGACGTGGGAGATCGACGACGATGGGCTCGTGGTGGCGGAGAAAGACGCCGCCGGGAATGCGAGCCGCTTCGAATACGATGCGCGGGGCAACCTCGTGAAAATCACGGATCCGCGCGGGCGCGTGACGGAGCTCGTGCACGAGGACGATCGGGTGGTGCGGCGCGTGGCGGGCGGACGCGTGACCGAGTACGGATACGATTCGCGCGGGCAGCTCACCTCGGTGAAATACCCGGGGGGCGAGTGGCTCACGCTCGATCATGACGAGCACGGGCGGCTCGTCACGATCGCGGATGCCGCAGGGATCCGGGCGCGGTTCGTCTGGGACGACCGGCACCAATGCATCGAGGAGCACCTCGCGGGTGGACTCGTGCGGAGGTGGAGATACGACGGGCTCGGGCGGCCCATCGCTTGCGTGGATTCGTATGGAAACACGACGCGGCGCGAGCTCGACGCGCTCGGGCGCGTGCTCGAGCACGAGAACCCGGACGGGACCTCGGTGCGGTTCGAGTATGACGCGCTCGGGCGCAGGACGCGCCGCATCGACGAGCTCGGCCGCGTGGCGACGTTCCGGCACGCCGGCGTGGGCTCGGTGGTCGAGGTCCGACACGAGGACGGAAGGGCCTGGACGGTGAGCTACGACTTGCTCGAAAGGCCTCAGCGGATCCAGAACCCGAAAGCGGAGATTTTCGATTTTCGCTACGATCGCCTGGGCCGGGTCACGGAGATGCGCACGTTCGACGGGCGTATCCTGCGCGCGGCCTATGGTCGGAATGGCCTGGTCTCGCGCCTTTCCTTGCCCGACGGCACGTGGCGCGCGTATCGATATGACGAGCTCGACGAGCTCGTGGAGGAGGACACGCCGCACGGCGCGGGCCGAGTCGTGCGGGACGAGGGCGCGCGCAAGGTGACGTACCAGCTCGACGATCCGGCCGGAGACGTTTCGGTCGAATTGCGCTGGGACGAGGCCTTGCGGATCGCGTCGGCGACGCAGAGCGCCGGGACGATCCGCTACGAATACGACGCCCTGCATCGCCGCACCGCCGTGCACCTGCCGGGCGGGAAGGCCACGCGGTACGTGTACGACGAAGCGGGGCACGTGGCGGCGATCGAGCATGGTGGCGAGCGCGTGGACTTCGGGTATGACGCGGCGGGGGCCATGATTGGCTTTCGGTTCGCGCGATCCGGCGTCGAGGCGAGGTTCGCCTTCGACGCGCGCGGGCGCATCACACAGGAATGGGCGGGCAAGGACGGCCGGGCGCTCGTGTCGCGCGCGTACGCGTGGGACGCGTCGTCGCGGCTCACGGGCAAGCGAGATGCGCGCTGGGGTGAAGTGCGTTATCGGCACGACGAGATCGGGCAGCTCGTCGAGGCGGGCGAGGAGCGCTTCGAATACGATGTCGCCGGCTCGATCGAGCCCGCGGGCGCCGGCTGGGACGTGGGGCCGGGCAACGTGCTCCGAAGGACCTCGAACGCGGCGTACACGTACGACGAGGCGAACCGGCGCATCCGCAAGCGGCGGCTCGATACGGGCGAGACGACCGAATATTTCTGGGATTGTCGCGGCAACCTGCGCGAGGTCGTGCGCGGCGACGGGACGCGGATCCTGATGACGTACGATCTCTTCGGCAGGCGCGTGAAAAAAGAGGTCGTCGGGCCGGTCCGCCCCGTCTCGCGCGAGGAGCTTCCTCCCCTGCCCTCGCGCCGCACGGTGGAGTATCTCTGGGACGGCGACCTCCTGCTCGCCGAAATCGACACCGAGCGGGGCGAACGCACGCTCGTGTATCACCCGGACACGATGGTGCCGCTGCTCCAGGGGGAAGGCGACGTCGTATTCGGGGTGCTCGCGGACCACGTCGGCGCGGCGACGGAGCTCGTCGACCGGGCTGGCGCGCTTGTTTTCTCGGGATGTTATTCGGCGTGGGGCGCGCTCGCGCGGAGCGAAGCGACGTCAGGGCCCTCGGGGCGGAAGCTGGCTCCGCTCTTGCGCAGGCTCGGGCATCACCACGACGAGGACGTGGGACTCTCTTACGTGCGGTATCGCTGGTTCGATCCGGAGGTGATGCGCTTCCTGAGCCCCGATCCGCTGGGGCTCGAGGGCGGGACGAACCTCTTCGCGTGGAATGGGAGCCCGGTGATGCACGTGGATCCGCTCGGGCTCGCGTGTGTTCTTCTCGGAAACCCCGCCATCGACAAATTCATCCATGAATGCATGGCGGGCGGGCGACGCGATAACGGTTCGTATCAGGTGTACGTGCACGGAACCGCGGACGCGGTTCACGTGCAGCACGCAAACGGTGCCTGGACCCCGATCTCGCCGCACGAGCTCGGGCAACGCTTGATCATGGCGGGAAACTGGGACAGGAACGTTCCCCTCAAGCTTTTTTCCTGCAATACGGGACGGAGGCCCGACGCCGTCGCGGGGCAGCTCGCGTCGCGTTATCAGGTGCACGTCTTCGCGCCGAGCGAGATCGTGTGGGGGCCGGGGCTCAACATTGCTCCGCCCATCGGGGTCCAGGATTCGAGCCGGCTGGTCCCGCAGCCGGGCGTCAACTATTACCCGGACACGTCGCGCCCCGGAAAATGGAATAGCTGGGCTGCCGGAGGATACGCAAACCCCGACAACCATTACCCCGACCGTCCACCCCGCCCGCCCCCGCCCTGAACGCGGCGCCTACCGGCCCGCACGAATCCGCGCCCCCGCCTCGATCGAGAGGCGCTCCCACGTCGCGCGCACCGCCGGCGCCGCCGCGAAACGCGACTGCCACGCGGCGTCCTCGGCCCGCTTTGCCTCCGGCGACAGGCCATACCGCGCGATGATCCGGAGCGCACCCGGAGGATCGAGCCAGATCTCAGCGCACATCGTGGCGTAGGCCTCGATCGAGAGGTGCGTGGCGGGCGCGCTCGGGGTTTTCTTGACGAACGGGAGCACGGCGGAGAGGTTGATCGGGAGCGCGAGCGAGGTCTCGGCGAGCGAGATCGGCGCCGGAGGGGCCACGACGGGCGGTTTGTCCACGGCGGGAAATGGCAAGGCCGGTTTGTCCGAAAGGAAAGCCGGCGCCGTGTCGCCGAGCGGGCGCGGCGGTGCGGGTGGCTCAGGCCCGAACGGCAAGACACGAGCGGTGACCTGGAAGGTCAGGGCGGTCTGCGCGAGCGCCTTGGCCGCGAAAGGCAGCGCCGGCTTGTAGAGATGCACCGCCGGTCTCGTCTCGCCGAGCGAGGCCGGCGCGGGGCCTCTCAGCGGCCTCGGCGGGACGGCTTCGGGCGCAGCGGCGACCGGCTTTTTCGCGAACGGCAAAACCGGTTTGTCGATCTGGAACGCCATTTTCGTCTCGCCGAGGCCATTGGGCGCCGGGCGGAGCACGCTCGGAGGCAGCGCAGGCGGCGGCGCGTTCGTCGGGGGCGCGACGAAAGGCAAGGCCGGGCGATCCACGACGAAGCCGAGCGAGGTCGCCGCGAGCGCCACGTTCTCCGGCGCCGATGCGTCCCGCGGCGCCTGGACGGGGAGAGCCGGCCCGACCTGCACGTCGGGGATGTCGCCCATCGGCCGGGCAAGCAGGCCGAGCGCGTCCTTTTGCAGCGCGCGATCGGCTGACATGCGCTCCTGCCACAAGGCGAGCAAATGAAACACGTCGCCCTCGGCGAGGCCCCGATCGGCGAGGAACACGAGGGGATCCGGCGCGCCGGAGAACGCGCCGAAGAAGGCGAAGAAGGCGCGCATGTCGGTGTCGAGCGGGGGGAGGGCGCGCGCGACGTCCCGCGCAGGGGCCGGCGCCTCGTCACACATCGGCCCGCACCTCGAGCGCGCGGAGCACGCGGCGGCCGCGGCCAGCCGCGAAAGCGACGCGGCCCGAGACCTCCAGGCGGCGCTCGGTCGGCAGGACGATCACCGTGTCGATCGGGACGGGCCGCTCCTCGCGCTCGCCGCCGTCGAAACGGGCATGCACGCGCGCAGCGAGCCGGGGGAGATCGAGCGCGAACGGCACGAGGGACATGCCGAGGATGCGGATCGGATCCCCCGGCGCGAGCATCTCCTCGAAACGAAGCGACGGATGCGCGACGCAGCCGAAGCGCGGATCGTAGTCCGCGGGCAGCATCGGCATGCGTGTCTCCTGCCAGGACGATCCGCACGTGCCGAAGAGCTCGCGGCGCGGCGACCAGTGCGGCGGGATCGCGCCGTACCCCATGGGCGGGTGCCGATCCGAAGCGGTCGTATGAGGCCGCTCGGGATGCTCGATCTGCGGCGCGCGCTTGCCGAGGAGATCAGCGGCGCGACGCGCGACGCCGACGCCCGCGGGGTTCGCGAGCTCGACGACGGCGAGATCGTCGGAGGCGCCGCCGTACGCGTTCTCGTAGGTGATGGGCGCGCGCTCGAACGGTGCCGCGGGGCCGACGGCGACGCCGAGCACGCCGTCGTAGTACACGCGCGGGCCATGCACGCGGAGCGGCGCGAGGCGCTGCTTCACCTGCACCACGACATCCATCACGTTCACGGGCCGCGGCGCGACGGCGTCCCCCACGACGACGACGTCGGTGCCCGGCTTCTCGAGGCCGATGTCACTCGGGAAGAGCAGGCTCGATCGCGGCTCGTCGGGCTCACGCGCGACGTCGCTCGTGCGGACCGGGCTCGGATCCTCGGCGGGTCGGAGCTCGCCGCGCTCGCCCACGACGAAGGTGGCCTTCACGATCGTGACGACCACATCGCGCCCCTCGGGATCGACGAGAGGCACGGGCAGCGCGGCGTATCGGGTCTCGTTGATGAAGCTCATCGCGGCGCCCTGCGACCATCCTACATGAGCACGTCCGCGCCCGGCGCCGTCTTTACGGACCGAAGGGAGAGCAGGTAGACGTTGGAACATGGTCTCGTCGCCCATGTCGCCCCTCGTGGAGGCCGTGCTCGGCGCGCCCGGGCACGAGCCTCCACGGCCGCGGATCGCCTCGGTCTTCGCGACATGGACGCTCGCGGAAGATCCGGAAGTCGCCCGAGAAGCCGCAGCGCTCGCGGATCAGTACCTGCGCAAGCTCTCGCCGCTCGACGTGCTCTGGCTCGAACGACATCGACGCGAGCTCAGGACGATCGATTCGGGCCGCAAGGCCTGGGAGGCGCTGCGGCCCGCGGACCTTGGGCAGTTCGACGCGTTCGGCGCCGCGAGAACGGCGCTCTTTTGCCTGCTCGCGATCCACCCGAGCGGCCACGTGCGGCAGGCGAGCATCGAGCGGCTCGCGAGCATGCGCGACGGGGTGGAGGTGCCGTTCCTGCTCGCGCGGCTGAATGACTGGGTACGGGCCGTGCGCGCGTCAGCGAGAGCCGCGGTGATGGCGCGGATCGAGGAAGCGCAGAAGGGAGATCTCGCGCGAGGTCGGGAGCTGCTCGCGAACCTGCCGCTCTTCGATGGTCTGCGCGCGCTCGGTCGGGACGACCACGCTCCGATCCGCAAGGCCTTCGAGGCGCTGCTCGTGCACCCCGCCTTCGCGCCCGTGCTCGACGAGGGGATGCGATCCCCACGCCGCGACGTGCGGTTCCGGTGCTTCACGAAGGCGCTCGAGCGTCCCGAGGAAGACGCGCGGGGCGTGCTCGCGCAGGCGCTCGCGGATCGAGATGCGTCGATCCGGCTGTGGGCCGCGCGGGCCGCGCTGAAGCGGCTCGCGGGCGACGAGCTCCGGGCCGCGGTGGAGAGGATGCGGCGAGACGCGTCGGCGTCGGTGCGGAACGAGGCGACGTTCGCGCTGGCGAAGAAGATCGAGCCGCCCGATCGCGAGGCGCTCGAGCATGCGCTGCTGGATCCGAGCGCCTCGGTGCGATGGTCGGCGCGCCACTACCTCGCCGAGCGCTGGAAGATCGACGCAAGGCCGTATTACCTGCGGGCGCTCGCCGAACAGGATACGTCGAGGATCGCTGCTGCGATCGCGGGGCTCATCGAGTGCGGCAGCGATCCGGACGACGTTGCGCGAGCGCGAGCGCTCCTCGATCACCCGTCGGCCGCCGTGCGCAAAGCGGCGCTCGTGGCGCTCGCCCGATCCGCTGGAGACATGCACGTCGAGGAGCTCTTCGCTGCACTCGGGGACGAGCGCGCGAGCGTCGCGCGCGAGGCGACTCGGTGCCTGAAGGCGCAGATCGATCGCGTGGAGCTCGGTTGGATCCGGGATCTTCTTCGCAGCGCGCCGCGCCCGCACACGCGGCGCATGGCCGTGCGGCTCGCGACCTACCGTGATCCGAGGCGACACATCGACCTTCTGCTCGAGGCCATGCAGGACCCGGATACGACCGTCGTGGCGGAGGCGAGGAGGAGCCTGCAGAGCTGGCTCGGATGGAGCCGCTCGACCCGGCCCGTGTTCGATCCGGAGGAGCCGGAGCGCATCGAGCACGCCGTCGAGAAGGCCAGACCCGTGCTCGGAAACGCGCTCGCGGGCGCGCTCGTCGAGGTCCTGCGAAACGTGCCGCGGTAGGCGGCGCACACGCGCTAGAGGACGATCTTCGCTTCTTTGATCGCGTCGAGCTTGGGGAAGCCCTCGTCGAGGTAGCCGTACCCTTCGCGCTGGATCTTGCTCGCGTTCGGCCCTTTGCCCTTGGGCGCGAGCTCGCCGTAGCCCTTGTAGAACGAGTCGACGACCTTCATCCCCTCGACGATCTGGCCAAACGGCGCGAAGCCCTGCGTGTCGAGCCGCGCCTGCTTGTCGACGTAGCTGATGAAGATCTGCGTGGTGCGCGTGTCCTTGCCGGCGTGCGCGAACGTGACGAAGCCGCGGCGGTTGCTCTTCACCACGGGATCGTCGGGAAAATACGCGCGGTACCAGGCGCCGTTCACCGCGGGCTCGGGGTGGATGCCGAACTGGACCATGAAGTCGTCGATCGCCCGGTGGAAACGGATGCCGTCGTAGAAGCCGAGCTTCACGAGGTTGTAGAAACGGTCGGCCCCGTTCGGCGCCCACGCGCGGGTCACCTGCACGACGAAGTCCCCCTTCGTGGTGGAGAACTTCACCTTGAAGAGGTCGGGCGCCTTCTCGGTCGCTTTTTCCGGGTGGAAGAGGGGATCGTTGCCGTCGCGGCCACCCGCCGGGGGCGCGGTCGCGGAGGTCGCCGGCGCCGCAGAGGGAGCTGCGGACGCGACGCTCGCGGCGGCGGAGGCGGAAGGAGACGCGTGGGGCGCGGGGGCCTCGTCCCGGGAGCAAGCGGCGAGGACGGCGAAGCTCGCGACGAGGGAAAGGCGGCCGAGGAGGGACCGGCTCATGAGGGGCTAGCTTAACGAAAGCCCCGCGGCGCCGTCACGCGCGCCGGAGCATGCTCACGAAAGAAGGAGCTCGCGCAGCGCGCCGAGGCCGACCGAGCCGACGCCGAGCAGGTCGGCGTGGAACGTTTTGAGGTCGAACGATTTGCCACGGCGCGCGCGGAGCTCGTCGCGCAGGCCGAGGATCTCGCGCTCGCCGACCTTGTAGGCGATCGCCTGTCCGGGCCAGCCGAGGTAACGCGTCATCTCGGAGGTCGCGTGGGCCTGCGGGAGCCGGCCGACGCGCGTGAGCATCTCGACGCCGTAGTCATAATCGATCCGCGCGCCGGGCCGGATCGGGGCGTCGAGCGGAGCCTGCAAGCCGAGGTGCGCGCCGATGTCGAGCACGACGCGGCAAGCGCGCATCATCTGGCAGACGAGCTGACCGAGGACGTACTCCGGTTTGCTCAAGAAACCGAGCTCATCCATGAGCCGCTCGGCGTAGAGCGCCCATCCCTCGGCATACCCGGTCTGGTAATCGCTCATGACGACGCGATGCAGTCGCGAGAGGCGGTGCTGCATGGAGACCTGCATGCTGAGTTGCAGGTGATGTCCGGGAAATCCCTCGTGATAGGCCGTGCTGAGCTCCATGTAGAGCGGGATCTGCTTCTCTTGCTCGCCCCGGGAGTACCAGATGGTGCCGGGCCTGGAGAAATCGTCGGAAGGCGGCATGTAATACGCGCCGATCGTGCTGCCGGGCGGCGCGAGCTTCACGTCGACCCGACGCGCAGGGGCCGGGATGTCGAAATGCACGCCAGCGAGCGCTTCGACAGCGTGCGCCTGCCATGCGGCGACCGTGCGTGCGAGCTCTTCAGCGCTGTGAACGCATCGAGACGGATCCGTCTCGAGCAAGCGGATGACCTCGTCGACCGAAGCGCCAGGCTGGATCTGGGCGGCAACCTCGCGCATGCGGGCGTCGATCTCGCGGATCTGGGCGAAGCCCCAGTCGAACGTCTCGCGTAGATGGATCGAGATACCGAGGAAGTTCCGCGCTCTGCGCGCATACACCTCCTCGCCAACGCCGTCCTCGGCGCGAGCGGCGGGACGATAGGTCTGCTCGATCCACTCCGTCAGCTCGCCATAGGCGCGCCGCGCGTGCTCGATCCCGCGCTCGAGCGCTTCGGCGAGGGCTGGATCGAACGCGGCGCTCTGCGCGAACGCCGGCGTGAGCGTGCGGAAGAAGGAACCTTCCCCCGCGTGCACGCGCCCCTGGGCGACCGCGGCATCGACCTGGCGCAGGGCTGCGGTCTTCCCGCGGCGAAGGCCCGCCTCCAGGGCTCTGCGATAGGACGACGTCGCGCGATCGATCGTCGAGAGGCGGGCGACCATGCTCTCCCAGCCGGCCCGCGAGCTCGTGTCCATGACATCGAGCACCATGCGGATGTGCTGGAAGGGGGAGGCGATATTGTTGAGGTCGACGAGGTGATCGCCCTCCTCGATTCGCTCGAGCTCGACGTCCAGGAAGTCGCGCATGACCCGCGCGGCGATCCGGTCCTCGGTTCGCTCGGGCGTGGGAAGCGCCTCGAGTTGCCGGCGGTACCTCGACAGCATCGCCGCCGTGGACTCCGCGCCTTCGGGCCCGAAGTCGTCCCAGGCGTGGTCATGCCCTCGAACGCCCCAGAAGGTGGCCGAAGTAGGACGCTGGATGGCGACGTCTTCGAGGAGCGCGTCGCTGAGGGCGAACAGAGGACCAGAGCTGTTGTTCATGGCGGGTGAACGTCGAGATGATGGAAAAGAAAAAAGCCTGCAAACTTTCGTTTGCAGGCTTTAGAAAAAGACCCGGCGGCGTCCTACTCTCCCACTGAGTCACCCCAGCAGTACCATCGGCTCCAAGGAGCTTAACTTCCGAGTTCGGGATGGGATC
>NZ_JARZHH010000112.1 GCF_029946515.1 Polyangium sp. 6x1
GCGCTCTCGCTGGGCCTCGCCGTCACGCTCCCCGCGAGCGCGCAGCCGGCCCCCGCCGCGCCGCCGTCGACCGCGGCCGCCGCGCCTCTGCCGCCTCCTCCGGCGCCGCCGTCGACCACGACCGCCGCGCCCTTGCCGCCGCCTCCTCCGGCGCCGACGACGGAAGGTGATGCGTCGGCCGAGGAGAAACCGAAGCCCAAGCGGAAGAAGCCGAGGCTCAGCAACGAGTCGTGGGGCACCGAGCAGCAGCAGCCGCTGCCGTCGCAGCAGCAGCCGATGTGGGCCCCGGTCGAGGACCCGAACCTGCCCGTCTTGCCTCGCCGCATCGAGTACGAAGAGGGCGACATCCTCCTGCCGGGCTACGAGCTCAAGGTGCGACCGACGCGCAGCCTCGTCGTCGGCGGCATCGTCACGTTCGCCGTGCCGTACGGCCTGTCCGCGCTCGTCGGCGGCGCCTTCGCCTTCGACGACAACGATCGCGACTCCGAGACCTTCGGCCCGCTGCTCGTCCCGATCTTCGGCCCCTTCATCACGCTCGGCATCGACAACTCGCGCCGGCAAGAATTCCCGAATGCGCGCGACTCCGACGATGACGTCTTCGCGTTCTTCATGCTCCTGAACGGCTTCACGCAGATGACCGGCGCGGCCATGATCGCCGCCGGCATCTTCGTGCCCGAGAAGTACCTCGAGCGCGCGCAGGCGCTCCCGGGCAAGCCGGAGCTGCTCGTGGGCGGCAGCTCCGCCGCCGTGCGTTTCCACTTCTGAGCGCGCCGCGCCGCCTCACGGGGCGGCCGCGATCAACCATCTCCAGTCGAGCGGCGATCCCGCCTCGGCCTCGGCGCCCTGGTCACGCACGCGGAGCACGCCGCGACGCGGGTTCGCCGACAGATGCCGCAGGATCCAGAACACCGTCTCCGGATCGTCGCTGCCCGCCGCCGCCGCGACCTCCGCGAGCGAGAGCGCCGCTCCCGCCTTCGCGCGCAGCGCCGCGAGCACGCGCTGTTCGAGATCGATCACCGCCTGCGCCGCCTTCTTCCCCGCCTCCACGCCCGGCTGGTGGTAGGCGTTGATGCCCACGAGCTCCGCGTAGATCCCCACGGCCCGCTCGTAGAGCGCGATGAGCGCGCCGAGCGACGCCGCGTCGAGCGCCTCCAGCGTGATCGTGATCGACACGCGCCCTCGCTCGTCGAGCGCGCGCCGCGTGCCTTGCAGAAACCCCGAGAGGTAGTCGCCCGACGTCACGCCCGGCTCCACGTAGAAGTCGCCTCGCTGCGGCGCGCGATCGAGCAGCACCTCGATGAACGTCACGAAGAAGTTGTCGACCCCGTCGCGGAGCTGCTGCACGTATGCGTGTTGATCGGTCGAGCCCTTGTTGCCGTAGACGCTGATCCCTTGCCAGACCTCGCGTCCGTTTCGATCGAGCCGCTTGCCGAGCGACTCCATCACGAGCTGCTGCGCGTACCGGCTGAAGAGCTCCAGCCGGTCCTTGTACGGCAGGAGCACCATGTCCTTCTTGCCCGCGCCGCCCGTCGCGGAGAGCCACGCCGCCGCGAGGAGTGCGGCCGGGTTTTTCCTCGTCAAACGCGACCGCGTCGCCTCGTCCATCGCGCGCGCGCCACGCAGCATGTCCTCCACGTCGAGCCCTTGCAGCGCCGCCGGCAAGAGGCCCACTGCGCTGAGCTCGCTCGTCCGACCGCCAACCCAGTCCCACATCGGGAACCTGTCGAGGAACCCGCGCGCCACGGCGTGCTTGTCGAGCTCGCTGCCCTCGCCCGTCACGACCACCGCGTGCTTCGCGAAGTCGAGCCCGAGCCGCGCGTACGCCGCCTCGGCTTCGAGCATGCCGTTGCGCGTCTCCTTCGTTCCGCCCGACTTCGAGATGACGACCGTGAGCGTCTCGGGCAGCGCGTCGCCGATCGCGTCGAGCGTGCGATCGAATCCGTCGGGATCGGTGTTGTCGAAGAACCAGACGCGCATGCGATCCGCGGGCGACGTGAGCGCGGCGGCGACGAGCTCGGGCCCGAGCGCCGAGCCGCCGATGCCGATGAGCAGCACATTGCGGAACCGGCTCGCGCGCTCGGGGCGGATGCGCGCGGCGTGCACGTCCTCCGCGAACGTGAGCACGCGGCCGAGCGTCGTCACGATCGCGTCGCGGATCGCAGGATCGGGGGCGAGCTCGGGCGCCCGGAGCCAGTAGTGGCCCACCATGCGCCCCTCGTCGGGGTTCGCGATCGCGCCGCGCTCGAGCGTCGCCATCGCCTCGTAGGCCGCTTGAAGCCGCGGCTCGAGCGCGTCGAGGAAGCCTTCTGTCCACCGAACCCGGCTCGTGTCCAGCCAGAAGCCGAGGCGCTCGTCGTGATGGAGGTGCGCGCGAAACCGGTCGAGCCCGTCGTTCATCGTCGTACATTCCCCGTCCGTGGCGCCGGGCCGGGCTCGTCCCCGGCCGTGTCCACTTCGTCGTGGGTACGTATGTAGCGCAGCCTGGGGCTCGGGCGCCCGCCCCGTGGGTGGTCTCTTGGATGTCCAGCGCCCCCGGATCCGAAAAAACTGCGCTGGCGGCGACACCGATCCCGCGTTATTTCCCTGCCGCCCCAATGCCACCTACGCAGCTTGATTTCGGCGTCAACGCAGGGTTCGTCGAAGAGCTCTACGCGCAGTACCAGGAGAATCCCGAGAAGGTCGACCCGAGCTGGAGGGCCTTCTTCGATAAACAGCGCGGGCCGTCCCAGGCAGCCGCGTCGGTCGTTCGAGCGCCCGTGCAGGTCGCTCCGCCGGCGTCGCCCGTGACGTCGCCCGCGCCGCTCGCCGAGCCGCCGCGCTACACGAACGGCGGCGCGGCTCCCGCGCAGGCGAGCCTGTTCACGCAGGAGCCGGCGCGCAAGCACCGCCGGTCGTCCCCGCCGCCCCCGCCGCCCCCGCGCGTGCCGGGCTTCGATTTCATCTCCTCCGAGCAGGAGATGATGTCGACCGCGGCGACGCGCGCCCGCGTGTATCAGCTCGTCAACGCGTACCGCGTGCGAGGGCACCTCTTCGCGCACATCGATCCGCTCGGCCTGCCGCCGGGCGCGCCGCCCGAGCTCAACCTCGACAACTTCGACCTCAGCGACGCCGACCTCGACCAACCCTTCCCGACGGTCGACCTCGCGGGGCTGCCCGCGATCACGACGCTGCGCGAGATCATCAATCGCCTCGAAGAGACGTACTGCCGCTCGATCGGCGTCGAGTTCACGCACATCGAGGATCCGGCCCAGCGCATCTGGTTGCAGCGGCGCATGGAGGCGACGAAGAACCGCCTCGAGCTCAGCCGCGACAAGCAGCTCCGCATCCTGACGAAGCTCTCGGACGCCGAGATCTTCGAGCAGTTCATCCACCGGAGCTACGAGGCCGGCACGAAGCGCTTCTCGCTCGAAGGCGGCGAGGCGCTGATCCCGCTGCTCGACCTGCTCATCGAGCGCGCCGGCGCCGAGGGCGTCGACGAGATCGTCTTCGGCATGGCGCACCGCGGCCGCCTCAACGTGCTCGCGAACATCCTCGAGAAGAGCCCGCGCGAGATCTTCGCGCACTTCGAGGACAAGGATCCCGAGCGTTACGTCGGCGCGGGCGACGTGAAGTACCACCTCGGCTACTCCAACGATCGCATCACGGAGTCAGGCCACAAGGTCCACCTCACGCTCACGTTCAACCCGAGCCACCTCGAGTTCGTGAACCCCGTGGTCGAGGGCCGCGTTCGCGCCAAGCAGGACCGCCTGAGCGTCCGCGTCCCCGACGCCGCGCGCAAGGTCATGCCCTTGCTGATCCACGGCGACGCCGCGTTCATCGGCCAGGGCATCGTCCCCGAGACGCTCAACATGTGCGGCCTCGAGGGCTACCGGACCGGCGGCACGATCCACGTGATCGTGAACAACCAGGTCGGCTTCACGACGAACCCGAGCGAGTCGCGCTCCACGCGGTACGCGTCCGACATCACGCGCATGCTGAAGGTCCCCGTCTTCCACGTGAACGGCGAGGATCCGGAGGCCGTCGCGCAGGTCGCGCTGCTCGCGAGCGAGTGGCGCCAGCGCTTCGGCATGGATGTCGTGATCGACATGTACTGCTACCGCCGCTACGGCCACAACGAGGGCGACGAGCCGCGCTACACGCAGCCGCGGATGTACGCCGTCATCGACAAGAAGCCGACGGTCCGGCAGATGTACGTGAAGCGCCTGGTCGCGATGGGCCAGGTGAGCGAGGAGAAGGCGGAGGAGATCCTCGTCCACCGCCGCGAGGCACTCAACCTCGCGCTGCAAGAGGTCAAGCAGAAGGGCTTCGCCCCGGTCACGTACGCGATGGCCGGCGTATGGTCGAGCTACCGCGGCGGCCGCGACGCGGACACACCCGAGGTGCCGACGGGCGTGCCCGCCGAGAAGCTCATCGACCTCTCGCGCCGCCTGCTCGAGCTGCCGGGCGACTTCAAGGTGCACCCGAAGGTCATGCCGATCCTGAAGGCGCGGCACGACCGTCTCGTGAAGGGCGAGCCCTTCGACTGGGGCACGGGCGAGATGCTCGCATACGCCTCGCTCCTCTCCGAGAAGACGCCCGTGCGCATCTCGGGCCAGGACGTGCGACGCGGGACGTTCAGCCATCGCCACGCGGTCATCGTCGACATCGAGACGGGCGAGCCCTTCGCTCCGCTCTCGCGTGTCGCGGAGCCGCCGGCGCGTCTCGACATCCACAACAGCCCCCTCAGCGAGGCGGGCGTGCTCGGCTTCGAGTTCGGCTACGCGCTCGACTACCCCGACGCGCTCGTGATCTGGGAGGCGCAGTTCGGCGACTTCCTCAACGGCGCGCAGGTCATCGTCGACCAGTTCATCACGTCGAGCGAAGACAAGTGGCACAGGCTCACGGGCCTCGTCCTCTTCCTGCCGCACGGCTACGAGGGCCAGGGCCCGGAGCACTCGAGCGCGCGTATGGAGCGCTTCCTCCAGAACAGCGCCGAGGACAACATCCAGGTCTGCAACCTGACGACGCCGGCCCAGCTCTTCCACGCGCTGCGCCGCCAGGTCCTTCGCCCGTGGCGCAAGCCGCTCGTCATCGCCACGCCGAAGAGCCTGCTCCGCGTCGCCACCACGGCCAAGGGCCCGCGCCCCGTCTCCACGATCGACGACCTCGCAAACGGCAGGTTCCAACGCGTGATCGGCGACGACACGGTCGATCCCTCCGAGGTGAAGAAGATCCTGCTCTGCTCGGGCAAGGTCTACTACGACCTCGCCGTGACGCGGGAGCAGCGCGGCCTGAAGGACGTGGCCATCGTGCGGCTCGAGCAGCTCTTCCCGCTGAACCACGAGCTCACCGACGCACTCGCGAACTACAAGGACGGCACGAAGCTCGTCTGGGTCCAGGAGGAGCCCATCAACTACGGCTCCTGGTATTACATCAATGCCAACCTGCCCCAGTTCTTCGGCGGTCGCTTCCCGCTCTCCGTCGTAGGTCGTCAGCCGAGCGCGAGCCCCGCGACCGGGTCGAAGGCGAGCCACAACCTGGAGCAAAAGCGGCTCATGGACGAAGCGTTCGCCTGACCGCTTCACCCATCGAGCCATGGTAACCTCCGTGTGCACGCCACCACGTGCGCACGGAGGTTTTTTCATGGTTCGCTTTCTCTCCGGTTTTTTCGTCCTCCTCGTCGTCTGCGCGCTCGGCTGTTCAACCCAGGTCGAGGGGGGCGATTCGTCGTCCGGCGGCAGCGGCGGCACAGGCGGGGGCGGCACAGCCGGCAGCGGCGGCACGACCGGCAGCGGCGGCGCAGGCGGCGGCGACAGCATGAGCACCAGCGGCGGCATGGGCAGCGGCGGCAGCTCCAACCTGACCTGCGCCGAGGTCCTGGCCGACCTCAAGCAGGAGGGGGAGTCGATCATGAGCTGCACGTCCGACGCCGAGTGCGGCCAGGAGCTCAAAGGCACGAGCTGCGGCTGCACGAACAACCTCGTCGCCCGCATCGGCGCGGACACCACGCGGTTCTACGAGCTGCTCACGCAGAGCGACGAGCTCGAATGCGACCAGACCGTGGGCACCTGCGATTGCCCGAACGCGGAGGGCTTCATCTGCAAGAACGGCTTCTGCGGCTGGAACTACGTGCCGTGAGGTTTCACCTGGGGCGCCGCGCCGGGGCGCTGCCCCGGACCCCGCGGGGGCTGTCCGCCCCTCGACCCGGACCAGGGCAAGCCCTGGACCTCTGGGCATCGACTGCGCGAAGCGCAGTCGATGCGGGGGAAAGTTTTTAAGCTGTCCGCCCCCTCTTTGCAGGGCCAGCCCTGGACCTCAGGGGGAAGAACTGCGCGATGCGCAGTTCTTCCCACAGGCCGGTGGGACCGCCTCGCCGGTTGACCCGTCAGCGCTGCCGTCTTGGCTGGCAGGATCGCTCATGGTCTTGACCCGGCTGTTCGATGAACTGCGCGGAGCGCAGTTCATCGACCCTCAGTCCAGCGCGGGCGCTGGTCCAGGTCCAGGAGCGGACAGCTCCTGGTGGGGCCTGGGGCAAAGCCCCAGCGAGGCGATCACATCTCGGCGAACCGCACCGCGTACACCGGTGGCAGGTGGTTCGAGAGCGTCTGCCACGAATCCCCGCCGTCTTCGCTGAGCCATAGGGAACCCGTCGTCGTCCCGAACGCCAGCACGTCCCCTGTGCTGTCCACGTCGAGGCCGTGGCGGTACGTCAGATCGAACGCGTTCGCCTGGGGCAAACCTTTGTCGAGCACCGTGAAGCTTGCTCCGCCGTCGCGCGTCCGTGCCACCACCACCTTCCCGTCGACCGGGATTCGCTGCTCGTCCTTCTTCGCGGGCACCACCCAGGCCGTCTCCGGGTCGCGCGGGTGCACGGCGATCGTGAAGCCGAACTTGCTTGGCTTCACGGACGTCACCTCGCGCCACGTCTTTCCTCCGTCTTTCGAGCGGAAGAGCCCGTTGTGGTGCTGGGTCCAGAGCGCGTCGGGCTGCGCGCGGCAGGACACGACGCGGTGTGGGTCCTGGATGCTCGGATCGCTCCGGCGTTCGGGCGGCATGTATTCGGCGTACATCCCCTCGGTCCGCGCCTCCCACGTCGCGCCCTCGTCTGTCGAGTGCCACAGGCCCCCGCAGGAGATTCCCACCGTCACGCCGCCGCGGTTCACGCAGATCGAGTGGATCCCTGGCCAGTCGTAGCCGCCGCCGAACCAGCCCTTGCGGGTGGGGTGATCCCACAGCGAACGCACGAGCTCCCAGGACTGCCCGTGGTCCTTCGAGTGGAACAGCCCTCCGGGGCTCGTCCCGCACCAGAGGTGCCCTGGCTGATCGTCGCGGCCGGCTTCCAGGCTCCAGAGAAGCTCGACCCGTTGCGGCCATTCGCGCCCGTCCGGCGTCTTGTCTGGCTCGGCGCCCTCTGGCAGCGGCGGATAGGCTGGCGTCATGAGCTCGTCCCACGTCGCGCCGAGGTCGCGCGAGCGCCGGAGCTTCACCCCGAAATGCCCCAGCGCGAGCGCTGCGTAGAGCGTCCCGTCTCGCCGATCTGGCAGCAGCATCGAGACGTTGTCGCCGAGGAACGAGACCTCGCCGATCGTCCATCCCGAAGGCTTTCGATCGAGACGGAAGAGCCCCTTGCGCGTCGCCACGAACAACCTGCTCGACATGCGTTCATCCCCCGGAAAGCGCTTGCATCACGTAAATCACCGAGCCCTCGCCCACCGTGTCCCCGAGGCGCGTTCGATCTGTCGTTTGATTGCCGTCGACGAAGATCACCACGTGCTTGCGGACGACGCCCTGTTCATCCAGGACGTACCCTCGCACGGCTGGCTCGGCTGTGAAATATGCGTCGAGGGCTTCGCGGACGGTGCGTCCGTCGACGTCGCGCGTCGGGCAGGGGATGTGCCTCGCGATATGCTGCGTGAACGTGACGCGCGGCATGCGCCCCGTAGCCTCGCGGACGGAGCGCGGGTTTGTCAAGGCCATCTTCTCCACCCCGGAAGGAATTTCCCGTCGCCTTTGCCGGGTGCGCCCCGACTTGCGCTTCCGGAGGCGGCCGCCTCCGTAGTCTACGGACCGGTTCCGTCCCTTGAGATACTACTTACGTGTGATTGCTTTTTGACGCTGAGCCGTTGGAACATCGCAGCATGGGAAAGCCCCCGCGCGACCACGCTGGCGATCGTGAAAGACGAGAGCCAGGCAAACATGAATCCGGATTGTACCTGGCCGAGCGGGGCGGCAGCGCGCGGGAAGAAGGAGGCTTCGAAGGCGGCGCGCCGGGGATGGCGGCCGTGCTCGAGAGCGAGGAGCGCTTCCGGCTGGCGACCGAGGCCATCCGCGGCATGGTCTACGATTGGGATTTTCAGACGAGCCACGTCTGGCGCTCGGGCGGCCTGGTCGAGGTGCTCGGCTACGGGCCCAGCGAGGTCCCGGCCACCGACCTCTGGTGGCGAGGCCGTATCCACCACGACGACCTTCCCTGTTTTTCCGGACGTACCACGCTCCGCAACAAGAATCAGCCCGTCGTCGACGCGGAGTACCGCATCCGTCACCGGGACGGCCGCTGGATCTGGGTCTGGGACCACGCCCGGCTGGTCCACGACGAGAACGGCACGCCCGTCCGCCTCATCGGCTGCGTCATCAGCATCGACGCCCGCAAGCGCGCCGAGCAGGCCCTCTGCGAGAGCGAGGAGCGCTTCCGCGCCATGGCCGACACGGTGCCCGAGATCCTGTTCACGGTCCTGCCCGGCGGCCGCGGCGAGTACGTGAACCAGCGCATGCACGAGTACACCGGGATGCGCCCCGGCTCGGATGAGGTCGTCTGGATGGACTGGATCCACCCGGACGACCTACCCGCCGTCCGCGCGCACTGGACCGAGGTGATGACGGCCGAGAGCGCCGCCGCCGAGCCCGCCGCCGTCGAGATGCGCCTGCGGGGCAAGGACGGCTCGTACCGCTGGTTCTGCGGGCGCGCGCGGCCGATCCGCGACGAAAAGGGCGCCATCACGAAGTGGTTCGGCGCCGCGGCCGACGTGCACGACCTCAAGGCCGCGCAGCAAGCCCTGCGCGAGAGCGAGCAGCACCTCCGGCTCGCGACCGAGGCCGGCGGGGTCGGCACGTTCTCCTTCGATCTGTTGGAGCGCCAAGCATGCTGCTCGGCGACGACCCGCAAGCTGCTCGGCCTGCCGGCGGACGCGGTCTTCCAGCGGAGGCTTCTTTTATCGTGCGTGCACCCGGACGATCGCCCCGAGATCAACCGCGCGACCCGCTGCGCCTTCGAGTCCGAAGCGCCCTGGCGCTCGCAGTTCCGGATCCTGCGCGGCGGCCAGGAGGTGCGCTGGATCGAGCTCATGGCGCACGTGCGCAGGGACGGCGAGGGCAAGCCCGCGGCGCTCTACGGCGCGCTGATCGACGTGACCGAGCGCAAGCGGCTCGAAGAGGAGCGCGACGTGCTGCTCGACAGCGAGCGGGCCGCGCGGCGCGACGCCGAGCGAGCGAACCGGCTCAAGGACGATTTCCTGGCCATCGTCTCGCACGAGCTGCGCGCGCCGCTCAACGCGATCGTCGGCTGGTCGGAGCTGCTCCGCCGGGGCGCGCTCTCGGGGGAGAGCACGGGCAAGGCGATCGACGTGATCGAGCGCAACGCCGCTCTGCTCGGCCGGCTGATGGGCGACATGCTCGACACCGAGCGCATCCGCGCCGGCAAGCTCAAGCTCGTCCGCAGCCTGTGCGACCTCTCCCGCGCGGTCGACGTGGCCCTCGAGACCATGCGCCCGACGGCGAACGAGGGGCAGATCAAGCTCGCGCGCACGGACGACCTCACGGACGTGCTGGTGCTCGGCGACCCGGCGCGGCTCCAGCAGATCGTGTGCAACCTGCTGAGCAATGCCATCAAGTTCAGCGCGCCCGGCGGCACCACCGAGGTCTCGCTCGCGTGCGCGGGCCCCACCGTGGCGCTCACCGTGCGCGACGACGGCCTCGGCATCCGGCCCGACATGTTGCCGCACGTCTTCGAGCGGTTCCGGCAAGCGGACGCCTCGTCGGCGCGGCGCCAGGGCGGCCTCGGCCTCGGGCTCTCGATCGTGAAGGACCTCGTCGAGCTCCACGGCGGCACGGTGCGGGCCGAGAGCGAGGGGATCGGCCACGGCGCGACGTTCGTCGTGGAGCTGCCGCTCATGATGGAGGACGGCGCGGCGCCGCCCGAGCGATGCGCGGACGGCCCCTCCTTCGAGGGGCTCCATGTCCTCGTCGTGGATGACGAGCAAGGCGCGCGGGACGTCCTTTCACGCCTGCTCGTCGAGGAGGGCGCCGAGACCCGGACGGCGTCGAGCGCGGCGGAGGCGCTGCGCGTGATCCAGTCCGGCTGGCCCTCCGTGGTGCTGAGCGAGCTCGGCTTGCCCGGCGAGGACGGGTTTCACCTGGTCCGCGCGGTTCGTCGTGAAAAACTCGCCGCGTCGATCCCGTTCGTGGCCGTCACGGCCTTCACGCGCGACGCCGACCGCGCGCGTGCGTTACGCGCGGGGTTCGACGGCCACGTGTGCAAGCCCGTCGAGCCGCACCGGCTCTTCGAGGAGCTCTCCCGGATCCTGGGGCCGGTGTCTACCAGCGGTGGTACGCCGGATGGCCTTCTTTCACCGCGACGAACGTCCCCCGACACGTCGCCGTGACCTTCCCGTCGGCCTCGAGCGTCGCCTCGATCACGCACCGGTCCTCGGCCACGTCGGCCACGCGCGCCACGAGGCGCACGGGGCCGAGCGGCGTCGGCCGCCGCAGCTTCACGTGAAAATCGGCCGTCACGGTGCAAGGGGGTTTGTCGAGGCCGCCCCGCTCCATCAGGTGATGCGCCGCCGTCCAGTTCGAATGGCAGTCGAGCAGCGCGCCGATGATCCCGCCATTGAGCATGCCCGGGAACGCCTGGTGGTACGGCTCGGGGACGAACGTGGCGACGACCTCGTCCCCGTGCACGTGGCTCTTGATCCGGAGGCCCTTGTCGTTCGCCGGCCCGCAGCCGAAGCAGCAGCTCTGGGGCGCGTAGCGATCCTGCAAGCTTTGCTGATCCATCGTTTGTCTCCAGTCCCGAGGGGGACGCCTCGCGTCCCCCTCTCGGCCAGGCGAAGCCCGGCCGATTCACCCCCCGAGGCGAGATCGCTGCGCGATCTCGCAGAGCATCTTCGATGCTCTACCTCACCCGATGGTCATGCCGCCATCCACCACGATGGTCTGCCCCGTCAGGAACGACGCCGCGTCGGAGGCGAGGTAGAGCGCCGCGCCGGCGATCTCGTCCGGCTGCCCGTACCGGCCGATCGGCGTCCGCCCGACGACCCGCTCGACGATCTCCTTGTTCTGCACGAGCGTCGCGGCGAACCGCGTGTCCACGAGGCCCGGCGCGATCGCGTTGACGCGGATCCCGCTCGAACCGAGCTCGGCCGCCATCGTCTGCGTCATCGACACGACCGCGGCCTTCGTCATCCCGTACACGCCCTGGAGCGGCGCCGCCGTCAGGCCCGCCACGCTCGTCACGTTCACGATCGCGCCTGGCGCGTTGCGCTCGACGAGGTGCCGGACGAGCTCGCGCGACGTGTAGAAATACCCCTTCACGTTGACCTCGATCGTCTTGTCGAACGCCGCGTCCTCCACGGTCATGATCGGACCGAAATGAAGGTTCGTCGCGGCGTTGTTGACGAGCACGTCCACCTTCCCGAACGCCGCGATCACCTGCTGGAAGAGCCGCTGCACGTCGTCGGGCTTGCCCGTGTGGCACGTGAACGCCTCGACGGTCACGCCCTCCTTGCGCAGCCGCTCGGCCGCCGCGTCGAGCCCATCCTTCTTCCTCGACGCGATCGCCACCTTCGCCCCGCTCTGCCCGAGCGCTTTGGCGATCGACTCGCCGATCCCTCGGCTGCCACCGGTCACGATCGCGACCTTGCCCTCGACATTGATCCAGCTCGTCATCTTGCGGCGGCATCCTCGCGAATCGGCAGAGCTTTGCCAAGCAAGGTTTTTGCTTCACGCGCCGAACGGTTCGACCGTTCGGCGCGAGATCGCGCAGCGAGCTCGCCTCGGGGGGTGAATCGGCCGGGCTTCGCCTGGCCGAGAGGGGGACGCGAGGCGTCCCCCTCGGGAACCAAGCGGACTCTTCGTGTGTGTACTCGGCGCCTGCTCGTTCGTGATCCACGGTGGGCCCCGCTCGTTTCGACGGGAACATGCTGCTCGGCCACCGCCTGGCATGTACGCTGCTCCACCCCTCGCGCGGGCGGCGCTCGATTCCAGCGCCCGAAGCCAGGGGGAATGAAACCATGACACGAACGATGGGAATCGCGGTCGCGACGTTCGCGCTCGCGGCGGCGAGCGCCGGCACGGCCTCGGCGCAAACGCTGATACGCGAGAACGAAATGGAGCGGCGCGGCCAGATCGGCGCACCGCTCAACGCTTTCGAGATCCAGGTCGATTCGGGTTACAACCAGGCCTTCGGCCCGGCCGTGCCCGCGACCCAGGGCACGACACCGACGAGCCTCGGCGGCGCGGGTCTCGGCGCAGGCCTCGGCCTCCACTACCGCGCGAATCCGTACTCCTCGGTCGGCATCAACGGTAGTTACAACATGCAAAACCTCGCCCGCGGTGCGGAGATCCGCGGCGCGACGGCGGGCATCGACGGCGTCTTCCACGCGAGCCCCTACAACCGCCTCGACCCGTGGGTCTCGGTCGGCGCCGGTTATCGCATGCTGTGGGATATGCCCTCGGGCACGAACAACGACATGTTCGTCCACGGCTTCGAGCTCGCGAAGGCCAAGGTCGGCGTCGACATCCGCGTGAGCGAGAGCGTCGCGCTCGCGCCGACGATCGGCGGCGATCTCAGCATGTTCCTCTGGCGCAACCCGGAGGGCCGCGTCTCGAACCAGGCGATCAACACGCCGCGCCTGAACGCCTTCGTCTTCGCGGGCATCGCGGGCCGCTTCGACGCCGGCGGCCAGCGCGCTCGCCCGGTGACGATCGTGGGTCGCCGGTAAAACCAGCACGCGTGACCACGCGTGTGAGGGGGCGGGCCGGGCGCCTGCCCCCTCGTTTCATTCGCGCCTGGCCAGACGCCCCGGACGGCGGTATGTGCCGGAGCAGCCGATGAAGCTCTTCGTGCTGCTCGCGATCCTCGAGGATTGCCGCCGCGACACCCTGGATAGCCCGGACGCGCTGCGCGCCGCGCTCGATGCCGCCGTCGCGGCCGGCCCCTTCACGGGGCTCGGCACGCTCGTCGTCCCGTTCTCGCCGCAGGGCGTGACGGCGTGTGCCGTCGTCGGCGAGAGCCACATCGCGCTGCACACATGGCCCGAAGAGGGCAGGATCTTCATCGACGTCGCCTCGTGCAGCACGAAGGAGAGCGTCCTACGCGCCTTCGCTGCGATCCGCGCCGCGTTTCCCGAGGGAAAACTCGCCGTGCTCGATGAGCGCGTGCTCGACGCGGGCACGATCTCCAGCATTGCCCGGTGACGCGGCTCTTGCGGCCGTCTTCCAGGCCGCGTAAAACCGCGTCCCGATGGCGACGAACGTCGAGCAAGACCCCGCGACGCAGCAGTGGTCGGGACCCAAGTCGAAGAAGCAGATCCTCGGCCATCCGGCCGGCCTCTTCGTGCTCTTCACCACGGAGATGTGGGAGCGGTTCTCCTACTACGGCATGCGCGGCCTGCTGAAGCTGTACCTGGTGAACTACCTGTTCGTCACGTACCGCCAGCGATTCCAGGGCCAGGCGTACGACGCGACGGGCAACCCGAGCGACGTCCTCGGCTGGGGCTTCCTCCGCGGCTTCTTGCCCGACGTCGATCCCGCGACGCTCACGCAGTGTGTGAACGAGAAGGTCGGGCTCCTCCTCAAGGGGGATCCGACGAAGAACATCGCGCCGATGGCCTCGGACGTGGCGCACTCCATCGCGCAGCAGACCTGCTCGATGCAGCCCGTCGCGTCGGCCATCTACGGCTGGTACACCGGCCTCGTCTACCTGACGCCGCTGCTCGGCGGCTTCATGGCCGATCGTTACCTCGGCCAGAAGCGCTCGGTCTACCTCGGCGGCGCGCTCATGGCGCTCGGCCAGTTCGTGCTCTTCGGCGCCGAGAACCTGTTTTTCCTCGGCCTCCTGCTCCTCATCATCGGCAACGGCTTCTTCAAGCCGAACATCTCGACCCAGGTCGGCAACCTCTATCCGCCCGGGGACAAGCGTCGCGACGGCGCGTACACGATCTTCTACATGGGCATCAACCTGGGTGCGTTCCTGACGAACCTCGTCTGCGGCACCCTCGCCCAGAACAACGGCTGGCGGTACGGCTACCTCGCGGCGGGCATCGGCATGATCCTCGGCCTGCTCATCCAGTTCTTCTTCGGCCCGAGCACGCTCGCGCCCGACACGCTCAAGAAGCGCGAGGACAGCAAGGGTGAGCCCCAGGCCGTCGTGAAGGAAGAGAACGAGGGGCAACGCATGGGCGCCCTCGTCATCCTCTGCGCGCTCAACATCGTCTTCTGGGCCGTCTACGAGCAGCAGGGCAACACGATGCAGACCTGGGCCGACGAGAAGACCGTCTGGCCGGTCATCTTCGGCTTCCAGATCCCCTCGACCTGGTTCCAGTCGTTCAACCCCTTCTTCATCTTCCTCTTCGCGCCGATCCTCGACCGCATCTGGGCCGCGCAGGCGAAGAGCGGCAAGGAGATGTCGAGCGTCACGAAGATGGCGGTCGGTTGCATCATCCTCGGCCTCTCGTTCATCGTGATGGTCGGAGGCGCGCAGATGATCGGCGGGGGCAAGGGCAGCGTGATGTGGCCGCTCGTCTGCACGGCGCTGCTCACGATTGGCGAGCTTTATCTGTCGCCGATTGGCCTCTCGCTCGTGACGAAGGTCTCGCCGGTGCGGTTCGTGTCGATGATGATGGGCATGTGGTTCATGTCGAGCTTCTTCGGCAACATCCTGAGCGGCTACATCGGGATCCTCTACACGAAATGGTCCCCGACGAACTTCTTCCTCCTGCTCATGGGCCTCGGCGTCGCCGCCGGCCTCGCGATCGCGGCGTTCAACAAGCCGCTCCGCAAGGCAATGGGCAACCATTGACAGGGGCAGCGTAGCGCCGGGGTTTCACCCCGGACCCGACGAGGGGCTGTCCGCCCCTCGACCCGGACCAGGCGCGGCCTGGACCGAAAGTCGATGAACTGCGCGATGCGCAGTTCATCGAACAGGCGGCGCTGCCAAGCCCGTCGCAGCGTGCGACGACCTTCATCGTCTTGCCACCGGCCCGTGGAAGAACGGCGCGAAGCGCCGTTCTTCCATCAAAGGTCCAGGGCTGGCCCTGGCGCGGGTCGAGGGGCGCGTAGCCCCCGCGGGGCCCGGGGCGGCGCCCCGGCGCGGCGGCTCCTGACTGAAACTACGCCCCGACCCGTCTGGCGACGATCCTGAAAGCTCGAACCGGCGGACGACCCATCCTCACCGAAAAAACGGCTCCGTTTTTCGTCGCCGGACCCATCCGTTTCGAGAAAACGGCTCCGTTTTTTGTCGCCGGACCGATCCCTTTCGAGAAAACGGAAGTCGAAACGGCGACGCGCATCTTCCTTTGCAGGCCGCGCCTCTCCTCGGCGGGCCGCGGACCCGGTCGAGGGCGTGTTCGTGTCGTCGTTTTCTTGAAAACGACCCTCCGCGGCCGACCGTGGGGAGGCGCATCCGCGCGAAAGAAGCGTCGCTCGGCGACGGGGGGAGACGTTTTTTTCGGGAGGAAGGGTTTTCGGCGTGATGGGAAGTCCGGGGAGCGCCGGAGGGTGCGTCGAGACCCTTATTGTTCCCCGTTGCCGCCGCCGCTGCCCTTCTTGCCGGCGCTCGCGTCGGGGATGATCTCGTGGATCTGCGCCTCGGTGAGGCCGAGGTTCTTGAGGTCGCGCTTGTAATTCCGGAGCCGCGTATGCGCGCCCCGCACGGCGGCGCGATACCCGGCCTCGGCGACCACGAGGGCCGCCCCGGCGGGCCGATAGGCATTCACGGCGACCTCGTACGCCTCGCGCTTCGCCTCGATGGCGGAGGCCCAGGCGTTCCGCTTGACTTCCGTCCATTGCGAAGCTTCGCCGGCGAGGATGCGGGTGCGGAGGACCCCCATCAGCAAGGGCTGCCCGAGCGGGTCGCCCGCGGTATACGTGCCGATTCCTTCGGGAAAGACGGCGTCCATGTGCGGGCTCTGCTTGGGCCGGCCGAGGGCATTCCACATCTCGTCGCGGGTGCTGGCGATGAGGCCATCCGCGTCGTAATCGATACCCGCGACGGTCGCCCACGCGAGGGACTCGGCCTTCTTGGCCGCATCGAGCATCTCCTTCGCATTCCCGATCGCCGTGACCCCCGGCCCGAGCCGGAAGAAGGCCGCCTCGGCGACCTCGCCGCCACGCGCAATGGAAAGGTCGTACGCCGTCTGAACGTGGTCGACAATGCGGCCCTGCTCCGCCGATGCCCCGATGACTTCACCCATGCAATAGCTCTCCTCTCGTGTAGGTTTGCGAACAGGGAGACTGCGACGGGCGGAATGGGGGTGTCAAGGGAGAAATGATGGCGGGGGCGGGCGGGCCGGGAGGGCAGAGGCGCCCCACGTTGACAGAATCCGACATGTCTGATCGCCTTTGGCAATGACGCCTCCACGCCTGCGGAACCTGCTCTCGTTCGGGCTCCTCGGTTGCGCGACGGCGACGCTCGTGCCCCTCGGCTGCTCGGCCAAGATCGTCCATCCCTCGCAGCCGGACGACCGCCCGCGTGTCCCCGACGCCACCGCGGAGCGCCTGCGGGAATGCGTGGACGAGTTCGGTGGCGACCTTCCCCGGGGGTACTACACGTTCGACGTCACGGTGACGGTCGATGAAGAAGGCGGCGTGGTCGATGTGGCGTCGAAGGGCGTGCCGCACGTGGATCTCGCGGGGTGTACGCGGATCGCGCTCCGAGGGATGACCCTCCCGGAGGAGCTGCTCGGGCTGCGCAAGCTGCGCCTGTCGGAGTCGCCCGCGCCTGCGAACGGGCAGACGCCGGCCGAGCGTGGGCTCGCCGGGCACCCCGGGGTGCTCGTGGTCGTGGCGGTCGCCCTCGCCGACCTCATCATCGAAGCGACCCCATCGTCGTCGTGATCGCCGCGTCGGTGGAGATTGGCAAGTCGGATATTGCGGAGGCGGCTCGGAAGCGGCCCAAGCCGAACTTGAATCGTTGCCTCGACGCCGCGGCGGGGGGCGGTGTGCTCTGGGAGAATCTGTGCAATGCGATACCGAACTGGCTCGATAGACAAGACTGCTGGTCCAAAACACTGAAGAGTGAAGAAGAGAAGCGCGGCTGGTGCAAGTGGAAATTCGGAAAGTGACAATGGCCAAGCCAAAAAAGCCGACGTCAAAAACCAAACAACCGCGATGGATGGCCGAGCGCCGCCTCGAGCGACGTGATGCCATCGGAGGCATCGTCGTGGTCCGCATCGGTTGTCCTGAATTACCCCCTGGCGACAATGTATGGAGATGCCCGTTCATCATCCTGGGGTTGGGCAACGACTCGATTCTATTCGGCATAAGTGACGAATCGATGGCGGCGCTCCAAAATGCCGTTGACGGCATTCACTACAAGCTCGAGCAGAGCGGAATTCCGCTTCGATGGGAAGGGTCCGACGAAGACGTCACGGGGTTCTCCATGCGCGTGCCTTGGACCTACGGACGCGCGTTTCAACAACGAGTCGAAAAAATGATCCTGGCCGAGGAAGAGAAGCTCGTCCGGCCCATTCGCGAGCGCCACGAACGTCGAGAGGCTCGCCGCAAGGCGCGGGCGAAGCCGCGAACGGAATGACTCTCGTGACGCACGCGGATCCGTCGTGGGGACGGCTGGCAGGCGAGGACGCTGATCCGGCTTGGATGCGACCGCCTCGACGGAGGAGCCGACGACGTGCCATGGCGGCGCGGGCCGATGCGTGCCCGTCCCGGAGGGCGGGGAGCAGCAGGCGGGGCTGTGGAGCGAGGAGCCGATCGCGCTTTGAGAAAGCAAGCGCAACCTCGACCGGACGAGCCGTCGGCGCGAAAATCCATTGACATGCGCGGCGAGCTCACGGTTGGGCTTGTGCAGCGACGGGCGGATCTACGTGCACGCCGGCCGAGAGGGCAAGTCGTGAAGAAGATCGGCAGGGCGTGACGCTGCCCGGTCCTCGCTGCCGCTTGTCCCGAAAGACAGCAGCGATGCCGTGGGGTAGTCCCGAACGAAACGAAGTGGAGTGAGGGACGTAGGGGGAGCCCCATCGAGGGCTCCCCCTCCAGAAAAGATCAGCCGAAGAGCGGCAGTTCTTCCTTCTCTTTGATCGGGAAGCGGGCTGCGACCTCGTTCTGATCGATCCCCGCGAGCCTGCGCAGCGCGCGGTGCACGTGGCCGGGCTTCAGGCGGACGCCGCCGCCTTCGACCGGCTCGAGCGTGTTCGGGTCGATGTTCATCGGGTTGTGACGGTCGGTCGTCTTGCCGATGACCTGGTTGCCCGTGATGCCCGCGCCCATGGCCAGCATGCTCGTGATCGACCAGTGGTCCTTGCCGTTGCCGGAGTTGTACCCCGGCGTGCGGGCGAAGTCGGACCCGACGACGATCACCATGTTGCCCCAGACGCCCGTCGCCTTCGCCTCTTCGACGAGGTAGTCGATGCCGTCCCAGAGCTCGGCGAGACGATCGAACTGCTGATCGTCGTTGTTGCCGTGCGTGTCGAACCCGCCAATGCCGAGGTTCGCGCTGACGCAGATGCCGGCGCGGTATGCGGCGAGCGCGATCTGCGCCTGGCGCCGGAGGTTCGAGTTCTCGAGCTGCGTGGGCAGATACTCCGTCAGCTTCTTGAGCTCGTTTTGCCCCGAGCGCGCCGTGAACAGCATGCCCATCGCCTGCTGGATGCGCGGCAGGTTCTGCTTCTCGGCGTACGCCATGTGGCGCGCGGAGCGAGCCTCGACGATGCGCGCCTCGGTCTCCTCCGTGTAGTACGGCGTCTTGGCGTCGTCGTACATCGGGTCGATGACGTTCGGATAGGCAATGCGACGGATCGCGTCGATGTTGCCCACGCGGGTCACCGCCACGGTGCCGGCGGTCGTGTCGTAGCCGCCGTACGAGATGTACGCCATCGGGAGCGCGCCGCCCGCGACGGCGGCCGCGAGCGCCGCGAACGAGGCCTTGTTCTCGGCCAAGGTGCCCGCCCACGTCACGCGCGTGCCGACGTCGTGGCTGTTCGTCGACGTATCGACGCCGTTCAGGACCACGAGGTCGTTCACGTACTTGTCGAAGAACGCCTTGTTCGCGCCGGCCGGATCCGGGGCGTACCGCATCGGGAGCTTGCTCTTGCTCCCGACCGCCGTCCCGATTGTCGACGCGAGGTAGTGGTTCATCGGATCGGGATCGTTCTCGCCCGTCGCGCCCTTCGGGTCGCAATGGCTCGTCACGTCCCAGCCGCCGCCGGCGTGGATCATCACCCAGAACTTGCCGGTGTACGGCGCAGCTCCGGCGTTGCTGGCGAACGGAATGGTGCTGGCGGCCACGCCGAGCCCCGCCATCGATGCAATCTTGAGAAAATCTCTTCGGTCCATGGGGGCTCGCTCCATCACTCGTAAAGGAAGTGGTAGTCGGACAGCATGTACGTCACGACCGTCATCCACGAACGGATGACGTAGTTCGGATCCTGTTGCAGCCGATCCTCTTCAGGCAGCGGCGTACGCGTCCAGTAGTCGTTCTCCACGCGGCACGGGCCGTTCAGCCACGTCGAGTACTTGCCCTCGGGCTGCGACATGTCGCTCATGCCCTTCACGCCCTCGCGGTACGTGTCGAGGAAGAGCTTGTAGGTGCGCTCGATCTCGGGATGACCCTCGGGCAGCGACTCGCCGAGGATGTGCTTGTGGAGGAACTGGATGTTCTTCTTGATGGCCGTCACGGCGGGCGCGACGGGGAAGCCGTTCTTGTCTTCCGGCTCGAAGCTCGTCTCGACGTACGGGAAGAGCGTGCGCTCCTCGGTCGGCTTCCACAGGTCGCGCGGGACCGAGATGCAGGACATCTCGTTTGCCATGCGCTCGCCGATGTTCGCCATGATGCCGTTCGGGCTGTTCACGCGCTTGACCACGTCGGCCGAGTCGATGCCGCCGTAGAGCATGCGGTAGGCGTCGCCGCGGAGCAGGTAGTCGTACGAGCCGCCGTTGTCCTCGTAGGCGCGAGGACGCCACGGATAGCCGAGGACCGCCTGGATCTTGCGGTGGAGCTGCTCGGGCGTCATGAGGCGGCCCATGCCGACCTCGCCGAGCCGCGCCTTGCCGGCCGAATCGAGCGCGCCGCTGTTCTTCGCGCGGAAGTAGGGCGAGTGGACGATCTGCTTCACGACGACCTTGAGGTCGTAGTTCGAAGCCTCGAACTCGCGCGCGATCTTGCTGAACTCCGTGTACTCCGCGAGGTAGGCCTGGAACTCGGTCGAGAAGTCGGCCGCTTTCCGGTCCTGCGGCGCCACGAGCGGCTTCTGTCCCGTGAGGCCTTCGAAGATGATGTACACGGCCGAGAGGGCGAAGCGCGGGTCGGCGGCGACGCGCGGCGCGAGCCATTGCAGGCCTTGCGGCAGCTGCTCGTACGGCGTCTTTTCGCCCTTGAAGCCCGGCGGACGCATGTCGTCGAGCGGAGGCGTCATCGGATCGTAGGCCGCGCGCCCGTTCCAGTGCCGGAACGCGCCGGCGACCGGATCGATCTCCACGTGGCATTGCTGGCAGGCGGACGCGTTGAGGGTCGGGTTGACCTCGGTGATGAGCGTCTGATCGAGCGGCTGCTGGCCGGTCTTCAGGATGTCGGTGCCGAGGAAGAACTGATAGACCATGCGCGCGCGCGCCCGGTTCCGGTTCGTCTCGGTCGTCGGGAAGCGGTTCAGGAACATCGGCGACGAGAGCACGCCGGCGTGGGGCAGGCCCGGGATCTGGGCCTCGACGAACTCGTTCGGGTCGGCGTCGTTCTTGAACGGCAGGTCGCCCAGCATGAACGCCTTCGCGGAGAAGGGGTTCACCATGATGTAGTTCGCCGTCAGGATCTCGCTGAACGGCCGGTTCTCGCGCACCACGTGGGCCACGAGCTCGAGCGGCTCGCGCGCCACGCCGCGGTTCGTCCAGGAACGCAGCTTGTTGTAGAGGTCGTCGGCGTTCCAGGCGCCGTACTTGTCGATGGAGTCTTCCATCGACTTCGGATCGGCGTTCGCGCCTTCGAAGAACTGGTCGTACCAGTAGGGGTTGTAATAGTCGATGTCGTTGAGGAGCTGCACCGCGTCCTCGTTCCCCAGGTAGCGATCCGTGAGGAACTGGTCGTTGTAGACCTCCTTCAGGCGCGTGAAGAACGCCTCCTCGGTCATCATGTGATCGAGGATCGGATCGAGCGCGCGGATGCCGCCGGCCTCGATGGCCTCTTCTTCTTCCACGGTGGGCAGTCGGCCGACCAGGGAGAGCGACGCCTTGCGCAGCGTCTCGGCGGGCGTCGCGAGCTGCACGCCCGTGAACGTGGCCGAGAGGTTCGTCTCGCAGGACGAGGGCTCGTTGAAGCGGTTCACGAGCTCCTCGAGCGCCTTGAACTCCTCGCTGCCCGGCTGGATGACCACGCCACCCGGATGCTTACGGGAGGCGGTGCCGCCGGTGGGCATCGCGAGGAGCTGCGACGTGCCGTCCTGCTGGAGGGCCGCCGCGTTTTTCATGATCTGGTAGTTCGTGTCGAGGAAGCCTGCTTCGCTGCTGCCTCGGAGGACGAGGCTCGAGTCCTTCGCGGCCCCGTTCGAGGTGTGGCAGGCGATGCAGTTGTTCGAAAGGATCGGAGCCCAGACCTGCTCGGCGAAGAACATCTGGTCCGAAACGCACGGACCATCGTCCTCCCCAGCGATGCAACCGGTGAACCCGACCGCGCCGAGCGCGGCCAGGGATACCAGACCAATGGAGCCAAAATGCTTTCCGAGTCGTCTTCGCGTTCGCGGCATGAGCGGCCTCGTAGGTGGTTCCAGCCTCGCCGAGCGACGAGCCTGGAAAGTCATACGTAACGGAAGTTCTCTTCTACACGAGGACCGCCGCCGCTGAAATGGTGGGAATTGGGGCCCTACTTCCCTACCTCGGGGCCCTATCGGAAAAGGAATGGACTTTTCCCCTCGCAGCATAACGCGGACGTGCTTCCGCGAGGCCGGATACGTCACGCAAGGTTGCGTGCGTATTCTCGATTTTGGCAAATCAGCCGCCGCCGGCTCCGCCCGCGCCACCCGCGCCGCCGCCCGCGCCGCCCGCGCCGCCGCCGGCCCCGCCCG
>NZ_JARZHH010000113.1 GCF_029946515.1 Polyangium sp. 6x1
CCTGCGCCAGCCGCACCGCCGCCGCTGCCGCTGCCGCTGCTGCCGCCGCCGCCGCTGCCGCCGCCGCCGCCGCCGCTGCCGCCTTCACCACCCGCCCCGCCGTCCGTGGCATCGCCGCCGACGCCGCCCGAGATCGTACCGCCCGCGCCTCCTGCGCCCGACGCGCTGCTCGCATCTGCGCCCGCGGAGCCGGTCTCGGTGGCTCCAGGCGGATCGGGTTGCGGATTGAAGCTACACGCCGAGATGGCGAGGCCCGTGAAGACGAAGAGGACGAAGAGCTTTCGCATGGCTGAGTACGCTGTGCCGCAACCATCATGCCATGACGTTCCATGTTGTTTCCACTAAGGAAACCGGCGCAAGTGCGGCACAATTTGGCACGTCTCCGGACGCCCGGATCGCGCTCGCATGTGGCACAGGTGCGGCGCTCGCGAGCGGCGATGGGCGCGGTATCGTGAGGCCCGTGAACGAGGACGAAAGCACGATCCCCGCGCGCCTCGCCGCCGTGCGGGCGCGCATCGACGAATCCGCGATCCGAGCCGGGCGGAGCCCGAACTCGGTGCGGCTCGTCGCGGTGTCGAAGACCAAGCCGCCCGAGGCGATCCGCGCCGCGTACGCCGCAGGCCAGCGCGACTTCGGCGAGAACTACGTGCAAGAGATGGCGCAGAAGGCCGCGGCGCTCGCGGACCTGCCGGAGCTGCGCCTGCACTTCATCGGCGCGCTCCAGCGCAACAAGGCGAAACAAGCCGCGAGCGTGGCGGCGGTGATCCACACGGTGGACCGCGAAGAGCTCGCGACCGAGCTCGACAAACGCGCCGGCGCGCTCTCGCGCAAGGTCGACGTGCTGCTCGAGGTGAACGTGGGTGGCGAGGCGTCGAAGGCTGGATGCGCGCCCGAGGCCGTGCCCGCGCTGCTCGAAGCGGCGAGGCGCGCCGAGCACCTGCGCGTCGTGGGGCTCATGGCGATCCCGCCGTACCTCGACGATCCGGAGGCCGTCCGCCCGTACTTCGCGCGCCTGCGCGCGCTGCGCGACACGCTCGAAGCGCCCGCGCTCTTGCCCGAGCTGTCGATGGGCATGTCCCACGATTTCCACGTGGCCATCGAGGAGGGCGCGACGATCGTCCGCGTCGGTACGGCGATCTTCGGCGGCCGATAGCCTTCGCAGAAGAGCCCGTTTCGTCCCGAGGGGGACGCCTCGCGTCCCCCTCTCGGCCAGGCAAAGCCCGGCCGATTCACCCCCCGAGGCGAGCTCGCTGCGCGATCTCGCAGAGCATCGAAGGACTCGATGCTCTAGAGTTTGAGCATTCCCATGCGCGGTCCTCTCCGTTCCATCGCTCCTGGCCCGAGCGCGCTCGCTTGCGCGGGGGCGATCGGCCTCTTCGGTTGCGCGCCGGCGATGCCCGCGTCGCTCGGCCATCCGCTGCTCGGCGCGACGTCGCCGCCGTTTCACGAGACCACGATCGACGAGCGCTCGGTCGACGTGCCGGGCACGCTGCGCACGCACGTGACCGTGATCGACTTCTGGGCGTCGTGGTGCGGCTCGTGTCAGCAGACGATGCCCGCGCTCGAGCGGCTCTATCAGGATCGACGCGCCGAGGGGCTCGTGGTCGTGGGCGTGAGCGTGGACGACAGCGCGGACGAGGCCGCGCGCGGAGCCGAGGCGTTCGGCGTGTCGTTCCCGATCGTGCACGACGGCGGGCACGGTCTTCAGTACGCGTTCGGCGTGTCGCAGGTGCCCACGACGTTCGTCGTCGATCGGTCGGGGACGGTGCGCTTCGTGGGGCGTGATCCGGCAAGCATCCAGCGCGCGGTGATCGCGCTGATGGACCGGTGACATGGCGGCCCGTCGAAGCCCTCGCGGCGGCGAGAAGGACGCGGGCCCGACGCTGTTCGAGGCCGCGCTGAAGCGTGATCCGAAGCTCGCCGAGCTCGTGCCGCTCGCCGAGCGCATGCGGCCGCGCGCGCTCTCCGACCTCGTCGGACAGGAGCACCTCGTCGGCGAAGGAAAGCTCCTCGCGCACGCGATCGCGGCCGATCGGGTGCCGTCGATGATCCTGTGGGGGCCGCCGGGATCCGGGAAGACGACGCTCGCGCGGATCGTGGCGGAGTCGACGCGTGCGCGGTTCGTCCCGTTCAACGCGGTGCTCGGCGGCGTGCCCGAGCTCCGGCTGGTGATGGCCGCGGCGAAGGAGGCACGCGCCTACGAGGGGAAACGGACGATCCTGTTCGTCGACGAGATCCATCGGTTCAACCGCGCGCAGCAGGACGCGTTCCTGCCGCACGTGGAGGACGGGACGATCACGCTGATCGGCGCGACCACGGAAAACCCTTCGTTCGCCGTGAACGCGCCGCTCCTGTCGCGGTGCCGCGTGTTCCGGCTGAACCTGCTCGACGACAAGGGGATCACGGAGCTGCTAAGGCGCGCGATCGAATCGCCGGAGGGGCTCGCGGGGTCTGTCGGGGCGGACGAGGAGGCGATCGAGGCGATCGCGAAGCTTGCGAGCGGCGATGCACGAAGGGCGCTGACGACGCTGGAGATCGCGGCCGACGAGGCGAAGCGCGAGGGTCGTGCGCGGGTGACGCGCGAGGACGTCGTGCAGACGAGCGGGCAGAAGACGCTGCTCTACGACAAGGCGGGGGAAGAGCACTACAACGTCGTCAGCGCGTTCATCAAATCGATGCGCGGCTCGGATCCGGACGCGGCGATCTACTGGCTGATGCGCATGCTGGAGGCGGGCGACGACCCGCTGTTTCTGCTGCGGCGGATGATGATCTTCGCGAGCGAGGACGTGGGCAACGCCGACCCTCGCGCGCTCGACGTGGCCGTCGCGGCGGACGCGGCGTTCCAGCGGGTGGGGATGCCGGAGGGGATGTACTTCCTCTCGCAGGCGGCGATCTATCTGGCGTGCGCGCCCAAGTCGAACGCGTGCAACGCGGCGTGGAAAGCGGCGCAGGAGGTCGTGCGCGAGACGGGCAGCCTTCCCGTGCCGATGAAGCTACGCAACGCGGTGACGGGCCTCATGAAGCGCGAGGGATACGGGACGGGGTACCGCTACGCGCACGACGAGAAGGGCGGTATCGCGTGGGGCGAGACGTACCTGCCGGACGCGATCGCAGGGACGCACTTCTACGAGCCGACGGAGCGCGGCTACGAGAAGGTGATCGCCGAGCGGGTGCGATGGATCCGCGCGCAGCAGGAGCGTCGTGAGGAAGGGGAAAACGAGGGCGAGGAGGATCAGTCGTCGAGCGCCGACAAGGCCGACTGAATCTCCGACAGCGCGTGCGAATCGCCCTTGGCGCGCGCGCGCGTGATGCCCTCTTCGAGCCACTCGCGCCCCGCGTCCACGCGCCCCGCCTTCACGAGCATCTGCCCGCAGATGAGGTACTGCGGCACGTAGCTCGGATCCATGTCGCGGAGCGAAGTGAACGTGCGGAGCGCGTCGTCGATCCGATCGGCCCCCGCGTACTCCATCGCGAGCGCGTACCACGCGAAGGGATCCTTCGAGCCCTTCTGGATCATGCTCTCCAGCACCGCGAGGCGCTTGCTCACGACCCCGACTCCACGAGCCCGATGAACGGCAGGTTGCGGTAACGCTCGGCCCAGTCGAGCCCGTAGCCCACGACGAACTTGTCTTCGATCGTGAAGCCCAGGTAGTCGATCGGCACCTGGATGCGCGTGCGCGCGGGCTTGTGCAGGAGCGCGCAGACCTTCACGCTCGCGGGCTTGCGCGTGCGGAGCAGGTCGAGCAGGTGCGCGATCGTGAGGCCCGTGTCGACGATGTCCTCCACGATGAGGACGTCGTCGCCCTCGACGGGCTTGGTGAGGTCGTGCGTGATTTGCACGACGCCCGAGGACTTCGTGCCCTCGCCGTAGCTGCGCACGCCGAGGAACTCGACGCGCATCGGCAGATCGATCTGGCGCGCGAGGTCGGAGGTGAAGACGAAGCTGCCCTTGAGGACGCAGACGAGGACGAGGCTGCGCCCGGCGTAGTCGCGCGTGATCTCGGCGCCGAGCTCGCGCACGCGCTGCGCGATGTGATCGGCGTCGATCATCGTGGAGACGTTGGTGGCCATCGGGAGCGCGAGGTAGCACCGGCGGCGCGGGGCGCCTAGGTGGACGTGGTGTCGCTCGTCGATCGCTGCTAGATGCGGCCCTCCGCATCATGGCCGACCCCCGCGCGCGCACCGAACGAGCCGAGCCGCTCCCCGAGCACCTCACGAGCCGCATGAGCCTCTCCGTCCGCTTCTGCGAGACGGACCTCATGGGCATCGTCCACCACGCCAACTACCTGACCTACTTCGAGGCCGGCCGCGTCGACTGGCTTCATCGTCGCGGGATCTCCTACGAAAAGTGGGTCGAGATGGGCATCCACCTGCCCGTCGTCGAGGCGAAGCTCCGCTACCGGAAAGCCGCCCGCTTCGACGAGACGCTCGTCGTGGAGACGACGTGCGCCGAGGTGACACGCGTGACCGTGCGCTTCAGCTACCGCCTCGTGCGCGGCGCGGACGTCGTGTGCGAGGGCGAGACGCTGCTCGCGTGCGTCGGCAACGACCTCACGCCGAAGCGTTTGCCGCCGGAGATCGCCGCGGTGTTTCGAAGCCCCGAGACGGTTTAGTCCCAAGGGGGACGCCTCGCGTCCCCCTCTCGGCCAGGCGAAGCCCGGCCGATTCACCCCCCGAGGCGAGCTCGCTTCGCGATCTCGCAGAGCAGCGAAGGCTCGCTGCTCTAGTTCGTGCTGCCGCCCGCATCCGGCGCACCCGCGTCCGGGACCTCGCCGAACGTGAAGCGCGCCGGCAAGTCGATCGTGCTCGCCGGCCCGATGCGATCGCCGAGGAACGTGCGCCACTGGATCACGTAGCGGCCGCGCAGCGTGCCGATCACATAGCGCTGGTCGTTCGGCGGGACCGCGACGACGGGCACGCCGTCGACGAGCACGTACGCGAGCATGTCGGACGCGTTCACCGCGACGAACCCTTCGCCCGGCGCGAGCGGATCCGTGGACGGCGGGACCTGCAGCGCCGACGAGCGGAACGCCATGACCTCCTCGCGCGTGAGGAACACGCCTCCAGGTGACGCAGGCAGGCCACTCGGCTGGTACGAAGAGCCCGGCGGGGGCACGAGCGTATCGTTCGTGGGGATGTCGGTGCGGCGCGTGAGCGAGGTGATCTCGAAGTCGATGCCGCCGCCGTCCTGCCACGTGTACGCGGCCCCGAGCGGGACCTCGCCGGCCTGACAAACCGACGTGCGCGGATCGACGCCGACGATCTCCACGAGCGCGCGGCAGAGCAGCGCGCCGCCCTCGCCGATCTCCGCGGACTTGCCGAGCTCGAGCCGCACCGAGCCGAGGCTCGACGTGATCTCGACCTTGCGCGTGGGAAGCTGCAAACGTTTGCCCTCGCCGAGCGGACGCGCGACGCCGGGCGAGAGGGGCGTGACGTCGACGCGTCGCTCGCCGAGCACGGTGCGCAGCGCGCCCGGCGGGACGACGCGGTAGTCGGTCGCGTCGGGCCAGAGGACGATGTGGCCGTAGCGATCGGTGCGCGCGCGGATCTCCGAGCGTTGCGGCAGCGGCATCGCGCGCGAGGTGAACTCGATCCGCATGCGACCCGTGTCGGTGAGGTCGATCTTCCACTTCGGCGTGGTGAGCGCCGCGGCGGCCTTGATGCCGTCCTGCGAGATCTCGGGGCCGCGGGGCGCGGGCGGCACGTTGCGCGGGCGGAAGACGGCTTCGAGCGTGGCGCCCGCGAGGTCCTTCGAGGTGGGCGCCTCGGCGGCGATCGCCTCGTCGCCGCGAAGAACCCCCGGCGGCGGCGGGCCAGCATCCGGGACGATGAGTCGGCCCGAGGGGTCGGCCATGAGGCCGATCGGCGCGCCGTCGGGCACGCCGGCGTCGTGCGGGGCCTCTTCGGCTTCGGTGGCGAGGGGCGCGGGCAGGATGCTCGCGTTCGGGCTCGCGGCGTCGCTCGTCGAGGTCGAGGAAGGGGGCGAGCCGGGCGGCGCCTCGCACGCGGCGAGGGCCGGCAGGAGCAGGGCGAGCGTGACGGCAGATTTCATGGCTCGAGCTCGAAGGAGTGGATCACGTGGGCGCGGGCATCGAGCGGCGGCGGATCGGGGGCGTACTGGGTGTCCACGAAGACCGTCGTGCACGCGGGGTGGATCTCCAGGAACAGGTTACAGTTCGCCGGCTCGTTGTCGAAGACCGCGACGACCTCGCCGAGCCGCGCGAGCGCCGGGGCGACCTCGCGCTTGAAGACGCTGTCGGGCGTCTCGAAGGCGGGCTTCGTGACGAGCTCGGTGCCGACGACGCCGATCGGAAAGCCGAGATCGCGCAGGCTCGCGAAGGATCCGAGCGCCATGTTCGGCAGATCGCGGCCCGTCAGGTACACGATGATCGCGCCGGCGTCGTAACAAGCGCGCACGTAGTCCCGGGCGCCGGGGATCTCGGTGTCGTGACGGATGTGCGGATCGCAGAAGAAGCGCTCGCGCCAGAAGCGGAAGCCTTCTTCGTGGAGCGTCGGCTCGCTCACGCCGAGGCTTCGCAGCGTGTCGACGAGGCCGTAGACGACGTCGTGGATGCTGGCGGCCGCGAGGGCGGCGGCCTCGTTCGGGTGCCGCGCGCGCCAGACCTCGGCGAGCTCGTGCAGGATGGCGACGACCCGCGGCCGGTTGTCCATGATCGTCCCATCGAGGTCGAAGACGACGACGCCCGCGCCGCGCGAGCGATCCCGTGCGCGCTCGAGCACCTCGCGGAGCAGCCGCTTGCGTTCGACCTCACCAAGCCTTCGATGCGTGAAATGTGCTCCCACCGGACGGTAGCCTTGGCGCAGGTCGGGGCACCTTGTCCAGCCGAAGGTGGAGGCCGCTCGGGGTGGGCTACGTAGGGGACACACCTTCACGTCGGCACATTGTCGCCTGATCTCCTACATTTGTTGGCCCCAGGATCCAGGCTCCCTTAACGTTCTACCCAGCCGGCGGACCTGGCACGCGAGTGGAGATCGCGGCCTTGCTTCGTTGGCCGGAGGCCCATGCGTTTTTCCAAGAAGACGGCCCTCGCGTTGACGGCCGTCGCCCTGTTTGCGTCGGGTTGCGGCAAGACGCCGAAGGACCGGCTCCAGGGGCGATGGCTCGGAGAATCGATCGAAAACGTGCCGGAGCCGCACCTCGCCAAGGCCATGGGCTGGGTGAAAGGCACGGCGTTCGAGTTCGCCGGGAACAAGGTGACGGTGACGATCCCGGCAGAATCGCCGCGAACCGGCGCGTTCCGCGTGACGGAGGCGACGGGCGACCGCGTGCTCGTGAGCTTCCTGCGCGAAGAGGGAGGCCGCGACGAGGCGGAGCTTTCGTTCGTCGGCGAAGGTCAGCTGCGGTGGAAGATCGGGGACGGTCGGGAGATCGTGCTCGTGAAGTCCGTGCAGAACTGAAGCGGGCGTCAGCGTCTCCTCAGATCTTCCGCGTCATTGCGGAAACCTCCTCCCGCATTTCACGTGAGCACCAAGGATGCGCGGTACGCCATCTCGATGCTGTTCGTGTGGGTACTGGCGCTCGGGGCTGCGGTGTCTGGGACCGTCTACACGACGATCGAACGTCGATCGATCCGTGACACCGCCGGAGCACTGTGGATCACCGCCGTGGGCCCGCTCTTCGGGGCCGGGCTCATGGGCAAGTACCTGATCCTGTCGTTCGTTCGCGACCCCGTGAAGCACGGGCTCTGGTCGGACTACGACGTCTTCATCTACACGGCCGCGCTGCTCGGCGTTCTCCTGGGTCCCCTCGGCTTCGTCGAAGGCCTGCGGCACGCACATCCGCTCCACGCGCCGCCACACGTGAACGTGACGCGAGGGCTCCTCTTCGCGGCATGGGCCATCGCCACCTGCACGACGGTGCTCAGCGCCATCTACGCGTAGCTACCGCCGCACCCGCTCCCGCCGCACCCGAAGCCTCCGCGGCTTCTCCCCGTCCCCATCCGGCGCGAGCGTCAGCACCACATCCTCCGCCAGCGGCCCCGAAATGCGCCTCCGCGCATCCTCGATCGTCCGCACCTCGTGATCGTTCACCTTGAGCAGCCGATCGCCCGGCTCCACGCCCGCGACCTCGGCCTCTCCGTTCGGCGGCACCATCACGACCACGATCACCTTCTTCCCGCGCTCGGTCCGCTCGCCGAGCGTCAGCGCGATGCTGCCCCCGCCCTTCGCCTCGCCCTTCGCGCTCCCCTCCCCCGGCAGCGTGATGTCCACGCGGTCCGTGCTCCTCCCCGCGCGAACCTTCACCGTCGTCGACGCGCGTCCCAGGTCCGACGAATACGCCTCGATCGTCGCATCCCCCTCGGGCACGCCGACGAGCTTGAAGTGGCCCTCGCGATCCGTCGTGGCAACCCCGCGCGGCAGCGGCCCGAGCGGCAAGTACGTGGGCACGAGCCCGGCCGCCACGCGTGCGCCTGCGACGGGTTCGTCGTTCGGATCGATCACCGTGCCCTCGACCTCGCCCACCTCGGCGAGATCCACCGCGCCGACATCCACCTCGCGGCTCGGCGCGGCAGCGACCGTGGCGATCTTCTCGTTCATCGCCCAGTCCGCATGCGACGCGACGATCCGCACGCGCCCCGGCGCGAGGTCCTTCACCTCGAACGCGCCCTCGGCATCGCTACGCGCGCGACGCACGCCCGCGTCGGTGTAGACCACGACCTCGGCGCCCTCGATGCGCTCGCGCCCATCGCGCCCCGTGACCTCACCCTTCGCCGTGATGCCCTCGGCGAGCTCGTACGTGAGCTTCGCCGGCGCGATCTCGACCTCCTCGACGATCGGCGCCTTGCTCGGCCGCATGAGCACGAAGCGCAGCGGCAAACCCGCAGCGTCCGGGATCTCCACGTCGCCGTCGTCGTCCGTGAAGAACGTGCGGCGCAGCGGGACCGTCGGATCGAGGGAGACGGCGCGCACCTCGACACGATCGAGCGGATAGCCGCGATCGTCGGTGACGTGCACGAGGACGGCGTCGCGCTGGCGCGGCAGGACGATCTCGACCTCCTTGCGCTCGCGATCCGGGATCTCGACGATGAGCCGCGCCGCGACGTCGCTCGGCGTCTCGGGGCGCGCGACGCTGATCAGGACCTCGTCCGGAACGGCGGCAAACGCGAAGCTGCCGCTGTCGTCGGTGTAGGTGACGCGCTCGAACGTGCCCGCGGCCGCGGCGATCTCGACACGCGCGCCGCCGACAGGTCGATGATCGGCGTCGACCACGCGGCCTTCGAGCGAGCCGCCTTGATGGAGCACGACCTTTACGCGGGCCTCGCCGCCGGAGACGATCGTGACGGTCTCGCTCTCGGCCTCGACGTAGTCCGGATGCCGGACGATCGCGTGCACGCGGCCGGGCGGAATCGGCTCGGCGCGGAACTCGCCGTCCGCGCGCGTGACCCACGGATCGCCGCCGCCGCCGAGCGACGTCGCAGCGAAGGCGCCGGCGCGCGGCAGATCGGGGATCGGGCCCGGCATCACGCCGAGCTCGCCGATGGGCAGGAGCGGGAGCGGGCCGGGGAGCGCGAGATCGAAGTGATCGTCGCGAAACTCGGCCATCGCGCTCGTCTCGTCGATCGGCATGCCCTCGATGTCCACGCCGACGACCTCGATCGTCGCGCCGCCAACCGGAAAGCCTCGATCATCGACGACCTCGCCGACGAGCGCGCCGCCGCGCAGGAGCGAGACACGCACCTCGGTGGCGTCGTCGTCGACGGGCACGGCGCTGCGGGGCACGAAGCCCGGCGCGCGCGCGCTGACGGTCGCGTAGCCGAGCGCGATCGGGCCGAGCACGACCACACCTTTTGCGTCCGTACGACCATGGATCGGGAAGGGACTCAAACCTTCCTCGGCGAGCACGACGCTCGCTTCCTTCACGGGCGGCGCGTCCTCGGACTCGCCGTCGGTCACCTTCACCGTGATCCTTCGGCCCGCGCCGAGCACGAGCTTCACGGGCTTCGTCACCGCGCGCTCGAGCTCGACGCCGAGCTCCGTCGCGCTCACGCGTTCGCCGAGCTCGGCCTTGAGGTCGTACCCGCCGCGCCGGAGGCCCGCGATCCGCGCGACGCCGTTCGCATCGGCGATCGTGCTGCGCGCGGGCCAGAGCCCCGTACCCGCGCAGAGCACGCGCGCGTACGGTGCGGGTTTTCCGTCGGCCTCGACGACCGAGACCTCGAAGGCGCCGAGCCGTTCGAGCTTGATCCGCACGGCAACCGGCCCCGGCAGCACGCCCGTCCGCACGACGTCGTCGTACCCGCGCGCCGTCGCGCGCACGGAAAACGGCCCCTGCCCGAGCCGATCGATCCGCGCGCGCCCATCCGCGCCGGTCACGGCCACGAACGGCAGCGGATCTCCGCCCGTGACGGTGATCTTCGCGCTGGGGAACGGCTTCTCGGCCTCGTCGACGACGACGACATCGATCGCCGCGGCAGGCTGGAGCACGAGCCTCACGGCGCGCTCGCCGGGCCCGAGCACGACCCTCACCGAGCCCCGCGCGCGCCCCTCGGCATACGCGAGCAGCCACGTCTCCCCGCGCGGCATGTCTTCGAGCGAAGCGACGCCGTCCTCCCCTGCGCGCGCTTCACCGGCGAAATACGTGGTCCCGCCCTGGATCGAGAACATCCGCACGACCGCGCCTGGCAGCGGGCGATCGTGCTCGTCGACGATGGCCACACGCACGTCGGCGTCGCGCGCGGTGATGACCGCGGGGAGCGTGGACGCCTGCATGGCGAGATCGAACGGCGAGATCCGCGTATCGAAGAGCCCCGCCACGTAGAGCAGGCTCACGAGCGTCGCGAGCAACGCGACGAGCCGCGCGTATCGCGACGGCTTCGGAGCGGGGGGCGGTGTGCTCACGTTGCCTGGTGCTAGCGCGCATGGCGCGAGGCGACCAGCGGCAAGAGCCGGGCGTCAGAGGCCGATCCGTGCGTGTGCGGTCACTCGTCTGCCCAGGGATCGAGGATGCGAGCTCCCGTGCGCCCGATGTCGGTCTCGTTCCGGGTGACGACCACGAGCCCATGCGCGAGCGCCGTCGCCCCGAGGAGCGCATCGATGACAGGCAACGTCTGCCCACGACGCTCCGCCTCGCCCTGCAGCCTGCCCCACGTGAGCGCGATCTCCTCGGTCACATCAAGCAGGCGACCCGCGAACCGCTCCCGCATGTCGTGGTCGAGCCATTCCTGAAGCGCCGTCTTTCGCCGGCTGTTCGGGAGCTTCTCGATCCCCTTTTGCAGCTCTCCCAAGGTGAGCACGCTGAGGAACAGCGAAGCCTCGTCGCGTTCGTCGAGCCACGCCAGCACGTTCGCGTTGGGCCGCGGCTTCGCGAACTCGGAGAGGACGCACGTGTCCAGCAGGTACTTCACAGGTCCACCGGGCGCCCGGGATCCTTCGATCGTTCGATCTCGAGCTCGGAGCCGGCGAGCGGAGAACCCGCGAGGAACTCGACCAAGCTCTCCTTGGGCTTCACGAGCTTCACGTAATCATCGAACGACAGCACGACCGCCGCCTCGACGCCGCGCCTCCGGATCACCTGCGGCCCATGCTTCTTGGCCTCGTCGACGACCTCGCCGAGGCGGCTCTTTGCTTCTTCGAGCCGCCACACCTTCCCCGTCCGCTTGGCCGTGCCCTTCATGTCACCCTGATTCGTCGTACGCCGCGTGTTCGATCGAGCTGCGCCCTACCGCCCGTTCACGTCATCGACGATCGCCAAGATCTCCTCGTCCGACAGGATGTGGCTCGACCCTTTGGCCTTCTTCAGGATCGCCTCCACGAGCTCCTTCGAAGGCTCGATCCTCCGCTGCCGCAGCCAGAAATTCACGTTGGAGGCGCCCGACATGTACCCCACGCAGATCTCCTGCTTCCGTCCGAACATGCCGGCCGGCACGCCCGAGTAGATGCGGTCCGCGAGCCACGCGTCGCCCTTGCCTTGCGCCTTGATGATCGCCGCGGCGTGCACGCCCGTCGCCGTGCGGAACGCGTCGCGGCCGACGAGCGGGTAGTTGATCGGGATGTCCCAGCCCACCGCCTCCGCCGCCGTGTTGCAGTACTCCAGCATGTGCGTGAGGTCCTGGTGATCGAGCAGGCCGAGGAGCTTCAGGTTCAAGAGGATCAGCTCCATCGCCGCGTTCCCCACGCGCTCGCCGATCCCGAGCGCCGTGCCGTGCACACGATCCGCCCCGAACTCCAGCGCCCACAGCGCGTTCTCCAGCGCGAGCCCGCGATCGTTGTGACCGTGCCAGTCGATGCGGACCTTTCCGTCCGACCCGTGGCCCGCGATGATCGCCTTCGCGAACGAGATCAAGTTGCGCACGCCGTCCGGCGTCGCATGACCCACGGTGTCGCAGAGACACAGCCTCGATGCGCCGTGGTCGATCGCCATCTTGAACAGCGCCGCCAGCATGTCCGGACGCGAGCGCGTCGTGTCTTCCGTCACGTAGGCGACGGGCAGGCCCGCTTTCACCGCGACGTCGATCGCCTCGGCGCTGCGCTTGACGATCGTGTCGAGGTCCCAGTCCTCTGCGAGCTGGCGGATCGGGCTCGATCCGATGAAGCAGTAGACTTCCACGGGGATCCCCGCGCGCTGGGAGATCTCGATCATCGGGGTGATGTCGGAGACGACGGTGCGCCCCGCGCACGCCACGCCGAGCGGCAGCCGGTTGTCCGTGATCTCCCGACACATGCGCAGGACGTCGTCGAAGGCGCGCTTCGAGCTACCGGGCAGGCCGATGTCCGCGACGTGGATGCCGATCTTGGACATCAGGTGAATCAGCTTGAGCTTTTGCTCGATGTTCGGATCCGCGACCGAGGGGTTCTGCAGACCGTCGCGCAGCGTCTCGTCGAAGAACGTGACGTCCCGGGGAATCAAGCGCCCTTTTCGGCCGATCTCGTTCCAGTCGTAGATGAGGTCGTCGGATCGGAAGTCGGGGCTGGCGCTCATGCGAAGAGTATAATCGCGTTCGCTCCCGTCGGACGAGGGGACGCGTAATTGCCGCCTCGCGTCGTCATCGAAGGCGCCCGGCGAGCGGCGACGAGGCGTCCTCGGGAAATAGGGCGCGTAGACGTGGCCCCGGCTCCGTGGCCGGCCTAAGCTCTGCCCCCCGCCATGTCGATCTGGCAATCGCTCCCCGAGTTCGGAACCGGCGTTCTTTACGCGATCCTGATCGCCGCGGCGTACACGTTCGCCGTCGCGCTCGCCTCGAGCACCGGCAGGCCACGCCTGCTCCAGGCAGCTCGGCTGGGCGCGTACGGCACCGTGGCGCTGGTCGGACTCTCGGTCCTGGTCCTCGCGTTCGCCTTCGTGAGCCACGATTTCCGCATCAGCTACGTCGCTCGATACAGCGACCGCTCGATGACCACGCCGTACCTCGTCGCGGCGCTCTGGGGCGGCCAGGACGGCTCGCTGCTCTGGTGGCTCTTCCTCACGTCCGGGTTCTCCGCGGGCTGCGTGGCGTGGCTCCGGCGCAGATACCTCGAGCTACAGCCCTTCGTGATCGCGACGCTGATGACCATCATCGGCTTCTTCGCGATCCTCATGATCTTCGCGGCGAACCCCTTCGCGACGAGCGTGAACGGCGCGCCGATGGATGGCAGCGGGCTGAACTACCAGCTCCGCAACTTCTACATGATCATCCACCCGCCGAGCCTCTACATCGGGTTCACGAGCTCGGCGATCCCGTTTGCCTTCGCGATCGCGGCGCTCGCCACAGGAAGGCTCGACAACGAGTGGATCGTGGCCACGCGCAAGTGGATGCTCTTCGCCTGGCTCTTCCTCTCGATCGGCAACGCGCTCGGCATGCTCTGGGCCTACGAGGAGCTCGGCTGGGGCGGCTACTGGGCCTGGGATCCCGTGGAGAACGCGGCGTTCTTGCCGTGGCTCACGGCGAGCGCCTACGTGCACTCGACGATGATCCAGGAGCGTCGCGGGATGCTGAAGGTCTGGAACGTCTTCCTCATCTGCGCGACGTTCTTCCTCACGATCTTCGGCACGTTCCTCACGCGCTCGGGCCTGATCTCGTCGGTCCACTCCTTCGCGCAGTCGGGCATCGGCATCTTCTTCGTCTATTACATGGGCGTGATCGCCGCGGTGAGCATCGGGCTCATCGTGTACCGCTTGCCCAGGCTCCGCAGCGAGGGCTCGCTCGAGTCGATCCTGTCCCGCGAGACCGCGTTCGTGCTGAACAACTGGGGCTTCGTCAGCCTCACGGTGTTCATCGCGACGGCGACGACGTGGCCGCGCATCAGCGAGTGGCTGCTCAACCAGGAGTCGACGCTCGGGCCGACGTTCTACAACACCTGGATCCCGCCTCTCGCGCTCGTGATCTTCTTCCTCATGGGCGCAGCGCCGCTGCTCGGCTGGCGCAAGACGAGCCCGGAGCTCTTCCTGAAGAGCTTCCGCTGGCCCGTCGCGGTGATGCTCGTCGTCGGCACGATCCACCTCTTGATCGGCAAGCGCTTCAATTACCCGGCGTTCTATGACGCCGCGCCGATCTACGAGGGCACGCTCGGCCACGCGCTCGCGTGGGTCTCGGGCAAGCTGCCGTTCGTCACGGTGATGCTCGTCGCGTTCAACATCACCGTCGTCGCGCAGGAGTTCTATCGCGGCGTCGCCGCGCGGCAGCGGAGCAAGAGCGACGAGGGCCTGTTCACCTCGCTCTTCAACCTCGTCGCGAAGTCGCGCCGCCGCTACGGCGGCTACGTCGTGCACGTGGGCATCGCGCTCATGTTCCTCGGCTTCACCGGCCGCTCGTGGGGCATCGACAAAGAGCTCAGCATGTCCCCCGGCGAGACGGCGCAGATCGACTACTACACGGTCAACTACGTCGGCCCGCGCATGGAGGTCGACAACGAGAAGCGCATGATCTTCACCGACCTCGAGGTGAAGCGTCATGGCAAGGACATCGGCCGCGTCACGCCGGCGAAGTTCATCTACAAGACCGGCGCCGATCAGCCCTCGACCGAGGTCGCCAAGCACATGACCATCCGCGACGATCTCTACGTGATCGTAGGAATGGTCAACCCGACGACGAAGGTCGCCTCGTTCCAGTTCCACGTGAACCCGCTCGTGAACCTCATCTGGATCGGCGTGGGCATCCTGATCCTCGGGGCGATCGTGTCGATGTGGCCCGACGTCGCACTCGAGGAGGCGGGCGCGTTCGGCTACATCCGCGCCGCGGCTTCGGTCGCGACCTCGGTCATCTTCGCCCTGCTCCTCGCGGCCGGCCCCTCCCTCGCCTACGGCGGGACGAACGCATCACGCGCACCACCGGCGCCGGCGATCGAAGCGCCCTCCCCCGCGCCCGCTGTCGGCGCCGCCCTCGCTCCCGCCAAGTAACTCCGAATGACGACTCGACGAACACCGCTCCACCTCGCGCTGCTCACCGCGGCCGGCCTCGTCGCCGCGTGGCTGACGTTCGATCCGCACCTCGCGCTCGGTCAGCACACCGGCGGCACGGGGACCGTTTCGATCCAGAACGAGACCGAGCGCCAGCTCTTCTGGAGCCTCATCTGCACCTGCGGTTGCCCGCGCGAGACGCTCGGCACCTGCCCGTGCGACATCGCCCATCAGCGGCGCACCGCGCTGCGCGAGCTGCTCGCCGAGGGCAAGACGGTCGAGCAGGCGCAGGACGTCTACGTCTCGATGTACGGACCGAAGTCGCTCGCCGTGCCGCGCAACCAGGGCGCGAACCGCGCGCTCTGGGTCGTGCCCATCACCGCGATCGTGGCCGGCGCCGGGCTCGTGTTCGTCGTGCTCCGGCGATGGCAGCGCCGGGGCCTCGCCGCTGCGGCGGCGGCGCCCGCGGGGAAGAAGGCGCAGTCCAAGAACGACACGCGTGACGCCTACGACGACAGGCTCGATCAGGAGCTGAAGGACCTCGACGACGAATGAGCTCCGAGACCAGCACGGACAAACGCGCCGCGGACAAGCCGGACGAGGAGCTCGAGCGCAAGATCTCGGATGCCGTGAAGATCGGCATTCCGGCCGTGACGATCGTCCTCGCGCTCCTCGGGGGCATGTTCGTCGACGTGCCCACGGCCATCCTGACCCTCGCGGCCGGCGTCCTCGTGACGGTGATCGCGATGTTCTGGGCGAGCCTGCGCACGCTGCTCGGCGAGACACCGCTCTCCGGCGCCGACGCGTACGCGATCGGCGCGCCGCCCCGCGCCGAGGAGGAGCAGAAGCGCGCCGTCATCCGCGCGCTCAAGGACCTCGAATTCGAGCGCAGCGTCGGCAAGATCAGCGAGGAGGACTATCGCGCCCTCGTCGCGAAGTACCGCGCCGAGGCGAAGCGCCTGCTCCAGGCCCTCGATCAAAGCGCGGCGCCCGGCCGCGAGCGGGCCGAGGCGCTCGTGCAGCGGCGCCTGAAGCAGCTCGGCTTGGTCGATCCCGATCAGGAAGAGACGAACGAGGCGGACGAGGACGACGCGGCGGACGAGGCCGCGGAGGCCCCGGCGCCGAAGGCCGCGCCGGAGCCGGAGAAGGCGAAGGAAGAGGCCGACGAGGCCCCGCGCAAGCCCAAGAAAAAGAAGAAGGCGAAGAAGCCCGCGCCGGAGACGAGCGACGAGGCGGCCGCGCAGCGCGCGTGTGACGCGTGCAGCACGGAGAACGACGAGGACGCTTTGTTCTGCAAGAAATGCGGCGCGCGCATGGTCGCGCCCGAGCCCGCAGAGGAGTCGCGCGAGGCGAAGAACGCCGACGAGGAGGCGGAGGCGTCGTGAGCTCGATCCGACGAACACGCCTCGGGATCCTCGGCGCGGCGCTCGCCCTCGCCGCCAGCGCGATCTCGCTCCCGCACGTGGCCGCTGCCGCGGGCGAGGACAAACCCGCGGAGGCGAAGAAGGCCGACGCGACCACGAAGAAGCCGGACGCGAAGGCCGAGAAGGACAAGCCCAGCGCGGACAAACCCGACGCGGGCCCCGGCGACGCAGGCGCGGGGGATGGCGGCAAGACGGCCGGTCCTTTGCCCGCCGGACATCCGGACGTCGGCGAGCTGCCGCCCGGGCATCCGAGCGTGGACGAGGGCGCGGAGGCCGATCCACACGGGCCGGGCGAATCGCCGCACGGGGCGAACCCGCACGGCGATGCGCGCCGCGGGAACAGCGGGTTTTTCGAGGCGCCGCCCGACGAGGCGGCCGAGGATCAAGCGCTGCCGCCGGGCACGATGGTCTTCACGATCCGCGACGCCGACGAGCGGCCGATCCCGAACGCGAGCGCGATCATCGGCATCCTCAAGAGCAGCGTGGCCCAGGGCGACAAGCGCGAGCGGCGCGAGGTCACGACCGACGCGCAAGGCACGGCGCGGCTCGACGGTCTGCCCGTCGGCGCGGGCACGAGCTACCGCATCACCACGCAGCGCGGCCCCGGCACGTACGCGACCGAGCCGTTCGCGCTCTCGGACAAGGCCGGCAAGCGCGTCGTTTTGCACGCATACGAAGCGACGGACGACGTGAACGGCGCGCTCGTCGGCGCGCAGGCGTTCGTGTTCGTGTCGCTGCGCGAAGGCGTGCTCCAGGTCGAGCAGCTCTTCAACGTCTTCAACATCGGCAAGGTCGCGTGGGTGCCGGGCAAGGGCGCCGCGCAGGTGAACCTTCCCGAGGGGTATCAGGCGTTCCGCATCCCCGACAACATGACGGACGTGCGGTTCGTCGACGAGCCGAAGAAGGGGCCGTGGCTCTCGGGCACGATCGCGCCGGGGAGGCACGAGGCCTCGTTCAGCTACCAGATCCCGCTCGAAGGCAAGGACCGACAAACCTTCCGCGTGGAGCTCCCGCCGCGCGTCGGCGAGGCGCGGATCTTCTCCGAGGCGAACAAGACCATGGGCCTCTCGGTCGCCGGCTTCCCCGACGCGCAACGCCAGAGCGGGCGCGACGGCCGCAAGGTGATGGTGACGATGCGCCAGGCGACGCAAGGCGAGCGCGGCATCAACGCGCTCGACATCACGATCACGGGCCTGCCCGTGCCCGGAAACACGCGGTGGTACGCCCTGTTCTTCGCGCTCTCGGCAGCCGGACTCGCGGCGGCGTACATGATTCGCCAGCGCGCCGAGGGCACGGTGCCCGACGAGGCCAAGGACGATCTGATGGAAGCCCGCGAGGCGCTGCTCGGCGAGTTCGTCGCGCTGGAGAAGGCGCATCGCAAGGGCGACATCGGTCCGAAGACGTACGGTCGACTCAAGGCCGCGCTGCTCGACGCGCTCGCGCGGATCGAGGCGCGCCTCGACGAGGTGAAGGCCGCGCGCGCCGAGCAGCGCAGGCGCGATCGCGGCGAGACGCGACGACCCCGAGGGGAGGCCCGCGGCGAGGGTGGCTCGGCCTGAGACGCGCGGGGCGAGGCCGGTCGTCCGGACGATCGGCCTCTTCGCCCTTTCGATCGGGCTCGCCGTCGCCGTGGTGCTCGTGGCGCGGGATCGCGCCGCGCCGCCGGCCCGGTGCGCGCCCGGGATGGTCGCGCTCGGGGCGCGCTGCTGCGGGGAAGGACAAACCCTCGCGGGCGATCGTTGCGTGGGCAAACCCGAGCGATGCGCGGCGGGGCTCGTCGTGACGGAGGCCGGGTGCGTGGCCACGCCGCGCGCCGTGGGCATCCCGGCCGGCCTCTTGCGCATCGGCCCGAGTGATTGGGAGGCGCAAGGCCAGGTCACGCCGCGCGCCGTGCCGATGGAGGCCTTCGCGCTCGACGCCTACGAGGTCACCGAGGCGCGTTATGCGGCCTGCGTGGCCGCGTCGGTTTGTCCGGCCGTCCCCCTCACGGGAGAGCCGGGACGCGCGCTCTCCGGCGTGCGTTTGTCCGAGGCGCGGACGTTTTGCGCCTGGGCTGGCGGCTCGCTCCCGACGCCGGAAGAGCTCGCGTTCGCGGCCGCGGGTGCCAAGGGTCGACGGTATGCCTGGGGCGACACGGGCGCGGTTTGTCGGCGGGCAGCATGGGGGCTCGTGCGTGGGCCTTGTGGCGAGGGCGCGACGGCGCCGGAGGTCTCCGGCTCGCATCCGGACGGCGCCTCGCCCGAGGGCGCGCACGATCTCGCCGGCAACGTGGCCGAGTGGGCGGCATCCAAAGTGGGCGAGGCCGAAGGCCCGGCGCTCGCCGAGGCGCGGGGCGGCTCGTTCGGGGACGGCGCGGCGAGCGCGCTGCGAAGCTGGAATCGCCTGGAAATCGAGGCCGGCACGCGCTCGGCCGAGGTCGGCTTCCGGTGCGCGTATCCGTTCGCGGCGGCGGCCGAGGGCTCGGCCCTCGCGCGCTGAATCGTGCTCGATTCGCCATCGAGGCCCTCGTCAAGGGCGCGCGATGGGATAGAGTGCATGCCCCCAAAATGACCGCCGCGATTCTCTCGATCGGTACCGAGCTCACCCGGGGCGAGATCGTCAACACGAACGCCGCGTGGCTTTCCGCGGAGCTGACGGCCGCGGGTTTCACCGTGGATGTGATCGACGCGATCCCCGACGACCTGGATCAGGTCGCCGCGACGCTGCGCACGCTCGCGCAGACGCACAGGCTCGTCGTCGTGACGGGCGGGCTCGGCCCGACCACGGACGACCTCACGGCGGCGTCGGCGGCCAAGGCCGCGAACGTGTCGCTCGTGCGAGACGAGAGCGCGCTGCTCGCGATAAGGCGGCGCGTGGAGTCGCGCGGCAAGACGATGAACGCGGGCCACGAGAAGCAGGCCGACCTGCCCGCGGGCGCGGACGTGCTTGCGAACAGCGTGGGCTCGGCGCCGGGTTTCTCGATTCCGATCGGGGACACGCCGCTCTTCTTCCTGCCGGGCGTGCCGCGCGAGATGAAGCGCATGTTCACCGACCAGGTGTTGCCGCGGATCCGGCCCTCGGCGCCGAACAACACGTTCCAGGTGCGCCTGCGGTCGTACGGGCTCGGCGAGAGCAACGTCGGACAGGCGCTCGCGGGGATCGAGGGCACGCACGCGGGCGTGACGCTCGGCTATCGGGTGCATTTCCCCGAGGTCGACGTGAAGGTGCACGCGCGGGGCGCCAATCGAGAGGTCGCGCGGGACCTCGCGATCCGGGCGTCGACCGAGGTGAAGGCGCGGCTCGGCGACGTGGTGTACGGCGAGGGCGACGAGGCGTTCACCGAGATGGTGGGGCGCGCGGTGCGCAGCCGCGGCTATACGCTGGCGCTCGCGGAGTCGTGCACGGGCGGGCTCATCGCGCACATGCTGACGCGATATCCGGCGAGCGATTACCTCGTGGGCGGCGCGGTGGTCTACGCGAACAGCGCGAAGACGCGGCTGCTCGGGGTCTCGGAGGACACGCTGCGGGGCCACGGCGCGGTGTCGGCCGAGGTGGCGGCGGAGATGGCCGAGGGCGTGCGCCGTACCTGCGAGACGGACGTGGGTCTGTCGGTGACGGGCATCGCGGGCCCGACGGGCGGCACGGCGGAGAAGCCCGTGGGCCTCGTCTACTGGGCCGTCGCGCATCCGGGCGGCACGGTCGTGCGGAGCAAGGTTTTTCAGGGCGAACGCGAGGAGGTGCAGGTCGCCGCGGCGTATGCCGTGCTCGACTTGCTCCGCCGGATTGCGCTCGGTTTGCCCGAGCGGGCGCTGTAGTCCGAATCAGCGAGCGTCCGGGCGTTTGCCCTTTCGCGAGCAGGGCGGCTCCTCTTCGGGCGGGGGCGCGGGCGGTTCTTCCTCGTCACCCGGGTAGATACACGTGTGCGCCCCGAAAAACGGCAAGGGCTCGATCTGCACGGTCATGAGGCCCATCGCCCGCGCCTGTTGATCCAAGTGGTCCCCCAGGACCATCACGAACGCGAGGAACAGCAGCGTGCCTCTGCCGATCCACGGGAGCGCCGTCATCTGCCCGGAGACCCACCGCTCCCTCCCGAGCCGCCGACCGACGAGCCAACCCCGCAAAACGTGAGCGCGGAACATCATCCCTCGCAGGACACCTCACCGCCGCCGGGGTTCCGCGAGCCGCGCCACACGCGACGCTTGACGCGCCGCTGAAAATGGAATTTCGCATCGCGCCATGCGCCCTCGTTCCAGCTCGTTCGCCCTGACTGCCGCGACCGTCCTCCTCGCCGCCTGCGCGTCCGCGCCGCCGCCCCCGGCCCCGCCGTCGCCCGCGGCGCCCCCGCCCACGCCCGCCGAGCCCGCCCCCGTGGCCGCC
>NZ_JARZHH010000114.1 GCF_029946515.1 Polyangium sp. 6x1
AGCGCAGTTCTTCCGACAAAGGTCCAGGGCTGGCCGTGCAGAGAGGGGGCGAACAGCTTGAAAATCTCTCCCCGCATCGACTGCGCGAAGCGCAGTCGATGCCCGGAGGTCCAGGGCTGGCCGTGCAGAGAGGAGGCGAACAGCTTGAAAATCTCTCCCCGCATCGACTGCGCGAAGCGCAGTCGATGCCCAGAGGTCCAGGGCTGGCCGTGCAGAGAGGGGGCGAACAGCTTGAAAATCTCTCCCCGCATCGACTGCGCGAAGCGCAGTCGATGCCCGGAGGTCCAGGGCTGGCCCTGGTTCGGGTCGAGGGGCGAACAGCCCCCGCGGGGTTCGGGGCAGCGCCCCGGCGCGGCGCCTCCCGATGAGATTACGTGGTGCGCACGAACGCCGCGATGTGCACGGCTGTGGCTTCCGGATGCTCGTGCTGCGGCCCGTGGCCTGCGCGCGGGTAGGTCAAGAGCTGGACCGTCGGCAGCTCCTGGTTCAGCGCGTACCAGTTCTCGATCGGGAAGATGATGTCGTGATCCCCGCCGACGTGCAGGATCGGGATCGTGGTCGTCTTCAAGACCTGAAGGACCGAATCTGCGGGGAAAAGCGGGCTCTTCGGCTTGTCGCCGAGGTAAGCCACGGCCCAGTCGACGGGGACGGGCACGCTGCGATTTTCGGTGCGCTGCGCGATCCGATCGACCGAGCGCCGGGCGGCCGCCCGGCTCGCCTGCGACCGCGGCTCGAAGAACAGGATGACCTCTTCCTCGAAGCTGTAGTCGGGGATCCGCGCCGTATCGTAGAAGAGCTGCTCCGCGGGCTTGACATTCGGGCCGGGCGGCGCGCAGCCGATCAGGACGGCGTGGCTGATGCGCTCGGGATACAGGGCCACGACCACCTGGGCCGCGAGCCCGCCGAGCGACCAGCCGCTGATCACCACGTCGTGCAGGTCGAGCGCGTCGATCAGATCCTTTGCGTCCTTGGCGAGCGCGACGGGCGAATAGTTTCGTTCGCCGGTCGAGAGCCCGAGGCCGCTGTAATCGAACGTGATGACCCGGAAGCCCTGGGCCGCGAGGGCGTCGAGGAAGCCCGGATCCCAGACGTCCATGTTGCCGCGGAAGCGCGTGCAAAGCACGATCGGCTTGCCCGTGCCGATGGAGCGGTACGCGAGCCGCCGGCCATTGGACTCGACGAATTGGTTGGGCGCGTGGATGGCTTGTACGGTGTGATCGGTCGTGTTCATGTCGGTTCCTGTAACGCAGCCGGAGGCGCACAGGAAACCCGACCAAGGTCGGGTGTCGACGCAATCCTACGTTCGCCGCGACGCCGCGCCCCGCCGCGGAGCCTCCTCGAGCTCTGCGGCGAATCGCACGAGCTCGGCGACCGAGGTGGCCTGCATCTTTTGCATGACCTGCGCCCGCTGCTCCTTCACCGTCGCCTCGCGTGTCCCGAAGTCCGCGGCGATCTGCTTGTTCAACCGCCCCGCGACGACGCCCGCCATCACCTCGCGCTCGCGCGCCGAGAGGCTCTCGTAGCGGCGCCTGAGCTCGGCGCGCCGCTGCGCCTCCTCCCGCGCGATCTCGTCCTGCGCGAGCGCCTCGCGAACGGCGCGGAGGAGATCCTCGGCCCGGAACGGCTTCGTGAGAAACTCGACCGCGCCGGCCTTCATCGCGCGAACCGACATGGGGATGTCGCCGTGCCCCGTGATGAACACGATGGGCCGCGGCACGTCCGCTTCGAGGAGCCGCTGCTGGACCTCGAGCCCGCTCAGATCCGGAAGCCGGACGTCGAGCACGAGGCAACCGGGGATGTCGTCGCGCCGCGCATCGAGGAACGCCCACGCGGTCGGGAACGTCTCGACCGCGAGCCCGGTCGAGCTGAGCAGACGGGCGAGTCCTTCCCGCACGGAGTCGTCGTCGTCGACGATGAAGACCACGGGAGCTCTCGGGTTCACGCGGGCACCTCGACCGCGAGGTGCACGAACGAGCCGCTCGATCGCCGCGCGACGAAGGGGCAGATCATCAAACGGCGCCGCTCCGGCGGCACGTCCTTCAAGGCCTCGGCGGCGTTGAGCATCAGGTTCAGGATCCAGACGAGACCCGGCAAGAGGTCGATGATGCCGCGCAACTCGGAAGCGGGGCGCATGTCGTCCCCCACCCTACCTGTTTTTCCGACGGAGCTGTACGAGATCGTCCGGATGAGGAGCACGAACCCACCTTTGTGGGGATTGCCGCCGCCATGGATCCCGTTAGGTGCGCGCCCGCGATCGTGTACGCCAACACGAACACCGGAAGGATGTACGCGCTCGCGTCCATCCCCCGCCCAGGACAGAGCCTCGGACGCGTGTGCGGCGTCTTGTCTCGGGGCGGTTGTCGCGCCCTCACCTCCGCTTCATGCAATGGAAGCGAGGTGCGCCCATGCCCATGCTTGGACCGCTCGATCGAGTTCCGCTGTGGCTCCTCTTGGGGGTCACGATCGTGGTCCTCTTGCTCTCCGTCGAGGGCGGCTACCGGCTGGGAAGGCTGAGGCGGCACCGCACCGAGCAGGAGCACGGCCCCCACGTGCTCGCCCTGGTCACGACCACGATGGGCCTCCTGGCGCTCGTCCTGGCGTTCACGTTCAGCTTCGCGGCGTCCCGCTTCGAGTCCAGGAAACAGATGGTCGTCGACGAGGCCAACGCCATCGAGACGACCTACCTGCGCGCCGGCCTGCTCCCCGGCGACCACAGCGCGAAGGTCCGCGGGCTCTTGCGTGAATACGTGGACTTGCGTCTGGAAGCGGTGAAGCTCGGCCATGTCGAGCACGCGCTTCAGCGCTCGGAGGAGCTGCACCGGGAGCTGTGGAAAGAGGCAGAGGCCGTCGGACGAGAGCATCCCGACTCGAACGTCGTGGAGCTCTTCATCGAGGCGGCGAACCGGACGATCGAGGTCCACGCGACGCGCGTCAAGGTGGCCGTCCGGAGCGGGATTCCAGGGGCCCTGTGGGCGGCGCTCTACGTGGTCGCGGTCCTGAACCTGACGGCCGTCGGCTATCACGCCGGTCTGGTCAAGACGCCCCGGTCCCCCACGCTCGCGACGGTGGTTTTGAGCCTCTCGGTCGTCATGATGCTGACCGCCGACCTCGACCACCCGCAGGAGGGGGCGATGCGGGTGAGCCAGCAGTCCATGCTCGATCTGCGGCGCATGATGAGCGATTGAGCGTCACTCGTGCTTCGGGCGGACCGGCGAGGCGCTGAACGGCGCGGCCCGCCCGGCCGAGGGAGGAGCGCCGAGGGAGGGTCCAATGGCGGAGCTGGTCACGGGAGACGGAACACCGACGATCACGGGGGAGCGGGTGATGCCGCACCTCTCGGCCGAGCAACACGCAGCGCGCGGCAAGGCGGAGCGCGCGGAGATTCCACGCGCCGCCCACGCCATCTGGGAGGCACTGCCCCACCGGCCCGATCCGCTCGCGCTGCTGGAGGCCCAAGCGAAGACCCGCGTGCCCGAGCTCGTGCCCATCCGCTACGGCCGAATGCTCGTCTCCCCCTTCACGTTTTACCGGGGCGCCGCCTACGTAATGGCCGCCGATCTGGCCGCCACCACGCGCTCGGGCCTGCGGGTGCAGCTCTGCGGCGACGCGCACCTGTCGAACTTCGGGGTCTTCGGCTCCCCCGAGCGGCGCGTGATGTTCGACATCAACGATTTCGACGAGACGCTCCCGGGCCCCTGGGACTGGGACGTGAAGCGGCTGGCCGCGAGCCTGGAGCTCGCCGGGCGCGACAACGGTTTCTCGAAAGCAGCGCGCTCCGACATCGTCCTCGCGACCGTCCGCGAGTACCGCGAGGCCATGCGAAACTTCGCGACACTCGGCCATCTGGACGTCTGGTACGCGAGCCTCGATATCGAGGAGATCTTCGAAAGGTTCGGATCACGGCTGAGCCACAAGCGCCTGCACATCACCGAGCACAACGTCGCGAAAGCGCGGACGCACGACCACACGCAGGCCTACGAGAAGCTGACGCGCGAGGTCGACGGCCGGCGGCGCATCATCAGCGATCCGCCCCTGATCGTCCCCATGGAGGAGTTCGTGAAAGGCGTAGCCCGCGAGCAACTCGAGCAGCAAGTGCGCGAGCTCTTGCGCGGCTACCGCAGCACCCTCCAATCCGATCGGCGGCACCTGCTGGAGGGATACGACTTCGCAGACATGGCCCACAAGGTCGTCGGCGTCGGAAGCGTCGGCGCACGCGCCTGGATCCTTCTCTTCCTCGGCCGTGACGACCAAGACCCACTCTTCCTGCAAGCCAAAGAGGCGCACGAATCGGTCCTCGAGCCCTTCCTCGGCAAAAGCGCGCACCGCAACAGCGGCGAGCGCGTGGTGGCAGGCCAGCGATTGATGCAAGCCGCAAGCGACATCTTCCTCGGCTGGCAGCGAGTAAAAGGAGTCGACGGAATCGAGCGCGATTTCTACCTGCGCCAGCTACGCGACTGGAAGTTCTCCGTGGACATCGCCGCGCTGGATCGAATCACCTTGACGACCTACGGCAGCCTCTGCGGCTGGACCCTCGCCCGCGCACACGCACGCTCAGGCGATCGAATCGCAATCGCATCCTACCTCGGAAAAGCAGACACATTCGACAAGGCCATCGCCGCCTTCGCAACCGCCTACGCCGACCAGACGGAGCGCGACCACCAAGCACTCGCAGCCGCAGTGAAGAATGGACGCATCCAGGCGGAGATTGGGGTCTGAGAGCGTAGCGCCGGGGCGCCGCCCCGGACCCCGCGGGGGCTATCCGCCCCTCGACCCGGACCAGGGCCAGCCCTGGACCTCAGGGGGAAGAACTGCGCAAAGCGCAGTCGATGCGGGGAGAGTTTTTCAAGCTGTCCGCCCCCTCTCTGCAAGGCTAGCCCTGGACCTTTGTTGGAAGAACTGCGCTCCGCGCAGTTCTTCCACAGGCCGCCGCTGGAACCGCGTTGCCCGTCGAAACGTCAGCGCGGCTGTCTCGGTTGGCGGGGTCGTCTGTGGTCTTGAACCCGGCTGTTCGATGAACTGCGCGGAGCGCAGTTCATCGACCCTCAGTCCAGCGCGGGCGCTGGTCCGGGTGCAGGGGCGGATAGCCCCTGCTGGGGCCTGGGGCAAAGCCCCAGCGAGGCGCCTCCTCACCCCTGCGCCGGCACGGCAGACGCTCCCGATTCGTCGGCTTCCTCGACGGGCGCGTCCTCTCGCGTCGTGGTCGTGGTCTCCAGGACCGGGAAGATCACGTCCTGCAGCTCGCGATCTCGCGGGAAGGCTGCTCGAACTACGCCCATGGCCCGGTCGACGGCGTCGTGGTGGGCGTCGCGTAGCGCGAGCTCTGCTTTGAATGCGTCGTCGTGTTCGGCGCGGGCTGCCTCGTGTGCGGCGAGGGCGGCTTCCAGGCTGGCGAGGGCGGCGCCGAGCTTGGGCGACCAGGCATTGCGGAATTCGTCGATGCCGGTGAGCTTGGCGTGATCGAGTCGGTCGACGAGGTCTTTCATCGACTTGACTTGCGCCCTGCCGGCGGGCGTGAGGATGGGGGTCGAGCCTTTCGGGAATACGGCGGCGCAGATTCTCCCGCGGCGGCCGCCGTCCTCGATTTCGGCGGCGCGGAGTGCGGAGCGGATGATGCGTTCGGCGTTGTGTTCGGCGAAGCGGGCGGCGGCGCGCGTCTTGACGACGGGGACGCGGAGGGCGCGGCGCTTCTGGTGCTGGCCGTCGAGCGCGTCGTTGATGGTTTGGATGTCGAGCGAGGCGGAGGTGGTCTCGGGGAACTGCGCGAGGCCGGCGGCGAGCTCGACGCCATACTCGAAGCGGACCGAGGACGAGGCATTGCTGCGATACTTGCGCATGGAGGGCTCCCTGGGCCGATGGCCCGGTGGTGGTGGGTGGTCGACTCCGACGCGACGATGCAACGTCGGGGTGCTCGTTGAACGTACGGGGGAAAAGTCCATTCAGGGTGAGCAGGGTTTGGGCGCGCGAGGGTGCTGGAACGGTCGACGGGATGCGGGAGACGGTGGCGCGGGAGGGATCGAACGTTCGATCGGGCGCGCGTCACCGTGACGCGAGGGGGATCGAACGGTTGGGGACGCGGAGGAGATGGTGACGCGTGGGGGATCGAGCGTTCGATCGGGCGCGCGTCACGGTGACGTGAAGGTGATCGGGCGTTTGGAGACGCAGAGGCGACGGTGGCGCGCGGGGGATCGAACGCTCGATCGGGCGCGCGTCACGGTGACGTGAGTGGGTTGGGACGTTTGGAGAGGCGGAGGCGGCTGTTGACGCGGGGCGGGGCCTACATGGGGAGGTCGAAGTGCTGCTGGATCTCGCGGATCTGCTGCGCTTCTGGCAGGCGGAGACGCTCGGCGTCGGCGTGCGCGAGGCGGAGGAGCCGGCTGGCTTCGTCGCGGTCTCCGGGGGCGTTGCGGGCGAGGAGGTTGAGCGCGACCTTTGCACGGCAGAGGAGGAGCTCGCGCACATGACCGAGGCGCTCGAAGACGGGTAACTGTTCCTGTTGCCGGATGCGTAGGGGCGTTCGTCCCTGCGTCGCGAGGAGCTCCTCGAAGGCGACACGAACGTTTTTACATTGTCCGGCCGCCCGTCGAGCTGCTCGACGCAATGCAACGCCGTCCCGCCTTCCGGATCAATTCCCGGAATCGAGGAGCGGCAGCGCGTCGATGCTCGCAGGGAGCGGGCCGTCGAACGCCGTGCTTCCACCGGCCGTGAGCTTCAGCGTCCCGCCGGCCTGATCCTCGCCGAAGGCCACCTCGACGCTCGTCCCGTCGTCGAAGGCCACGCTCGCGCCGATCGTGCCGGCGCTCGACGTCGGCGTGGCGCTCGCAATGGCGCTCCCCGGCGCGAGCAGCATCAAAAAGCGCGCCTGTCCGCCCGCGGCCGCGTCGCGGACGTCGAGCCGGTAGCCGCCGTTCATCTCCGCTTCGAGCGACGGCCAAGCGAGCACCTCCGCGCCGGGGAGCGCGGGGAAGAGCGGCCTCACCTCGAGCGAGCCTTGCGCGCCGCTCACCTCCCACCCCTCGCCGAGCGTCTTCGGCGCGATCGGCGCATTGAGCTGCCACACAGCCTGCGCGCCGCCGTTCGTGTCCACGCGATCCATCACCAGGAAGGCGCCCGGCCCCTTCAGGAAGAGCACTTCGCGCTCCACCCGCCCGACCGCCGCTTTCCCGCCATAAACGGGCGTGATGTCCGCGCGCAGATAGAGGAAGTGCGGCGTATCGTGCAGGGCCACCAGGTTCGACGCGCCGTTCTGCATCGTGACCGTCGCGCCGTCCTGCTCGATGCGCACGAGGTTGTGCGCCTCTTCGTTCTGGTAGATCCCCGAGTGCGACAGGATGTTCTGATCGTAGGCCAGCCACTCGCCCCGGTAGATCAAGAGCGAGCCCTGGTCGCGGTGCGCGTGGCTCTCGGTGAAGGGGCCGGCGAGAAATGCGCCCCACGAAGCCTTCGTGTCCCAGCCATTCCGGAAAAACACGCTCCCCGTGCCCGGCGCATGGTACGTCGGGTGCAAATCCGAGAGCGGGCGTTTTCCGTGCGCTTCGTTGAAATAGAGGAAGTCGTCGATGTACATGAACGGCTGATCCATCTGCGGCACCGAGCATTCGTCGAGCCAGGTCTGCGCCACGTCCGTCATCGGATCGTCCGGGCCGAGCAGGTGGGACAGGGTCAGCACGTACGATCGGTGGTAATCGAAGAGAGCCGCCGTGCTGTCGCGCGCGTGATCGCCGATCGGCGCGATGCGATCGAGGGTGGGCACCGTGGAATGGAGGAAGTTCGGCAGCGACGCGCGCGTGTGGCCCGTGAGATCCCAGATCCGCTCTCCCGTGCTCGATTCCCACAGGTCGTAGAGCCGGAAGAGGTTCTTCATCGCGACGCCATAACCCGTGCCCTCGCGCGAGCCGCCGCCCTCGAGATCACTCGTGAACGTGGGCACGAGCTCGCCCTGAATCTTCGTCACGCGGAACGTGTCGAGCCACGTCTGCGCGCTCTCGTGCTCGCCGAGAGAGGTCAGGCCGAGCAGCATCGTCGCGCGCAGGAACGAGTAATAATAGTTGTTCGAGGGGTTGTCGATCGACCAGCCGCTCCACGGATAAGAGACGCCTCCCCAGCTCGCCTCCTCCGGGTGCCACACATTCCAGACCGCCTGGTTGGCATACGCGAGCCAGCGGGCGCGCTGGTCGGGCGTGGTGGCGTCGAAGCACCAATCGTGGACGAGCGCGAGATCGCCAATGGTATCCCCGACGTACAGGTAACTGTCGTGGGCCACCTCGGCGCGCTCGCCGGCGCCGATCAGCGTCTCTTCCGCGGCGACGTGCGCCTCGACACTGTCGACCGCATATTTGCAATACTCCGCCTCGCCGGTGAGGACGCCGAGCAGCGCCGCGAAGTGCGCCTCGAACGCGTAGACATTCCCGTTTTGCAGGTGGCCGTCCACCATGTTCCGAAAGCGCACGGCGGCCGGGTCGGCCCCTGCGAGCGAGGCCGTGAGGCGCGCGCGGTTCGCCTCGTTCAGGTAGATCCGCGGGTGTTCCGTGGGGATGACGGGGCCGCCCCCGCCGGCGGCGCCGCTACCGCCGGACCCACCCATCGACGTCGTCCCGCCGCCGCCCTGCCCGCCGGCGCCCGTGTCGCCGGGCGTGTCCGAGCATGCCGCCATGAACACGGCCGCGAGCGCCGCGGCAGACGTGAAGAAAAGTTTGGAAGAAATCATGGCTCATCATGCCCGAACCCCGGCGCGGCAGGGACGAAAATGAACCATGTCGGGCGAGGCCCCAGCGCCGAGGCCGTCGGTTCGACTCAGCGCGGCGAAAGGCAAGCCAGGATCGCGTCCCTCGAGAGCTTCACGTCGCTCTCCGGCGGGCTCTCCGCCGATTGCACGAGGGCCTCGTCGAGCCGCGCGTAACAATCATCGCCCACGCGCTCCGGGCCGAACGACGCCACGTAGGTGATTCCCGCGTCGAGGATCTCGGCCTCCTGCACCGGGAGTGCCACGGTCCGATAGCCCGAGGTGTCGCTCCAGTACCCTTCCACCCAGACGAGCTCGCCGGGGATCCACGCCCCCTCGATCCAGTGCCCCTCGATCCACGTATCCAGCCATTCCCCCGGCTCGCAGACCGTCTCGTAGACGTCTGTACACTCCTCGTACGAATACGCCGGATCGCATTCGGTCTCGTAATACCCCCCCGTGCTCACCCACGCGTCGGACCATTCCACGCAGTTGCCCTCCTCGTCGTAGGCAGAGCAGGTGGACTCCCAGTATCCCTCGTCGATCCACACGTCGTAGCAGGACTCCTCGACATAGTACGTGTCGCACTCCGTGCCGACGTACGCGTCGGAGCAGGCGCCTTCCTGCCAGACGGACTCGTAATATCCGTCGATCCACAGCTGCTCGTAATACCCGTCCGTGTGGACCCAGCTCCCCTCGACCCACGTGCCGCTCTCGACCCAGACGTCCTGATACGCGTGCTCCGATTCGCCGAGCACGAGGTAGAGCGACTCCCAGACGATCTCCCCCGTGGGCTCTTTCCGCTCGGAGAACCCCATGTCGCGGACGGTGCGGTTCCAGGCCACGAGGGCCGTGGTGTCGCTCCGAAGCACGCGGTCCGCGGCGTGCTCGAACATGTCCACCCGGCTCTGCGCGGAGCCCTCGATCGGCGCCATGATCTCGGCCGAGAGCAGGCCGATCGAGAGGAAGGTCTCCACCTTCTCCCACGTCGCTCCGACGGCCACGACCTCCTCCAGCCCGGGCCCCTCGTCCACGCGACGCGCAAACTCGATGTCGAGCGTACGCGCTTGGTCGTCGAGCGAGCCCCGGGACATCGTTTCGTCGATCATCTGGTCGAACGCGGCGAAAAAACCCTCGCTGTACTCGACCGGCGGCAGCTCCCGATGGCCCCCGCATCCCGAGATGCAGCCGCCGAGGACGGGGACCATCAGCAAAGAGAGCGCTCGAAGCAAAGACGTGGTGGCTCCTTCGGCCCTTCGGCTCGGGTTGCGCATACGCGCATCCTTCCATGGCCAGGATTCTCTGTCTCGCCCCAAATGATGCGGCTCACCTCCGCAACATCGCCACGATCCGGAGCGGCCCGCCCGTCCCGCGCGCGATCTTCATGGGCAACGCGATCACCCACGCGCCGCGCTCGGGCACGCGATCGAGGTTCGCGAGGTTCTCGAACCCCGGCACCTCCGCCTCGCTGGCGATCCGGTGGACGATGAAATCGCGCGAAGGGCCGTAGTCGATGCTCGGCGTGTCAACGCCGATGGCAGCGACGCGCCGCGCGCCGATGAGCAGACGCACCGCGTCCTCCCCATACGAGGGAAAATGAAGCTTGTCGACCGCGCCCGGCGTGTCGTCGCCGAAATACGCCTTCCGATCGGGATAACGTTTCCCCCATCCAGTGCGCAAAAGCACGATGGTCCCGGGCGCGATGGGCTCATGCCGCGCCTCCCACGCGAGGACGTCAGCGGCGGTGAGCCGTTCATCGGGATTTTTTGCGGCCCGGGCAGCAATATCGATGACGACGGCGGGAGCGATGAGCCGCGCGAGCGGGACCTCCGCCGCAGTCTCCTTCCCCTCGGCGAAGTGAATCGGCGCATCCATGTGCGTCCCGCCGTGCTCCGGCGTGCAGAAGGAGTTCGCCGCATAGAAGTAACCCGCCTGCGTCCGTCCATAGGCGAGCTGCTTCAGATCGAAGGCGCTCGGCGCGTTCGGCCAGTAGAGCGTGTGCTCGTCGAAGGTGTACGTCAGATCGATGATCTCGGAATGCTCGATGTCGACGAGCGGGCGCGACGCAGCGCAGCCGCCCAGGACGACGAGCGTGGAAACGAGAAAGGCATGCCGCATGAGAGGTCCCCCCTTGGTTTGGGCGAGCCTGACAGTGGACGCGCGCGCCGCAATCGTGTTCGATCCCCCGCATGCCGCCCTCGTGCCGCACCACCACCAGCTCCGCCGCCAGCAGCGCGCTCGTGCTCACGTGCGCGCTCGCCATCGGATGCGGGTCCGAGCGCTCGCACGACGCGGCCGGGACGTTCCACCCGGAGCCAACGCCCGCGGTCACGCCGCCGCCGCACGAGCCTACCGCAACGACCGCGGCGCCTTCCGCAGCTCCACCCCTGCCCGCGCCGCCCGATCCCTTCGCGGCGAGCGACCCTTCCGCCCAGGTGCTGCGCGCCGAACCCGCCCCGGGCTTCCGCCGTCCACCCGGAGACGCCATCCACCTCGACGTCCAGACCGAGCTCTTCGATCCAAACGCCCCCGCGGGGCTCGCAGCGTCCCCCTCGGTCGTCGTCGCATTGCGTGGCAGAGACCTCGTGCTCGATTACCTCGGCCACTCGTCCTCGTGCGGAGGCGGCTTTCGCATGCAGAGCGCCTCGCTCGGCGACACCTGGCTCTCGCTCGACGCCGAGCCAGATCGAAGCCGCGACGGCTGCCTGCGGATCTCGCGCCAACGTCTCGTGCTGCCCGCGCCGCCCCCCGGCGACCTGGTCATCGCCGTCGCGCAGGCCGCCCCCGTTCGCGTGACCCTCCCGCTCATGCGAACCCGCGAGCTCGGCGCGACGCTGCGCCCAACGGGCGAGCGCTGCAACGCCCCCACGCACCGCGTGGTCAGCGAGCACGACCGCGTCGTCATCACGACGTGTGGCCTCTCGGCGCCCGTGGACGACAAACTACGCGCGAAGCTCGCGAACGACTGGATCGTCCTCGAATCGCTGCAAGACGAACGCTTCGCAGGTCAGCGCAACAAGGAGAGCCGCCGGGCAGAGCTGCGAGGGGTCCCGCCGGGGCGATATGCGGTGCGCTGGCTCGGCGAGCAGCACGAGGTCTGGACCGTCATCGTGCCCTGAGAGGGGGGTTTCCAGGAGGCGCTTCGCTGGGGCGTTGCCCCAGGCCCCACCAGGAGCTGTCCGCTCCTGGACCTGGACCAGCGCCCGCGCTGGACCGAGGGTCGATGAACTGCGCTCCGCGCAGTTCATCGAACAGCCGGGTCAAGACCACGAGCGATCGTGCCAGCCAAAGCAGCAGCGCTGATGGCTCAGCCGGCAGCGCGGTACCAACGGGCCTGTGGGAAGAACTGCGCATCGCGCAGTTCTTCCCCCTGAGGTCCAGGGCTGGCCCTGGTTCGGGTCGAGGGGCGAACAGCCCCCGCGGGGCCCGGGGCGGCGCCCCGGCGCGACGCCTCCTAATGGCACTGAAACCAGGCCGTCTTCGAGAACACGTACATCACGCCCATATCCCCGAAGTTCAGCCCCGGCACGAGATCCGCGCCGAACTGGAGCACGAAGTCGCCGGGCTTTGCTGCCCAGAGCTCGTCCTCGTACCCGGTCTGTAGCCAGGTCGGCATCCACGCCGCGTGCGACTTGCCGAGGAGCTTCCGCTTCGACAGGTGCGCGCCGTTCTCGAAGTGAATCGTGCCGGCGGCGAGGCGGCCGCCCTCGAGATCGGCTGGAAAGGCGGGCTCTCCGGACGCGAGCTCGGCCTCGCTGAGCAGCAGCACGGACACGTGATCGTTGCCCGGCTGGTAGGCCTCGTGTGCGCTCGGCGAGGACACGAAGAAGGCGACGGCGCGCTTGCCCTCGGGCTGGAGGATCGGGTGATCTTTGAGGTCGAGCGTGAGCACGTGGTGCATGGGTTTGCCCTCGCGCCGGGGCCACGTCTCTGCGGTCACGCCGATCGGCAGCCCGCCGACGCGGTTGATGGCATCCGCGGCGGGCGGCGCGTCGTAATTCGCGCGAAGAATCCTTGGCCCGAAGGACGGGCCGTCCGACGGGCCGCGCATCTTGCCCGCTTCGGTGAGCGCGACGGCGGAGATGTCCACGCCGAGCTCGGTGATCTCGCGCCGCAGGAACGTGCCGACGTCGTCGGCGAGCACCTCGACCTTGTCGGGCGCGATCGCCACGAACTGGGCTTTGCCCGGCTGCGGCATCCAGAGGACGAGGAACGCGTCGCCCCGTTTCGCGAGCGTGGGGCCGCTCTTGAGCGGCTTTTGCGCCTCCTTGGGAAACCCCTTCGCGCGCGGCTTCGTCAACGTGCGGTGCTCGCCGAGGAGCACGGCGCCGAGCCAGGTCGACTTGGCGCGCTCGGCGAGCCGGCCGCGCCCAAGGCTGTCGCCCAGGATGTCGAGTGTGGTGGAGAAATAGGTCCACGGCCCGATCCCGTGGAGATCGACGGACGCCGCGGCGCGCAGCACGCGCGGGGCGCCCACGCCTGACGCTTCCCCGAGGGCGGCGAGCAGGCCTTCGATCTCGGCCGTCCAGGCGGGCACCCCCTCGCGGCGCGGCTCGCCGTGCTCGACGCCGCGCGCCTCGAGCAGCTTGCGAGAGCCCTCGAGCTCCGCGATCCGCTCGGCGCGGGCCGAGCCGAAGTGGCCCTTCGTGCCGTACGCGCGGTGGAGCGTCGTGTAGATGCCCGCGGCCTGCTCGATCATGTCGAGCGCCGTGAATCCTGCCGGCAGCATCAAGTGCGGCACGAGGCCTCCGCCTTCGGGCACGCAGCTCGAGCAAATGAACGTAGAGGGCGACGTGCTCTGACGAGACGGGTCGGCGCTCCGGGCGAGAATGCGCTCGAGCAGCGCCGGGGGTCCGTGGAGCGCGACGGTATGCAGCGCGGAGAGCCCCTTTCCGCCCGGTCGATCGACATCGGAGACGGCATCGAGGAGGAAGTCGGCGTTCTTCAGCGCGCGACTCCCTCGCGTCATGAGCGCGGCTCCCAGCGCGTCGAGACGGGTGTCGTCGTTGGCTGCGGCCGAGAGCGCCTCGACCACCTCGGTCTCGCGGAATGCGGCCGCCGTCCCGAGCGCCGTCCTGCCCCCGCCTGCGGGATCCGCCGGCGTGGCGCCCTGCGAGAGCGCCCGCCGGAGGAGCCGCAGCAGCTGGGCATCGTTGCGGCACGAGAGCGAGAGGATCGAGCCGAGCGAGAGATCGGCCGCGCCCCGCTCCTGGATGAGCTCGATGGCGTCGGCGCCCTTGCCTTCGTAGCTGCTCGCGGCGATGAGCTTCTCGATGAGCTCTTCCCCTTCGCTGCCGCGGAGCGCGTCCGGCGTGGCGTCGAGCAGGGCCGGGAGCGCGGCGCGGGTGGCCTTGCAGCCTTCTTTGTGGGACTCGGAGAAAAGGGCGATCAGGTCGGCAATTGTCGTCATCGCGGGGTGCGCCCATACCAGCGCCGGTCAGGACCGACAAGCACAAAGCTCCGCATTCCGAAGCGTACAGCGGACGCGAGCACTTCCGTCAGGCCGAAGCACGGCCCGCGCTCACCGCTTCGGCGGGTGAGGCGCGTGCTCCGCCTGGAAATGCTCGGTGCGTGATCCCACGACCTTCTCGTGGCAATCGAAGGTCAGGTGCACGGTGTCGCTCCACGGCTCGCCGTGGATCATGAAGCCGCGCTTCGAGACGTAATCGGCGCGCTGGAGCGTGCCGTCCGCGCGGAAGCGGAGCTTGGCGCCCGCGGGGAAGCTCTGGCCTGCGAGGTCGGCTGGCTCTGCCAGATCGATCTCGGCGAGCTTGCCATTCGGGTGGACCTTCACCTCGGAGCGGGCGACGAACCCTTGGATCGCGAGCGGCTCCGTCACGTAGACGCCCTCGAAGGAGCCGTCCTCGTGCCAGCTCAGCCTTCTTCCCGCCGGGAACGTGATGCCCAGCGCGGTGACCGGCGCGTCGATCGTCGCGGCCCAGAGCCGGCCGCCTGCATGGAAGGCGACGTCCTCGCCGGCGCGGCAGGAGATGCCGTCGAGCACCATCGGTCGCTGGAGCTTGCAATGCTCGAGCGCGCCGGCCTCGGAGAACACCACGAAATCGCCGGCGCAGGGCACGGAGACGCCGGCGGCCGTCTTCCACGTGATCGGGTGCGCGACGTGGGTCTGAAAGGGGTGGCCGTTCGCGTGAAAGAGCGTGTATGCGCCGGCGCCGATGTCGACGCCGGACACGGTCACGGCACGCGCGACCGTGCAGGCGCGGACCTGGCCGGTGGGATCACGCCATACGCCCTGCTTCGCCTTGCAAACGACGGCGCCGAAGGGCGTGTCGTGGTCGGGGACCACGTGCGTGTGCGTGGCCTCCTCGCGGCGCATGGCGGCGAGGAGCTCCTCGTGCTTGTCGGGAGGATCGGGCGGGCAAGCGCCAAGGGGACGCGACGGCGTGGCCTCGGGTATCGAGGGGCTCGCGGGCGGAGCCGGCGTCGCAGGTGGCTCGGGCGCCGCGCACGCGAGGAGCGAGAGGGCGAGGATCGAGCGCATGAACAACGGAGCGGAGGGCATCGCCGGCTCGCCCGAGGATAACGCGAGCCGGCGGCGGGGCATCGGTATTTCCCGACGGCGGGATGCGACGCGGACTGTAAGGACGACGCCTCGCGGCCGTTCTCATCGCAATGTTCACCTCGAGAACGTCCCCCGTTTGGTTCGTCGCTTCGCTCGCCCTCGCTGGTTGCGCCGGTGGCACGCCCGCGGCGCGGGAATCTGCGTCGTACGTGCCCGAGACGCCGGGAACCCCCACGTCCCCCCCGAACGTCACGGGCGCGAGCGTGGAGGGCGTGGTGGAGCGCCGGGCCGGCGACGGATCGCCCGCGACGCACCTCTTGCGCGGGGACCACGGGGAGGTCGTCGCCCTGCTGGAGAATGCGACGCCGCTCGGGCACCGCGAGCTCGCCCTCGGGCTCCATGAAGGCCAGCGCGTGAACGTGACCGGCAGCGTGACGGGACGCGCCGACGGCGTGCCGGTCGTGTCCGCCGGAAGCCTCGTGGTCTTGCGCGGCGGGGATTTCGATCGTGTCATCGCGGTCCTCACGCAGTTCCGCTGCCCAGGCGTGACGTTCGCGGAGAGCGATGTGTACCGGCTGGACGCGCTCCACAGCACGCGCGACGAGCGCTTTCCGGTGCATGTGCAGGCGAACGGAAAAGCGTATACGGTCTGGGTGCGACGAGGCCCGGAGGCATCCGCGGGATACGCCGTGGATCAGGTGCTGCGCAATGAAGGCAAGGTGCTCGCCCCCGCGTGCCCGAACGGCGAGGGGTCGCCCTAGCCATCGGATCGGGTCCGGGATCAGCCCGGGACCGGCATCGCTGCGCTGGCTCTCGTGGTCTCGGTCGGGGCGCGACGCTCCAGCCACCACTGGGACAACAAAAGCGGCAGCGTCCAGCCGAGCCAGCCGGCGATGCCGGCGATGGCCTGTCGCAGCCACTCTTCGTTCCCAGCGAACATGGTGTGCTGGTGTGGCATCAGGGCAATCGCCGCGATGACGCCCCATATCCGATTGGTGATCACGGACATGGTGAGTACGAAGCTGCGGAGGATCCATTTGTGGTGCTCCGCCATCTGCTGCTGGCGCGCGCGCCGATAGCCGGTGACGGTGAAGGTCAGCCACAGCAGGGCGAGCAGCACATTGCTTACGCGGATGACGGGCCCGAAGGGGCTGAGCGCGCCGATCACCAGACCCGAGAGCCCGGCGGGGAGCACGCCACCGAAGACGTAGAGCCGCCCCAGGCGCCGATGCGCCCGCGGATAGCACCGCCGAAACCACGGCCAGACTTGCACGCAGCCGCTGAACATGGCGATCGCCCCGCACACGATGTGCGCGACCAGCAGCGGGTAGTACCAGCGCAGGCCGGCCGGGACGGGGACCCGCGAGCGGGCCGGATCGAGCGACAGATACGGCAGCAGCGAAAACGCGACGAACACCACGGCGACCGATCCGAGCAGCGCCAGCCACGGGCGCCGCAACCAAGGCGTTGTGACCATTTTTCATCCCTCACAGCCTACTGCGTACGCCATACGCTTTACTGGGTGAGGTATACGCAGAACCACGATGCGGTCAAGCGAGAAGGGAAAAGCGCTGGAAGACGAGGGACGACAGGCCTTGTCGCGAGGCCTGGCGACGGCGTGGGGCGTGAAGGACCGTCCGGGCAAGGGACCCAAGCCGGGGCTGAGTCTGGAGCGGATCGTGGAGGTCGCCGTCCAGGTGGCGGAAACGGAAGGCTTGAGCGCGGTCTCGATGAGCCGCGTCGCGACGGTCTTGGGCGCCGGGACGATGGCGCTCTATCGCTACGTCGAGTCCAAAGAAGAGCTGTTGATGCTGATGATGGATGCGGCATTTCGCGAGCATCCCCTGCCGCCCGCGCCCGACGAGCCATGGCGAGTCGCGGTGGAACGATGGGCGCGGCAGCACCTCGCCGTGCTGCGCAAGCACCCCTGGGTGGTGCGCATCGCGCTGGGCGGCCCGCCGATCACGCCGAACCAGGTGGTGTGGTTCGAACGCGGCATGAGCAGCCTGAGCGGAACAGGTCTACCCGAAATGGCCAAGCTGGACTCGCTCTCGCTGATCAACGGCTGGGTGCGGCACGAGGCGATGCTGGAAGCGGATCTCCGCGAGGCGGAACGCCGCGCCGGCACCAACGCCGCCGAAGCCCTCACGTCGTACTGGCACACGCTTGGTGTGCTTACCGACGTGCAACGCTTCCCGGCGCTCAGCGCGCTCGTGGCGGCGGCGACGAGCGATGCGGCGGCGACGAGCGATGCGCAGTTCACGTTCGGACTGGAGCGCATCCTCGACGGCATCGCGCACGTCGGCAAGCGTCGCGGTCCACAGCGGCGCACGCCGCGCAGCGTGAGGCAGAAGCGGAACCATCCCCCTGCTGGAACGTGACGTCCCGCCCCCAGCGCAATCGGCGAGGCCCTCAGGCACTCTTTCGCCCGAGCGCTCCGCGGGTTCGGGGATCGAGGCCATGTTGAAGCTGCAGAAATCGCCGGAGGCGCAGACGTTCGCGGGGCTGGGGCCCCCGTCCTCGCCGTGCGAGCTTCCCGAACCGACCCTCGCCCGAGCTTCCCGAGCCGGTCCCGAACGACCACCACCACCTTCTGCGCCGACGCGGGGCTCCAATGCCGCATGGCGACGACGAGCGCGCTGACCTCTTCCAAGCCGACCTCCGAGCGCGCCGACCTCGCTTTGCGCCCCTTCCAATCCGACCTCCGAGCGCGCCGACCTCGCCTTGCGCCCCTTCCAATCCGACCTCCGAGCGCGCCGACCCATCTTCGCGCCCCTTCCAAGCCGACCCCCGAGCGCGCCGACCCATCTTCGCGCCCCTTCCAAGCCGACCCCCGAGCGCGCCGACCCATCTTCGCGCCCCTTCCAAGCCGACCCCCGAACGCGCCGACCCATCTTCGCGCCCCTTCCAAGCCGACCCCCGAGCGCGCCGACCCATCTTCGCACCCCTTCCAAGCCGACCTCCGCGCGCGCCGACCGTCCAGAGCCGATGGCCGAGCAGCCGACAGCCTCATCGCCGACGCTGCCGCCTGCTCCCCGCTTCACCTCGAGCCACGTTCGGCGCTAAGGTCCGCCGCAAGGAACGACCCCGCATGACCACCAAGCTCGACAAGTCGCACGCCGAAGCCTTCTCCGAGCGCATCTGGGAGCAGGAGATCCTCCCCGCCCTCACCGAGTACATCCGCATCCCCAACAAGTCCCCCTCGTTCGACCGCGCCTGGCGCGAGAACGGCCACATGGAGCGCGCCGTCGCTCTCATCGAGCAGTGGTGCCGCGCCCAGCCCGTCCCCGGCCTCAAGGTCGAGGTCGTCCGCCTCGAAGGTCGCACCCCGGTGATCCTCATGGAACTCCCCGGCAACAGCGACGACACCGTCCTCCTCTACGGTCACCTCGACAAGCAGCCCGAGATGGTCGGCTGGCGCGAAGGCCTCGGCCCCTGGGACCCCGTCCGCGAAGGCGACAAGCTCTACGGCCGCGGCGGCGCAGACGACGGCTACTCCGCCTTCGCCTCGATCGCAGCCCTCCGCCTGCTCGCCGAGCATGGCATCCCCCACGCGCGCTGCGTCGTCCTCATCGAAGCCGCCGAAGAGAGCGGCAGCTTCGACCTGCCCGCCTACATCGACGCCCTCGCCCCGCGCATCGGCAAGCCGAGCCTCGTCGTCTGCCTCGACTCCGGCTGCGGAAACTACGACCAGCTCTGGACCACGACCTCCCTCCGCGGCCTCGTGCAAGGCACCCTCGAAGTCCGCATCCTCCGCGAAGGCGTCCACTCGGGCTCCGCGAGCGGCGTCGCCGCCTCGAGCTTCCGCATCCTCCGCCAGCTCCTCTCGCGCATCGAGGACGAGCGCACCGGCCGCATCCTGCTCGACGAGCTCTTCGCCGTGATCCCCGAGCAGCGCATCGCGCAAGCCGAAGCCGCCGCAGCCGTGCTCGGCGACGCCGTGTACGCCGAGATGCCCTGGGCCGCCGGCGCGGGGCCAATGGCCGACGACAACAAGGAGCGGCTGCTCAACCGAACCTGGCGCCCCGCGCTCAGCATCACCGGCGCCGACGGCCTCCCGCCGATCGCGAGCGCGGGCAACGTGCTGCGCCCCTTCACCAAGGCCAAACTCTCGGTGCGCATCCCGCCGCGCGTGAACCCGCGCCGCGCCGCCGACGCACTGAAGCGAGCCCTGGAAGCAGATCCGCCCTACGGCGCCGACGTGACGTTCACGGTCTCCGAGCCCTCGGAAGGCTGGGACGCTCCTCCGCTCGCGCCGTGGCTCGACGAGGCAATGCAGCGCGCAAGCCAGACCTTCTTCGGCCGGCCCGCAGTAGCGTTCGGCGAAGGAGGCACCATCCCCTTCATGGCCATGCTCGGCGAGAAGTTCCCCGAAGCGCAATTCCTCATCACAGGCGTCCTCGGCCCGCAGTCGAACGCCCACGGCCCGAACGAGTTCCTCCACATCCGGTGCGGCAAGAAGCTCACGGCCTGCGTCGCCAGCGTCATCGCGGATCATTTCAACCGCGGCGCGTGAAGAGATCGGGGCACGGCAAGCAGAGGTCGTAGTATCCTCGTGTCATGCCCCCCTCCTCCGGCTCGAACGAGTTCTCCTCCAGCATCCACCACGTCGACTGGCCCGTCGTCGCGGACGAGGAGAAGCTCCCCCGAGACCCGATGGAGGCCCTCGACAAGCTCACCCAGCTAAACGGTTCGAGCCCCTCGGCAAGCGCCCACGCCTGCGGCGCCGTCTCCCTCGTGGGCGCCATGCTCGCAACAGCCGGATACCCAGGGCTCGTCGAGCTCGCCGAGCAAATCGCCGACGAGCTCGACGACGAAAAACGCACCGAGCTCTCGCGTCTCGCCCAGGTCATCCAAGGAGGCGGCCCAGACGCGACCTTCGGCGCCCTCGCCGATTACGCAATCCTGCTCTACCGTCGCTACCGCGGTCTGGACGGCGGAATGGAGTACCGCAAGCTGCTCCACCTGATGCAACGCGCAGGCTTCTCCCCGCCGCGCCTCTCGAACGACGACGACATCGCACGCACCCTCGCCCGCAAAGGCGAATGCTGGCCCGCCAAGATCTCGATATTCGGCGACGAAGGCGACCACTGGATCCTCGTCGGCCGCGACGCCCGCGGTCTCTTCATCTTCGACCCGTACCCACGCGAAGACGGCAGCCAGATCATCCGCCCCGGAGAAGCCGACTGGAAGCGCTACGTCGAAGCCATCGGGAAGGACGAGGCCGGGCGGAACACCATCGGCTTCTTGCCCGTCGTGACGAGCGGCGACGGCGCTTGACAAGCTGGAGCGTAGCGCCGGGGTTTCACCCCGGGCCCCGACCAGGGGTTGTCCACCCCTGGACCCGGACCAGGGCCAGCCCTGGACCTCTGGGCATCGACTGCGCAAAGCGCAGTCGATGCGGGGAAAGTTTTTGTAGGTGTCCGCCCCCTTTGCAGCGCCAGCCCTGGACCTCTGGGCATCGACTGCGCGAAGCGCAGTCGATGCGGGGAAAGTTTTTGTAGGTGTCCGCCCCCTTTGCAGCGCCAGCCCTGGACCTCGGAGC
>NZ_JARZHH010000115.1 GCF_029946515.1 Polyangium sp. 6x1
CGGGTCGGGTCGCGGCGCGTCGGCCGGCCCCTCGGGTGCCGAGGCCTCGGCGGGCGGAGCGCTGCCCGCGGGCGCCTCGGCGGGCGGCGGAGGCGTCGCGGGCGCCGGCTCGGGTGACGTCTTGCCCGTAGACGCTTCGGGCTCGGCGGGCGGCGGCGCCCCCTGCGCGCGTGCCGCTGACGGCGCGCCGAGGAGGAAGACCAGGGCCGACGAGGCGAGAAGCCGGCGAAGCGTCGTAGGGGTCCTCAGGGGCGAACCATCCGTCGCGCGGTTACGAATCACGCCTACAAGGTGCCCCGATCGTGCCGAGGACACAAGATCGGGAGGGTCCCTACCCGCTCGAGGTCACTCCGCGGGTCCCTTCGCGGCGGGCTCGTTGCCAAGCTCCACCGTCTCAAAGGCCACGCCGCCCGAGGGCCACCGGGCCCAACGATCACTTCTCCGCGGCATCCTTCGCTCCAGGCCTGCAGATCCGCAGCGTCGGATCGCACTTCTCGAACCCGAGGCTCCTGCAATCGATCCACATCCGCACGCCCGAGTTGCAGATGAAGAGCTCGGGGCCGTCACATATCGGCCGGCCAAAGTCTTGGTTCAGCGACTGGTACTCGTCGCACTGAAAGTCCAGGCCGCAGCGAGGCCGCGAGCCACCGATGCACGAGAAGCCTTGGCCCTGTGCCGTGCAATCGACCAACTGCTCGTGACCGTTCACGCATGCGCGCAACGTGGTCTCGTTTTCACATGCGATGCCGTCGCGAAAATCGGCGAGGTAGTCCCAATATCGGGTCTCGAAAGTTGCATCGCACGCCGGGCCGAGACCCGTACAGCGGGCCTCGCTGGCGTCAGCAGTACACGTGAGCCCGAAGCCTGCGCAGCTTGGGGCCGTTTGCCAGGAATCCGTGCCCACTTCGGCGTGGCCAATGCAATTTCGTGGGGCCTCGTCGCTTGTACAATGCGGAACGAACGTCTCAGAATCGCAGGAAAATTCAGGCAGCCCGCACGACGGATAAGGACGGTCGTAACACTGGAGGCCCAGGCCGGCGCAATCCAGCCAGCGGTTTCGCAAATCGGGAGGCGACCCGACCCGCCTCATGCTGACGCCATCCTTGCATCCCGGTTCGGCTGTTGGCTCGTCTGATGTAAGGAGGTAGCCGAGGCATTCCCTCACGGCCTCGCAACCGTTCGATTTGTCCTTGAAACAATTCACACGCTCGGCAAGCGCACGGTCGAATGACCGGGCCATGATCGCGCTATATGTGCGATCGATCCGCGCATTAACGTTGGATTCGTAATCGTACGGTAGGCAGCTCTCGATGAAGATCGCTGCCCTCGCTACGGCCTCCGGATCCTTGGGCCCTGGGGGATCGGGGGGCTTGTAGCCGCCGAGATCGGGTGGTGGAGGCGGAGGAGGTGGCGGCGGAGACGGGGCAAGGCAAATCCAGTCAGTATCCCAGTGCGGAGCTATCTTGCGGTCCCTGTTGTCGAAGGGGCCATCATAACCTGGACTACACGAGGGCGGCTCTGCGCATCCAGCGTGAGCGAGGAAGCCGAAGCTCAAGGGCACCAACACCAAGATCCATCGAGCTTTCATGACGACTCTTAAAAGTATGAAAATCACTTCGCTAATGGGCCACAACACCACGTCTCGGCCTTCGTCTCGTCGAGCTCCACGGTCCCGAACGGCGATCCCCCTCCGATGAGGTGGCACGTGCCCGGAACGAAGTGGAGATCCAAGAGCTGCTTGCTCCCGAGCGGTCTGCCTGCGGGGATGACATCGTTGCAGTCGTGCTTCGTGGAGCCAATCCCGTCCGTGGTGACAGGCACCGTGCAAGCGTCGTCTTCGTACACGGCGAACGTCGCGTAACACGAGCCCCCGGAGGCCTTGCACTCGCACGACGTGCAGCCTCGCGTGTCGATCTTTGCGTCATCCGGGTACACCACGATCTGCTCGGTGTACCAGCTCCCCATGCAGGGGTGGATCCCCTTCTCTTGGTGGCGCGCGCAGTACCGCCAGCTCCCGCCGTCATCCTCGCCCGCCGTCTCGATCGGCAACTCGAAGCGACACGCCGCGCTTGCGCCGCACGAGCCTGGTTCTCCCGCTTCGCTCCCGTTGCACGAGAGAGCGACGCGGCCCCACGAAGGCGCCGTGTCGTTCGAGGAAGAAGGGGCCTTGGGCTTGTTCGAGGACGGTGCGTCCTCCCTCGCCGAGGGTACGGGCGGCGGCACTGGCTCGCATCCCACCCCCACGGGGTCGGGCAAAGCCGAGATGTAGATCGACTGCGCGCATAGGATGCCGCTCCCTGGTGGGCACTCGGCGCTGGCTGGGAGCGCGTTCACGCTCGTGCAGGAGCCATCCCAGCTCGCTGGCGCGCCGAAGTCGTACGTGTAGGCCTGGGGGACTTCGCACGTCGCGGCACGAACGAGGATCGTGCCAGGGGTCGACGAACAGGTCCCCGTGACGTCGCCGCACACACACGCAGGGCACCCCGGAGAAGGAACATTCAGGTCTGCGAAGCTGCGCCCCCCCCCGAACGCTCCGACGTCGCGGGGGCAGAAGAGCGGAGCCTTCGACGTGTTGGAACCGATCCAGAAGGGCTGCGGTTCGTGGAAGCCGTAGGGAGCGTTCGTGATGCAGACGCCGCGCGGGGCACAGCTCTTTGCCTCCATGCCCCCATCGTCGGCCTGGGCGGCATCGGTCCCAGCGTCGCAGTATTCTGAGAGCTCGGGGAACTCAGGCACGCACTCTCCGCGTCTGTAGCGGCAAATCTCCTCGTCGTATTGCGGATCATTGGGATCCTTCGGACAGCTCTCAAAGGTGGTTCCGGCGTTCCGACCGCACCCATGCACGAGCCCCGCACCAGCAACCGCGGCAGCGATTGCCGCCCCCATCCAGGTTTGTCTCCGCACGGCTGCACGATACACGGAAAAACCTCACCCGTCTATAGAGCCATTACCCCCGCGACGCTCAGGGCCCCGCCGATAAGCGAGCCTCGCCAAGCCTCGAAGCCGTCCAACACATACCGCGGGGGCGATGCTCGCACCACGAACTCGCCCCAGGCTCGCACGCCGAGGGCCCCCCAAAAGAACTCGGCCCCGACGCGTCCCCCACCGCCCCCCAGAAGGAGGATCGCGTCCGCCGTGGGCGCCCCGATCACGGCTTCGATCTGCCCGAAGCCGCAAACGAAGAACCGTCGGCGCAGATGCAGGCAGGCCGGGAGGGCCGCCGATAGCGACCAGAGCGGGTCGTCGTAGCCTAGGTCGGCGCGGCCGAACCCACGCAATCCGCGCGCATCGAGCCCCATGGACACCCCGACGCTACGCACGGGCCATCGAACCTCGAAGAGCCCGACCGGCCCGAGCGCCGCCCCCGGAGCGAACTCCCCCGCAAGCGAGGCACCGAGGCCCAGGAGGAAGCGCGGGGTGGCAGGGGCGGATGGGCTCACCGGCGCGGGAGCAGGTGCCGCGCGTGGGGGAACAGGCAGCGGCGACGGAGCTTTCTCCGGCTCGACCGGCGCCCGCTGCATCTCGACCGTGAGCGCGAGGTCCCCGCCCTTCGTCACCGTGAACGCCTGGACGTGCGGCACGTACCCCGGCGCCTCCGCCCGGAGCTCGTGCCGCCCGGGTTCCAGGTAGACCACGAAGGCAGCTCCTCCTGCACCGGGCACCGGCTCTGCATCGATGAGCACGACCGCGCCCACGACGTTCAACGTCACCCGCACCAGGCCGATCTCGTTACGCGCACGCGCGAGCACGCGCCCGAACTTCTCGCGCTCGGCTTCCGTCTCGCCGCCGTTGCCCTGAATCGCATCGAGCAGGTGCGATGCCGCCCGCACCCAGTCCTTCGCGTCCGCCGCGAGCAGACCGAGGCGGCCCAGGACCGTCGGCTCGTTGGGCCGGAGCTTCAGCGCGTAGAGGTACGCCTTCCGCGCGTCATCGGGCCGGGCCTGCGCGCGCGCAGCGTCGCCGAGACGAACGAGCGTCGCGAAATCGAGGCCATGCGGCGCGGCGGTCGCCGTCGACGCGGCGCCGGGCTCGACCTGAGCAGCGGCCGCGGTGGCAAACGCGAGCGAGGCGCAGATCGCGCCGCCGACGACGAGAGAGCGAGCCATCGAGCGGCTGTAATTGTCCGACAAACAGCTCGCGAAGGCGAGCACCTTTTCCAGAAATGAGAACGCCAACGAGGGGCGTTCCAACCTGCCTGATCTCAGGCGTGCGTCCGCGGACGGCGCACCGCGCCTCTCGCGGCACGGGGGCGCGCTCGGAGCCCCGACGCTGGCGGGTTGAGCTCCGCCTCGGCTTCCAGGCCTTTGCGAACGCTGACGAGCTCTCCAGACGTCAATTCGCGGGTTGCCTCCATGAAAGCCGCACGTTCATCCTCGACCACGTTGAGCAGGTCGCACGCCTGCACCCCGAGCGCCCCAGCGATGGCAAAGAGGGTCTCGACCTTTGCGTTGACCCGCCCCTGCTCCAGGTTCGATAGATGCGTCTTCGACACATGAGCCACCCTGGCCATGGCATCCAGGGACATATTCCGCCCGAGGCGCAGATCTCGCACGCGGCGCCCGATTGCCTCCTGAAACTGCGACATCACGACCTCCCCAGATCCACAGTGCAATAGTAGAAAAGACCACGAGGATCCTCGATAGCCGCAAGCGGATCCACGAACGGCGCAGGAAGAAACACCTCGTGCAAACGCAGACGCCGCTGCGCCTCGAGCGCACGCAAGAGCCGATCGAATGCAGGGCGCGGCAGGTTCGGAAACACCGAACGGAGGATGGACAGCGGCACGCCTGGCACGCGGCGATACCACGCGGCAAGGTCGGCGACCTTCCGAAGGACGTCGTTCCCGTCGGTGACGAGCGCGGCCGAGCGCGCCTCCAGAATCCGCGCGATCCGGGCGTCCACCTCGGCGAATGCCTGCGCGGCGTCTTCCAGCGCGGCAAGCTGACGCAGAAGGGCGCCTGCTTCCTGGCCTGAACGCCTGCGCCTCGATTCGGGCCCGATCGAGCCGTCGACCGGCGCGCAGAAGTAGAGCAGCCCTCGCTTCGCATGCAGCAGGCCTCCTGCTCGCTCGATGGCGCAGGGCTCATCGTCGAGGCGAACGAGCGCCACGAGGCCCAGCGCCTCCGCGTGGAGCAGAAGCGCGTCGAGTTCTGCCCGCGGGACGATCGGAAACGCCTTCCGAACCAGTGGAATCGGGACCCCAGGCGCATCTTCGTACTCGGGTCCCATCCGCTCGAGGGCCAGCATCAGCGGCCGCACGTCATGACCGTGCCCTCGGCGCACAAGCTCCTGGCGAAGGATGTCGTTCGCGTCCGCCATCTCGTACCAGGACAACCGCGCCAGTCGCTCGATGACCGCGGACGAGGAGGACCGCAGGCCGTAACGCCAGGGCGCGGGCATGGGCGCAGCGATACGCGTACGCGCGGCGCTCATGCGGACCTCCGCAGCCGCCCGAACACGTGCGCGAGCCATTGCATGCACGAGAACCGCAGCAACGAGGGCGGTCCCGGTTCGGTGTCCCGCTCCACCCGAATGCCGGCGCTTGGCAAGGTCTGCCGATCGAACACCATGCCGGGCTCGGTGGGCCTCTCGTCCACCCATGCGCCTGAGGGATCGACCAGCGCGGCTTCTGCACGTATCGATTGCATCGACACACCTCTCCCAATGCGGCGTCCTCGTACGAGGCCGCGATCATCACGGATTGCACGAGACGGCACGAAGAGCAGGCGCAGGATTGGCCTTTTCCACTTGAGCGCGCGAGCAGGGGTCCCATTCTCCTGCGCCCGCTCTGCGTGCCGTCTCGTCTTGGCGCTGAGCGCTACGCCTACGGCCCGCCGTGCGGCGGCGACGCATGCGGCGTCAGATTGGGCAGGTCAGGCATGTCCGCGAGCGGCGTCTGGGGCGCGGCTCCGCGACGCACACCGCCTCCGCGAGCGGTCGCCGCGGACTTCCTGTCGGCTGGCGTCGCCGAAGTGGCCTCGCTGGACACAGCCACGATCGGAAACGCGCCGTCGCTGGGCGCGGTGGGCACGTACAGGCCCGCACGCGCAATCATCGGCGGGGGCTCCGGTCGGCGTGGCGTGAAGAGCACCGCGAGGCTGATGAGTCCGGCGAAGGCGAAGACGACGAGCGCCATGATCGCCGCGACGATCCACGGATCGGCGGACGGCAGCGGGATCGGTACGAAAAACGCGGGCGCTGCCGGTGGCCGACCCGGAGGGCCTCCTGGCCCCCCGAGCTTCGGACCGCGGCCCTCTGCCGCGAGCAAGGCGGCGTAGGCGGCGCGCGTGACGGGATCGAGCCCCAGGGCGAAGGGCGCGATGATGACCGCGGCACGCTCGCTCCTGCGGTCGAGGTCGCGCCGAACGTCTGCCCGACCACGGGCGAGCCAATGCTTCAGGGCGGGCACGGTCGCGCCCATCTCGGCGGCTGCCTGCGCGACGGTGTACTCGTACACGTCGCAGAGGATCACGGCCTTCCGATACGGCTCTCGCAAGCCCTCGATCGCCAGAACAAGCGCCAGCGAGCGCTCGATGTCGTGCCCCTGTGACGGCGTGAGCTCCGCAGCCTCGGCCTCGCGCCGCCGCCGCCGAGCCGCACCGCGGCGAAGACGCTGAGCGACAGCATGCGCGAGCCGCAACATCGCGACCCTCGGGCCGCGCGGATCCCGCATCACCTCGGGCGCGTTCGTCCAGATGGCGACGATCACCTCCTGCACCGCGTCCTCGTGTTCGGCCCCGGTGATGCCGAACCAGCAGAGCCACCGCGGCAGCTCCAGGGCGAACCGTTCGTAGAGCTCCGCAAAGGCGAGGTCGCGGGGCGGCGTCTCGATGGGCGCGGGTATCACATCCCTATATGGCCCTCTCGGAGACGAATCGATCCTCCGCTCGGTCGATTTTTTTTCGTGGTGGAGAGTATCCGCCCCGGTCGGTCCGGGCTCACGCCTGCAGGCGCCGCGGATTTCGGGTCAGCCGTGACGCGCGCGACGCTCGCGCAGGTTGCGCGCCGTCAGCCGCAGCACCTCACGCGCACGCGGCGACATGCAGAGCTCCAGGGCGGCCGCGACTCCCCGGGCGATTGCGATCTGCGGCTGCACGGGCGGCGGCTGCGCCTCGTGCCACGCAGGCCCGCGCGCCGCTTCTTCCACGGCCTCGGTGAAGGCCAGGACAACCTCTTCCACCGCCATCACTGCGGCCCCTTTCCCGTCCCGAGGTGCCAAAGCCCGAGCTGCAACGACTGCCGGGCCTGCCCATCCCGAGCAAGCGTGGCCAGGGCCGCCTCGACGCGCTTGACCGACAGACGGAGCAACGCGGCGAGCATCGACGCGCTCATGGGCCCCCGCGCGGCGAGCTCCGCGCGGACCTGCTCACCGCACGTCGGCGCCATGCTCGCCTCGGGGAACGGAGGGGCGAGGATCGTGGGTCCCCTCGAAGAGCTCGAAGGGCACCGGGCAGGCGAGCCCCGGATCGTCGCCCTGCCACAGCGCGCCGCGGAACTCCTCGACGGGCGCACCGTGAGCTGGCTCCTCGGCGGCGGGCTCCTCTGCGGCCCTGGTTCGGCGCAGCTTCACCCGCAACGCCTCGAACGTGTCCCGAACCCACGCGCGCACGCGCCACCACCACCCCGACCGCAGCCGCTCGGCCCACGCCTCGATCTCGCGCGCCTCGTCGATGTCCTCGCCCTCGACCTTGTGACCCATCTTCATCCTGCCGCCTCCTCGCTCCCCTCCGCACATGGGCGGATCTCCGTCTCTCCGTTCCGAGCGCGGGCTGCGAGCACGGTGTCCCCTGCGACGATCGCCAGGTCGTACGCCTGGCCGTAGGCCTCCGCGAGCGCCGCGTGCAGGACCTCGACCGCTTCGACGACCGCGCGCGCCGCCAGCGGACGCAGCCCTTCCGGCGGCATCTCCTCGAGCAGCATCCGCAAACGATCGCCTGCCGGAGCCACCTCGACGGCGGCCATCTTGTCGAGCAGCTCCCCGCAAAGCCGCTCGGTCTCTCCGAGGTCGAGTCGCTCGACGGCGGCGACAAACCGTTGGCGAAAGAAGTTGATCGAGGCCACCTCGTCCGCCGCTATCGGAGCCGCCTCCGATTCCTCCGTGAGCGCGTGCGCATCACACAGGCCCACGAGCTCCGCGACGAACGCCCCGAATCCCTGATCGCGCCACACCATCCCGATGCCCGCAAGCACGCCGATCACGAACTCCACGGCCTCGGCCTTCCGGTCCTCGTCGCTCATGCCGCCCTCCCGAGGCCGGCCAGCCGCTCGACGTGCAGCAGGTTCCGCAGGTATTGATGCCCATCGCGTGCAGCGGCGTCCGTCGTGTCCGCCGCACTCGCAAACAGAGCGACCGATCGAAGCGGCGGCGTGATCGCGAACTGCACCCGCGGCATTCCCGCCGTGTTCCTCGTGATCACCGCCTCCAGGTCGAGCGCTGCGAGGGTGAAGGTCCCGAGCAATCCGCGCGGGGCGTTCACGATGAGCGACACCGGCCCGCGGGCCAGCGCGGCGAGCGCGCGGAGGTCAGCGCGACGACTCGGCCGAAGAGACCGCGTGCACCTGACAAACTCGGCCGCCGTCGCGATGCCGAGGCCACGCAAGGCCACACGCTCCGCGGACCCGAGCACGCCGAAGACCGCTTCGCGTGCGGACCGCAGAATCACCTGCTCGTCCGCTCCATCCACGCAATGCGGCGGGAGCAAGGCGAGCTCGCGCAGCTCCGGCGCGGGGCCGAAGTAAACGCGCGCATCATTGCGCCGCGTGCGAATCGCAACAGCCTCGATTTCGAGGTCTGGATCGGCGAGCGCCCACAGCACCCGCCCGCCGCGCTCGGCGTCGCGCAGCAACTCAATCAGATCCATCCGTTTCCCGAGCGCAAGCCCGGGATCCTTGTTCGTCATCCGTTATCCTCTCCGAGAGAGCCCGCTGGGCCCTCGTTTGGCGCGCCCGACGGGCGCCCTCATCCCCACGCGAAGCCCGATCGCCCTCGCGCTTCCTGATTCCGTTTCCCCGCAGCAAGCGCAGCCGCTTCCTCGCGCATCGCGGCGCGCGCGTCCTCGCAGATGCCCGGATCGATGTCGCAGCCAATGAACCGCGCGCCGACCCTCAGCGCCGCAACACCGATGCCGCCACCCCCGACGAACGGGTCGACGACGAGCCCACCCGGTGGAGCAACCACACGAAGGTGGTGCGCGATGAGCTCCGGGGGCTTCGGCGTCTGGTGGTTCTTCTTCTTCGGCGGCACGCGCCGCACGCGGTGAAGATTGCCTTCGTCTGCCGCGTGGTACTCGGGCGAGCGGTTCACGAAGTGAAGGACCACCTCGTGCTGCGCACGAAACCCCTTGCCCAGGCCCGGCGTGAGCTTGTCCCAGACAAGGAGGTTCGAATACCGGAGCCCGCTCGATTCGAGCGCGGGCTTCAGCGCGTCGATCATCCGGTGATCGGTGAAGCAGCCAAAGTGCCCCGAAGCACGCAGCGCGCGAGCCGCGCGCACTGCGACCGACCGCAGCAGCCACACGAGGCCCGTGGTCCCCATGTTGTCATTTGCGAACCAGCCGAGTCGCTTGATCGTGTTGGCCTTGAGCATGCCACGGGCGCGCCGCTTTGCCGTCTCGAGGAAGCCCCCCGAGCAATAGGGCGGATCACACCACACGGCGTCGACGCTCGCGGGCGGCAGGAGCTCGAGGAACTCCAGGGCGTCCCCGCTCGCGATCGCCCACTCGGCCCGGCCCGCGATGACGTCCGCGATCGAGCCCTCACGCGGCGCTACGGGCGCCGCCGAGCCGTTGACCTCTTCGATGCAGTTCAAGCTCTTCTCTCCTGGCGTCGGGTACACCTCGACGCCGACCCGAGCGCGCACGCGCTGCCCGGGCCTCGATTCCTCTGTGCTCCCGCCGCGCGCGTTATCTCGGCGCGCATTACGTCAGTGCCAGCCGAGGATCACGGCCGGGCGTCCCTGCGTCCTTGGACGAAGAACGCCAGCAACAGCCTGGCCGCGTTGAGCCTCCGCTCACGCGAGATCGAACCGAGAAGCGCGGGCTGCGCGAGGTAACCGGCGAGTTCGTCCTCGACGGGCAGCGCCTCCATCTCCTGCGGGAGGCGGCCCCCTTCGTCACACGCGAGGCATGACCACGAGCGCCCGCCGACCACGATGTCGAACGACAGGCAACGACCGCAGGCGATGGGCTCGCCCTTCCGCCGGACGCTCATCGCGCGCCCCCATTCCTCTCCTGCGCCTCGGCACGCTGCACGAGCTCCGCCGCAAGAGCCCGCGCGCGGCTCGGGGTCATGCCCACGAGGACCTCCGCGTCGCCGTGCGTGATGTCGAGGATCACCAGCCCCGCGTGTCCCTCGCCCTCGTCCACGACGCGCACGATGGGCGATTTGACCAGGAGCAGCCGTATCATCGTGCCACCTCCACGCCGCGCGGCGGCTCGTAGACATGCGAAAGCGGTCGCCCCTTCGAGGGTTCGCCCGCGTTCGCGTCGCTCTTTTTTTCGGCGTACGTCGCCGCGATGTCGAACGCCTCCGCCGCCTTCCGCGCATACGACGACGCGAGGCGCCCGTCCCCGACACTCGCCGATTGTCGGGCGAAAACCAGATGCTCTCGTCCCTGACGCAGATACCTCTCAGCCGCCTCGGCATTGGTCATGCACATTGTCCCGCCCCCGGATGCTCGCGCCATGCGTTGTCGCTCGGCATCTCTCCATCCATTCGCAGTCTCTCCCGTTCCCAGCATGCCGCCACGTCATCGAGCAGCGCCCGACGCCTCGCCAGCGAGGTCCCGGCCTCCTCGGCCCCCAGCTCGCCGCGAGCACGCGCAGCACATTCCTCGGCCTCGATAGCAGCGACGATAGACAACTCCATTGCCTGTTGCGCGATGTCCACCCCTGCGCCGCCGTGCAACTCCCCCACGATCACTCGCGCGAGCCACCCGGCCGCTTGCTCGGCTTCACCCTCAGCGATCCGTCGCCACCCCTGCACCACCCCTTCTGTCCCGGGGGCTTGCACCTCCAACAGCGCCCACCCCTCGCGCGTCCAGGCCTCCCCGTGATCGCGCGCTCGCCCGCTCACCCACGTCCAGATCGCGGGCCACCCGAGCGTCCCGATATCCTCGCCGTCGAGCATGTCCTGGGCGAGTCGTACGACCACGCGAAGAGCGTCTCCGTCCAGGGCTGGCCAGCGGTCCACGACCTCCGCCACGAACGCAAGGGCATCATCGACAGCGCGAAACCGCGGATCGTTGGATTGTTCATTCATTCGTCCGGCTCCTCGCCGCATGATCACCGCAGCGCCCGCCCGGTTTGCCCGAGGCGATACTGGACCGGCCGGACAGCGTGAACATTACGCCATGAAGCACGCGTGCAACACGCTGCACGTTGCCGCAGAACGTCCCGCATGTCGGGCCAGAGCAGTCGGCGTCGACTGCGCGCCCGACGAGGGCACACCCGTTCGTCATGATTTTTCACGTTGAGACCTTGGAAGTCTCGCGCCGCCCTCAGTTCCTCGGGTTTGGCAAACGTTTCCAAAGTCGCGCGTGGCGCGCCCTCGCGTCCCCTGCCAAACTCTCCCGACTTCGCGTCGGCAGCACGAACGTTATCAAGTGCGCCGCACGTTGCACGACTGGAACGGATTGGTCAAGACGGGTTTCACATTTCGCTCGTTGCGACACCCCGTGCTCGGCCCCAGGGTTTGGTGCGTGGACAGCCCGGAGACGGAGGGGAATCTGAGGGAGCGTGTCCTGGCCGCATGGCGCGCGCTCCCGCCGGAAGGAAAGCGACGCCAGCCGCCGAGCTTTCGCGCGCTCGAACAGCGTTATGGCTTGCCTGGCGGAATCTTCTCCCGTGTCCTCAACGGGCATACCGCGGAAATCAAGCAGCGGAACGCGGAACGTATGGCCTCGGCGCTGAACGTTCCGTTGTCCTGGCTCTTGACCGGCATCGCCGAGGAGAAGCCGAAGAGCTCGCCGCCGCCCTCCTCCTCGCACCCTACGCACTCCCCAGAAGAGGCGCGCGCCCTCGCGGCGCAGTGGGCGAGATGGGAAAACATTGACGAGCGCGCGATCGAAATGGTGATGAGCGGCCCCGTCTACCCCTACTCTCCCCGGGTCTGGCTCTGCTTGATCGAGGTATACGCGGCGAACCTGCGCATAGCGCAGTCGAAGCCACCAATACCTCCCGATCCATCGCACGCTTGACGTAAGTTTATCGTCCGTGCATCTTCCGACGCACGGAGCCGGCCGCGATCGTGCGCGGGCCGGCTGCTGTGCTCCGAGGTCTTCCCACGTGACGAGCTGACGGGCCGCGTGCAGCGCCCGTGCATTCTTGCGGAATGCAATGCCTTGCACAACATTTCCGATGATTCATGCCTCCGCCGCCCTTTGGTATGCGGCTCGCGGTTGGCCCGTGTTTCCCGTCGCCTGGCCCGTGCCGCATCCGAACGGCGTTCGCTGCGCGTGCTTTCGCGGCCCCCGATGCGACCGCATGGGGAAACACCCATGGGCGCCCCTCGCGCCGCATGGCCTGCGCGACGCGACGACGGACGCGCGGATGGTGAGCCACTGGTGGAGGCGTGCGCCTCGCGCGAGCGTCGGCGTGGTCCTCGGCGAACGCGCGGGCGCGTGGGTGCTCGACATCGACGCGAAGGGCGGCGGGCTCGATACGCTCGCGGCCATCGAGCGCGAACATGGCCCGCTGCCTCCCACGCTGCGCGCAGCGACGGGCGGCGGGGGCTTCCACCTCGTCTTCCTCTGGCCCGGCCGGCGCGTCGTTCCGCGTGTGCATGCACTCGGGCCTGGCGTCGACGTGCGCGGAGATGACTCCTATATCGTCGCGTCCCCCTCGGTGCACGCGAGCGGGCGGCCGTATCGATGGCTCGATTCCGCGGCCCCCGTCCTCATGGCCCCCGCGTGGCTCGGTGAGCGCGTGATGGCTCCGCCCGAGCTCCCCGTGTCGTCTCCTTCCCTGCCCTCGCGTCCCGCATCAATCGGGGCGTCTGTCAGCGATCGAGCGCGCGCGTACCTCCGCGCGTTGCCGCCCGCGGTGAGCGGGCAGCGCGGCCACGACACGACGTTCCGCGCGGCTCTGGCGCTCGTGCGCGGCTTCGACCTCGAGCCCTCGGCCGCGCTTGCGCTGCTCGCCAAGGAGTACAACCCGCGTTGTCAGCCGCCGTGGAACCGGAAGGCCCTCGAACACAAGGTGGCAAGTGCAGCGCGGGCGCGCGTCTCGTCCGGCTACCTGCTCCGAGGTCGTCGAGGATGATGACGCCGAAGCGCGGAGAGCCCGGCCAATGGCAGGACGGCCTGGCTCATACCAACTCGGGCGGGATCAAAACGACCTATGGGAATCTCTGCCTGATCCTGCGTCACGTCTACGGCTCGCGGCTCGCCTACAACCTGATGCGGGCCTCGCCCTGCATCGATGATCGCCCCTTCGGCGACGGCGATCTCGGTCGCCTGCGCGAGGACATCGAGCGCCGGTTCGCGGTGAGCTTCTCGGCCGAGAACCTCGGCATGGGCGTCCGTCAGATCGCCGAGGAACGTTCGTTCCATCCTGTCCGACGATACCTCGAAGGGCTCGCATGGGACGGCGAGCTCCGGATCGCACGGCTCCTCGCCGACGTCTTCGAGGTGGCCGAGACGCCGCTCCATTGCTCGTACCTCTTGCGATGGTTCGTCGGCTGCGTCGCGCGGGCGATCCGGCCGGGATGCAAGCTCGACACCGCGCTCGTCCTCCTGGGCGAGCAAGGCGAACGCAAGAGCACGTTTTTCGAGATCCTCGGGGGCGAGTGGTTCGCGGACACCGCGGTCGATATCTCGACCCGGCAGGGGCTCCTACAGATCGCCGCGGCGTGGATCTACGAGTGGGCGGAGCTCGAACGCGTGACGTCGAAGAAGGCCGTCTCCGAGGTCAAGGCGTTCCTTTCCTCGCGGAAAGACGTCTTCGTCCCGCCCTACGGCCGCGGCGTCGTCGAGCATCCGCGGACGACGGTCATCGTGGGCAGCACGAACGAGAACCACATCCTGACGGACTCGACGGGCTCGCGGCGGTTCTGGGTCTTGCCCGTGCGGAGACGGATCAACTTCCGCATTTTAGAAGGGTGGCGGGATCAGCTCTGGGCGGAGGCGGTCGCCTGGTACGTCTCGGATCACCCGTGGTGGCTCGATGACGAGGAGGAAAGCGCGCGGGCGACCGAGGCCTCGGCGTACGAGATGGAGGACGCATGGTTCCCGCTCGTGGAGCAGTGGCTTCGGGGCTTCGTGCGACGGCACAACCCGAAGGATCCCGAGGACGCGCTCACGACGACGCGGATCCTGTCTGCTGCGGTGGACCTCGAGCCCTGCAAGCAGGACAAGGCCGCGCAGCTCCGGATTGGGGCGATCATGCGGGCGCTCGGGTACGAGTCGGGGAAGATGTGGATCGGGGAGGGAGAGGGGCGGAGGAATCTGCGGGTTTGGAGGCTGAAAGCATCGTAGAAAGGCGGGATTCGGCCTCGATCCAGCCGATGGGACTTACAGGCGCGACGCCGCTCAGTCGCGGCAACGAAGGAGACCACGGTCGCTTATCCGATCCGCTTCGACTCGCAGCCAATCGTGCCCATGCGCACCTCATCGGGTCCGGTATGGGTGCGGCGAGCGGATCCGGGTGACTCCACGTGCTCCCGGGGTACATCCGGGGTCAACAACTCGTGGGTCCTGCGCAGCGCTGACCGGGCCCCCTTCAGGGACGGCAGATGTTGTAGCCGTCCGGGAGGAGCGTGCTCGGGTTGCACGTCGTCTGCACTGCTCCGCTGCCTGTGTCGATGACGGGGCAGTCGGGGGCTTGCGGGTCGCAGAGGACGCGCTGCGCGGGGTAGGTGCAGGTGGCGGCGCAGCGGAGGAGCGGATACCAGCTGCCGTTTTGCGTCTGGGTGAGGTCACCGCAGCAGACGGTGCCGGCGGGGCAGTTCTCAGGGAGCTGGCATTCGATGCGCGACTCGAAGCCGGGCTGGCCGTTAGCGCTCAATTCCGTGGCGCAGTTGTCGTTGGCGTCCGATCCACTCACGCACTCGCCCTGGGGCGGATCATTAAAGTCGTATTCGTCCCAGCAGCAGGCGCTCTGGCCATCCACGGGACAGGCCACGGCGCCACATGCAACCATCCCGACCGGAGGCACCGACCCCGATGACGAACTCTGCGCGCTACTGCTCGATGCGCTGCTGCTCGACACGCTCGAAGAGCTCTGCCCTCCCCCGCCACCCATTCCTGCGCCGCCATTCCCTACGCCGCCATTCCCTGCGCCGCCGCCATTCCCTGTGCCGCCATTCCCTGCGCCGCCATTCCCTGCGCCGCCCGTTCCCGCGCCGCCCCCCGAGCCCGCGCCTCCATCCGATCCTCCAGCCACGGGAGCGGCCCGATAGGGCTCGTCAAAACCCAGGATCTGCGTGCACCCAATCGAACCGCCCACGGCCGCCACCAACACGACCGCCCATCGCGCCAGACGCCTCATCAGAAAACACCTTTCAGGCCCACCACCACGCCCCCCCTCTCCGTCGTGATCACGTCGGCCTGGATGGCCCCCGTGCCGCCCGATTTCTTCTCACCGGGCCGCGTTGCCCACAGGACCACCGCCGTCAGGAGGCCCGCCCCGCCGACCACAAATCCCACGGTTCCAAGCACGCTCAGCTGTCTGCCGCGCTCCAGTGCGCGCAGCCCTTCAGGGTCGCAAATCAGGTTCTTACAGTACTCGTCCACGGTCGCTTTCTCCCCGAGTGCAAGCCCTCCCGTAATGCTCCCCATGGTGATTCCCGCGAGCCCGAGCCCGCCGACTGTGAACAACCACGCCTTGCCCCCCCCAGTCATGCCGCCTTGGGCAGGCTCGACTCCGCGCAGGGACGGGGCACTCGCCGGTGGCTTCGGCAGTTCCTGCTTCGGCGGCTCCTGCTTCGGCGGCTCTACTTCGCTGAGGTCGACGGACTTCTCCTCGCCCTTCGCCAGCAAAATTCGCCGCTCGATGCGCGGCTTCCCAGGCACCTCCAGGTCCACGACGTGCTCTCCCGGATCGACCGGGAGGGGAATGCCCACCGACACCCACGAGAGCTCGGTCCCGTCCCGAAACACACGAACTCCGGCCGGTGGATCCTTGGGATACACGAGGATGAGCCGCGGCACCTGGGGGCCCAGCGCGGCTTTTTGTCCCTCGGCCAGCCGGACCCGGTCGAGATACTTGCCTTGCTGCCAAACGGGCAGCCCCGCGACCATGCGCAGGAAGTCCTCGTAAGCCACGACTGCCGTGGCGAGCTTGCCGGCGAGGGCATGGCACTCGGCGAGGGTGAACTGTGTCCCTGGGCGCGGGTCGAGCCTCTGGCTCTCGGCGATGGCAGGGCAAGCGGTTATGTACTTCGCCTGCTTCATCTCTTCCACACCGCGCTGAAAGAGCGCTTCGGCCGCGGCGACGTCCTGAGCGAGGGCCACGCCCGGCGCCGTGGAGACGAGGAGCGCCAGCAAAGATGGCATGAGCCGTGCACGCGTCATCATGGGGACCTCGCCCCCCGACCGTACATGCACGCCACTGACGGGACAACTAAGTAGACCAGTTAACGAGCTGAGGTCGTGTCCAAGACGTCCGGCTCATAAAGCCGGGCGGTTTCCGGGCGGAGATCCAGGGCTCATTCGGGGGCATGACTCCGATTCGTGCACGTAACTGCCGCATCGACACCGCGGGAGAACAGCGGCCTGGGGGACCTCGGCGCCGCGATTGCCTCCGCCTCGCTGACCGGTCAGGCGAAACGAGCGCTCGGCCCGAACACCGGCGGTTTGTCCGGGAGGAGTTCGTCGGCTCCCCTGACCTTGGGCCAAGAGTCTACGACTGCTCCGGTGATCATCGAGGGGACCGTGATGCTACCACGGGGGCAGGCGACCGGAAGGGGGGAGGCGAAGGCGTGGGCGAAGGCGTGGGCGGAGGCGGAGAACGCCAAGGGGGGGCATCGGTGTAGGTGTGGGTGTGGAGGGCGAATCCGCGTGACGGCGCGGCACTTCCGGCCGGGGGTTCCGGGGTACATCCGGGGGCATCAGTTCTCCAGTTGGTGTCCGCTGCGAATACCGTCTGGGGTGGACGGCGCAGTCCATGCCGAGCTCGGTGAAACAACTCGCTCTTTGCAAACGGTTCGTGACTGAAGGTATGATGCCTCCATGCTCAGGCTAAGCCGTAAGGCGGTGTCAGCGTTCGCCGACGCTGCTTATCGAAATTTTGCGCAGGAGTTGTACCGCTGGTGGTCCAGGCGCCTGCCATGGTTCGTCGAGTTTGTCGGGGAAGACCGCGAGACTCTGGGCTTGCACGTGATCGAAGAAGCTGCGTCGTACGGCTACGTCGCGGAGGCGGACATCATGCGCTACTCGATCGGGTACATCTATTTTGGTAGCCGCTTCCCCGAGAGCCCTCTTCACGAGAACCTGCTCGAGCGATGCCACTGGGGGGATCAAGTGGCGCCAATCCTCAAGCTTGCGCGAGTTCTCGACCATGTCGACATGCTTCTCTGGGACGGCACGTTTAGCACAAAACGCGGATGTCTCGAAAACCTCCCACTAGTGACCGATTGTCCACTCGTACCACTCGAGTTGCATCGGCTTGAAGTTGTATTGAAATCCGTGCTGCCGCGGCGCCTCGTACACCTGAGCCTCGAGCGATTGGCAGATTACGTGCATCTGCTGGACTCGCAATCGGGTCGAGCCGGCATCCCGGCCGCTTGGAAATTACGTGCAGCGATACTGGGCGTGTTTCTCGGGTGGAATTGGATGCAGTCGCCTGCGTGGGCCTGGATTGTTGCGACAATGCAGCGTGGTGATACAGACACGATCATGAGGAGGCTTTATGGGTCAGCTGGTACATGAAATTGCGCCTGGAGAGTCGCTTTATGGCATTGCGCGGAGATACGGCACCGACATCCGGGACCTTCAGGTGCAGCGCGGTGAGGAGATTATTGATTTAGGTTCTGAAAACCCGAATTTTGATCCCAAGAGCCTGGGTCCTGGCGACAAGGTGCTCGTACCGGATTGGAGTCAGGTCTCATCGTGCGGGGACGGGTGTGGGACGGCGTAGGGAAAGGGAAGAACCATGAGTAAGATGACAGCGCAAGTCGCGGCTATCGACAAGGATTGCGCGGCAGCTTCAAAAGATCCGGTCTCAGCGAAAAAAGAATGCTACAAAAAGAAATGGGTCGTTGTCATCGATCCTGGGCACGGCGGCACCACCAACGTCAGTGGCTCAAAATCGAACAATGCAATTGGCGTGGTGAGTGGCGTACTCGAAAAAACGATGACCCAACGTTTTGCTGACATTTTGAAGGCGACCATCGAGGCGCGGGCGAAAACGCTAAACGTGGATGTCGAGGCTTTGTTGACCAAATCGGATGAGAATATTAACCTAACCGCCCAAGCACGGGCAGATGTGGTTACGGACGCGCAGGCTGATTTTTTTATCATCATACATTTTAATGCCTACGACAGGCCTCCAAAATCATTTTTTCTGGACATTACACCGGGAATCGATGGCCAGCTGCGCAACAAACCACCAGACTACAAGCGTAAACTGTATTCGAGTGATAAAGTGACACGTGGACCTCTGCTCGTGAAACGCGCGGACATGCCCAAGGGTAACGCCTATGTTACAAGCGAGGCTTTCGGTGCGTCTGTCAGGGACAATGTGTGTGCTGCACTCAAGAAACTCGACTCGACGAGCAGCATTAAGTCACACTCTGACTCGTGGAAAAAGGGCAAGGACGTTCCGCTCCTGAAACAGGCGCTTTATGGAAAATTGCAGTTTGCCTGCTGTTATCTCGAAGGCGATTTCGTTAATGTCGAGTCGGGGGATCGGACCTGGAACCCCGTCGAATACGCGTCGAATATCGGCGAAATTCGTGGAGACACCCCCTCTGTGGATCCGAAAACAGTGGGTGCAAGCATGGGTAAGACCCTAGGCGGGGCCAATGGTGCCGCGCTTGGAGTTCCGCTAGGCCCAGGCGGAGTTGCCCTTGGCGCCGCAGCTAGTGCTGCCGCTGGCGATAAAACGGGCGCTGCCGTTGGTCAAGCTGTTGCCTCGGTGATCAATGCTTTCAAAGATCCGACCCTCCCCTCCAAAGATGCCATGTACAATGCAGCATCCGAAGCGATCGCTGATGCAATTTTCGCCGTCATTGTACGCGTAGCCTTCGAGGAATTAGCCGAAGATGCGAAAAAGTTGTGGACGCAACTGCAGGATGGGTGGAAGAAGCTCAGCGAGCCAGCGAAAGAGTGAAATCTATGTCACTCCACAGGCCGACGGAATGCTGCATTCCCCGCTTGTACGTGGCGATGAGGATGGGGACCGCCCCAGCGCTCGACACGCGCCGCGATGCCCACCGGACCCACTCGTAGTCTCGTTTTCCGTGGATTCGGGTGAGCGTCTATAGAGGTCAGCGGATCCTCGGTCACCCTCACACACAACGTGCTCCCTGTGCCACCCTGCTCACGGATCGCGGCTTCGCCCGAGGTCGGGACCTCGGCAAGCTGTTCCAAGAGACTGTGGTGGAGCGCTAAGAAACGGTTTGCAACGCGTTGCCCTCGGCCCCGGGAGCGCGCAGCACCTCGACCACCCGCTCACACAACCGGATCGCCCTCGCCACCTGAAGCGGCCCCCCCTTCGCCGCCTCCCTCGCCAGCACGACGAGCGGCTCCAGCCTGAGCACCCCCTCCACCACCTCGACCGCCCGCGCCGCCCCCTCGTCCTGCCCATCCGCCACGAGCCGCAGCGCCTCGATCGCCGCATGGACCAAATCTGGACCAAAATCTGACCTAACCTCCCGAACTTCCTCACGATCCCGATGCTCTTCTAAGCCGTTGGTCGCAGGTTCGAGTCCTGCCGGGCGCGCTTGCAGTTCCCCAGGAGCCGCCGCGCCGGGGCGCTGCCCCGGGCCCCGCGGGGGCTGTTCGCCCCTCGACCCGAACCAGGGCCAGCCCTGGACCTCTGGGCATCGACTGCGCGAAGCGCAGTCGATGCGGGGAAAGTTTTTCAAGCTGTCCGCCCCCCTCTTTGCAGAGCCAGCCCTGGACCGGTGACGGAAGAACTGCGCGATGCGCAGTCGATGCGGGGAAAGTTTTTCAAGCTGTCCGCCCCCCTCTTTGCAGAGCCAGCCCTGGACCGGTGACGGAAGAACTGCGCGATGCGCAGTTCTTCCACAGGCCGCCGCTGCTACCACGTCGCCCGTTGTAGAACCGCTCGAGGACGATCCCCGCCGCGGCGAGGGAGCTCGCGCGGCGCAGGTGGCGACGAGGATTGAGGCGACATTCGCAAGCCTCGCCCGCGACCCCCTGAGCGCGCTCACGCAGGGGATACGAACGGCAGCGAAGCCTCGTCCTTACCCTCTCCGCGTCCCAGACCTTCGCCGCCTCCAGAGCAAGAGTCCCAGGCAAACCCATGCACCACCGGCGGTCGTCCGGGATCCGCTCAGGCGGCATCCGCACCCGTCAGCCTCGTCGTTGATGCCGCCGCTGCTGCCGCCGCTGCCGCCGCCGCCGCCGCCGCCGCCGCTGCCGCCGCTGCCGCCGCTGCCGCTGCTGCCGCCGCTGCCG
>NZ_JARZHH010000116.1 GCF_029946515.1 Polyangium sp. 6x1
GGCGGTTCTTTTACCTGCGCATTGCGCAGTTCATCGACCCCCAGTCCAGCGCGGGCGCTGGTCCAGGTCCAGGAGCGGACAGCTCCTGGTGGGGCCTGGGGCAAAGCCCCAGCGAGGCGCCTCGGGAGATGCGTCAGACGACCTGCGTCGGACCTTCGGTCGTCTCGCTGCCGGCCTCGTCGCCTTCGTTCGTGTCCGCGGTTTCGAGGGCGGACCTCGTGCGAACTTCGTCGAAGAAAAGCTCCTGCGTGACCTTGTCCCGCGGAAGCTCGGCCTCGACGCGGGCCATCACCTCGGCGTACATCGTGAGGAACTTGTCCTTCGCTGCATTCCGAGCTGCCCGGAGATCGCGCGCTTTCTGGCCGGCGATCTGACGGTTCTCCAGGGCGGACTGATAACGCTGCCGGAATGCGCCGAGCTCGACCTTCTCGGCTTCGGCCTCTGGCCAGAGCGATTGGGCGGCGGCGAGCCGCCCTTCGAGATCGGTCATGGCTTCGACCTGCGAGGCGCCGACGAGCCGGGTGATCGGGGCGGATCCTTCCGGAAAGACCAGGGTCGCGATCCGCCCGTTTCGCTTGCCGTCGGCGATCTCGACCTTCTGTTGCGAGAGCCGGATGCGCCGATCGGAGACGTAATTTTCGTATTTGACGTCGACGCGCTTGGGCAGGATGGCCTTGACGGCCTTCTCGTACTCCGCTTGCGCCGCTGCGAGCTCGGCGGCGCCCTGGCACATCTTTCCTTCGAGCGCGGCGAATGCGGCGTGGGAAGAGAACTTGCCGAGCATACACGCGGAATAGCTGGCGAGATCGAGGCACTTCGAGACGGGGGTGGCGGGCGTGGGCGATTGCATGAGCGATCCTCCTTGAAGGGGACACGCGCCGGGGAGGCGGGGGCACTCGGGGCGCGTGGGGTTCGTGGTTGCGCGTCGTGATGACCGCGCGGGCCGTTCGACGCTGCGGCGGAACTTTTTCTGTCCGACTGATTTTTGCTCTCGCGAGGTGGGGGCGATGCGGCGCCCGCGGCTGCGTCCACGCGAAGGGAGCGCGTGCGCCTGCGCGGTCGTCCTTGCATCGGCGCGAAGGTGCGCAGGGACGGTGCACGGCGTGGGATGCACCGGAGCAACTGCGGCTGTGACGCCGTGATCGGCGCGCTCGCGTCGATGCAAGGGGCGATGGGAACACGTCACGGCGACGCTTGCATCGACGCGAGCGCTCCCGCGCCGCTTGCTCGACGTGCCTTGAACACGTGCAAGGCACGCCGAGCAGATCGGTGGGAGCGCCTTGCACGCGTGCAGCCCCCACCGAGCGGCGTCGATCGGGCGATTTGTACGCGTGCAAGGCGCGTCGCGCAGGCCGCCGGAAGCGTTTCGGCTTCCGCCTCCGCTTCCGCCTCCGCTTGCCGCTCCCGCTCCCGGTGTATTCTCGGCGCTCTCAGCCCCTGCCCTTGAGACGCGTCGCGTACTTCCTTCGTTGCCCTGCGCCCTTGTGCAGCGCGGGGTCGGCGCCCTCGTGCCAACCCAAGAACGGGTAGTGCCCCGCGTAGCCGATCAAGGTACGTAGCGCTTCGGGCAGATCGCGCGCGATCTCGGGCGGGCACGCGAGGTACTGGTTCTCTTCTTGGCGAAGCCAGCCGAGCGTGTACGCAAGCCCAATGCCGATTCGATCGCGGTCGGTCGTCACGTTCGCGCCGCCGCCGTGATACGCCGAGCCGTAGTAGATCACGACCGAACCGGGCGCCATCTCGACGTGCGCGACCTCGTCGTCGGGGGTGGGCACGCGCTCGTCGGACCATAGATGGCTGCCGGGGTACACGACCGTTCCGCCGTTTTCTTTCGTGAACTCGGTGAGCGCCCAGATCGTATTCACGAAGCACTCAGGCCCGGGGCGCGCGAACGGGTACATGTTCGTATCGCGGTGCGCGACCTGCGCGATCTCGCCCGGCGCGATGCGAATCGCTTGCGTCCAAGAGAGTTGATAGGTCGCGCATTGCGGGCCGAGCACGCGGTCGAGCACCTCGAGCACGCGTGGCGTCGTCGCGAGGTCGCGGCAACCCGGCGACTTCGCGATCAGGCTCGAGGTGCGTAGCGTCTTCATGCCCTTGAAGCGATCGTTGCCGAGCGGGCTTTTTTCGATCGGCAGTGTGAGCCAAGGCGCAAGCTCATCGCCGATGCGGCCCATCGCCGCAGGCGTCGCGAGCCCCTCGACGATGACGGCGCCGTCGCGTTCGAGAACCTCGACGAGCCTTTCGGCGGTGGTGGCGGCAGGAACGGTCTCGAGGGGCATGCGTCTCCGCCCATGCTACACGGGACGGGTCGTTCGTTGCACCCTGTTTCCCCGCGAGTCGCGGACGACTATCGCTCGATTCCGACGATCTCGACGGTCTTTAGCCAGTCATCCTCGGTGCAATCGCTGCCGTCCAGGATCAGGAGCCGATCTCGAGGGGCATCGAGCAAGACGCTTCCATTTCCGGGCCCACCGGGACCAAACATGGCGCTGCCGAGGGGGCTTGGTGCGAAGAGCGTGGCAGCGGCGTCGATCGCCCAAGCGTCGAAGCCACACGCATTCGGGGTACGCGTGAACGAAAGAAACGAGCACGAGACGTCGTCCCAGAGGAGCGACGGCGTGGACACGGGGAGAGCAGGGAGCGTCCCCGCCAAGCCGATCCATGACGTCGGGTTTTGAAGGTCGAGCGCCCACACGTCCGTCGACCCAGACGTCTGCCCGCTCCGCACCATCACCATCCGATCGAGCGCGGGATCATAAGCCATTTGCCGCGATTCGCTCAGCTGCGGCGCTGGCGGACCGGCTTCCCCCGGAACGAGCGTCGACCAACTCTCGGCGCCTGGCCGAAGGTCGAGCGCGTACGTCCCGCGATACGCGAGCGTGAGCGCCGGATCGTCTGCATGGATGAACGGCGCAACGAGGACCCTTTTGCCGATGGGATCGTACGCGGCGGCGGGAGCCGAGGCAGAGCCGATCGGGAACTCGGGGAGTTGATCGATGATCGCCGCGTCCCCTTCGACACGTACGGCGAAGACCTGCGCCAGATCAGCGGCGCTTCCCGTGCCGCCGATGACGACGGCGCGTTCATTTTCGGGATCCCATATCGCTGCGGCGAACGTGGGCACCTCGACCGGATCGCCTTCGAGCGACAGGACGTGGTGCTCGAGCGAGGCGAGGTCCAGCACCGAGATCTGTTTTGCAGGACCACCGCCCTTCAGCGAGATGCCGCCGATGACGAGCGCGCGGCTCGCTTTGGGATCGAGGACCATGGAGCCCACCGGGGCAGGCGGCGGCGAGAGCTCTTTCCGGTCGATCGACGCAAGCTTCGGAGCCGCACCGGGCGTGCATGCATCGGGGCGAGGGCGAGCCCCGGTGGAAGCCGCTTCGGTGATTTCAATGCTCGGGCCGCAAGCCAAGATGCCCATGGAAAGCGCGAGGAGGGCCGTCTTTTTCACCCGATCGACAATATACGTTTTCAAGACGGCGACAAGGGGGCGGAGCTCGTGCGGAGTCTGGACGCGGAAGCGAGGTCCACGCTTCCGCCGGTCGATTCGTCGACATGCTCAGGATGGAGAGCGAAATCAACCGTGTGGCGTAATGAAACGCCCCGCCGAACGTAGTGCGGCTCTACCGGACCGCCGGTGCCGAGCATGCCTCCGGCGAAGCTGCGGCCATCGCACTGAGGGCCCATGCTGCATTGCGCGCGACCGTCTCATCCGTGGCCCAGTTCTCGAGCAGCTTGATCAGCGCAGCTTCGGCCTCGGCAGCGCCAGGGCCGAGCCGACCCAGCAGCTTGGCGATACGGCGGGAGAGCCTCATGCTTTTGGTGCTTTCGAGCCGGGCAATCAGCGCCGGCACGGCAGGCAGCGCCGCCTCGCCGAGCCGACCGAGCGCGCGCACCGCGCGGTATCGAAACCGGGGACGGGGCGACTCGAGCATCCTGCCGAGGGCCGGCGCGGCCTCGGCGCCGAAGCGCAACAATGCGCGCTCCGCGTGAGCGGCGACCTCGGCGTCGGGATCGGCGAAGAGCGCGAGGAGGAGCGGCAAAGCCCCTGCGAGCTTCCCTTCATGCGCCGAAAGCGCGCGTGCGCCGGCACGACGGATCTTCGCATCGGAATCGGCGAGCGCCCACGCCGTCCACTGCGCCCAGGCGGGCGGCTCGGAGGCCTCTGCGCTGACACTTGGCGAGGAGATGTCGATGAAGGCGAGCAAGCGCGCCGCCGCGAGGCGGACGTGCGGATCGACCTCGGTCCTGCCGCGGAGCGCCGCTTCGCGGTAGAGCTGCGAGGCATTGGCACGATATCCCGAGAGGGTGCGCGAGGGGCCTTCGGCGAGCTCGGCGGCGCCCAGGATGGCCTTGCGCCGAGCGACGGCATCCTCGCCCGAAAGGGCCTCCGTGAAGGCATGCAGCATGCGGAGCGCTTCGGCGGCCCTCTCGGAGACGTCTGGACGGGGAGCCTGCGCTGCGCGCATCGGCGCCGCATGCGCGCTGTCGTCAGGCTCGAGGAACGCGGCGGCACTCTCACGCACATACCGACCGGGATCGTCCAGCGCACCGAGGAGCGCAGCCCGGATGTCTTCGCGCTGGTGGACAAATGCGCCGAGCATGCGGACGGCCTCGCGCCGGATGGCAGCGCTCGACGATTCGCGGAGGGTAGAGAGCAATCCGTCGATCCAGGAGTCGATGGGCAACTGCTGTTCATGCCAGTACCAGAGGATGCCCGCCACGCGGGCCATCGCGTCGCGCCGTGATGGATCCTGGAGCCCTGCGGCAATGACCTCGATCGCGACCGCTGGCACCGGGCGGCGGCGGAAGAAGTCGAACGCCGCGAACGAGACCGCCGACGCCTCGTCCTCGAGAAGCCCCCGAATTCGCGCTGCCTGGGACGGCAATCGAAAGGCCAAGAACAGGTAACGACGCACGTGCTTCGCTCGTATCCAGGGTTCCGTCGCCGGGTCCTGCGCGGCGGCACATAACGCGTCGAGGAGGAATGCCTGCGGTTCACGCACCGCTCGGAGCGCATCCTCGGCCGAGGCCTGCCCGAAACGCGAGACGCCAAAACGGCCCATGCTGTTGAACCGAACCACCTGCGACGTAGGCTCAGCGTCGGCCTCGGCCAGGAGGACCGCGAGCGCCTCTTCTTGCGCGCATCCGGCGTCGAGGAGTGCAATCGCAGCGGCTCTCCGTGCCGGCCACAAGCGACGAAGCGCGTCGCGAAGCGCGGACTCGGCTGCAGCGGAGAGGGGCACTTACACGACCTCGTGGACCTCGAAGCGCACCGCGCCGCTCTCGAGCTTGCCCTTGGCGACGGCCTGGATCCGGTTCAACCAGGCGTAGCGCGCGTCGCCCGTCTCGAAGCGCGGGGCGAGGTACACGGGAGCGCCCGCGGCGAACTTGGCGCTGTCGGTCCGGCCGTGGGTCTGCACGAAGATCACCGCGCCGTCCTCGGTCTCCATCGTGAAGCGGATATCGAGCGTCGCCGTGCCCTCGGGGCCGATCGCGATCCAGTCGGCCGCCGCCTTGCCCTTGAGGCGGGCGCGGAGCCGCTCGCCTTCCCAGGTGATCGCGGGAAACTCGACAATGACGCGGAGACCGGAGGGGCAGTTGGGGAGCGTGATCGACTCGCCCATGGCGAGGGTCAGCGTGCCGAGGGGCGTGAGTTGCAGGCCCATGGCCCTACCGTAGCGAGGAGGCGGGGGCTGGGACAAGAGTCCGGCGCGGCGCCCGCGAGGTTGGGGAGCGGCCGCCTCGGTCGTGAAGGGCGAAAGAAACGAGTCCCAATACGCGCTGCACGACTCGGTCAAGTACCGTGTCCTCGGGTCGATGCCGCTCGTACCGGTCGCCGCCATGCAATGCGGAAAGCACGGGAACCGACGCGCCGTGCGCGGTGTCGTTCGCCGCACGATGGGCCCTTTGCTGCGTTCTCTCTCCCTTTTGTGCTGCACAGCGGTCACGTTTTCTGCCTGCGTGCGGCCCGTTGTCACGCACACCCCTCCGCCCGCAACCACAGAGGCCGCAAGCTCCGCCGGCCCGACGAGCGCCGCCCAGGAGCCGCACGTCGCAAACGTCCTCCGCGGCCTGCGACCGTTCGTCGAGATCGCCGGCCGGCCGCCCGTCCGCTGGACGCTCGAAGAGCGCATGGCCCACCACCACGTGCCCGGCGTCAGCATCGCCGTCATCGAGGGCGGGCGCATCGCGTGGGCCCGCGGCGCCGGCGTGAAGACGGCCGGCTCGGCCGACCCGAAGGATGCGGTCACGCCCGAGACGCTCTTCCAGGCCGGGTCCATCAGCAAACCCGTCTCCGCCACCGCGATGCTCCGCCTCGTCGAGCGCGGGACGCTCGAGCTCGACACCGACGTCAACCGCTACCTCGAGACGTGGAAGGTGCCCGACAACGAGCACACCGAGAAGGAGAAGGTCACCCTCCGCCGGCTCGCCAGCCACACCGCCGGGCTCACCAATCACGGCTTTCCGGGCTACGAGCGGAACCAGCCGATCCCGACGCTCGTGCAGATCCTGAACGGGACGGCTCCGGCGAACACCGGGCCGGTGCGCGTCGACGCCGTCCCGGGCTCGATCTCGCGCTACTCCGGCGGCGGGACGCTCGTGATGCAGCTGCTCATGACGGACGTCACCGGCAAGTCCTTCCCTGCCCTCATGCAGGAGCTCGTGTTCGGGCCGGCCGGGATGACCCACAGCACGTTCGAGCAGCCGCTGGCCGCCGCGCGCGCGGGCGAGGCGGCCAGCGCCCACCTCGGCGAGGGCAAGACGATCCCTGGCGGGTGGCACGTGTATCCGGAGATGGCCCCGGCCGGGCTCTGGACGACGGCGAGCGATCTCGCCCGGTGGGCGATCGCGATCGCCGACGCGCGCGCCGGGCGGCCGAAGGCGCTGCTCTCGCAGGCGATGGCCGAGCAAATGCTCACTGCGGTGAAGGACGGCATCGGGCTCGGGCCCTATCTCAGCGGGAGCGGTCGCTCGCTGGAGTTCGGGCACGGCGGCTCCACCGTGGGGTTCGTCTGCGCGGTCACGATGTACCCGGAGATCGGCGTGGGCGCGGTGGTGATGACGAACAACGAAGAAGGCGGGGCGTCCCTGCTGCGCGAGATCCAGCTCGCGCTGGCCGCGGAGTACGGCTGGCCGGATACCGCGCCGATGCGCGTGACGGCCATCGAGCTCAGCGCGGCGTCGGCGGCCGGCGTCGCGGGCAGCTACGTGCTGCAGGACGGTTCGGGCGGTCCGTTCGGCATGGCGGAGGTGAAGCAAGAGGGCGGGCGCCTCGTGATGCTCGCGCCGAGGCTCCCCCAGGAGGAGCTCATCCCGCAGTCGGAGACCGAGTTCGTGATGGGGACGCTCGGCTGGCGCGTGACGTTCAAGCGCGAGGCAGGCGGCAAGGCGACCGGGATGACCGTGAACGGGGGGGGGATGGTCGTCGAGGGGACGAGGAAGCCGTAACAAGCGGACGGGGGCGGCGCGCTCGAGGGGAAGCGGCCGCCTTCTGCTCGCGGATGGCGCTCACCTCACGGCCGCGCGCCTACGCGAGCGCCCTGCCGCCTTCGCCGCAACGCGAGCAAGAGCCCGAGACCGATCCAGGGGGCTCCGTTCGCCGAGCCGCCCCCGACGACGCAGGCGCCACAGCCATTCTCGCTCGACGGGATTTCCCCGGCGCTACCGCCTGCGCCTGCACCCGTGGTCGTGCTCGTCGCCATCATCCCGCCGGTCCCGGTCGCGCTGCCGCCGGCACCGCCGCTACCGCCGGTCCCGGTCGCGCTGCCGCCGCTGCCGCCGCTGCCGCCGCTACCGCCGCTGCCGCCGCTGCCGCCGGTCCCGGTCCCGCTGCCGCCGCTGCCACCGCCGCCACCGCCGGTCCCGGTCGCGCTCGAGCTCGACGTCGGATTCTCGATCTGGCACACGCCGGCGAGGCAAACCCCGCCTGCACAAGGCGTGTCGTCCGGCTTGTGGATCGGTGAGCACACCCCATTGACCGGATTGCAGAGCCCGACTTCGCACTCGCCCACCGGCGGGCAGACAAGCACGTTGCCACCGCTACACATCCCATTCTGGCAAGTGTCCGTTTGCGTGCACGCGTCGCCATCGTCGCATTCCGCCCCATCGGCTTTCGCCGGCGTGGAGCATAGGCCCGTCGCGACATCGCAGATGCCCGCATCGTGGCACGGATCGGCTGCCGCGCAGGTCACCGGGCTCGCGCCGGTGCACGTGCCCGACTGGCACGTGTCTATCTGCGTGCAGGCATTGCCATCGTTGCACGACGAGCCATCGGCCTTCGCCGGATTGCTGGAGCACACGCCCGTCGCGGGGTTGCAGGTGCCCGCATCGTGGCACTCGTCCGGCGCTGCGCACATCACCGGGCTCGCGCCGGTGCACGTGCCCGACTGGCACGTATCAACCTTCGTGCAAGCATTGCTGTCGTTGCATGCCGTCCCGTTCGCCGCCGGCGGAGCGAGGCACACGCCCGTCCCCGCGTCGCACGCCGCCAGGGCGCTGCATGCCGAAAAGAGGCTGAGTCCGCTGGATTGCACCGGCGTATGCCGCTCGGTGGTCGTGTTGTCCCCGAGCTGGCCATTGAGGTTTAGCCCCCAGCCCCAGACCGTGCCGTCCGACTTCAACGCGACCGTGTGGAATTGGCCCGCCGTCACCGCGGCAACGCTCATCAGGCCGTTCACTTGCTTGGGGTTGAGTCGATCTGTGGTCGTGGCATCCCCGAGCTGGCCGTAATCGTTCGCTCCCCAGCCCCAGACGGAGCCGTCCGACTTCACCGCCACGGTGTGCTGGTAGCCCGCCGCCAGCGCGGCAGTGCCGCTGCTCCCGCCCACGTACACGCTGGTGTGTCGATCGACGATCGTGCCGTCCCCGAGCTGGCCCTTGACGTTCCACCCCCAGGCCCAGACCCCACTGTTCGATTTCAGCGCCACAGAGTGCGAGTGGCCCGCCGCCACTGCGGTAACGTCGCTCAGCCCGGCGACCTGGACCGGCGTGATCCTGTTGGTGGTCGTGGCGTCTCCGAGCTGGCCCTTGAAGTTCAACCCCCAGGCCCAGACCGTACCGTCCGATTTCAGCGCCACAGAGTGTCCGAAGCCCGCCGCCACTGCGGTAACGCCGCTCAGCCCGGTGACCTGGACCGGCGTGATTCGCTGGGTAAACGTGTTGTCGCCGAGCTGGCCGGTGTCGTTGCGACCCCACGTCCAGACCGTGCCATCCGATTTCAGCGCGACCGTGTGGTAGTCGCCTGCGGCTACCGCGGCAACGCCGCTCAGCCCGCTCACCGGTACGGGCACCTGTCCATCGGTGGTCGTGCCGTCGCCGACCTGGCCGAAATTGTTCGCTCCCCAGCCCCAGACGGAGCCGTCTGACTTCAACGCCACGGAATGCAAGCCTCGCGCCGCCACCGCGGTGAAGCCGCTCAGCATGGTCACTGGCACCGGCGTGATTCGCTGCGTGCTCGTGTTGTCCCCGAGCTGGCCATAGGTGTTGGATCCCCAGGCCCAGCCGGAGCCGTCCGACTTCAATGCCATGGTATGCCCGTTGCCTGCAGAAAGGCTCACCGCCGCGCAGCGCGCCGGATTCCCATTGCAGTCACCCAGGCTGCCCGCTCCCGCCGTCAACGCTGCCCGCGCCTCGGCCGTCTCCTCCGACGCTGGATTCGCAGCCTGCCCGCCCCCGTCTCCTCCTGGGCCCATCCCCGAGGAATCGACGCCACAGGCGCCCGCAAGCAAAACGAGCGGCCCGAGCCACAGCGGTGGATGAAATCGATGATTCGTCACGTGAGTTCCTTCTTGGAAAGAGACGGCGAGAGGACGCGCAAACGGCGCGTCTCGTCGCGAGGGCAAAGAAGCGTGCGACGAAGACGCGCCGTTTTCCTCATTACACTGCGTGCGAGCCACGATGCAACCCTTCGAATCGGACAGTGTCCGACGCGCGGTCGAGCGGCAGGCTTGCGAAAGGCCTCCACGAAAATGCGACCTCGAGATGTACGGCGTGACGATCGGCGTGTGTCTATCGGGCGCCACAGGATCGCCGCGCGCTCCCGCAGGGCCGAATCTGTCTCCGCCCCGCGGGTCGCTGCGAGGGCCTGCTCGTCGTGCGCACGCGTCCGGCAGAGCTCAGTCGTGCGGGCGTTCGCACTCGAAGACGTTCCCCCAGCGTGGATCGAGCCACAGCCAGATCGGAGACGTGTTGGGCTCGAAGTTCCCTCCACCCAGCGGGAGCGCGCCCTCCCAGACACGCTCCGTGGCGCATCCTTCGAGGCCCAGATCCGCAGGGCCCGCGCGGAAGGTCGATCCGTCGGGGCACACGAGCGTGAGGGGCATGCCCGACGTGAACGAAATCGTCGCGCCGGTCGGCCCCTCGAGGACGTGTACCCGGGGAATGTCCGTCCTCGTCCCTGTCTCCGGGCCCGTGTCGCGATAGCGGAAGCAGGTCTCGTTCGCGACGCGCACCTCGATGTCGAGGGCCCAGGTGGGCGCGCTCGGCGCCTCGGGTCGAAAGAGCACCTCTGCATTCGAGGACGTGCAGGTCTTTTGGTCACGCGCGAGCGTGCCCTCGATCGGGAGGGGGCCGAGGCAGGCGCGGATCTCGCGCTTCATCGTCTGCCAGCAGTTGTCCTTCTGGCGGACCCATTCGCAATCGAGCCGCTTCGATGCGCCGTTCGACGCCGAAGGCGCGGGCGCTGCGTCGGACAGCGGGTTCGACGCGCTCGCTGGCAGAAGGGACGGCGATCCCTGCGGAACGGCGTCTCTCGTGCAGCCGGAGAGCGAAGCGGCGAGCCAGAGGATGGGGACGAGGAGGGCTCCGGAGTGCGTATGCATGGCGATGCCACGGCGTGTGCCAGTCGAGACGGGCACTCTACGGGAGGGAAGGCGAGGAATTCAAGAGCGCCCGCCTCCGCTACGGGTTCCGGCACCCCTGACCTGGCGTAACCCGCTGGATCCGCGCCCTGCCATCGACAACCGCAGACGTCTGCCGGATCGTACGCGCACGCTCTGCCGACCCTCGTGCGGCCATCAGGGCTCTACACGGCGCAGGCGTCCACGCGCAGGTGCACGACCCGTCTGGTCAGACCAAACAAACTTCCTACGGAACACTCTCGTCCAATTCAGCGAATTCTTCGTTATCCCTGATTTGATCTGGTCCCACGGTGGGTGGAGTCACTCCATCCGGTATCGGTCAAGCCCTGTTTTACGTGACGTCACTCATCACTCCTTGCTTGCGAACAAACCACGGCCCCCGCCTTGATTCGCAATGAAGTCACTCACGCATTGTCGTAGGCGTGTGTGAGTACCGGCGGTCCACTCATTCATCAAGTATCTACTTGCGTCACCTTCTCCCGTAGGGGCAGTACTCCCACCCGTAACCATTCTCCAACAGGCACGCGTTTTCTAACGACCTGCCTTCCTGACGTCAAGCATGCCCCCCCGGTTGAAAGCATGTGAGCTCCACGGGAGTCGACGTCACGGCGGCGACGTATTCCATCATGGAGGTGAAACAGCCGCACTCGGGATGGAGCCAAAAGTCTGCCTTCGGATGAGTGGCGCGATCCTCGCCATTTCCCGCAGTCCAATTCCAGGTGAACATGGCACGGACCGTCCCAGACATGCATCTTGCGACCGGCCACCTTTTCGCTCGCGATGACGAGGACGTCACATTTCCAGCAGATGATGAGCTGAATCGTATTGCGAAACTCGCTCGTGAGCTGCCGAAGGGCGAACGCCGAAGGCTCCGGAAAGAACTCGAAGCGCGCACGACGCGCGAACCCCCGACGTAGACGTCGTATTCAAGCGAGCGTCATCGAGCGCGAGCAAGATGCCGTTTGCCCCGACAGCATCCATTCGGTACACTCCGCGGCCTGATGGACACGGCAGCGAGTATCGCCACAGAATATGCTCACCAGCTCGACGCGGCCGCCCTCCGCCGCGCGCGCATCTTGGTGAGAGGCACCCCGGAGCGCTTCAAGACGCTGGACGGCAGCACCAACTACATCCTCGCGTGCGCGAGCGAGGCCGCGCCGGACGTCGTGGCGGAGTCGGCCACGAACACGTTTCGCGCCTACTGCAGGGCGCTCTGGAGCGAAGACTTTGCGCTCGAACAGCGCTGGGCCGACCGCACGACCAACGACGCCATCGACGAGGCATTCACGAGGCTCGAGCGCAGCGGTGTCGTGGCAATGCAGAACGTCGGCGGAACCCAGGCGATGGGATGGGCCGAGGTCAACGCGCGCATTGCCTCGCTCGGGTCGAAGAAGAAAAAGGTGCTCGGCGCGGTCTTCTACCACGCCCAGGATGTCGAGCGCGGCGTCGAAGGCGAGGGCCTCCTTCTGACGTTCGGCGCGCTGGACGGGACGGACGAGAGCGCCTCCGCCGTCGCGAACGCCGTCCTCGACGCCCTGCGCGCCGAGGGGGTGGCCTGCAAGTGGAGCGGTGAAATCGACGCGCGCATTCGCATCGCGCCGTTCGCGTGGAAGAGGCGGAGATGGACGAAGCCTCCGGCGAGGCAGACTCCCGTGCCGTGGCGGACATTCGTGCATCCCGACGGGCGCGTGTGGTCGGTCGCGGGATTGAACAACCGCGTCTGCGTCCGGACGAGAGACGTAGACGGCGACATCTTCGAGCGTCAGACGGCGTCGAAGAACATCGCGACCGACGTGGCTGCGCTGATCAACGAGCAGCTGGCGGAGGGCTTCACGCCAAGTGAGTCGTCGATGATGATTTGACAACGCGCGCCGGCGCCGCGAGGGCCTGCTCGTGGAGTCGCAGACGCTGTGGGATCAGCGCGAGCGGCTCGCGAGGCCGCTCGCGCCGGGAGCCGCGATGGCCGCTCATGGGCAAGAACGAGCTCTCGCGGTGGCGCGCGTGGTCAATAGCCCCTGGCCTTCACTCGCGTAGTGCTCGGAGCACAGCTGCGATCACGTCGTCGAGCGTACCCTCACAGAGGACTCGATTGTCAGCACTTCTCGCTTCATAGCGACCGTCATCGAGTCCCTCCGCAGCAATATATGGCAACATGTCGAACGGATAGGCCACCTTTCGACGGAACCGCAGATTGTCCTAAGCGCTGCACAGCCACGGAAGCGCGTCGGCCAGTTCAGCCCGCCAAGGTTCGAACGCATGTGCTCCGTGAAACACGTGATGCCTCACCTTGGCGCCGCTGGCTTCGAGCGCATCGACGGCGGATTGCACTCCGGCGACCTGCGTGAACTCCTGGCGCATTCCCGTGGGTGGATGGGTGGCGTTGTCCTCGAGCTCCTGGTCGCCGACGCTGAGCCAGTGGCGGGAGCTGATCTTCGGGAATGCGCGTGCGAGGCTCGCGAACCGTTTGCGTTCCCACCAGAAGGAGCCGGATTGGCTCAGCGCGGACGAAAAGACGTGGGGATGGGTCAGGGTCATGTGCGCGCTGGCGAGGCCGCTCAGGCTGAGACCGCAGACCAGATTTCTCTCGCCGCGGATGGTGCTCGCTCGGTTCCTGGCCCAGCGAACCAGGTCTTCGGAGATGAATCGAGCGAAGCGATCGTTGCAGACGAAGTCTTCGTGTCGCGACGGGGGGCCGTTGCTCGGAACGAAGGCGAAGGACATCTGCGGAATGCGTTGGCTTGCGATCAGCTCCTGGAGGATGGGCAGGGCGCCGACGCGCTCGAGATAGTATTCTCCGTCCAGGAACACGCAGAGCGGGTGCTCGGTCGCCTGGGGGCCGGCGATGAACCAGACGGTACGGGTGTAGTCTTTGCCTTCGACGACGGCCTGCTCGGTGTTCATGGGCCGATTCTACGGAGCCTCGCGCTCGAAGAGAAGCGTGGGCTCTCGTTCGGCGCACCAGCGTTTGCATTGCCAAGGAGCGGCTCGAATGCCCTTTCGGCCGCCCTTTTCCTCGTTCCGCCGAACTCGGGGATCGCCTGGTCGAGGGGTCCACACGCACCCAGTCCCAGCTCCGCCGCCGTGCGCGCCGCTCGTCGGATCCGCCCCGCGCCGAGCCACTGATCTCGACTGATCTGCCGCACCTAGCGGACGCGGACGGGGGTGCCTCCCAGGGCGTAGCCCTCGTCGCGCGTGAGGATGCGAGCGGGAGGCTGGCCATCCATCAGCAGACCCCGCAGCTTGCGGATGGTGACGTGCAGCCGGTTGTCGTCGCGCAGCGGGTGATAGTCGGGCTGCGCCCAGCCCTCACGAACGAGCTCCTCCTTGCTGGCCTCGCCGCCGTGATCCCAGAGGACCTCGAGGAGGCGCCAGAGCAGCGGTTTGGACTCGAACGAGATGCGCGATCCGTCGTCGAGGACGACCGATCGATCGACGTCGGCGATGCCCCAGCTCGGGAGGGATCCCGGCGCGAGGTGCGTGATCTTGCCGACGTGGCCGACGAGCGCGTCGAACAGCGCGCGCTCGACGGCGTCGGGACCTGCGGGCGCCCCGAGCAGGCGTCGTGCGCAGCGCGCGACGATCGGGGCGGGGGCTTCGTCGCGTGCCCAAGCCACGAGCTCCAGCAGCGAGGCGGCGGGCTGCGAAAGGTACGCGAGCAGCTCGGCTTCGCGGACGAAACGCGCGCTCCCCATGCGCTCTGCCGACTCGCGGAGCCTTCCTACCTGTTGCGCGGCCTCCTCGCGGCGGCCCTGGGCGAGCAGGAGGAAGGTCAGCGTCGAGCGCGCGTGCGCTTCGCGTGAGGCGTAGCCCCAGCGCGAGGCGTGCTGGACCGCCGCGCGACAGGCCGTGGTCGCTTCGTGCCAGGCGCCCCTCAGCACGTGCGCCTCGGCATCGGCGAGGCGCGCCACGATCTCGTGCTCGATGCTCCGCACCGCGAGAGGCGCGGAGGAGACGTGCTCGCCGAGGCGGAGGCGCGCGCGCCGCAGAATCTCTTCGAGCAGCGGGCTCGCGGGCGCCCCGTTTCGCAACGACAGCACGAGGGGATCGCGCAGGGTGACGCCCACGTCCGTGCCGCGCGCCAGCGCGACCTCGATCGCAGCCATCGCCGCCGACGATTGGGCTTCGAGCAAGTCTCCCTCGCGCGCAGCCTGGAGCGAATCGCTCACTTCCTCGCCGATCCCGTCGAAGTTGCCCGCCCACACGCGCGCGAACACCCGGCATGATCCCGCGAAAGGGTGCTGGAGCGTCCCTTCCCGCGCGAACACCGCGAGCCGCTCTTCCAGGGCCGCCACGTCGCGCAGGGCACCTCGGTCGATCGCGATTCGCAGCTGAAGCAGGAGGATCGGCCCGAGGTGGTGGAACGGCAGCGAGCGAGCGCGATCGCCCGACATCAGCTGGGACAGGACGTCGTGCGCCTCCTCGAGCAGGCCGAGCTGGTAGAGGGTGTCGGCGGCGCGGAAGAGGATCGGGTTCTGCGCGCGGAAGGGAAGGCGTACTGCGCCGGCACGGACCCTCTCGAGGCGTGCATGCGCCTCGTCGCTACGATGCATCAGCGCCAGGACGGTCGAGGCGCTCCCGTCACGCAAGCAGGCGAGCTCGTCGTCCTCCGTTTCAATCGACTCGACCAGGGCGAGAGCGCGCGCGAGCTCACCCTTCATCACCAGGCACTGGACGGCGATCGTCTTCGCCTCGCCGGCGATCCGAGGGGCGCCCTCGGCTTCGGCGCGGGCGACGAGCGCCTCCGCGTCGCGGAGCGAGCGGTCGAGATCGCCCCCCGAGAAGAACGCCTCGAGGAGCACCAGAGCGTCCTTCAGCGAGGCGTGCTGCGCGGCGCCGTGCGGCAGCGCCGCCAGATCGCCCACTTCCGCGGCACAGCGCATCCACCACCGGCCTAGCTCCGGCTCGTGGCGCCGGAGCGACAGAACCGCGTACAGGTTGCGCGCATAGCCGTCGCGCAGCGCTTCCTCTGCGTGCTCGTCGAGCCACGCGAGCACCGTCGCGGCATTGCGATCGGAAAGGGCGCGCATCGCCGAGAGCATCGGGTCGACGATCGGGACATCCGGCGCGGCGCCCGACGCTATGGCGCGTAGGAGCGCGCCGGGGTTTCCGCGGGAGGCCTCCACGGCCCTGCCGAGATCGAGCGACCTCGCAGCGGTCCCGTGCGCCAACGTCGCGAGCTCGGCATCGGGCATCGGCCCGAGGCGCAGGCTCTGTCCGGGGACGAAGCGGCTCTCGCAAAAGCCTTCACCGGTCACGATCCACCGCGACTCGCGCGCGTAGCGGGAGACGACGCTCATGAGATCACGAAGCAGCGGATCGGCGGTGACCCCGTCGAGCACGAGCCAGAGCCGCGCGCGCTCGGCCATGTCGAGGAGCACCTCGGGGAGGCTCTCGCGCACACGAAGGACCGAGGCCCACGCGATCTGGGTGACGCTCGCAGCGGCGGCGACGATGCGCACGAGCTCGCGATCCGGCGCGACACCGTCCGGCAACCCGCCGAAGGACGCGAAGACGACGGGCACCTCGGAGAAGCTCTCGCGCAAGACCTGCAAGACCGTCGCTGTCTTGCCGACGCCGTGCTCGCCGCTCACGAGCGTGACGGGACCCCTCGCGAACGCGACGCGGAGCTGTTCGCGCTCCTTCTCTCGACCCAGGAAGAGCGCGGGCGGGTTCGGCGCGCGCAAGGTCAGCGGAAGTGACGCGGGGAGCATCCGCGACTTTTTCTAGCGCAATGCCGAGACTTTACGAGTCGGATTGCGCGACGCGGGGGGTGGAGTCGTGCTCGCGACGACGCCCTCCCGCGTTCCGTACCGATCAGGGGTAAGCGTACGTGTAGACGATCCAGCCGTTGCTGACGGTGCAGCCGGTCACGTACGGGTCGTGCACGTTCGCAGAGCCGGGGATCGGCCAGGTGTGGTAGTCGTCGGCGTGCTGGTTGGCGATGTTCAACTCCGACTGGGTGCAGGCGCGCCCACGGTCGAGCGGGTCCGGCGCCTCTCCGGCGCCCTCGAGCGCGAGCAGGTCGCCGTCCTCGCGCCCGTCGCTGTCCTCGCGGTCTTCGAGCGCGAGCTCGGCCTCGTCGACGAGCTCGTCGCCCCCCACGGCACAGCCCGCGAGGGACGCGGAAGCGATCATCAGCAAAACAAGAGCGTGCTTGAACATTGTATAGCCTTCCTTTCGCAGGGGCCCGCTCCGCGCTTCGGCGTGCAAGCGAGAACCACCGGTGACCGGCATCCTGCAGAACCCGGTGCCACACGTCCCCTGATCTCGGCTGATCTCGCACCCTCCCGGGCTCGGAGGGCTTCGCGTTCACCCTCCTTTCGGTTCACGCGCCCCCCGTTCCCGTGAGCTCGAACAGATCGGTGGAGATGGCCGCGCACGGCGGACGGGGGTTCGTCCTCCATGAGCTCCTCTCGCTTCGCTCTTGCGATCGCCTCGCATGATAGGCTGCGCGCTCGCGAAGGAGAGCGCAATTGGACCGTCGGCAACTGATCTTGGGAATGGGCGGCGTGGTGGCGCTCGGCGCGTGCCGGGCGGCGGACGACAAGCCGCGGCAATCGGCGGTGGCGCGCCCCGATCTCTACCGGTGCGAGGGCTGCGAGGGCGTGTTCGAGCGGCAGCCGACCGCTTCGAGCGCGCGGATCGCGCCGCCGGGCGAGCCGGGCGAACCGCTGGTGCTGGCGGGAACGGTGATCGCGCTCGACGGCAGGCTTGCGGCCGGCGTGACGATCTACGCCTATCACACCAATTCGGCGGGCTTTTATGCCAACGGCACGCCCGAGACCGAGTGGAGCCGCCGCCACGGCCGGCTGCGCGGCTGGGCGAAGACCGGAGCCGACGGGCGCTACCGCTTCGAGACGATCAAACCCGCGCCCTATCCCGACCGAAGCCTGCCCGCGCATGTCCATCTGACCGTGCTCGAGCCCGGGCGGCGGCCCTACTGGATCGACGACATCGTTTTCGACGACGATGCGCTGGTCGATGCAGACTATCGCCGGCGGATGGAGAATCGCGGGGGCGACGGGATTGTCCGGCTGGACCGCGAGGCCGACGGGCGGCTGCTTTCGGTGCGCGACATCCTGCTCGAGCGGCACCCAGCCTAGAACATCGATCGGTTCAAGAACCGCTCGATGCTCTAGGCTTCTTTCGTCCCGAGGGGGACGCCTCGCGTCCCCCTCTCGGCCAGGCAAAGCCCGGCCGATTCACCCCCCGAGAACGGTTCTAGCACCCCTGACCCGGCGTAACCCGCTGGATCCGCGTCCGGCTGACGACGGATCGGCGCCGTTGGGGCGCGTTGGTGCCGCTTCGGACCCCGTGGCCGCCCTTTGGGGCATCCCCGGAGCTGACCCACGCAGGACCCTGCTGGCCGTGCTCGTGCAAGGGGAGGTCACGGCGGCGGCGGCAGGCGAGCTCGACGCGGCGATGGTTGCGCATGAGGCTGCCGGCAGGCTCCTCGCCATGATGCCGGATACCGGTGACGACATGGCCGCCGCGCGGGCGGCACACACGGCCGTCGCCAAACTTCTTCGCGTCATGAAGCGACGGTGAGCCATCCAACCGCGGGCCCCCTCGCACCCGGGGGGCCCCGGGGCCCCGCAGTAAGTTGCCCCCTGGGGCAATCCCCCTCCAGCAACCCACACGATCTTCATGACCGCTAAATCCCAGGGCGATCTTCCGCCCCCCGATCTGTCATGGGTGCGGATTTCATGAAATTTTCAATTGCCGCTCCCGCTGGGAGCCCACGCCCTATCAGGACCGCGAGCAGGAGCCGCTGCTCGACCTCCTCCAAGGTTCCTTCGGCTGGATGCTCATGCCGATCGCGTGAACCACTACGAATTTCCGGGATGATGTACTAGGGCGCACCGGATTGGCCGCATGGTCGTTCGTCTGGGCGTATCAATGGGCTTACGGCTGGGTCCTCCCACCTGTCCGCGGGCGCCGCAAGTTTGGTCGGGGGATGTGCCACGGTGTGCGCAGCGCGGCGGGGTCGGTGACGGGCTCGCTCTGATGGGCAGCGCTTGACAAGCCACCACGCGGCATTATCTAGTGAACTAGATGCTAGTCACCTAGATGCTTGGGAGCTAGAAGAAGATGGCTTCGGAACGGCAACGCGTTGGCACACAGCTTTCCTTTGCGCTTTATGCCGCGGCGAACCGGATGGTGCGCTTGCACAAGCCGTTTCTCGAGCCGTTGGGCCTGACATTCCCCCAGTATCTCGTGATCCTGGAGTTGCTGGATGGCGCGCCGCTTTCCGTCGGCGCACTCGGTGCCCGCCTCGACATGGACACGGGCACGATCACGCCGCTGCTCAAGCGGCTCGACGTCGCCGGCATGGTGACGCGGACACGCGACCCCGCCGACGAACGCCGCGTCTTGGTCGACCTGACACCTCGTGGCCGCGCCCTCGAAGCCGAGGTCCGGGGCATCACCGACAAGATTAAGACCGCATGCCAGCTTACCGACCGGGACTTGGACGACCTTCGGCGCACGCTCGAAGCACTCGCGCACCCGGCAGTCGAATGAAACCCTCGAAGGACTACAAGGAGATTCTAATCATGAAGATCGGCATTTTGGGTACTGGCCATATCGGTAAGACCTTGGTCCGAAAGTTGAGCGCGGCCGGACATGACGTGAAGGTGGCCAACTCCCGCGGCCCTGACACGATCGAGGCCGACGTGCTGGCCTTCGGCGGACGCGCGGTCTCGGCGGCGGAAGCCGTGGCGGACGTTGACATCGTGATCATCTCGATCCCCCCGAACCGTATTCCGGGGATTGCGCCGCTGATCGCCAACGTACCAGCCGAAACGGTCGTCATCGACACGTCGAACTACTATCCGCAACGCGACGGCAGGATCGACGCCATCGAAGCCGGTCAGGTAGAAAGCCTCTGGGTAGCCGAACAGCTCGGCCGCCCCATCGTCAAGGCGTGGAACGCGATCGGTTCCGACTCTTTTGCGAAGAAGGGGAAGCCTGCGGGCAGTCCGAGCCGCATCGCCCTCCCCGTTGCGGCCGATCGCGAAACGGATCGCAAGGTGGGAATGGCGCTCGTCGAGGACACCGGGTTCGACGCATTCGACGCAGGGACGCTTGCGGAGTCGTGGCGGCAGCAGCCTGGCGCTCCGTGCTACTGCACGGACCTCACCCGCGAGGAGATGCCCGCCGCGATTGCTGCGGCAGATCGGTCGCGATTGCCGAAGCGGCGCGACCTGTCGATCGCGGCAATCATGGAGCGGGTCGGAGACGCCACAACGAACCCGGACGCGGAATACGCCGTCCGCCTGACTCGTGCGTTGTTCATGTGAGCCCGGCGATGAGTCTCCCGCAACGAACCTTACGGAGCCGTAGTGAGCACACTCAAACGATTTACAGGGAAGACAGTCGTAGTGACCGGCGCGAGTTGATCTTCCCCCGCTCCCGTGGACAAACCGACTATGCCGCAAACGCGGCCACTTGTGCTCTCAATTCGAACTCGACCGGGCTCAAATACCCGAGGTACGAGTGCCGCCGGGCGTGGTTGTAGAACC
>NZ_JARZHH010000117.1 GCF_029946515.1 Polyangium sp. 6x1
CCGGCGGCATCGGCGGCTCGGGCGGCATCGGCGGCGCGGGCGGCGTGATGGCCGGCAGCGGCGGCGCCGGCGGCGTGAATCCCGGCAGCGGCGGCATGGGCGGCATGCCCGGCAGCGGCGGCATGATGGCCGGCTCCGGCGGCGCCGGCGGAGGCCCCGCGTGCGTGAACGACGCCGACTGCAACGACGCCATCGGGTGTACCGCGGACGCGTGCGCGTCCGGCGCATGCGTCCACGTACCGAACAGCGCGTTCTGCGACAACGGCGCGTTCTGCGACGGCACCGAGGTCTGCGACCCCGCGAACGGCGCAGCCGGCACCGGGTGCACGCCGAGCTCGGGATCGCCCTGCGACGACGGCATCTCGTGCACCGTCGACACGTGCAACGAGCAGTTCGACGGCTGCATGAACACGCCGAACGACGCCCTCTGCGACAACAACATCGCCTGCGACGGCGTCGAGACGTGCGGCGTGCTCGGGTGCAAGGCAGGCACGCCGCTCAACTGCGACGACGGCGTCCCGTGCACCGACGACTTCTGCGATCAGGTCACGGGCGGCTGCAAGCACGTCGAGAACGACGGCAAATGCTCGGACGGCGCGTTCTGCAACGGCGCCGAGACCTGCGACAAGGTGGCCGGCTGCAAGCCCGGCACGGCCGTCGACTGCAACGACGGCTTCGCCTGCACGGCCGACACCTGCAACGAAGCGATGGACGCCTGCGCGCACGCGCCCAGCAACGCGGCCTGCGACGACAACGTCTTCTGCAACGGCGTCGAGACGTGCGAGGTCGGCCTCGGCTGCCAGGCGGGCAGCCCGGTCGTCTGCAACGACAACTTCTCCTGCACGGTCGACAGCTGCTCGAACGCGCAAAAGAAGTGCGTGTTCGCGCCGAACGACGCGGCTTGCAGCGACGGCCTCGCTTGCACCGGCGTCGAGGTCTGCGACCCGGCCGGCGGCGCCGCCGGCACCGGCTGCAAGGCCGGCCCGCCCGTGGTCTGCGCGTCCGACGGCGTCGACTGCACGAACGAGGTCTGCAACGAGCCGTCGGGCACCTGCAGCTCCTCGGCCGACAGCAGCAAGTGCCCCGCGGGCCAGCTTTGCGTCCCGCTCATCGGCGGCTGCACGACCGCCCAGCCCTGCACGACGAACGCCCAGTGCGACGACGGCGACGCTTGCAACGGCATCGAGTACTGCGACGTCGTCTGCAAAGCCTCTGCCCCGGTCAACTGCAACGACGGCGTCCCGTGCACCGTCGACACCTGCAACCCGCAGACGGGCGCGTGCTCGAACGTGCCGAACAACAACGTCTGCAACGACGGCATCACCTGCAACGGCATCGAGACCTGCAACCCGCTCGTCGGCTGCATGGGCGGCGCGGCCGTCAACTGCGACGACGGCGTCGCGTGCACGTACGACGCGTGCACCGAGCCCGCGGGCGCGTGCGTGCATTACCTGCAGGACTACATCTGCGACGACGGCGTCTTCTGCAATGGCGCCGAGACCTGCTCGGCCTCCGGCTGCAACCCGGGCTCGGCGCCCGTCTGCAACGACGGCATCCCCTGCACGAGCGACGTCTGCGATCCGATCCTCGACACCTGCAAGGGCATCCCGAACAACAACCTCTGCGGCTGCGGCGAGACGTGTAACCCCGCGCAGGGCGGCTGCGGCAACTTCTGCCAGGTCGCGACGTGCCAGGGCAAGACGTACGCCTGCGGCGACTGCATCGACAACGACGGCGACTGCAAGACGGACTCGGCCGACGACCAGTGCCTCGGCCCCTGCGACAACACCGAGAACAGCTTCTACGGCGGCATCCCCGGGCAGAACAACTCGCCCTGCAAGTCCGACTGTTATTTCGATCAGGACACCGGCGCGGGCAACGACGATTGCTACTGGAGCCACAAGTGCGACATGCTCGAGGCCCCGCCGAACTACCCGCCGGAGGGCAGCCAGTGCGCGTACAACCCGAACGCGAACATCGCCGGGTACAACGGGACGTGCGCCACGGCGTACACCACGCAATCGCAGACGTGCCTCGATTATTGCGGCCCGCTCACGCCGAACGGCTGCGACTGCTTCGGCTGCTGCGCCATGCCCGGGCTGGATTACACGGTCTGGCTCGGCTCGGAGAACCCTGCCGGCACGGGGAGCTGCAACGCGAACACGCTGAACGACCCGTCGAAGTGCAAGCCGTGCACGCAGGTCATGGCGTGCCTCAACACCTGCGAGGTCTGCGAGGTTTGTATCGGCAAACCGAACCTGCCGCCCGGCTGCGTCGAGCAATTCTGCCCGGCCGGCGTCGAGAAGTGCGGCCAGCCCGGCCAGGACCCCTGCCCCGCCGGCGAGACCTGCATCACCGGCTGCTGCTACCCGGTTCCGCAGTGAAACCCTGAGACGAATCGAGGGGCGAGCGCCGGATCCGCGGCCGCTCGCCCCCGACGGCTCGGTCACGGCCCCGTGATCGAGAGCTGGACGAGGTCGTTCACCACGTTCGGCTGGATCGCGCCGAGCATGTTCTCGTATCCCGGCCAGAGCAGGTTGCCGCTCGCGTCGACCTGGATGCCGTCGGGCCCGACCTGGGACGGCAGGCCGTGGTTCGTCAGGAGGACGATCACGAGGTCCCGCGACGGATCGGGGTCCACCGTGAGGAACGTGCCGGCGCCGCCGATCTTCGAAACCGCGTACGGCGAAGAGTAAAGGCCCGTCACGACGTGGGCCCCCGGATCGGGGTCCGCGAGCTCCCAGCCGTGGCCCTTGTTCGCGAAGAGCAGGTCCTCGAGCCAGCTCGACGTCGCGCCGGAGATGCCGAGCGGCGAGCCCCAGCCGTCCCTCGACTGGAGCGACATCATCCCCTCGACGAGATACGGCGACGCGAGCAGTTCGATGCCGCAGGTCCACAGCCACGGCGTGCAGTAGCCATAGACCGTATTGCCCACGACACGCGCGCCGCGGTTCAGGAACATCTGCCCGAGGAGAGCCAGATCCCACGCCGTGGAGAACGCGCCGTCACAGCCGGTCACGCCATGCCCGTCCGCCTCGATCCAGTAGTCTTGCTCGTCGGCGACCTCGCCGCGCATGTACCGGGGCGCGCCGTTCGGCTCGCGCAAGGTCGAGTAGCCCGTGCCGACGAAGCGGCTCGACTTCGCCGACATGTTCACGAGCGGTCGCCAGGCGGTGTCCTTCATCCCGAGCGGGGTCGAGATCCGGTTCTTCACGAGCACGTCGAGCGGCGCGCCGCCCGCCGCCTCGACGACGCGTCCGAGCAGGCGATAGGCGAGGTCGCTGTAGAGCACCGCCGTGCTCGGCGTATAGGCGAGGCTCTCGGCGAGCATCGTGCTCCACGGATCCGAATCGCCGAGCAGCGACGCGGCGGCGTCGATCGAGTGGCCCGAGGTGAACCGCACGAGGTCGCCCACGAGCACGCCCGATTTCGCGGGGGTGGCGAACTCGGGCAGGTAATAGGCGACTGGATCGGAGAGGTCGAGGCAGTTGTGGTCGTGCAGGTCGATCGCCACGAACGCCGTGAGGATCTTGGTGATCGACTGCAGATCGAAGATGCCGTCCTTGGGCATCGCCGGGTTCTGCGCGACGGGGCCGGCGAAGTTGCCGTCGCGGCGGCCGTACGCCTTGTGGAGCACGACCTTGCCGTGGCGCGCGACGAGCAGCACGGCCCCGTCGATCTTGGCGGCGTTCACCGCGTTCTGCACGTGCGTGGAGGCCAGCGAAAGGCCGTTCGCATCCATGCTGACCTGGGAAGGCGTTGTGGCGTATTGCAGGCTGTACGGCCGCGAAGCGCTGCTGGGAGGATCCGCGGAAGCGAGGGCGGGTGCGGCGAAGATTGATGCAAACAGCGCCGCGAAAGCGAGACGTCTCATGGTTTCCTCCGTCGAGGGGGAAAGGATCTTGGTTGCCCCGCAGGTTTTTTCGGATCGCGACGGCGCTCGAGGCGTGTCGTGGGGGTCGGGATCGACGCCGCGTCGAGGCGCGGTCGTCGTTCCCCGAGGCTCGGCGTGGGGATGCCGCGCGGCAGGCGCACTCGTCGACAATCCGGGGGCCTTACAAGGATAGTGGCGTTCCTGGATGCTTGTGAATCCTGGCGGCCTGCAAAACGCGAACATTCGTGTCCGTAGTCGACGGAAGGTCAGCATCGGCACACCTCCTCGCGTGTCGCCTCCCGCTCGGGATGTCCCATCCGGTCCCGTAAAACGAGCGCCTCTTCGAGATACCGCTTCCCGAGCTCCGCCTCGCCCGCCGTCGCGAGGCAGAGCCCTGCCCAATGCAAGACGTCCGCGCGCCCCCAGGCGTCCTCGTCGAGGACGCGACGCGGCGCGTCCTTGGCCCGCGCGCTCGCCTCCTCGTCGCCCCGCGCGAGCGCGATTTCGAGCCCGAGCGCGAGGAGCCGCGCCCGGAACAGGCCGAGCCCACAAGCCTCCGCGAGCTGCTCGCCCGCGAGCGCCTCCCGCGCCGCTTCGAAGAGCGCCCCGCGTGAAAGGGCGATGCGCGCCGTCAGCTCGTGCACGCGCGCCGCCATCTCCACCTCGCCGGAGACCGCGACCCACGCCCGCGCCGCGCGGAGATGGCGCTCCGCCTCCGCCGGATCCTCGTCCACCACGGCGAGCCCGAGGAGCACGTGCCCGTGCGCCGCGTGCCCGGCCCAGCCGAGGCCCTCGCAGGCGGCGACGTTCGCCTTGGTCATCTCCGCCGCCTCCACCCGCTGCCCGAGCGCGAGCAAATGCTCGGCCTCCCAGAGCCCGCGCCGAGCGACCCGCGCGTCCCCCATCGCCGCGAGCCGCGAAAACCCCGCGCGCGCCGCCTCGACGTCCCCGAGGTCATGCGCGATCGACGCAGAGAGCGCGATTCCTCGGGCCATGTGCGTGCCGAGCCCGGCCGACTCCGCCAGCGCGAGCGATCGCGACACGTGCGCCCGCGCCGCCGACAGCGCCCCGGCGAGCCGCTCGGTGTACGCCAAGGTACGCAGTCCTGTAACGAGGTGCGACATCTCGGACGCCGTTTCGACGAGCGCATTGTGCTCCTCGTAGGAGCGCTTCGCGAACGCGAGATCCCCGAGCGCCCCGGCATACAGCCCGCGCTCATAGAACATTGCGGAACGAAAGCCCAATGCAAGCGAGGCGGCAGGGGATCCCGGATTGGTTGTCTCGCCAAACATTCGCAAGATCCGTGCGCCGCGGCTCATCTCGCCGAGCACGAGCCCGAGGTGCGAGAAGCCGCCGAGGGTCTGCGAATACACCCGGTATGCCTCGGTCGGCTGGCCCGCGTCGAGCAGGGTCCGGAGGACCTCCTCGACGGCGTCGAGACGGCCGCGGTCCCGGGGCTTTTGCCGGGGCGCGAAGATCAAGGTGCCCTCGGAAGGCGGCGTCATGGCCGCCTGCACGGCCGAGGGCGAGACCGGGAGCAACGAGCGGAAATGGTCCCGGACAAACGGATGCGACGACCACCGCGGCGGCTCACCCCCGGCGCGGAACACGAGCCCGAGCCGTTCGAGGCGGGCGAGGGCGCGACGAACGGCGTCCGCGGAGGCCCCGGCGAGCGCGCCCGCCACGCGCGGGGAGGCGGAGGCGAGCGCGAGGAGCGCGTCCTCGTCGGCGCCGGCCGAGAGCACGGAGAGGCGCGCGAGCAGGTCCCGCTCGGCGTCGGGCAATGCGGCCGCATAGGCCGCGAGGACCCGGGCGAGGCGCCGGGCCAGCGGATCGTCGCGCGCGGCCTCGGCGAGGCCGTCGGCATCGAGCGGACGCAGGTCTCCGCCGAGAAACGCGCCCGCATACGAGCCCGCCACCGCGAGCGAGAGCGCATGCCCGCCCGAGGCGCGGACGACCCGCGCGAGCGCCTCCCCGTCCCCGTCCGCGCCCCACGACCGGAGCAATCGCTCGGCGTCGGTCGACGAGAGCGGCCCGAGCTTCACGGTGCGCACGCCCGCGTCTGCCCAGGGCGCGAGATCCCCCAGCAAAAACCGCGACGTGACGAGCGCCCGCGCCGCCCCGAGCCCGCGCGCGAGCGCCACGAGCAGGCGCCGGAGCAGCGGATCTTCGAGCTCGCCGTGCGCACGCGAGGCGCCCCCCGCGGCCTGCACGGTCTCGAGGCCATCCAGCACGACGAGGTGCGGCGCCCCACTCCCGAGCGCCAGCAAGAGCTTCTCCAGCCGCTCCCCCGCCTGCGGCTCCGCCCCCGCGAAATACCGCGCGGCGTGCCCGAGGAACGCCTCGGTTCGTTCGTCGTCGTAGAAACTCCACACGAAGAGCCCGCCGTGCCGCGGCGCGTCCCCGATCCGCGTGAGGAGCTGCTCGGCGATGGCCGTCTTCCCGGCGCCGCCCACGCCCACGAGCGCGACCACGCCGGGCCCCTTGCCTTGCGCGGGCGCTGACGCCCACGCCCAGAGCTCCTCGAGGATGTCCTCGCGCCCCACGAAATGCGGCGCGCGCTGGAGCGTGTGCACGTGCTCGGGCGGAAAGAGCCTCGGCGCGGGCGTGGTGTTCGCCGGGGCGGGCGCGGGATCGGCTTCGACCACGAGATCGGCGGCGGCGATCCCGAGCTCGGCCGAGAGCTTTTCGAGGAGCTTTCGCCGCGCGGATTGGCGGACCGAGAAGCCGCCCTCGTTCACCTCGCCGGATTCGTACCGGCGGTACGTGCGCACGTCCACGCCGACCGAGGCTGCGAGCTCCTCCTGGGTGAGCTCGAGCTCGAGGCGCGCCCGCAGCAAGGCCTCGTGATGGAACCGCTGCGCCATTTCGCGGTTCGCATCATCCTTCCGGGCGGCGCTCCTGTCCACCGCGGGGCCCGCCCGGTTCCTGCCCGGTTCTGCCCTGTCCTGCCGCCCAGCGCGGCCGCATGGTGTCCGGCATGAACGCCATCGAGAAACACCTGCTCGCGACCGACCGGGAGCTCTTCACGCTCTCGAACGTCCTCGCCCCCACGGAGTGCGACGACCTCATCCGGCGCGCCGAGGCGCACGGCTTCACGGACGCGCCGATCACGGTGGGCCCGAACAAGTTCCGGATGGCGCCGGACATCCGCAACAACCGGCGCGTCATGCAGGACGACCCGCCCCTCGCGGCCGAGCTCTGGCCACGGGTCGCGGCGCACGTGCCGGCGCAGCTCGGCGCGTATCGCCCGGTGGGATTGAACGAGCGATTCCGGTATTACCGCTACACGCCGGGCCAGCAATTCGACTGGCACATGGACGGCGCGTTCATCCGCACGCGGGAGGAGCAGAGCTTGCTCACGTTGATATTTTACCTGAATGAAGACTGCGCCGGCGGGACGACGGATTTCAGGTTCGTGGCCGACGACGAGATCCGCGTGGCGCCGCGGCGCGGAATGGCGCTCGTGTTCTCGCACCCGATGTATCACCGGGGAGCGCCGGTGATCGAGGGGACGAAATACGTGCTCCGGACGGATGTGATGTATCGGCGGGGGTGAGGGTCAGGGGGTGGCCGTCGAAGGCTGAAAAGGCCGGTCCTTCCAGAGCCAGGCGAGCTGAATCTCGATCGCCTCGAAGGGCTCGAGCCGAACGCATTCATCCCCGCCAAACGCCCCAGCCACGACCCATGTCTTGCCCTCGAGCCGGTACACTTCGAGCGTCTCTATCGCTGGATCCACGATCCAGTAGTGACGAACGCCGTGTTTGGCATAGAGCCTGCTTTTTTCCACCCGGTCGGTTCGACCGTACGCTTTCTCGACGACTTCGCAGATCCAGTCGGGCACGGCGGTGAAAGGACCGTCGTCCAGCTGTTCGAAGCGCTCCACCCGCCATGCAGCCAGATCGGGCCTCCGGACCTCTTCGCCAAACTGGATGTGCCCACTCCGGACCACCCATCCGCCTGGCCCGTCACGGCCCAGATCGAACGGGCCACCGAGGATCGTCATCAGCCTCGTTCTGGCTCGGCTGTGCGGCGGGTTCGGCACAGGCACAAGAACAAGCTCGCCATCGACGATTTCCCCGACGAACCCCTCGGGCACGTCCTCCAGATCTTCCCACGTCTTCGGACGCTTCGCCGTGCGAGCCGGATCCGACATGCCCGCACTCTACCACATCTCACCGCTCCGGAAACGCCGTCCACCCCTCGAATTCCGGACACAGCTCGCCACAGGCGCCCACGAAGAGCGCGGCCGGATCGAAGAACCCATCGTCCGGCGGCGCGATCGCGCCCGTGAGCCCCGGCGCGCCGCTCGGGAGCGACAGATCCACCGGGCCGCTCGTGAACGGCGGCAAACCACTCTCCTCCGCCTCGAGCGCGCGATTCTCCCGCGACGGATCCATGGCCCAGTCCGACTCCATGAAATCGGGATCGTCGTCCGTGAAGTTGTCGTCGCTCGCCAGGATCGAATGGCGGATGTCGAGCAGACCCGCGTTCGCATTCTCGTGCGTCGGCGTATCCTCGATGCCGAGGCTCGACGTCCCCGCCCTCGCCACGAGCATGTCGAACATCCGCCCCCGCGTCGCGCCCCGCAGCTTCACGTTCGGCCCGAACTGGTCCTCCATCCCGACGAGCGTCACGTTGTACAGCAAGGGATCCGAAGGCGCAGATCCCGCGCCGTCCTCGGCGTCGCTCGAGCCCTGGCCGGCCTGGATGCACGTGTCGCCCTGCATGTCGCCCATCACGACGGCGATGAATTGACCCTTGCCGCGCCAGCCGAGCGCCCAATCGAATCCGTCGTCCTCGAACCCCGTGACGAGGATGTGCTTCACCGACACCGTCCCTCCGCGCAGATCGATGGCGTCGGCTTCGGTGCGGTGCACCTGCACGTGGTCGATGACCGTCCCGCTGCCCACGCCCTCCAGGCGGAGCCCGCCCGGCGACCCCTGCAATCCGTCGTCTCGGCCCGCGAACTCGATCCGCACGAATCGGATCTCGCCGCTGCTATCGTCCTCGGCCGTCCCGCCGCAGGTGGCCTTGATGCCGGGGGGAAGGACATCCATCGGGCGGCCGCTGGGCGCGCCGTTGATCGGGGCGCGACCACAGAGGATGAGGCCGCGCCAATCCCCCTCGGAGCGCTCGGCCTTGGCGCTCGTGAAGACGATCGGCGCTTCTTTCGTGCCGCGCGCGACGATACGAGCGCCCGGCTTCACCAGGATCCCGGCCTCCGTCCGGGCGAGGATCCGCGTCCCCGGCTCGATCGTGAGCGTCGCGCCCGGCTCGACCACCACGTATCCGGTGAGCATCGCGGTTTGATCCGCATACCACGTCGTATCCTGGCCGATCGAACCGGAGACCTCGATGCTCGGGCGGAGCATGCCCTCCTCGATGCCGAAGACCGAGGCGCATCCGGTCGCGCTCGCGCACCCGAGCGCCCCGAGGACGAAAACAAGGTTGGCAGGACGCACCCGCATCAAAACATCCCTCGCGCGAAGATCCCCCCGGGGCCCATCGCCAACGTCGCGCTCGTCTTCGGCGCCGCGTCCGACGGACCTCGCGTCGCGAGCGAAACGACCAGCAGCGCGGCGCCCGCGGCCGTGAGGATCGCGCCCGGAACGAAAATCGCCGTCCCGACGCCCGCGAGATCCATCGCGTCCTTGCGAAGGGCGACGCCCTCCCGATCACAATACGTGGCGTCGCAGAGAGGCGCCGCCTCGTTGAACCGCGCGCGCGCCATGAACCCCACGCCGAGCGACGCGCCCATCGTGAGCCAGCCCGCGCCGCCCACCGCAATGCCCGCAATCCCGAGCGGACCGATGCCTTGGGGCTTCAGCCGAGGCGGAGGCGGCGGCGGCGGCGGAGACGGCGGCAGAGGCGCTTTCACGGGCTCGGGCCTCGGCGGCGGCGGCTCGATTTTCACGTCTTCGAGCGGCGGCAAGGTCACGGTCGTCGTCGTGGACCCACGCTCGATCACCACGGACGTGGAGAAGGGCACTTTCCCCGGCGCGCTCGCCTCGATCTTGTACGTGCCCGGATCGATGGGCACGCCGCTGTTCCACAGGACGGGCGCCACCCCGAGTCCGTCGCGGCGCACGACGAGGCCCTCACGCGGAATCGAATCGGCGACCTCGATGACGAGGCGCGAGAGCTTCGATTCGAGGGCTTCCGCCCGCGTCCGCCCGATCTTTTCCCGTTCCGGTTGACCCGCCCGGCGCGCCGCGTCGGCCGCCTGGAGGAACGTGGCCCACGCGGTCGCAAGCTTGCCGAGTTTTTCTTGACAATCCGCGAGGTAAAGCAGCGTGCCCACGCCCGAATCGAGCTTGTGGCTCTCCGCGAGCCGCGGGCACGCATGCTCGAAATCGCCCTTCTCCATGAGCGCGAGCGCCTCCTTGAAGAGGTGCTCGGCCGCAGCCACGTCGCCCTGCTGGGCAAACCCCAGGCGCGGCATGCCGACGAGCGCCACGGCCAGAACGAGCCCGGCGGCGCGTCTCTTCATTTCCGGCCTCCGAAATCGGGGACCTGGCCGGACGTGGGCGCCGCGCTCGGCGCCTGGGTCGCCGCGGGCTTCGTCGCGCCCGTCTTCACGGGCGCCGCCACCTTGGGCGCCACCACGCTCGCGGAAGGCGCTGCAGAGCCACTCGAAGGCGCCACGATCACCTCGGGCGTCGGCGCCGGCGCGACGACCATGCTCGGCGCGGGCATCGCCGCCGAGAGGGCCTGCGCGGGCACCTCGATCTCCGGCGGCCGCGGCGGCTCCGCGGTCACGGCCTTCTCCTCGCGGCCCCCGAGCCATCGCGTCCCCACGATGCCGAGGAGCAAAGCGACCACGCCTGTCAGGACAAACCATTTCCCCGATCGTGACGGCGCGCCCGGCTGGGTCTGCGACCACGTCGCCGCCGTCTTCCCCATCGGCGGCCCCGAAACCCGCTCGCCCACCTCGCTCGGCCGCGCCCCGTCGCCCGTCGTCCCCCCCGACGAGCCCTCCTTTTTTCGGAGCGACGAGCCCGTGGTTTGTCCGGGCGAGGTATTTCCGGTGTTCCCGGCCGCCGTCTCGGGCGTCGCGCTCCCCGCGTCGCGCGCCCCGGCGAGGTGCGCGTGAATGCGGCCGAGCAAGGGCCGCGACCGCTCGGGGGCGAACGGGGCGAGGGCGTCCGCGAGCTCGGCCACGCTCTGAAATCGATCCGCGGGGTCTTTTTGCAGGCAACGCAGCACGACCTCGCCAAGCGCGGCCGGCAGATCCTCGCGGTGGCGGCCCGGCGGCTCCGGATCCTCGGTCATCAGCACCATGATGAGCGCGCCGAGCGAATCGGCGACGAATGGCATCACCCCGGTGAACGCCTTGTAAAGCACGACGCCGAGCGACCAGATGTCGCTGCGCGCGTCGACCTCCCGCGCCGCGCGGAACTGCTCGAGCGACATGTACATCGGCGAGCCGAGCAGCGCGTTGCTGCGCGTGAGCGCCGTGCCGCCGATGGCCGCTGCATCCTGGTGCTTCGCGATTCCGAAATCGAGCACCTTCACCGCCGGGCTCCCGTCGGACCGCCGGGTCACGAAGAGATTCGCCGGCTTGATGTCGCGGTGCACGATGCCGCGCCCGTGCGCCTCGGCGAGCGCCTCGCAAGCCTGCAGCACGATCTCGCAAGCCTCCTCGATCGGGAGCTTGCCGGCCGCGCGGATCCTCGCGTCGAGGTCCTCGCCTTCGAGCAGCTCCATCACGAGGTACGGCACGCCATCGTCGAGCGTGCCGAAGTCGAGCATGCGCGTGACGTGCTCGCTCCGCAGCTTCGTCGCGGCCTGGGCCTCGCGCAAAAAGCGCTTCTTGCCGACCTCGTTCTTGGCCGCGGCCTCGAGCATGAACTTGATGGCCACCCGCTGCTCGAGATCCGTGTGCTCGGCGGCGACGACGGCCCCCATGCCGCCCACGCCGAGCACCCGATCGACGCGATATTTCCCGGCGAGCACGTCGCCCGTCTTGACCGGAAGCTCGATTTCGCTCTCGCTGCTCATCAGCCGCGCACGTTGCCTCGAGGGCGAGCCTATCGAGGGCGCGCCGCGCCGGCAAGCCCTTCGCGCGCCACCATCAGCGCAAACCCCAGCAAATTCAGCCCCGGCCAGGCCCGAGGGTCCGTCGCGCGCGGATCCGACGCGCCGAGCCCGATGCCCCAGATCGCGTCCTTCGGGCTCGCCTCGACGAGGACCTTCGAACCCGTTCGGAGCAGCCAATCGCCGAGGGCCGCGTTCTGGCCGAACTTCGCGTGGCTCGCCTCCACCACGACGCCGAACCGGTGCTCGCGCCAGCGCGCCTCGTCGAAATCACGCACCTCGCGCCCGAGCGCCTTCGCCTTGCCCGGATCCTCGGTCGCGAGGATCTTCGCGCGCGTTGCCTCGTCGCCGAAGAGCCGCGCCTTCTCGGCCATCATGAAATGCTCGGCCGCCGGGTATCGCTCTCCGCGCACGACGAAAGGCGCGGGATACCATTGGCTCAAGCAAAACGGACCGAGCCTCCCGTCCTTGCTCGGCGTATGGCCCCAGAAGAACAGGAAATCGAGCGGCTCGCCGCGCTCTTGCCGCGCGATCAGGGTGGCGACGTCCATGGCGGGAGCCTACCGCATCTCGAAGCGCGCGGGGAAGCGTCCTCGCGTTTCGCTTGGAAAGGTGCCCTCCGCGGCGGTACCGTATCCCGAGGAGGGTTTCCTTCATGCGATCACATCTCTTGCTTTTCGCGGCCGCCGCGCTCCTCGCCGCGGCCCCCGCGTCCGCCGACGTCCTCTCGGATCCGCCGACGGACTGCACCGAGGGGAGCGTGGGCTCGCTCTGCCACGGCCCCCCGCACTGCGCGCCCCTCTCCTGCGCGACCGACGCCGATTGCGAGGGCGGCGGCACGTGCGTGGAAAAACAGCTCTGCATCGAGCAAATCGGCTGCTCGGGCGGATGGGTCGGCGACGGCGCGCCGCCCGCCGAAACGAACGTGACGAGCGCCTGCGACGCCGCGGGCGCCTGTCCGATGGGCGGGACGTGTACACCCACCAAGGTCTGCATCGGCGGGACGCAGGCTGGCTCGGGCAGCGGCGCGGGCGGCAGCGGCGCGGGCAGCGGCGCAGGGGGCGACGAAAATGGCGGCGACGACGTCGCGGTGAAGGGATGCTCGTGCTCCGCCGTGGGCGACCGCGCCGCGCCGTGGCTCGGGCTCGCCATGGTCGCCGTGGGTGTGGGGACCGCCGTCGCGCGAAGGCGGCGTCGAGACTAACGCCGAGGGAATGCCTCGAACGCCCCGCAGAACCCGCGCGTCCATCCTGCATCCGCGGCGCTGACATGCGCCAGCGTCAAGCGCGCGCATAGGGCGCTGCCCGTACCCTTTTGCGGGGATAGGTGCCTGGTAGCAATGTGACCTCGCGTGCAAAACCTTGGATGACGTCGCGGGACTGCCAGAGAGCCGCCGTGAACATCGCACACGGCCGGGCGCAGGCGTGCACGTCGGATCCCGTCCTCATGTGAAGAGGTCGGCGAAAGAGGTGACTGCAATGCGTTGGAATACACTTGCAGCCGTGCTCGTCACGGCGACGATCGCCGCAGCTTCGAGCTGCGAGCGCAGTGAGACCGAGCCCATCGACGAGGCACCGCAGCCGGTCGGCAGCAAGGACGACCCCGTCGTCGAGGACGCCCGCGTGGCCATCCACAAGGGTCGACAAACCTTCCGGTTCGATACCTTCGGTGACGAGGCGTTCTGGGGCGACCAGCTTCATTTGCACGAGACCATCCGAACGCTGACGCCCGTCCAGGTGCTCGGCCTCGGCCTCAAGGTGGACGTCGAAGCATTGCCCAAGCCGCTCCAGGACAAGATCAAAAAGGGCAAGGTCGACCTCGAGTCCCCGGCGACCACGCTCGCGCTGCTGAAGTTGAACGCGGTGGTCGGCGTGACCGGGTTCTTCGAGAAGGACACGCTCGTCTCGGTGGGCATTCAATGCGCCCTCTGCCATTCGACCGTGGACGACTCCCTCATGGCTGGCATCGGCAAGCGCCTGGACGGCTGGCCCAACCGCGATCTGAACGTGGGCGCCATCATCGCCTCGGCGCCCACCGTGGCGCCGCTCGCCAACCTGATCGGGATCACCGAGGCCGAGCTGCGTGGGGTGCTCCTGGGCTGGGGCGTCGGGAAATTCGACGCCGAGCTGATCCTGGATGGGAAGACCCAAAACGCGACCGGAGGACCGGCGGCCACGCTCCTCCCCGCGGCGTTTGGCCTCGCCGGCGTCAACCTGCACACGTATACGGGCTGGGGCTCGGTCACGCACTGGAACGCGCTCGTCGCGAATCTCGAGATGGGAGGGAAAGGCATTTTCTCCGACGCACGTCTCGATGACCCGATCAAGTTCCCGATCGCCGCGGCCAATGGTTTCGACGATGTCCGCGACCCCGTGGACCGCATCACGCCGAAGCTCGCGGATCTGCACTTCTACCAGCTCGCGCTCGAGGCGCCGAAGCCACCTCCCAACACCTTCAATCCTGCGGCAGCCATGCGTGGCAAGGACGTCTTCAACGACCCGCAGCGGGGGGATTGCGCGCGTTGCCACGTGCCACCGATCTTCACCGAGCCCGGGTGGAACATGCACACGCCGGACGAGATCGGGATCGACGATTTTCAATCGAACCGCTCACCCGACGAGCGCTACCGGACAACACCCCTCGGTGGGCTCTTCACGCGAAAAAAAGGCGGCTTCTATCACGACGGTCGCTACGCCGACCTCGACGAAGTGGTCGCCCACTACGAGACCGTCTTCGGCCTGAACCTGTCGCCCGGCGACAGGGCCGACCTGATCGAATACTTGAAGTCGCTCTGACGGGGGCCCGGAGCATCACGGCGACAAAGGTTTTTCCTTCAAGCATTTTTCCATCGCAGGCCCGAGCGACGCCGCGCCGGCCGGCAGGACGGGCGGCCCCTCCACGGACGCCGCATTGCGCTCGGAAAAACCGCCGATCACGATCAAGCGCACGTGCCCCGTGACCGTGGACATCGGCAAGCCGCGGCCGACGCCGCCCCTCCAGCTCCGTGAGTCGTGGCTGTTCATGCGATTGTCGCCGACGACGAACACCTCCCCCTCGGGCACGCGCCACGGCCCCTGCACGATCCCGCAGATCCCGCCCCGGCACGATTGGATCCCGTCGCAATCGCTGTCCTTCTCGCACGTCCCGCCGTCGACGGGTCCGTCGAGCAGAACACCGTAGGCGTGGCCGCCGAGCCATTCAATGAAAAGCTCGTACGTCCGATGGTCCCACTCGTATCGGCCCACGCGGCACTGCGGTACGCGGGCGCCGTTGAGGATGGGTCGCCCGTCCACGAACTGGATCTCGTCCCCCGGCATCCCGATGACGCGCTTCATGAAGAGCTGATCCGGGTTCTCCGGGAACGGAAAGACGATCACGTCGCCGCGATGCACCTCGCCGCCACGCATCGCGGAGACGTAGTCGCCGGGCACGAGCGTGGGTAACATCGCCCCGGACGGGACCTTGTACACCTGGATCATCACGCGGAGCACGACGAAGATCGCGACGAGAACGCCCAGGAGCACATAGGCCCACGACGCCGAGCGCTTCTTGCGCGTCCCCTCGTCGCGCGCCGGGGAGGTGTCGGACATGAGGAGCCCCTACCCCGTTCCGCGCCCGGCGAGAAGCCGCCCGAGACGACCCACCCGACCCGATCTTTTTTTCTCTAAGAAACCTCCCGCCCCCACGTTCTTCGAGCGAACGACACGACTTTCGCGCCCATGCCGAGCGAACCGACGAGCCACTGGGTCCTTCTCGCGCTCTCGCGCTACGAAGCCCCTTTGCTTCGGTACGCCGCGGCGATCGTGGGATCCGCTCAGGCGGCCGACGTGGTGCAGGACACGTTCCTGCGCTTGTGCAACCAGGATCGGGCGGCGGTGGAGCCGCATCTCCGGGCCTGGCTGTTCACGGTCTGCCGAAACCGGGCCCTCGATGTTCGGCGCGACAAACGGCACGTCGAGGCCGTCGCGGAGGTGGACGAGGTCATGCCGAACAATCTACCCGGGCCCGCGGAGGCCCTCGAACGCCGGGAGGCGATGCGCCGCGTCCTCGGCGCGCTCGATACCCTGCCGGAGCGACAACGCGAGGCGGTCCTGCTCAAATTCAGCGGCGACCTGAGCTACCAGGAAATCGCGGAGGTGCTCGGGACGAGCGTCTCGAACGTGGGTTTCTTGTTGCATACGGCGCTGCGCGCGCTGCGCGAGCAGGTGGAGAAGAAGGACCGCGAAGCCGAGAGGAGGAGCCGATGACGCTCTCGAAAGACGATCCGCGCCTGCTCTCGTACGTGCTCGGCGAGCTCGACGAGACGGAAGCGCGCGAAATCGAGGCGGCGATCGATGGCGATCCGGAGATCCGCGCGGAGATCGACGCCCTGCGCATGACGGCCGACATGCTGCGCGAAGGGCTCGCGGAGCGCGCGCCGAAGGAGCTGCCAGCAGCGCAGCGAAAGGCGCTGGAGGAGGCAACGCGCGGGACGGACAAACCCAAGGGAGCGCCGCTCCGGAAGCGTTCTCTTCGGCCGATGTGGCTCGCGGCGGCGGCCGTCGCGCTCGTGGCCGCTTCGTTCCACGTGGTGATGTACCAGCATCACGACATCCGGCCCGGGGAGGAGCAAGTGATGCCCGACCTCGAGGCGCTCGCGCCGCAGCCGAAGGAGAAGGAAAAGGCGAAGGCGCCCCGGAAGGACGACACGCAGATCGACGAGGCGACGCGGCGACAAGCCCTGAGAGCCCTCCAGGAGGAGCGGGCGCGTCAGAGCAAACAGGGCGATTGGAGGGCCCCGAAGCCCCGCAGGTTGACCGCGCGCTCGAAGCCGCGGGCCGACGAGAACCCGTTCGTCTACACGACGAGCATCGCGCGCGCGGCGTTTCCCCTCGACGTGGACACGGCCTCGTATTCGCTCGTCGAGCGGTACATCGAGGAGGCCGCGCGGAGGCCGCCGCCGAGCGCGGTGCGCGTCGACGAGCTCGTCAATGCATTCGCGTACGAAGACCCGCCCCCGTCCGGGGAAGAGCCGCTGACCGCCCGTGCGGAGGTCGACGTCGCGCCGTGGAACCGTTCGCACAACCTCGTGCGCCTCTCGCTGAAGGCAGCGCCGCTCGATTCCACGAGGCGCCCCGCGGCGAACCTGGTCTTCGTGATCGACAAGTCGCCGGGGTTCGCCAAGGACCCGGACAAACTGCCGCTCCTCCAGGCCGCCCTGCGCAGGGTGGTCTCGCGGCTCGACGCGCGAGATCGGGTGACGCTCATCGAATACGGCGGCCCCTCGCAAGATCCCTGGCTCTCCCCGACGCCGGGCGACGACAAACCCCGGATCCTCACCGCGATCGACCGGTTCGAGCCGAGCCCGACAGCCTATTCACCCAATTCCATCGAGCGAGCCTTCAAGGAGGCCCAGGCACATTTCGTCGACGGCGGCGTGAACCGGGTCTTCCTCGCGACGGACGACCAATTCGCGGCGGGGCCGGAGCAGGGTCGGCTCGCGGCGATCGTCCGGGAGAAGGCGGCGGGGGGCATTTCCCTGTCGACGCTCGGCTTCGGTCCGATGGACGGGGCGGCGGGACAAACCTTGAAGGCCCTGGCCGAGGAGGGAAAAGGGAGCTTCGCGCCGATCGGCGGGCCAAACGACGCGCGCAAGGCGCTGGTCGACGAGGCCCTCGGGCCGCGCACGCCGATCGCGAGGGACGTGCGGGTCGAGGTCGATTTCAGCACGAAGTACGTGCGGTCATTCCGGCTGATCGGCAATGAGGATCGGACGGGCCCGGAGCGCGAGTTCCTGGACGGCTGGAGAGGCCCGGTCGATCTGTACGCCGGGCACGCGGTGACGGCGCTCTACGAGCTCGAACCCAGGCCCGACGACTCGGGGGGCTCGGAGGCGCCGCCCGTGCCCTATCTCTTGACGCTGCGGGTCTTGTACAAGGATGCGTCGGGACAAACGAGCCGGGAGATCGAAGTGCCGCTCCTCGACGACAATGCGCAGGTGAGCACGGATTTTCGATTCGCCGAGGCGGTGGCGGCGTTCGGCCTGATCCTGCGGGATTCGCCGTTCAAGGGCGACCTGACGATCGAGGACGTGCGGAAGATGGCCAAGGAGGGCCTCGGCGCGGATCCGGGCGGGCACCGGGCCCGCTTCATGAACCTGCTCGACCTCGTGGAGCTGACCCCCGGCATGACGCCCCGGCCGCTGGGCTCGGCGCCGCGACGGGGGTGCCCCCCTGGCGATTCGCTCTGCTCGGAGCTTTGATCAGACCGGCGCGCCCTCGCTCATCCCGCGGGCGCGGGCTCGGGCTCGGCCGGAGGCGCGACGGCCGCCGCGGCCGCCGCTTCCTCCATCGCGCGCACCGCCGCGGCGTCCTCCTCGGCGAGGATCCGATCGCTCTCGCCGAGCGCTGCCTCGTGCGCCGTGATGACGCGCGCCACGCGGCTCCGCGCGAGCGCGAGGAACAGCACGCCGAGCAGGCTCCACGCCACCGAGGCGAGCACCGAGGCCGCGACGAGCATCTCCTCGCCGCTGCTACCGACCGCGTCGATCGCGACGAAGACGTAGAGCGGCGAGGGCGCGGCCACGATGAGGGCGCTGCGGCCCGACGGCGACGCGAAGATGCCCGCGATCGCAGCGACGACCCACGGCCCGACCGCGACGAGGAAATGCACCGCGAGCAGCAGCACCCGCGCGAGCAGCGTGGCGCTCGACCGCGCTCGCAAGAACGCGCCGAACCCCACGGAGAACAGGTAAAACGAGGCCGCGTAGAGCGCGACGAGGAGGATTCCCAGGGCGGTGCCCCCGGTGCTCCGCTTGGTGAGGGCCTGGACGACGATCCCGGCGCCCGCCGTGAGGGTGAACGCGCCTGCCGCCACGCCGAGCTGCATCATCGACGTGCCGAGGATCCCAGGCCCGAGCAGACGCCCGATCCGGCCGACGCCCTTCCGATCCCAGTGCAGCCGCACGCGCCGCGAAGGCCCGAGCGAGTCGCCGAGGAAGAGGTAGACCGAGCCCATCAAGAACACGAGCAGCGCGCAGAGGCCCGCGACGGCGGCCTCGTCGATGTCGGACGCGTCGACCGCGGCCACGGGCGCGGCCGCGCAGATCGCGAAGAGCGGCGCGGACACGAGGAACCATCGCTTCAGGCCCGTCGAGCGATCGTCCGTGATGCTCGTGAGGTTCGCGACCGTGACCTCGTAAAGGAACCACGCGGGCAGGGCCGTCGCGACGATCGGCAGGAGGATCAAGCAGAGGACGTACGTGAGGTCGAAGGGCGCGCGCGCGTACGCCGTCGGCAGCCAGACCGGCGGTCCTTCCGGCACGCCGGGCCAGGCGTGATGCGCGGTCACCGAGAGCCCCACGCCGAACCAGCCGTAGACGTTGAGCGAGACGATCACCGCGCAGATCAACGTGACCACGAGCGCGGCGCGCAGGCTGTTCATCTTCGAGCTGACCGCGAGCCCGAAGGCGACCGCGAGGCCCGCGATGAGGAACAAGAACCCGAACGCGACGATCGTCTCGGTCGCAGTGACGCCGCCGAAGAGGAACGGCAGCGCGCCGACGGGCGCGAGCATCACCACGTACATGCTGATCGACGTGTACGCGGCGAGGAATTTTCCGCGCGCGATCACCGCGGGGCGGAGGCCCGTGAGGATCACGGCTTCCCACGTGCGCCCCTCGCGCTCCGACGCGATCGCGTTCGCCGCGACCGCGGGCCCGACGAACGTCACCACGAAATACGCGAGCGAGAAGAAGACCTGGAAGAGGACGTACCCCGTGGTCGCGGGGCTCTCGCTGATCGAGACGAGGCCGCCGATCGAGGCGATCGCCAGCGTGGCCAGGATCGAGAGCACGCAGAGGATGATCGGCGTGCGCACGAGGCGCGCGGACTGGCGGAGCTCGCGGATCCAGATCGGGTTCGGATCGTCGAGCAGGCGGCGCAGGCGCGAGCCGTTGCCCGCGGGCGCTTGCGTGCCGGTCTGCGCGCTCATTGGACGTCTCCGCGCGTGACCTCGAGGAAGATGCGCTCGAGCTCGTTCCTCTCCGGCTCCACGCCCACGATGCCGATGTTGCGATGCACGAGGTGGGTCACCATCTCCGCGATCTTCGTCTCCGTGCCCGTGTAGCCGACGTGCACGACGCCGCCCATCACGTGGACCTCGACGATCCCGGGCCCGCCGCGCAGGAAGTACGCGGCCGCCTCGGGGTTGCCGAGGACGCGCAGTTTCACCCGACGAACGCTCGGCGCTTGCGGGACCGGCGCGGGCGCGGCCGCCGGAAGCGGCCCCGGGGGCGCGACGAGCGGGACACCGGCGGGCGGCATGGGCACGGGCGCAGCGGCGGCAGCGTCGGGAGCCGCGGCTTGCGCGCCTTGCGCGGGCACGAGCGCGCG
>NZ_JARZHH010000118.1 GCF_029946515.1 Polyangium sp. 6x1
AGCAGAAGAAGAAGGCGGGACTGCTCAGCGGGAGCGTCTCTCCCGCGAAGTGAGACCTGGAGTCGATGCGCAGGGAGGGGGTCAGTTTTACTGTCGTTAGGGGGTCAGAAGTTACTGTCGCTTGACACCTTGCTCGAGGGAGGCGCGCGGCATGATTTGTTGTCCGTCGGCAAGGTCGCTCAGGACCGATCCAGCATTCAAGTAGCCACATCCGGTCATGTCAGGTTCTTTGTGCTACAACCTCTCGATCCGATCTGGAGAGTCGCTCCCTCCAGACGGTAGGGAGGCCAGCACCGCATCCCTCGGATTTGATGCTACCAAGGGTTTTCCATTCTGGACCTTCGTCAACGACGTGCTGTTCGTTTCGCGAAACGACTCCCTCGGAGACAGCCTGAACGCCGACCCTTTTTACGTCACGCGTGCGTCATGTGCCGCGCGCGAAGATTCTTTGCATGGATCGTCGAGCGCGAGATCGTCGTCCAGGCGGCTGGATTTCGAGCGTGTTCAGTGTTTCGATTGAAGAACTGTGCAGTTGACCCCGGTCGAACCTCGCTCGTCCGAGCGTGACGAGGGGCCGGATCGTGTCCGCGTGAGCGTGCAGGACGGAAATGGGACATGGCCCCAGCGTGAGCCTTTCCGCGGAAAGCCGCGGGTTTTCCGAGGCCCGTCCGAGAAACGCCCCCAGCCGGAGCCGCGGCGAGCCGAGGAGGGCAGCTCGGGAAGCGTCTCGTGGGGTGGCTCGAGCTCGTCCGCGTCGAGCTGCGCGACGAGCGCGGCGTGATTCGGGGCCTCTGGTGTACGAAATCGCACTGCGGTGGTCCTCCCGGCAGGGGACGCCGCGTCTTCGAGCGGTCCGTTTTCCGAGCCAAAGAAGTAGACTTCGAGTGCTCCCGAGATTTGGGCCTTCATTTCAAGGGGTTGGTCCCGAGGACTTCCGAGAAATCAGCCGAGGATTTGCTCGACCGCGGACCCGGTAGGACGAGCTTTCGTGAGGTCTCCGCGAGAGGGCTTCGAAGAGCATGCGAAATGTGGATCGATTTCTCGGCGGTCCTCGGATCACCACGCGGCGAAATAAGGGGGGCTTTCAGGATCTCCTATCGAAGCTCGGAAATGCGAACTCCGGTGGCAACTTAATGATTTTATTCGCGAAATGGCTTGAAAGTCGGCGCTGACATCCCGTACATTCCGGGCACCGACGTAGGGGAGGGGCGCTCGCCGAGAGTTCGAGCCCCCTTGCGCGCGCGTCGAGGAGGGTATCGGCATGTCTGCAAAGCAGAAGGAGGCCGAGCGCGGGGGCGTGCCGTGGGTGTCGCTCGACCGGGCGGCGGCGCATCTCGGGCTCAACGCGGCGCAGCTCCGCAAGACGCTCGAGCGCCGCGCCACGCGCGCGGCCGACGGCGGGACCGAGGCGATGGTCGACGGCGTGCGCGGGCGCAAATTCGGGCGCCTGTGGCGCGTGAGGTTCTCGGAGGCGTGGGGGGCGCCGTGAGCGTCTCGATTGGAATGAGGGAAGGACGGAAAGGAGGTGGGCCGTGGCGTTGCGTAAGGTGATGCGGCGAGAGAAGCCGCGGGTGTTCATCGATATCCGGTTCCGGAAGAAGGACGGGACTCGCGGGCGGCTGCGCAAGGACGCCCAGGTCCAGACGCTCGTGGCGGCGCGCGCGGAGGAGAAGCGATACCAGCTCGCCATTGCGCAGCACGGCGAGCCTTACGTCGCGTCGGGGGATGGGGCGGCGCAGGTGTTGCGTTCGGGAAAGTCGTTCGCCGAGGTGGTCGGCGAGTTCAAGTCGACGTTCATGATCACCGAGCTGAAGGTGACGTCGCGCAAGGGGTACGAGGGGGTGCTCGACGCGACGCTGGTTCCGAGGTTCGGCGGACGTGGGGTGGACGAGGTGGACGGCGTCGCGGCCGGGGAGCTCGACCTCGAGCTGTCGAAGCGCGAGCTGTCGCAGTCGACGCGGAACAATACGCAGATCGTGCTCCGGTCGGTGCTGCGATTCGCGAAGGCGCGGGGGTACATCGCGCGGGTGCCCGAGGGGTTGCCGCGGCTCAAGTCGATCGGGCAGTGCATTCTGGAGATTCCGACCGACGAGGAGGTCGACCGGATCCTCGCGGCGGCGAGCGCGTCGCAGCGGTTGGCGTTCGGGTTGATGGCGTATGCCGGGCTGCGGCCGAATGAGGTGCGGGGGCTACGGCGGCGGGATGTGCGATTGCGGTGGGAGGGAGAGGCGGTCGCCGGCGGGTTCGTGAGCGTGCGGGAGGGGCGGTCGTTCGGGGAGACGCATACGCCGAAGACGGGGCAGCGGGAGGTGCCGGTGACGCCGGAGCTCGGGAGGTTGCTCGCGCCGGTGGAGGCGGGGGCGCGAGAGGAGCTCGTGGCGATGACGGCGCGGGGGAAGCCGTGGGGGGCAGTCAGGGTTGGTGCAGGCGTTCGAGAGGGTGAGGGATCGGGTGGGGTTGGAGGGGTGGTCGGTGTATTGCCTGCGGCATTATGCGATTACGTCGTGGTTACGGGTTGGGGTGCCGGTGCATGTGGTGCAGAGGATGGCGGGGCATAAGAATTTGGCGACGACGCAGCGGTATGTGCATCATCTGAAGGAGGATTTGGAGGAGGCGGGGAGGAGGCGGGGAGGAGGCGGGGAGGAGGCGGGGAGGAGGATGGCAAGAGGCAGAAGAACGTTCTAAAGCTTCAGGCATGGCGCCATCGGAGCCCGCTCCGTGCATCCGTCCAGGTCGGAATAGGCTTCGAGTCCCGAAGGGGAGGAAGGATGGATAATGCGCTTGAAGTTTAGGTGCCTTCTCCCGTACAAGCAGCTACGAGGTGAATCCAGAGGCGGTCAAGCTTGCGATAGTCATATTCCGCCCGTCGCTTCGCGGCTTCAATGAATCTGCGTGTGTACGATTCCTTATCGAGTAGTTCTCCCTGGTAGGCGTCCAGCTCGGAATTGTAGCTTGTCCAGCGAACCGTCGGCTCAATGCCACCGGGCGACGCGAGGTCCAAGAACCACTCGATAGACACGGCCTTTCCATTGATGTCCTCCCTAAGTGCGCCCGATGGCCCAAGCGTACGTCCGTCTTTACATTCGAGCAGGCTGGGTAGCAGCGCCACGTGCATGCGGGGAGGCAGGCTCAGCTTCTTAATCTTCTGGTATGCCTCCCTGCCTGCGGTGTCGTTGTCTAACACGACCAGAATCCGATTCTGGATACGAATCCGCGCCAGCCCTTGGCAGAAGCGATATAGGCTGCCGGTGCCGGTGAACGGATAATTTCCGACATGTCGACAAAATCGAAGAAGTCAGCTATGTCCGGCGCGACGACTGGTAGTGAATGACGAAGGATAGCGCCATCGGACGATCCCTCCGTTACGACTAGGCAGGACTCCGTACGAGGAATGCCTTCGTATAGCGAATCCTCTTCGGCCCAACCACCGTCTACCACGTCGGCGATCCGCCAGACAACATCCTGGTCCAAGTTTTGCGGATTCTCTGCCAGCAATCGGAGTATGATGTACGGATCAATGTTTTCGAAAAACGTACCCTCGTCACTACGAAGAGACCCCAAGAGATGCTCGGTCTTGGTAAACTCAGGGTCATTCATGATCGCATTGGAAGCGTATTCGCCGAGGTCGTAGTCTCCTTCTTCCGGAATGGCGACGGCCCCGACGTTTACGTTCTTGAGCACGTTTGCGAACTGGGCGTACGATAAGATTGGCGCGGGGTAGTAGCTCGGTACGTCTGATACTGCCTCATCGTAGCGTCGCTGGCAATCTTGTAGAGTGAAGCCTAGCATTTCGAGTCGTCTAACGACCGATCGAAGCGGACGAACGAACGCCCGCTTCTGCTCCGTTACTCCCTCGGCATAATAGTAGGTGGCGAGCTTGACGTCACCCGGTAGAAAGAGAGCGGAGTGGTTCCGAAAAAAATCGTTCTTTCCCCAGTCGAGCTCAAGGGAAGCAAGCCCCAGACTAATCAACGAACCCATTTATTTTATCCAATCTTTGTCAGCGCCTCGCCGGGCAGCAACATTATGTTGAGGGCGGCGTGAGCTACTCGCTGGGGTTGGACGGGCGGACCATGCGAGCCTCGCGCCCTGAAGAGGGCCCGTTGTCACGGCTAGCGGCAACACCCCCGGCTGATCCGGATCGTCCACCCGTGCCGTACGGGTCTCCAGCAGGAGATGCAGGTAGCCCTCGGTTCCGCCGGGCGGGGTGACCTCGAACCCGAGCGGCGTCCAGTAGTCGATGTCGCGCTGGGAGCCATACGGGAGGATGGCGACGGTGCAGCCCTGCGCCAGCGTGTCGCAGAGCCGGCGCACGAGGGCGAGGTCGATGTTGCGGCCCTCGTACGCGGGGTCGATGACGAGCTCGCTGATGTAGAGGGCGTCGTTGCCGCCGCCCTCCAGGTATTCGTCCTTGGGCCAGTCGTTCTCGAAGAAGATGTCGTGGAGCGCCTCGAGCTCGCCGCTGTCGGCGTCGAGCACGTCGAGGAGGGGGACGTTGAGGTCGAGGGCGCTGCTGATGTGGATGCGGGCGACGCGCGCGTAGCCGATGCGGGCGGGGTTGGGGGCGTCGTCATCGGGGATGATGTCGATGGAGAACCAGGTGACGAGGCCGGAGGAGGCGTTGGGCTCGCTGAGGGGGATGTCGGCGGAGACGTGCATGCGCATGAGGACCTCCCGGGGATCGGTGGGGATGCTTGTGCACGGGTTTGTCCGCGGGGTCAAGGGCACGGGTAGGGGGTGTGCGAAGCGTTGGCCTCGATGCGCGAGCTTCCGGCGCTTTCGGGCAACGAACGAGCCGGATCAGCGAGGTCTGAGCCTTGGGCCAGTCGTTCTCGAATCGGCGTCGAGCACGTCGAGGAGAGGGACGGGGGCGCAAGGGAGTTGTCTCGTTACATCCAATGCGAGTTATTAAGAACTCGTTCCCGGTAAGCCTTTGCAACCTCTTTGAACCGCTCAATCGACCCGCCGAATAAGCCAAACCGGATAACAGGCCAGGCGGGTCCTTCGCGCTCTGCTTCTGCAATCATTGCGTTGAATGGCCCACCGCCGGCCCTATGTTTCCAGCCGAACCTGCCGGGAGGGCCCCATACAGACTTCTCGCCCCTCGAGCGGATATCGGCGTAGGTCAATGCGTAGAGCATTTCGAATCGGTCGAAGAGTGCCTCGTAGCTACGGCCAAGAAAAAGCAAATCCTCAAGACGGGGCTGGATGGCTTTGAAGATATATTCACTCTGGGGAACGTACTGCCGCTCGTGGCCGGGAAGTAGCCCGAATGCCTTGTCACTTCTGATGTCGCTCATGCCATCGACGGTGGCAACAATCGCCTCTGTAGGACTGCTTCCATTGCCGATTCCTACATTAAGTGGCGTTGTGAGCAGCCGCGAGAATGTGAAATAATTATGTGCGGCCAAAGCTGCAATGCCCCCAACGTACATCAGTAGCATCATCGGATACCATCGTAGGCCGAGCCAGACCACCAAGCCGCCGCGGGACTCATTATTGTCCGCCATGCGAGCAATTATCTTCTCGATCAGCGAATGGTGGTCCTGGGTGCCCCAGTGTGATAGAAGAACGGTTAGGGTGCACAGGCGACCAATCGCGTCCTCATACCGCCTCAATCGCTCTCCGAATTGATTCGAGCCAAAGCCACCCCCTCCCCCGGCCACTGGAAACACCTCGTCGCGGGTCTCATACATTGCGCCACGGATTTCCGAGGAAACGAGGTCGTGGAGCCGAACGCGATGTCGGGGCTCTGAGAGATAGTCTTTTGCTATTTCAACGAATGGCTGGTCCTGTGACGTATTCGACGACGCGTCGGGAACTGGAGGAACCTGAATGAGAGTGTCCGTGTCGACATTCTCGCTTAAGCTTAGAGCGCTCAAGTTCGGTGCACAGAAGATGAAGTCGCCGTCTCCGTCAAGAAATCCGTAGTGAGGTGAATGCACAGAGTTTGCGTCCTGGGCGACTCGGTTGTATACATAGGCCATGACGGCATTCGCTGAGATCACGCCTTCCGGACTGGCTGCACGACCTTCAAGCGCGTCCAGTAGGTGACCGGTAAACATAGAATGCCCGGCACGAGGCCCTCCTGCGTCCAAGACAGGCTCATCCTCCTTGCCGGCCGTTAAGACTTGTCGGCAGTATCGCTGAAGCATGTCCTTCAAAAACCTCGCAGTTCCAGGCCGAAGCGCCCGGGTTACTGCGAGTCCGCCATAGCAGGCGTCCATAAAGAAAATAACATGCTTTGCGCTCATCAGTTCGGCATTCCGTGTAAGCTCGTCCCAGCGAAGAAGCGTACTCAGGTCGTCCGGATCGCCGTCCGCAGGAATAAGGTACCCCACTTCTCCGCGACGCGCAGGCCTCGTGTAGCCATGTCCGGCGAAGAATATTACAATTCTATCGTCTGACGAAATGTCATCATGCGTAAAGCGAAGAAAAGCAGACCTTATAGCAGCGCTCGACGCGTCGCCGTCGACAAGTAGAGAAACGTTGGCATCGGGAAACTCGAAGTTCGACTTGAGCACACGCGCAATGGCTTCTGCATCCTGACGTGCGCACGACAGCGGGGAGACATGAGAGTACGCATTGATCCCGATGACCAGGGCGTAGCTATTGGAGTATCGGGGTTGGTACACGAGGTCTTTCGCCATCTCAAACTCCGTTGGATCGTGCGGTTGTCAACTTTCTGGTAGAGAACCTTGCGTTAATGTGTTTTGTCAAGCGCAGCGCCTCATCCACAGGGCCTCTGAGAGGTAGCGCCGCGCGCCAACCCACGCCACAGTGTGCGTGTGCGTTCAAATACAGTTCGGGGCATCTGTGCTGTGGCCGCTTGCGAAACGAGAGAAGCTGAGGTAACACCGCATGTTGTTCGCCAAAAACCATTCCGGGGGTTCACCGCATGAGTTCTGGGAAGAAGAAGACACCGCATCGTTCCGATCAGCGAAACCCGGCTTCTCCCGGTACAAGATCGCCCGCTCGAACACGGACAGCAAAGAAGAGCGTTCGACGTGGCGAGAATGAGATCAATGTCGCTCCTATAAGGGAACCTCGGCCACAACCAAAACCAACACTTCCACCTGATGAACAAGAGAAGAGTTGAATCGTGGAAGCTGCGATACTCACCTTCTTGGGCGCCTTGTTTGCGTTGCTAGTAAACAAGACCGCCGAGCGAGTTTGGGGACGGAGGAATGATGCGGCAGAACTTGCGCGCGATTGCCTGACGGACCTTCTCGGCATGCTTACAAGCATAGAGCAGACGATTGAGTCTGTTTCTGGCACGTCTACCCCGACAGAGTACAACAAGCTACTTGACTCACCGAGTGGATGGGACCTCCTCCCGCCGTCGATCAAGCTTGATAAGCTTCTAGGGATCTTTGACCAGGAAGACATTCACCGCTTGGCCATCTTATTCCATGAACGATATGGCCACTTTGTTCTTCGGTCGAAGCAGCACGAAGATGCCTACTATTGGCTTCTAGACCACGATGATGAGGAGTGGACGAGGCCGAAGGCAAGGGAGCGGCTGGGACGGCTGAAGGTTACGCGCAGCGAGATGTTGGTGTCTGCTCAGGATATGATGCGATTCGGATACGATCTTGCTGTGCGATTGCATGATTATTCTACCACTAAGTTTGCCGTACCCATCTTCGCGCGACCATCGCTGCCCGACTTCATTCGTAGGAATTATGGTATCGATGGAGATGGTTTGCGATTGAGGAAGGCTTATTACGGTATGTTGGGGGTCCAGAGGCCATTTTCTGACCGGTACGAGTATTGTCGCGTTGTCTGGTGCGATGAAGTAGCTAGACGTTTCGCTCGAGGGGCTTACTTGGAGTTGCGTGTAGGTGGCAGCGAAAGTGTGCTGGTGGAAGCGAACGAAACGTTCGCGCTCCCGGTCGGTTCTACCGTGGCGGTGGTTGGGTTTCAAACGTCTAATGCATCGGTTCAACTATCTGGGATGACGGTTCGTGTCGACCAGTTGAAAAAGTATGATTATGAATCCAGGAGGCTGGATCTGGATCCAGGCGACGCCTCCAGGGTGATGCAGGCAGTCGGGCTTGTGGGGGCAAGCGGTGGGGGTCTTCCTCAACTGGCGTCGTGAGAATCTGGGGAAAATGCGACTGGGGTCGGGCCCGCTGCCGGACGGGTTTCAATGCTGCTACCATGACCTTCTCGCAGTTCGGCTGGGATGACCGGGAAAGGACCCGATCATGCCAATCCGAAAAATCAACCGCCGCGGGGAAACCCGGCTGTTCATTGACATCCGCTATAAGACGAAAGACGGACAGCGGGCAAGGTACCGCAAGGATGCCCAGGTCCAGACGCTCCCCGGCGCTCGTGCCGAGGAGAAACGCGTCCTCCTGAACCTCGCCCGTTTCGGCACCCCATACGCGCCCGAGGACGAGGTTACCGCGCCGCCGGCAACATCCCCCGCCGGCTCCCCTCCCACCCCGTCCACCACCCCCGCCGTCCCCACGAAGACCTTCTCCGAAGTCGTCAGCGAATACCGCTCCACCTTCATGCTGACCGACCTCAAGGTCACCACCCGCCGAGGCTACGCGCTCGTCCTCGACCGCCACCTCCTCCCGACCTTCGGCGAGCTCTCGCTCGCCCAAGTCGACGGAGCCGCGGCCGCCGAGCTCGACCTCGCGCTCTCCAAGGAGGACCGCGCCCGCGCCACACGAAACAACGTGCAGATCGTCCTCAGATCCGTGCTGCGTTTCGCGACGAACCGCGGCTACCTCGCGGGCTTGCCCCCCGCGTTGCCTCGGCTCAAAGCCCCGGAGAAGAGCATCCTCGAAATCCCCTCCGAAAGGGACATCGACACGATTCTCGCCTCCGCGGTCCGCTCCCAGCGCCTCGCCTTTGCGCTCATGGCGTACGCCGGCCTTCGCCCCAACGAAGTCCGCGCGTTACGTCGACGCGACGTGCTCCTTCCCGGGACAAACGGCGAGGCGCAAGGCGGCTTCCTCAGCGTGCGCGAAGGCTGCTCCTACGGCGAAACGCACACGCCGAAGACGGGGCAACGCGAGATTCCCATCACGGCCCCGCTCGCGCGGCTCCTCGAGCACGTGGAGCACGGGCCGAAGGATGGGCGCGTCGCGCTCAACCAGCAGGGCAAGCCGTGGGGGCAGTACGGGCTGACGCAAGCCTTCGAGCGCGTGCGCGACCGCGCCGAGCTCGGAGGGTGGAGCGTGTACGGGCTGCGGCACTACGCGATCACATCGTGGTTGAGGGCCGGCGTGCCGGTGCACGTGGTCCAGCGCATGGCGGGGCACAAGCACCTGTCGACGACGCAGCGCTACGTGCACCACCTGAAGGAAGACCTCGCCGAGGCCGCCCGGAGGATCGCGAAGGCGACCGAGGGGCGGGGCAACAGCGGGGCAACGGAGTCCGGCGAGCCGGAGCAGGGGCGGGGCAGCCGACGGGGCGATGGTGGGGCATCGCACGGTCCGCGACCGGTCAAGGGGCGAGCCCGGAAGGGGTGACCGTCACCACAGAGCCGCTCGCGACCCGCCGGGGTCGAGGAGAGGACCCTGGGGGGTTGGGGCAACAGTGGGGCAACGCGTTTCCAGACGGCCCCGGGGCAACGGGAGCGGGATGCGCTAACCCCGCGGAATCATTGGCACCCCCGGCAGGAATCGGACCTGCGACCTTCGGTTTAGGAAACCGCTGCCGGGGATTCGGGAACCCTCTCGCCAAGGTACGAGAACGATTGTAGAAACAGCATCGTTCCAGGCACTTTCGCGATGGTGAAGGGGTTCTTCGGAGTGCCCGGGAGTGGACGCGAGGAGACAGGATGGCAGCCTCGCCGTGGTAACGCTCTGGTAACGCGAACGAGCGGGCTCGTCTTGAGCCTTGAGGCGACCAAGCGCCGGAGCCTCGGAGCGCGGGAGACGCTTCCTCCGTGCAACGGCTCCGACCCCTCCTCGCGACGCGGTGGCAGCGGTGGCGGCGAAGCGTCCGATCCTCGTGCGCGTGGACGGGAAGCTGTGGGTGGCGGGTTTGCCGGACGGTCATGGGTGGGCGCGCGACGCTCGTGCCGAGTGACCAACGTCGGCGTATCGAATTGGGGTTGGAGTCGCGTAGGCGGGAGGGCCACACGCCCTCTCCACTCTCCAGCGTTGTTGCGATAGACTGGCAATTGTGAAGGCCCGTTCGTTCTGTCCGCTCTCCGTCTCCTCGTTCGTCTTGCAACCTCGGCCCGGCGCGTTCGCGCTCGCAGTCGTGTGCAAGGCGACGTTCTGGCTGCAACCTGGCACGTCCCCGCTCGCGGAGCAGCAAGAGGCCCCCTTCGACGTGGACCTTCCTTGGCCAGACGGTGCGTATGGGAGCCTCCGTTTCTCCACCGATCGTGTGCCGTTCAAGCGGCACGCGGAGGTGCTCGTGGGTGGACATGTATACGCACCGCGCGGCCAGCCGACGACGTCCCTCGTCGCTCGATTGTCCGTGGGCCCGCTGAATAAGGCGATCGAGGTGCACGGGGATCGGGTGTGGGTGCCGGATGGCAGGCTCTCGGAAGCCGCGTACTTCCTGAAAATGCCGATTCGCTGGGAACGAGCGGCGGGGGGACCGGGTACGTGGAATCCAGGGGGCATCCCCGCAAATCCGCCGCCAGATGCACGGGGGGTTCGACCGGTTCCCAATCTCATGCCCGTAGGTTATGTGCTGCGCGCGGCCGCTCAGGTGATGCCTCCGGTAGGGTTCGGACCGGTTGCACCAGGCTGGCCGGAGCGCACGGCCAAGCTTCGCCGGCATGTCGCAACATGGCGGCAGGACACGTGGGCATCCGAGCCGCTGCCGGCGGACATGGACGCCGGCTTTTTCAATGCGGCTCCATCGGATCAGCAACTCGCGCAGCTCGGCGTCGGAGAGCAGATCCTCCTCGAGCACCTGCATCCGGAGTATCCGCAGCTCGTAACGAAGCTCGCCACGGTGACTCCGCAGGCACTCGCGCAGAGGCCTGGGGGCGCTGCCGAGGAGATCCGGCTGCGATGTGACACGATGTGGATCGACACGGATCGGGGGACGTGCGCGCTCGTCTGGCGGGGAATCCTCGGATTGAAGGATCCGATGGAGGACGGGGCCGTGCTCGTGACGTGTGATCATCCGGGGGGGAACCAGGACGACGGGACGAGGACCCGCCTCGCCCCGGCGACGCCCATGAGCGAGCGCAAGCGCGCCACTATGCCCTTTCAGAGCGCACGTCGGACCTTGCATTTACCTCCGACGCCGGTGGGAACGACCAAAGGGACCTCCGCCGGTTCGTCCGCGCCTATCCAGACGGAGACAGGGACCTGGACCACGTTCCCTGGGAACAGGCTGGCAGCGACGACGCCATTGCCATTCGATCCTGCGTCGGCACCGATTCGACTGACAGAAGACGATTTCGAGCCTGAAGAGATCGACGAGGTCGAGGAGATTTGCGAAGTCGAAGAGATTGGCAAGATCGCCGCGGATCGTGAGGACGAAGCAGGAACGACGCTCATAGCCCCGCTCAGGGCACCGGGCGAAACGCCGCCTGCGTTGCCTTTTCTGGAGCTGTCCCCGGGTGTGATTTCGGCATTGGCGACCGGAGCGAGCGAGGGGAACCATTCGTCGATACGGCTCACCGATTTCGGAACGGGAACGCTGACGCCGTGGCACTCGCCAGGCCCGGCTCCCGCATCTGCGCTACCGTTCGCGTCGCCGCATCGGGAGCCACCCGTCGCTCCGGAGCATGTGAAGGAATCCGCCACGCTACCGCCATCCCTGGCGAAAGCGCCGGAACTTCCGGCGCCACCGGTCATGCTGAGGACGCCGGAGACGCCTCCGATGATCGGTCCGCTGGCGACGCCGGAGATGATCGCGGGGCCGAATGCGCAGGCATCGAAGCCGACGAGCGGGGAGGTGGCGAATGAGTCGCCCGCGGAGGGCCCGACCAAGGCGCCGACTCCGGTGGTGAAGGATATTCCGCTGGAGCAATGTGCGGCAATAAGCGCGTCGATGGAGCGGCGCGCGCAGGAGCGGGAAAAGATCCTGGAGGAGAACGAGCTGTCCGCGGAGGCTTGGGCCGCGGCGGCGCAGCGCTGGGAAGAGGCAATCGACGAGGAGATCGAACGCGGGGGGATGGACCTGCTGAAGAGGTTCGATGCGGCGTATGTCGCGCAGCTCGAGAAGGAGCGTGGGGTGATTCAGCCGGAGGAGTATGCGCGGCTCCAGGTGGCCGCGGAGCGGGGGACGACGGAGAAGGTGCTCGCGGAGCTGGGGATCCCGGAGGAGGCGGAGCTGCGGCTGGAGAGGGTGTGGTTGGAGCGGGTGATGGAGGATCCGGGCGTGGGGAAGAGGGTGCAGATATTGGGGAGTGGGTGCAGGTGAAGAGCTAAAGTCAGGAGGGCCCTTCAGCGACATCCCGTTCGTGCGCAGATCGCCACACCAGGCAGGCAACACACCCTCGGGCGAGTTCAGCGAGCCTTGTAGGAGTCGCGTGGCATGGGAAGCTCATCGCACATCCAGTCCCATAGCCGCTCCATACACCTCTATTCCGTCTGCCAGTCCGCTCTTTAACCGTTTCATTACTCGCTGTACAGGCCAGAAACGGGTTCCGTCCGGTAGCAAAACCTCGATATTGATTTCAGCCCGCGGATCCGTGTCATCACCTCTCCATTGCCCCTGCTTGGAACGACGGATCACCTCCCCTACGTATGCGCCGATTGCAAACATGCGTGGGCCTAGATTGGCAGACAGAAGTCCTCCCGGCAAGGGCACACCATTGCTGCTGTTCTCTTCGAAAAAACGGTCGACTTCTGACAGGCTCTGAGGCGAGAAGTCAGCATTGTATCCCGAACTCCGGAGTGCAGTAGCAACCCAGTTAGCCGCTTCGATAGCGTCCCGTACAATGTTGCTCATGCGGTACCTGTATGTGTCAGGGGTACGGCTTCACACGAAGCTCAATTCCGTATTCACGAGCATAATTGGCGAGATCTTTCAACTTCTGTCCTGCCAGTTCGATACCACCAGGCTGAACCCGCAAGTCAAGAATTTTAGACACGTTCCCGGAAGCCAGATTGCTAGGTGGTGTGAAGTCTGCCAGCGTTCGGATATCACCTCGCAGCTTAGAATACCACGAGTTTAGCTGCGTATCGGCCGTCTTGAGGCTCACGATCTGATTGTCCTTGGCAAAGTCGACAACCGGATAGTTTTTGGCGGAGCTATACCCAGGCAATTCGTCCGTGTGAATCCAGTCATCGTACTCCGTCTTGGCCAAATCCTCCTCGATGAGGCGGCCCCTGTTGACTGGTCCCTCTTTCCACACATCAGCTTTCTTGGTAGCATAGACTCCGTCGCTCGACGCTGCGATATCGTCGGCAGCATTCCTGGCTTCGTCAGCCTTAGTTACTCCCTTCTCAGCCCTGGCCACCTCCTCGGCCCTGGCGAGCCGGGCCGCTTCCGCCTCGGCCTTGGCGAGCTGGCTCAAGTCCTCGGCAACGGCAACGCCCTTGATCCCCCTGGCCGTTCCGGTGACGACCTTGACGAGCCCGCCCACGGGCACGAAGACCGATAGCAGCGCACCGCCTCGTTGCGCCTCGTTGCTCGGCGCCCATAGATCCCCAACCATGCCCCATTGACGGAATTGCGCGACCCTGCTCGCGATCTCGTTTGCCTCCGCAATCCTGCCCTCGTGCGCCAGCCGCAGTGCCTGGCTCTCCTGCAAGTCGGTCAGCATGGACATGCCGGTTTGCTGCTTACTCAGCATCACCGCCAGGTTCCACAGGTCCGAGCTGACCATGTTGACCAGGCCCTTGACGACACCGATGAAGCCATCAATCGGGTTTAGCTCAGCGGCGATCACGCTGCGGACGGCGCCTTTGGTCGCTTCCCAGGCCCGCTGGTACCAGGGGACCTTTTCTTTATCGAGCATCGCCTGGAGCGCCTCGTTGGGCTTCTCGACAGGCGCGGCCGCCGGGGCGCCGGTGGCGGCATCCCCCCCTGGACCTTCTTCGCTGGTGTACAAGTAGCCGATGGTCTTGTTCTCCGTGAACGAGGCGTCTGCCGATGTAGAGTCGCTGCTGGCGGCGTCCTTGCTCTCGGCGGACGATTGCGCCTGCGTGTTTCCTCCTCCGGGTTCCTGCTTGGCTTGTGGGTTGTTCGGGTTGTCCCACCAGTCACCCGGCTTGGTCTTGTCCAGTGACTCATACCCGTCCGACCATTGCGTAGCGAGTCCGTCGGGCTTCTCCTTCAGGCTCCAATCCAGTATTTGATTTTGGCCTTCGAAATGACCTTGTGCCGTGACGAGGTTGGGCGTCTCGAAGTATTGGAACGTTCTGGTCGATGGGTTGGTCATGTACCAACCCTCTCTGAAAGGAGGTCCCATGGCGCTCACCTGCGTCTAGGCATGACCCGGAGGTAACGGGCGGGGTGCCCAGTTCATGCCTTTCCGTTCATCTCGACCGGGTCCATGTGCCTCGCCAGTTTTCGCTTCTCGGCAAAGACCTTGGGCGCGCCGTCGCGCACCTTGATGTGGCCGAACTCCACGGCCACGCCAGACAGCACGCCTTTACCTGCATTGCCGATGACACCCTTGATGATGCTACCAGCCAGCAGCACCGGCTGCCTGCGTACGAAAACCTTGGTGGAGAAAGCCGTCTTCTCGCTGTCGAGCGTCTGGTAGATCTCGAACGGCACTACGGCTTCGCCGACCATGCACATGTCCGGCGAGCTATTGATCGCCAGGTAAATGCCTTCACGATTGGCGACGTGCTTAGAAGCCATGTCGTATCGCCTCCTGAATGGTCCCTCGAAACATCATGATCCCGCGAGATCCTCTACCCGGGTTCCGCGCAGCGCCAGCAGCGATATACCCAGCGATTGTGGTAGGCTCACTCGCCACGTCAGGGACACGATCTCCTGATCGAGATCGATATGTACGGTGTCCAGTGGTAACGGCGCCAGCAGCAGCTTGCCGGAGCGTGTGAGGCAAGCCCCTTCGATGGCAAGGCGTGGCAGCTCGGCGTGAATTGGGCCCGCACGAAAACCTAACAGCCAGAAGGATTCATCACCGCGCAGGTAGGGATCGAAGATCCAGTCGGGGTTCGCACACTGAAAGAACCGTGAATCGAAGTCCGCCGGGTACACCGAGTGCGGACTGGCATCAAAGGCGGCTCGCCACGTGGCATCGTAGGTACCAGCGTACCTGTAGCGGCTCGACCACCATCGCGCCATCGGGCCGAACCCCGCGACTGCGACCGGTTTGTCGATGTGGCGGACTGGCTGATCGACATACTGGATCTGGGGCGCCAAGTAGCGTTCACTGCGTTTCAGTTCGATTGCCTCGTACCACCCACGGCCAGCGGGATTGGGCTTGAATGCCAGCCGTCTGTTTGGATCGTGGCCGCCGTACGCCAGGGCATAGGTCAGCGGTAGCTTTTCCACAGGCTCTGGCTCGCTCAGGTGCCAGTCTTGCGTCATCCGCCACTGCCAGTAGCGCGGGCCCGTCAAGTGGAGCCGCCTTGCGGTCGTACCGGCGCGGGTGCGAAAGCCAAGCTCGCACCACCATTCGGCGCACGGTTGCGCATTTGCTGGGACCGCGTTGCCCGTCAGCAGCACGTCCGTCGCAGGCTTAAAGACAACGGCATCGCCTGCACGCGTGACGACGCTGTACTGCGGGTCATCGGCATTTTCGTAATGATCGGCTAGCACGATCTCCGCCGGCTTGTCGAGCACCTCCAACGGCCCGCTCGCAAGGCGAAGATTCACCTTCACCACGACCACATCGCAAAACTGGTTGTCTGCGCCCAGCTTGCAGAAGGCTAGGTGATTGAAGCCGGTCATGTTTTCGACGGAGCGTAGCAGCATGGTTCAGTCGAGATCGATCCGCTCTGCTTCCACGCCCACGTGCTTCTCGCCCTTGATTGTTATTTCTTTCCCCTCGATCGTAATCTTCCCCGAGCTCTCCATCACAATCTTGGAATCACCGCACTTGATCTCGATCTTCTTCCCGACCGTCACGGTCTTCACGAGGCCCACCATCTCGGACTGCATCAACCCGACCGTCGTGCTCATCGCCCCCCCGACCGTGACTGAGTACATTCCCCCCACCATCACCGACTTCGTCAGCCCCACGTTCTCCGACGACGACTTCCTCACCTTCTCGCTCTTCGCCCCCCCGATCTTCACGCTCTGGCTCTTGCCGATCTTCACGCTCTCGTTCACGCCCACGACGCGCGTGCGGCTCACCCCCACCGTCTCGCGCTCGTTCTTCGCCACGCTCTTCGCGCGATTGTTGCCGATCGTAATGTTCTCGTCGTTTTTGACGACCCTCGTCCGATCCTTCCCGACCGTGACGCTCTCGTTCCTTTTCACGAGCCTCGTCCGGTCGTTGTCCACCGTGACCGTCTCATCGTGCCCGACCAGCTTCACCCGATCGTGTTCGATCGTCACCGACTCGTCATGCTTCACCGTCTCGGTCCGGTCGTGCCCGATCGTGATCGTCTCGTCATGCTTGACGAGCTTCTCCAGGTCCTTCTCCGCCTGGATATAGACTTGCTCGTTCCCCTTCCGGTCCTCGAAGCGAATCTCATTGAACCCGCCCCCGCCCGGCGACGACTCGCTCTTCCACCCGCTCTGCGTCTTGTTCCCCGGCAACCCGTACGGCACCGGCTGCAGGGCCGTATACACCCGCCCCACGATCACCGGCCTGTCCGGATCCCCGCCCAGGAAGTCCACCAGCACCTCCTGCCCGACCCGCGGCAAATTGATCATCCCAAACCCGTGCCCCGCCCACGGATGACTCACCGGCAACCAGCACGAGCTCTTCTCATCCATCCGGCTCTCGCGGTCCCAATGGAAATGCACCCGCACCCGCCCGAACTCGTCCGTATGGATCTCCTCCCCGGGCGGCCCCACCACCGTCGCGCTCTCCATCCCGTTCACCTTCGGCTTCGGCGTCACCACCGGCGGCCGATACGCGACGTCCGCGCTCCGCGCTTCGCACGCTTGCGCATGCTCGCCCCCGGACGTACCCCGCTGACTCGACGCCACCACGAGCCACTTTTTGTCTTCCCCTAACTCCGCCCGCGGATGATCGAGCATGCGCATCACCACGCCCGGCGTCAGATCGAGCGCGTTGGTCTCGAACGTGCACACCTTCGCGTTCGCCCGCTTCGCCTCCAGCCGCTTCTTCGCGAGCGTTTCCCCCTCTTTCTCGTCCGTGCGTGTCTTCCCCTTGTCATCCGCGACCGGCGTCCCATCCCCCCTCTCACTCTCGAACAGGAACGCGCCCGGCATGTAATGGAACCGCTCCAGCCGCCCCTCCGTGTCCACGTCGTGCATCTCCGCGCTCGCGAGTAGCGGGTAGCTCGCGGGCTTTCGGTAATCGACGTCCCGCATCGTGTAGCGCCCCGGCCTCACCTGCTGGCCGATGCGCACCTTCGTCACGTGCTCTTCCGCGGCCTGCAGGGGGTTATCCCGGAACGCGATCTTCTTTGCACGCGGCTCGGCCTGCTGCGGCGCATCCGTCAGAACCAGCCGCGTCTCCTCGTCACCCTGCTCGAAATAGAACGAGATCCCCGCGTCCTCGAGCATCCGACTTATGAACGCATAATCCGACTCTGCATATTGCACTCGATATTTTCGCTTCTTGTACTTCGCCGTCAGCCTGACATCTGACGTGATGTTCCACTCCTTGAGCAGCTTCAGCACGATGTCGGGCTCGGTGATTTGCTGGAACATCCGATGGTTCCGCCGCTGGCTCGCGAGCCACAAGACCGGCACCAGCGCCAGGCGGTACGTCGAGAGCCCGTCGGCCTCCACGGCGGTCTGCTCGATGTGCTTGCAGATCCCCGTCCAGAACCGCTCTGGCGTCCCCTTGTGCAGGTCGTCGCGGATCCCAAACCTGGCCGGTTGACCGACGATCCCCTCGAAGTCGACGTTCGCGTTGTGGCTGACCACGACGAGGGTCAGCTCGAACAGCGCCGACATCCGTTCCTGGACGTCGAACTCCCTGACGTCGAACGCGTCGCCCGATGCGACGTGGAGGGCGAGGTTCTTTGCGCCGATCGTCATCGCTTGCTCCTGGAAGGCGTGCAATGCAGCCAACGTTTGATCGTTTACGTCATGTTGTGCGGCAACGTCAAGGAGTCTGTGGGCGCACACGCAACGACCGGGCTCCCCACATCGCGCAGCGACTCGGACCGCCCCCCAAGCCACCGTGAGCATCACCGAGCTCGCTAGGGAGCACGATGCGCTCGCGGGTGGATTGCGAGCGCGACGTGGCGCCGCGCTCGGGCCGGCGCCGTCGGGCCTGGGCCATCCCGCTCGCGCTGCTTGCCTTCGCAGCGCGAGAGGCGCGTGCACACGTGGGCTCGCTCTGCGGCGCACTGCGCCGGACCTCGGCCCGGGAGGTATCCGGAATGACACGCGGCATCGACGACTGCGCGAACGAGCTCCGGGTCTCCAAGGAGGCTCTGCTCGTACAGCCAGCGGTTTTCCTGCTCCGTAAACCGGACCGAGAAAACCCACCTACCCGAACCCGGGGCGCGCCCTCCTCCCCTTTCGCCCGCCGGTCCCCGCAGCTCGCCGCGACCCCCCGGACCGGTCCCCCGCTCCTCCGCCGGCCCCGGCAACAGCTCCGCCGCGAGCTTCAGGCACGTCTCGACCGTCGCTGCTCCAAGCTCGCGACACTACCGACTCGCTCCGGAGGCGGGATCGAGAACAACCCACCTACCCGCGCAAAGCTTGCCGCCTTCCCTGGTCACGGAGGTCCTCGAGGCTGCGCGTCTGGTCCGAGACGCCGAGCTTCAGTCGAAATTGATGGCAGGCGCGACCACCGCGCAAGAATCCGGGCCGCCGAGCGCGCGTTATCAGCGGGTCAGCATGTCAATCTCGTCCCGCAGCTCGTAGACCTGTGTGGATCAACAATCGGCCAAGACGTGGCTCGAAGCATCGTCGACGTGAGTGGTTGGTGGTGACCCGTTTTTCGCTGGGGGGCACGCAAACGGAGACGACGCCATCTCCTTTCGCGTATCTTGGAGCGGTAAGCTCCCGCGGCGTCCGGCCACGGCCCTCTCGTCCGACGGCGTCGCGCGCCGCGCGAACGGCGACGCACCCCATATCACCCGATCCCGGGGCGCGCCCTCCCCTTCCGCCCGCCGATTCCAGGCCGTCGCCGCGACCCCCCCGCCCCGGATCCCTGCTCTGGCTCCGGCAACAGCTCCGGCAACAGCTCCGCCGCGCTCACCCCCAGCGCCCCCGCGATCCTCAGGCACGTCTCGACCGTGATGTTGACCCGCCCGTGCTCGGTGCTCGACAGGTTCCCCTTCGCGACACCGCTCCTCCTGGCGAGCTGGTCCAGCGACATCCCCTGCTCGAGGCGGATGTCCCGGATGCGCGCGCCGATCTCGACGAGCAGGGGAGACGTGACTTGCCGACGCGGCATGGCCCGGCCCCCACCGCTCAAACCAGCGCCGGGAGGCGGAGCCGTGCCGGAGGGGCCCGGAGCTCGGAGGGGGTGTTGCGGTCGACGTCCCCGTTGGCTGGCAGGAGGTCGATCGTGCCCTCCTCGTCGAGACGACGCAGCGCAGGCATGAGGGTGCCCGAGAAGGATATGTCGCACAGGACGTCCCGGAGGCGACCGATGCTGATGGTGCCGTCCGCGTCCTCGCGCTGACGCGACAGCACGAGGTGCACGAGGCCGTCGGTGTACGCCTCGTCCCCCAGCTGCCGGAGGTCGACGGCATACGTGATGACCTCTCGTGCCGCCCGCTGGTAATGGAGGGGCGCGCGAAGGAGCTCGATCAACAGCAATTCCCACCGCTCATCCCCGAGCATCGTCCTTGCGGACACGTGCGTCTCACGGGGCGAACGATATGGAGGGACAGGAGGGAGAAGGGTCGACAGGGGAGGCTCGCGGAGCGCGTCTAGAGCGCCGAACGGTTCGATCCTCCCAGGAACTACGCGGCGTTGGCCATGTCGCTGCGACGCTGGATTACCTCAAGGTTCAGCATGGCGGCATGGCGTCTCAGGTCGAAGAGATTGTTGCGTAAGCCTCGGTAGCGGGCACGCGGCCCCTGCTTGGATGCAAGATGGGCGAGTCGGTGCTCCACGCCAACGCGTTGCCTGAGGGCTTCGCGCCCTTTGGTCGTC
>NZ_JARZHH010000119.1 GCF_029946515.1 Polyangium sp. 6x1
CCGCGCCGCTCGCGCCGCCCGTGCCGACCATTCCTCCGCCCGCGCCGCCCGCGCCGCCCGAGCCGCCGCTCGACGCGCTGCTGCCCGCGCCGGAGCCGCCCGCGCCGCCGGAGCCGCCCGCGCCACCATTCACCTCGCTGCCGCAGCCGAGGATACCGAGCGACACGCCCGCCAGGACAAACCCCAGGACAGACCACGACGATTTCATCCGAACGCCTCCCTTCACCTTGACATGGTTTGTGCGCAAACGAAACGCGCGCGTCGAATCGTACACGGTTTTCGCCGCGGAGATCGGGCGCCGGCCACCCAGGGAATGGCGAAGGGAAAAAATGCGTCAGCCGCCGAGCGAGGCGCCCGCGGTCTCGGGGTCCTCGCCGGCGCGGAGGAAGGGCAGGACGGTCTCGACCATCCGATCGGGCGAGTCGACGTGGGAGAAATGCGACGTGCCGTCGAGGTATCGCAGCTCCGAGCCCCGCGCGAGGCGGTGGAGGGCTTCCCCGACGCGGGGGGGCACCATGGGATCCTTCCGCGCGTACACGAAGAGCAGCGGCACGGGGAAGGGCGTGCGGCCGAGCTCGTCCACGAAGGCGCGGAAGCCCGCGGGCGCGAGCGTCTCGTGCAGCGATTTCGTGAAGCACGCGAGCCCCGCGTCGGTGGCGAGCGGCGCGCCGTACTCGTCGAGCTCCTCGCGCGATTTGAGCCGTTCGTCGTGGTAATGGACGTTCCGGTACACCCAGCGGCGCGGATCGCGCTGCACGAGGTACCGGAGGAGCGCGCGGCCCGCGGCGGTCGAAAGCAGGGCCCGCAGCGCCACGTACCTGGGCTCCGGCGTGCCCGGCGCGTGGTTCACGACGAGGCGCGAGACGGCCGCCGGATCCTGCAAGGCGAGGTGCATCGCCACGTACCCGCCGAGCGAATTGCCCATGACGGCCGAGCCCCGGATGCCGAGCGCCTGCTGGAGCTCAGCGAGGAACGTGCCGAAGCTCGGCGCCGAGAAGTCCGCGCGCGTCGGTTTGTCGGATCGGCCGGAGCCGGGCAGATCGGGCGCGTAGACGCGGAAGAACCGGCCGAGCGGCTCGAGCACGTACCGAAACGAATAACTCGACGTCATGAGCCCGTGCACGAGCAGGAGCGGCGGCCCCGATCCCACGACACGGACGTGCACGCCGACGTCGCCGAAGATGCGCGAGGGCACTTGCACGCGGCGCGCCTCGGCGCGGTGGTAGCCGTGCGGGATGCGCGGCAGCGCGGGGAGCTCTTCGTAGGGGAGCCGTTCGAAAGGACGGAGCGCCATCAGCCCTTCAGCGCTTCCTCGACGAAGTGGAGCCGATCGTTGCCCCAGAAGAGCTCGTCCCCGACGAAGATCGCGGGCGCGCCGAACGCGCCGCGCGCGATGGCCTCGTCGGTGTCCGCGCGGAGCCGATCCTTGATCTCCGGCGTCTCGATCGCGGCGAGCGCGGCCTCGGGATCGAGGCCCACGCCGCGCGCGAGATCGGCGAGCGTCTCGGGGCTCGCGAGGTCCCGATCCTCGGCCCACATGGCGCGGAAGGCGGCCTGCGCGAGCGCCTCGGCCTTGCCTTGATCCGCGGCGACGTGGACGAGGCGCATGGCCTTGATCGTGTTCGAGGGGAAGTGGCTGGAGAAGCGGAACGGCACGCCGTAGTGCCGCGACCAGCGCTCGAGGTCCTTGAAGAGGTAGGCGCCCTTCGTGGGGATCTTGGCCGGCATCTCGTTGCCCGCGGCCTTGAAGACGGCGAAGAGCACGAACGGGCGATACACGATCGTCGCGCCGGCGCGCGCCGCGAGGGCCGGGAGCTGCGTGGCGGCGAGGTAGCTGTACGGGGACGAGAAGTCGAAAAAGAACTCGACGGTCTTCAAGGGTCGGCCTCCGGAGGGCACGAGTGTAGGGGCGATGGAGCGCGCGGAGAAGGAGCGTTCAGGGGCCCCCGGCGTCGACGTCGAGGGACGGCTCTACAGGGCCGCCGGAGGGGGGCGCGTCGAGGATCGCCGCGCGCGCGCGGAGCTTTTCGGCCTCCTCGTGGCGGTCGAGCTGCCTGTAGATGAGGCTCAGGTTGAAGAGCGAAAGCGCGTCGTCTTCAGCGAGCACGAGCACGTCTTCGTAGAGCCGCATGGCTTCGTCGAGCTTGCCGCCGTTCTGCGCCGCGTAAGCGCGGTAGCGCTTCATCTCGACGAGCGTGCGCTTCATGCCGGCGTCGTCGGGCGCGAGCGCGACGGCCTGCGCATACGCGCGCGTCGCTTCGTCGAGCTCGTCCTTCCGCGCGTACGCGATGCCGAGGTTGTACCAGAAGCCCACGTTCTTCGGGCTCACCGCGAGCGCCTTCTGGTACCGCGAGACGGCCTCGTCGTAGTTCCCCTCCTCGAACGCCTCGTAGGCGAGGCGCGCGCTGTCCGCGCCGCCGTCCTTCGCGAAGTTGACGCGCGGGCGCAGCACGGTCGCGCCCGCGCCGGATGCCGCGAGGACGCCGAGGATCACGACGCCCGCAGCGGCGCGCACGGACATGCTCCGGCGCGTGCTCCGGAGGCCCCCCGTGATCACGAGCCCCGTGAGCACGCCGAGCAGCGCGCCCACGCCGTGCGCCACGTTCGCGATGTTCCAGATGTCGAGGACGGTCGTCAGGATGCAGAAGAAAAACCAGCCGATGAAGAACTGCGTCGTGCGCGCATCGACGGTGCCGCGCATGCGCGCGTCCGCGCGATCGAGCACCCACGCGAGGCCAAAGAGCCCGTAGACGACGCCGGAAAGGCCGATGCCGCCGACGAACGCCGCGTACTCGGCCGCCGCCGATCCCGCGGCGAAGAGGAGCACGAAGCCGAGCAGGCGGAACGAGCCGAAGCGCTCTTCCAGCATCGTCCCGAGCGTCCAGAGCCAGGCGACGTTGAAGATGAGGTGCAGCGCGTCGGCGTGCGGCAAGGCGCTCGTGACGAGGCGCCACGGCTCGCGCTCGAACGCGCGCACGTTCATCACGAGCTGCTGGATCGAGCGCCCCGACTTGTCGAGCACCGTGACGAAAATGGCGAGCATCGCCACGCCGGCGGTGACGGGGAAACGTACGAACTCGGAGACAGGCGGCGGCTTCTTCAAGGCGCGGGGAGGGCTCAGGGCTCGAGCTTCAGCTCGGCGGCGTGGATCAGGGCCTCGAGATCGTCGAGCGAGGGCAGGGGCGCGTGATCGAGCGTGATGGTGAGCGAGCCGGGGCCACGCTCGATGGTGACGTCCCCCTCGCGCGCATCGGGCGCGATCTCCGCGGCCCACTCGCGATCGGCGGCGGCGACGCGGCGCGCCTCGGCGCTCAGCCGATCGCGGATCCAGCGCGAGAGGCGCACCAGGCTCGACGACGGCGGCGGGTCGTGATCGGGCTCGTCCGCGGTGAGCGCCACCAGGATGCGGTACCGATCGCCGCTCGTCCGGATCTGCACGTACACATACCCGCCGCGCAGCGGCAGGCGCACGCCGAGGCCGTCGGCGTCACGCGCGAGCAGGTTCGCCGCCGTGCGGTAGCTCGACTCGGCCCAGCCCGTCGACAAGCGCGCGAGCAGCGCCGCCGCCGCCGCATTCGACAGGGCAACGTCCGCGCTGTTCTGCGCCGCGGGGATGACCCGGAGCGTCTGCGGGGGCGTCGGAATCCGTCCCTCGAACTCGCGGCTGCGCAGCGTGACCGTGCGGCTCACCGGAGCCCCGGAGGGAGGGTCGTCGCCGGTCTCGTCGGCCGTGGACACGCGGAGATCGCCGCTCTCGGCGTCACGCAGCCACACGGCGCCGCACCACCACGCGGCCAGGGTCTTGCCGCTCGGCAAGAACGCCATCGGGCCCGGGCTCGCCGTCCAGAGCGGGCGCGCGAGGGCCACGCTGAAGACCTGCGTCGCGCGGGTCCGGCCGAGCGCCGTGACGAGCGCGCCGTCCGGCGAGAACTCGAGCGCCGCGACGCCGCGCAGCAACGTGAGGCCGTTCTTCACCGCGAGCACCGCGCGCGGCTCGCCCGCGTGGCCTGGCTCGAACAGGCGGATCCGGCTGTCCGGCCCCGCCGCCGCGACGAGCTTTCCATCGGGCGAGAACGCCACGGCCGCGTCGTGCTCACGCACGCCCTCGGGGCGCATTTGCTGAAAATCGTCGACGGACCAGTGCACGACCGGCGTCGCGCCCGTCGCGGCCGTGAGCAGCTGCCCGTCGGGGCTCCACGCGAGGCTGCGCAGCCTTCGCCGGTGCGGATACGCGAGCTCGTGGAGCAGCGCTCCATCCGCGAGCCGGTAGACGAGCACCGCGCTCGTGAGGCGATCGGCCGTGACCGCGAGCAGCTTGCCGTCGGGCGAGAGCGCGATCGGCGCCTCGCCGCGCCACGGCTCGGGCGTCAAGCATCGACCGGTGACGAGGTCGAAGACCTGCACCGTGTGCACCGGCTCGTCGGCCTCCACGCGCGCGTCGAGGGCGGAACGGGCTGCGCTCGGCGGCGCGCGCATGTCGTCCGACCACGCCGTGACGAGGCGCCCGCCGTCGGGCGAGAGCGCGAGCCCCGTCGCGCCCACGCCGAACCGGAAGAGCGTTCGGCCGACGCGCAGATCGTAGACGACCGTGCGTCCGTTGCCGATCGCCGACGCCGCGAGTCGCTTGCCGTCGGCGGAGACGGCGAGGGCCGTGGCCTCGTGCGAGAGGGGGAGTTGACTGGCGTGCACGCGGCACGAGTCTAGCGCCCCCGCGCCCGCGAGACGATGCCCGGACAGAGGGCTCGTGGTCCTTTTTGGACGATCGTTTGCCCGGGGCTCCTGCCCCACGCGCCGCTCCCGGTCCCCCAAAACTGTAAACGATGTCACAGGACCCGCCGCCAGGCGCCTTCCGCGACTTTGCCCCGGCGTACGTCATCGGGTGGGCGCCCTCGGCGCGGCCCTGATTGACCAAGGCCCCGCGGGCTCAATCTTGACCATGACGAACGCGGTGGATGGTCCGCCGCTCGTGCGTGCAACGGAAATTGCGGTCCGTCTTCGTTTGCCCCGCGCCGCGAGCGCGGGCGAACGAAGGCGGGATGGGGGGCGCCATGTCGAAACGAACACGTTCATCCCGCTCGAATCTCTCCCCGAGGACGGGGCGCGCCGCGCTCTCGCTCGGGCTCCTCCTCGTCGGAGGCCTCGTTTTCGCTGGGCAGGGCTGCGCCGTGAGCGCCGACGCGACCGAGGACGAGCTGACGTCGGCCCCGGCCTACCTCGTCGCGCAGCCGTCGAGGGAGGAATGGCGCGAGTTGGCGGAGGTCGCGCAGTCGGTCTCCCTGCCTTCGGCCGGCGCGATCAGCGATATCCCGGATTCCGACATTCGGGGCGCTGCCCAGGATCTCTACAACGCGCTCGTGAGCTTCAAGAGCGCCGCGTCCTCCGATTTCGAGGCGCTCAGCGCTGCCGCGGAACGCGTGAACGACGCGGGGTCGGACCTGCGGCAAGCCGTCCAGGAGGCCGTGGGTGGCGGTGGGGAGGAACTCCTCTCCCGCCCGCCTCCCGTCCGCGACACCACCGACACGAGCTCGCTCGCGCTCACCGCGTCCGAAAGGGAATACCGCAGGTGCCTGCGGCACACCCTCACCGGCTACACGCTCTGCCTCGCCACGGCCACGACGATCGGGCTGAAGGCGCAGTGCAATGCGAACTTCCTCACCCTCACGATCGCCTGCACCGCCGTCGCCTGAAGCTCAGCGCGCGCGTCGTTCGTCGCGGCTCCCCGCGAAGTAGGCTTCGAGCAGCTCCCGGCCGACGATGTTCGCCTTCGTGCGCCAGGTGATGTCGTTCGCCAGCATCACGGCCACCGCGATCTCGGGTTTGTCGGCGGGCGCGAACGAGGCGAACCACGAGAACATGCGCGCCGGCTTCTTGCCGACGAGCGTGCCCGTCTTCGCGGCCACGGCCATGCCAGGCAAGGCGCGCGTCCCGTCCGCGTGGCGGAACGCCTTCACGCACGTGCCTCGCTTCGTGGTCACCTGGAGCATGCGGTTCAGCGTGCGCGCGACGCGCGGATCGAGGGCGCGACGCTCGACCACGCGGGCGACGGGCACGCCGGGATCCTTGAGCACGAGCCGCACGCGCTCGCCGCCATTGGCGATCGTCTGCATCGCGAAGAGCGCGCCGAGCGGCGAGAGCTTTCCATTCCAGAAGCCCGCCGCGGCGCGGGCCATGCCGAACGGATCGGCCGGGATCTCGACGCGCCCGGCGTGGGCGGGCACGTCGATCGGCACGTCGCCGGAAAACCCGAGCGACGTGGCCATGCGCCGCAGATCGTCCGGGTCGAGGTGCCGCTTCGCCATCCGCGCGAACACCATGTTGATGCTCTTGCCGAGGGCCTCGCCGAACGGCGTGCAAGCGCTGCCGCCGCGCCTGTCGAGATCGGCCAGCGTGATGTCGTGCTCGCCGCCCGACCAGCACGCCTCCGTGCCTTCGTTCGCGTGGCCGCCGTCGAGCAGCGCGGCGGCCGTGACGATCTTGAACAGGCTCGCGCTCGGGGCGTACGGCTCGGCCACGAAATCGCGGTCGCCGCGGCTCGCCCAGACGAGGATCCGCCCGGTGCGCACGTCCGAGGCGACAATCGCGGCCTCGGGCGCGCCCGAGCGCGCGAGCAGCCGCTCGGCCTCGCGTTGCAGGCGCGGATCGAGCGTCAGGCGTACGGGTTTGGCCTGACCACCCACGGCGCCGTAGGCGGCCTCGGACGTGACACGGATACGGTGGAGGCCGAGCGACGCGGCCTCCGCGTCGAGCGAGCCGACGAGGAGGACGGACGCGAGCGCGGCCGGCGCGAGGAGGGCGCGGATCGGGGACACCACGGGGGGGCTATCGATCGAGCGGGGCCGGTAGGCCAAGATTTTTGGCAACGGCCCCCGGGCCTGCTAGTCGCAAGGCGGGTGGTGGGAGGAGAGAAAGGTCGATGACGAACGCCGGACGTGGTGGCTTGCTCGATCTCGTCGAGCGGGACAGGGTCCACGCGTGCGACGGCTACGGCCCGGCGGGGATCTGCGTGCGGGTGGTGGGCGTCGCGGACCTGCCGACGCGGGTCGGCCGCTTCCAGATCGTCGCCTTCTGGAACAACCGCGACGCGAAGGAGCACGTCGCCATGGTGCACGGCGACGTGATGGGCGCCGAGGACGTGCCCACGCGCCTGCACTCGGAGTGCCTGACGGGCGACGTGATGGGCTCGCTCCGCTGCGATTGCCGTGATCAGCTCCTCGAAGGCCTGCGGCGCATCCAGTCGATGGAGCGCGGCATCGTGCTGTATTTGCGCCAGGAGGGCCGCGGGATCGGGCTCATCAACAAGATCCGGGCCTATGGGCTCCAGGATCAGGGCCTCGACACGGTGGAGGCGAACCTCGCGCTCGGCTTCCGCGACGACGAGCGCGACTACGCGGTGGCGGCGCACATGCTGCAGAGCCTCACGGTGAAGTCGGTCCGGCTCATCACGAACAACCCGAACAAGATAAGCCAGCTCGAGCAATACGGCGTGAAGGTCACGGGGCGGATCCCGCACGTGATCCCGCCGAACGACTACAACAAATTTTACCTCGAGACGAAGGCGAAGCGCAGCGGCCACTACATCGACATGGAGGGCAAGCCGCACCTCGCCGAGCAGAGTGATCCCGTGATGGTGGACGGAATGGACGGGCCCGCCGAGGAGGACCCGGCGGAGACGGACGTCAAAGCGCGCGCATGAAGGCGACGAGGTCGCTCTTCTCCTGATCGGAGAGCTTGAGCTCGAGGACGAGGTTGAAGAACTCGACCGTGTCCTCCAGCGTGAGCAGCCGTCCGTCGTGCAAATAGGGCGGCGAGTCCTTGATGCCGCGCAGCGGGAACGTCTTGATGGCCCCGTCGGCGATGGCGAGCCGCCCGTTGATCAGCGTGGGCGCGAAGAAGCGCTCGGTCCGCAGATCGTGCATGAAATTGTCCGAGTAGATGGGCGCCGGGTGGCACGTGGCGCATTGCCCCTTGCCGAAAAAGACCTCCTGGCCGCGCAGCTCCTCGGGCGTCGCGAGCTTCGGATCGAGCTTCCGGTCGATGATCCGGAGCTTCGGCGCGGGCGGGAAGTCGAGCAGCTCCTGGAACTCGGCCATCGCGTGCACCTCGCTGCCGCGATTGACGAAGTGCACCCCCTTCTTCTGGGCGGTGACGGTATCGCCGTCGAAATACGCGCCGCGTTGCTCGAACTCGGTGAAATCCTCCACGCTGCGGAGCGCGCGCTGCGAACCGAAGAGGCGCTGCTGGTTCACGCCGCGCAGCGTGGGCGTGTCGATGCGCCGCCGATGGGATTGCGGGCGGATGTCGCCGACGAGGTGGAATCCGGCGTTGGTATGGCCGTTCGCGTGGCATTCGAAGCAGGAGACGCCGAGGGACGGCTTCGCGGAGCGGCGGTCCTCGGTCTGGTTGAACTGCTGCTGCGGGAATTGCGAGACGAGCAGTCGCAGCCCGTCGAGCTGCTTCGGGTTCAGGATGCCGTTGAAAAGCTCGAAGAAATTCTGCGTGGTGACGAGCTGCCCGCGCGAGACGTCGCCGAGCTCCGGCCGGGTCGTGAGGTAGATGGGCGGCGGGAACTCCGGAATGAAATGCTCGGGCAGGTCGAACTCCACGTCGAACCGCTCGAGATCACGGCCCTCCTGCTTCTTGATCTCCGTGATGTGGACCTTCGGGAAGACCATTCCGCCTTCGACTTGCTTGGCGTGGGGCAGGGGGAAAAAGCCCGCGGGCCAGAGCTTCTTGTCCTTGATCTCGGTGGGCGTCATTCCGGCGAGGGCGCCCCAGGTGACCCCGGCGGGAAGTTTGACGCGGACGCCGGTCTGCTGCGGCTTTCCGCGGGACATGGTGAGGCCTTTCGTGCTTCGATTGGCCAGGTCGTACCGCTGGGCGAGCAGGTCGGCCTGGCGGCGCATGACGCCCGGCTTCTCGGCTGCGAGCCGCTTCATGATCTCCCCGAACGGCTCCTTGATGTCGACCGGGAGGTAGCTCGTCTTCGAATCGCCCGGGGCGAGCAAGCCGATCCGCGGATCGAGGGTGAGGGTGGTATCGGGCGAAGCCGCCTGCGCCGCGACACCGGGCTTCGGCCCGGCCTGCGGCTCGGCGATGGCTTGTCCGGGCATCCCCGCCGAGCAAGCTGCGCCCGCGGCGATGATGAGCCCCAGGACAAGGGAGGGATGAGACAACCGCATTGGATCCTCCTGCTGCGTTCGAATGCTCCCATTGGAAGCCGGATGCAGCAGGAGCGGCATCGGGAAAAACAGAAAACCGGAAGGAGGAGGTGCACGGGATTTCCCGATGCGCGAGAGAAGTGGGGGCGGAAGCGGAAGCGGGGGAGCATCACCCAGCCAAGCCTGGCTCGTCGGCGGCGTTCCCTGAAGCTCGCAATGGCTGGCCGCGGTCAGGGTTTCGTCGCCAGGGCTCGTTGCAACGGTATCGCGAGCGAGGTGTCTGCGAAGCCACCGATGTGCGCCCGGAGCCAAGTTTTTCCTCGACGGCTGCGAGCCGCGGGTCGCGCGTGGGGATGTTGCGCATCGACCAGGGGTCCTCGTGGGGTCCGATCTCCGCGGCCTGAGCGCGGATGAGGCGCATGATCGTCCAGGGCGACTCGGTGAGGGGGCGACCGCTGTCGTTGTTTCGGACGTTGACCTCGGTGCTTTCCCTCTCGGGAGGCGTGGTGTCGGGGTCCGCGGGCGCGGACTCTGCCTCTGCCGCGTCAGCTGTGCCAGCGTCCGACGGCGGAGCGGCCGCCCCCTGTGCACGGGTACGCGTTGAGGCGGGGCGAGCATTCGTACCGCCCATCGACGTCGGTTCGCGAAAGCCGCCACATGCGACGAGGACGCAGAGCGCGGGCGCAAACGCCGCCAGGAACATGAAGCTGGGAGGAGAAAGCCGAAGCTCGGGTCGGCCACGGTCGAGGACGAACATTCGACGTGGAACGCCGCGCGATGCTGCCGCTATTCTTTCGGGTTCATCTTTTACGCGCAAGCTTCCGATCATTGCTCGCGAAGGCAATCGCAAAAGCTCGGATTGGTTCGTCGAGGGAAACCCACCATCCGACCTGAATGGGGCGAGGGCGTTGGAATATAACCCGCCACGAGCGGGCCGCTCATGGCCACATCGGCCGCCATCGACCAGCGGTCAGAGCCCGCCGGCGCCCCGGCTCAGCCCTCGAGCGAGGCGCGCAGGAACCAGGCGTGCTTCTCGAACTCGGTGATGATGCCGGTGAACAGGTCCACCGTGTCCGTGTCCTGGTGCTGCTCGACGGCCTTGCGGCTCTCGTGCAGGCCGGTGAGGTAGGCTTCGATGCGCTCGGCCAGCAGGCGCACGTGCTCCAGATCCTTCGACGTCTCCTGCGGGTAGTCCGGCAGGCGGCTCGTCTTGGCCACGTGGCGGGCGGTGCCGTACGCCTTGGCGCCCAGCGTCACCGCGCGCTCGGCGATCGAGTCGTTGTGGTTGGCCAGGCTCACCGCGAAGGTCTCGAAGAGCGGGTGGAGCGCAGCGAACTGCGGGCCCTTGATGTTCCAGTGGGCGACCTTGATCTGACTGTGCAGGTCCAGGCCATCCGCGAGGCGCTCGTTGAGGGCGGCGGAGATGGCGGCGCGGGCCTGCTCGGAGAGGGGACTCGGGCTGCGGTACATGGCTTCTGTCCTTTCAAGTGATCAGCGCGTGCGGCACGCATCGTAGGCCGCGTGCCGCACGCACGAGACCCTAACAGGCTGTCGATAAACTTGCTGCGCGCCCTGGATCGTCGGTCGTCGTCCTCGGAATACGCCTGTATTCCTGCGTCCTCCTCCCTAGCTCCAGGGCGCTCGCTGCGTTTCTCGACAGCCTGCTAACCCTGGATGAACGCCAGCAGGTCTGCGTTGACCACGTCCGCGTTGATCGTGCACAACCCGTGACCCAGGCCCTTGTGGACCTTCAGCGTCCCGCGCTTGAGGAGCTTGATGGCCAAGAGCGCCGAGTCCGCGATCGGAACGATCTGATCGTCGTCGCCGTGCATGACGAGGGTCGGGACTTCGATCTTCTTCAGATCCTCGGTGAAATCCGTTTCGGAAAACGCCTTGATGCAATCGTAGTGGGGCTTGATGCCGCCCATCATTCCCTGCCGCCACCAGTTGTCGATCACACCCGGCAGCACGGTCGCACCGGGCCGATTGAAGCCGTAGAACGGGCCCGAGGGCACGTCGCGATAGAACTGCGCGCGGTTGGCGACGAGCGCAGCCCGGAATCCATCGAACACTTCGATGGGCAGCCCGCCAGGATTCTTCTCGCTCTTCACCATGATCGGAGGCACGGCTCCGATGAGCACGGCTTTCGCGACACGCCCGCCGCCACCGTATTGCGCGACATACCGCGCCACTTCGCCGCCGCCGGTGGAGTGTCCGATGTGGACGGCATCCTGGAGATTCAGATGTTCCGCCAGCGCGGCGACGTCGGCAGCGTACGTATCCATGTCGTTGCCGCTGAACGTCTGGGACGACCGTCCGTGCCCGCGCCGATCGTGCGCAATCACGCGGAACCCTTTCGAGAGGAAGAACATGAGCTGCGCATCCCAGTCATCGCTGCTCAAGGGCCAGCCATGGTGGAACACGATCGGCTGACCGCTGCCCCAGTCCTTGTAGAAAATCTCGGTGCCGTCTTGGGTACGTACGAAGCTCATGCTGTGGACTCCTCGGTCTTATGGGATGGCTGGAATCTGAACGTGTGCGCGTGCGCGTCACGCCAGTTCACGGTGGAAGAACTCTAGCGTGCGGGCACGAGAGAGGCGCGCGGCTTCGGCATGGAAGTGCATTCCGCCGTGGCGCGAGAACGCGTGACGGCAACCCGGATAGCTGAAGACCTCGAACTTGGGGTTTCCCGCGAGGGCCGCCGCGATTTCTCGCTGCGCTTTGTTCGGGATGAACTCGTCCTCTTCGGCGAGGTGCATCTGCAAGGGTCCGTCGATGTCCGCCGTTTCGCCGAGAAACTCCTCGGTACGCCCACCGTGAAAGGCGACCGCCGCGTCCACGCGCGTGCGCGCCGCTGCGAGAAACGTGAGCAGTCCGCCAAGGCAAAACCCCATGACACCCACGCGTCCCGTAGCTCCCGTGAGCGTGCGCGCCGCGGCTATCGTCGCTTCGACGTCGCGCACGCCAGCGTCGATATCGAACGCCTTGTAAAGGGCCAGACCCTTCTCCCAGTCGGGTTGCGATTGAACGGACAGGTCCACGTGCGGCTCCCCCTGGCGCCAGAACAGTTCCGGGCAGATCGCGATGAATCCTGCCGCGGCAAGCTCGTCGCAAGTGGCACGAAGGTCCACGTTGACGCCAAAGACTTCATGCAGAACGACGATGGCCGGTGCCGCCACGGCTGCCGGTCGCGCCAGGTAGCCGTCGAAGCTGCCCTCTGCTGAGCGGATGCGAAACACATGTTCGGGATCGTCATGCCAGGTCGATGTCGTCATTTGCGTGCTTCCCCGGTCGGAATATGCGTTGCAAGGCAGCTAAAACATCGGTCGGTTTCCTCACCGGCCTGTGGAAGAACTGCGCGAAGCGCAGTTCTACCATCCAAGGTCCAGGGCTGGCCCTGGTCCGGGTCGAGGGGCGGATAGCCCCCGCGGGGTCCGGGGCGGCGCCCCGGCGCGGCGGCCCACGTGAGCTGCGCGCTACATCCGCGCCGTCATCCACTCGACGATATCGCGCAGCACGCCCTCCTTGCCGACGTCGGCCAGCAGATCGTGGAAATGCCCCTCGTACAGCTTGAGGGTCTTGTCCTTCGATCCGGCCTTCTCGTGGAAGAGCTGGCTGCCATGCGGCACGGTCACCCGGTCCTCGGTGCCGTGCAGGATCAGCACTGGCAGCGTGATCTGCGGGAATTCCCGCTTCAGTCGCTCGTCCGCGCGCACCATTTCGGCCACGGTCTGCGTCGGGTACCCCGCGCGCTCGATGAGCGGGTCGTTCTTCATCTGCTCGACGAAGCTCTTGTCACGCGAGAAGTCGTCGTCGTTGAGCTTCAGGACGTGGGCGTGCGGCACGATGTGGCTGAGGCCCTTGAGGATCGCCAGCGCGAAATCCGGCGCGGGCACCTCGTGCGCGAAGCTCTCGCAGATGAATCCCGCGAGCTCCTCGCCGTGCTCGAGCGTGTAGATGCTCGAAATCACGCCGCCGGCGCTGTGCCCGAGCAGGAACACCGGAAGCCCGGGCTCCCGCGATTTGGCCAGGCGGACGAGCGTGTGCACGTCCTCCACGTAGTCGCTGAACTTGTCGACGTAGAGCCGCTCGCCCTCCGAGCGCCCATGCCCGCGGTGGTCGAGCGCGAACACCGAAAACCCATGCTCGACGAGCTGCTCCGCCGTCCACTCGTACAGGCCGCTGTGGGCCTTGAAGCCGTGGACCAGCACCACCACGGCGCGCGGCGTCCCCGGCCGCCACGATCGCATGAAAATCTTCAGCCCACCTTTACCCTCGAACGTCTCTTCCTTCATCTCGAACGTCCCTTCCGGCTCTCGCATTGCTCACGCGCTCAGGAGCGCGGGTTATGGACGGAATCGTCGGCGAAGGAAACCCCACCAAAGGTGGGTGCCATGCCCCTCCGTTCGGACGATCTCGTACAGCTCGGCAGGAAAAGGAGGAGGGTAGGGGTTGGACATGCGCCGCGTTGCGCCAGCACCGCTCATCCTGCGCCACGCACACCTTGTCGCCCATGTCCCCCCGGTCGAGCGGGATCGGGCAAGCCAAACCATGCCCATGCGGACGGAGTTGCTTCCAAAGGTACAACGAGGCGCCTCCACACCTGGGGCGCCGGCGTCGTGTCAAACGAGCCGCTTTTTCCCGCGACCACGTCGCCGCCAAGCGAAACCGACGGCGAGGCCGACGAGCGCCCAGAGCGGGCGCGGAGCACGGCCCTCGTCAATGGCGCACCCGCATCCGCCATTCGCGCCCGGCGTGCCCGTCTCGTCTCCGCCCGAGCCGCCTTGTCCGCCGGTGCCCGTCGTCGACGCGCCTGCGCCGCCTTCTCCGCCGTTACCGCCGATGCCGCCGTCGACAGGGCCGACGTCCGGCTCGTGCCACTCGTAGGCGCCGAGATCGACGCCCGCTCCCTGCGGACGCGGGATCCCCTCGATATCGAGCGCGGGCGCCATTTCTGGGCTGCCGGTGTCGACCGCGGGGGATCCCGGCAAGAGGTGGAGATCGAAGCTCGCGGGTGCGACGAAGAAGGCCGCGAGATCCGTGAGCTTGGTGTTGTGATCGTCGGTGACGTTCGTGCCTTCGAGCTGAAAATCCGTGGACAGGTTGTTGCGCACGACGACGTCCTGGCTCGCCGTGCCGTCCTTGTGGGCCGTGACCTTGATCCACGGCGGCCCGGGGCTTTCGTCGTTCACGTCGATGACCGTGTTGTTGACGATGCGTGAATTGCGCATCCCGTAGAAGCTGATGCCGTGCCAGTGGTCGGTGACCACCACGTTGTTCTCCACCACCCAGCCTTCGAAAAACCCGTCGAAGCAGCCGATTCCCTGCATGGAGTTCGTCAGCTTCTGGTTGGGATCTTCGCGGTTGATGAAGACGTTGCCGCGAAGCGTGACGTTCTTGACGGCGCCCGTGCCGACGCCGTTCGCGCCGACGGACCAGCTCTGGAACCCGTCGTCGTGGTTTGCATCGCCGTCCTCCTGGCTGACGTACACGTTCTTGATCAGGTTGTACTGAAAGACGCCGTCGTCTCCGAGGCCGCGCAGGCCGTCGGCGGAGAAGTTGACGATGCGGTTCTTCTCGACGAGCGCCCCCTTGCCGTCGACGCTGATGCCAAAGCGGACGTTCGTCAGGCTGTTGTTGCGGGCGACAGACCCTTCGCCGCGCACGAAAATGCCGCTGCTGGCCGCGTTGATCCACTCGTCCGGGCCCCACGACGAGCTGTCGGCCACGCTGAAGATTTCGTTGTCCTCGACGGTGACACGCGCGCTCGAAGGGTCGATGAGGACGATGTCCCCCACAGCGGGCGCGGGGGCGTGCGACGGGCTGATGGAGAGGCCGCGCAGGGTCCAGCCCTTGGCGCCCTTGAAGGCGACGGAGGCGGCCGTCGGCTTCTCGCCCGGCGCGGCGGCGATCGTGATGGCCGGGGTGTAGTCGCCGCCCTTGAAAACGGGGGCGCCGTGGTAGCCCGATCGAAGCCAGACCGTGTCTCCGGCCTTGATGGTGGTGCCGAAGGCGCCGTCAGCGATGAGCTGCTCGAGCGACTGCCAGGGTTTGGCCGCGCTGCCGTCGCCGTCCGGCGAGCCGTTTGCCGGATCGACGTAGAATTCGGCTGCATGTGCACTCGCCGCAAGCAGGAGGATCGTGGTAGAGGCAACGAAGCTGAAAGCACGAGTTTGCAATTGACGCATGGATCCTCCTACGCGGAGCGCTGCGGCCCGGATCCATAACAGAGGAGCACGAAAAGATGAGCCATGACAAGACGGACGAAGTCGTCGCGTTTCTTCGCCGCAATGGCGGGCGCGGCACGGGCTGGTTCCACAAGCACCACGATCCGAAGCCGCTCGACGCCTCGGCGCTGGCGTCGCTCACGCTGCCCGACGGCCGTCCGCTGCCGCCGAGCCTCTCGACCTGGCTCGCCTTCGACGCGACGTGGTTCGACCTCGTGACCGGCGCGCCGCCGCGGCTCGCGGCGCGGCCCTTGCGCGACATCCTCATGGGCTGGGCGAAAGCGGCCTCGAGCGCACTGCCCGAGGGCTACGAAGACCCCTATCCGATGACGGACGAGCAGGTGGTCCAGGCCTGGATCGACCTCCTGCCCGCCCCCGAGATGGCGGACGCGCTCGCCATCGAGCTCCCCCCGGCGGACCAGGACCACATCCTGCTCTTCCACCGCGCCGATCGCAGCGGCGAATATCCGATCCTCGGCTGCCACAAGCGCTACGAATTCTGGTTCAAATACGATAGCTTCGGCGCCTTCCTCGCGCACTACTTCGGCGTGGCGGAGCCTGACTGACGCGTTCACGGCTCGCACCCCAGGTCGCGCCGGCGAGATTCGCTTGTCACGTTTGGCCGGGTCGTGGCACACAGGCGGGTATGGATATTCGCTTCTCTTCTGTGTTCGTCGGCATGTCCGCACGCGCTCTCGGCACCGCCGGCATTCTCGCGAGCGCCGTTCTCGCGGCGTGCGGCGCGCCCGACGTGGACGCTCCGAAGCCGGACCCGTCCCCCCCTGCAATGCCCGGAGACCTCTCGCCGAGCGACATCTCGATCCTCTGGCCGGCCCCGGAGAACGGCGAGCTTCCGCCGGGGTATTTGAAGATCTATCCCGCCGCCGGCGAGCGCGGGCCCGGGATCCCGTCCGCCGCACGTGATGTGATGCCGGATCTCCACGCCGATCTCCCCGGAGGAGCAAATACGACGCTCGCGGTCATCGCAGCCCGCGTCGATCCGTGCGCGCCGCGCGCGTCCGGGCCATGCGTCCCCGAGCTTCGACTGAGCGCCGAGACGCTCGTCGTCGGGCTCGACGATGCCGCGCTTCACCTCATTTACGAGCTCGACGAAGCGCAGCTCGCGGCGCTCATCTCCGACCTCGCGACCTGGCGCACGCACGCGCCAGTATCGACCAGCGGCCGCCTCCGCGTTCATCCAGGGCTCGCCGCAGCCGGAATCGGCTCGGCGTTCGCCGAAGAGCTCCACGACATCATCGTGCATCATGCCACCGAGGCGTCGCTCGTGAGCTTCACGGTCAACCACTTTGCATTCGACAACTGGAGCTTTGCACGCTTCGTCCGGAAGGGCGCCGCCTTCGAAAAGGTCGACCTCCCCGGCCTTCCAGCCGGCACGCTCTCGCAAAGCTGGCTGCGGCAGGCGCAGCAGGACGACCTCGACGATCCGAACGGCACGCTGACCCCCGCGCCTGCCAAAAACTTCAGCGCGCTGCTGAAGACCGACGCGCTTTCGGCCGGCACGAGCACGCCGGAAGTCCTCGCCGCGCGCGACGCCGTGCTCGAGAACGAGCATCCCGAAAAAACGAGCTCCGCTACGAACGATTGCGGCTCGTGCCATCTCGCCGACGCGGCCCACCGCTGGGCGGAAAAGCGCGGCGTCCTGTTCGACACGCCGGAAAAGTATCAGCCGCCCGCAGGCATCGACGTCACAGTCGAAGCGCCGCCCGAATTGATGGGCAATGCGTCCAACACGATTGCCTTCGGTTATCATCGCGTTCGCCACGAAAAACTCGTTCCGAGCATCAGCGCGCGCGTGGCAGCCGAAACGGCGGAGGTTCTGAAGCGTCTTCGCGAGCCGTAGCCGTTTCGCCGGGGCTCTGCCCCGGGCCCCGCGGGGGCTGTTCGCCCCTCGACCCGAACCAGGGCCAGCCCTGGACCTCTGAGCATCGACTGCGCGAAGCGCAGTCGATGCGGGGAGAGTTTTTAAAGCTGTCCGCCCCCTCTTTGCAGGGCCAGCCCTGGACCTCTGAGCATCGACTGCGCGAAGCGCAGTCGATGCGGGGAGAGTTTTTGAGCTGTCCGCCCCCTCGTTGCAGGGCCAGCCCTGGACCTCTTGGGGACGAACTGCGCGCTGCGCAGTTCGTCCCACAGGCCGGCGGTACCGCATCGCCAGTTGAGCCGTCAGCGCCGCTGTCTTGGCTGGCAGCGTCGTCGCTGGTCTTGACTCGGCTGTTCGATGAACTGCGCATCGCGCAGTTCATCGACCCTCGGTCCAGCGCGGGCGCTGGTCCGGGTCCCGGGGCGGACAGCCCCGGGTGGGGCCTGGGGCAACGCCCCAGCGCTGGTCCTCCCCAACTGAAACCAATGCTGCGAGGCGCAAAGCGGAAGCGGCGAGGAATGAGCCACTTCGACCCTCCTGCGACGTTTCCCGGGCTGCCCAGCTCGCCTTCGACCCTTCCTCCACGAAACATCGGCTCCCTGAATCGCCCGCGGACCCTTCGTCCGTGCCGGAGACGTCCGCGGATCCGTCAGGAAGCCATCGCTGCCCGACGCGCGGGTCCGAGAGAACGGTCAGGACCGATCCACGGCGTGCCGAGCAGGGGCGCGGTCCGCGACGGAGGCGACCCGGTGCTGTTTGCGGTTCCGTTTTTTGGGCGGGGAAGGGGCGGACGACAAAAAACGGAACCGTTTTTTGGGCGCGGAAGGGGCGGACGACGAAAAACGGAACCGTTTTTTCGGTGGGGACCCATCTCCGGGCGTCTCGACCTTTCGGGATCGGCGCGCGTCGGGTCGGAGGTCGGTTCGGTGGAACGTTGCCCCGTCCCCCTACCTGCGGTGTCTTGCCTCACATGCATCATCATGGGGCCTCTTCCTGCTCGCGCTCCTTCGGGGCCTGCGCGTGCCGTCGCTCTGGCGCAGGTCGCGCTCGAGGCGCCGGCATGCTGGTGTGCCAGGACTCCAAAGTACTTGACGGGGGACGCACAGCAGCGCTCGTGTGTCCATAAACACCGATGGGGGCCGCGAGGCGAGAGTTTGACACCGGCAGCATGGAGGGCTGGAGACCATGGGCATTCTTGACAAGCTGCGCGCGTGGCTGAGCGGTGGACGAAAGGAAGGAGCGCCGAGCGCGTCTCCTCCGTCCGCGAGCGCAGATCCCGCAGATAGCCCATCAACGGATTCGTCGTCGGAGCCACGGTATGATGGAGTTCAGATCACGAACATCGTGGATGGCACGACGATCACGGGGCACGACGCCGTCAAAGCCTACTTCGAGAAGGAGAGGCAGATGCTCGACGAACATGGCTCGTCCATCACGTTCGAAGTGTTTCGCGTCAACTTGGAGGCGAAGACCCTTCGTGAACTGCAGGGCGAGATGCTCACGACGATCCGGGTGGATGGTACGTTCGTCTCCGGCACCGACACCGTGGAGGCGGTCAAGAAAAAGGTTCGTCCTCTGCTCGCCGAGGCTTCGCAATCGGAGCAGGCAGGAGCACGAGCTGGCCTGAACATCGGGGATGCCGACCGGATCACGCTCTTTTTCAGCGGCCGCCCGATGCAGGACAAGAAGCTGTTTTACGCCGATCACTTCATGATGCTACCGGTCTGGGTCCAGATTGTTCTGCACAGCTGCGAGCTCGCGGCGGTCAAAGAGCTCACGGACAAGCTGAGGCATGCCAGCCGAGAATGACCGCCCCCTCAGGCCACGTGGAGGATCTCACCTCTCAGCCGCTGACGGCGACGGAATTGGAGACCGCGACGGCATTACCGATGGTGGTCTGCGCCCGCGACAGTGACCGGGCAAGCGCCGGACCGCCGCGCGTGATCGCCGAGGAATTGGCGACCGCCACGGCGTCGCCGATGACGGTGTAGGCATCGCTCATCGACTCCGCGATGGCCGCTGCGTTGCCCCGGCTGAAGGAGCTCGACCGAGAGACGGCCAGAGCGTCCCCGAGCACGCTCTGTGCCTGCGCCAGCGACTGGCTGATCGCCGACACGCCTGGCCCGGCGACGGCGGCCGAAGTGGCTGCCGCCCGCGCTTCCCCGAGCGCGGAGATGGCGACCGCGATGGATGTGGAGACCGCGACCCTGACCTGCGGCTGCACCGGTTCCGTGAGCAGCTCCAGGGATTCCTCGCGCACGGATTCTTCCGCGGAAACCCGCGACGCCCCGCTGAGGGCGAGCAACGCAAAGCCGACGACGATGCCCCTGTTCACGTTCATGATGACCCCCTATGCGCCCGGGACCGGACCCAGGCGGGCAATCTCATCGTCGAGCCCGGACGGCCGGACGTCCATCGGGGACGGCATCTTTTCGATCCCGCGAGGCCATCTTCCCGCGTCGACGGCGCCTCGCTGGGGCTTTGCCCCAGGCCCCACCAGGAGCTATCCGCTCCTGGACCTGGACCAGCGCCCGCGCTGGACTGAGGGTCGATGAACTGCGCTCCGCGCAGTTCATCGAACAGCCGGGGTCAAGACCACGAGCGACCCTGCCAAGCAAGACGGCAGC
>NZ_JARZHH010000011.1 GCF_029946515.1 Polyangium sp. 6x1
TGGCGGCCACTTCGCGGCTCGCATGCACGCGGTGGCTCGGCAGCGGCGCGGCTGCGGGCGCGGGCGTCGCGCGGGGCAGGGCCCCGACGCGCGGGGGCGCGGTGACGGCCGCGCGGCCCTTCGGCGGCTCGGCTGCCTGCCCGCCCGCGGAGAGCTCGGCCGTGTCCGGCGCTTTGCGCACCACGTAGCGGAGCTTCTTCACCGGATCGACGGCCTTGTAGCCGTCGTCGAGAAGCTCGATCGAGAAGTTGCCGAGCGACCCGTCGTCCCCGCGCATCGCGCGGGCCTTCTGGAGCGCGGGCTGCCACTGCGGCGCCTCCACGGTGAGCTTTGCCGGAGGTTCGGCGGCGGGCCCGGCCGACGAGATTTCCACGAACCAGCGCATCGGTCGTCCATTCGGCGTTGGCGCCTTCCACGACGCTCGAACGCGGTTCTTTTCTACAGGCGCTGCAACGGCCGGTCAACGCGCCCGCCCTTGGAATTCATGGTCCCCCGTTCGGACGAGCCCCGTGCGTCGCGACGAGGTCTCGCGTGGGCCGAGCCGGGGAATCGTGTAAGAAGAGTCCCCCGTGCCCGCCACACTGGACAAAGACGAAGCGGAAACGGCAGCCCCCCTCGGGGCCCGTCGACGCGGCCCCGCCGACGACGCGGGGCTTTTCGCGCGCATCCTCGAGAGCTGGCCCGCGATCGACCGCGTGCTCTACCCCGTCTTCGCCTCGGCCTGCGTCCTCTACGCGGCCACCGTGTTCTACGGGTACATGCACGTGCAGACGCGCGGCGGCTGGTCGGCGCCGCTCGACGACGTCTTCATCCACTTCGACTACGCGCGCGCCGCGGCCCGCGGCTTTCCCTTCCAGTGGTCCGAGGGCAACGGCTTCTCGAGCGGCAACACGAGCCTGCTCTACCCGTTCACGCTCTCGCTCGGCTACCTCCTCGGCTTCCGCAGCCTCGACCTCATGGCCTGGGCGGCGTTCGTCGCGTGCCTCTCGACCACGTTCTTCCTCGTCGCCATGGGCCGCGCGTGCGCGCCGCTCGGGCGCGCCGCGAAGTACCTCGTCCCGCCGGCCGTCCTCTCGCTCGGCGCGCTCGACTGGTCGCTCTTCAGCGGCATGGAGAACGCGTTCCACCTCGGCGTCTGGGCGCTCATGCTGCTGCCGATCCTGGCGATCGGAAGCAAGCCCGACGACGCGGCCGCCGTGCGCCGCAACGGCCTCCTCGCAGGCCTCGCGGGCGCGCTGCTCTACGCGACGCGGCCCGAGTCCGTCGTGTGCATCGCGGTCTTCGGGTTCTACGCCGCGTTCGCCGCCTTCCGGCCCCTCGGCCTCCGCGCGGCGCTCGCGACGCTCCTTCGCGCCTCGATCCCCGGCGCGATCGTGGCCGTGGCCCAGGCCGTCGCGAACCGCGTCTTCACCGGCGAATGGGCGGCGGCCGGCGCGATCGTCAAGCTCGCGCTGAACCACCCCTACATGAACGGGGAACAGAAGCTCGACGAGTACCTCTCGCACCTGAAGTACGTCGTCCTCCGCAACACCCAGCACCACTTCGCCGACTGGATCCCCGGGCAAAACCTCCCCTGGGGCTGGATCGTCCCGCTCGTCGCGCTCATCCCGTTCTTCTCGAAGAAGACCCGCGGCGTCGCGGCCATGCTCTGGGCGCAGGTCGTCGCCTGGCTCCTCATGGTCTCGCTGAACGGCCAGGTCCGCTGGCAAAACGAGCGCTACACGATGAGCGCCGTCGCGTGGCTGCTCGTGCTCGCGGCGATGGGCCTCGGCGTGCTCCTCGTGCCCGCGCTCGAAGCGACGCGGCGCGCGCGGGGCCTCTTCGCGCTGCGGGTCGCGATCGCGTGCGGCGTCGTCGTCCTCTACGGCGTCCACCAGGCGCCGAACATGCGCGACCAGATCTGGTTCTTCGGCCGCGCGAGCCGCAACATCCGCGATCAGCACGTGGTCGCGGGCAAGGTCCTCGCCGAGCGCAAGGCGAAGCGCGTGCTCGTCGGCGACGCCGGCGCGCTGATGTACGCCTCGGACCTGCCCGGCCTCGACATCATCGGCCTCGGCGGCTACCACGACCTGCCCTTCGCGCGCGCCGGCGTGAATGGCCTCGGCTCCACGATCGAGCTCATCGAGCGCATCGCGCCCGAAGATCGACCCGACCACATGGCGATCTACCCGTCGTGGTGGGGCGACCTCCCCGGCCTCTTCGGCCGCCGCCTCGTCGGCGTGCCCGTCGTCGGCAACGTGATCTGCGGCGGCGCGGAGAAGGTCATCTACAAGGCCGACTGGAGCGCGCTCGACAGGAACGGCTGGCCGCGCACGCAACGCGAAGGCGAGCGCGTGATCGACGAGCTCGACGTCGGCGATCTCGTCAGCGAAAAAGCCCACGGCTACAACTTCCCGCGCCCGGGCATGGGCTTCGTCGTGCACCGCGTCCTGCCCGAGCCCGGCCAGAAGCTCCGCGAGCTCTTCGACGCCGGCCGTATCGTCCCGCACGGCGAACCCGAGCTCGCCATGGTGAAGGCGCCGCGACGCGGAGGCCGCCTCGTCGTGCGCACCGTCGCGGGCCTGCAAGTCGCGGCCGAAGTCCGCGTCGAAGGCCGCCTCCTCGGCAAGCTCGAAGCGCGCCCCGGGCCCACGTGGACCGAGCCCAGCATCGATCTGCCGGCCGATCTCCCGCCGCGCTTCCAGCTCGCGATCACGCCCATCGAGGGCGAGTGGATCACCTACCACGCGTGGATCCTGGAGGACGACGGCGCGCCGTCGGCGGGGCGCTGATGCGCTCCACCACGAAGATCCCGCTCGGGCTCGTCCTCGCCGTCGCGATGATCGGCTGCGGCCGAACGGACGCGGAGAACGCGCGACGCCTGGCCGTCTCGCCGCGCGGCGCGCGTATGGTCTCGATCCCCGGCGCGACGTTCTCCTTCCGCGAATCGATGGCGACGAGCCGCTCTGTCGTCACGGTGCAGCCGTTCCAGATCGAAGCGACCGAGGTGACGGTCTCCGGGTACGCCGCGTGTGTCGGCGCGAAGGCGTGCGTCGTGCCCGCGGGCGAAAGCCGCGTCGCGAAGCACGACGAGCCGATGTGCAACTGGGGCAAGCCCGGCCGCGGCGACCACCCGATCAACTGCGTGAGCCCGGCCGAAGCCGAGGCCTACTGCCAATGGAACGGCGGCCGCCGCCTGCCGACGATCTACGAGGCTTACTGGGCCGCGCTCGGCGACGCGCGCATGAGCGAAGCAGAGCGCCTCGGCGAGCGGCACCGCATCTATCCGTGGGGCCGCGACGAGCCGGAGAAGATCGAGCATTGCTGGCAACGCGGCTCGGTCCCAGGGACACAAGGCGGCGTGGTCGGACCGATCACGAGCACCGCGCCACCCGCCCCCGTGGACCTCGGCACCTGCCCCGTCGCGAGTTACACCGGCGATCGCAGCCCGTTCGGCCTCTACGACACGGCGGGCAACGTCGCCGAGTTCGTCTTCGATCCGAAGCCGATCACGTGCATCTCGACCGAAGGCGAGCTCCCGTGCCCGCGCGAAAAGATGTTCCGCGTGACCGGCGGCACGTGGCACGATCACGGGCTCATGGGCAACCAGTCCCCGGCGGACAACCACCCCGTCGCGAGCGAGCGACACCCTTGGTACGGCTTCCGCTGCGTGGCGGGGGCGGGGTGAGGAAAAGCCTCGCGCTCGCCCTCCTGCTCACGGGGTGTGCCTCGTTCGAGCCTCCGAAAACGAAGACCGCGGCCGAGCTCCTCGCGGCCGGTGATCCCGGGGGCGCGCTCGACGTGGCCGCTCCCTCCCTTAGGCTGGACGACGCCACCCGGGAGCGCGTCGCGCGCGCTGCCATGGCGGCCGCCGGGCCGATGGTCACGGTCGAGGCGATCCCGGTGGACGAGCTGAGAAAAACGACCGGCATTCACTTCCTGCGCACCGTGGATCCCGCGTGGGTCTTCTTGCGCGTGCGCGGCTCTTCGCGCGACGCCGCCTTCGGCGCCGTGGAGGCGCGCGCGCACATCAGGTCCGAGGACAAGCTGCTCTTCGCCCTGCCCAAGGACGCGAAGTCGCTCACCGTGCTCACGGGCGAGACCTATCCGCCCGATATCGAGCACTCGCAGCTCAAGTTCGCCGATTTCCCATTGCCTTTGCACATGCTCACGTTCGGCGTGCTCACGGTGCTGACGTCGCGCTTCGAGACGACGTACACGCGGCCGCCGGAGGAGATCGTGCGCGCCGCGTTGCCGCGCGCCCTCTTGCTCGAGAAGACGCTCGCCGGGAGCTCTACGAATGGCGCTTGGGATCGCCGCTTCGTGCTCAGGCGCCCGCTGCACGAGGACGCGCCGTTCTCGCTCGACGTGGTCGTGAATGTCCGGCGACCCTCGGGCGCGGTCGTGTCGGCGGTGGCGACGATCCCCTTGCCTGAAGGGGGCCGGCTCGAGGAGCGGCTCGCACGTGCGGCGACGAGCGTCCCCGTCGCGGAGCTCGCGGGCGCGCGCGTGGCGATCGGCCCGGGCGCCGTGCCGGACAGGGGGACTTGCGAGAAAGACTTCCTGCACTCCCCCGGCTCGCCCTGCGTCGCGAGCGCGCCGTGGCCCACGGACGCGTTCACGCCGATCGGTCTCGAGCTGCCGCCCGTCCCCGAGCGGATCGCCTCCGCGAAGGAGAGCCGCGCGGCGCGGCCCGCCTGGGTGACCGGTGACCGTGATGCGCCCATGCCGAAGGTCGCGTCGCTCGACGCATCCCTGCCCGTCGCGGCGCAGGTGGAGGGCGGCGTGCTCGCATGCGACACCGAGGCGTTCAACACCCCGGGGGACGATGCCGATCACGTGTTCGCGAAGGTGACGATCGACGGCCGCACCTCCACGGTGAGCGACGCCCCTTTCGCGCTCCCCCTGGTCTCGCTCGGCCCGAAGTCCAAGGTCACGGTTTCCTTTTATGACGCGGACTGGCTGAGCGGCTCCGACCTCCTCGCCACCGTCGCGCTGAAGCGCGAGGGCGCCACCCTGACAGGCTCCGTCGGCTCCGCGGCGCGCCTCGATCGGACGCACGTGGCCTTGAAATGCCGCCTCTTCGATCGGAGCGCCGTGGAGGCGGCGTTCGCGAAGGCGTGGTACCGCGCGGCGGACGCCCTCGACGCGTGCGCCGAGTCGCCGGTGATCGTGCATCCGGAGAAGCGCGATTACGGACTCGGCGACTCCCCTCTTGTTGAGGCGCAGCGCCGCGTGACGGATGCGGCGGCCTTCGTGGGGTGGAGCGATCCGCGGGTCGCCGGGCTCGTGTCTCGCTGGGACGAGCAAAAGAGGCGGTTCTGGCCGGGCGTACGGAAGTCGATCGAAGGGCTGAAGACGGATCCTTCGGGCAGGGTCGTGCTGGAGCGCTCCAACACGCCCGACGGGAAGATTCATGGAGTGAGCGTGCGCTGCGGCGAGGCGGTGACGCGCGACATCAAGGCGCACGGCAAGGCTGCGGCGAGGCTCTACGACGCGGCGTATCTCCCGGACGTCTGCGCGGTCGACATCGATTTCGAGAACCTCGGCAGGTACCCGAATTACCCGGGCACGCTCGGCGACAACAGCCAGATCGTGCTGGACGATGGCTACGCGCTCGACGTGCTCGTCCTCCAGGACGCCGCGATTGCGCCGGGCACGCGGGCGAAGCTCACGCTCGTGCCCAAGGCAACGCCACCTCCCTCGTCCCGCGCGGCGAAGCCGTGGAGGTTCGTGATGCGCGGCTTCCGCTGGACGGAGATCGTGCCCGTCTCGCCGCCGTGAGGGCCGGGGCGCACGCGGAGCGGCCTTTGGGGGAGCCCCATGCCGCATTCCGCGCTCTCTCAGAGACCGTCGCAGATCGGGGGCGGGAAGCCGCAGATCTTGTCACTGCAGAGGTGTGTCATGCACTCCATGCCCGAGTCGCAGGCGGCACCGTCCGGCTTCTCTGCGGTGCACATGGAGGTGGTGGTATCGCAATATCCTTCGGGCACGCAGCGACCGCCATTGCTACAACTCGCGCCGATTGGCAGCGGATCGACGCAAACGAGGTTGTCGCAGATACCGCTTTGGCAATCATCGGGGTAGCCGCACGCGGCCCCGGTGGGAACCGGCGCAGCGCATAGGTTCGTTGGGAATTTGCAGTACAGGCCCTGGGCGCACTCGTTGAAAAGGCAAGGTTCGCCGTCGCCCCGCGCCATATTGCACGTCCACGGGCTCTCATCGAGGGCCGCGGGAAAACAGAGCGCGCCCTCATCTTTGCAGTCGCCCTGGTCCAAGCACGCACCCCCGAGCGCCACGCCCGGGTCGATGGCTCCCTTGCAGTCCGGATCCTTGGAGGGGGTCCGGTTCACGTAGAAATCGACGCACGAGGCGGCCTTTGCCTTCGCGACGCACGCTTCCGCGTGGTCTGGACTGTAGATGAGCCGGCCGGCGGCGACCTTGGCCTTCGTCGGGTCCAACTGTGCGGTGAAATAAGCCGAGAGTTGCTCGGTGCAAGCTTCCACTGTCGCGGGCGGCGGGTCGAAGCCCAGGGCGTCGACGAGCTCTGTCATTTCGCAGCAATCGAATGCCTTCATGCACTCGACCTCCGCAAGCGCCGCGTAATACTTGTCGAGCGTATACGTGGTCCCGCTGCTCGGGTCGGGCTCGCTGCCACATCCCGCCCAGACCAGGCCGCAAACGAGCATCCTTGCGACCAACCCTTCGACCTTGCCTGAAGCCATAAGCTCTTCAACTCCCCGCCCAGCTCAAATTCCCGGCGTTCCGCGTGAACATACACCGGATTTCACCCTGGAACTTGGCGGACCTGCCTTTGGCGGAGCGCCAAGCGCTCCCCCACCGCGCGGACCTCGCTCTTGGCGGAGCGCCAAGCACTCCCCCACCGCGCGGACCTCGCTCTTGGCGCAGCGCCAAGCCCTCCCCCACACGCCCAAACCTCCCCTTGGCGCAGCGCCAAGCCCTCCCCCACACGCCCGGACCTCCCCTTGGCGCATCGCCAAGCCCTCCCCCACACGCCTGGACCTCCCGTCGGCGCATCGCCAAGCCCTCCCCCACACGCCCGCACCTCCCGTCGGCGCAGCGCCAGGCCCTTCCCACCACCCCCGCACCTCCCTCCGGCGCAGCGCCAAGCCTTTCCCACCACGCCCGGACCCCTCTTCCCGCCCCGGAACGTAAGCATCCCGCCATCCGCGAAGACTCCGCACCCCTTCGGCTTCCGATGTACCCTCTCCGTCCACCTCCCCGGCACCTCCCGCGCTTCCCCCCTTGACATCCCCCCGTGCGCTTCGGCCTCCCCCGTGACCCCGCGCAGATCGCCGCCCTCCTCGCCGCGCTGATCGCCCTCGCCTTCGCCCCGCGCGTCGTTCGACCCCAAGCGAAGAGCCGCCTCTTCCTCGCCCTCGCGTCCCTCACGGCCGCCGCCCTCTCCGCCGCGTACGTCGCGCTCTACCTCCGCGGCGGGCCACGCATCATCGACGCCACGAGCTACTTCCTCGAAGCGCGCGCCCTCGCGAACGGCCACGTCGCCTTCCCTCTCGACGAGCCCGTCGCCTCCACGCTCGGCCGCTTCCTCGTCCGCACGGACGGCCCCGACGGGCCCACCGCGGCCGTCCTCTTTCCGCCCGGTTATCCCGCGCTCCTCGCGCTCGGCTTCCTCGCCCACGCGCCCCTCGCGGTAGGCCCGCTCCTCGCCGCCGCGCTCACGATCGCGACCTACGCCCTCGCCGAGCGTGTGATCCCCGAAGGCTCGGCCCTCGCGGCGGATCGCCTCTCGATCCCTCGCCTCGCGACCCTCTTCTCCGTCCTCTGCGCCGCGCTCCGCTACCACACGGCCGACACCATGTCGCACGGCCTCGCCGCGCTCTGCTTCACGAGCGCGCTCGCCCTCGCGCTCACCGCCGTGCGCGCGCTCGAAGCCGGCACCGGGACGCGCGCCCTTCTCCCCTCGCTCGGCGCAGGCTTCTTCGCAGGATGGCTCGCCGCGACGCGCCCTCCCTCCGCGTTCGCCCTCCTCCTCGCGCTCGCCTTCCTCGTCGTCACGACACGCCGCACCATCGCGCGCGCTCCCGGAAGCTCGCGCCTCACCGCCCTCGCGCTGCTCGCCCTCGGCGCCCTCCCCGGCCTCGCCCTGCTCGTCGCCCATCAACACGCGGCCACCGGCGAGCTCTTCACCTCGTCGCAGCGCCTCTACTACGCCGTCTCCGATGGCCCGCCCGGCTGCTTTCGCTACGGCTTCGGCGCCTCGATCGGTTGCCTCGGCGAGCATGGGGACTTCGTCCGGCACAACCTCCCGAACGGCTACGGCGCCTACGCCGCCGCCGCGACCACGCTCCGCCGTCTCAAGCAACACCTCGTCGACGCCGGCAACGCCGAGCCCTTCACGCTGCTCGTCCTCTTCGGCGCGATCCTCGCCGCGCGCCTCCCGCGCGCGCGCCTCCTGCCGATCGCCGTCCTCCTCCAGATCGCCGCGTACGTCCCCTTCTACTTCGACGGCAACTACCCCGGCGGCGGCGCGCGCTTCTACGCCGACGTCCTGCCGCTCGAACACATCCTCGCCGCGCTCGCCGCCGTGCACCTCGCCGCGCGTGCGAAGGACCTCGGCCGCGCATCACGCCGCATCGCCGCGATCGTCGCCCTCGTCCCGCTCGGCTTCGCCTTCCGCGCCGGCTTCGATCACGCCTTGCTGCGGGATCGCGAGGCCGGCCTCCCGATGTTCGAGCCAGCCCGCCTCGCGAACCTGCCCGCGCGCGCGCTCGTCTTCGTCGACACGGATCACGGCTTCAACCTCGCCTACGATCCTTGGACCTCGAACGACCGTGCGATCGCCCGTCACCGCGGTGACGCTCTCGACCGCTTCGCCTGGGAGGCGCACGGGAGGCCTCCTGCCTACCGGTACGTCTTCCCCATCCCGCCCGACGGCGAGGCGCCTCCCTCCCCGCCGCACGTCGTCCCGTACTCCTTTGACCTCCAAGCACCGCTCACCGTCGAAGGCGAAAACCTCTGGCCCGCGCTCGCCCAGGAGGACGCCTGGGCCCTGCCCGCCTGGGCCACCGACGCCTGCGCCTCGGATCGCCGCTGGCTCGCCATGTCCCCGGCGGATCCCTCGAAAGGCGGCGCTGTCACCCTCTCCCTCCCCGCGCCCTTCGTCGCCGGCCACAGCCTCGCGCCGCGCCTCGCCGTCCTCGGCCCCGCCTCGGTCACCGTCTCGCTCGTCGTCGACGGTCGCACCCTGCACGTCCACGAGCTCGGTCCCGCCGCGGCCCCGCCCTCGCCTTGCGTCACGCTCCCGCCCTTCCCGATCCCGAGCGCCGCTCGATCCGTCGCGCTCACGCTCCGCCTCGGCCCCCATCCCGCGGGTTCGCTTGTCGCGCTGGACCGGTTGGATTTGTTGGAGAACGAAAGTCGTTGACGCTGAGCGTCCAGGATGCGAGGGGTGTCCTAAGTTCCTGGAATCGTAAGTCGTATCCGTCCGGACGTCGCATCGAGTCGGGGGGACGTAGGGACGGGGGGCGGCGTGACGGCCGCCGAGGGGTGTCCATGACGAAGAGCGAGCTCATCGACGCGATCGCGGGACGTGGCGAGCTCACCAAGGCTCGTGCGGAGCTCGTGGTCAACTGCATCTTCGATGCGATGACCGAGGCGCTCCAGCGCGGCGAAGGCATCGAGATCCGCGGCTTTGGAAGCTTCACGGTCCGCCCGTACAAACCCTACAGCGGCCGCAATCCGCGCACGGGCCAGCCCGTCCCGGTGCCCGCCAAGCGCCTGCCGTTCTTCAAGGTCGGCAAGGAGCTGAAGGAGCTCGTCAACCAGAGCCGCGCCTTCGCGATCACCGGCGGCAAGGACGACGAGGACGACGAGGACGACGACGAGGACGACGAGGACGAATGAACGTCCCGCTCGCCTGACGCTTGCGCCGCGCGCGCCGTCCGGCAAAGTCTCCCCCATGCTTTCCGCCGAGCGTCAGCTTTCGGAGTTGTGCCGGGGCGTCGTCGACTTCCACGTCCGCGCCGAGCTCGAAGAGCGCCTGAAGGAAGGGCGGCCTTTGCGCATCAAGGCCGGCTTCGACCCCACGCGTCCGGACCTGCACCTCGGGCACACCGTGCTCATGCAGAAGATGCGGCAGTTCCAGGAGCTCGGGCACCAGGTCATCTTCCTCGTCGGCGACTTCACGGCGATGGTCGGTGATCCGACGGGCAAGAGCGAATCCCGCCCGCGCCTGACGCGCGAAGAAGTACGCGCCGCCGCCGAGACCTACCAGGCGCAGGCCTTCAAGATCCTCGACAAGGACAAGACCGAGGTTCGCTACAACTCCGAGTGGCTCGGCAAGCTCTCGCCCTTCGAGATCGTCGAGCTCGGCGCGAAGTACACCGTCGCGCGCATGCTCGAGCGCGACGACTTCTCGAAGCGCTTCGAGGGCAACATCCCGATCCACATCCACGAGTTCCTCTACCCGCTGCTCCAGGCCTACGACTCGGTCGTGCTGGAGAACGACGTCGAGCTCGGCGGCACCGATCAGCTCTTCAATCTGCTCGTCGGCCGCGACCTCATGCCGCGTTACGGCAAGCGCGCGCAGATCGTCATGACGACGCCGATCCTCGAAGGCACGAACGCGCGCGTCGAGCTCGGCAAGGTCGTCGGCGCGAAGATGTCGAAGAGCGCGAACAACTACGTCGGCGTGAGCGAGCCGGCCTTCGAGATGCTGCAGAAGCTCATGCTCGTCGACGACCAGGTGATCTGGCGATACATGGAGCTGCTCTCGGCGAAGTCGCAGCAGGAGATCACCGAGCTGCGCGAGTACGTCGATCGCGGGCACGCCAGCATCATCGAGGTGAAGGAGGCGTTCGCGAAGGAGATCGTGACGCGCTTCCACGACGCCGCGGCCGCCGACGCCGCGATCGAGCGTCGCCGCAGCGTGGCCGCAGGCGGCGTGCCCGACGACATCGAGGAGATCAACGTCGTCACCGAGGCCGAGTCGCTCTGGATCGCCAAGGCCTTGTCGCTGGCGGGCCTCGTGAAGTCGACGAACGAGGGGCTCCGGCTCGTCAAGAGCGGCGCCGTCCACCTCGACGGCGAGGTCGTGCGCGACGAGCAACAGAAGCTCGAGCGGGGCCGGAGGTATCTTGTCCGCGTCGGATCGAAGAACCGCAAGTTCGCGCATCTCGTCGTCGGCTGACGTCACGGATCCGGACCGGCGCGTCTTCCTCGCCGCCGCGCTCGCCGCGCTCGCCTCCGCCCTCGTCGGCTGCGGCGCGGCGCCTCCGCCCGTCACGAAGCCCGAAGCCGCGCCCGAGCCGCCGCTCGCCGTCGCCTCGCTCGACAGCCTCTTGCCGCTCGCGGGCCTGCGCTGGGTCGTGCTCGTGAACCCCCAGGAGATCACGTCGATCCCGTGGCTCGTCCCCTTCGTCGGCACCGTCATCCCCGAGGCGCGTTTCAACCGCTTCGCCCACGGCACCGCGGTCGACCTGCGACGAACGCCCGAAGCCCTCGTCGCCTCCTACGCGACGAACGAAGGCGACGCGACCGTCGAGCTGCTCCGCCACACGAGCGATCCACGCGCCGTCGAGCGCGCCTTTCGTGATCGCCTGAGCACCGCGGCCACGCGCGCCGTCGACCGTCACGACCTCGTCCGCGTCTCCGGCAAGATCGGCCCGAGCGCGCACGCCTTTGCCGCGATCGGCCCCGACGTGATCTGCTTCCAGCAAGCGGGCTCGATCCTGCGCGGCCCTTGCCGGATCGCCTCCCTCTTCGCCCGCGGCGCGCTCGCCCGCGCGGCCCGCGCCTTCTCCGACCCATCGCTACGCGCGCTCGCCGAGCGCCTCGGCCCGGCGCCTGCCCGCGCGTTCGCGCTCGGCCCGTTCGAGGGCGAGCTCGCGCGCGGCGCCCGGGGCCTGCTCGCCGCGGCCACCGCGATCGGCGCCGCCGCGAGGCCGAGCGCGCGCGAGGGCATCTTGCTCTCCATCGCCGTCGCTGGAGACTTCTCCCGCACGGGCGAGGCCGCCTCCGAGGAGCTCGCGGGCGCGTGGAGGGACCTCGCCGAGGGCTCGTTCGGCCACCTGCTCGGCCTCGACGCGCCCGTGATGGCGCCGCTCCCCACGCACGCGCCCGACGCCGTCGCGATCGCGGTCGAGCTCGACCCGAGGAAGCTCGCGAAGGGCCTCGCGGACGCGACCTCGAACGAGATCGATCAAATCATGCGGTGAGGCGCGGCGGGCGCTAGAGCATCGAACGGTTCGATGCTCTGCGAGATCGCGAAGCGAGCTCGCCTCGGGGGGTGAATCGGCCGGGCTCCGCCTGGCCGAGAGGGGGACGCGAGGCGTCCCCCTCGGGACAAAAGAGCTAGAACATCGAGCGGTTGTAAACCGATCGATGTTCTAGCGCCGCCCCTTGAAGCCCATCATGCCCTGCACGACGGCCTCGCTCTCCTCGGCGATCGCGCCTTCCTGTGCGACGCGATCGGCGCAGTCCTCGCACATTTTCTTCTTCTTGGTCCCGACCTTCACCGTCTTCAGCTCGTCGACCTCGTTGTCGCACTCGCGGCACGTGGGCATTCCGGATCCTCCTCGGCGCGATCCTAGCCCAAGCTGCGGCTCGGGTCGGGCGATGGCAAAAAGTTGGCCCTACCGATCGCTTTCCCGTATCGGGCAGACGGACCTTCATGGAACGACGGATCGGCCCTCGCGCGCTCTGCGACTATCCCCTGGTTGCCATCGTGGATGGGCATCGCCACGCATGCCGCGCCGTCGACCTCTCGGTGAGCGGGCTCGTCTTCGAAAGGCCGCGAGGCCTCGTGGATCGGGAGCTCAGCATGATCACCGCGTTCGAGCTCGACCTGGGCGCGGGCCGACCGATTCGCCTGCGCGGCCGTCCGATCTGGTCGAAAGACCGGCTGCAGGCGATTCGATTCGTCTCGATGAACGACGCCGACCGGCTCACCCTCGCCGAGCAGCTCGACCGGAAGAAGGTCCTCGGCGACCCTTTGCATTGAGCGAGCGCCGCCGCCCGACGAAGAACGCCATTCCGAGCGCCATCATCGCCGCCATCGCGTCCTTCGTTTCCTCGCCGCCGCCCGCGGCGGTGCACGCGCATCCGCCCGTCATCATCGCGCTGTCGTCGCCGACGGTCTCCTGATTCGGACCCGCGCCTGCGCCGTCGAGCCCGCCGGCGCCCCCCACTCCATCGGAGCCGCCCGTCCCCGAGACGCCGAGCGCCCCGAACATGTAGACCGAGCCGGCATTGTCGCCCTTGTCGTTATCGTCGCCCGGCGCGCCGATGAGGACCGTGTCCGCGGAGACCGCGACCGAGATGCCGAAGAAATCGGCGTCGGCCCCGTCCGGCGCGAGGAGCCGGTGATCCTTGGTGAAGACGTCACCCTCGCGCACGAATACGTAGGCCGACCCTGCGCCCGTGACGTTCGGCCCGGCGAGATAGGTCCCCACGATCGCGACGTCGTCCGAGATCGACGTCGCGATCCCGAACCTGCCGAATTTCTCTGCCGTGGAGGGGAGGAGCTTCTGCCCTGCGCTCCAGAGCTTGTCCACCCGCGAAAACACATAGGCCGCGCCGCCGTCCTCGGCGACGTCGTCGTCCCCCGACGCCCCGACGACCGCCGTGTTTCCCGAGATGGACACGGAGAATCCGAAATAGTCTTGCTCGCCCGCGTCGTCCGCCACGAGCCTCTGCTCGACCTCCCAGGCGCCCTCGGCCCGATCGTAGACATACGCCGCGCCGACCGAGATCACCATACCGACGTTGTCCCGCGGCGCCCCGACGACCGCGGTGGTCGACGAGAGCGCCACCGACGCGCCGAAATGGCTCGACGTCCCGTCCGCCGGCACGAGCTTCTTTTGCAGGCCCCACATGCCGCCGGACGCGTCCCGAACGAAGACGTACGCCGCGCCGGAATCGAAGCCGAGCCCGTCCTCGCGGCTGGCCCCGACGAGCGCGATATCATCCACGATCGCCACCGACGTGCCGAACGAGCCGAGGATCTCCGCGTTCGGCGAGACGAGCTTCTGCTGCTCCTTCCATACGCCGCCCTCTCGCACGAAGATGTAGGCCGCGCCCGCGTTTTCGGCCGGGTCGTCCTCGTTCGGCGCGCCGACGATCGCGAGATCGCCCGAGATCGCCACGGCATATCCGAATCCATCCGTCGCCTCTGCATCGGCGGCGACGAGCCTCTGCTCGGGCGCCCAGACGCCGTCCTTTCGCACGAAGACCTGCGCGGCGCCGGCGTTCTCCGCGATCAGATCGTCGGCGTGTGCCCCGACGATCGCGGTATCTCCGTCGATCGCGACCGACACGCCGAAGTCCGCATCTTTTGCCCCGTCGGGCGCCACGAGCTTGTCGCCCTGTGTCCATTCCAGCGAATCGAAAGCGACTCCGGTGCGCTCGGCCTCCTCGGCCCCGCATCCGGCGCCGAGCGACAAAAGCGGGACGAGCCCGCAGCACAGCACGGAAGAAATGGTGCGCATGTGTCCCCCCGAATCGCGCGCGGGCGCTCCGCGCGTGATTCCCGGAAATCAAAACGCGCCTAGGTTTACACCTCCGGGCGCGCGTGACCACCCGAGTCGCCAGGATCACACAAAATCACGGCGCGCATCCCTCTTCCGCCGAAGACGGCCGCTTCAGCGCTCGATCACGCGTTCGTCCGTCACGACGACCGGCAGCGGCACGTCCCCGTCCGTCACCGGCACCTCCGATAACACCTGAAAATCGTACACCACGCCGATCGCCACGCCGGGCGGACAGAATCGCGGGATCGTTCGATCGTAATACCCCGCGCCATACCCGATCCGGTTCCCCTCCCCGTCCACGCCGAGCGCCGGCACCACCACCACGTCGACCTCCGCCGCCTCCGGCTCCGTGAGGAGCGGCTCCTGAAACCCGAGCCCTTGCTCCTCCATCGCCTCGGGAACGGCCGGGATCCGGAACGTCATCACCCGCGTCTCCGGGTGGATCGAGGGGAAGGCCACGACGACGCCCCGCGCCCCGAGCTCCGTGACGAGCGGCCGGAGGTCCACCTCGCCCCGCTTCACGATCGGCCAGAAAAGCGCGACCGTCCGCGCGCCTGCGAGCTCCGGCCGTGCGAGCAGCCCTGCGCGGATCTTCGCCGACCGCTCGGCCAGCGACTCGCGCGGGATGGAGTTGCGCAGCGCACGCATCCGCTGCCGCAGCACTCCCTTCGCGCGGTAACGCAGCTCGCGCATCGCCTCGGGATCGAAGTCTTCCATCGCCGGCACCCTACCCCGAACGTCCCCACTACGCACGCCGGTGTCCTGCGCGGCGCTCCCCGGCGCGCGCCTGCCGTGGTAACGGTGGTCGACCGATGCGTCCCTGCGCGATCATCCCCGCTTATCAGGCCGCCCGCACCATCGCCGAGGTCGTCCGCGCGACGCGCGCGCTCTGGCCCGAGCCCTCCGCGGTCTTCGTCGTCGACGACGGCTCCACGGACGGAACGGCCGAGCTCGCCCGTACGGCGGGCGCGACCGTCCTCCCGCACCCCAACAACCGCGGCAAGGGCGCCGCCCTCCGCACGGGCATGATGCACGCCTTGCGGCGCGGCTTCGACGTCGCCGTCACGCTCGACGCCGACGCCCAGCATCCGCCGGCCGAGGCGCACCGCATCGCCTTCGTCGACCCTGACCCGCGCGCCCTCGTCCTCGGCGTGCGTGACCTCGTCAAGGCCGGCGCGCCGCGCGCGAACCAGATGTCGAACCGCATCTCGAATTTCTTCCTCTCGCTCTTCAGCGGCCGCCCGCTCGCCGACACGCAATGCGGCCTGCGCCGTTATCCCATCCAGACCACGCTCTCGCTCGGCGCTCGGGACGACGGGTACGCATTCGAGGCCGAGATCATCCTGCGCGCCATTGCCGCGGGCGTCCGCGTCGTCGAGGTCCCCATGGAGGTCGTGTATCCGCCGGAGCACGAGCGCGTCACGCATTTCCACAGCGTGCGCGACCCGGCGCGTATCGTCTTCCGCGTCGTCGGCACCCTCGCCGAATCGAGGCTCGCCCCCGTCACGATTCCCCCGGCGCCCCCGCCCGCGCCCTCGGCCAAACCCTCGCGGCCCTCGCGCGAAGCCCCGCGCGAGAGCGCCCACGATCTTTGAGTCCGAGGCGCCGTGACCGACGAAGGCGAAAATAAGCCCGCCCCGAGGCCCCGCGCGCGCTGGAAACGGCGCCTCCTCGTGGCGTTCGTCCTCCTCGTCGTCGTCCCGACCCTCGCCCACGTCTCGATCCTCGCTGGCACGCGCATCGAGCCCCCTGCCATTGCCCAGGCGACCGGCGAGGCCGCGGAAACGCGCCCCGGCCTGCGCGTCCTCGGCCCCGCTTATGCCCGAAAACGCGGCGCGATCCTCGAAGTCCGCCTCGCCGGCACGCCCGAGGAGATCGGCCACCAGCATGCGCGCCTCCTCTACCGCGAGATGGTCGAGAACGAGGGCACGCTCTACGACCAGTTCAGCCATTACGTCCCCGTCCCGCCGTTGCGCTGGCTGCTCGTCGACCTGAGTCGCCTCGAATTCCGGCACGTCGACCAGGGAATGCAGGACGAACGCCGCCACGAGATCGCCGCCCAGGCCCGCGGCTTCTCCCCCGACCCGTACGACGGCTTCCTCTCGACGTACCATCGCTTCGTCTTTTTGCATTCCCTCTACGACATCGCCCTCTCCTTCGAGCATTCGCCGCTCATCGGCTGCACGAGCTTCGCGCTCGGCGACGGCGCCTTCGAGGACGGCCACACCGTCCTCGCCCGCAATTTCGATTTCGAGGCCGGCAGCATCTTCGACACCGGCAAGGCCGTCTTCCTCGTCCGCGAGGAAGGCCGCATCCCGTATGCCTCCGTCGCGTGGCCGGGCCTCATCGGCGCCGTCAGCGGCATGAACGCCGAGGGCCTCGCGCTCGTCGTCCACGGCGCCCGCGCCCGCAAGCCTCGCAGCGTTGGCGAGCCCGTCGTCCACACCACACGCGACCTCCTCGGCCGCGCCCGCACCACCGCCGAGGCCATCGATCTCCTCCGCGACCGGTCCCCCATGGTCTCGCACATGATCATGCTCACCGACGCCAAGGGCGACGTCGCGATCGTCGAGCGTGCCCCGGGCGAGCCGATCCACGTCCGTCGTGGACGCGGCAAGGTCCCGCTCACGAACCACCTCGAAGGCCCGCTCGCGGGCGACCCTGCGAACAAGCGCGTGGAGGCGGAGACCTCCACGCACCCGCGCCGCGCGCGCCTCGACGAGCTCCTCTCGAATCTCCCGCCCGCCGCGTCCGTCGAACGCGTGATGGGCGTCCTGCGCGACAAGAAGGGCCTCGGCGGGGTGGATCTCCCGATCGGCCATCGCCAGTCGCTCGACGCCCTCATCGCCACGCACGCCGTCGTCATGGACACGACGGCGCGTATCCTCTGGGTCAGCGAAGGCCCGCACCTGCTCGGCCGTTTCGTGCGGTTCGACGTCGCCCGGCTCCTCGAATCGGGCTACGAACCGAAGGACGACGAGCCCCTCATCACCGCCCCCGAAGATCCGCTCTATCGGTCCCCGGCCTACGAGGCCTGGGAAAAGGCGGGCCAGCCGCATCATGGAGAGCTCTGATGGACCGACGTGATTTCTTGCGAAATGCCCTCGCCGCCTCGGGCGCGCTCCTCGTCCCGGCGTCCTTTCCCGCTGATGCGCATGCCGACGAGGTCTCGGAGGTCCTTGGCCAGATCACGAAGGCGCGCGCGGATCTCAAGACGCTCGTCGGCCCGTTCGAGCAGGAGCGCACGATTGGCCTGCTCGCGACGGCCGTGAAGAGCGCCGGCGAGATGACCATGGTTCGCCCCGACCGATTGCGCTGGGAGCTCTTGCCCCCGGACGCGGTCACGTATTACGTCGGCCCGGAAGGTTTTGCCTTTGCGACCCCGCGCGGCGCGGCGAGCGTCGGCAAGGCCGCGGCGGGCCGGTTCGGCGCGGTGCTCGGGGATCTTCTGATTCTGATGGGCGGCGACCTCGAAAAACTCCGCGCCCGCTACGAACTCAGCATCCCCAGCAAAAAAGACGGCATCACGCTGCGCGCCGTCCCCCGGGCCGAGGACGTGAAGAAGCACGTCAAACGCCTCGAAATGCGCCTCGGCCTCGAGCTCTGGACGATCAGCGAGGTCACGATCGAGGAGCAGACCGGCGACCAGAGCGTCATTCGATTCGGCAAGCAAAAGCGCGACGTCCCGGTCGACCCGGCGAAGATGACGCCGCCGAAGAGCTGACTTCCTTCAGCGCCGTGCAGGCTTCCGCGCCGCCACGAGCCCATCCCTCAATGTCGCTTTCGTCGTGATGCCCACGAGCTCCAGATGGAGCTCCACCAGCGTGCGGGCCGCGGACGGCCCGAGGCCCGTGAGCACGACCCGCGCGCCGAGCAGCCCCACCGCTTTCGTCACGCGGACGAGCGCCTCCGCGACGGCCGCGTCCACCGACGGCACGCCCGTCACGTCGAGAATGGCGACCTCGGCCGCGTGCGTCACCACGCCTTCGAGCAGCGTCGCCATCATTTGCTCGGCCCGCGCGTGATCCACGCTCCCCACGAGCGGCATCAAGAGCACGCCGTCGCCGAGCGGCACGAGCGGCGTGGAAATCGCGCGGAGCATCTCCCGCTGCGCGCGAATGGTCTCCTCCTGCGAGGCCGCCGCCTGCGCGGCCCGCTCCGCCGCCAGCCGCTCCGTCACGTCCGTCAGCACCGCCTGCGAACGGACCACGTTTCCTGCCTCGTCCTTGTCGGCGATCGCCGAGAGCATCACGTCGAGCGGCGACCCGTCCTTGCGGACGAATTGATACAGGATGTTGTCGCATCGGCCCGACTTGAAAAACGCCGGCAGGACGACCTCGCGCGCATACCGCGCCGAGTCCGGCGTCAAGAACTCCGTCGAGCGACGCCCGATCACCTCGTCCCGCGTGTATCCCATCGCCTCGATCCAGCGATCGTTCACCGCGCTGATCCGCCCTTGCGCGTCGATCGAATGCATCATCGCCGGCAGATGATCGAAGAGCCAATCGTGGTGCGCCTGGACATGATCGAGCGCATCGCGCAGGCTCGCGACCGATTGCCTCGCGAGGGACGTGGCGGCGCGCTCCGCCGCGTCCTCCAAAAACGACGCCGCCGCGCCGCCGATCTCCCGCTCGCTCGACGCGAGGGCGTGACGGACGAGGGCGCGCCGGACGACGCCGAGCGCGAGGAGGGCCGTATCGAGCGGAATTCCCGTGATTTCCACGGTTTCGCTCAATATCGCCGCCACCGCCTCGACTTCGACGCCCTCGGCCCCGCGGAGCAGCCCGTCCACGAGCGGCGCGAGGATCGAAACGGGCGTGTTCGTCTCTCCACGCGCGGCGCGATCGTCAAAGTCCCGACACACTTCTTCCAGTATGGCTTCACGCTGGGAGAGCAGAGATCCAAGGGCGGCAGCGTGGCGCGGCGGGTACGGCATGAGCGCGCCGTTATAGGGGCTGCCGCGCGGTTTGAAAACGGTTGTTCGAACACCAAAGACTGTAATGTAAATTCGTAGTAGACTTCGCCCATGCGCGCTCTTTCCATCTCGATCCGGGCGCTCCTCTTCGCCCCTCTCGTCCTCCTCACGGCCTGCGCCACCCCGCTCGCTCACGGCCCCTCGAAGGGCCTGCGGCTGCGCCACGTCGTCCTTTATCAGAATGGTCTCGGGTACTTCGAGCGCACGGGGGAGATGTCCTCGGACAAACTCGCGCTCCGGTTCCGCGAGCGCGAGGTCGACGACGTCCTGAAGAGCGTGGTCGTCATCGAGGAGGGGCTCGGCCCGAACGAGACGCCGTCGACCGTCAGCGCCCATTTGCCGCGCTCGGGCCGCGGCGCCTCGCCCGAGGAGCCGACCGAGCTCGAGCTCGTCTTCTCCCCGCGCCCGTCCCGCCCCGTCTCCATTGCGTACGCCGTCCCCACGGCCGCCTGGAAAGCCACGTATCGCATCATCCTGCCGACGAAGGAGCAAAAGGACCGCCGCGCGCTCCTGCAAGCGTGGGCGCTCATCGACAACGTCGGCGACGAGGACTGGAACGGCGTGCGCGTCACGCTCGCGACGGGCGCGCCGCTCTCGTACAGCTCCGACCTCCGCTCGCCCACGATGATCGAGCGGCCCGAGCTCAAGGGCATTTACGGCCCGCAGGGCGGCGCCGTCGGCCCCGTGCTCGCCGAGAACGTCGCCAGCCGCGACAGCGACGGGGACGGCGTCCCCGATCGCGAGGACGCTTGTCCCAACGACCGCGGCACCGTGCATACCGATCCCAGGCTCGCCGGCTGCCCCTCGCACGTGCGCCTCACCTCGAGCGAGCTGCGTATCCTCCACGCCGTCCATTTCGACCGGAGCTCCGACGCCTTGAAGCCCATGGCGCAGCCGCTCCTCGACGAGGTCGCCAAGGCGCTCCTGGACCACCCGCACATCGAGCTCCTCGAAATCGAGGGACACACCTCGACCGACGAGCCGAACCCGACCGATCTCGCGACGCGCCGCGCCTCGGCCGTACGGGCCGCGCTCGTCAAGCGAGGCGTCCCCTCCAGCCGGCTCTCGATACGCTCGTATGCCACGGACCGGCCCCTGGAAAGCAATACGACGGAGCCGGGGCGCACGAAGAACCGGCGCGTCTCATTCAACATCACCAGGCACATCGGGAACGAAGAGAAAGATGCCACGACGACGGGGACGACCTCGCCCATCACGACGGAGGCCCTCGCGCGCGTGCCCGAGGGCGCGAGCCGTATCGACGCTTCGAGCGGCAGTTACCGCTACCAGATCGCGAACCCCGTCACGCTCGCCAAAAAATCGTCGGCGCTGATCACGCTCATCAATCGACCGATGAACGGCGACGACGTCCTGCTTTATCGGCCCGACCCCGCGGCCCCGCAAAGCGCGACGCACCCCTTCCGCGCGGCCGAGATCGAGAACAAGAGCGACATCGGCCTGCAACCCGGCTCGGTCTCGATTTTCTCGGGTGGCACGTTCGTCGGCGAGGGCGTGATCACGCGCCTTTTGCCGGGCGAACGATCGACCATTCCCTACGCCGTCGACACGTCGACGCGCGTCGCGCAGGTCCGTGCCTCGCTCGACGAGCCCGTGCGCATCGTCGCCCTCGCCCGCGGCGTCCTGCGCGTCACGGACCGCCAGCGGCTCGTGACGACCTACGAGATCGAGCCCGGCCACAACGTGCCGAGCACGCTCGTCCTGCGGCACCCGAGGACCCCCGGGTACGAGCCGCTCGCGCTGCCCGAGGGCACCGAAAAAAACCCCGACGCTTATTTCATCCGCGTCGCGCTCACGCCGCTGAAGCCGCTCAAAATCATCATCGAGGAGGCGCGCCCCGTCGAGCGGCAATGGCTCGTGCTCACGGCCGACGGCGAGCGGCTCGCGCTGTACCTGAAGGGCTCGGCGCTGCCCGAGGACACACAGAAACGAATGGCCCGCATCGTCGAGCTGCGCCGCGCGCTCGGCGCCGCAAACGACGAGCTCACTCGATTGCGAGACAAGCGGCAGGAAGCCGTCGATCGCGCCGTGGAGCTCCGCGAAAACGTGAAGGCGATCGAGAAGACGCCCCAGGCCGACAAGCTCCGCAAGATGTTGCTCGAACGGCTCGAAGGCGTGACGAAGGCTGGCGACGAGCTTGCCGTGAAGATCACCCAGCGGAGCGACGACGCGGCCATCGCCCGCGCCGAGCTCGACGACGCCGTGCGCGACCTCGTCATCCAGGAGGACGCGAAGGCGGCCGGCGGAACACCCTGATCAGAGCATCGCCACGGGATCGACGTCCACCACGACCCGCACGCGCCGATCGATTTCCGGGATCGCCGCCGCCGCCGCCTGGGTCGCGGCCCGGAGCGCGCGCCGATCCTTGGAGCGCAAAAGAACACGGAATCGATATCGGCCTCGCAGCCGCGCGAGCGGCGCCGCCGCGGGGCCGAGGACCTCGACGACGCGCGACTGCCCCTCGGGCGAGGTCTTCGCGTGCGCCGCGATCACGCCCGCCGCGCGCCGCGCCGCCTCCTCGTCGAGCGCGTCGACCCGGAAGAGCGACAGACGCGAAAAGGGCGGATACCCGACCTCCGCCCGATCGGCGAGCTCGTGCTCCAGGAATGCGTTCACGTCGTGCCGTTTCGCGAATTGCACGGCAGGCTGCTCGGGATTGCGCGTCTGAATGATCACCCGGCCCGGACGCTCCCTCCTTCCGGCGCGCCCCGCCACCTGCACGAGGAGCTGAAACCCCCGCTCCGACGCGCGAAAATCCGGCAAGGAGAGCGCCGCATCCGCATTGAGGACGCCGACGAGCGTCACATTGCCGAGGTCGTGCCCCTTCGTGACCATTTGCGTGCCCACGAGCACGTCGATCTCGCCCGCCCGCATCTTCGCGAGGATCGCCTCCGCCTTCGCGCCGTCGGCCACGTCCCGGTCGAGCCGCGCCACGCGGGCCGTGGGAAATGCCTCCGCGATCGTCTCCTCGAGCCGCTCCGTCCCGAGCCCTTCGAGCGCGAGCGCGGGCGCTTTGCACTCCGAGCATGCCGCGGGCATCGGCCCTTCCCAGTCGCAATAATGGCACCGCATGCGCCCGCCCCGCGCCCGGTGAAACGTGAGCGCCACGGAGCAAGCGAGGCACGTCGCCACGTGCCCGCACGACTCGCACACGACGCTCGGCGCGAAGCCGCGTCGATTGAGGAACAGGATCACCTGCTCCCCCGCCGCGAGCGTCTTCTCCAGGGCGCGATGCAGAGGGAGCGAGATGAGCTTGTTCCCCGTCGGTCCCGCTCCAATGCGGCGCAGATCGACCGTCGTCACCTCGGGCAACGTCGCCTCGCGGTGCGCGCGGTCGGGCAGGTGCAATTCGACGAGTTTGCCCTGACGCACGAGGTGCACCGATTCGAGCGACGGCGTCGCCGAGCCGAGCACGGCCACGGCCGCCGCCCGATGCGCTCGGAGCAAGGCCATGTCGCGGGCGTGATAACGCACGCCCTCCTCTTGCTTGAACGATCCGTCGTGCTCCTCGTCGACGATGATGAGCCCGAGGTTCGCGACGGGCGCGAAGATCGCCGAGCGCGCCCCGATCGCCACGCGCACGGCCCCCGTCCGCACGCGCTTCCACATCGCGTGCCGATCCGACTCCGACAAACCGCTGTGCAAGACGGCGAGATCATCGCCGAAGCGCGCCCGGAAACGCGCCACGAGCTGCGGCGTGAGCGCGATCTCGGGCACCATCACGATCGCGCCTCGCCCCCGCGCGAGGCAGCCCGCGATGGCCCGCAGATACACCTCGGTCTTTCCCGAGCCCGTCACACCAAAAAGCAAAAAGGCCGCCGATTTCCCTTCCGACAGCGCCGCCTCGATCCGCGCCTCGGCCGCGCCTTGCGCCTCGTTCAGCGCCGGCGGCTCGTCGCGCGGCTCGGGGCTCGCGAAAAACGCGTCCCGCGGCGGCTCCCGCTCCTCGGTCACCACGAGCCCGAGCTTCGCGAGTTTCTTCACCGCGGCCCGCGCATTGCCGAATTTCTCTTCGAGCCGCGCGATCGGCATTTCCCCGTTCGACCGGAGGAGGGCGAGCACCGACGCGGCTTGCCCGCGCAGCGCCCCCGGCTCCTCCACGGCGTCTGTCGGCCGCGCATACACAATCTTGCGCCCGCCCACCTGCTTCACGCGCGAGAGCGTGCCCGGCAGCTCGCCCTGTGCTTCGAGCGCGCGCACGTCCTCGCGCTCGACGGCCGGAAGCGCGAGCCGGAGGACCTCGCCGATCGGCGCGAAATAATACGACGAGAGCTCGCGCAAAAACGAGAGCAGCTCCGGCGGCAGGACCGGCTCGGGATCAACGACCGCCGTGATGGGCTTGAGCCGCACGCCCTCGGGCGCCGCGCCCTCGGACGTCGTGAGGACCACGCCGAGGACCTTCTTTCGACCGAACTCGACGAGCACGCGCGCGCCCGGACGAACCGAGGCGGCGAGCGCGAGCGGGACCTCGTAGGAAAAGGCCCGCGCGAGCGGGACGGGGACGGCGACCTCGCAGAGGAGGGGCATGGATGCCGGAGAGGTATCAGGTTTTCGGAGGTCGTGCACCCGGGAGGACGAGCGGGCACGTCCACACGCGGGACGTGTTAACCTCGACCGCATGACGCGAGACCAGCGCGGCCTCCTCGATTACCTTGGTGACGACGCCGAGCGACCGTTCCTGCTCGACGCGATGAATGGCGCGCTCGACGACGAAAAGCGCCTCGCCTATGCGGCGCTGCTCGATGGCCACGATCCCGAGCGCGCCGCGTGGCTGCGGCTCGCGGTCGCGCTGCACGAGAGCGCCGCCGAGGATCCGGCGACCCGCGCACGATTCAGCGAGCTCTCGCGCCTCGTCTCCCGCGACTGGACGGACCTCCTCGGCCGCAACGAGATCCTGAATTGCGGCAGCGCCAAACAAGAGAAGCGTTACGTCCGGTTCACGTTCGCATGCCCCGAGCGCTGGGAGACACTCGCGCCGACCGAGGAGGCCTCCGTGCGCTTCTGCGGCCGCTGCCAGGAGCGCGTCTATCTCTGCAATCGCGGAGCCGACGCAGCGGCGCACGCCGAGGCGGGGCGCTGCATCGCGGTGCCCCGGGAGCGATCGCTGGTTTTGGGGAGGCCCGATCCGAATGGCGACTGGGCCAACGCCATGTTCCCCGGCGACGACTGATTCGTTTCAGCCGCCCGTCGTGAGCTGGAGCATCACGAGCCCGGCCACCATCGCCGCCGCGAGCAGCAGAATCGCCCCGGCATACCCGCCCTCCGACGCCTCGCGCGGCGCGATCTTCATGAGCGCGCCGGCCTCACCCTGCGATTTCAGCGCCTTGCGCCGCTTCTTCGCGAGCCGCTTCTCCCGCTCCGCAGGATCGAGCGATCTCGCCTGCCGCACCCCGCTCGGCGGAGCGTCGGCGACCGCTTCCTTCCGCGGCACCACGCGCTGCGTGGGCGGCGTCGGCGTGTGGTTCGGGTTTTTCTGGGCCGCATTGCCGTTCGCCGGCCGCGCGCGCTTGCCGATCGGCGTGATCACCGCGACCGGGCCGCGCTCGATCGCCTCGATCGCGCGCTGCCGCGCCCTCCGCTCGGAGATCAGCTCCTTGCCGAAATGGTGCGTGAGCCACGCGCCGAACTGGATCGAGCTCGTGAGCATGCGCGTCTTCGCGGCGTATGCTTCGATGTCGCGCAGCATCGCCGCGGCCGTGGGATATCGCTCGCCCTCGTCCCTCGCGAGCGCGCGCCGCACGATGCCGAAGAGCTCCTCCTCCTCGGGCAAACCCCGGCTCGGCAGCTCCGGGATCTCGGCCCTGCGCGAAGCCTGGAGCAACGATTCTCCGGGCTGCGCCTTGTAAAGACGCCTGCCCGCGAGCAGCTCCCACAGAATGATCCCGACGGCGAAGACGTCCGAGGTCGCGGTGAGCGCCTCGCCCCGCGCCTGCTCGGGGCTCATGTACCCGGCTTTGCCCTGGAACGCCGTATCCACGCCCTCCACGGTGCCCGCCCGCGCGATCCCGAAATCGCAGAGCTTGACCTCGCCCTCGAAGCTCACGAGCACGTTCGCCGGCGAGACGTCGCGGTGCACGATGCCGAGCGGCGCGCCGGCCTCGTCCTTCAATCGATGCGCGTAATCGAGCCCGCAGAGGACCTCGCCCACGAGCATGAGCGAATACGCGACCGGAAACGGCACCTTCGCCGCGGCGGCGCGGCGCAAGAGCTCGCGCAGATCGAACCCCTCGACGTACTCCATCGCGAGGTACAGGCTCTCGCCATCGCGCCCGAGGTCGTGGACCTCGACGACGTTCTTGTGGCGGAGCAGGCTCGTGATCCGCGCCTCCTCGGCGAGCATCTCCGCCATGCGCGCGTCGTGCGCGAGCTCGGGCAGGACCTCTTTGATGACGCAGAGGCGAAACGCCCCGAGCTCCGTCTTGCGGCGGGCGAGATAGACGTTCGCCATGCCGCCGTAGCCGATCCGCTCGAAGAGCGTGTACGGGCCGAGCTTGCAAGGCAATCGCCGGCTCGCGCGCTGCTTCCGGCGCGAGGACGGAACGGCGGAGGGCGGGGGCGTGGGGGTCGGTTGGGCAGCGAGCGCGGCGGTCACGACACGTCCCCCATGCCAGAGGGCCGGGGGACGGGCCAAGAAACGGCAAAACGAGAGCGGCTAGAAGAAGAGCTCTCGCTGGCTCGGCGTGAGCGCGGGCACCTTGGGCGTCTTCTTGTTGCTGCCGAAGACGATGAACGGCTCGTCGCGCTCCGGGCCCGTCAAGCGCTCGTAGATCGCGTCGAGCGAGAGCAGAATGCCCGCGCTGAACTGCGCCGACGCGCTGTAGAACGGATCCTGGATCTGGCTCTTCGGGCTGAGGTTCGAGGCGACGTTGTCGTAGCCGAGCGAAATGCCCCATTCGACCATGGGGAAGTAGGTGAGGCCGACGCTGAACGCGGTGGAGAGCGCGTAATTCGGCGCCTCGACGTCCTGGTGCATGACGCACGCCGGACCCGTGGTGATCACGGCCTGATCGGTGCAGTCCACGCCGGTGCCGCCGCCGCCGGCTTCGTTCAGGATGCGGTAATTGAGGCCGCCGGCGACGAAAACCTGGAGCTGGCGGCCGAAGATGTTCTCGTCGAAAAAGATGAACGCGCTCGGACGAACGCTGTTCGTGTCGAGGAACCGGCCGCCGAGGACGTCATTGGGTCGCGAGAAGCCTGCGAGGTTCTGCTCCAGGTTCTTCGCCGCGATGTCGGGGTTCGTCGGGACGTCCGCGCGCGTGAAGCGGTGGTCGTACCGGACGCCGACGCCGAGGAGGATCGAATCGAGGAACGAGGCGTCCTTGCCGCGGATCGGGATGTTGAGGAACGCCGTCGCCCGCGGCGAGACGCCGAGGTAGATGCCCGATCCGTACGAATTCTTGGAGGTGGGGAGCGTGAACGTCGCGTTGAAGTTCGTCGCGAACGACCATTCCTTGTCCGCGCTCTCCCAGATGGGCTTGCTCAAGACGAACGCGACCGAGGTGTCGCGGAGCTGCGTCTCGTGAAGCTTCTTCGTGCTGCCGTTCGTGAGCTCGGTATCGAAGCCGAAGCCGGCCGCCACGCGGAGCGAATACCCGCGCGACGTGCCGTCGGCGAGCTTGGGCTCGAGGAGGTAGTAGTTCAGCGTGAGCCCGAGGCCCGTCACGAACTCCTCGTTCTCGCCGCCGATGTTGTCACGCCCGAGCCCGAGGGCCGTCGTGGTGACCGAGTTGTTCCAGTTGAGGTTCGTGCCGCGCCAGCGCACGCGCGGCGGCGCCTTCTTCGGCGTCACGCCCGCATCCGCGCCCGGCCCCGGCGGCTGCACCGTGAGCATCGGCTCCTGCCCCGGAGGCGGCGGCGGATTGAGCGGCGTCGTGGTGTTGCCCGTGAGGTACGGCGGGAGCGTGACCGGCGGCGGAGCGTCGGGCGCCCCGGCCGGATCCCCCGGCGGAGGCGGGGGCGGCGGCGCGTCCGGGTTCGGGGAGGGAGGCGGCGCGCTCGGGTCCGCCTGATCCGCGCCCGCGGCCGGCGCCGGCTGTGCCAGCGCCGAGGCCTGCCCGAAGAGCCCCACGCCGAGGGCAAAGACGATCCCGAGACGATGCTTCATGCCGTGCTTCTCCACGATCTACCGAGCGCCCTCGCCGCCGGTGCCGACGCCCCGAGGGACTCGGTTGCGTCTCACACCTGGCCCCCGGCGTCAATGACGGGGGGAGGAGGACCGACCGATCCAAGGCAGGATCCGTACCGCAGCCGAAGCGGCGCCGATCCACGTGTTTCGCCGCAAAAACGGCGTCGGGGTCGGGAGCGGGCGCGGGGGATCGTTACGGTCTTGACGAGGGGGGCCGTCGCGATGCTGACGAGCGGAGCACGACGGGCGGGGGCGTGGCGTGGGCAAGCTCGCCGAACGTCAGCAGGGGCAGAGGAAGTACGGGACCGCGACGCTCCGGATCGCGAAGCCGCTCGCGCTCTTGCGAAGGACCGATTGGTAGCCGAGCAACGAGGGCGACCCGTCCCGATCGAGGTGCACGAGGGTGCTCGGGAGGAAGTCGTCTGCGCCCTCGTAGAGCTTCACGAATCGGGCGTCCTTGGCGGGGCCGCCTTCGAGCTTCCAGAGCGCCGTGAGTTTCCCGCGAAACTCGCTGCAAACCTCGCCCGCGTCGGCGTCGAGCCACACGTACGTCGCGCCGTCGCCCGAAAAGACCTTTACGGTGGGGCTCGCGCCGTTGTGGTGCTCCCACGCGACGCCGGGCGTCTGGATGCCCGCGTTCTGGTAGCTCTCGTCGATCTCGGCATACCCCGCGAGGTCTCGCATCTCGGCGGCGGCGCGGGTCGCGAGCGCGATGGGCGCGTCCTTCACCGTGAACGGGCGCGCCTGGGGGAGCTCACGATCACGGGCGAACATCGCGTCCTTGCAATCGCCCTCTACGTCGCCGAGCTCCGCGACGAGCGAACGGCCGCCCTCGGCCATACCCCACGCCTCCTCGGCGATCTGCTCGGGCTTCGCGGGCGGGATCGGCGTCCCGTCGTAATCCTCGCCCTTCCATTGCTGGCGAACGCCATAATCGGGCTCGACCCGGCCGAGCAGGCTGAGCGGGCCGAGCTTGCCCTCGCAAACGACGCCCTTGGAACCATAAAGGCGAACGGGCGTCCCGATACGTCGGACGAGCGAGGCGGGGAGCGTGGCGGGCGCGATTTCGCGGCGCGTGATGACGGGGAAATCGTCGGAGACGAGGAGCGGCGCGCCCTGGGCCCAGCGATCGACGTCCGGGTTGGCGTCGAGGACGACGTAGGTCTTGCCATTCTCGACGAGGACGTGCGCGAAGAGGCTGGGATCGAGGTCGTCCAGCATCACGGCGGCTTTTTCGGGGGAAGGCGCCGCGGGAGCCGGGGCAGGCGAAGGCGCGGGGGCGGCGACGGCGGTCGGCTCGACGCTGGGGATCCGCACGAGGGCCTCTCGCTTCGAGCAACCGACGGCGGACACGACGAGCAGAAGAGCAGCGAGAGCAGAACCGAGACGCATGACGAAGCCTCCGGGCACGGTTACCATCAGGATCCGTGCCGGGCCTCATTTTCGGGTGAAGACGCGGCGCTCGCAGGATCGCGCCAGCGCGGGCCGTGTCTACCGGTCCACCAACCGTAGCGACGGCCCCACGTCTGCCTTGCGGCTCACGATCCGCTCAAGCCACCGCGGCTTCCGTCTTGGACTCGGCTTTTTTGGCGTCGGCCGCGGGCGCCGCGGCGGCGGCCTTGGGCTTGGCGTTCCACACGCGCGTGGCGAAGAGCAGGCCCACGGCGGCGACCGGCAGCATGGCGATCGGCCATTGCTTCCAGTTCGCCGGGTCCTTCGCGGCCTCGCCCGAAGGCAGGATCCGGGCATACAAGAGCGATTGGAAGCCCGTGCCGAGATACACGAATCCGTCGATGATCCCGGTCGCCACGCCCGCGTTTTTCTTGCCGCCGAAATCCATGCTCGCGGTGCCGGAGAGCATGCCGTGCACGCCGATCACGCAGAGCGACATGAACACGACGGCCCAGCCCGTGATGGGGCTGCCGAGCACGGCGAGCGTGACCGCCGCGCCCGCGAGCAAGCCCCCATAAAGGACCGACGCGACCGGGCCGCGCCGCGATTCGAAGACGTGGTCGGAGATGAGCCCCGCGAAAATGCCGCCGAGGATGCCGGCCACGCAGAGCAGGACGCCCCAGTTCGCCGAGACGAACCCCTCCTTGACGCCCGTCTTGTCGGCGAAGACGAGGTACCATTTCATGACGGCGTTCCGGAGAAAGCCGCTGCAGAACTCGATCGCGATGATGATCCAGATGACCTTCTGGGAGAACATCTTCCGCGCGACCTCGGCGAGCCCGACCGGCTCGCCCGTGTCGCCGCTCGACGCGTCGGCCGTATCGAAATCGGCAAAACCCGCTTGTCCGGGCGTATCGCGAATGATGAACGCGTCGATCACGAAGAAACCGACGAGCAGGGCCGCCGGGACCATGAAGGCCGCGGTCATGCCCATCTTGACCGCGATGAAGCGGCTCCAGTCGTAGGCGAAGTAGAGGCCGAGCGAGATCAGGATGCCGAAGACGCCGCCGAGCACGCCGCGCTCGCGGAGGTGGAACCAGGGCGCATTGACCTTGACGATCGAGACGGCGCCGAAGCTCTGGAAATACATGTTCCCCGCGAAGAGCACGGTCATCGCGGTGACGACGGAGCCGTGATCCATCTGGCCCGCCTGCGCACGCATCGTGATCATGCCGAGCAGGGCGTTCATGAGCGCCGAGCCGCCCGCCGCGATGAGGATCGTCGCGCGTCCGCCCCATCGATCCGTGAGCGGGCCGTTCAGGAGGAAGGCCACGCCGTAAAGGATGGAACCCACGCCGTCGATGTCGCCGTACTCCTGCTTCGTCAAGAGCCCGATCTTCTCCATCAGCGACGCGTTCGCCGAGAGGTTGTACCGGCCGAAGTAGAGCAGCGCGTACGTGAGCCCGAGGGGGAACCAGTTCAAGAAACGCCGGCGCTTGAAGGCCTCGGAGTGGCCGAGGTCGATCTTCGGCAAGCGGCTGACGACCACGGCGATCGCCGCGAGCAAGAGCACGATCGGCAGGAGGTTCTTGAGCCAGTCGGGCATGACGGACCGCATCCTACCCGAGCCTTCCCTCCGTTCGCACGCGTAAAGCCACGTTGCAGCGCAGCAGAACGCCTGCAACGCTGCGCCGCGCATGATGTCGGAGGAGAGGATCGAAGAGGTGGAGCTCGCGACAGACCCGAGCGTCGTGCGACGGGACAGACTGCTCGGCGCGATCTTCGCGGAAGATCCGGAAAGCTGCCTCCTACAGCACGGCCCCGTCGCCTCGCACGTGGTCACGACGAGCGCGCCGCCACAGATCCTGCTCCTGCCCACGCGTGATCGCGACGCGATGGACAGGTTGCCCAAGCTCCTCGCGCAGATCGTGGGCGCGTCCCAACAAGCGCCGGTCCCGACGCACGTCGTCGCTGTCGGCGGCGGTACCGAGGTCGTGAACGCGCTGCGTCGCGCGTCAACAAGCGACGCGGCAGCGAGGAAGCTCGGCTTTCACTACGTCGACGACGCGAGCCGGTACGCGCACGTGAGCGGGCCGAAGCTCGCGCTGCTCGAACACGCGGCCGAGAAGATCCGCGGGACGGAGCCGCCCACGCACGAGCGAATCCACGAGGCGCTCGTGAAGGGACGCGACCTGGCGCGACGGGATCAGCGCGCGCTCGCACAGCTCCGGGGAAGGACGCCGGCGACGTTCGGGCTCATCGCCGCTTGCGCCGTGGTCGGCGCGCTCGCGGTGATGTGGGAGGGGCGCATGGGGGGCTACTCGCCGGCCATCCTCTCGATCGGCGCGACGAGCAAGCTGTTCGTGTCGGACGGCGAGGTGTGGCGCCTCTTCGCCTCGACCTTCCTGCACGCGAGCAAGTCCCATTTCGCGATGAACATGTTCGCGCTCTGGACCCTCGGCGTAATGCTCGAGCCGATCCTCGGGTGGCGGCGCTTCCTCGTGCTCTACGGCCTCTCGGGTCTCGGCGGCGCGCTCGCGACGACGTTCCTCGGCAAAGGGTGGAGCATCGGCGCGTCGGGCGCGATCTGGGGCCTCATGACCGCGGGGCTCGCGGTCGTGTTGTTTCCGCGTGGCGTCCTGCCGCCGCTCCTCATCACGCGGCTCAAGCAGAACGCGTGGCGGCCGCTCGCCCTGAACGTGCTCATCAGCTTTCTACCGAGCGTGGATTACGTCGCGCATTTCGGCGGCGGGATCGTGGGGTTCGTGGTGACGGCGCTGTTCCTCGTTCGCGGGCTCAAGCCCGTCGAGGAGCGCGTGGACGCGGGCGACGTCGAGCCCTCGCCGCGCCCCTTGCTCTCAGCCTTCGCGGTGATCGCGGGCGGGGCGATGCTCGCCTCGGTCGCGGCGGGCGTCGTGTACGGCGGCCCGTGGACGATGGAGGTGCCGCCCGCGATGACGCGAAAGGCGCTGCCCGACCTGGGTTTGTCCGTGGAGGTTCCCGCGTTGCTCGCGAAGTTCCCTGGGACGGAGAAGCGAGGCAAAACGCCGCTGTTCACGTACGGCGGGCTTGATGCAACGCCCGTCTACATCGAGATCCTCGCGGTGGATCTGGAGCGGGCGCTGCTCCCCGAGGAGGTCGACGTGTTCATGGAGGACGCGCGCTCGCAGGCGGACACGGGTGCGCCGAACGACGAGGCGGTGCGCCTCGGCAAGGCGCGCATCGAGACCGTGGGCGCGCGCAAGGCCATGTTCGTCGAGCGCGAGCTGAAGATCGACCGCGAGCCCTACGTGCTCCGCGAGGCCATCGTCGTCGTGGGCACGCGCGAGGTCAACGTGCGCGGGTATGCGCGCAAGGGCAAGCGGCCCGTGGGGTGGAAGGATCTCGAGGAGAAGGTCGTGGCGTCGATCGAGGAGCGCTGACCGGCTTCACGGGCCGACGAACTTCGGATCCTCGATCGCCTCGGCGCTGCACTCGCTCGGCGCCGTCACGGGGTTGCATCGCGAGGGCGTGCCCCCCGGGATCTCGACCCAGTACTCCGTCGCCGGGACCTTCGCGGGGAAGTCGGTCGAGACGAACTGCGCGCCGCTCGCGATCGCCGCTTCCCGCTCGATCGTGCTGCCCGTCTCGATCACCTCGCCCGCGTTCCCGTCGGCGCGCGTGCGCACGAGCATGTTCGCCGCGAGCGCCTCGGCGATGGCGTCCGCTTGGCCGATGGGATCGTTGAGGATCGCGATCGCGGCCCACGGATCGGCGGGCGACGCGTTCGCGAAAATCATCCGACCGGCGAGGCTCGTATGGTTTTTCGTGTACGCCTTCCGCGCGGCGCCGGCGTCGTCCAGCGTGAAGAGCACCTGCCCGCGGACCTCTCCGAGCGTCGGCCAGCCCTTCGAAAGGACCGCCTCCCGCAGCGTGGGCGCGTCGCCCTGGACCTCGTCCGGCACGAGGATCCGATCGTCGGGCCAAACGCTGCGGATCTCCTTGTGCAGCGCCGCGAAATACCCCTCCGCCCCGGCCTCGTCGGCCGGCACTGCGTCCTTGATCTCGAATTGCACGACGATCGGGTGGTGGGCGCGGTGCGCGTCGGACCAGGTTTTCAGGACCCGTAGACAATCCGTGAGCTTCCTGCACGTCGTCTGCTCGTCGAGGACCGGCAGGTGATACACCTCGAACGATTCGAGATCCACGTTGTAACGTAAATCCAGCTCGACGTGCCGCACGCCCTGCGCGCCGAGCTGCACGTCGAGCGGCGCGTGCGTGTAGCGCCATTCGCCGACGGTATTGCCCTCGGTCTCGATGTGGTAGCTGTTGTGCGTCGATTTCGTCTGGAGGTGATGGACCCGCAGGACGTCGTCGAGCGGATAATCGAACTTCGGCGGAGGATCCGGGGGTTTGACCTCCTCGGGTTCGCCCCCGCCGCCGCACCCGACGAGCGCCGCGGCGAGGCCGAGGCGCGCCGCGGCCCGAAAGCGGACAAACATCGGATTCGCCCTTTCGTTCAAGGTCCGTACGCGAAATACGTAGCGCTCGAGGCCCAGTTCCCGCCAGCCTCGACCGTGCTGATCGCCCACTGGAACGAATGCTGCCCGGGTTTTCCGAGCTCGGGCGTCTCCCAGACCTTCGGCGCCGTCATGCTCCCCGGACACCAGTTCGCCCGCGGAGCCTTCACGCTCGAAATGGCGCCGCAGGGGTTCTCTTGGCAATAGGTAAAGCTGTTTCCGCTCGGCCAGGTGTGCGTCGCCTCCGTGCAGAGGTTCTTGCAGTCCGTTCGCCAGGGCTTCCACGTATCGATCACCGCGCCGTCGATCGAGACCGTGTGCGTGCGATTGCAGAACTCCTCGGCGGGCCCGATGCAACCCGCGCCGGCGGCGCCGCCTCCGTGCCCGCTCGTGCGGAATTCCATCTTGCCCGCCACCGCGCCCGCGGGCACTTCGAAGGTCAGCGCGCCCGGCCCCTCCGCCGTCGTCTGCGACCCGTAATACAGCGACTTGACCGCGAGCACGTTCCGCGGCGGCGCGCCCGGCACCATTTCGAGCTTCGCCGTCACGTTCCACCCGCCGTTCGAGCCCGAGACCATGCCCGCGCCGTCCGAATACGTCGTGATGTGCGCGCGCATCCGGTGCGCGCCCGGCAGGCCGTTCGCCACGTCCGTGACGTCGATTTCGAGGTGCAGCGGCCCGCCGAACGGCGTGATCGCGTGCATCAATTCGAGCCCCGGCGGCTCCGTCGCCGGATCCATCGGATCATCGAGCGAGATGTCGAAGTTGCGATCGAACGCGTCGCAATCGGCCGGCCAGTTCTGCCCCTGCGGCGGCGGGTTGTCGATCCAGTTGTCGAACGGATAACAGGTGCTCGCGAGGTCCACGACGAGCTTCGCGCTCGCGAACGGGCCGTCCTTGAAATCGACGTCCGTGAAGACCGTCTGGAAATTGGGCTGGCTGCCGTCGCTCGTGATGCGCGTGGCGTCGAATGCGGTGACCGTGTACGGATCCGCGTACGAAGGGCCGCCGCCGCCGCCCTGGCCGCCGCTGCCGCCCGAGCCGCTCGCGCCTTGCCCTCCTGCGCCGCCCTGGCCGCCCGAACCACCCCCGCATCCCACAAGCAAAAGCGCGCCGAGCAAAGCAGCCCAGCCCACGCGCACGGACGGCACGTTCCTCATCAAGCTCACCTCCGCGGGCGAGGGTACCGCAAGGTCGAACCCGGCCGCCAGCCATCTCCGCCAGGCGCCCAAACCCCCTCCCCCACCGGCGCCGCAGGCGCTAAAGAGCCCAGCCGATGAAAATCATCAAGGTCCAGGACGACAGACAACGACGTCACATTTTCACAGCCCCGCCGAGGCGCGTCGTCTCGCTCGTCCCGAGCGATACCTACTCGGTCATCCGCCTCGGCGCCAAAGACCGCCTGGTCGGACGAACCCGCTTTTGCATCGCGCCCGAAGGCGAAGTCGAGGCGATCGAAGACGTCGGCGGCACGAAAGACGTCGACGTCGACAAGGTCCTCGGCCTCGAACCCGACCTCGTGATCGCGAACCAGGAAGAGAACACCCGCTCGCAGATCGAGCGCCTCGACGCGTCCGGCGTCCCCGTCTTCGTCTCGTTTCCCAAGCGCGTCGCCGACGGAATCGCGCACTTCGCCCGTCTCGCCCTCGCGCTCGGCCTCGACGGCGTCGACGCGGCCCGCGCGCAGATCGCATCGGCCTACCACGCGCACCGCGAGGCCGAAAAGCGCCGCGGCGAGCGCGTCCCCGTCCGCGCGTTCGTCCCGATCTGGATGGATCCGCTCATGACCGTGCACGAAGAGACGTTCATCTCCGACATGATGGATCTCGTTGGAGCGCAAAACATCTTCGCGGACCGCCGTCGCCGCTACCCGCTCGCCGCGGATCTCGGCAAGGCCACGCCGCTGCCGCCCGAGCGCGTGGGCAGCCGCGACACGCGATATCCGCGGGTCACGCTCGACGAGGTGATCGCTCGGCAACCCGAGGTGGTCCTCTTGCCCGACGAGCCGCACGCGTTCACGGAGGCCGACGCCGAGGTCTTCCGCAAGCTCGACATCCCCGCCGCGAAGACCGGCCGCGTGCTCTTCTGCAACGGCAAGGACCTCATGTGGTACGGCGCGCGCAGCGTGGAGGGCTTCGAGCGGCTCAGGCGTCTGGTGAACAACGGCGAATTGGAGTAGGAAGCGCCCCATGACTTGGAATCGGGAATCCGTCCACAAAGAGCTGATCAAGGTGTTCGGCCAGCACAAGCAAAGCGAGGTCGACGTGAGCGAGACGAGCGAGATCGTCGGCGATCTCGGCATCGATTCGCTCGGCGTCATGGAGGTGCTCGCGGAGATCGAGGACACCTTCAAGCTCACGATCCCGGACGATGCGCTGCGCGACATCAACACGATCGGCGACGTCGCGACCTCGATCCTCACGCGCCTCGAAAGCGACGGAAGGCTCGAAGGATGAGCGCGCCTTCGCCCCGCACCGTCGCGCAGGCCATCGAGGACGCGGCGGCGAGCAGCAGCACGGGCTACCGTTTCCTCGAAGAGTCGCCCGACGTCGCGCCCTATCACTCCTACGCCGACGTGGAGCGCATGAGCGCTCGTTACGGCGGCGCGATGCAGGCGATGGGCCTGCGCAAAGGCGATCGCGTCGCGCTGATCCTCCCCGACAACGCCGATTTCGTGTTCGCGTTCCTCGGCGCCGTGCGGGCGGGCATCATCCCCGTGCCGATCTATCCGCCCACGGGCCTCGGCAAGCTCTCGGGTTACCTCGAAAACACGCTGCACATCGTGGCGAAGAGCGGCGCGCGCGTGCTGCTCACGAGCAGCGAGATCAAGAAGATCCTCGGCACGATCCAGGCCGAGGCGCCGGGGCTCGAGAAGGTCGTGGGCGTCGAGGGCGTGCGCACGGCGAACGACAAGCTGCGCCCGGAAAAGATCGATCTCGACGACGTCTGCTTCCTGCAGTTCACGAGCGGCTCGACCGCGCGGCCGAAGGGCGTGACGCTCACGCACCGAAACCTCGCCGCGAACGTGCATGCGATCATGCCCGTCGGCCTGAGCATCCAGGACGGCGTCGATCACGGCGTTTCGTGGCTGCCGCTCTACCACGACATGGGCCTCATCGGCTTCGTGATCGCGCCCGTCTACCACAGGAACTCGATCACGTTCCTGCCGCCGCTGCTCTTCTTGAAGCGCCCGGCGCGCTGGCTCGAGTCGATCTCGAAGTACAAGGGCACGATCTCGTTCGGCCCCAATTTCGCCTATGCGCTCGCGGTCAAGCGCATCAAGGAGAGCGAGATGGAGGGGCTCGATCTATCGAGCTGGCGCATCGCGGGCTGTGGCGCCGAGCCCATCCGCGCCGACAACCTCCGCGCCTTCGCGGAAAAGTTTTCCCGCATCGGCTTCGACGAGCGCGCGTTCGTATGCTGCTACGGCATGGCCGAATCGACGCTCGCGGTCTCGTTCAGCAAGATCTGGACGGGCGTGCGCGCCGACATCGTCGACGGCGAGACGCTCTGGTCGAAGGGCCGCGCCGAACCTGTGGCGGAAGGCACGCCGCGCGCCGCGGGCATCGTCGAGTGCGGCGCGGCCTTCGAGGGTCACGAGATCAAGACGTTCGCGCCCGACGACGAGGAGAGCGTGCGCCCCTTGCCCGAGCGCGAGGTCGGCGAGCTGCGCATCCGCGGGCCGAGCGTGATGCAAGGCTACTGGAACGATCCGGACGTCACGAAGCGCTCGTTCGCGGGCGGCTTTTTGCGCACGGGCGACCTCGGGTACATCGCGGAGGGCAAGGTCTACATCTGCGGGCGCTCGAAGGAGGTCGTGATCGTCAACGGCCGCAACTACTACCCGCAGGACATCGAGTGGGAGGCGAGCCAGGTCGAGGGCGTGCGCAAGGGCAACGTCATTGCGTTCGGCACGATGAAGGGCCCCTCCGATCGCGAGCGCGTGGTCATCGCGTTCGAGACGAGCGAAAAGGACGAGGCCGGCAAGAAGCGGCTCGAAGCCGACGTGCGCAAGGCCGTGCAGCAGAGCGTGGGCCTGACCGTCGACGACGTCCTGCCGCTCGCGCCGGGCGTCTTGCCGAAGACGTCGAGCGGCAAGCTGCAGCGCGCGAAGACGCGCGAGCTGTACGAATCCGGAGAGCTTCTCGGAAGGACGAGCGCGCGCGAGGTGGACAAACTCGATCTCGTGAAAGAGATCGCGAAGAGCCAGATCGGATACTTCCGGCACCGGCTCTTCGGAAAGAGCGACGATTGAAATGAAGAAGACGTACAAGGGGAGCTGTCATTGCGGCGCGGTCCGCTTCGAGGCGGACATCGACCTGTCGGCGGGCACGGGCCGGTGCAACTGCACGTATTGCGCGAAGGTCCGGTGGTGGGGCGTGATCGTGAAGCCCGACGCGTTCCGCCTGCTCGAAGGCGAGTCCGCGCTCAGCGATTACCAGTTCGGCAGCCTCAGCGGGCATCACCTCTTCTGCAAGAGCTGCGGGGTGAAGCCGTTCGGGCGCGGACATCTCGACGCGATCGGCGGCGCGTACGTGTCGATCAACGTGGCCAGCCTCGACGAGGTCGATGCGGAGGAGCTGGCGAGCGCCCCCATTCAGTATTTCGACGGGCGGAACAACAACTGGTGGAACCCGCCCGCCGTCACGAAGCACCTTTAAAACCCCGCCTCCACCGATAGCTGCGGGATCGTGATCGGCCCGAGCAGTCGCGGCTGACAGATCCCGCGGTCGCACGTCACGTCGAAGACCTCTTTGCTGAGCGTCGCGTTCTGCATGTCGAGCACGAGCGAGACGAACCCGCTCTCGCCGACCTTCCACCGCCGCGACACCCGCAAATCGAGCCGATAAAAAGGCCGGACCCGCGGCGGGTCCTCGATCACGGCCCCGCTGCCGGCCTCCTGCGCGGGAAAACCGCTGTAGAACACGTGGCGCACGCCGGCCTTCCAGCCCTTGCCGAGGTCGTAAAGCAAAGCCACGTGCGCGACGTGCGTCCGATCGACCGCCGAGGGCGTCGTGACGCCGCTCTTCGACGTGCGGGTCGACCGGGAGAGCGTGTACGAGGCGAGGAAGAGCAGATCCTTGCGTAATGCGCCGCGCGCCGAGACCTCGAGCCCGTAGGCGTCGCCCGTGCTGCGGGAGAGGAAACGCGCGGGGCCGAGGTTCGTGCCACGATCGGAGCCGATCGGGTCCGTGAGGTTGAACGTGACCTGGCGGAAGAGCGAGCCGCTGATCTCGACCGGAATGGGCGAGAGCTTGACCTCGGCGCCGAAGCTCGATTGCAAGGCCCGCTGGAGGCCGCCCGCGATTCCACCGATCTGGAGCGCCGGCAAGGGCGCGAAGCCCGGGAGCTGGGACGCCACGCCAAACGAGGGGATGATCCGCACGCGCTCGCCGACCCCGAACCGGCCCGTGATCTTCGGATCGATCGCGAGCGCCGTATTGCCCATCGACGCGTAATGGTCGACGCGCAGGCCGGGCGTGATCGTCGCCCGGTCCGAGAGGACGACGAGCGCGTCGGCCCACGCGCCGACGGCCGTGTCCCAGCGGCTCGGAAAGAGCGCGCGGAACGCCTCGTCGAGCTCGCCGAGCGGACCCGAGGCGCATTCTTCGAGGGAGATGTCGCACGGCTCCTTGTGCACGATGTCGTACCGGTCGACCATCAGATCGACGCCGCCGCGGAGGAGCGCCTTTCCCCCGCCGATCGGCTTCGAGCCGCGCAGCCGCGCCCCGACCTTCCAGTCCTGCGCGTTCTTCGCGCCGACCTGCCTCGACCGATCGAGGCCGAGCATCACCGCCGCGCGGAGCTTCGCGCCCGAATCGAATTCGTGATCGTATCGAACATCCAGCCGGTGAAAATCCGCGTCGAGCAGGACGTCCTTCGCCCCGCTCGCGTCGCCGGTCGTCGTCGTCGCCAGATAATCCCACGCCCCGAACGCGAGCGCCGTGAGCCGCCCCCGCTTGCCGATGCGGCGGCTCACGCGGGCCTGGTAATCGCCGTATCCGAAATCGATGTTGTCGATCAGCGCAGAAAGAATGTGTCCGCCGAACGCATAATGCCCGCCGACGAGGACCGTGGTCTTGTCGCCGATCGGCCCCTCCACGACGCCGCCCACGTCGACGAACCGGAACGCGCCCTCGCCCTTCCATTCCGTTGGAAACGGCGCCGCCTCGGCCTCGACGGCCGCGCCCGCGAGCCGGCCGATGTCCGCCGGATACGGGCCCATGTGCAGCGTCACGCGCGAGACGAGCGGCGCCGGGATCACGCTCGGGCCCGCGCCGACGTGAAAGAGAAGAGGGACGCGCACGCCGTCGTAGAAAAACCCGATGTTCCCGGGCGGCGCGCCGCGAATGTAATAGTAAGGCAATCCGCTCGTCGTCGGCGTGACGCCCGGCTGCACCTCGATGGCGCGGTACGGATCGCCGAGCACGCCCGGCATGTCCCGGATGTCCCGGCGCTTCAGCGAGACCGATCCGGCCGGCGCCTTGTCGCCCTCGACCGTCACCTCGATCGGCTGCGGAGGAGGCGGCTCGGGCGCGGGCTCGGCAGGGGCCGTCTCGGGCGCTTGCGGCGACGGCGTGGGCTCCGCGGGCGGCTCTTCGGCGAGCGCGGAGGCGGAGGCGAGGGACGTGGCGAGCGCGAGGCAAAGCCCCGCGCCGCGGAGCGCTTCACGCATCAAACATCCGAAAGGCCGGCCGTCTCCATCACGTCGATCGCGGCGGCCAGCGTCTTGTCTCCGCGCATCACGTGGCGAAGCTCGTCCGGCCCCTGCTCGCGGAGGTGCGTCCCCTTCGCCGCGTGCCGACTGAGCACCTCGGTGAGCCCATGCAGCAGCGGATGGCGGTTGAGATCGACCGCGAGATCCCCCTCGTGCAGCGCGGGTTCGAGCAGCCGCGCGATCTGCCCCTCGGACCATCCGAGCGATTTCTGCGCGTCCACCACGACGACGCGGAGCTGCGCCCAGAAGAGCCGCTCGGCGCGCTCGGCCGCGGGCCCGAGCAGCGACTCGGCGCGCGTGCGGATCGCGGCGCTCTCGTCCTTCGAGGCGCGGCGCATCTCCTTGTAGACCTCGCTCACGAGCCCGAGCAGATGCGGGTTCGGCCGGTCGGCCGTGAGCATGTGCCGCTCGGCGCGCTCGAACGCTTCGAGCAGCGCCGCCTCGGTCCGATCCCAGCGGCGCTGCGCGATCTTGAGGCGCGCCGAGGAGCAGAGCGAGGTCACCATGTCGTGCTCGGCGAGCGCCTTCGTATCGGCCGTCGCCTCGGGATCCTCGAAGACGGGCTCGAGCCAGGCGCGCAGGCGCCCGACGAGCGCGTCGATCTCCTCCTTCGGATCACCCGCGACCATGCAGAGCGCGACGCGCAGGAACATGGCCTGGCGCGCCTCGGCGTCGCGATCCGCGCGGTTCTCGCAGAGCAGGGGGATGGCGGCTTCGAGCTCGGCGGAGGCCTCCTCTTGCCGGCCGCGATCGAGCTCGGCGCGGGCGAGGTCGAAGTGCAGCGATCCGAGCCGATCTTTCGGATACGTCGGCTGCCTCTCGGCGCTGGCGATGGCGAGGCGCTGGTAGCGCGCCGACATGCCGGCGTTGTTGTCGAGCGCGTAAGCGAGCGCCGCGATGCGCGCAGCCTCGACGTACCGCGGATGCTCCCGGCCGAGCTCGTGCGCGATCTCCATGGCCTTCTCCGAAGCGACGAGGGCCTCACCGAGGAGCTTCGCCTCGAGGTAGGAGCGGACCGCGGAGATGGCGCTGCTCAGCCGACTTTCGACGTCGCTCATGGCGGGGCGCATTGCAACACGTGAGGCGACGACGCGCAACGCGGTCGCAGGATCTTGGACGTCTGGACGGAAGGCGGAGGCCGGATGGCGGAGGCGGCGAGGGGGACGGAGGGAGGCACCTCCTCCGGTCGGCGACCCTACTGCATCACGCTCGCGTCGACGGCAGGCAGCGCGACCATTCCTCGTCATCGAGGCAAACGCGTTATTGGGCCGTGTTCACTCCACCCGGAGAAGCACCCTCACGGGCTTTCTGTTCCAATTCCTCGCGCCGGGTACGAATCGCGGGGCATCGTTCCTTCATGACCGCCTCCCTGCAATCCTGCCAGGGCCAGAAGTCGTGGGAATCCCATACCCCGTCGCCATTCACATCATCGAAAAGGTGATCGCAACGCTCCGAGGCGATGTGCATGTTGCGCCAGAAGGTGGCGCCGCTCCGATCCTCGCAGGGGGTCCCGCACCACATCGGGTCGAGCTCGGTGCACGTGATTTGCGCGGGGCAGAGGTACATCACGCAGCCTGCCTGACAGGCGGCCCTGTCCTCCTCGTCGAGGATGCCGCACGGCCAGTGGGCTCGGCTCTCGCACCAGTCGAAGACGAACCCGAGCTCCGTCTTGCAGGACTCCGGGCTCGGCTCATGCCAATCATCCGCGCGCGACCCCAAGCCGAGGTTCAGGAAGGCGACGGAGGCGAGGACGATGAGCGCGGCTCCGTGACGTTTCATGTGATGATCCCCTCCTTCGCTCCGTCGAGCGAACCCTATACCACCGGATCCACGAACGCGAGCGTGTTTGTCTCCATCGCTCAGATCCCGCCCTGTCCCTCGTCGCCGGGATAGGCCCCGGCGCTCCCCGCGCCACCTTCCCCCTGCTCATCGGACCAGTAATCGCCGCTGCCTGCGCCGACGCCGACGCCCACGGTGATGAAAGTCTCGCCGGTGGGCGACGGACCAGGTCCGCCTGCTGCGGCGTCCATGTCCAGGCAAATGGGCGCGAGTGAGAACGTGGCCGTGCAACGGGTATTTCCGTCAATACGTCCTGCGGCGCGAAGGGCGTCTATGCATCGGTTTTCGGTCCAAGACCCCTGGTCGACGACCACCGGATCCTCCACACCCTTCAACACCTCAACACGGGGGGGACGCCCTTGTCTTCCTTCGCAAGTCACCACCGCATTGCACTGGACCGCGGGCCCCTCGATCATTTGTCCCCTGTAGGGCATCGTGGTCATCTTCGGAGTCCTGCACTTGTCCTCCGAGCACCCGCCCCCGAACACGGCCACCCCCACCACCAAGAGCCCCATCCCCAGCGCTCGCATCCTCGCCCTCCGGCCCGCTAAGCGAGCCTACGAGAGCGCATTGCGACCGGACAACATTTCTGCGGCACATCCTGCGCGGCGCGCGGCCTCGACGCCCGCTTCGACCCGCTCCACGCAATCGACGCTTTCTTCAACGCATTCGTCGCCGAATCCGACGACCACCTCGTCCTCACCGACGCCGGCCTCGCCCTCCCCCGACGCAATCGTCGACCCGCCCCGCGTCCTCGTCGCCCTCCTCGACGCCCTCGTCGGCCGCTCCCACGCCCTCGCCGCCCCCTGCGACGCCCTCGTCGATCCGCCCGACGATCCCGCCCGCCCCTTCGATGAAGTCGTCGACCTCCCCCGACGACATCGTCGACCCCGACGACGACCTCACCCGTCGCCGTCGTCGATTTCGTGCTGAATCACGCCGCCCCCTCGACGGCGCAATCCCTCTGGTTACGTTCCCGCTTCTCCCGCAACCCTTGCAAAAGAGGTATCGCGATGTCCAATGTAGCTGCAACGCCCTATACCGGTCCGCTCGAATTCTCCCTCAAGGATTGCGAGGCCGACCTCGTCGACCTCGCCCCCGGCGCGATGAGCCACCTTCGCTTCGAGCACGATGGCCTCGCCGACGCCCTCGCCGAGATCGCCGGCAGCGTGCCGGCCCTCGGCGCCGAGGCCGGCATCCCGTCGAAGGTCCATCAGCGCATCCTCGACGCCAATGCCATCATCGAAAAACTCGCCGCCCACGAGGGCGTCCTCGCCAAGGCCCTCGAAATCGTCCGGGAATCCCGCGCGAAGAAGGTCCACGAACGCGAGAACGACATCGCATCGATCGTCGACGCCGTGAAGTCGCGGGCGCGCCGCGGCGATGACAAAGCGCTGCTCAACGCATTCGAGAAGACCCTCAAATACAACGCGCAGGTCGCCGAGAAGGCCGCGAAGACGCGTCGCAAGAACGCCGAGGCCGAAAAGGTCGCCACCCCGACCGGCTAAACGATGCAAGGGCGCGGCGGCGCGCCCCCTCCGCGCGCCGCCGCGCCCTCCTCACGCCAATGCAAATGCATGCGCCCGATGCGCGTCCCTGTGCGCGAGGCGCGTGATGGCCTCGCGCAGCTTGTCCTCGCGCAGCTCGTGCGCGGCCACGCCATGGCCGATCCCTTGCAGCAAGGGCACGTGCGGCGAGCGGCCGGAGGATCGCTCCGACAAACCGTCGAGGAGCAAGAGCCGACCCTCGGAGTCGACGTTGCCGAGCGCGTCGTGCCACAAGCGCAAGCCGAGCCGCTCGAGCAGGCGGTGGATCGATTCGCGCTCGGCCTCCGTGTTCGTCCCGTGAAGCGCGCCGAGCGTCGTGTCGAGCGCGATGCCCACCGCGAGCGCCTCGCCCTGGCGGATGCGGCGCTCGGTGTGGAGCTCGATCCGGTCGGCCGACCACGCGCCGAACGCGAGCGGTCCTTCGGAGCCGTAGACGTCCTCGTCCGGCGCCGTGGCCGCGAGGTCGGCGTGCAGGGCGGCGCTTCGCTGGAGCAGCTCCGCGACGGCGTCGCGCTCGCCCGAGGCGAGGCGCTGGGCATGCGAGACGATCCAGCCGAAGAGCTCCTCGTCCCAGAGGAGCGCGGCGCGCACGGCCTGGACGAGGCCAAAGACCTTTTCGCGCGTCTTCTGGGTCTCGATGAAGCGTCTGTCGCACACGACCGCGTACGGCGCGCGGAACGTGCACAGGAAGTCCTTCGTGCCGAACGCGTGGATGGCGCTCTTCGGCAGGACCGCGGGGCCGGCCTGCGCGAGCGTCGTCGTCGGCACCCGCACGACGCGCGGCGCGCTCTGCACCGTCGACGCGGCGAAGCCCACGAGGTCGAGCAGCGACGCGCCGCCCACGACGAGCAGGACCGAGCGTCGATCGAGCTCCAAGGCGTGGAAGTACGCCTGCAGGCGTGACGGAAGCGTCGCGTCGTCCTTCATGCGCTCGCCGCCGCCCTGAACGATCGGCGGCGCCACGAGATCCAGCGCATCGTTGTGACACCGGGCATACCGCTCGATGTGCAAATTCAACTCGGGCTGGGCAGCGAGCGCACCACGGTCGACGATGGCCGCGACGCGGTGCCGGACGTCGGGCTCGCGCCGGAGGATGAGGTGACGCAAGTCACGGTTCATCGGCGAAAACACGTCGCTCGTGAAGCAGACCGGGTACTCGAACGACGATGCCGCGGCTCTGACGTGGACGATCACAGCGCTCTCCGGAAGTGAGTACGCCTGCATACGGCGTACCGACCGGTCGGGCGCGATCATGCGCACAAACGAACAATCCCCGGGAGGCGGGGCCTACCGGGGACTGCTTGTGGATCTCTCCGACTGTCTTGTCGGGGCGAGAGGATTTGAACCTCCGACTCCTCGGTCCCGAACCGAGTGCGCTACCAGGCTGCGCTACGCCCCGTACGCCGCGGGCTTTCGCCACCGACGTGGGGGCGGACCATGCTCGCACCTGACGGTTCTGTCAAGTCCCGACGAGCAGAGATTTGATCCGAGAGGCCACCGCCCTGGGCGTCCTCACGTCCGCCGCGGACGTCGGATGAGCGGAAAAATCTTGAAACGCAAGTAAAAAAGTGGATCCCAGAGCGGACGGGCTCGTGTTAAAGTGCTACTGGAATCGAGACGAGACCTGGGGGCGCTCAGAGCCCCCCCAGGCGCGAACATGCGGCGACTCCAGGGGGGGGGGTTCGAGGGAGGAGCCCGGCGGTCCGGGCGAGGCCTTCGGGCGTCGACGTGAGCTCTTTCAACGGTTGTGGGCTCCGCTCGGCGAATCGAGCTGTGCCCCCAAGCCCCCGGTCGATGTGGCCGCGAATAGGAGGACAAGGTGGCAATCGAGCTTCCGGCAGTTCGTATCCTGATCGTGGACGATGACCGAGCCATCTGCGACTACATGCAGACGCTGCTCGAGCGGGATGGCTACCAGGTCAAGACGCTGGTGGATCCATCGGCCGTGGAAGAGGAGGTCCGCACGGGCGGGTATCACCTCATCATCCTCGATCTGATGATGCCCAAGCTCGACGGCATCGAGGTGCTGAAGCGCATCCGCAAGGTCGACACCGACATCGCGGTCGTCATCTTCACGGGCTTCCCGAACCTGGAAAGCGCCGTGCAATCGATGAAGCTCGACGCCGTCGACTACATCAAGAAGCCCTTCAACGTCGACGAGTTCCGCGAGGTGCTCGCCCGCGTGATGCGCAAGAAGGGCCTGGCGCGCACCCCCGAAGAGCAGCTGCACCGCGTCATCGGCGACACGATCCGGAACCTGCGCAAGGAGAAGGATCTGACACTGAAGCAGATGGCTCGCCGCACAGGCCTCAGCGTGTCGCTGCTCTCGCAGATCGAGCGCGCCGAGTCGAGCGCGTCGATCTCGTCGCTCTACAAGATCGCCGTCGCCCTGGAGTCCCGCATCCAGGACCTCTTCGGGCAGTACTAGGGCGAAGCGCCCTTCGTGATCGCGCGGTCGAGCCGCGCGAGATCCACGCCGGTGATGCGGTCGACCCGCGCGCCGCGCTTGTCGTACACGACGACGTACGGGAGCTGGGGCACGTTCGCGAGGTAGCGCTTCGCGAGCGGCGTGTCCCAGTCGCCCACGTCGAGCCGCCGATACGCCACGTCGTTTCGCGCGCCGAGCACCTTCGCCATGTGCTCGTCCACCTTGCGGCACGGGCCGCACCACTCCGCGGAGAAGTCGACGACCGTGACCTTGCCCGTCGCCAGATGCGGCGCGAGGTCCGGTACGTCGCTTCCGTCCTCCACGACCGTGCGCACGTCCGCGCCCTCCGGGAACGCGACGTGTTCGAGGTAGCGGCCCTTGCCCGCCCCGAGGATCGCCTCGAACCCGTCCTCGGCGGCGAGCTTGCGGACCGTCGTGAAGACGTCGAAGCCCGGCGCCGCCACGACGAGGACCTCCGCCCGGCGCCGATCGAACCGAGCGTCGTAGACGCCCGGGCGCTCTCGCAAGTCGGCGACGATCTCGTCGCCGCAGTCGCTGCAGTCGATCTTGTCGAGCGAGACGACGACCGTGCGCGCGTCCTTCGGGTAGGAGCGCGCGCCGCCGCACGCAGTGAGCAGGACGAATGCGAACAGCGTGAACAGGTGCTTCGGCGAGGTGCGCATCCAGGTCACACGATGCCGCCCCGGTCACACGAGAGCAAGGCCGCGGCGTAGGCCTGAATCCACGCGGCAAGGGGCGCTCGCTCGGTGTAGGCTCTCGCGCGTGAGCAGCCAGATCCTGACCCGCACCCTCGCCGCCGATCACGTCACGCCCGTCCGCGCGTACAACGCGCTGCGGGCGCAGTCCGCCGGTCGCTCGTCGTTCCTGCTCGAATCCGTGCTGCCCGGAGAGCGCTGGGGGCGCTACTCGATCCTCGGCTACCGCGCGCGCACCGAGCACGCCTATCCGCCGGGTGCGAACGCGCTCGAGCTGCTCGCGGGCGACGCGGGCGAGCTGGAGAACGCCGAGGGCCTCGCCGCGCGCTTCTCGCAGGCGCTCGTCGGCTACCTCGTCTACGACGCGGCGAACGTGGCGAACGGCATCAAGCCGTGGCCAAACGAGGGCCTGAGCGGGCGGCTCATGCGCGACTGCACCGTGGTCGTGTTCGACAACCTCACGCAGACGCTCACGATCGCAGGACGCTCGAAGGGCGCGATCGATCGGTGCGCCTGGGAGATGACGCACGGGCCCGAGCTCGATCCGCTGCCGTCGCCCGATCCGACGCTCGAAGCGCTGTTCGCCGAGCCGAACATCGACGACGACACGTACGCGGCGAAGGTCGCGAAGGCGAAGCAGTACATCGAGGCAGGCGACTGCCTGCAGATCGTCCTCGGCCGCACGTTCCGCGCGCCGATGCGGAACGCGGACGCGTTCGACGTCTACCGCGCGCTCCGGGTGCTCTCGCCGTCGCCGTACCTGTTCTTCCTCGACTTCGCGGAGACGCCGTTCGCCGAGGGGATGGCGATCGCGGGCGCGTCGCCGGAGACGATGGTGCGCGTGTCGGGCGGGAAGGTGACGCTCCGGCCGATCGCGGGGACGCGCAAGCGCGGGGCGACGCAGGAGGAGGACGAGGCGCTCGAGCGCGAGCTCGTGGCCGATCCGAAGGAGCGCGCCGAGCACGTGATGCTCGTGGATCTCGCGCGGAACGACGTGGGCCGCGTGTCCGCGCCGGGCTCGGTGACCGTGACGAGCGAGATGCGCGTGCAGCGCTTCTCGCACGTGATGCACCTCGTGAGCGAGGTGGAAGGGACGCTCGCGGAGGACAAGTCGCCGATCGACGCGGTGCGCTCGGCGATGCCCGCGGGCACGCTCTCGGGCGCGCCGAAGGTACGGGCGATGCAGATCATCCGTCAGCTCGAGCCGGGCCCGCGCGGCGTGTACGGCGGCGCGATCGGGTATGTGCTGCCGGATGGAACGGTCGACTTCGCGATCCCGATCCGCACGGTGATCTCGCGCAGCGGGGAGTTCGAGGTGACGGCGGGCGCGGGGATCGTTGCGGACAGCGATCCGCTGCGCGAGGCCGAGGAGACGCGCATCAAGGCGCGCGCGGCGCTCGCGGCGATCCGGAGCGCGCAGGACGCGGTCGAGCGGCGCGAGGCGGAGGCGGCGGCGCTCCAGAAGCGGCGCGAGGAGGCGGAGCGGAAGAAGGCCGAGGCGGCCGCGGCGGAGGCTCTGGCCAAGGCGAACGAGGAAGGCGGGGAGGGCTCGGGCGCGGCGAGCTAGGGCTCGATCAGGGCGAGAGCTTGGCGAGGAACGCGTCACCGGACGTGAGGTTCGCGTTCAGCGCCCCGCCGCCGAAGTCGATCGACCCGCCGTAGAGCACGCCCGCGAGGATCGTGTTCCCGGCAGTGTCGACGGCGAGGCCGCCGAACCGCTGATCGCCGGCGTCGCCGAAATGCCCGGCCCAGAGCGTCGCGCCCGAAGGACCGAGCTTCGCGGCGAAGATGTCGTACGTCGACGTCGAAGAGCCGGGGACGGAGCCGAGGCCGAGATCGACGCTGCCCTGGTAGTGGCCGGCGACGCTGATGTTGCCGGCGGCGTCGACGTCGAGTTGTACCTGCTCCTGATAGTTCGGGCCCCCGAGGCGCTTGGTCCAGACGTGGTTGCCCGTCGGGCCGAGCTTGGCGACGAACCCGTCGAAAGCGTCGATGCCGTTGAGCGTCGGCCCGCCGAAGTTCGCGCGGTAGTAGAAGTGCCCGCCGAGGAGGAGGTCGCCGCTCGGATCGACGCGGAGCGAGCTCAGGATCTGGTCGTACTGGCCGCCGAGGTTTTTCGCCCAGATCGTATTGCCCGAAGGGTCGATCTCCGCGAGGAGGATCTCGACGCCCGTGCCGGGCAGCGGTCCCGTGCCGACGTCGGCGGAGCTGTTGTAGAGGAAGCCGAGGACGACGTCGCCCCCGGCGTCGACGTCGATCACGGGGAGCCTTTGCGATTTCGTCGCGACGAACCGCTTGCCCCAGACGAGGTTGCCCGCGGCGTCGAATTTGCCGAGGACGACGTCCTCATCGGCGCCGGCGAGCGGGCCCGCGCCGAAATCGAAGGGGGCGGTGCTGTATCCCGCATAGTAAACGTTGCCCGCGGCGTCCGCGGCGACGCTGCTGCCGTACGAGCCTCCCGCGAAGGATCGCGCCCAGAGCGTCGTGCCCGAAGGGTCGAGCTTCACGAGGAAGGAGCCGAGCCCCGCGACCGACAAGGGCCCGGTGCCGAAATCACAGGTGCCGCTGAAGATGCCGGCCGCGAACACGTTGCCCGCCGCGTCCGTCGCGACAGCGTAAATGGTGCCGCCGCTGGCGCCGCCGACGTTCGGGCAGAGGGGCTTCGCCCAGGCGGCGGAGCCGGCCGCGCCGTATTTGACCACGGCCATCCCGCCCGTGATGGGGATCGGCCCGCTGCCGAAATCGACGTTGCCGTTCGCGCTGGCGCCGACGAAAATGTTGTTCGAGGCATCGGTCGCCACGGGCCCGAACGACTGCCCTCCTGCATCGAGGACCCCGCGGCTCCAGACGTGCGTGCCGCCGGGGCAGCCGCCGAAGCCGTCGCAATCCTCGTCCTCGGGGGTGCCGCAATCCTCGACCAGCGGCGCCTGATCGGGCACGCATTCGAGCTCGGCGTAGGTGCCGCAGACGAGCGTGCCGGCGGCGCAAATGCCGGCCTGGCCGGTGTCGCAGGCGAGGCCGTACGACGGGTCGTCCTCGTCGACCTCGCCGTCGTGGTCGTTGTCCATGCCGTCGCAGACCTCGTCCGCAGGCGGCCCGACGATCGCCGGCGGCGCGCCGGGGACCAGCGGATTCGTCTGCGGCGTGGGATCTCCGGGCTCCGCGCCGCAACCGGCGAAGCCACAAGCGGCGACGAGCATGAGAACAGGGATGGAAGGAGTGAAATGGAAAGAGCGCATTCGGACCTCCCTGCGCGTGCCCCATCGACAATCGCGTCGATGGACGATTCGCAGAAGAGCCGAGCGTACACCGGTCGAGGCCGGTCGACAGCAGCTTTCGAAAATGTTGGAGTTGAAACTAGATACGCGCCGCGCCGATGCCGAAGGCCAGGCGCACGTTCGGGCGCGTCAGATAAACGACGACCAGGGCCGCTATCGCGATGGTGACCCAGGCCGGCCAGGCGACCGGCGCCGCGAAGACCGTGGCGAGCGCGAAGAGGCCGTTCACGGCCTGGACGCCGAGCGTCACGACCCACGCCCAGGCGCGCAGCATGAGAAGGCCCCACGCCACCGCGAACATGGCGAGCCCGACCGCGACGTCGAGCGCAATTGCCCAGGGCGGCAGCGCCGCGCCGGTGACGGCCGGGATACCGGAGAGCACCGTGAGCACGCCGCTGAGCGCCATGAGCACGGCTATCACGATGATACCAGCTGGCCTCGTCTTCACTTCGTCCATGAAGACGCGCCCATGCAAGACGCGCGCGCTGCGCGATTTCCGCTCCGGCTCGCCGCGCTAGGACCGATATTCGCGAAGGACGGTCAAATCGCGGGAGACCATGCGGAATGCCGCGCGCTCGGCCTCGGCGCGGATCTTCTCCTCGTCGAGCGTCAGGATCGTCCCGTCCGCGTAGATGAGTTTGCCTGCGACGAACACGTGGCTCACGTCGCTGCCCTTCGCCGCGTGCACGAGGTTCGCCACGAGGTCGTGGCGCGGCACGAGGTGCGGTTTGTCGAAATCGAAGAGCACGAGATCCGCCGAGCGCCCGGCCTCGAGCACGCCCGCCGTGGGAAAACCCATCGCGCGGGCGCCGGCCTGCGTGGCGATGCGCAGCGAGGTATCGCCGGCGATGGCCTCCGCGTCGCGGCACGCGAGCTTCTGGAGCAGCGGGAGAAACCGCACGGATTCCTTCATGTCCATGTCGTTGTTCGACGCCGGCCCGTCGGTCCCGAGCGCGACGTTCACGCCCGCGCGGAGCAGCCGCGGCACGTCGCCCGGGCCCATCGCGAGCTTCATGTACGTGATCGGGCAATACGCGACCGTGGCCCCGCGCCGCGCGAGGATCGCGACGTCGTCGTCGCTCAGGTAGAGCGCATGCGCCGCGATCGTGGGCACGTCGAGCACACCCGTCTCTTCGAGCAGCCGCGCGGGCGTCACGCCGTGCGTCGCGAGCGAGCGGCTCACCTGCTCCTCGCTCTCGGCGAGGTGGATGTGCAGGCCGAGGCCCTTCTCCTTCGCGAGCGCCGCGATCTCGCGCAGGAACGCGGGCGGGCAGACGTAGGGCGAATGCGGCCCGAGCATCGCGCGGATGCGTCCATCCGCTTTGCCGTTCCATCGCTCGGCGAACGCGAGCGCGCCTTCGAGATCCGCGCCGACCTCCTTGCCTGCGTCGAGCCCGAACTGGCACCACGTGAGCGACGCGCGCATCCCCGACGCCTCCACGACCTCGGCGACGTGATCCATGTAGAAATAGTGATCATTGAAGGCGACCGTGCCCGATCGGATCATCTCGCACACGGCGAGCAGCGCACCCGCGCGCACTTCCTCCGGGCCGAGCGCGGACTCGGCGACCCAGACGCGCTCGTTGAACCATCGATCGAGCGGCAGGTCCTCCGCGTAGCCGCGCACGAGCGACATCGACGCGTGACAGTGGGCGTTGAAAAATCCGGGAACGGCGACGTGATTCGCGCCGTCGATCGTCGCGTCGGCCACGAATTCGGCGGGCACTTCGCCGACGGCCACGAGGCTTGCGCCGTCGATGGCGATGGCGCCGCCCCGGATCACCGTGCCTTTTTCGTCGAGGGTCACGATGTCCACGTCCTTGATCAGCGTCTTCACGGCTCGTCCTCCGGGCTTCGGGCGCGTTCGCGCCGTGGCGCATCCTACAACGACTCTTTTTGGTACCCAAGCGTGCGGCGCGCTTCCCGGCGCGGGAGGGACAATGGTACTCTGGACAGCGCTTCGAGGACTTTGGGGGCATCCCCGGGAGAGCGTGGGCCATGGCTTTGACCGACCTCATCACCATCTCGTCGAGCGTGCTGCCGGACACGACACGCGTGATCGCATTCCGCGGCGTCGAGGCGATCTCCCGGACGTATGAGTTCGAAATTTTCCTCTCGCTCGAAGGGGAAGAGGGCGACGGGCTGGATCTCGGCGACGCGATCGGGGCGAAGGCGCAGCTCGTGATCGACCGAGCGGACGACAACCTGCCGCCGTTCGTGTTCGGCGGGATCCTCGCGAGCTTGGAGCTCTTGCACGCGGTCGAGGGCCGCTCGCTCGTCCGCGCCGTGCTCGTCCCGCGGCTATGGCTGCTCGGGCTCTCCAAGCACAGCCGTATCTTCACGAAGAAGAAGCTGCCCGAGGTGATCGAGTCGATCCTCGAAGACAACGGCCTCTCCGGCGACGATTACGAGCTCCGGCTCGGATCGTACGAGACCGAAGAGCACATCTGCCAGTACCGGGAGAGCGACCTCGATTTCATCTCGCGCTGGATGGAGCGCGAGGGCATTTTTTATTACTTCGTCCACGGCGAGGACGGCGAGAAGCTCGTCCTCAGCGACGGGTCTTCGTACGAGGAAGACATCCTCGGCAAGCCTGTGCGGTATTTCCCGCAGACCGGCCAGGATCGGAGCGCCGGGGCCTCGTTCCGCGCGTTCACGAGCCGCCACCGAACGCTGCCTTCGCTCGTCAAGCTCAAGGATTATGACTATGCCCGGCCAAACCTCACGATCGCCGGCTCGGCGCCCGTCTCGTCGAACGGCGCGGGCGAGGTGAGCCTCTATGGCGAGCGGTTCTTCTCGGCCGCGGCGGGCGAGCGATTGGCGAAGCTCCGGGCCGAGGAGATGCTCGCGCGCGAGGTCGTCTTCCAGGCCCGCGGCACGCGCTCGCACCTGCGCGCCGGGCACGTCTTCGAGATCGAGGAGCACCCGCGCGCCGCGCTGAACAGCAAATACCTCGCGATCGAGGCCCGCCACCACGGCAACCAGGCCGCGGGCGCGTCGGCGTTCCAGAAGCTGCTCGATCTCGACCACGACGAGGTGTATTTCGTCGAGGTCGACGCGATCCCGAAGGGCACGCAGTTCCGGCCGGAGACGCGGACGCAATGGCCGCGGATCTACGGATACGAGAACGGCACCGTGGACGGGCCGGCCGACAGCGAGTATGCGCAGATCGACGATCAGGGCCGTTATTCGGTCAAATTCAAGTTCGACGAGACGAACCTGAAGGACGGCAAGGCGAGCACGTTCGTGCGCATGATGCAGCCGCACGGCGGCGGCATCGAGGGCTTCCATTTCCCGCTGCGCAAGGGCACCGAGGTCGTCTTCAGCTTCCTCGGCGGCGACCCGGATCGCCCCGTCATCTCGGGCGTGGTGCCGAACGCGCTCACGCCGAGCCCGGTCACGAGCGGCAATCACACGAAGAACGTGATCCAGACGGGTGGACGCAATCGCCTGGAGCTCGAGGACAAGAGCGGGCAGCAGCGGGTCACGCTCTCGACGCCGTATTCGAATACCTACATCCGCATGGGCTCGCCGAACGCGGACCACGAGCTCATCATGCGGACCGACGACAACACGCATCTCAACGCCGGCAAGAACTTCGACCAGGAGGTCGGCCAGAACGGCGGCGGCTCGTGGACGGCGAACATCAAGAATAGCTGGGTCACGCACGTGCAGACGGGCGAACACGAGCTCTGGGTCGACACGGGCCGATCCGCCACGACGGTCAAGAGCGACACGCTCCTGCACGTGGTCAGCGGCAACCATTACGTGGATGTCGACGCGGGCACGAGCGACACGAAGATCAAGGGCAACACCACGCTGACGGTCGCCGCGGGCAAGTACCACGCAAAGGTCACTGGCGGCGAGACGAAGCTCGAAAACACGGACAACGCGACGAACGTCATCTCGGCGCAAAAGGTGACGGTCCAGTCGCAGAACGCGGGGATGGATCTGCTCTCGAGCACGGAGATGAAGATGGAGTCCTCCGGGAGCACCATCACGATCTCCGCGCCGAGCGGCGACATCTCGATCCTGACGCCCGGCAAGACGGTCACGGTCGATTGCACGAAGTTCGAGGACAAATCGCAGGAGAAGAAGAGCGCCTGGGGCAACGTCACCGATCTCGCCACGGGCAAATGGACGATCCTGAAGGGCGGCGAGTATTTCGAGGCCAGCGTCTCGGGCAAGATCGAGCTCTCCGCGGCGATCAAGATCGCCGTCTCGCTCGCGGTCAACATCGAGTGCGCCATGGGCCTCACGGTGAAGAACAAGGTCGGCCCGGCCGAGATCATCTACCGCAACGCGAGCATCAAGAGCGTGAACCTCTGGTTCAAGAACTCCGCGGGGCCGAAGGTCGAGAGCGCCATCATGGGCCTGCAGCGCGCCGGCCTGCACGTCGCGCTCGGCTGATCGCGCGTTCGATTGCGATGAAGACGCTCAAGCCGATGGCGCTCTCGGTCCTGCACGGGCCGTACGAGCGAAAAGGACGCACCCACCTCGTGGTCGCCGCCGCCGCGATGACGTCGCTCGACGGCGACGTGCTCGAGCACGAGCAGACGATGTGGAAGACGCTGCTCGAAATCCCCGGCTTCGCCGGCTCACTCGACGAGCTCAGGCCCAAGGTGAAGCCGGAGGTCCTCGCGCTCGGATGGGCCTTCGCGCCGCCCGGGCGCAAGGTCCCGGCCCGCAGCGCGAAAATCGAGGTCGGCGCGATGTCGAAGGAGCTCTGGGTGGTCGGCGACCGCGTATGGAAGGGCGGCGTCGCGAGCGAGCCCGTCCCCTTCGATAAAATGCCCATCTCCTGGGATCGCGCGTTCGGCGGCGAAGGGTATGGTCTGAATCCGGTCGGACGTGGGTTTGCCCCGACGAAACCCGAGGCGGGCGAGCCGGTGCACCCCCTGCCGAATGTCGAGCTGCCGAAGAAGCTCTGCGCGTCGCCGCGGGATCGCCCGCCGCCCGCGGGGTTCGCGCCGATCGACCCGTCGTGGCCGCGGCGCACGGGCAAGCTCGGCACCTACGACAAACGCTGGCTGGAGACGCGGTTCCCGGACTTCCCGGACGATTTCGATCCGTCGTATTTCAACATTGCGCCGGAGGATCAATGGCTCGACGCCCCGCTCGAAGGCGGCGAGCGCGTCGTCATCGAGCACATGCACCCGTCGAAGGACCGCATCGAGGGCCACCTGCCGCGCTTCTTGCCCCGCTGCTTCGTGAGCCGCGAGGGCGACCTCTTGCGCGAGATGAGCCTGCGCCTCGATACCGTCTGGCTCGTCCCGCACGCCGAGCGGGTCGTGCTCATCTACCGGGGTTTTACCGAGGTGCGCGACGACGAGGCCACGGACGTGCTCGACGTGCTCGTCGCGCTGGAGCGACCCGGGCAGGCGAAGGGGCTCGCCCATTACCGCGAGGTACGAGAGAAGCGCCTCGACCGGGACAAGGGCGCGATTTACGCGCTGCGCGACAAGGATCTCATCCCCGAGGGAATGGCGGCTGGCAAGGCAGCCGGAAACGTGGACCTCGAAAAGCACCTCGCGCGCGAGGGGCTCGTCGAGCGTGCCACGAGAAACCGCGCGCGGGCCGAGCTCGAGCGGACGCGCGAGGAGATGCGGGCGATGGGCGTCGACCCGGACGAGCACCTGCCCGCCGACGTGCCGGACGTGGACGAGAAGGTGCCGGAGCTCGACGGCCTCGCCGAATTCATCGAGACGACCGAGAAGCAGGCCAAGGCGGCGATCGAGGACGAGGAAAAGAAACGAAAGGGCCTGCTCGACGAGCTGAAGAGGCTCTGCGTCGAGAACGACCTCGATTTCGATCGGCTCGTCGCGGACGCCAAGAAGGACCAGGGCGGGCCGCCGAAGTTCAATGCGAAGGCCGAGATGGAGCGGCTGCACGACCTCGCCATGCTCTCGGCGAACTCGGGCGTGGCGATCCCCGACGTCGCGCAGCTCGCCGACGAGGACCTCGAACGCAAGCTCGTCGAGGCCGAGAAGGCGCTGAAGGAGACGTACCGCAAGCACGTGCATTACCTGCCGCGCGCGAACGAGATGCCCGAGGAGCACGCGGCGCGGACGCGGTGCGAGGTCGAGGATCTGCTCGCTTCGGGCGCGTCGCTCGCCGATCGCGATTTCACGGGCGCGGACCTCTCGGGGCTCGATTTCTCGGGGCGCGATCTGTCGCGCTCGTTCTTGGAATCGGCGCGGCTCGACGGCGCGCGGTTCGTCGGGGCGAACCTCACGGAGGTGGTCCTCGCGCGGGCGAGCCTGGTCGGCGCGGACCTCTCGCAGGCGAAGCTCCGCGGGGCGAACCTCGGCGAGGCGATCCTGCGGGGAGCGCGCGTCAGCGGGGGCGTGGACGCTTCGGAGAGCGTGTTTGTCCGGGCCGACCTCACGGACGCCGACCTGCGCGGCATTCTTTTGCACAAGGCGGACATCACGGAGGCGAAGCTCGGCGGCGCGGACCTCGGGGGCGCGCGGGCGAGCGAGCTGACCATTCTGCGGAGCGATTTCCGCGGGGTGAAGCTGCGCGGGGCGCGCATCGAGCGATCGAACCTTTTGGAGCTCGACGTCTCGGGGGTCGATTTCCGCGAGGTCGCGCTGCCGGGCACGGTGTTCCTCGACGTCATCGCCGACGGGGCGAATTTCGACGGCGCCGACCTCGAAAACCTGCGCGTCGTGGGCGTGGACCGGGGCTCCTCCCTCGTGGGCGCCACGTTCCGGCGGACGAACCTGCGCGGCGCGTTCCTCCGCGGGGCGCGGCTCGCAAAGGCCGATTTCACGGACGCGATCCTCGACGAGATCGATTTCTCGAAATGCGACCTCACCGGGGCGCGGCTCGACGGCGCGCGAATGCGGCAGGCGCGGCTCATGAAAGCGAACCTCACGAACGCGAGCGTCGATCGCGCCGACCTCATGGAGGCGCTGCTCGGCGGCGCGATCCTCCGCGGCGCGCGATTCGAGCAGGCGAGCCTGTTCCGCGCGGACACGGTGGGCGCTGTCGGCGATGATCGAACGAGCTTCCGCGGCGCCAACGTGAACTTCGTGCGCAAGCTGCCGAGGCAACATGGATAGATCGCTCATCGAGCAGCGGATCGCCCGCGGAGACGTCTTCGAGGAAGAGTCGTGGGACGGGCTCGATCTCTCCGGGATCGATTTCGGCGGGAGCGTGATCTCGCGGGTGTCTTTGGTGGGGACACGCCTCTCCGGGGCGCGGCTCTCGGAGGTCACGTTCTCGCAATGCGACCTCGGCGAGGCGAAGCTCGACGGCGTGGCGATGCGGCACGCGAACCTGGTGCAGTGCCAGGCGAGGGGCGCAAAGCTCGACGGCGCGAACATGGTCGCGGCGAACCTCGTCGAAACCGATTTCACCGGGGCGAGCCTCGCCGGCGCCGATCTGACGATCGCGAACGTCAGCGATTGCCGCTTCAATCGGGCCTCGCTGGCGAAGGCAAACCTCGATCGCTCGGCGTTCGTGGGCGCGACGTTCGACGACGTGGATCTCGCCGGCGCGAACCTGCGCAAAGCGACGATGTTCCGGGCCGATCTGCGCAAGGCGAAGCTCGACGGCGCGATCTTCGACACGACGATCTTCACGGAGTCGAACCTCGCAGGCCAGAACTTCCGCAAGCAGACGATGCCATTCGTGCAGTTCATCGACGCGAACCTCGAAGGGGCGCATTTCGATGAGGCGATGATCGAGCAGGTGAGCTTCAAGGGGGCGAAGCTCGTGAAGGCGTCGTTCACGAAGGCGCGCGCCAAGCAGGCGATCTTCCTTCAGGCGACGCTGACGGTCGCGGCGCTCGCGGGCGCGGACCTCTTCCAGGCGATCTTCCAGGAGGCGAGCGCCGAGGGCGCGGATCTCTCGGGCACGAGGCTCGAACAATCGATCTGGATACGAGCGAAATGCCGCGCGGCGAAATTCGTCCGCTGCGACATGACCTACGCCGATTTTTCCCACGCGGACCTCTCGCTCGCCGACCTGTCGGGTGCGAAGATGTTCCGAACGCGCCTGCATCGAGCGCGAAACGAAGGCACGATCCTGCCGCCCGGCGCGGCGGCGGCGCTCGGAAACGAAGAGCTCCTGGTGGAAGCAGAGGACTGGTGGGAGCGCCATCAGCCCAAGCGGACCTGACGAATCGAAAGCGACGAGCGGAGGACCCGATGGAGAGCGTGGCAAAAAAGCTGGAAGTCCGGGTGGTGCACCAGGAGTTCGCCGAGGTCCTTTCGGCCGGCGAGGTGCTCGAGCTCGCGGCGAGCACGGGGCGAATCCACGCGCGGCGCGCGGCGAGCTGCCTGCTCGTGCCCGAGGTGGGCGATCGCGTGCTCTGCGCCATCGAGAGCCGCGGCGACGCCTTCGTCCTCGCGGTGCTGGAGCGCAAGGAGGCGACGAGCCGCGCGACGGTGGCGCTGCCCGAGCGCACGGTGGTGCGGGCGGCCGAGCGGCTCTCGCTCGCGGCCAATGAAGGCGTCGATATCGTGGGCGGGGGCGAGGTCAAAATCAGCTCGGCCGCCGTGGAGGTGACGTCCTTGCGCACGCGCCTCGCGAGCCGCGCGCTCGAGGTCGTGGGCGACGCCGTGGGCGCCGAGCTCGGGCGGGTCAAGGTCGTGGCGAAATCAATCGACGGAATGATGGAGCGGCTGAGCCAGCGCATCAAGCGCAGCTTCCGCGTCGTCGAGGAGACGGATCAGGTGAAAGCCCACCACCTCGATTATGCCGCCGAGACGGTGGCGCATTTCCGCGGCGAGCATACCGTCGTCACGGCGAAGGATCTCGTGAAGGTCAACGGCGAGCAAATCCACGTGGGTTGAGGAGGGCGCCATGTTCGCGAATACGCAAATGGGCGGACAGAATTTCGGTTTTCCGGACGTCTGCTTGACGCCCGCGCCGCCCGCGCCGGCCCCCGTGCCGATCCCCTACCCCAACATCGCAATGGGGCCGATGGGCGTCGGGGCGGCCTACAATGTCCTGCTCGGGGGCACGCCCGCGCACACGATGGCGACGACGATTCCGCTGTCGAATGGCGACAACGCGGGCATCGCCACGGGCGTCGCCTCGGGGACGGTGATGGGGCCGTGCCGGCACCTCACGGCGGCCTTCACGGTGCTTCTGAACGGCGTGCCGGCCACGCGCCTGACGAGCATGTCGATCCAGAACAACACGAATTGCCCCGGCATGCGCGTGGCGCCGAGCCAGGTGCAGGTGATCCTGCTGGCGCCGTGATTAGCCTTTGGGGGCGATTTTCTTCCAGGTCTTGCGCATGTCCTCGACCCGATTGGGATCCTCGCCTTTGAGGTTCACGAACATCTCCATGTAGCCGCAGCCCAGGCAGACGTACGTGTCGAACGACGACTCCATGTAGGACCGGCCGCTCTTGAACGACATCCGCGTGCCGCTCGGGTTACGAAAGACCTCGGTCGCCTTGCATTTGGGGCACGAGCCGCTCTTCATGAGCCAAAGGTATCAGGCCCCGCGCCAGGAGCGAAGATCGATGAAGGAGCAAAACAAGAATCGCCTCGCGACCATCACGGGTCGATATGCCTCGCGGCAGCGCGAGAAGGCCGCGCTCGACCGGAAGGCGTTCGACGCGGCCTTCGTCGAGGTGCGCGAGAAGGTCCTCCGGCCCGTGCTCGAGGACATCGCGGCCGAGCTGCGAGGCGCGGGGCACGCAGCCGTCGTCGTGGACGACGGGGCGAAGGAGACGCCGAGCATCGAGCTCGTGCTCGGTATCGGTGGGAAAAAGCCGACCGACGAGGGCGATCGTATCGCCTTCGTCGTCATCATGCGTAGGCCGGACCCCGAGGTGCTCGCCTATCTCGTGGTGCGGCCGCCGGCGCTCGACATCGTGCGATTCGCGTCGCCGTCGGACATCTCGGCGGAGCAAGTGGAGCAGATCCTGATCGACGCCGTCGAGCACATCTTCGCGTGCCATTCGGTTTGAAACAAAGATCCGCCATGCTGAAACGAAATGCCACCGTCGCCGTCGTCGCCCCCGCAGGCATCCCGCAGCTCGCCGGCGTCGCGGCAGGCGTCAAACTCGTGGAGAGCTGGGGCTACGAGGTCGTCCGCGCGCCGAACCTCGAAAAGCAACACCATTTCACCGCGGGCACAGCCGAGGTGCGGACGCAGGATCTGCTCTGGGCGCTCTCGGCCGAGGGGATCGACGCGGTGTGGCTCGCGCGAGGCGGCTACGGGTGCATGCATTGCCTGCCGAGCCTGCCGCGCGAGGGGCTCGACGGGAGGCCGGTGATCGGCTGCTCGGACGCGACGGCGCTCTTCGCGGCGCTCGTGAGATCGCGCGGGGGCCACCTCGTGCACGGGCCGATGCTGGAGACGATCGCGACGAAGGTGGACGACGCGACGCGCGAGCGAATCCGGGCGATGCTGGCAGGCGAGGAGGTCGCGCCCATTGCGGCAACGCATTTCGCGGGGCCGAAGGAAGAGGTGCGCGGGCGGGTCGTCGGGGGAAACCTGTGCGTGCTCGCGAGCCTCTCCGGGACGCCGTGGGCGCTCGACGCGCGCGGGGCGATCGTGGTGCTGGAAGAGGTGACGGAGGTGCCCTACCGGGTCGATCGGCTGATCACGCAGCTCCGCCTGAGCGGGGCGCTCGACGGGGCCGTGGGGATCGCGCTCGGCGATTTCGTGAAATGCGATCCGCCGGAGGGCGCCCGCTACGAGCTCACGGACGTGCTGCGCGAGGCGCTCGAGCCGCTCGGGCTGCCGGTATGGTCGCGGCTGACGCTCGGCCATGACAAACGCAATCTGGCGTTTCGCATCGGCGAGGAAGGGACACTCGGGCCGGGCGGGCTGTCGCAGGCGCGATCGGCCTGAAGCGAGGGTCGGCTCGCGGACCCGGACGCCCAAAAAGCAAAGGGGCCGACCCATTTCGAGTCGACCCCTTGCTCACCGCTGTGCGGTCTTGGTTGCGCGGGCAGGATTTGAACCTACGACCTTCGGGTTATGAGCCCGACGAGCTACCAGGCTGCTCCACCGCGCGTCAATTTGGATTGTCCCTACAAAACAACCGAGCGTGGAGGACAGCGACTACGGCTGTCCCCACGCTCCGCTGGTTGCGCGGGTAGGATTTGAACCTACGACCTTCGGGTTATGAGCCCGACGAGCTACCAGGCTGCTCCACCGCGCGTCCTGTTCGCCAAACGAAGCGGCGACGACGGGTCGGAACCTACTCCTGTCCGTGCAGGAGTCAAGCCCCTCGTGACCGTTCGATCACGCTTCCCACGGGACGGCCGTTTTTCCGCGATTTGACGCGTCCCCCTCAGGCATTGAGGAGCCACGGCGGCACGAGCGCGCTCGGCTTCGCCGTCGAGATCACCCAGAGCTGATGCGCCGCGCGCGTCGCGCCGATGTGCAGGAGGTGCCGCGACTCGTCGTCCGCCGGGTACGTCGAGGCGTTGACGTCGACCAGCACGACATAGTCGTACTCGAGGCCCTTCACTTGCCGGATCTCGGTGACGTCCACACCCGGCCGGAAGAGGAAGTCGAACGCACGAACGCGGCGCAAGCTCGGGATCTCGGCCATCTTGAGCGCCTCGTAGTACGCGTCCGCCTGCTCGGGGTGGCGCGCGAGGATCGCCAGCGTGGCGCGCGGCTCGCGCGTGAAGAGCGGGCGGATCGAGTCCGCGAGGAATGCGACGGCCGCGCCCTGGCTCGGGAAATGATGGTGCTCGACAGGCGCACCCGTGCGCGGCGCGACGGGCGGCGTCGGATCGGCGAGCGGGCCGAGGATGTCACGCGCGACCGCGAGGACCTCGCGCGTCGAGCGATACGCGATGCGCAGAGGCTCGATGTTGACCGAGGACAGGCCGAGATCGTCGAGGACGCGGCTCCAGTCGCGGAAGCCCGAGTCCATGAAGAGGCGCTGCGCCGTGTCCCCCGCGAGCGTCACCGACTTCTGCTTGGTGACGACGCCGAGAAGGACGGCGAGATCCACGGGCGGGAGGTCCTGCGCCTCGTCGACGAAGAGGTGCTCGAAGACGTAGGGCTGTTTGCCCTTCTTGAGGTCGCCCTTGATGAGCTGGTAGGCGCGAAGCAGGAGCGCGTCGTCCTCGGGGTCGAGCAGCGCGCGCTCGTCCTCGTCGACGGGCCTGTCGTCGGCGCCGAGGCGCTCCTCGTCGTGTTCGTTCTCGACGGGCTCGTCCGCGAGCGCCGCCTTGCGCTCGGCGCGATCGCCGGGATCACGATCGAGGACCGCAGGGCAACGCTCGGCGCACCAGCGCCACGCCTGGCGCGCCTTGATGATGCCGAACTCGGGGTCGTTCGCCGCGAGGAACGCCTTCTCGATGCTGTCCTTGTCCGTGAGCAGATCGGCCCAGAACCAGAGGATGCCGCGCGAGTCCTTGCGGGTCGTGGGATCCTGCGCGTAGGCGACGGCGCGCTCTTCGAGCAGGCGCAGGAGCGCCGGGTGCGTCTTGTACCGCGTGACCGCGCTCGGCGTGTTCTCCTCGACGGGCACCTCGAGCCACGGGAAGGCGCGCGTGCGCGCGGCGCGGGCCCACTCGGCGAACGTCTCGACCTGGACCTCGCCGATGCCGAGCGCAGGCAAGACCTCGCTGATGTACGCCCGGAGCGCGGGGCTCCCGACGATGACGAGCATCTTGTCGGCGGAGAAGCGCGAGCGGTTGTTGAAGGCGAGGAAGGCCATGCGGTGGACGCCGATGGTCGTCTTGCCGCTGCCCGCGCCGCCCTGGATGACCACGATGCCCGCGTCGGGTCGCGAGATGAGCTCGAACTGGCGCGGATCGAGGAGCGCCGCGATCTCGGGCAGGTGCCGATCCTCCTTCGCCGCGAAGCTCGCGCCCGTGCCGAGCGAGCCGCGCATGTCCTCGGGACGAACGGCCTTGCCCTGCCCGCCCGCGAGCACGACGGCGCGGCTGTCGAGCCGGCGATAGCCGCCCTCGACGCGCACGAAGACGCCCTGCGGCGCGGCGATGCGGTAGAGCTCGCCATCCTCGATGGTGATGGTGCGCCGGGCGAGGACCTTGCCCTCGACCTCGCGGTCGCCGAAGGTCTCCTCGTACTCCGCGCCTTCCTCGTAGCGGTAATAGAGCTGGCTCACGGGCGCGTGGCGCCAATCGACGATGCGCACGCCGGCCTTGGCGTCGACGTGCGTGGTGCGGCCGATGAGGACGTCGCGGTCCTGCTTGCCGCGCTCGCGGAGGCGAAGGTGGCCGAAGTAGGGCGAGCGCGGGTCGACAGGCTCGGTGACGACCTCGGCGCGGCGCGCGGCGACGCCCGCGATGCGCTCCATCTGCTGCACGAGCGCGGGGACGTCTTCGAGGCGGCTCGCCGCGATCTGATCACGCAGCGAGATCATCTGCGACTCGTAGTCCTCCGTGGGCGGCGGGCGCGTGGGCTTCACCGTCGCGAGGTGCGAGCGCACGCGATCGAGCAAGGCTTGCTCCTCGTGAACGATCGCGAGCTCGTCCGCGCCGTTCGTCTGCGGCGTGTTCTGGGGGTTGCCCGAGCTCGGCTCGGGACGAAGCGGCTGCGCGGTCGTCTGCTTGGCGGTCACGGTGGGTTTACGTAGCGCGCGGAGCGGGGTTGGGAGGGACTTGGCCCCTCGATTTCCATTTCCATCCGTCGCTGCCCGGAGGACCGGTGGACGGACGACGGAGCTCGCGGATGTTCCGAAAAGCGTCGCTTCGGCCGCGAGGCGACCGCGCGTTTTGACCCATCCTCCGGGGCCGCGCAAGGTTTGTCTGGGGAGAGGTCCGCGCTCGGGTGGCCCGGTTCGGCCGTCCGAGCGCGGCGGAAGGAGCGGCGCTTCAGGTGCGCGCTTCGGCGTGCGCCTGGCCCGGCTCGGAGACCGAGGCCATCGTGGGCCGCCGCGCGTTCTCTTTCGTGCGGACGTCACGCACCTCGACGTGGATGCCGCGGAGAGCCGCGGAGAGCTGGAAGTCCTCGATCACCTCGATGATGTCCTGATCGATGAACTCGGCGCGCGTCCCGTCGATGATGACGGACGTGCCGTCGGGGATGCGCTTCAGCACGCCGATGAACGTCGCCTTGTTGAGGAAGGAGACGTCCTTCTTGAACGTGATCACGCGCTTCTTGCCTTCCTTCGCGACCGTGAAGGCCGCGCGCATGTGGCTGCGGAGCACGAAGGCGACGCCGACGACGATGCCCGCGAGGATGCCGCGGAGGAGGTCGGTGAGGAGGATGGCGGAGATGGTGAAGACGAACGGGATGAACTGATCCCAGCCGAGCTTGTAGAGCTTCTTGAAGAGCTCGGGCTTGGCCAGCTTGTAGCCGGTCATGAGCAGGATCGACGCGAGGCACGCGAGCGGGATCATGTTGAGGAACCGGCCGACGAAGAGGACGGCGAGAAGCAGGAAGAGGCCATGGAAAGCCGTCGCCGCCCGCGTCCGTCCGCCGGCGTTGATGTTCGCGCTCGAGCGGACGATCACGCTCGTCACGGGCAAACCACCGAGCAGGCCGCTCGTCGCGTTGCCGATGCCCTGCGCGACGAGCTCGCGGTCGAGCGGGGTGTTGCGCTTCCAGGGGTCGAGTTTGTCCACGGCCTCGATGCTGAGCAGCGTCTCGAGGCTCGCGACGATGCCGATGGTCAACGCGACGACGTAGACCTGCGGGTTCGAGAGCGCGGAGAAGGTCGGCACGCGGAGCTGACCGAGCACGCCGCTCACGCCGTCGAAGGCGGGGAGCGTGACGAGGTGCGTCTGTTCGAGCGCGATCGGAAGGTTGGCCTTGCGGAACAGGAGGTTCAGCCCGGTGCCGACGACGACGACGACGAGCGCGCCGGGGAGCCACGAGAGCTTGCGCAATTTCTCGGACTTCTCCCAGAGGACGAGGATGCCCATGGAGACCGCGCTGATGACGAGCGCGCCACGCTCGAGGCGGCCGAACGCGTGGAGGATCATCGTGAACGTGTTCTCCTCCTCGGAGACCACGAACTGCTCGGAGCCCTCCTGATCGAGGTCGTACCCGACGGCGTGCGGGAACTGCTTCAGGATCAGGATCAGGCCGATCGCGGCGAGCATCCCTTTGATGACCGACGAGGGGATGAGGTAGACGGCCGTGCCGAGGCGCGCGAGGCCGAGGCCGACCTGCAAGAGGCCGCCGAGGACCACGGCGACGAGGAAGTTCTCGAAGGAGCCGAGCTTGTCGATGCCCGCGAGGACAATCGCGGTGAGGCCCGCGGCAGGCCCGCACACGCTGAGGGGCGAGCGGCTGAGGAGCGGGATCAGAAGCCCGCCGATCACGCCAGCCGTGAGGCCCGCGAAGAGCGGGGCGTTCGATGCGAGCGCGACGCCGAGGCACAGCGGCAGCGCCACGAGAAACACGACGAGGCCCGCGGGCAAGTCGTACTTGAAGTTCGCGAGCGGGCTCAAATTCGGCCGGGTCACCCCGACGCCGCTCGTGTTGGCGTTGGCCATCGCTTCCTTGCTCCGTATCCGGCTTGGTTTTCCCCGCCGCCGTAGGACCGGTCGGGGGGTAGCGTACGCGGCAAACCCCTGCAAACGCCGAGGTCCGCCGCGAGCAAAATCATCCGAACTCGAAGGATCGCACAGAACGTGGCCAGGAGCGAATCGCGACGGTTCCGTGTCCCAAAGTACGCAGTTCGCCCGCGGTTCACGGCGGTCTTGAGACCGGGGCGCACTGGGCTTATGGGTTTTCGTGCATGGAACGCTCCTTTCCGGATGACGCGCTTCCCCTCCACGACTTGATCCTGCGCTCGTTCCGGCAACGGGAGGCGCTCTTCCTCCTCGTGCTCGCGACGTACCGGGTCGAGCTCACCAGCGTGCTCAGTCGCGCCGCGAAGACGGGGTTCGAGTTCGGAGACGCGAACATGGTGATCGATCTGGCCGAGCAGATCGCGTCGGCCGCGCGCGCCGCGGAGCTCACGACGATCCGCAAGGACGCGCTGTCGCTCCGCGCGTTCGCGTCGGCTGCCCAAGACGGCGGCGAGCAGGAGGAGGGCAAGGTGCTGCTCGCAGGGCTCCGGCTGATCGATCGGATCCTCGACGAGGCCAAAGAGCGCGCGAAGGCGGCCGAGCCGTCTGCGCCGCAGGTTCTGAACTAGCCGAGCACGAGGGCTCGCCGTGTCACCCCGGTGCGCACGCGTTCCCGAGGCCTGCTGGCGCGGTCCGTGCTGCACCGCGCGGCGCGGACGTCCGAGCCGACGCAGGTCGCCGAGGGGCGACACCTCCGCGCGCACGCCATGACTACCTGCGCCGTCCCCATGCCCTCCGCCCGATCCGCGCGTAGCCCGCAAAGGCACGCCGTCGCGAGCGCACCGATGCGCGTGTCGTTCGCCGGAGGCGGCAGCGACCTGCCGCCCTTCGTCGAGGGCATGCCCGGGCGCGTCGTGGGCAGCGCGATCGGCCTGCGCGTGCGCGCGCTCGTGGAGCCCTTCGATCGAGGCTGGGTGCGGTTCGAGGTGCCCGTGGCGGACGAGACGACCACGCGGCGAAGCCATGAACCTCCGTCGAACGAGCTCGCGTTCCGTCTGCTCGAAGCGGCGCTCGCGCGGACGGGTGTGACGGACGGCGTGAAGCTGCGGATCGACACCGACGTGGCGCCGGGCGCAGGGCTCGGCGGGAGCGCGTCGACCGCGGTGGCCGCGCTGTCGGCGCTGCGGTGGAGCGTGGGTGAGGTGACGGCCGAGGAAGAGCTCGCGCGCGAGGCGACGACGATGGAGCGCGAAGGGCTCTCGATCGTGTGCGGCGCGCAGGACGCGACGTTTGCCGCGTGCGGAGGGATGCTCGACCTCGCGTTCGGCGAGGCAGGCTGCACGCGGATCGAGCGGATCACGCCGGAGAGGGCGCTCGCGGCGGAGCTCGAAGCAGGGCTCTTGCTCGTCGACACGCGCGTGCGTCGCGTCTCGGGCGCGGTGCTGGAGCAGGTCGACGCGGCGGCGGCGCTCGCGAACGTGGCGGAGCTCGTGGAGTCCGCGACGGAGGTGGCCGCGGCGCTGCGCGAGGGATCCCTCGGGCGCACGCTCGCGGGGATGCGGCGGAGCGCGATGGCCAAGGTGCGACGCGCGCCGGAAGCGAGCGCGCTGGCGACCGAGCTCGGCGCGCGGCTCGCGGGGCTCGGCGTGGAGGTGATCCGCGCGTGCGGCGCGGGCGGAGGCGGGCACGTGCTCGTGTGGGCGCCCGAGGCGCGCCACGGGGAGATCCTGCGCGCGCTCGGCCCTGCGACCGTGCGAAGACCGACGCTCTGCGCGCCCGGCGTCCGGATCGAGCCGGCCTAGGGGACGAGCACGACGCGGCCGAAGACGGCGCGCGCTTCGAGGAGGGCGTGCGCCTCGGCGGCGTACCGGAGCGGGAGTTTTCGGTCGATCACGGCGCAGAGCGCGCCCGAGGCCGCGAGGTCGAGCACGTGTTCGAGGTCCCGCCGCGTGCAGGAGGCCGACCCGGCGATCGTATGACTCCAAAGGATCAAGGCGCCGAGCTTGAGCGAGACCTTCGCCTGGTCGATGTTGCCGACGACGACCATGCGACCGCCGCGGCGGAGCGTCTTCAAGGCGGAGCCGAACGTGGCGCTGCCGGTCAGCTCGAGCGCGACGTCGACGGGGCCGCCGAGGCGCGCCTTGACGTCGTCCTCGAACCTGCCGTCGGGGCTCACGAGGACCTCGTTCGCGCCGAGATCGGCGAGGGCGGCGGCCTTCGCGGGGCTACTGGTCACGGCGACGACGCGTGCGCCGAGGTGCCGCGCGACCTGGATCGCCGCGGTACCGACGCCGCCGCTCGCGCCCGTGATGACCACGGTCTCGCCCGCGGCGAGGCGCGCACGAGAAGCGAGCGCCTGGTAGGCGACGCCCGCCGTGCACATGAGCGTCGAGGCGTCCTCGAACGGGACGGAGGCGGGGATCTTCACGAGGGCGCGGTGGTACGCGACGACGAGCTCGGCGTAGGCGCCGTCGACGGTGTGGCCGAAGCTCTGGAAGGCACGCTCGCAGAGCAGCTCCTCGCCGCCCACGCAGCGAGGGCATTCGCCGCAGGCGGGCCGGTGCAGGTTGACCACGCGATCTCCCGGGACAAACTCGGCGCGCGCCGCGTCCTCGCCCACGGCCACGACCTCACCCGCGAACTCGTGGCCGAGGATCGTGGGCAGCTTCATGAGCGGGAAGCCGCCACGACGATCGATGAGATCCCGGCCGCAGACGGACGAGGCGCGGACGCGGACGAGGACCTCGTCGGCCGCGGGGACGGGGTCCGGGGTGTTCGGAGAGAGGACGAGTTTGTCCGGTCCGCCAATCTCGTGAAGGACGACGGCGCGCATGATCAGGTCGACGTCTTCAGCTTGCGGCGTCGCTCCGCCCGCGCGAGCGCGAGGTCGATGAGGCGCGCGACGAGCTCGCGCGGCGGGACGCCGCTCGCCTCCCAGAGCTTCGGGTACATCGAGATCGAGGTGAAGCCGGGCAGCGTGTTGATCTCGTTCACGTACACCTCGCCGCTCTTCGACATGAAGAGGTCGATCCGCGCGAGCCCGGAGGCTTCGAGCACGCGGAAGGTGCGCAGCGCGAGGAGCTGCACGGCGCGCGTCTCCGCCTCGGTGAGGTCCGCCGGGACGCGCGTGGTGACGCCGCGCTCGTCGATGTACTTGGCCGCGTACGAGTAAAACCCGTCCGGGTGATCGACGACGATCTCGCCCGGGATGCTCACGATGGGCTCCTCGTCGCCGAGGACCGCGCACTCGATCTCGCGCGCCCCTTCGACGCCCTGCTCCACGACGATCTTGCTGTCGTACTCGAACGCGAGGGAGATCGCGTCGGCGAGCGCCTCGTACGTCTTCACCTTCGTCACGCCGACGGACGAACCGAGGTTCGCGGGTTTCACGAAGAGCGGGAGCGCGAGCCTCTCGCAGCGCGCGAGGACCTCGCTCGGCTCACGCTCCCACGCGAGGCGACGCACGGTCTCGTAGGGGACGAGGGGCAGCTCGTCCTGCGCGAGCAGGCGCTTCATCACGTCCTTGTCCATGCCCACGGCCGAGCCGAGCACGCCGGAGCCGACGTACGGCACGCCAGCGAGCTCGAGCAAGCCTTGCACGGAGCCGTCCTCGCCCAGGGGCCCGTGCAGCACCGGAAAAACGACGTCGATCGCCTGCGAAGCGCCGCCGATCGTGAGCGCCGCTTCGCCGGCCGGGCTTGGGTGCGCGAGGAGCGCGACATCTGGGGCCGACTGGTTGAGCCGCGCGAGGCGCGGATCCCGCGAGGCGCCGAGGAGGAGCGCTTCTTCCTGCAAGAGCCATCGGCCCGCCTTGTCGATGCCGACGAGGACGGGCTCGAAGCGATCCCGATCGAGGGCCTCGACGACGTTGCGGGCCGAAAGGAGGGAGATCTCGTGCTCGGCAGAGCGACCGCCGAAGAGCACGGCGACACGGAGCTTGCGCAGGGCGCTCATGAAGGCCGCACCCTAGCAGGGTGCTCGGGCCCGGTGAAACATCCGGCCGAGGAGCCCCGAGCCACGCTGGATCGAGCGGGCTCCCCGCGGCCGAGCTCGGCTACTCCTTGGACTCGTCGGCGACGACGAACGCCTTGCGGATCGTGTCGAGCGCGACGCGCTTGAGCACGTGCCCATCGGCGAGCTCCACGTCGAGCGTGGCCACGCGGCCCTTCTGCAAGCCGACGCGCGTGACGTGGATGCGCGCGCCTTTGCTGAGCGCGGCGTCACGCAGGGTCACGTCCTCCATGGCGACGAGGTACATCCCCACGCCGATCTCGCGCGGCTCGCCGGCCGAAGGCGCGTCTTCCGTGTTTGCGTGTGCGACGCTCGACGTGGCCACGAGGCCCGCCGAAGCGGCGACCAGGGTCAGGAGCGAGGACAAAAACCGCGCACGCATGGCCACCATCCTACAAGATTCCCGCGATCGAGGCTCGAGTTTTCACCGGGCGGCCGCGGCGTTCACGGTTCCTTGGGGCGCCAACCATCGAGCGCCTTCTCCACGAAGAGCAGGCGGTCCTGACCCCAGAACAAGAGGTCGCCGACGAGGAAGCTCGGCGCGCCGCAGACTCCGATCCGCTCGGCCTGCTCGGTAACGTCCTTGAGGCGCTGCTTCATCCGCTCGTCCGTCGTCGCAGCGACGAGCGCCGCGCCGTCGAGCCCCACGGAGGTCGCGATGTCGGCGAGGACGTCGTCCGCCGAGATGTCGCGATCGAGGGCCCAGTACGCGCGGTACACGGCGTTCACGAGGGCGGGGACACGCTCCTCCGGCGCCGCGAGCACCATCCGCAGGGGCTTGACCGTGTTCATCGGGAAGCGCGTGGCGAAGCGGAACGGCACGCCCCAGTGATCGGCCCAGTGATGCAGGTCGGCCGTCACGACCCTTCGCTTCGGCTCGGGCATGGCGAAGAGCGGCACGTTGGGTGTGCCGATCGCCTTGAAGAGCGCGCCGAGCAGGAAGGGCCGATACACGAGCGAGGCGCCCTTCTGCGCCGCGAGGGCCTCGATCTGCGTGGAGGCGAGGTACGCGAAGGGGCTCGAAAAATCGAAGAAGAACTCGACACGCTTCATGGGCTCGGATCGCGAGATTCGACCGAGCTTCACGCGGGGCTCAACCGAAAATTCTTCCGTCCGCGATCAGGGCCCAAAGCTCGCCGAGGGCGCCGTGTCGGAAGGAGCGAACGGAGGCACGACGATGCGAAAGATCACGATCATCCTGCTCACGACCCTCGGCGCGACCCTCTTCACGAGCGCGGCGTTCGCCGAGCCGAAGAAGGAAAAGGCCGAGAACTACGGCTACACGTTCGACGACGACGACCTCCTCGGCGGCGACCTCGGCGTCCAGACCGGCATGATCAAGGTCCGGCAGAAGGGGACGCGCGACAGGCTGATCCGCCCGCGCGTGCAGTTCGTGAACGAGCTCTTGAAGTCCGTCGAGGCGCTCTGAGCCGCGACCTTCCGGACGACGACCCACCCCCGCCCCTCTCCCCGCACTTCCCCTCGCATCGTCACGCAAACGCCTCCGCGCGGGCCCTCTTGGCCCGCCCGCGCGGAGGCTCGTCGCTCACGTCGTCACGGGCGGCGGAGCGGAGTCGCGAGACGTGGTGCGCGGGGACAAACTCGCCACCGTCGCAGCGAGCTCGGCCGCGTCCACGGGCTTCGGGACGTGCATCTGGAAGCCCGCCGCGAGGACACGCACGCGGTCCTCGGCGCTCGCGTACGCCGTGAGCGCGACCGCGGGGAGCGCGCCCCAGCGCGCAGGCTTGAGCGCGCGGATCTGCCGGATGAGCGCGTAGCCGTCCTCGCCCGGCATGCCAATGTCGGAGACGAGGACGTCGGGGCGGAACTCGTCGAGCGCCGACAAGGCCGCAACGGCCGAGGACACGCACCGCACGACGGCGCCGCACTGCTGGAGCATCGCGGCCAGCATCTCGCGGCTGTCCTGTTCGTCGTCGACGAGGAGCAGGCGCAGGCCTTCGAGCGAGGGGAGCTCTTCGAGGCCCGCCGGCTGCGGCGTGTAGCGGTCGAGGCTCGCGAGCAGATCCGGGTTCGGGCTGAGCGGCAGGAGGACCGAGAAGACCGCGCCCTTGCCCTCGCCCGCGCTGTCGGCGCGCACCACGCCGCCGTGCAACTCGACGAGGTGACGCACGATCGCGAGCCCGAGGCCGAGCCCACCGTGCTTGCGCGTCGTGGTGCTGTCGCCCTGACGGAATCGATCAAAGACGTACGGGAGGAAGTCGGGTCGGATGCCCTCGCCCGTGTCGCGGACCGTGATGCGCGCATGCTGGCCCGATCGACCGAGCGTGAGCTCGACACGGCCGCCGTGCGGGGTGAACTTGATCGCGTTCGTCAGGAGGTTCCAGACGATCTGCTGCACGCGGCTCGGATCACCTTCGACGAGACAAGCGCCACGCTCGAGGCTGTTCTCGAGGCGGACCGACTTCGCCGTCGCGGCAGGGCGAACGGCCTCGATGGCCGCGTTGATCGGGCCGACGAGATCGAGCGTGCGCAGCTCGAGGCGCAGCTTGCCCATGACGATGCGCGAGGCATCGAGCAGGTCCTCGACGAGCCGGGCTTGCAGCATGGCGTTGCGCTCGATCGTAGCGAGGGCGCGCTCCTGCGAGGTGCCGTTCAACGACGCGGTGCGGAGCATGCGCGTCCAGCCGAGGACCGCGTTCAGCGGCGTGCGCAGCTCGTGCGAGACGGTGCCGAGGAACTCGTCCCGCATGCGCGTGGCCTCCTGCGCGTTCTGGTAGAGGCGCGCGTTCTCCAGGGCCATCGCGGCGCGATGCGCGAGCTCCTCGGCGAACGGTAGATCCTTCTTCGAATACCGGTCGCCGACGCGGAAGAGCGAGAGCGTGGCGGAGGACGTGTCACCCACGTTGAGCGGGACGACGATGGCCGAGCGCGCCCGCAGCTTGGCGAAGCGAGCGGCTTGCTCGGACGAACCCACGATGCGCTCGAGGGACGAGACGCCGAGGTCGGTGAACATCTCCGAGGTGCGGGCGGCGAGCGCGCGCGCGACGGGGCCTTCGCTCCAGCCGTCGCGCGCGCCGCCGCGGAGATCCTGGACGTCGCGCTCCAGGGTCGGATCCTCGTGGGCCACGGCGACGGTCACCGTCGTGCCGTCCTCGGAGGCGACGTCGAGCATCGCGTACGTGGCCATCGTGGGCACGACGAGCCGCACGATCTTTTCGAGCGTGGCCCCGTAGTCGAGCGAAGCGGAGAGCAGCGCGCTCGCCTCGGCGAGGAACGACGAGCGCCGGGCCGCGTCCTCGGCCTCCGCGCGCGCGATCTGCTCGCGGATGAGGCGCGTCCTCTCCTCCTCGGCGCGCTTGCGCTCGCTGATGTCACGACAAACGCCGACGAGGAAACGGGCGCGGCCCTCCTTGTCGAAGACGGGCTTGGCCGTGGTCTCGATCGGGACCGTCGTGCCATCCTTTCGAACACAAACGAGCTCACCGAGGAACGCGCCCTGATCGCGGATGCCACGCAGGATGCGCGGGCCGAGGCGCTGGACCGTGTCGGGGTGCGCGAGGATCGTGACCGGGCGCCCGACGGCCTCGGTCTCCGTGAAGCCAAAGATCTGCGTGGCCTTGCCCATCCAGCGCAGGATCGTGCCGCCGAGGTCGGTCACGAGGATCGCCTCGGGCATCTGCTTCAAGATCTCGTGCGAGAGGTGAACCGCCTCCTCGGCCGCGCCGGCGGAGAGCGAGGCGCGATCGAGGGCGTCGGCGCAATGCTGGGCGAGCGAGAGGATGAGCCAGCGCTCGTCGTCGTCGAAGGCGCGCGGCTCCTGGAACGAGAGCGCGAGGCTGCCGACGACCTGACCATCGACGAAGAGCGGAACCGCCGCCCACGCGTGGCTGCCCTGCACGAGATCGTCGAGCGGGAGGCCGGGATAACGTGCCGCCAGATCGACGCGCGATCGGAGCCAGAGCGGCTGCTTGATGCGCACGGCCTCGGCGACGGGCGCCTCCGTGGCCATGGAGATGCGCGGGCTGTGCGCGGGGATCACCTCGGGAAACCCCGCGGCATGGACGATCTCGAGCTCGGCGCCGCAAGGCGAGAGGCGCGCGATCACACACGCCCGAGCCCCGAGCACACGCGCGCCGTCCTCCACCACGCGCCGCGCGACCTCGTTCGGCGAGACCGCACGCGAGAGCGCCGCCGTGACCTCGGAGAGGCGCTTCATCTGCGAGAGCCCGCGCTCGGCCGCCTCGAGGGTCCGCTCGCGTGACGAGCGCGCGAGCGCCGTGTCGATGGCCGAAGCGCCGAGGCGAACGAGCGCCTCGATCAGCCCGCGCTCCTCGCGCGGCATCACCTCGCGGAACGGCCCCACGCCGACCGAGAGGACGCCGAGCGTGCGGGTCGCGACGCGCAAGGGGTAGACCACCTCGCGAAGAACACGCGTCTCTTGCGACCGCGCGGGCGTGGCCGTGCCGTCGGGATCGACCGTCGAGACGCGCATGGATCCACGCCGTGTCTGCGGCTCGCCCACTTCGAGGGCCCGGCGCGCGGCGCGTTCGTGGGCCTCCGCGTCGCCATCCGGGCTGCACACGTCCCAGAGTCGTTGCTCGTCGCGCATGTCCACGTGCGCCACGGCGACGCGGCGCAGCTCGCCGCGCTCGAGGAGGTCGAGCGTGCAGTAATCCGCGAGGTCCGGCACCGCGAGCCATACGACCCGCGTGAGCACCTCTTCGAGCGTCGACGCGCGCAGAAGCTCGTCGCCCGCCCGCTCCACGAACGCGGCGCGGCGCCTCGTCCGAGCGTCGTTGATGTGCGTCACCCCGGTCTGCGCCGGATCCCGGACGCGCTCCGTCTTCGATGCATCCCCCGCCATCGTGCCCCGATCGCTCAGCCTAACGATCGGTGTGCATGCTCGCCACTGTGCGGGTCCCTTGCTCTCTTGTCAGGAAGAGCCTTCTCCGTCCACGTCGAGCGCACGGCGCGCCGCGTAGACGAGCGACTGGACCTCGGCCCGCGCCCGCTCACGCAGCTCGCCGACATCGCCGCCGACGTCGACGATCGGCTCCCCCACGACGATCGCCGCGCGTGTCCTCGGCGCGCCGCTCACGCGGACCATGTGGTCGGCGAAGCTCTCGGAGCCGAACGACGCCGCCGCGCCTGCGTAGGCGAGGCCAACCGGGACGATCTCCGCCCCCGTGCGTTGCGCGGCGAGGAAAGCGCCGGGCTTGAAGGGTCGCACCTCGTCGCCCTCGTACGTCGTGCCTTCGGGGTACACGAGCACGCCGCGGCCTCGCTCGATCGAGGCGGTCATCGCGTTGATGGCGGCCGCTCCGCTCTGCTTGTTCGTGCGATCCACGAAGAGCGTGCCCACGCGCCGCGCAGCCACGCCGATGACGGGCCAGCCCGAGAGATCGGCGCGGCTCAGGATCGTGGCCTCGACGTGGGCGAGGCAGATCGGGATGTCGAGGCCGGAGCGGTGGTTCATCACGAACACGCGCCCGCGCCCCCCGGCGCCGAGACCGGGATAGATGTCGCCGCGCTCCACTTGCGGGCCGCGGGCGATCATTTTGACCCCATACAATTTGAGCAAGGCCTCGCCGTACCGACGGATCCACGCGTGGAGCACGGCTTGTCGCTCGGACGAAGGCGAGATCGCCGTGTCGAGCTCGAGCATCCCGTACATGCTGAACGTGAGGCCCACGAACGCCGCGGTGCGCCCGACGAATCGCCCCTTCTCCACGAGGGACTGCCCGCTCATGCCCCGCTCCCTTCGCCGAGGAGACGCACGAGCACCGCGTTCACCATCGCCGGATCCGCGCTGCCCTTCGTCTGCTTCATGATCTGTCCGACGAAAAACCCGAGGAGCGCCGTCTTGCCCGCGCGGTACGAGGCGACCTGCTTCGGGTTCGCCTCCATCACGCCGCGCGCGATGGACTCGATCGCCGACGCGTCGCCGAGCACGGCCATGCCTCGCTCGCGCACGACGTCCGCAGGCGCGCGGTCCGTACCCGCGACCGCCGCGTAAAGCTCCTTCGCTTGCTTGCCGCTGATCGTGCCGGCGTCGACGAGCCGCAGGATCTCGGCCACCTGCGCGGGCGTCACGGGGAAGCTCGCCGAGAGCCCCGTCGTCGTCACGTCGCGCAGGACCTCGCTCTGCACGAAGTTCGCGAGCTTCACCGCGTCCGGATAGGGCACGCGCGCCTCGTCGAAGAAGCGCGCGATCGCGGGATGCCCGCCGAGCACGCCCGTCGCGTACGCCGTGAGCCCGAGCTCGAGGGCCCAGCGCGTGCGCTTCGCGACGGGCAGCTCCGGCAGCGCCTCTTGGATCGACTCGACGTACGCGGCTTCCAGCACGAGCGGCGGCAGGTCCGGCTCGGGGAAGTAGCGGTAGTCGGACTCGCTCTCCTTGTCGCGCAGGAGGTAGCTCTCGCGCTTCTCCGCGTTGTAACCGCGCGTCTGCTGCCGGACCCGCTCGCCTCGCTCGACGAGGTTGATCTGTCGGCGGATCTCCACGTCGATCGCGTCGGCCACGAACTTGAACGAGTTGATGTTCTTGAGCTCGACGCGCGTGCCGAGCCGCGTCTCGCCCACCTTGCGGATCGACACGTTCGCGTCGCAGCGAAAGCTGCCCTGTTCGAGGTTCCCGTCGTTCACGCCGGTGAACATCAGGACCTCGCGGAGCCGCCGGAGATACTCGGCTGCTTCCGGACCGGAGCGTAGATCGGGCTCGCTCACGATCTCGATGAGCGGCGTGCCCGCGCGGTTCAGATCGACGACGGACTCGTCACCAATGCCGTGCAGGTTCTTGCCCGCGTCCTCCTCCATGTGGATCCGACGGATCCCCACGCGTCGCGGCGCGCCCTCGACCTCGACGTCGAGCACGCCCGAGAGCGCGAGCGGCAGGTCGTACTGGCTGATCTGGTAGCCCTTCGGCGAGTCCGGATAAAAGTAGTTCTTCCGGGCAAACACGCTGCGCGTCTGCAACGAGCAGCCGAGCGCGAGCGAGGCGCGCACCGCGAGGGCCACGGCCTCGGCGTTCAGCACAGGCAGCGCGCCGGGCAGGCCGAGGCAGACAGGGCAGGTGTGCGTGTTCGGCGGGTCGCCGAAGCTCGTGGCGCAGCCGCAAAACGCCTTCGTCTGCGTGAGCAGCTGCGCGTGCACCTCGAGCCCGATCACCGGCTCGTACGCACCGTAGGCGGTCATCGGGCGGAGTATGGCAAGCCGAGACGCGAATGCCCCTGTTTTCCCGCCGAAAGCAAAAACCCCCTCTCCCGCGAGGAAGAGGGGGTTTCTGTCCGTCAGCGAATCGCGGATCAGTGATCCATCTGCTCGCGCGACAGGCCGGGATGCGTCGGATCGCCCGGCTCGTGGCGCGGGTTCGCGGAGTTGCGCGAACCGTCCCGGCCGGTGAACTCCATGAGCAGGTCCTTCCGGTAGATGAACTGCTCGCGCGAGTCGTACGGCGTCGCGTGCATGCCGGTGTCCATGCGGATCGCGTCGCAGGGGCAAGCCTCGACGCAGAACCCGCAGAAGATGCAGCGCAGCTCGTCGATGACGAACGTCTTCGGGAAACGCTCGTAGCCGCGCCGCTTGTCGCCCTCGGCGTACTCGCCCGCCTCGATGTGGATGCACTGCGCGGGGCAAGCGGTCGAGCAGCACAGGCACGCCACGCAGCGCGGCGAGCCGTCGTCACGAAGCGTGAGGCGATGCAGCCCGCGGAAGCGCTCCGGGTAGGGGCGCTTCTCCTCGGGGTAGCAGATCGTCGTGACGCCCTCGTTGAGGGCCTCGAGCACCGGGTCGGGCTTCTGGCCGAGCATCATCTCCTTCGTGTTCTTGAAGAAGTGACGCATGGTGATCGCCATGCCCCGGAGAAACTCGGGCAGGTAGGCCTGGACCTCGGCCGTGCGGCGCGGCCGCGGGATGGGCTTGCCCTGAATGGGCGCGCCGGCCGGCTTGGTCCACGGGTTCGACGGAGTGCGCTTCGCCATCGTTCGATCCTCTCAGGCCTGCTGAGGCTCCGGCTTGACCCCGCCCACCGCGGCCGCAAAGCGCGCCGCAGACGAGGCGAGGAACTTCTTGCGCTCGACCGGCTCGAGCAACCCGACCACGACCGCCACGAAGCCCGCGAGCGTGGCAACCGCGACGACGCCCTGCGTGATGTCCGCGAGGAGCTTGACCCACGCGTCCGCCTCCGGGCCCGCGTTGCGGAGCGCCAGGACGACCACGCCCGTCACCATCATGTTCGCGATGGCGAGCGGCAGGAGCTTGGTCCAGCCGAGCTTCATGAGCTGGTCGTAACGGAAGCGCGGCAGCGTCCAGCGGAAGAAGATCTGCACCCACGTGACGAAGACCGTCTTGCCGAAGAACGCGACCGCCGAGAGGAGGCTCACCGCGAGGTGCGTCATCTTGTACTGGAACAGCACCGTGTTGCCGAACGCGACCGTGATGCCGTCCGGGTGCACGAAGGGCAGCGCGTAGCCGCCGAAGAAGAGCGCGACGAGCAGGGCGCTCGAGAAGACGAGCTCGATGTACTCGCCCGTCATGAACATGCCCCACTTGAACCCCGAGTACTCGAGGAAGTAGCCGGCGACGATCTCGCTCTCGCCCTCGGGCTGATCGAAGGGCACGCGCTTCGTCTCCGCGCAGAGCGCCGTCAGGAACAGGACGAACCCGAGCGGCTGCACGAAGACGCCCCACGCGTTCTGGCCCTGCCACACGGCCATGTCGCTCAGACGGACGCTGCCGTAGATGAGGAAGAGGCCGACGAGCGAGAGGCCCATCGCGACCTCGTACGAGACCATCTGGCTCGACGCGCGCAGGCCGCCGAGGAGCGCGAACTTGTTGTCGCTCGCCCAGCCCGCGATGGCCGCGCCGATGATGCCCGTGCCCGCGATGCCGAAGACGTAGAGGATGCCGACGTTGAGGTCGATGATCTGCAGCTTCACGCGGAAGCCGTTGCAAGCGCCGCTCGCGGGGACCGTGGCCACGAGGTTCGTGAGGTCCGAGAAGTCGAGCGTGCCGTTCTTGTTGCCGTCGGCGAAGCAGAGGTCGTTGCCGAAGGGGATGACGGCCATCACCGCGAGCGCCGAGAAGACCGCCAGGACCGGCGCGAGGCCGTGGAGGAGGCGATCCCCGTTCTTCGGGATGAAGTCCTCCTTCCAGATCATCTTGATCGAGTCGGCGAGCGCGTGGAGCGTGCCGGCGAGGCGCAGCGGGATCGGGCCGTCGGGCACGCGCGAGGTGGCGTAGAGGGCGACGATCAGGAAGACGCCGCCGAGCACGAAGCCCGAGACCTGCGCGGCGAGCGGCCACGCCGCCTGCGGCACGAAGCGCCCGACCACGAGGCCGATCGCGTGCACGCCGAGGCCCGCGAAGAAGATCGATCGCGGGTCCACGTCCTCGAACATCTGCTCGGCGCGGTTGATGGCGCCGGTGCTGCGCACCTTCGCGCAGAGCACGAGCAGGCTGAACCAGGCCACGAGGATCGTGAGCTGCACGTTCACGGTGAACCGCTCGACCGCCGCGCGCCCCGCGATCTGACCGAGCGAGGAGAAGATCGCGAGCACGCCGAAGAGCGCGGGCGGCAGGAGCACGATGCCCCGCGCCACCATGTTCGGCAGGTGCACGACCGCGCGGTTCGGGCCGACGCGGTCCTGCACCATTGCGCCCTGCCGACGATCGGCCCACGTGCTGAGCGCCGCCATGTTCAAGAAGAACAGGGCGAGGATGAGGATCTTGACGACTGCGAGGACGATCTCGACGAGGCTCATGCGCTCACCTCGGGCTTCGCGGCCCGATCCGCGTCACGGCTCGCGGCAGCCGCCTCGGGCGTCATGGCCCGACGCACGTCCGCGAGCGTCTTTTCGGTCATCGCGTAGCCGAGCTCTTTGCCGAGCTTCGCCACGAGCTCCCAGCCGGGTCGCGCGTCGCCGCGCGGCTTGAGCGCGCGCTCGCTCTTCTGCGCGAAGCCCTGGCGGTTGACGTACGTGCCGTCCTGCTCGGCCCACGCGGTCGCGGGCAGCGCGACGTGCGCGGCGCGCGCGAGCGGCCCGTCGTGCGCGGCGATCGTCACCACGCCCTTGAGCTTCGACAGCGCGTTCTCCGCGTCCTTGCCGTCGACCTCGATCTCGCCGCCGAGCGCGATCACGAACGAGTACTTGCCCGCCTTGATCGCGTCGAAGAGCGCCGCGATCGGCTTCGGCGCCGGCGCGCCCGCGAGCTGCATGACGCCGAGCGTGTTCGGGTTCTTGTCCTCGCTCATGAGGATCTTGTCGCCACGACCGAGCGGACGACCCGACACGTAGAGGTCCTTCGCGCCGATGAACGTGCGCGCGAGCTTGAGGAGCGCGAAGTTGTCCTCGTTCGAGTGCTGCGCGCTGAGCACGATGGCGACCCGGCCCGGATCATCCTTGATGCCCGCGAGCTGATCCTTCGCCGCCGCGAGCGCCTCTTCGAGGCTCGCGTCCTCGCCGCCGACGAGCGCCGCGCCGAGGCGACCCTCGACCGCGCGCCGGTACGAGAGCATCCCCTCGTCGCACATCCAGTACTTGTTGACCTCTTCGTTGTCGCGCGGGCGATGGCGATGCGGGACGTTCGTCCGCGGATCGTAGTCGAGGTACGCGTTGCAGCCCGTCGCGCAGCCCTGGCAGACCGTGCGCGCGCTGCGGAGGAACCACACGCGCGCCTTGAAGCGGAAGTCCTTGGAGGTCAAAGCGCCGACGGGGCAGACGTGCTCCGTCATGAGCGTGTAGTCGTGGTCGAGCTCGCGGCCCGGCGAGACGACGATCTCGTTGAGGTTGCCGCGCTCGCGCACGCTGAGGACCGGATCCTTCGCGACCTCGGCCGTGAAGCGGACGCAGCGCGTGCACACGATGCAGCGCTCGGCGTCGTAGACGATGGTCGGCCCGAAATCGACGGCCTTCGGCTTGTGCACGACCTCCTGGTTCATGCGCTTGCCCGTGCCTTGATGCTCGAGCCAGTAGTCCTGGAGCCGGCACTCGCCCGCCTGATCGCAGATCGGGCAGTCGACCGGGTGGTTCAGGAGCAAGAGCTCCTGCACCGCGCCGCGCGCCTCCTCGACGTGCTCGCTGCCCTCGGAGAGGACCTCCATGCCGGGCGCGCACGCCTGCTGGCAGGCGGGGACGAGCTTCGGCTTGCGGGCCGGGACGTAGTCCTTCTTCTCCGGATCCCAGCGCAGGATGTCGAGCTGCATCGCGGGACGGCCGGGAGGCGGCGCGACCTCGACGAGGCACATGCGACAGTTCGCCGCGACGGAGAGGCCCGGGTGCCAGCAGTAGTGGGGGATGTCGATGCCGGCGCGGTGCGCCGCTTTGATGATGGTTTCCCCTTGCTCGAAGGGGATCTCGCGACCGTCGATCTTGATCGTAGCCATCTCAGTGATCGCACTCCCCGCCGATCATGTTGAGGGAACCAAACGTCGGGACGACGTCCGGGATCATCAGGCCCGTGATGAGCTGCTCGAGACCCTGCGTGGTGGCGAAGCACGGGGGCCGGATGCGCACGCGGTAGGGCGTGCCGCTGCCGTCGGAGACCAGGTAGAAGCCGAGCTCGCCGTTACCCGCCTCGGTGTACGAGTAACACTCGCCCGCCGGGACCTTGATGCCCTCCATCACGATCTTGAAGTGCTGGATGGTGGCCTCGATGGTCGTGTAGACGTCCTGCTTCGGCGGCAGGACGATCCGCGGATCCTCGATGTTGATCGGGCCCTCGTCCGGCATCTGATCGAGCGCCTGCTCGATGATCCGCGCCGTCTGCCGGATCTCCTCCTGGCGGCACATGAACCGGTCGTAGTTGTCGCCCGTCGTGCCCACCGGCACGTCGAACTCCATCCGGTCGTAGACCATGTACGGGTGCGCGCGGCGCACGTCGTACGGCACGCCCGAGGCGCGCAGAACGACGCCCGTCCACCCGAGCGCGAGCGCGTCCTCCTTCGACATCACGCCGACGCCTTCGAGGCGGTCGAGGAAGATGCGGTTCTTCAGGAGGAGCTTCTCGCCCTCGCTGATGAGCTGCAGCACGCGCGGCACGCCTGCGCGGACCATGTCCTTGAAGTACTTCGTCGGCGGGTTCGCCATGCCGCCCACGCGGCCGAAGCTGTGCGTGACGCGCGCGCCCGTCTCCTCCTCGAAGATGTCCCAGATGATCTCGCGGGCGCGGGCGAAGTAGAGGAACGGCGTGAACGCGCCGAGCTCCATGCACATCGCGCCCGAGCAGATCATGTGGTCGCAGATGCGCGCGAGCTCGCCGAGCGCCACGCGGTAGTACTGGCAGCGCTCGGGCACCGTCACGCCGAGCATCTTCTCCACCGCGAGCGCGAAGCCCACGTTGTTCAGCATCGGCGAGACGTAGTTGCAGCGGTCGACGTACGGGAAGATCTGCGTCCAGGTGCCCCGCTCGCACATCTTCTCGAAGCCGCGGTGCAGGTAGCCGATCTGCACGTCGGCCTTCTGGATCACCTCACCCGAGAGCTCGAGCACGATGCGCACCGTCCCGTGCATGGCCGGGTGGGACGGGCCCATGTTGAGCATCATCGGCTCGCTGGGCAGCTCGAGGAGTCCCTCCTCGAGGTCACGATCCAAGGGTTCCATGACTCAGTTCGTCTCCTCGCCCCGCGGGTAGTCGTGGGTCTGACGCCCGAACGGCATGCCCTCGTCGGTGCTGAAGGGGGGCAGTTTGTCGGGGACATTTCGCAGCTCGACGAGCGGCTGGGTCTTGTCCGCCGGGTAGTCCTTGCGAAGCGGGTACCCGACGAACTCGGGGTACATCAGGATCCGCCGCAGATCGGGGTGGCCCTTGAAGTTCACGCCGAACATGTCGAAGCACTCGCGCTCGAACCAGTTCGCGCCTTTCCACACGGGCACGACCGAGTCGATCTCCACGTTGTTCGCCTCGTCGTCGCCGATACGCGCCTTCAGCCGGATGCGCTGGTTGCGCTCCATCGAGCGCAGATGCAGCACGACCTCGAAGCGCGGCGTCTGCCGGCCGATGTAGTCGACGGCGGTGAGGTCGACGAACATGTTCATCGCGCACTGCGGATCGTCCCGGAGAAACCGCGCGATCTCACGCCACCTCTGCGGGTTCACGACGGCCGTGTCGTCGCCGAACTGCGAGTGGGTCTCGTAGATGTCGTCGCCGAACTTGCTCTTCAGGATTTCGAGGACGCGCTTGCTCATGTTGCGGTGTTCTTCTTGCCGAGCCTGACGAGGTTGCCCGCTTGCACGGTGGGATCGCGGCGCGGCTTGACGATCGCGGGCGTGCGATCACCCCGCGCGATCTTGTCCTGCAGGAGCAGGAGGCCGTCGATCACCGCCTCGGGGCGCGGGGGGCAGCCAGGGACGTACACATCGACGGGGACGACTTTGTCGATGCCCGCGAGCGTCGTGTAGTTGTCGTAGAAGCCGCCGCACGAGGCGCACGTGCCGAAGGCGAAGACGTACTTCGGGTCCGCCATCTGCTCGTAGATGCGCTTGAGCGCGGGGGCCTGGCGCTGGCTGATCGTGCCCACGACCCAGAGCAGGTCCGCCTGGCGCGGCGAGAAGCGCGGCGCCTCGGCGCCGAAGCGCGCCATGTCGAAGCGCGGGCTCGCCATGGCCATGAACTCCATCGCGCAGCACGCCGTGATGAACGGGTACTGGAACAGCGAGTACTTCCTCGCCCAGTTCAAGAGCGCATCGAAGCGCGTCGTCGCGAACCCGGTCTCCGATCCCTCGAGGACCTGGATCGTCGTGCCAGCGCCGCCAGAGGTCATTTCTCCCATTCGAGGGCTCCCTTCTTCCAGATGTAGAGCAGCGCCACCACGAGCATGAGGATGAACGACCCCATGGTCGCGAGGCCGATCCAGCCGAGGTTCTTGAACTCCACCGTCCACGGGTAGATGAGCACCGCTTCGATGTCGAAGACCACGAAGAGGATCGCCGTGAGGTAGAACTTGACGCTCGGCTTCACGAAGCGACCGCCCGTCGTTTCGCTGCCGCACTCGTACGGGATCATCTTCTCCGGCGTCGGGTTCTTCGGCCCGAGCAGGGTGCTGATCGTGAACAGCGCGCCCGCGAGGACCGCCGCCACGATGAAGAGCAGGAACAGGGGGACGTAGGTGGACATCGTTTGCTCCGGGTGCTCCGGGTGCTCCGGGTACGCGATGTACTCCGGTTGTAGTGCCGGCCGAGAAGGTGGGCCCTCTCTCGCGATCGCTCGCGATCACGAGCGGGCGCTGGCAGGCTCCGAGATGCCGCGAAAACCGTGCGATCTCGGCACAATCGCCGCGGCTATGTAGCTTTGGGCTTCTGGGGTGTCAATTGGGCGGCCAGGGGGGTATGGGGCCCTGCCGATCTCGGTCAACTCCTCGAGCTCAGCACGAGGCCACGGAACGCCGTCAGCGCCGTGCCGAGCCGCGTCTCGATCTCGCGGATCTCCTCGATGAGCTCCGCGTCGGGCACGCCCGCCGCGCGAGCCTCTCGCACGCACGCGAACGCCGCCACGTACCGCTGACGCTTCACGTACGCCTTCGCGAGGAGCGGCCAGATGAGCTTGGGCGGCGCGCCGAGGCTCGCCGCGCGCCGGAGCCCGCCGATGGCCTCCCCTGCACGCCCGTTCTCGAGCTGCGCCTCCCCGAGCCGGCGGAAGATGTCCGCCGCCGCCGCCCCATCCTGCGCGTACTGCACCGCGAGGCGCATGACCTCCTCGCCTTGATGCTCCTCGCCGAGCTTGACGCACGCCGTGCCGAGGAGGCCGAGCCCCTTGGCGATGAGCGCGCGCGCATCGGTCGTGAGCATCTGCCCCTCGGGCGTGCGCAAGAAGATCGCGAGAGGCGCCGGCCACGCGCCGAGCAGTTGCACCACGCGTGACCAATCATTGCGCTGGCTCGCCGCTTCGGCCTCCGCCACGCGCGTCAGATCGATCGCCGAGCGCGAGCCCGCCGAAGCGCGCTCGAGCTCCTCGCGCACGTGCGCTCGGATGCGCGCGCGGAACTCTCCGAGCTCGTAGGTCTGTTCGAGGCCGTCGCGCAGGACGAGCAGCCTCGACGTGCGACCGTCGACGTAGAGCTTGCGCAGGCTGTAGCCGAAGAGCGGCGCGAGCAGGAGGTAGCGGACGCCGATGTGAAGCTGCAGCGCCTCGATGTCCGTGTCGCGCTCGGGCGGGCCGGGCGTCGCGTCCTCGGTGAGGAGCGCGCCGACGAGCCGATGCCGGAAATCGGCCAGCGTCAGCCGTTGCACCTCGCTGTCTTCTTCTTCGTCGCCCGGAGGCGCGATGACGAAGTCCACGAGGGTGTTGTCGGGGTTGCGGCGGTCGACCGTGAGCGCGGTGATGCGCGCTCCCGTGATCATCGAAAAGGCGAAGAACGTCTCGCCGACGATGTCGCAGAGAGCCTGAAAGCTGCCGATCCCGTCGCCGATGCGCTCGAACCAGCCGTCGGTGCGGACCGCATCGAGAGAGAAAACTCGTTCCTTCGCCATGAGCGGGAGATTGGGGAGAGTCGCACGAGGCGCGCGGGATGTCACCGCCCGTGGTCGTCGCAGGGCCCAGTGTTGCCCGTCCATCGGGTCGACGAAAAGCCCCCTTCTGCGAAGAATTTTGTGGCGCTTGCCACAAAGGACCCGAGAACCGGGGGGCGGGCCCACCAATCGACGCCGCGCACGCGAATTTTGCGCGTTTGCGAGGTCGGGTGGATCAGGTCGCCGGGCGCGCGCTGGCCGAGGCGCGCACGTGACGCTTGGGGCGCGCGCCGATGTTCGCCACGTCGAAGCTCACGCTGCCGCCGAGGCTGTCGCTCGAACCGCCCTTGTTGATGTTCGTGCCGCCCGTGCTGCCGTCGGGCATCTGAAGCTGCGAGACGACCTCGACCATCACGATCGCGCCCTGCGCGTACGACTCCGGGAGCGTGAACTGACGGCTCGCGAGCCGCCCGCTGACGGCGCCCGCGACCGCGGTCCAGTCGCCCGCGTTGCCCGCCGACGAACGCACGACACGCACGCTCGCCACGCGGCCGCCGGGCGCGATGCGCACCTCGAGCGTCGCGCGCGAAACGTCGGGCGTGCCCGAGCCGCGCACGACATCGGAGACGACGCTCGCGATCGTGCCCGCGCCCGGCAGATCCAGGCCGAGCTGTCGATCCTTTTCGCGCATCGTGTCGCTGATCAAGCGGCCCGCGATCTTGCGATCGACCTCCGGCGGAGGCCCGACCGTGGTCGGCGCAGGCTTCGGCTTGCCCGTCTCGGGGATGACGCCGGGCATCGCCCACACGGGGCCGCCGATCCCGGGAATCCCAGGGCCTCCAACCACCGGAGGCGGCGCGCCGTACTCGTCGGGCGGGCCTGCCGAAGGCGCCGCCGTCGGCACTGGCTCGACCTGCTGCGGCTCGGCGGTGCTGTTCGGTTGCGCGTTCGTCGGATCCACGACACGCGGGTCGATCGCGTCCGTCGTGCGCGGGCGCGTGTCGTTCATCGCGACGGCCGGATCCGGCTCATGCTCGGGACGAGGTTCGTCCTGGCGCATCGGCTCGATCGGAACGTCCTCGATGTCGATCTCCATGCGCCGCGCGATGCCGGACGAGATCGCGAGGAGCGGTCCTTGAGGCCGCGGCGCGACTCGAGCGACGACCGGGATGAAGACGTGCAGCCCGGTGGCAACGAGGACGAACGGGAGAAAGCGCACCTACGAGGACCTTGGTCCGCGCGCGTCGGCGCCGCAAGGGAGGAATTGGGGAGGCGCGCGGGGATCACGCCCTGCATGCGGCGTGGGGGACCGTTGGGAGGCAGAAATCCCGGCGGGCGAGATCGCAAACGGCCTGGAATCTCGGCCTTCAGCCTTCGAGGCGAGTGACGGCGCGCTCGACGAGAGCGGGGACCATCTCGCGGCGCCACTCGGTGTCGTCGTCGACGTTGGGCAGAGGTTTGCACTCGGCGTAGGCGCCCTCGGCGAGCTCGCGGGCAGCGACGTCGAAGGGCGTCCCGGGACGGATCTTCGCAGCGGCGCGCACGCGGCGCGGACGAGCGCCGAGCGCCGAGACGACGACGTCCGCGGCGTCGACACGCGTGGTCTCCACGCCCGAGACGTCGAGCCGCACGGCGATCGAGAGCAGCGGGAAGTCGATCGCATTCCTGCGGCGAAGTTTCTCGAAGCTCGAACGGCGGCCGCCCTGGCGCGTGATGGAGACACGCACGACGAGCTCACCGGGTTCGAGCACGGTGTTCTTCACGCCGTCGGCCACGTAAAAATCGTGGGCTTTTACGACGCGCGCGCCGCGCGGGCCGAGGAGATGGAGATCGGCGTCGAGCGCGATGAGCGCGGGCGCCGTGTCGTTCGATGCAGCGGCGACGCAGCGCGAACCGCCGCGCACGACGTGGCAGACCGTGCCGTCCTTCTTGAGGCAAAAGCCCAGCGATTTGCGCCAGAAGTAGGTCTGGTTGTAGTAGCGGCAGCGCGTGTCGAGGCAGATGTTGCCGCCGAGCGTGCCCATGGCGCGGTGGTGCGGACCGCCCACCTGGCCCGCGGCCTCGGCGAGCGCAGGCGCGACGCGACGCACGAGGATCGAGCTCTCGACCTCGACGAGGCGCGCGCCGGCGCCGACGACGAGTTTGTCCTCGTCCCCCTCGCGCACGAGCGAGATGCCACGCAGCTCCTCGATGCCGGCGATCGAGACGACGTGTTCGGGCTCGACGAGCCCCTGCTTCATGTTGGGCAGGACGTCGGTGCCGCCGGCGAGGACGACGGCCTTGTCGCCGAGGCGCGCGAGCAGATCGAGCGCCGCCGAGAGCGTTTTCGGCTTGTGATGATCGAAGACGGGCAGCGGTAACACGGTGACCTCACTCCGCGGCGGCGTGACGCGCGTTCTCGTCGGCCTGCTTCTTCCGAAGCGCCGCGAGCACACGCGCGGGTGAGAAGGGGAGCCTGTCGATGCGCACGCCGACGGCGTCGAAGATGGCGTTCGCGATGGCCGGGATCGACGGATGCAGCGGGCCTTCGCCGGACTCCTTCGCGCCGAGCGGGCCCTCTTGATCCTCGGACTCGACGATGAGCGCGTGCAGGTCGGGCACGTCGAGGCTCGTCGGGATGCGGTAGTCGAGCAGGTTCGGCCCCTTGTGCAGGCCGTCGGGACCGATGACGTGCTCTTCGAGCAGCGCTTCGGCCGCGCCCATGTACGCCGATCCTTCCATCTGCCCCTCGACGATCGTGGGACAGAGGGCCTTGCCGCAGTCGTGCGCGACCCAGATGTTCTCGACACGCACGATGCCCGAGCGCGCGTCGACCGAAACCTCGGCGACGTGCGCCGTGAACGAGTACGCGGGCGAGGCGCCGATGGTGCCGCCGCGGTACTCGCCGCCGAGCTTCGGCGTGTTGTAGTGGCCGACGGCGCCGAGCGTGCCGAACTTCGCCTCCGCGAGCTGGATGGCCTCGGTGACGGAGACGCCGCGCGAAGGGTCGTGCACGACGACGAGCGCGCCGCGCGTGACGAGCACGTTCCGCGGATCGACGTCGAGCTTCTCGGCGACGGCCGCGACGAGCTTGCTCTTGATCTCGCGCGCGGCCATGAGGCACGCGTTGCCGTTCATGAAGGTGCCGCGCGACGAGTAGGCGCCGAGGTCGACGGGCGTGAGGTCCGTGTCGCCGGAGATGACGCGCACCGACCCGAGATCCAGGCCGAGCTCGTCGGCGACGAGCACGGCGAGCATGAGGTCGCAGCCCTGGCCGATTTCGCTTTGACCTGAAAAGACCGTCACGACGCCGGAGCGATCGACCTTGAGCTGCACGGCGCTCTGGGGCATCGCGTTCGGGTAGATCGCGTAGTTCGTCCCGCTGATGTACGCACTCGTGGCCACGCCGAGCCCGCGCCCCTTCGGCAGCTTGCCCCAGCGCTCCTTCCAGCCGCTCGCCTTCTCGACGGCGTCGAGGCACTGCTCGATGCCGTTCGAGGTGACGCGCAGGCCGTTCAGCGTCGTCGTGTTCGGCGGGACGAGGTTTTTCCTTCGCAGCTCGATCGGATCGATCGCGAGCGCGCGGGAGATCTTGTCGAGCGAGACCTCGAAGGCGAAGCGCGGCTGCACGCTGCCGTGGCCGCGCTTCGGGCCGCAGGGAGGTTTGTTCGTGAAGAGGCGCGTCGAGCGGAAGCGGTACGTGTCGGCGAATGCGGGGAGCGTGAGGAGCTGGCCCGAGTAGTACGTCGTGACGAGGCCGAACGAGGAGTACGCGCCGCCGTCGATGAAGGTGCGCGCGTCGACGCCCGTGAGCTTGCCGTCGCGCTTCGCGCCGACCTTCATCTGGATCTGCATCGGGTGCCGGCCGCGATGCGCGTAAAACTCTTCTTCGCGCGTGTAGAGGAACTTGACGGGGCGGCCCGTGATCATCGCGAGCTTCGCCGCGCAGAACTCGAGCGAGAAGGGCTCGCTCTTGCCGCCGAACGCGCCGCCGACGGGCGGCTGGATGACGCGGATGCGCGTGGGCGAGACGCGCAGGACACGCGAGAGCTCGCGGTGCAGGTAGTGCGGGACCTGCGTCGTCGACCAGACCGTGAGCAGGCCGTTCTTGTCGAGGTTCCCGATCGCGCAGTGGGTCTCGATCGGGACGTGCGCGCTGCCCTCGTAGTAGTAGTCGCCCGCGATGACGACGTCGCTCTCGGCGAGCGCGGCGTCGACGTCCCCGAACGCGAGGTCGACCTCCTTCGAGACGTTGTCCTTGCCGCCCTTGCCGAGCCCGACCTCGGGTTTGTCGATCGCGGTCTGCAGATCCGTCGCGGCCGGCAGAATCTCGTACTCGACGTCGACGAGCTCGGCGGCCTCGTGCGCGAGGCGCTCGTCGGTCGCGGCGACGGCGGCGACGGCGTCGCCGATGAAGCGCGCGCGGTCGAGGGCGAGCGGATACTCGTCCGGCGTCCACGGGATGATGCCGAAGCGCTCGGGCATGTCCTTGCCCGTGATGACGGCGAGGACGCCGGGCCTGGCGAGCGCGCGTGACGCATCGATGCGCACGATGCGCGCGTGCGGATGCGGGCTGCGGACGATCCGACCCCAGAGCATGCGCGGCAGGTGGATGTCGTCGGTGTAGCGGACCTGCCCCGTCACACGCGGCGCGAGCAGCGTGCGCGTGCGGCTGCCGACGAGGCCCCGGAGCTCACTCGGCTTTCGCGTGTCCGTCATCGCTCGCCCTGCTTCCCCTCACGCGAGCTCTTGTTCGAAGGCAACGGCGGGGGCGTGTTCTCGATCCCCGGCAGGCCCACGCCCGCCTCCGCCTCGCCGCGACGGATCTTCGCCGCGAGCTCGATCGCGTCGACGATCTTCCCGTAGCCCGTACAGCGGCAGAGGTTGCCCGCGATCGCGCACTTGATCTCGTCGCGCGAGGGCCGCGGGTTCCGGTCGAGCAGCGCGGTCGCGGTCATCAGCATGCCAGGCGTGCAGAAGCCGCACTGCCCGCCGCCGAGCCGGTCGAAGCCGTCGAGCAGCGCGTCGATGTGCGGCGCGCCTTCGAGCGTCTCGACCGTGCAGACCTCCTTGCCGTCCACGTCGAGCGCGAGCGTGAGGCACGAGAGCGTCGCGACGCCGTCCACGACGACCGTACACGCGCCGCAATCCCCCTTGTCGCAGCCTTGCTTCGTGCCGACGAGGTCGAGGTCGTACCGCAGCGCTTCGAGGAGCGTCCTCCGCGCGGGGACCGCGAGCGGGACGGCGCTGCCGCCGATCTTCATGCACATCGGGACGAGTTTTTCCATGGGCTTCGGGGGCTCGGATGCGGGCGCCTCCTCGTGCGTCGCGCGGTAGGGGCGCACCTCGTAACGCGCGCCCCGCGTGACCGCGCCGGCGATCGGGTGCCCTGCGGGGATGGGATACCTCAGCGCGCGCGAGGCGAGCTCGCAATACTCGACGAGGCGCGCCTCGGGGACACGCGTGCGCGCGCCGAGCAGGCCGAGGTTCTCGACGAGCAATTCGAGGGGCGTGTTGCCCACGCGCTCGCCAACGCCGAGGCCGGTGCCGTGCACGCGATCGACGCCCGAGGCCGCGGCCCAGAGCGCGTTCGGCAGCCCGATGCCGCGATCGTTGTGCCCGTGCCAGTCGAGCTCGACGTGCCGCGCGCCGAGCTCGTCGAGGGTGCGCCTTGCAAAATCGACGAGCGCCTCGATGCCGTACGGCGTGACGTGGCCCGTGGTGTCGCAAAGGCAGATCCTGCTCGCGCCGGCGTCGATGGCGGCGCTGTACAGGGTGCGCAGGACGTCGGGGTTCGAGCGGGTCGTGTCCTCGGTGACGAGGCAAAACGGGAGGCCCGCAGCCTTGGCCTCGCGCGCGGCCGACGTGATGGCGCCGAGGAGGAAGCCCGTGTCCCAGCCTTCGACGGCGAGGCGAATGGGGGAGCTACCGATGAACGCGTAGACCTCGATGGGGATCCCGGCGCGATCGGCGGCGCGGGCGATGCCGTGGACGTCGGCGACGACGGTGCGGGCGGCGGCGGTGGGGATGACGCCGAGCTTGGAGCGGACGATCTCGCGGCAGAGGAGGAAACAATCCTCGGCATTCGAGAGGCCGGCGGCGGGGAGGCCGACGCTGACGACGTCGACGCCGATCGCGGCCATGGCGTAGAGCAGATCGATCTTCTGCGCGACGTCGGGCTGGTAGCCGGCCGCGCTCTGCAATCCATCGCGGAGCGTCTCGTCGACGACCTTCACGGGCCGCCCCCTGCGCGCGAAGTCGCGCTGCACGGGACCACCGGAGAGGGAAATCGCGCGGCCCGATTCATCGACGAACGGGACGCTGTCGTTCCAGTCGTACATGCGAACCCCCGGGCTGATACGGAAGCTTCGTACCACGGAACCAGGTCGGTCCGGGACGCGGGATCGCGCGGACGTACAGGGAAAAGCGTATGGCGCGGTGCGGCGGAACTCGATTCCAGTCCGAGGGCGATCGGCTGGAGCCGTTACGTTACTGGAACGGCTGCAATCCCTTTCGACGCAAGGAAGGCCATGAGCATCCTCGAAAAACACCGGTCGTAGAATGCGCGCACCATCCACGAATTCGATGATGAGGACCCGGATACCTCGGTGAGCCGCACGAACAGCGCCTCCATGCCGCCCACCGACGGCCAGGCCTGGAACGAGGAACGGCCCGCGCGACGCACATCCCCCGCGCCGAACCCTCGATCCCCGTATCCGCCCCTACACTCCCCCGCTCCCGCACGCGGATCCCCTGCTCCCCGAGCTCGATCCCCTGCTCCGGACACCGGATCCCCGTATCCGCCCCTACACTCCCCCGCTCCCGCACGCGGATCCCCACCTCCGGCGACCGATTCCCCACGGGGACCTGCCTCCCGGAACAGGGGACGCGGCGGACGGAGCAAGATTGCGTCGCTCCGCGGAGCGTCACAAACGTCCCCAGCGGGAACTCCCTATAAGCCCAGACCCCACAGGGAGGTTCCGTCATGGCAAGGCTCACCATTGGTCAGAAGGCTGAACGTGTTCTCAAGCTCCTCATCGCGCTGCGCAATCCGCGAATCGCGGCCGCGCTATCCCGGCACGGCTTCACGAACGTCGACCTCGACGAGGGGTGGACGCTGCTCAAGAACGTGACGCGCACGAAGCTCGACGTCGTCGAGGCGCCGCAAAACACGGACCCCGATGCCCTGCGCGCCCTCGACGCCTGGGAGAATCAATGGTTCGTCATCGCAGAGGCCACCTTGAAGCGGCACGCGCCGAAGATTGACGCGCAGGTCTTCCGCAACCTCTCCCAGACCGACGGCATGGCCGTCATCGTCTCGGTCGGCACGTTCCTCGAACGACTCGAAGCCATCGACCGTCCCGAATGGGACGGTGGCTTCGGCCAGGCGGGGAAAGAGGCCCGAGCGCTGCTCGCCCAGCGCGGGCTGACGGAAACCGTGGTCGACGAGGCCAAGGCGCTGCTCGAAAAACTCCGCAACGTCGACGGGCCGATGCCCGATCTGGAGAAGATCGCCGCCGAAGACGATAGCTTCGAGAAGGCCGAGGCGGCGCTCTGGGCCTGGTACCTCGAATGGAGCGCGATCGCGCGGAGAGCCATCACCCAGCGCGGCCTGCTCCGGCAGCTCGGATTCCTGCGCACGACGCCCAGCGGAAAGGACGTCGAAGTGACGGACGACGAGGTCCAGGAAGACGCGCCCGCCGTGCGCACCCCGCCGGTTCGAGGTGACGCCGTCGCGATTCCGGCGTAATCCATCCATATCGTCATCCCCCTCCTCCTCGGAATCCTCGGCGCCCTGCTCTTCGCGCTGCTGCTCGTCACGGCGTTCGGGATGATCCCGCGTCCGCGCGCGGAGCGGCGCGCGCAGGAAAGAAGCGCCGCCCGCGCGAACGCCGTCGCGGACGCCCTCGGGTTCGTCGCCGCGCAGGACGCCGAGATCCCCACGACCTTCCGACTGCATCCAGAAGGCACGACGGACGACGTCACGTTGTGGATGGGCTCGCCCGCGCTCATCGCGGGGATGTTCCAAAGGGAAAAGCTCATCGACTGGATGAAGCTCGAAGCCCAAGGCCCCGCCGGTTTCCCCGCTGGCGTGAACGTACGAACGCCCGTGCGGACGGTGTTCGAATGGCGCGACGGGCTCCCCGGCGAGACGCCGACGCTGGTCACGCCGGGCGGCGTCGAGCTCGTGATCGAGAACGAAGAGGGCGCGGCGATCGATATCGCGGCCCTCACCGGATGGATCGATTCGTTCCCGCAAGGAACGTGGCTCGTCTCGATGAACGCCGACGCGATGGAGCTGCGCGCAAACCCGCCCGCGACCGACGACGCGATCGCCTGCGCGCGGGCGATGCTCGAAAAGGCGCGCGGGCCGGGCGTTTAAGCGACGGACGGGATCGCAGGCTCGCTCGGGGCCCGCAGGATGATCCGACGCACGGCCTCCGGGTCGTTGATGCGGCGGAGCACCGGCTGCAGGCCCTCGGCGTCACGCTCGCCGAACGCGCCGCTCGACGCGAAGGCGCGCGCGCGCGGGCCGTCGAGGACCAGGAAGAGGTCGTTGAGGCCCCCCGCCGCGGGGCTGTCGATGACGTCGACGATGCGCGTGCGTTCGAGGTGCAGCTCCTCGTCGCCGCGCTGGATGAGGACACGGCGGTTCGTCACCCAGTAACGCGTCCGCGTTTCGAGCCGCGCAGGCCGGACGATCGAGGCATACACGACGAACGCGCCCGCCGAGACGAGCAGGAGGATCGTGAGCGCGAGCGAGGTGACGAGCGCGAAGAAGGAGAGCGACGCGGGCGAGAGGCCGCCGCGCACGACGGTGCGTGCCGCGTGCACGGCGTGGCTCGACGAGACGACCGCCGCCACGAAGAGGCCAAGGCCGAGCGCGAGGCCGAGCGCCGCGCGGCCGCTCGACGGGAGCCACTTGCGAAAGCCGTCCGGCGGGTGGCCCGACCAGAGGACACGTTCGCCGTCGTCGAGGCGCTGCGCGAGGAGGCGCTGGCCGTCGCCCGCGGGCGTGGAGGGCGTGACGCCGCGGACGATGGCCCAGACACGGTCGGGCGCGACGAGGCCCGTGAAGACGATCGCGAGGCGGCGACGCAAGGCGCCTGTGGGCACGGCGCGCACGAGCTCGAGGTCGCCGATGCCAGGGCGCTTCGGGTCCCAATGAATGCGGGCGAAGCTGATCGCCGAGCGATCCATCATGCGGCGGAGGCGGCCGCGCTGGAGGATGACGTGGCGCTCCGTGACGACGAACTCGAGCTCGCTGCGCCACCACTTGGGGCCGAGCGCGAACGCGACGGAGAGGATGGCCATCCACGCGGCGAACGCGAGGAGCGCGCCGGGGCTCGATCCGAGCGCCGTGGCGACGACGACGGCGGACGCGGTGGTGATCGCCGAGACGAGGCCCGCGATCACGGCCGCGATCTGGTAGAGCACCGGGCACGTGACGGCCTTGGGGCGCCCCGACCAGACTACCGACTCCTCGAAGAGCGAATCCCGCTTCAACGAACGCCCTCCGCCGTGGTGACAGTGGAGCGTGGAGCGTCCTTGGGTCACCGTAAAGGGGGTCCGTACGATCTCAGCGTCGTCGCGCCGCTTGCAGGACCCGTTCCCGCTCCTTCTTGCAGGCTTCGAGGCGCACGCGGCCGAGCGGCGCCCAGCGGTCGTCGTCCGGCGCACGTTCGAGGTACGCCTCCCAGGCGTCGATGGCCCGCGTGTACGCCTCCGCGCGGACGGCGCCGAGGTCGCTGGAGCGCGCCGTGCTCCAGGCGCCGAGCGCCTCGTACCAGGCCTCGTCGTGCGGCGGCGAGAAGAACCAGCTCGGCTCGTGGATCTTGCGATCGTCGCGATCATAGGCGCGGGCAAGCGCGATCGAGGCGAGCGCGCCGTCGAGATCACCGTCGCGATCGGTGGCGACGGCGAGGCCCCAGAGGGCCGTGACGCCGTACTGGAACATCTCGATCGGCAGGAGCGAGCGGAGCGCCTCGCGATAGCCCTGGATGGCGTCGTCGAGGCGGCCCATGCCCATGTACGACTCGGCGCGGTTGGCGAAGAGGACGGCGCGGTGATGGCCGAGCGGCTCGTGCGCGAGCGCCTCGCCGTACGCGTGGACCTCTTGATCACGCTTGCCGAGGACGGCGTAGGCGATCGCGAGCTCGTTCCACGCGTTGCTCGTGATCGCGGGCGGCGCGCTGCCGTGCGCCACGGTGAGCAGCACGCGGATCGCCTCGTCGAGGCGGCCCGGGTTCGGGGGACTGCGATCCTGACCGAGCCTCCGCAGCACGTGGCCCAAGCGCAAGCGCACGCGCGGGTCGGGGCTCTCCGCTCCGCCCGCTTGGTCGAGGCGCTTCTTCGCTTCGAGCAGGTAGACGTCCCGCATGCGCAGGAGGTCGACGGCGGGGCTCGCGTCGAACATGGACTCGTTCTGCGCGAGGTCGTGCTTGAGGAGGAACTGATCGGCCTCTTCGAGGAGCGAGGCGCGCGACGCGGCCGCGGGATCACGCGCCTGCGTCCACACGGAGGGCGCGGCGAGCGCCTCACGCGCGAGCGGCAAGGAGGCGGCGAGCGCGGCCACGACGAACGCCGCGCGGAACAACCTTCGTTTCACGTTCCCCCCTTCGCGCCGGCGGGTCGCGGCGCCTTCTTCGTGGCTTCGAGCCGCGCCCGCGCGGAGGCCGCCCACGGGGTCTTGCCGCCGGGGCCCGCGAGGTACGTCTCCCAGAGTTTGACCGCGGCCGCGCCCTCGGCCGCGAGCGCTTCAAGGCAAGCCTTGTCCTCGGCCGCGGCGAGGTAACTCGGTCCGCCCGCGCGCAGGCGCACGCCGGACGCGCGCGCATCGGCGAGGGCCGCATCGGCCTGCACGCGATCGCCGTTGCGATCGAGGACGAGCACGAGCGAGAGCAGCACGTCGCCCGAGAGCGCGCTCGGAGGCCGCTGGCGCGCCTCGCGCAGATACGCCGCGGCCTCGTCGAGCGGCGCGCGCTTCGGCTCGGTGGAAGGCGACTCGGCGGGCGCAGCTCCGGCGGCGGCGCGCGTGGCGGCGACGGCCATGGAGACGTGCGCGGCTTCGAGGAGCACGGCGACGCGGCGATCGGACGAGCCGAGAAGATCGATGCGCGGCACGAGCGCGCGGTAGACGGCGAGCGCGTCTTCGAGTTTGCCCGTGCGACGAAGGACCTCCGCGAGGTCGTGCATCGTGGGCGGGTCCTCGACGCTGCGCGGGTCCTTGGCGCGCGCGGCCTCGAACTCACGCGCCGCGTCGTCGACCTTGCCGAGCGCGAGGGCCGCGCGCGCGAGGAGCACGCGCGGAGCGGCATGGCCGGGCAGCACCTTTTCGGCGTTCTCGGCGGCGCTCTTCGCGGCGGCCGGGTCCGAGACGAGCAGCGCCTTGGCGCGCGCGACGAGGTCGCAATACCGCCCGAGCTCCGGGGCGCGCGCGAGCTCCCAGACCGTGGGACGTCGGGACAATCCACGCCGGACGGTCGAGGCGCACTCCCGCGGACGACCCGACGCGGCCGCGGCGGCGACGAGGCTCGTGCCTTGTCCGCTCGAGGGAGACGTCGGGGACGCGAGGAGGATCGAGGCGAGAAAAACGCTCGGGATCACGCGCGGCAGTATACCGGTCCCGCGCGTGACGCGCATCACGAGCTCCACGCGAGAGCGAATACGGACGGAGAGAGCGCACGCATTCGGCGCCTGTTGACCGTATCTTTCGGATCTCGCCTCCGGCAGTCTGTAGATCCGGAAAGAACGATCTCGAAGGGTTCGACGATGGAGGGCGAGCGCTGGCTCGAACGAGGGGCGCGGGTCGGGGACTACACCATCGAGGATCTCCTCGGTGAAGGTGGGTTCGGCGCGGTGTTTCGCGCGCGCAGCGACGCCGGCGTCCGTGCCGCGCTGAAGGTCTTCAAGACGACCGCGGCGGAGCTCACGGCCGAGCGCCTGATCAGCCAGCAGAACGAGATCGAGGCGCTGCTCAAGCTCGATCATCCCTCGCTGATCCAGCTCTACGGCTACGGGTTCGTCGAGGGCGTGGGGTTTTACCTCGCGATGGAGATCGCGGCCGGCGAGATGCTCGACGCCTACCTCGAGCGCGTCGGCGCGCTCGACACGCTGGAGGCGGTGCGGCTCATGCGGAAGGTGGCCGAGGCGCTGGCGCATTGCCACGCGCGCGGCGTGCTGCACCTCGACCTCAAGCCGAGCAACATCGTCATCGTCGACCCGCACGAGCCGCGGGTGAAAGTGCTCGATTTCGGGCTCGCCACGGTCACGTCGAGCTGGCAGCCGGACGACACGCGCGTGACCGCGGGGACCGTGGGCTACATGGCGCCCGAGTGCCTGCGGAGCGGTCGCGCGCGGCCCGATCCGCGCATGGATCTCTACGCGCTCGGCACCATCCTGTACGAGCTCGTCTCCGGCAAGCTGCCCTTCGAGGGCCGCGGGCAGCGGACGATCATGATGAACCGGACCGTCGGCGAGATGGTGCCGCTGCGCGACGTGGCCCCGGGCGTGCCGCCGGCGATCGCGGCGCTCATCGACGAGCTGCTCGCGCAGGATCCCTCGCAGCGGCCGGGGAGCGCGGCGCAGCTCTGCGCGCGGCTGAAGGAGATCTACTACGACACGCTGCGCGGCGCGGAGCCGGACGCAGAGCGGGGGCCGCAGAGCTCGCGGGGGCCGCAGAGCTCGCGCACGTTCTCCATGCCGCCGCGGCATGGCACCGAAGAGGCGCCGTTCGTGGGTCGGGAGAGCGAGCTGTCGCGGCTCGCCTCGCGCGTCCTCGGCACGACGTCGCGCTCCGCCGCCGTGCCCGTGGTGATCGTGGCCGACGCCGGGATCGGCAAGAGCCGGCTCGTCTCGGAGCTGCTCAACGTGGTCGAGCAGGACGGCGCGGCCGTGGTGATCTACGCGCGTTGCCGTGAGCTCAGCGCGCTCGTGCCGTACTCGCCCCTGCGCGAGGCGCTGAGCCGCGTCGCCACGGCCACGCGGCGCAAGAGCATGACGGGCGCGCTCGTGCAGGCCGCGATCGACGCGGCGAACGACGAGGACGCGGAGCTGCTCACGGCGCTCGTGCCCGAGCTCGGCCGGGGCCTCGGCGACGCCGACGTGCGACGAACGCTGCTCCGGCCCTCGTCGGCGCGGCGGGTGGCGGAGCTCGTGCGCCGGCTCGTCACGCGCATCGCCGCGGACCTGCCCGTGCTCGTGGCCATCGAGGACCTGCACTGGGGCGACGAGGCGACGCTCGCCGTGCTGGAGGTCCTCTCGGGGTCCTTCGGCGGAGCGAAGGTTTTTTTGCTTGGAACGACGCGGCCGCCCCTGCGCGTGGCCTGGCGCGGCGCCGAGCTCATGGATCTCGGTCCGCTCGATCGCGAGGAGAACGATCGGCTGCTCGCCGAGCTCGCCCGCGGCGGAGACGCGTCGCTCCTGCGCGAGCTCGAGCAGCACGTGCCGCTGCTCGGCGCGGGCAACCCGCTCTTCGGGATCCAGGTGATCCGCAACCTCGAAGCCGAGGGGTTCGTCGGGCGAACCGCGTTCGGCACGTTGTGCCTCGGCTCGCGCAACCTCGCCGATTACCGCGCCCCGGCCGCGATCACCGACGCGCTCCGCCGCGGCGTCGACAGCCTCTCCTCCGAGTCGCGCGAGGTGCTCGGCGTGGCCGCGCTCCTCGGCCGATGCTTTCTGCGCTCGGACCTTCGCGCGCTCGGGCTCTTCACGATCGATCGCATCGATCGCGCCCTCGAAGAGGCCGAGCAGCGTTGCCTCTTGCTCGACGATCCGACGTCCACGTCGTTCGTGCACGACGTCGTGCTCGAGCAGCTCGAACGACGCGCGGTGCGCGCCGATCTGCGCGAGCACCACCTGCGCATCGCTCGCCAGCTCGAACGACGCGGCGCCGATCCCGGCACGCTCGCGCGTCACCTCGAGCGCGCCGGCGAGAAGCTACGCGCCGCGGAGGCGTACCTCACGGCGGCGCTCGCGAGCCCCGGACACGATCCCGGCGTCGGCCAGAAGCTCCACCGCGCGATCGATCTCGTCGCCACGCTCCCCGCGTCCCCGGAGCAGCTCCGCATCCAGCTCGTCGCGACCGCCGAGCTCGTGCGCCTGCGATGCCTGCTCAGCGGCACCGAGGAGCTGCACAAGCTCGTGGAGCGGTGCACCGCGGACACGCCCGCGGCCACGGCCATGCTGGGCGCCGCGCTCGCCCGCGTGCACGAGGCGCGCGGCGAGCTCGCGGCGGCGCGCTGGTACGCCGAGCAATCGATCGCGCTCGCGGGGAAAGATCCTTCCCTCGAACGACACAGGACCGCGGCGACGAACGTCCTTGGCCGCGTGGATCTCGCGCGTGGCTTCGTCGAGGAGGCCGCGCGCTCTCTCGCCGCGGGCTCTTCGCTCGCCGAGCGTGAAGGCGACCTCGTCGAGCTCTGCCATGCGCGGAGCCTCTACGGCGTGGCGCTCGGCTGGACCGGCGATCTCGACGGCGCCGAGCGCGAAATCCAGGCCGCCGCCCACCTCGCCGAAGAGCTCGCCGATCCGGCGCGTCTGCTCGGCGCGTGGCACGCGTGCGCGCTCCTCGCGGAGGCGCGGTACGACTGGGACCTCGGCGTGAGCTCCACGGCGCATCTCCTCGCGTACGCCGAGGAGCACAAGCTCGGAGGCCACTACCTCTACACGGGCACGCTCCACGCGGGACGACACCAGTTCCACGTCGGCCACCTCCACCGCGCCCGCATGCTCATCACGAACGCGCTGAACCTCTCGCGCATCGTGGGCACGAGCCTCGGCCGCGCCCTCGGGCAAGCGTTCCTCGGCGACGTGCACCTCGTCGAGGGCCACCTCGCCGACGCGCTTCTCTCGTACGAACGCGCCATCGAGCAGGGCTCGGGGCCGAACGGCGACGAGCAGGCCGTCTGCCTCGGCCTCCTCGGCCGCATGCACGTCACCGCGCTCCGGCGCGGCGATCCACGGGAGGTTCGTCGGCTCGGGGAAGAGGCCACCTCGCGCATCATCGTCGCGGGCCAGCGCGCGCTCCTGCTCGGCGCGCTCGAGCGGTTCGCCGAGTCGCTCGCCGAGGTGAAGCTCGGCGACGATGCGGCGAACGTACGAGCCCGGCACGAGGCGCTCGCGCGCTCGCTCGACACCGGCAGCGGCGGCTTCTGGCCGCGGATCCCGGATCCGGACGTGCGCGCGGCGGGCATGCGCGCGCGCGACTACTGGCGGAGCAAGCAGGCCCGCAGCCGGACCTCGGGCGAGTGGAGATTGCCCACGGAGGCGGTTTCGCCGTCGCGGCTCCTGACGACGCGCGGCACGCAGAGCACGTCACCGGCGGCCGTGGCGTCGACGGCGCAGGTGATGCCGAGCCGGACCGTGCTCGGGCCGCAATCGGTGGGGCTTCAGAGCACGGTGCCTCGCACGGGGCTGCTCGAAGCGCTGGCGACGGTGGAAGGGTTCGTCCCAGCACTCTTCGAGGAGCTCGAGGAGGAAGCGGGGACGTGACCGCCCTGCCCCGCCGTTGCCGCGCCTTTCCTTTCCGTGTACGCAGGACGCATGATACGAGCCCACGGCTACGCTGCGCAGAATGCAGAGTCTCCCCTCGCGCCGTTCACGTTCGAGCGGCGAGACCCGGGTGACAAGGACGTCGTCATCCAGATCCTCTACTGCGGGGTCTGCCATTCCGACATTCATCAGGTCCGAGGCGAATGGGGCAATTCGACGTATCCCATGGTGCCGGGCCACGAGATCGTCGGCCGCGTGACCAGCCTCGGCAAAGGCGTGACCAAGTTCCGCGAGGGAGATCTGGTCGGCGTCGGTTGTTTCGTCGATTCGTGCCGCGCGTGCGGGAGCTGCAAGGAAGGAACCGAGCAGTTCTGCGAGGGCGGGATGGTCCTCACGTACAACGGCGTGGAGAAGGACGGGAAGACGCCGACGTTCGGCGGCTACTCCAGCGTCATCGTGACGGACGAGAGCTACGTCCTGCGCATTCCGGAGGGCATCGATCCCGCGGCCGCGGCGCCCCTGCTCTGCGCGGGGATCACGACGTATTCGCCGCTGCGGCACTGGAAGGTGAGCGCGGGGCAGCGCGTCGGCGTCGTCGGGCTCGGCGGGCTCGGGCACATGGGCGTGAAGTTCGCCGCGTCGCTCGGCGCCGAGGTCACGGTGATCAGCACGTCGGCGCGGAAAGAGGCCGACGCGCGGAGGCTCGGCGCGAGCCAATTCCTCGTGAGCACCGACCCGAGCGCGATGGCGAAGGCGATGGGGTCGTTCGACTTCATCCTCGACACCGTCTCGGCGTCGCACGACGTGCAGGCGCTCCTCGGCCTGCTCCGCCGCGACGGCACGCTCGTGCTCGTGGGCGCGCCGGACAAACCGCTCGCGATCGGGGCCATGGGCCTGCTCTTCGGCCGCAAGACCCTCGCGGGCTCCTTGATCGGCGGCATCGCCGAGACGCAGGAGATGCTCGATTATTGCGGCGAGAAGGGGATCGCCTCCGACGTCGAGGTGATCCCGATGCAGCAGGTCAACGAAGCGTACGACCGGACCGTCAAGGGCGACGTGCGTTATCGCTTCGTGATCGACATGAAGAGCCTGTCCGTTTGACGTTCAACCAAATGCGTCCCTGAGGACGATCGTCTCGTCCCGCCGCGGTCCCACCGACACCAGGAACACCGGCACGCCGAGCTCGGTTTCGAGGTACCGCACGTAGTCCTGCGCGGCCTCGGGCAGGTCCGCCATCGTCCGCGCGTGCGAGAGCGACTCGCGCCACCCCGGCCGCTTCTCGTACACGGGCTTCACGGCTCCGACGTGCCGGATCGGCAGCTCCTTCGTGCGTCCCTCGGGCGTGTCGTACGCGACGCACACCTCGATCGTGTCGAGCCCCGAGAGCACGTCGAGCTTCGTCACGGCGAGCCCGTCGAGCCCGTTCACCCGCGCCGCATACCGAAGCGCCGGCAGGTCGAGCCAACCCGTTCGCCGCGGCCGTCCCGTCACCGAGCCGAACTCGCCTCCCGCGACCCGCAGCCGCTCGCCGAGGTCGCCCGAGAGCTCCGTCGGGAAAGGCCCCTCGCCCACGCGCGTCGCGTATCCCTTCGTGATCCCGAGGACCCGCTTGATCCGCGTCGGCCCCACGCCCGCGCCCACGCACGCGCCGCCCGCCACCGCGGACGACGACGTGACGAACGGGTACGTCCCGTGGTCGAGGTCGAGCAAGGTCCCCTGCGCGCCCTCGAACATCACGCGTTCGCCCCTCTGGATCGCGTCGTTCGCGAGCACCGCCGTGTCCGCGACGAGCGGCACGATCCGCGGCGCGAGCGCGCGCAGCTCCGTCATCATCGCCGCGACGTCCGGCATCTCGCCGCCGAGCTCGCGCACGACCGGGCCCCACGCGCTCGACGCCCGCGCGAGCTTCTGCTCGAGGCCGTCGAGATCGGCGAGATCACCCACGCGGATCCCGCGCCGCGCCGCCTTGTCCTCGTAACACGGCCCGATGCCGCGCTTCGTCGTCCCGATCTTCTGCCCGTCCGTCGCGGCCGCCTCGCGCAGGCCGTCGACGAGCCGGTGGTACGGCAGGATCAGGTGCGCGAGGTCCGAGACGAACAGCCGCCCGCGCGTCACGTGGCCCTTCGCTTCGAGCACGTCGATCTCCGACACGAGCACGGCCGGATCGACCACCATGCCCTGCGCCATGATGCATCGCGCCTGCGCCCGGAGGATCCCGCTCGGCACGAGCCGCACGACGATCTTGTCGTCGCCCACGACGAGCGTATGCCCGGCGTTTGGCCCTCCGGCGAAGCGCACGACCACGTCCGCGCTCTCCGTGTACAGGTCGACGATCTTGCCTTTTCCCTCGTCCCCCCACTGGGCGCCGACGATCACGACCGCGGACATCCGGCCTCCTTGCATGCTGCTCGGTCCGTCACGAGGCGGAACGTTAGTACACTCCCCGCAGCCGTCCCACCCATGAGCCGCTCGATCGTCCCGATCCCGCCCGGGCTCCGCCTGCTCGCGCTCCCCACCTTCCGGGACGTTTCGCTGGTGGCCGGGCTCGTCACCTCGGTCTCGCTCGCCGCGGGCCTCGTCCGTTCGATGCCGCTCCTCCTCGCGCCGAGCGTGCCCGCGCGGCTCGGCTTGCCGTTTGCCCGCGCCGCGCTCGCCGTCTCGCTCGAAGTCGCGCTCGTGCTCGCCCCTCCCCTCGGCGCGGCCCTCGCGGCGGCGCGGCTCGTCGATCGTGGCGAGGCGCGCGCCGTCTTCGCCCTGGGCGCTTCGCCGCGCTCGCTCGTCGCGTCCGCCCTCCCCGTCTGGCTCCTCGTGTTCGTCCTGTCCGCGCTCGCCTCGCTCGCGTGGGGTCTCGAAGCCGAAGCGCCGGGCCGACTCGCTTCTCGCCTCCTCGCGGATGGCCGGGCGGCTTGCGTCGATCGCGCCTCGCGTGAGCCCGGCGCCCCGCACGCCGCGACGGTCCCGATCGCCGAGGCCACGTGGATCTGCTTGCCCGGCGAGCCCCCGCGCCTCGTCATGAGCCCTTCCCTGCTCGGCGGATCCGCGCTCGCGGCGCGCTCGATCGAGCTCTCGGCCGACACGGCTTCCCTCGTGGCCGACGACCTCGTCCTCGCGTTGCCTGCGAACGAAACGAGCGGCCCCATGACCGTCCGTGTCGCGCGCGCCTCCGTGCGTGGCCTCCTGCCGCTCGGCCGCCCCTCGAACCTCCGCGCCCCCGTCCGCGCCGCGCTCCTCGGCGTGACGGCGGCGGCGAGCGCCTTGCTCGCGAGCCTCGCCGTGCTGGCCTCCTCGATTGGCGGCCGCGCGCTCGCTCTTTTCATCGGCCTCGCCGGCCCGGCGCTCGCGCTCCTCGTCCTTTCGGCGCTCGAACGCGAAAAAAGCTCACTCTTGCTTTATGGGCTGGTCCCTGCGCTCGGCTTGCTCGGTCCGCTCCTGGCGGCCCGCTTCGCGCGATTTCTTGGGTCGCGCCGCGCCCCGGGCGCATGACGAAAGAAGACGGCGGATCCAGCGCCCCTCACCCCCATCGACCGCGATCCTGCGGCCTTGGCGTCCATTGCCCGAGGCGCCCGAGGGTGGTACGGGTGGTGGAGTGGACGCGGGAAGCTCGACGCTTCCCCGGACAGGAGCACGACCATGGGCCGACTGAGCATCACCGAACTCCTTCTCATCCTGGGCGTCGCTCTGCTCTTGTTCGGCGCCGGCCGCATCTCCGACATCGGCAAGGGCCTCGGCGAGGGCATCCGCAACTTCAAGAAGGGCCTCAAGGACGAGGACCAACCGCCGCCGAAGCAGCTTCCGAAGAAGGAAGACGAGGGCGGCGAAAAGTCGACGTCGTAGGCGCCAAGGCCCGCGATCTTTCTTTCCTGACGCGGGGGCGGCCGCGCAGCGCGTGGTCGACGCGGACGCCCTGAGGCCTATACTCGAGGCATCGTATGAAGATCCTCGAGCGTCTCGGGAAGATCGGCATCGCGTTTGCCACGTTCGCCATCGCCGCGTTTTTCGCGGTGCAGTTCGGGGCGGGCGGTCTGTGGCGCGGTTTCGAACCCGCGCTCGCCGTGACGGGCGGAGGCCCGACGGCGAAAGCGCCCTACGATCTGACGCGCCTCGAAGCCGTCAACGAGACGCTCAAGCTCATCCGCGACAAGTACGTCGAGCCAGGACGGGTCAAGCCGAAGGAGATGCTCCTGTCGGCGCTGAACTACGTCCAGCGTGACGTCGCCCAGGTGATCGTCGTGAACGACGATCCGAACGAGGTGACCGTCCGCGTCGAGACGGCGGAGAAGAAGTTCCGCATCGACAACGTGCAGGGCCCCTGGGACGTATCGGCGCGCCTGCGCGAGGTCTTCGCGTTCCTCCAGAAAAACCTGCGCGGCACCGAGGTCGATCTGCGCGAGGTCGAGTACGCGGCGTGCAACGGCATGCTGCACACGCTCGATCCGCACTCGGTCTTTTTGAGCCCCGAGGCCTACAAGGAGATGAACCTCTCCACGTCGGGCCATTTCGGCGGGCTCGGCATCGTCATCTCGATCCGCGATCAGGTCCTCACCGTGATCAACCCCATGCCGGAAACGCCGGCGGGGCGCGCGGGCATCAAGCGTCACGATCGGATCGTCAAGATCAACAACGAGTCGACGCTCAACATGCCGCTCGACGACGCCGTGCGACGGCTGCGCGGCGACCCCGGGACGAAGGTCACGGTGTGGGTCACGCGCGACGGCGAACAAGGCTGGCAGACGCCGAAGCCCTACGAGCTCGTACGTGAGGTCATCAAGGTCCGCTCCGTCGAGTCGCGCCCGCTCGAGGCGTCGGGCATCGGCTACGTGCGCATCAAGAACTTCCAGGCGACGACGTCGACGGAGCTCGACCTCGCCCTCGACGATTTGCGCACCAAGGGCTCGCTGAAGGGCCTCGTGCTCGATCTCCGCGGCAACCCCGGCGGCCTGCTCGATCAGGCCACGCGCGTCGCCGACAAGTTCCTCGCCGACGGCGTCATCGTCTCCACGGTCGGCGCCTCCGAGGGCCGCGACGAGAAGAAGGCCAAGGGCCCCGGCACCGAGCCTTCGTACCCGATCGTCGTCCTCGTGAACGGCAACTCCGCCAGCGCGAGCGAGATCGTCGCGGGCGCGCTGAAGAACCACGATCGCGCGGTCATCGTCGGCGCGACGACGTTCGGCAAGGGCAGCGTGCAGCTCGTCTTCCCCGACGTCACGCCAGAGAAGGCCGCGCTCAAGCTCACGATCGCGCAGTACCTCACGCCCGGCGACGTCTCGATCCAGGGCGTCGGCGTCACGCCCGACATCGAGCTCGATCCGATGACGGCCGACGACCTCGAGATGGATCTCACGATCCAGAAGGACGGCCTGCGCGAGCGTGATCTCTCGGCGCACCTGACGAACGGCAAGGCCCTCCCCGCGTCGAAGCCGCGCGAGGTCGTGCGCTACCAGCTCACGAGCGCCGAGCGCGAGGAGATGCGCGAGCGCGGCGGCGAGACCGACGACGACTTCCGCGTCGATTTCCCGATCCGCTTCGGGCGTGACCTCGCGCAGCGCCTGCCCCCCGGCGCCGCGCGGAACGCGCAGGTCGACGCCGCGCGCGACTACATCGAGAAGACGCGCAAGGACGAGCTCGACAAGGTCGCCGCGGAGCTGTCGAAGCTCGGCTACGACTGGTCCGACGCGCCCGAGGGCGCGCAGGGCCCGGCGAAGAGCGACCTCGAAGTGAAGGTCGAGACCGACCGCCCGAACAACGAGGTGACGGCGGGCGAGCCGATGAACCTCTCGGTCACGGTGAAGAACAACGGCAAGCAGCCGATCTATCGCCTGCGCGCCTCCACCGAGAGCGACAGCGGCTACCTCGACGGCAAGGAGCTCGTCTTCGGCAAGATCGCGCCCGGCCAGAGCAAGACCTCGAAGGCGCCGCTCGGCTGGTGCGAGGTCGAGGGCCGCAAGATCGGCACGACGAAGCCGCGCCTCGCGAACCAGAAGCGCGTCTGCAAGATCCCGATGGACGCGCTGAGCCGCGCCGACGGCTTGAAGGTGAAGTTCGAGGCCGCCGGCGGCTTCGAGCCCCCGACCGCCGAGATTCGCCCGACGATCCGCGCGCTCGAGCGGCCGCTCTTCCAGTACGCCTACCAGATCGTCGACGACCGCAGCGGCAACGGCGACGGCCGCATCCAGCGCGGCGAGGGCATCTCGATGTACCTGACCGTGAAGAACGTCGGCAAGGGCCGCTCGTTCGAGACGCAGGCGAACATCGCGAACCTCTCGGGCGAGGGCCTGCTCTTGCGCGCCGGCCGGTTCGACATCTCGAACATGAACCCCGGCGACGTGCGCAAGGTGGTCTTCACCTTCGACGTGCAGCCCGAGCTGCAAGACAACGAGGCGACGCTGAGCCTGTCCGTCGGTGATCGCGACCTGCGCGAAGTCGCGACCGAAAAGGTGAAGATCCCCGTCGGCAACGGGATGACGATCCCGAAGGCCTCGGGCACGGCGAAGGCCGGCCTGCAGGGCGCGACGTTGTTCGCGACGGCGGACGCGAACGGGCTCGTCTTCGGCAAGCTGCGGCCCGGCGAGACCGTGGGGATCCTGGGCAAAGCGGGCGACATGTACAAGGTCGACCTCGGCTCGAGCCGCTTCGCCTTCGTGCCCGTCGGCGAGACGACGCCGGGCAGCGGCGCGCCGTCCGTCACGCCCGCGTTCGATGACGTCTACTCGAAGGCGCCGCCCACGCTCGACGTGAGCGCCGCGGCCATCGCCACGCGCGACGACAAGGTGAAGATCACGGGCGCCGCCTCGGATGCCGAGCGCTTGCTCGACCTCTACGTCTTCGTCGGCTCGCGCAAGCTCTACTACAAGTCGAACCGGGACGGCGCCGACCCCAAGAAGGCGACGTTCGAGTTCGATGCGCCGCTCCGGCCGGGCGTGAACGTCATCACGGTCGTGGCGCGCGAGAACCCGGACACGACGACGCGCCGCACGCTCGTCGTGCGCAAGGATGGGGCCGACGGCGCGATCCTGAAGACGCCGAAGACGGACGATCCGGTCGCCGAGTGGCTCGGCGAAGCGGCGCTCCCCGAGGATTGACCCCCGAGAATCACCCCGAGTACGTTGGTCTGTCGTGGGACTCCTAGCCTGGCTCGGCCTCAAGCGAGAGGACACGTATCCGAACGTGGATGCGCTGCTGGCCGAGCTGCGTCGCGCCCTGCCTGACGACGAAAGCGTCCTGCTTCGTTACATCGCTGCGGTGGTCGTCCTGCTCGGCAAGGTCGCGGGCGTGGACGGCCGCCTCACCGAGGGCGAAGAGACGTCGCTCCGCGGCCTGCTCGCGCACATCGAGGGCCTGTCCCCCGAGGCGATCGAGGCCGTCACGCGCGCCCTCAAGGGCAAGCTGCCGGAGCTCCGCGACGAGGAGCTCACGCTCTGCGTCCGCGAGCTCAAGACCCTCTGCGACGGCCGCGAGCGCGTCGAGGTCATTCGTTTGCTCGCGAAGGTCGCGGTGGCGGATGGAAGGCTCTCGCCCGCCGAGCGCGCGGAGCTGCACCACGTCGCCGCGGATCTCGGCGTGCCCGAGAGCGAGCTCGCCGCCGTCGAGGAAGAAGTCGGCTGACTCCCCTCTCCCGAGAGGGAGAGGGCTAGCCCTTCGCGCTTCGCGCCGCGCGTTGTTTCATCGCCGTAAGGGCGACGAACAGGACGAACGTCACGGCCCCGCCGACCGCGATGAACATCCCCGCGTTGAACACGTAGTGCAGGTCGCGCGCTCCACCGAGGCCCATCACGAAGATACCGAACAGCGCGAGGCCGGCGCCGATCACCGGATCGGGCCCCTCCGCCTTCCTCGTGTCGAGCGCTTCCCCGGCCTCTTCCTCGTCGCCGCCGGTCCCGTGCAGCCCGTCTGCGCTCTCGTCCATGCGCACCTTCCTTGCTCGATCCGAGTCTAGCGCAGACTCGGCGATCCACGAAGCGCTGGCGGCCCGAGCCTCGCGGGCGCACGATGGCCCACGTGTCTCCCGGTCCTGCCTCCTTCGGCGGCCGCCTGGTCGTCTCCTTCGAGAGCCGGCGCGCGCCCGAGATGGCCTCGCTCGTCGAGCGGCACGGCGGCACGCCCGTCCGCGCGCCTGCGCTCCGGGAGGTCGGTCTCGACGCGCCCGAGGGCGCCCTCGCGTTCGCCGAGGCCCTCGCCGCGGGCACGATCGACGTCGTCGTCCTCATGACCGGCGTCGGCGTGCGCGGCCTCGTCGATGCGGTCGCGCCCGTCCTCGATCGGCCCGCGTTCGCCGCGGCGCTCGCCCGTGGGACCGTCGTCGCGCGTGGCCCGAAGCCCGCTGTCGCGCTGCGTGAGCTCGGCGTGACCGACTTCGTCACGGTCGCCGCGCCGAACAGCCATCGCGAGGTCCTCTCCGCGCTCGATGCACGAGGCCCGCTCGTGGGCAAGCGCGTCGCCGTGCAGGAGTACGGCGCTCCGAACACCGCGCTCCACGAGGGCCTTTTGGCGCGTGGAGCCGAGGTCCTGCCCGTCTCCGTCTATCGTTACGCCTTGCCCGAGGACACGGCGCCGCTCCGCAGCGCGCTCCATGGGATCGCGACCGGCGCGATCCCGATCGCCCTCTTCACGAGCCGCGCGCAGGTCGAGCATGCGCTGCTCGTCGCGGCCGAGGAGGGGATCGCCGACGCTGTTCGGGAAGCGCTCGGGCGCGGCCTCCTTGGATCGATTGGCCCTGTCTGCTCGGAAGCGCTCCGGCAGGAAGGCCTTGGCCCCGACGTCGAGCCGGAGCATTCCAAGATGGGCCACCTCGTCAAGGAGGCGGCGAATCGTGCCGACGAGATCCTCGCGCGAAAGGGCCGCCCGTAACGCGGGGCGCGGCCTTTTTGCTCACTCGTAATCTTCGTAATCGCTGCGGGCGACCTGGGGATCCTTGCCCGACTTCGTCTCGACCACGTGTCCGACGTTCACGACCTCGGCGCGATAAATGACCGAGCCGTCCTCGGCCGCGATCTCGCCGGAGAGGTCGCCCCAGGGGAATTTGTCGCTCACGACCGTGGTGAGCGTCGCCTTTTTCTCGCCGATCTTCACGCGGAAGCTCGTGCGCTTCGCGGGCAGCAAGTCGTTGCCCATCACGGCGACCACGTGCTCCGAGCCGAGGGCCGCCTCGTTCTCGTCGGCGACGACCATCGTCTTCGCCATCAGCGCCTCGTATTCGTCGACGCCGGCCGGGACGAGCTTGCCTTTTTCGATGCGGTGGACCGAGAGCACCTCGCCGCGCGTCTCGGCCGCGTCGCTCAGGCGCACGCGCAGCTCGCTCGTCGCCTTGCCTTCTTCCAGGATGAAATCGATCACGAGCGCATTCTTCTCGCGGGCCACGACGCGCTCGGTGAGCGTGACGGGCGCCTTCTGGAAGCTGCCCGAGAATCGATACACCACGTAATCGCCGACGTCGCGGCGCCCCTCCTCGGCCGGCTCCTCTGCGGCCTCGGGTTCGGCCTTCGCGACCGTCTCTTTTTCCACGGCGACGGCCGCAGGCGCCGGCTTTTCCGGGGCGAGCGCTTGCGTACGGACCGCGGCTTTGCCGCAGCCCATGGCGAGGAGCGATACGAGGGCGGGGAGCAGGATCCGATTCATGCGCATCGGGTACAACCGCCGGGCGGATCGGGACCAGTTTTGTGCAATCCATCGATCGCCGCCGGTTGGTCCCCTCGACCTGGGTCAACGCAGATCCACCCTGGGGCATCTGTCATCCACCCCATCGCAGCGGGGACGTCCTCGGGGCCTCGTTCGTACGGCTCGGGTGCAAACACACAGGCGGAGCGGATGGCGCAGGGCGTGCAAGAGCATTTGGGGCTTCTCGCCGCTCGGCGACTCGGCCATTCTCGACTCATGGGCATCCTTGCGACGATGAAACCGAAACAGCAATACTTTCGAGCCATTGCCATCGGCCTTGGGGCGCTCGCGGTCGCGGCTTCCACCGCCTTCGCCGGCTGCGTCGAGGCGCCGTCCGGCCTCGCGCCCACCCCCACGGGCGGCGGCACGGGTGGTGGTGGTCCCACGGACGCGGGGCTCGTCGTCACCAGCGGGCGGGATCTTTTCGAGTCCATGCAGGCGGACCTGATGAACGCCTGTGGCCTTTGTCACGACGTCGCCGGGCTCGCGGACACGCCGTTCCTCGCGGGTCCGGATCGTTATCAATCGTTCGCGAGCTGGCCGGGCATCGTCGCGACGGACCCGCAGCACAGCCTCTTGCTCACGTATGCAATGACGGGCAAGGGGCATAGCGGGACGAACCTCGATTCGCCGGCGCTCCAGAACACGCTCTTGCCGAAGGTGAAGGCGTGGCTCGCGCAGGAGGCGAAGAACTTCACGGAGCCGCCGCCGGCGGCGGGCCCGCACATCGATCCGTTCGTGCCCATCATGGGCTTCAATGCGATCTACCTCGGCGCGCTCGGGCCCGAATTCGAGGGCATGGCCGTCACGTTCCAGGCCGACGTGCTCGCGGAGACCACGCTCGAGCTCACGAACATCGAATTGCACCCGACCTCGAAGACGGGCGTGAAGATCGTCCACCCGCTCTGGGTCGTGCACCCGCTCGGCAAGGATCCGAATCCGGATCCGGTCGACAGCTTCTCGAACGTGGACACGATTTTCCAGGCCGGCGAATCCGGTGCGCTCGGCCCCGGCACGCTGATTCTCGTGAACTGGTCGAAGGAAGCGAAGCTCTCGCTCGCGTTCGAGCTCATCGAGAAATACGAGCCGGCGTCGCCGGACGCGGGCGACGGCGGCACGCCCACGGGCGGCTGCAAGGACGTGAACTCGTTCAACACGAACGCGAAGCAGCGCTTCGACATCTGCCTGAATTGCCACGGCGGTGGCAATGGTCAGGCCACATCGTCGGTCGACATGACGACGCTCAACAGCGACCCGGCGAAGGCCTGCGGGCAAATCAAGAATCGTATCAACGTGAACGATCCGCCCTCGAGCCAGCTCTTCGTCGTGACAAACCCCGGCGGGAATGCCGCACACCCGTTCAAATTCGCCGGGCAAGCAGGCGCATTTAATACCTTCCGCGACAACGTATCCTTGTGGATCGCAGCGGAGAAATAAAGAGGACGAAAGGTAGGCGGCCCATGAAGCGGACCAGAATGCTCACCTTGCTCGCCGCGCTCGCGGCGGGCGCGTGCTCAAGCTCGGGGCCCAGTAGCCTCGAGCCGCCGCCGGGAGGCGATACGCCCGGCGGAAACACCGACCCGGCTGGCGGCGGGAACACCCCCGACCCCGAGGCGCCCCCGATCCCGGACAAGACCGTGCTCGACGACCGGGTCACGAGTTATGCGGAGGCCCTGCGCACGGCGTCGCTGAAGCTCGTGCGAAACCTCCCGACGCTCCAGCAGATCAAGAACGTCGAGACCGCGACGGACCAGCGCGCCGCGTACGAGGCCGAAATCGACGCGATGCTCGCCGATCAGCGTTTCACGGCGCGCATGATCAAATGGTGGCGCGATACGATGCGCCAGGGCGGCGGCGCACAGGACAACAAGCCGAGCCGCGATACTGCGCCCGTCTTCGCGACGCGCGTGATGATCGAGGACAAGCCCTACACCGATCTCTTCACGGCCACCACGAACACCTGTCCGACGTACGACGGCGCGACGAACACGTTCACCGACGGCAATTGCGACAACGGCGTCCCCACGCACGCCGGCGTGCTCACGAACCCCGGCGTCATGATGCAGTTCTACGGCAACATGGCGTTCCGGCGCGTGCGCTGGGTGCAGGAGATCTTCGTCTGCACGAAGTTCCCGGCCGAATACGCGGCGCAGCCGACGCAGGTCAACGGCGCCGATTTCACCGGCCCCTGGCCCTTCGAATCGGTCGCGACGGCCCCGATCAATTTCCAGGACACGTCGTCCGTCGTCTGCGCGAACTGCCACGTGACGATCAACCGCGTCGCGCCGCTCTTCGCGAACTTCAACATGAACGGGCAATGGATGAACGACAGCCAGGTCGAGACCCCGACCGTGCCCGATCCGCAGAAGACGGTCCTCTCCCACTGGCTCCGGAATGGCGAGGGCACGGCGTGGCGCTTCGGCCAGCCCGTCGCGGATCTGCCCGCGCTCGGCCAGGCCATGGCCGCGGACAAGGACGTTCAAGATTGCGCCGTGGCGCGCATGTACAATTTCGCGATGTCGAAGGAAGACATCGTCTCCGATCTCGCGACGGTGCCGCCCGAGGTCCTCGCGCCGTTCGTCGATGATTTCCTCGCGAATGGCATGAACCTGAAGAAGACGCTGCGCACGATCCTGCTCAGCGACGACTTCACCAAGTTCTAGGCGCATGCGGAAAGAAAGGAGAGAGACCATGAATCGCATCATCTCGACGTTCCTCCGCGGCGCACCCCTTGCCCTCGTCGCGGGCATCTTCGCGACGGCCTGCGTGCAGGAGCCGCCGTCCGGAAACCTCTCGCGGCCGGCCCCCGTCATCGACGATCCGACCACGGACTTCGAAAACCAGCCCGGCGTCTTCGCGGGCGACGAGGACAACACGCACAGCCACATGGGCGACCTCGGCGATGGCGTGTTCAAGGATCCTTTCGAGGTCCTCGCGCAGCGCCAGGAAGAGGGCCCGCCGGAGGTGCGCACGCGCCTGCATTCGTGCCAGAAGCTGCAAAACACGGCGCTGCAAAACGTGCTCATCTCGCTCGGCGTGAACATCGACGCGACGGCGCAGGTGCCCACCGCGGGCCAGCTCTTCAAGGCCGGCGGCGGCGCGCTCGGCGCGGCGAGCTACGACGCCCGCGTCGGCGAGGCGGTCGTGTGGAGCGCGGCCGGCGCGGCGAAGCTCTTCGACATCTTCGTGCAAGCGGCGCCCGAGATCATCGCGAACCTGCCGAACGTCGACCAATGCAAGGTCAACGGCGTCGGGACCGAGATGTTCGACGCGAACAACCAGTGCAACCGGGACGCCATCGCCTGCATCACGGGTCGCCCCGCGACCGACTCGCACGTCGCGATCTGCAACAAGGTCGTGACGAGCGCCTCCGATGTGGAAAAAGGCAAGCGCATCGCTGTCGGTACGATGATGGCCGCAGCCCATTCGTGCGAGTGAGGAGGAGACCATGGTCGACGACAAGCTCAAGAGCCTCCAAGGCAATGCCCGGCGCAACTTCCTGCGCTGGACCACCGCAATGGGCGCCGTCCTCGCGCTCGATCGCGCGAAGGTGCTCGACGTCATCGCGGACTCGGCCGGCACCGCCATGGCCGACGACGCCTGCGCCGCGACGAACCGCTCGGTCCACCTCGTGGCCGGCGACGGCGGATTCGCGTGGTTCCAGCTCCTCTGGCCCCACACGCAGATCGCGAAGGCGAACAACGACAATTTCGCGTTCCACGCGTTCGGCCAGACCGAGGACGCGCCGGACACGGACAAACCGTTCGTCTACGCGCCCGAATCCCCCTGGCGGAAGCTCGACAAGCGCAAGCGCATCACGGCGTTCATGGCCGGGACGAACCAGACGCACACGCCGACGCCCGGCTCCGCCGCGACGCTCGGCAATGGCGTCAGCATGCTCGCCACGGCCGCCGCCATTCAGCGACAAACCCCGTCGCTCCTGCCCGTCATCGCGATCAACCCGCTGAACTTCGGCGCCGCCCCGGGCGCGCCGCAGGTCGCCACGGTGAACAACGCGGGCGGCATGGTCGATCTCTTCGACAGCGCGGCGTCGCGCGTGACGCTCGCCGTCGAGGAGGACGCGGCGCTCTTCGAGGCCTATTACAAGGCCTTCGTCGGCCTCAATGCGGCCGCCGGCCGGCCGACCTGGTCGCGTCAGCTCCGCGTGGGCAAGACGAGCGCGAACTTCCTCGGGAAAAACCTCTCCGCGCAGCTCGCGCCGACGGCCGACGACCTCACCCGGTACAACATCGGGCAGGGCACGCCGAACCGCCTCGCCGAGATTGGCCGCGCCTTCATCACGACGGCGCGCGCCTTCAAGCTCGGCCTCACGCAAAGCGTGATGATGCCGGCGATGCGCGACGACCCGCACGGGGCGTTCAACGACATGAACAACCTGCGCAATACGGTCGGGCAGCTCGGCAAGATGTTCGACGAGTTCATGAACGACCTCGCCGCCATCCCCGACCCGGTCTGCACGGCGCGCAACCTCGCCGACAACATCGTCATGACGGTGCACGGCGACACGCCGAAGAACCCGCGCGACCGCGGCGGCTGGCCCGACGGCACGCCGAACAATTCGAACTGGCTCTACGTCATGGGCAATGGCTACACGAAGACGGGCTGGTTCGGCGGCGTGCGGGCGGACGGCAGCACGGACGGCTTCGATCCCACGACGGGCGAGAACGTCCCCGGCCAGCAGAGCAATGCGACGAGCGCGGCGGCGGGCGCGGCCGTGGCCTTCGCGGTGGCCAAGGGCGACATGCGCCGGGTGCAGGACTTCTACACCGGTCCGAGCATCAAGGGCATCGTGAACGAGAATCCGGTCTGAGCACGAAGGGGGGTTTTCGGGACAACCCGAAAGCCCCCGTCCCTCCGCTCGCGCCGCTCATTCGGGAAGGCGAAACGACGAAGTCCGAGCCTTCGGGCGGCCCGGCGCGCGGTCGCGCTTGCAGACGACCTCGCCCTTTTCGGTGATGACACAAACCGCCGCGTGGGACATGGCCACGCTCGTGGCCTTCGGCAGGTCGAGGCGCACCGGCGCCTGACCGGTCAGCGCAAGGCGGTGTCGCGTCATGGGAATGACGACGATACACCGCCGCGCGCGGCCGCAGGGCTCGGAATTGCTAGAGCTTGCCCTTGCTCACGAGGTCGTCGAACGCGAGATCGAAATCGTCGCCGAGCAGCTCCGCGCCGACCGCCTTGGCCTGCTTGGGCACGCCCGGGTTCGGCTCCAGCCGGCGAATGCGGTCCTGCACGCCGCCGCGCGGATCCCGGTAGTTCGGCTCGAGCTGGCCGACGCGCTTGAAGTAATAGAGCGCCTGATCCGGGTTTTTCCGGGCCTCGTACGCGTCGGCGAGCTCGTACGCGAGCGCGAGCTCTTGCTCCCGCGTCTTCTGCCGCGCCTCGAGACCGCGCAAGAACGCGTCGATCGCCGCGTCCACGTTGCCGAGCTGCAGGTGGATCATGCCAATGACCGACCTGCACACGCATTCGCGCGAAGGGTCACGCGCCGCGACCTCGAATTCGTGGATCGCGTCCATGAACATGCCCATCTCGCGGTAGGCGACGCCGAGATCGTAATGCGTCGCCGAATCCGCGTCCGAGATCTGCGCCTGGACGCCCTGCTTGAATTCGTCGAAGATCTTCTCGACGTTGACCCCGGGGAACTCGGGCGGCGCCGCTGCGGCCTCGGGCGCGAACTCCAGCTCATTGATCATGTTCTGGATCGACTCGAAGTCGCTGTCGGCCGGGTACTCGCTCTTCTTCGTGAGGATCCCGCTGCCGCCGCCCGGCAGATCCGGCACGTACGACGGGCGCCCCATCTGCTCGAGCTCGGCGCGCTTGTAGAGCAGGAGCGGGTGATTCGGCAGGAGCGCGAGCTGCTCGTCGAGCATGACCCGCGCCTCGTCGATCATGCCCTGGTTCGCGTAGGAATCGATCGCCTCGAGGACGTCCTCGTCGAGGGTATGTCCCGTCGTGCTGCGCGTCGGCGCGGGCGGCTGCGGAGGCGCGTAGGGCTGCGCCGGATATTGCGGCTGCTGCGCGTACGGGTACGGCTGCTGCGCCGACACGCCCGCGAATGGATCGTCGAGCGCGCCGAGCTGGCCCGGCTGCGGCGCGTAGACCGGCTGCTGCGGCTGCGGCGGCTCGACCTGATAGCCGAGCGCGCGCAGCATCTGGATCGCCTCGGGCTGCGAGGGATCCATGAGCCGGACCTCGTCGAGCAGCTCCGCCGCGCGCTTCACGTCGCCCGCGACGCTGAGCTGCTGCGCGAAGATCAGCATCTGCCGGATCGCGCCCTCCTCGTCGCCGGCCTCCTTGAGCACGTCGACGAGCCGCGATCGCAGCTCGTGCGACGTGGGCACCATGGAGACGGCGTCGAGCAGGATCGCGATCGCCGAGGGGTAATCGTACTGGCTGCGGTACGCCTCCGCCCGCTGCAGGTGTTGCCGCGCGAGGAGCGCATCGTTGCCCGGGTGCGGAGGCTGGAGCTCGATCGGCGGGACCGAGGACTCGGGCAGCTCGTCGATGTCGACGTCGTCGTAGACCTCCTGCACGACGATGACCGAGTCGTCCTCGACCTGCTTGCGCACCGGCGCGGGCCGCTGCGCCGCGAGCTGCCGGACCGCGTCGTCGTTCGGCGCGCGCACGAGGAGCGCGTCGACGAGCTCATTGAACTCGTCGTTTTTCTTGGCGTCCTTCGCGAGGCGCGCGGCCTCCTTCAGAACCTCGGTCGCCTTCGGTCCCTGGCCGAGTTTGTCGAACGCCCTCGCCAGGAGGCCGAGCGTCTCGAGGTCCTTCGGGTTTTCCTTGAACGAGATCTGGAGCTTCGCGAGCGCGGTCATCGCGTCGGTTTGCTGCGCGCGCTCCAGGTACATCTTCGCCGCGACCTTGGCGTACTTGCCTTCGGCCTTGATCGAGAGCAGCCGGTCGAGGACCTTCAGCGCGTCGTCGCGCCGGCCCATCTTGACGAGGACCTCCGCGGCCTGCCCGAGCTGCCCGATCGCCGCCGGCGTGTCCTTGATCCTGCTGTACGCCTCGGCGAGGCGCAGGCGCGGCACGGGGTTGTGCGGGTCGAGGTCGACGACCTTCTTCAGCGGCTCGATCGCCTCGCGATCCTTGTTCGCCTTGTGCAGGCGGTTCGCGATGTCGTCGTACGTCGCGGCCGCATCACTCGTCAGGCCGAGCTGCGTGTAGAGCTCCGCGAGGCGCGGCAGGACCCAGCCGAAACGTTCGAGGAGCTTCGGCGCGCGTTTGTCGATGATCTCCAGGATCTGACGGTAGACGCGGATCGCCTTCAGCGGCTCGGGCGGCTTCTGCTCGATGTAGAGCCGCGCCACGATCTCGTACGTCTCGATGGCCTCGGCGTACTGCTCGATCTTGAGGTGGCAGTCGCCGATCTTGAGCAGGACCCGGAGGTCCTTCGGATCTTCGGCGATGAGCTTCTGGAACTCGGCGATCGCTTTGTCCCAGCGCTTTCCCTCGACGAACTTCTGCGCTGCTCGGAGCACCTTGTCGCGATCGACCGCCACGGCGATGGGATTCTCCTCGAGAGAGCGACCCGGGGACGAGCCGACGCGACGCTTCGCGCCACCTCATCCACGATTCATCATCTAACGGAAACACGACCCGCACAAGCACGGTCGCGTGAGAACGGACTATCGAAACGAAAACCGGGCGATCTCAGGTGAGCCGCGATCCCGGTTTTTTCAGTTCGGCAGCTTGAAAATCGCGAAGAAGGCGGCGATGACCGCCGACGCCGCGAGGATCGCCGCCATCATAGCAGTCGGCCCGGCGTCCTGCACAGTTCCCCGCGCGAGCTTCTTCGCCCGGCCGCCGATCACGTGGTGGATCCCGATCACCGCGAGCGCGAAGAGCAGCTTCGCGTGCATCCAGTGGTGCTCGACGAGGTAGTAGTGCGTGTCCATCAACAGCCGCGCCACGCCGGTCACGAACGAAAGCACGAACGCGGGCACGCTGAGCAGCCGGTAGATCCGCTCCCCCACCGCGCCGCGAACCTTCGGGTCCGCGCCGCCCGCCGTGAGAGCGAACGCGACCGCGAGGATCGAGCCGATCCAGACGAGGTTGCCCGACACGTGAAGCCACACGAGGGCGATCTGGGGTCCGTTCATCGTGAAACCGCGTTACCGCGTCGCCCGAGCGACGTCGACTTTTCTGCGCCCACGGTCGCGAGAAACCCCACGCCGAGGCGGGATTTCCGGGGCTTCGGCTCGACCGATCCAGAGGCGCGCTCTACATTGGGTGGCCCATGACCAGAAGCGCTGCCTATCGTGCCCCGTTCGCGCCGGGCGGGGACAACGAGATCGACGCCGACCTGTGCGGTCGCCTGCTCGCCGTCGCCCTCTCCAAGGGCGGCGAGTACGCCGATCTGTTCTTCGAATACCGCGCCGGCGGCGGCTTCTCCTTCGACGAAGGCATCCTGAAGGCCGCCTCGCGCGGCGTGTCCATGGGCGTCGGCGTGCGCGTGCAGCGCGGCGACGCGACGGGCTACGCCTACACCGAGGATCTCTCGTGGGAGTCGATGAAGCGCGCGGCCGAGACCGCCGCGCAGATCGCCACGAGCTCGGGCGGCGTGACGCACGTGCTGCCGAGCTTCCGCGACCTGCCGAACCGCTACGACGTGCCGCTCGTCTCGCTCGACGTGCCCGGCATGGAAAAACGCGCGCTGCTCGAACGAGCGAGCGCCGCCGCCCTCGCCGAAGGTCCGCACATCGTGAAGGCCGAGGCGAGTTTCTCCGAGGAGATCCGCGAGATCCTGCTGGCGACGAGCGACGGCGTCATGGCGCACGACGTGCAGCCGCTCTTCCGCTTCGGCGTGCGCGCGATCGCGGAGCGCGACGGCAAACGGCAGGAAGGATCGAGCGGCGGCGGCGGACGAACCACGCTCGCGGCCTACTTCGCCGACCATTCGCCGGAGATGCACGCCCGCGAGGCCGCGCGGCAAGCGGCGACGATGCTCGACGCCGAGGAGGCGCCGGCCGGCGAGATGAACGTGGTGCTCGCCCCCGGCGACAGCGGCATCCTCTTGCACGAGGCCGTGGGCCACGGGCTCGAAGCCGACTTCAACCGCAAGGGCACGTCGAACTACGCCGGCAAGGTCGGCGAGCCGGTCGCGAGCCCGCTCTGCACCGTGGTCGACGACGCGACGCTCACGTCGTCGCGCGGCGCGATCAACGTCGACGACGAGGGCAACGAGCCCGGCAGGAGCGTGCTCATCGAGAACGGCACGCTCGCCGGCTACATGCACGACCGGCTCTCGGCCAAGCACTACAAGCTGAAGCCCACGGGCAACGGCAGGCGTGAGAGCTTCGGCGCCGCGCCCTTGCCGCGCATGACGAACACGATCCTGCTCGCAGGCCCGCACGATCCGGAGGAGATCGTTCGCACCGTCAAACGCGGCGTCTTCGCCAAGAAGTTCGGCGGCGGCCAGGTCGACATCTCGAACGGCGACTTCGTGTTCTCGTTGACCGAGAGCTACCTGATCGAGGACGGCAAGATCACGCGGCCTTTGAAGGGCGTGAACCTCATCGGAAACGGCCCCGACGTGCTCGGCAAGGTCACGATGCTCGGCACGGACCTCGCGATCTCCGACGGCATCTGGACGTGCGGCAAGGACGGCCAGAGCGTGCCCGTCGGCGTCGGATGCCCGACGATCAAGATCGACAAGATCACCGTGGGCGGCACCAAGATCGGCTGAAGTCTCGGCGCGGCAGGCTCGTGCTTGCCGCGCCGCAGCATGAGCTTTATAGCGACGGCCGATGTCGCGCCGCTCGTCGTTCATCGTCATCGTCGGGCACGGGCCCGAGCTCGAGCGCGAGGAGGGCGCGGCGAGCGTGCTACGCGGCCTCGGCGCCACGGTGCGCACGCTCGACCTGTGGGACGAACCCGCGCCCTGTTTCCAGCGCGAGGAGGACGAGGCGCGGGCGATCCTCGTGGAGACGCCGGAGCGGCCGGACCTCGCGGCGGCGGCGCTCCGGGCGCTGCGACGCGAGCCGCGTCTCGCGGGCGTGCCGGCGATCGCGGCCGTCTCCGTCGCGCAGGTCGCGCGGATGGATCCCGCGAGCGGCTTCGACGATTTCGTCCTCTCGCCGTACGTGCCGGCGGAGCTCTACGCGCGCATCCGCAAGGCCGAGTGGCAAAAGAGCGAGTTTGCCACGGAGGAGCGCGTGAAGGTCGGCGCGCTCCTCGTCGATCGATCGGCGCATGAAGCGTGCATCGACGGTCACAGCGTGCCGCTCACGGCGAAGGAGTTCGCGCTGCTCTCGTATCTCTGCGAGAAGCGCGGCAAGGTCGTGTCGCGCGAGGAGCTGCTCGTGAAGGTCTGGGGCCCGCGGTACGAAGGCGGTCCGCGCACGGTGGACATCCACGTGCGGAGGTTGCGCTCGAAGCTCGGCGTCGCGCTGCCGCTCGTGACGCTGCGAGGCGCGGGCTACAAGCTCGAAGCGCCCGACACGCCGGCCCGGCCCACGACCGAGCTGCGGAGGGCGATGCTCGCATGAAGCGGGTGACGATCGCCGTGAGCGTGGGTTGCCCGAGCGGGATCGGGCCTGAGGTCGCGGTGCACGCGGCGGCGAACGCCGAGGCCGAGGCGCGGTGTGTGCTCGTCGGGGACGCCGAGGCGCTGCGGCGCGCGGCGCACGATGGGAAGATCGCGACGGCGAGGCTGCGCGTCGTGGCGAGCGCGGAGGAGATCCAGGCCCTCGCGCTCGGCGAGATCGGCGTGTGGGGGCCGAGCACGCAGCTCTTCCGGCCCGCGCGGCCCGGCGCGCCGGATCGCGACGCCGGCGCCGCGCAGCTCGCGTGGGTGAACGAGGCGCTCTCGCTCGTGCAAGACGGCACCGCCGCCGCGCTCGTGACCGGGCCGGTGTCGAAGCTCGCGATCGCGACGAGTGGCGCGCGGGGCGCAAAAGGTTTTTCGGGACACACCGAGCACCTCGCGGCGCGGCTCGGGGCGCGCGAGGTGGTGATGGCGTTTCGCGCGGCGAACATCACGACGGCGCTCGTCACGACGCACCTGCCGCTCGCGGAGGTCCCGACGGCCGTGACGCCCGTCGCGGTGGCGACGAGCTGTTACTGGCTCGTGCGGCTGCTTCGATCGCTCGGCACGGAGACGCCGCGCGTGGTCGTCGCGGCGCTGAACCCGCACGCGGGCGAGGGCGGGATGCTCGGGACCGAGGAGGTGACGTGCATCGAGCCGGGGATCGAGCGCGCGCGCGAGCGGCTCTCGGCCGGCGGGTTCTCCGCGGATCTCGTGGGCCCGCTCGGCGCCGAGACCGCGTTCCGCAAGCAAGCGGCGGGGGCCTTCGACGGGGTCGTCGCGATGTACCACGACCAGGCGACGATCCCCTGCAAGCTCGTGGGGTTCGGCGAAGCGGTGAACGTGACGCTCGGCCTGCCCGTGATCCGCACGAGCGTCGATCACGGCACGGGCTACGACATCGCGGGCACGGGCAAGGCCGATCCACGCGGGATGGAGAGCGCCCTCGCGCTCGCGCTCACGCTCGCGAAGGTACGCGGGCCCGCGGCGCTCACCGCGGGCGCGTCATGACGTGCGAAGCCGCTGCATGAGGTGATCGAGCTGGGGCATGTCGAGCCCCTGCTCACGGCCGAGCTCGCGGATGCTGTCGCCCATCGCGAGGTGCTGGCCGTGGAGCTTCGCGCCAAAGTGGCGCTCGACGAAGCGCACGGTCTCGGGGGCGAGGCGGCGCGCGAGGGCCACGCCGGGCTTGAGGGTGTACGGACCGACGAACCGCGTGAGCACGTGCGCCCACGGCGCGACCTTGCCGAGTTTTTTCGCGAGGCCGTCGCACTCCTTGGCGGCCGCGAGCGCGGTGTCGAGCAGGTCCTTGTCGTGGAGCACGCCGTCGATGCCGCGGCCCGCGTCGATCGCCGCGATGAGCGGAAAAAACGAGACCGTGCTGGCGGCGTCGAGCGAGGCGACGTCGCGCTCGAAGCGCGTGGGCAAGCCGCCGTTCGTGAGGCGACGGGCGAGGACCTCGAGCGTGTCGCGGGACATCGAGTGCGCCGGGCCCGAGGCGTCGTCGTCGAGCAGCGTCGAGGCGATGCCGGTCGACCAGTACCGAACGACGCCGCGATCGTCGACGTCGTCGACGTACCCCGCGACGCCGGGCATGGCGCTGACGGCGCGCCGCCCGATCGCCTTCTCCAGCGAGGAGAGCTGCGGCGGCAGGGCGGGCGTGAGCACGACGAGCGGCACGGCGGGGCCCTTGCGCAGCGCCTCGGCGAGCGCGTCGTCCTGGTTCTGGCGGAGCTCGTCGAGCTGATCGAAGCGCACCGCGAGGAGGACGAGCGTCGCGTCGTCGGGGATCTGCTCGATGCGGCGCGGCTCTGCGATGACGTCGCGACGCTTCTCCCCGTTCACCTGCTCGACGACGAACGAGTACGTCTCGGCGAGGCGCGAGGGCCGGACGACGAACGAAACCTGAACGCCCGCCGCGGCGAGGCGTACGCCATAGATGCGCCCGAGCGCGCCTGCTCCGAAGACGATCACGTGCATGGTGAGCGGTTACGTACCGCCGCGCGTGGCGCCTGGGAAGTCGGTCAGAACAGGCGACGCGAGTCGACGAGGATCGTGACGGGTCCGTCGTTCTCGACGAACACGCGCATGTCCGCGCGGAAGCGCCCGGTCTCGACCGGGACGCCACTCTTGCGAGCGGCCTCGACGAAGCGATCGTAGAGCGCCTCGGCGCCCGCGGGCTCCATCGCGCCGTCGAAGCTCGGGCGCAGGCCCCGACGCACGTCGCCGAAGACCGTGAACTGGCTGATGACGAGCAGGCCCCCGCCGACGTCGGCGAGCGCGCGGGTCATCTTGCCGCTCTCGTCGGGAAAGACGCGGAGGCCGAGGACCTTGCTCACCACGTAGTCGAGGTCGGCCTGCGCGTCGCCCTTCTCGGCGCCGACGAACGCGACGAGGCCCTGGCCGATGCGGCCCGTGACCTCGCCGTTCACTTCGACGCGGGCCGAGAGAGCGCGCTGCACGACCGCGCGCATCGCTCGATCAGCCGAGGCCGAGCTCGCGCGTGAGGCGGCTCGTGATCGCGAAGTACGTGCTGCGGTCGTAGGGCTTGTTCAGGATGTGGAAGTCCTTGCGAACGAGCCCGACGCAGCCGAAGCAGTACGTGCACTCGGTGCAGTCGACGGAGCGGACGACGTAGGAGCACTGGGTGCAGCGCTCGCACGCGACGCAGTGGTTGCAGCGCACGAGGTCGCGCGAGCCGCGGCAATGCGTGCTGTCCGAGCAGCGCTGCGAGTCGACGCAGTAGTGGCAACGCGCGAGCGCCTTCGAGTTCTTGCAGAACGTGCAGTCGACGCAGCGCTCGCAGCCTACACACTGCACACAGCGCTCGTTCTCGGTGCGGGACTCGTGGGCCTGGAAGAGCTTGCGCAGCTCGGCCTCGAACTCGGCTTTGTTCATTGGGCGGACTGGTTCTGCGTGTCGGGCCTGCCGCTCACCTGCCTGCGGAGCTGCGCGGCGGCGTCGCGGGTGGACTCGTCTTCGGCAAACTCCTCGATGCGGCGCAGGCGCGACTCGAGCACGGCGCGGCGCTTCGGCAGCTCGCCGACGAGGAGCGACGAGAGCGAGGAGAGCGCCTCACGCACGCGACCCTCGTCGCTGTGCTCGAGGAGCTTCAGGTGCACGTCTTGATCGTCGGGGAAGTTGAAGCCGGCGCCGAGGAACTCGTTCGCGGCCTTCGTGATGTGCGGTCGCCCCTCGGCGCCGAGGAGCTTCGACAGGAGCCGCTGGCGCTCCGTGGCGCGAGGATCGCTCTGCGGAGGCGGCGCGAGCACGATGCGGCCCGGCTTCGGTGTCGAGTCGCGGCCGTTCTTGCCGCTCTTGCCGCCCTCGGGCTCGGGGTCCCGGCGCGGCGCGAAGAGCGCCTCGAGCGCGGCGCGATGCTCCTTCGCGACGCGGCTGTCCTGTTGGGTCGTGTTGTTCCGGCTCGTCGCGCCGGCCTTCGGCGCCCGCGCGAACGGCGCGAGCTCGGGGTTGTGCCAGACCTTGGTCTCGTCTTTCCGCATCCGCCGCATAAATTCGTCCTTGCTGCCGCCGGAGGGAGATGGCTGGGCAGTGCTCGCGGTTCTTGGTCCCGGGACTCATGAGCCCGGAGGCAACGTTCATGCTCGACGTCCGCGCGTCGTTTCGTGCGCGTGCTCCGTGGCACTCGCTCGCTCACGCGCGGGCTCGCCGTGCGGCGCTACCCTTCTGGTTCTCCAAGAACGCTCGTCTGCTTCGAGCCGACCTTTCCCCCGGTGCGGGCCAACTGCGCGGGCGCCTCGGTTGGACTCTGCCCGCCGCCGTCCGAGCGACGGGACGTGCCATGAACGAGGGCGACGTCCGCGCCATCGAGGCGCGCTTGGCGCCGCGATGGGTGCCCCATCTCTACCACAGGGACCTGTGGAAGCCTCAGAAAATTAGGCCCGCGCACCCACCCCATGACACAACGCGAGACACCGGCGTACCCAGCGTCCCCCGCATGGACGGATGGGCGTCGGTGGAGAGCACGACACATGGTCAGCGGTCGTTACGGTCGGATCAGGCGTAGGGTTGCGTCCACGCTCGCGGCGGTGTTGACGCTCGCGGCGCCCTTCGCCTTCGGCGAGGCGTTCGCAGAGGAAGCGGCGGCGCCGAAGGCGGCGGAGCCCGCGAAGGCAGAGGCGCCCGCGAAGACGGAGAAGGCGCCCGAGGAGCCCAAGAAAACCGCCGCTGCGCCGAAGAAACGCAAGAGCCGCCGCAAGGCCCCGCCGAAGCGCATGGTGCAGGCCGAGCCGAAGACGGCCGAGGCCCCGAACAAGGCCGCGTCGACGAAGGCCAAGCCCGAGCCTGCCACGAAGCCCGCCACGCACGACAAGGGCGCGACCACGACCGCGAGCACGAAAACCGCGGCCGCGAAGAAGTCCGACGGCGCGACCACGACCGCGAGCACGAAGACCGCGGCCGCGAAGAAGTCCGACGGCGCGACCACGACCGCGAGTGTGAAGAGCACGGCGCCGGCGGGGAGCACGAAGACCGCGAGCGTGAAGAAGACCGAGGGCGCCGCAGGCGTGTCGCGCTCGAAGAAGGCGTCGACGCGGACGCCGAGCAAGAAGCGCAAGGGCACGAAGAAAGCCGAAGCCGAGACGGATCGCCCACCCTGCTTCGCGCCCGCGATCTCGATCGATCGGAACGGCCTCGAAGGCGAGACGTTCTCGCTCGTCGACTGCAAGGGCAAGGTGCTCGACGAGGCCCGCGAGAAGCTCAGCGTGCTCGCACGGCCCTGGGGCACGCCGCGGCCCGAGCTCCCGAAGGCGAAGAAACCCGAACCGCGCACGGCAAAGCAGGAGAAGCCGGGCTCGGCCAAGGGCAAGGAAGGCAAGGAGAAGGCGGCGACGCCGGCGCTCGCATCCCAGGAGATCGCGCCGAACGTGCGTCTGCTGGATCCGGGGCTCCTGTCGAGGGTCGAGGCGATCGCGAAGCATTTCCCGGGCAAGGGGATCTCGCTCGTGAGCGGCTACCGCCCGAAGAGCCGGGGCAGCTTGCACCAGAGCGCGCGCGCGCTCGACCTGCGCGTCACGGGCGTGTCGAACGAGGAGGTCGTCGCGTTCTGCAAGACGATCGCGGACACCGGCTGCGGCTACTACCCGAACAGCTCGTTCGTCCACGTGGACGTGCGCACGCCGGGGACGGGCTCGGTGACCTGGATCGACGCGTCGGGCCCGGGAGAAACGCCGCGCTACGTGAGCGAGTGGCCGCCGCCGCCCGAGCCCGCGGACGCGCAAGCGACGTCGCCCGTCGCCGCCGTGGACGAGGCGATGGAGCAGCAGGGCAAGGACGCGCCGGCCTCGAAGGAACAACCCGCGGCGAAGGAACAACCGGCGCCGAAGGAACAGTCCGCGGCGAAGGAACAACCCGCGGCGCAGGCGCAGCCGCCCACGAACCCCACGGCGCAGCCGCCGGCGGAAAAGGACGAAGATCCGAAGGAAGCCGACCCCAGGGATCCGGTGCCTCCGCCGAAGAAGACGCAGCCGACCCCGCCCCCCGCAGCGAAGTCACCGACGGCTCGATAACGCCCAGCCGAGGCGCGCGCGCTTCACGGTGTGCTCGTCGGAGCCGCCGGCGCGGTCGCCTCGGACGGGAACCGGAACTGCGCCAGCACGGCGAGTTGGTCCGGCGCGGCGACGGGTTTTCCGCCGAGCGCGCCCGTGACGCACGTCGCATCGACGCCTTCCGTCACGACCTTGCCGATCGTGCCCTTCTCGACGCGAAACCAGATGCCCACGTTCTCGCCGCGCTGCCCGGCTTTCACCATCTCCGGGCAGAGCTCGACCGCCGCGTGCAGGGCTGCGCCGATCACCGGGACGAGCGGCGCGAGGTCGGTCCCTTTGGTCACGGCGACGGCGATTTCATAGTCCGGCACCCCGCGCTTCGTCTCCATCCGAAGGCCGATCGGCTCTCCATACTCGACTTCGGGCTCCCGGGGCTCCGAGCGGCATGCGGAGGAAAGGACGAACAGGAGCGCGAGCCCTACCCACGAGGTTCGGTGTTTCATGCGGAATACGATCCGGGCGTCGCGCCGTCGGCGGCGCCGGGCGCATCCGCACATATCACAGACCCCGGGCGATCAGGCCGAGCGATGTTCGAGGGCGACGCCGGCCGGGGCGGCGAGGACGTCGGCGAAGGCGTGTTCGAACTCGTCGATCAAGGGGTGCGGCGGCAGGCGCACGATGCGCTCGCGCAGCGCGCGGAAGCCGGCGATCTGAGTGTCGCGGCCGCGGCGGAACATGGGCCAGGGGTCGCCGTGGGTGGTCGCGCAGACGACGATCGATTGGAAGTTGTCGATCTTGTCCGCAATGGTGATGGCCTGGGCGTCCCAGGGGTTCTTCGCGAATTGCTCGAGGTAGCGCTGTTTGCGCTCCTCCCAGGCGAACGACTTCGCGGGCTCGGTCACGGCGAGCACGAGATCGGCGACGCGGCGCCCGAAGAGCCGCGTGATGTCCTCGGCCGTCGCGCCGGTGTCCTCGATGGCGTCGTGCAGCGCCCCCGCCGCGATGACCTCTTCGTCGAAGCCATGCTTCGCGAGGAGGACCGCGACGCCGGCCAGATGGCTCACGTACGGCACGTCGACGCCGGGGTACTTGCGCTTCTGTCCCCGATGCCAAACCGCCGCCTGATCGAGCGCGCGCTTGAGGAGGGGCGTCATGCCTGGAATCTAGTGTCCGGAAGGCCATTCGGCGAGCGCCGAGCGCGCGCGTCTCGACAACTTCACGCCGCCGTCAAGCCGGCGCGCCTGCTTCGGGCCGCCTCGACCCAAGGACATGTGCGGGGCCTGCCGCGCCGGGCAAAATCGCCCGGACGGACATGAACACGCTGGAAAACCCGGCGCGCGGGCGAGCTTTGGAGGTACGCCCGTCCTCTCCAGATTCGATTCAAACCCGTAACAAAATGGCCGCGCACGCCTCGCCGGTCGCTCGGCCGATCGCCGTCGCATACAGCGACACCTGCCGCCGATACACGGGCCCCGCCCGGTCGATCTCGCGGTCCGTCTTGAAATCGACCACGGTCCATCCGCTCGGCTCGCGAAACGCGAGGTCGACGATGCCCTCGATCAGCGTCCCGTCCTCGGCCATCAGGCTGAGCGGCGTCTCTCGCCGGCATTCGCCCCGCGCCTCGGCCGCGCGTGCCCTCTCGATCACCGGATGCGCGAGCGCGAGGATCACCGCGCGCACCGCCGCCGCCTCCTCGATCTCCGTCGCGCCGAAGAGCCGCGCCGCGAGCGCCGCCGCCTGCTCCACGACATCGCGGTCGGCCGACAGCGGGACCTGCGCGAGCACCGCATGCACGAGCTCGCCGAAGCGAGCCCCGCCCGGCCGGCCGGCCTCGCGACCGACGTCGAGGATCGGCACGTCGAGGGCAGGTGCTTCGTTCGAGGTCTCGGCTCGCTCCGTGACCGTCTGGACCGCGTAGAGCGGCCGCGCTCCGCGCTCCCGATCGGCCGCACGCTCCCGCGCCCAGCGGCGGTACGTCTCGAGGTCCTCTTCCACGCGGCCGACGGGCGCGTCCTTGCGCAGCATGTCCTCGCGGCGCACGCCGAACGCAGGCTCGCGCGCGAGGTCGAGGCGCGTCACGTCCCACCACACGACGTCGCGGCCGTCGGGCAAACGATATCCGCCCGGACAAACCGTCGCCGGCCCGCGTGACACACCTGTCGGCCGCGACAGGACCGTATCGTCGCCGAACGGCGGACAGCCGGGCGCCGCGTCCTCGGAAGGCGTTGCGCCGGACGGAGGCGCGATCGCGGCGTGGATCGGCCCGATCCACGACTGCTCGGGGAAGCGCGGATCGTCGCCCACGGCCGGCACGACGACGAGGTCGCGCGCGCGCGTCGCGGCCACGTACACGAGCCGCGTGCCTTCGGCCTCGTCGCGCCGCATCTCCAGCGCCTCGTGCTCCACGAGATCCCAGGGCGCGACGCTCCCGAGCCGCAGCGCGCAGAGCGAGCGCGAGGCGTCGACGTAGCGGCTCACCGCTTGCGCGCCGAGGCGCGCGGTGACGTCGGCGAGCACCACGACGGGGAATTCGAGGCCCTTGGCTCGATGCGCCGTCATGATCCGCACGCCGTCGCCGCCCTCTTCGAGGATCGGCGCTTCGGGCGCGCGGCCGCGCTCGGCGTCCTCTTCGAGTTGCTCGACGAACGCGCGGAACGACGTGCCGCCCGATGCTTCGTAGGCGCGCCCGAGCTCGGCGATGTGCAGCACGTTGGCGAGCGCGCGTTCGCCCGAGGGGCGCAGGGCAAACCCCACGCAGGCGCGTGTCGCGTCGCAAAGCTCGGTCACCGTCGTCTCGATCGGCCGCGCGTTTCGACCCTCGGAGAGCCTCGCGAGCAGCGCGAGCGCCGCGGCGATCGGAGCGAGGTGCGGCGGCAGCGGGGCCTCGGGGATCCGTTGGGGGGAAAGCTTCCCGTAGGTGAAACGGTATTCGAGCAGCGCCTCGTCGCCGACGGCGAAGAGCGAGCCCCGCAGCGTCGCGAACACGGCGAGCTCGTCCTCGGGCCGCTCGATCGCGCGCAGCGCCGCGAGCATCGTCTCGACCTCCTCGCGGGCGTAAAACGACTTTCCGCCGACGAGCACGTGCGGGATGCCGCGCGCTTCGAGGGCCTCGACGTAGGCGCGCGTGACGTCCTCGCCGTGGCTCTCGAAGCGACGGAAGACGAGACAAACATGCCGCGCCGCGACGGGGACGAGCTCGCCTGGCTGATCTCGCTCGGTCACCTTCCAGCCGCTCTCGTGCAAGAGCCAATCGAGGTACGCGCCCACCGCGGCAGGCACGCTCTCTTCGACCGCGGCCGAGGTGAGCCGCTGCTTGCCGTACGGCTCGGGCACGGGCACGCACACGATCGACGGCTGCCCCGCGATGGCCTTTCGCGCGGGCCGGAGCGGCACGTACCGCGCGGAGAGCGCCTCGCGATCGCCCACCATCACGGGCGCGAAAGCGGCGTTCACGAGCTTCTGGATCGCGGGCACCGATCGGAAGCTCGTGCTGAGCTCCACGAAGAGCGCGCCGCGCCGGACGAGCAGCTCCTTGACCTCCTCGTACACGGAGAGATCGGCCCTTCGAAACCGGTAGATCGCCTGCTTCGGATCCCCGACGAGGAAGAGCTTTCCGGGCACGGGCTGCACGTCGCGGTAGGCGCGGACGCTCGGATCGTCGGCCGCGAGCAGCATGAGGATCTCGGCCTGGAGCGGGTCCGTGTCCTGGAACTCGTCGACGAAGATGCAGCGATAACGCTCCTGGAACGCGCGGCGCACCTCGCCTTGATCGCGCACGAGGTCGCGCGTGCAGACGAGCAGATCCTCGAAGTCGAGCGCGCCCACCTCGGCCTTGCGCGCCTGGTACGTCGCGACGAGCGCGCCGAGCTCCTCCTGCAAGAGCGCGGCGAGATCCCCGTCGGCCGCGCGCTGAAAGCCTTCGAGCGAGGCCACGAGCGCCGCGTGCGCCGCGAGCAGATCGGCCCGCGTCGTGTGCGCTCCGTAGCGTGATCCCGCGCCGCGGCGCGGGCGCATGAAGTCGCGTTGCCGGCCGAGCGCGCAGAGCTCGGCCTCGATCTCGTCGCGGTCCCAGTGATGTTCGCCCTCGGCGCGCAGGCGCGTGACGAGCGCGCGCGCTGGCTCGGTGTCGCGGTGCAGCGGATCGTTTCCGTGGAGCGCGCCCTCGCTCCCCTCGGCGAAGGCCGACATCTCCGCGAGGATCGCGTCGACGGCGCGGTCCCGATCGAACGCGGGACGCTGCCAGCGCGCGGTGAAATGTCGCCAGGCGATGAGCTCCTGTCCGGCGCGGCGCAGCCGCTCGATCGGCCCGGGGCCGTGCTCGCGCCGCCGCAGGAGCCTGCGAACGCCTTCGGGCGGGCGACCGAGGATCTGCTCGAGCCACCGATGGAACGCCTCGCCGTAGCGTCGATCCGCCTCGGCCTCGGTCATCACGCGGAAGGCCGGATCGACGCCCGCCTCGACGGGACGCTCGCGCAAGAGGTCCGCGCAGAACCCGTGGATCGTGCTGATGCGCGCCTCTTCCAGGTGCGCGAGCGCCCGCTCCAGGTTCGCGCGCTTTTCCTCGTCCGGGGCGAGCCTCCGCGCGCGCTCGATCCCGCTGCGCAGCCGGAGCTTGAGCTCACCGGCCGCCTTCTCGGTGAACGTGACCGCGACGATCTCCTCGATCTCCGCGCGCCCCTCGGCGAGCACGGCGACCATGCGCAGCACGAGCTCGGTCGTCTTGCCCGTGCCGGCCGCGGCCTCGACGATCATCGTGCTGCCGAGCGCGCCGCGGATCAGCGCGCGCGCCTCCGCGTCGGCGAGCCCCTCGCCTTGCAGCGCCTCGAACGCGATCGCGCCCTCGGTCACGGCTCACCTCGGAGCACGCGCAGCCGCGTGAACAGCGCGCCGCCGTCGAGCGAGGTCTCGTCCTTGCGCGCCGCGCGCCTCTCCTCATGCGGCCCGCACACGAGTGTGTAGCCGCACGTGTCACACGCGCCCGGCCTCGGCGCGGGCGGGAAAAACCCTTTGTCGATCGCATCGTCCACGAGCGAAAGGACCTCGATGGCCTTCGCGCGCGCCGCCTCGTCGACCTCGATCACGTGCTCGGCATACCCGCCGCGCGCGGTGCAGAACGACAAACACGCGTCCGTCACCGGCTCCTTCCACACCGCCTCGTACGCGAGGGCGTAGAGCACCGGCTGCAGCACCTCGCCGCCGTCGATCACGAGCCCCGGCCGCGCGAAGTTCGCCCCTGTCTTCACGTCGGTCACGCGCGCGTGCCCCGTCGCCGCGTGCCGCTCCACCACGTCGATCGCGCCGTGCAGCAAGTACTGCGCATTCGACGCTTGGGCCCGGATCACCGCGGCCTCGACCACGCTGCGCGGATCCTCGTGCTCGTGCGGCGGCAGCCCGAACGCGAGATCGTACCGCACCGGCCAGACGAGCCAGCTCTGATCGGCCACGCGCGCGAGCCACGCGTGGAGCTCCACCCGCGCGCGTTCGATCTCGTCGCGGAACACGCTCTCCACCGGCGGCAGCGTACGCTCCTCGTGCTCGCGCGCCGCTGCGTCGAGCCGCTCGTCGAGCACCGCCTCGGCCCGCGACAAACCTTCCGGCCCGAACGGCAAGGCCCCTTCCCGCTCCAGCGCCGCGAGCGTCTCGGCTTGCACGCGGTGAAACAAGACGCCCCGCGAGATCGGATCGAGCCTGTCGGGCGAGCCTCTCCGCTCGCGCGCCGGCAGCCGGTGGATCGCCGCCAGCAAGAACCGATACGGGCACGCCGCGAACTTCTCGAGCGCCGTCACCGCATACGGCCTCGCGTGGAGCCGGCTCGCCGCGAGCACCGCCGCCGTCGCCGCCGTCTTGCGCACGATGCCGTCGTGGTGCGTCACGGGTTTGTCCCAACGCGCCGACCGCGCGCGAAGCGAGCGCGCGAGGTGCGGGTTCAGGTCGAGCAAGTACTGCGCGCGCCCCGCCGCCTCGGCCTCTTCGCCTCCGTGCAGGAGCCGCCCCAGCATCGCGAGATCGTGCTCGGCGTCGTCGATCGCGTCCGCGGGCTCGGCCGGCGCGGGCCACGCGAGCCGCGCGCCCGACGCACTCGCCGCATCTCGCTCCAGCGCGTCGTGGTCGGGCAGCGTCCCCGTCGTCGCGCGCCTGACGTCGAGCCCGTAAAACGAAGGCACGCGCGGCCGCCCCGCCGCCACCTCGACGCGCGGATACGAAAGGTGCACACGCTCCCGCGCGGCACCCACGGACAAACGCAGAAGCAGCCGCTCGTTGCGGCTCCGATCCGCCTGCGTCCGCAGCGCCTTCGAGATCGCTCGCCGGTCGCCGTCGAGCAGGATCGGATCCTCGCGCGGCGCCTCCGGAAAGAGCCGCTCCGCGAGCCCGGGGACGAACACCACAGCGAACGATCGTCCTCGCGCGAGCTCCGGCGTCCCCACGAACACCGCGCCGTACCGCCTCCCCGACGGCGGCGTCACGCGTGACCCGAGCCGACCTTCGAGCACGCGCCGCACCTCGTCGAACGACACCGCCGGCAGCTCCGCCATCGGCGCGAGCTCGCTGAGCGCGGAGAGCACGTCCTCGGGCTGCTCCAGCGCCATCCGCGCGAGCTTGCCGAGCTCCTCGATCCACACGCCCCAGCTCCCATGATCGGGCAGCGACGCGAGCGCCTCGACGAGCGGCAGCGCGAACCGCGTGAGCTCGGAGAGCGCCTCGATCTCGCGCTCCACCGTCTCGATCCGCGGCGAGCTCGGATCCCGCCGCCGGAGCAGCGCGAGCTCGCGTTCGAACGCCTTCCCGAGCGCCGCGAGCCGCTCGGCCCATCGCTCCTTGCGCCCCACGATCGACGCCTTCGTGAGCAGCCGCTCCCACCCGATCGGCGCGGATCGCGCGGGCACACGCGCGCCCTCACGCGCCGCTTGCTCCCGACGCATCCGCTGCGCCGTCGGCTCGCCTTCGAGCAGCGCGCCGAAGAGATCGGCCCGCGGCATCAACGGCCGCGGCGCCGCCTCCGCCGGAGCGTCCTCCTTCGGCATCGGCGCGAGCGACAGGTACTCGGCGAAGCGCCGCGGCGACAGATCCTCGGCGCGACATGCGAGCAGCGCGAGGAACGCGCGCCCCGACGGATCCGGCCGCGCGGCGCCGATCGCGAAGTGCGCCGGGATCTTCGCGCGACGCAGCGCGCTCTCGAGCAGCGCCGCGTACGTGTCGGGCGCGCGCAGGAACACCGCGATGTCGTCGAAGGGCACGCCTCGTCGCGCCTCCGCGAGGATCCGACGCGTGATCTCCACGCACTCGCGCCCCTCGCCCGGCGCCGAGAAAAACGACACGTCCTCGCCCGCCTCCGCGGCCGGCAGCTCCGCGGCGGCGAACAGGTATTGATGCAGCCGCGACAGCGACGCGTGCGACCGCTCGCTCCGATCCGTCACGACCTCCGAAGCCAGCGCCGCGAGCGCATCCACCGCGCGATCATCCCCCGTCGGCGCCGTCGCGAACGCGACCTCCGCCGCGGCCACGAGCTCCGCGACGAACCTCTCTTCGAGCCGCGACGCGATCGGCACGTCGAGCAAGAGCAGCCGCGACGAACGAATCTCGCGCGCCTCGCGCACGGCCGCCGTCGCCGCCGCGAGCACCTCCGCGCGATCGGCGATCCGCGCCCGCTCCCGCTGCTCGTCGTAGCGACGCGCGAGCTCGCGTAGATCGCGGCTCCTCGGATCGTCTCCTCGGATCTCCGCGGGCCCGATGCCCTCCACGCGCAGCTCGCTCAACGTCGCCGCGAGCGTGCCCGCGAAGCTCGGCGTCCGCGCGACCGGCGCGAAATATCCGAGCGCGCCCGCTTCGAGCGCACTCGCCACCGCGCGCGCCACCACTGCCTCCACGCCGAGCGGCGTGGCCGGCGCGAGCCTCCGCCGCGCGAGCTCCGGCCCTGCGAGGCGCGCCGCGAGTTGCCCGAGCGTCAGCCGATGCAGCCCGAAGATCGCGCCTCGCCACGAGCCCACCCGCGCTGCGAGATCGAGCGCGGCCCCGCGGGATGGACCGACCAGGAGCGCGACCGCGTCGGCCCTCCCCTCCCCGAGGAAAACCTCCGCGGCCCGCAGCCGCTCCTCGCTTCGGGGGGACACGAGCAGACGCAGCACGTGCCCGTCATGCCCGGGGACGGCCGCGTTGTCGAGCGTTCCCTTGCATGCCGAGCACGAGCGCTTGCCCGCTCGCTCCTACCGCCGCGTGCTTTCGACGCTCGGGGGCTACGCGCGGCCAGCCGCGCTATCGCCCCCGAACCCCCGTCACCTCGATCACGCACTCTTCCGCGCCGCGCTCGTCCATCCGCACCTCCGTCCCGAGGAAGGTCCGGATCACCTCGACTTGCGTCCGCGTGTGCCCCGACGGGGGCAGCGTGCGAAAGGCCCCGCCCTCGCCGAGCGCCATCGGCAAGAGCAGTTGATCGGCGAGGTGCTCACCGACGGGCACGCCTGCCGCGAGGTATCGCTTCACCTCCTTCGCGAGCTTGTCCGCCACGATCTCCGCGCGCACCCCGCGCTCGCCGAACGACGTGAAGACCTCCGTCACGTGCTCGCTCTCCACGTCGGCCACGAGCGCGTTTCCCGGCCCCGGGCTGTTCTTCACGACCTCGGGACGCGCGCACGCCGGATCCCACGGCACCTCCGCGAGGAACGCTTCGACCTCGCGCACGCCGACCGTCCCCGGGATCTGCGACACGAGCGCGCGGAGCTGCGTCCTTCGCACCTCGCCGCGCTCGAGCAGCGACAGCGACGCGAGCCGCGGACACCCCTCCACGGTCACCTCCACGCGACCCCCGCCGGCCGGATAAAACCCGTACGACACGATCCGCGCGGAGACGCTCGCGCCCATGCGACGCACGATCGGCAAGAACGCGCGCTCCACGAAATCGTACGGCGGCGCCATCGGGTTATGCGTCCCGCCCTCGAACACGAGCGACGACGTCCCGGCCGTCGCGAGCAGCGCCGGCAGCACCGTCTGCAGGACGAGCGTCGCGCTCCCCGCGCTGCCGATCGCGAACCGATACGATCCGTGCTTCACCGCGCCCGGCCGGAACACGAGCTCGCGCGAGCCGATCTCGTCCCCCGCGACCGCCGCGCCGCTCACCTCCGCGGCCGCGCGCACGGCCATGAGATGTTGACGCATGAGCCCCGGCTTCGACCGCTTCGCGCGGATCGAGTGCACCCGGAACGCCTGACCCGTCACCATCGACAAGGCGAGGGAGGAGCGCAGGATCTGCCCTCCGCCCTCACCCGTCGCTCCATCCAGCGTCAGCATCGTCCTCACCCCTTCACGCACACCACTTGCCGCAGCGTGCGCACGACCTCGACGAGGTCGCGCTGCGCGTGCATCACGTCGTCGATCGACTTGTACGCGCCGGGCGTCTCGTCGATCACGTCCTCGTCCTTGCGGCACTCGATCCCGGCCGTCATGCGCGCGTGGTCCTCGATCGAGAACGCTCGCTTCGCCGCCGAGCGCGACATCTTCCGGCCCGCGCCGTGGCTGCACGAGCAGAACGAGTCGCGGTTTCCCAATCCGCGAACGATGAAGCTCTTCGCGCCCATGCTGCCGGGGATGATCCCGAGCTCGCCCTCACCCGCGCGCACCGCGCCCTTGCGCGTCACCCACACGTCCTTGCCAAAGTGGTGCTCCTTCGACACGTAGTTGTGGTGGCAGTTCACCGCCTCGTTCGTCAGCTCGAACGACGGCAGAAGCCCCGACGTTCGCACCGCCATGATCGTCGCCTCCATCATGAGCGCGCGGTTCGTCCGCGCGAAGTCCTGCGCCCACGCGAGCGCACGCCAGTACTGGCCGAACGTCTCGCTCCCATCGGGGATGTAGGCGAGGTCCGCGTCCGGCAAGTTGATGAACCACCGCTTCATGTCCTTCTTCGCGAGGTCGATGAAGTGGCTCCCGATGCGGTTCCCCACGCCGCGCGAACCCGAGTGCAGCATGAACCACACGCGGTCGCGCTCATCGAGGCAGACCTCGATGAAGTGGTTCCCCGTCCCGAGCGTCCCGAGGTGCCCGAACGACGTCCCGCGCCCGATCGACGGGTTTTCCTTCACGATCGCCTCGTAGCGGGGCGCGAGCTCTGCCCACGCCTTCTGCACGCGCTCGGGCGCGTCGCCCCACGCGCCGCGGTCGCCGGGCCCGCCGTTGTTCGTGCGCCCGTGCGGCACGGCCGCCTCGATCGCGCTGCGGATCCCCTTCAGATCATCGGGGAGCTGCGAAGCCGTGAGCGTCGTCTCCACCGCGATCATCCCGCAGCCGATGTCCACCCCCACCGCTGCGGGGATGATCGCGCCGTTCGTCGCGATCACGCTCCCGACCGTCGCGCCCTTCCCGGCGTGCACGTCGGGCATCACGGCGACCCACTTGTGGAGGAACGGCAGGGTCGCGAGACGCCGGACCTGCTGCTCCGCCTCGCTCTCGAACGGCACGCCGCGCGTCCAGGCCTTGATCGGCACGCCGTCGGTCTCGAACGTCTGGTGGGTCGTCTCGCTCATGATTCCTTGCCTTTCGCGTCACGGGTGGACGCGGACCGGTAGAGCACGCCGCGTGCCTGGCTCCTGGGGCCCTTTTTCGGGTCCCCTCATAGACACCTGGATAAATTCCGATACGGGGGACGAAGAACGTGCTATTCCGTCGCCCACCTTACCATGACCTCTCGACCGCTCGTCGTGTTCGGCCTCCTCGGCACCTCGCTCGACGCGGGCAAAGGCCCGGCGCGCTGGGAGAAGTGGCGGCCCACGGTCTCGCTTTGCCAGCACGACGATCTCCTCGTGAGCCGCCTCGTCTTGCTCGCGGAGCCCAGGTTCGGCGACCTCGCGGCGCAGATCGAGGAGGACGTCCGCCACGCCTCGCCCGACACGATCGTCGAGCGAATCTCGGTCACCTGGAAGGACGCCTGGGATTTCGAGGAGGTTTATGCCGGCCTCCACGACATCGCGCGCGCATATCCCTGGAAACCCGAGCGCGAGGATTACCTCTTCCACCTCACGACGGGCACCCACGTCGCTCAGATCTGCCTCTTCCTCCTGACCGAGGCCCGATATTTCCCCGGCCGCGTCGTTCAAACCTCGCCGCCCCGCAAGGAGGGCCGCGGCGGACCGGGCGCGTATACGATCGTCGACCTCGACCTCTCCCGCTACGACCGCATTGCCTCGCGCTTCTCGCGCGAGCGCCACGAGGGCCAGAGCTTCCTCAAGGCGGGCATCGACACGAAGAATGCGCCGTTCAATCGCCTCATCGAGCGCGTCGAGGAGGTCGCCAAGGCCTCGCGCGCCCCGATGCTCCTCATGGGCCCCACGGGCGCCGGCAAGAGCCAGCTCGCCGCGCGCATTTACGAGCTCAAGAAGGCGCGACGCCAGATCCAGGGCGAGTTTGTCCCTGTCAACTGCGCCACCCTGCGCGGCGACGCGGCCATGGCCACGCTCTTCGGCCATAAAAAGGGCGCGTACACGGGCGCCGTCGCCGATCGCCCGGGCCTTTTGCGCAAGGCCGACGGCGGGCTCCTCTTCCTCGACGAGATCGGCGAGCTCGGCCTCGACGAGCAGGCCATGCTCCTCCGCGCAATCGAGCAAAAGGCGTTTTATCCTGTCGGCGCGGACCAGGAGGTCAAGAGTGATTTCCTCCTCATCGCCGGCACGAACCGCGACCTCGGGTCCCGGGCCGCGCACGGCGACTTTCGCGAGGACCTATACGCCCGTATCAACCTCTGGACCTTCCGCCTCCCGGCTTTGCGCGAGCGCCCCGAGGACATCGAGCCGAACCTCGATTACGAGCTCGAGCTCGCGTCGCGCCTCCTCGGCGTGAACGTCACCATGAACCGCACCGCGCGGGAAACCTTCCTCGACTTCGCCGTCTCCCCGCGCGCCCTCTGGAGCGGCAATTTTCGCGACCTCAACGCCTGCGTCACCCGCATGGCCACGCTCGCGCAGGGCGGCCGCGTCACGAAGGAGATCGTCGCCGAGGAGATCGAGCGATTGGAGCTCTCCTGGGCAAGCGGGCGCATTCACCTGCCGAATGGCTCTTCCTCTGGCGGCGGCGAGATCCTCGCCGAGGTCCTCGGCAGCGAAGCATCGACCAAGCTCGATCGATTCGACCGCGCCCAGCTCGAAGAGGTCTTGCGGGTCTGCCGCGCCTCGCGCACGCTCAGCGAGGCGGGCCGCGTGCTCTTCGCCGAGTCGCGCAAGGAGCGCACCACGGTCAACGACGCCGATCGATTGCGCAAATACCTCGCCCGCTTCGGCCTCGACTGGCACACCGCGAGCGGACGCTCCGCCTGAATCGCATTCGAGGACCCTTCCCATGCCGCTCGTTTCCCAGGACCTCGGCCTCTCCGGCCAGAACCCACTCGCCCTCGCGGCCCTCTTCGCCGTGGGGTTCGTCGCCTCTTCGATCAATGCCGTCGCCGGCGGCGGCTCCCTCCTCTCCTTCCCGGTCCTCGTCGCCTTCGGCGTCCCCGCGCTCGCCGCGAATGCCACGAACTCGGTCGCCCTCTGGCCCGGCTCGCTCGCGAGCGCGTACGGCTTCCGCGACCAGCTCGCGCGCACGAAGCCTCATTTGCGTTACCTCACGCTCCCCACGATCGCGGGCGCGCTCTTTGGCGCGTGGTTGCTCACGCACACGCCCGAGCGCCTCTTCGATTTCGTCGTCCCGCTCCTCGTCCTGCTCGCCACGCTCCTCCTCGCGTTCCAGGCGCGGATCCGCAAGGCCGTCCTCGGTCAAAAGGCCCGCGTCCCCGTGGCGCTCGGCGTCTTTCTGCAATTTTTGGTCGCCGTCTACGGCGGGTATTTCGGGGCCGGGATGGGCATCGTCATGCTCGCCGTCTTTGGCCTCTTCATCGAGGGCACGCTGCACGAGCTCAATGCCATGAAGGCCTGGCTCGGCGTGGCGATCAACCTCGTCGCCTCGATGTTTTTCCTCCGCGAAGGCCTGCTCTGGCTCGTGCCTGGCTTCGCCGTCATGGCCGGCGCCGTCGCCGGCGGCTATTTCTCGGCGCGCGTCTCGCAACGCCTCGACCCGGACAAACTGCGCCGGGCCATCGTGGTGCTCGGATTCGCGATGACGGCCTGGTTTTTCCGGACCGCCTTCTTTCGCTGATCAGGGCGCCTCGGCGGGCCTGCGCACGAGCCTGCGTTCGAGGTGCGACGTGATCCCCTTCCCCTCGCCCCCCACGTCGAGCTCCTCCTGATCGAGGAGGAATACCACATCACCCCCCTCGGCCCACGTCACCGCGCGCGCAAAGTCCGTCCCGGATCCGCCGAAGGCCTTGGCCGAGATCACCTCTCCCTCGGGCGACAAAACCGAGAGCCACGTGTCGAGAGCGATCCAATCGGACGATGTCCCGCCATGCCACGTGCGTCGGACCCTCTTGGCGGTGAGGGTTGTCTTGCCAATCTCCATCGTATCCTGGAACGTCCCGAAGAGCGCGATTCGCCCGCTCGGGTCCACATCCATGGCCGTCACATTGCTGTCGTGCTTGCCGCCGAACGACTTCGCCCACAGGGCCGCGCCGCTCCGATCGAGCTTGGCCACCATCGCGTCGCCGTCCCCGCGCGCTCGAAGCTCCTTTCCGGCGAGCTTGATTCCGCCCGTGAATCGACCCGCCACGACGATCTCTCCGCCCGTCGTCGCCCGGAGCACATCGACGCGCGCCCGGCCTTCGATCGGGACCTCCCACGCCTTTTGCCCGAACGGGGCGAACGAAACGATCCGCGTCTCCCCATGGGTCGCTGCACCATAGGTATCGAGCCCACCCGCGACATACGCGACATGCACCGAAAGCGCCCCGTCCGTCGCGACGCGCGGCGCGTGTTCGCTGTTCGCGCCTCCGAGCCGAAGCACATCGATCGGCTTTCCCTCGGGCGAAACCCGCGCGACGAAAACGTCGGACCCCCCCGCGCTCTCCACCTTCTTGTTCCCCGCCTTCAAACTCCCCGCGAACGTCCCCACGACGTACACGTCCCCATTCGCGTCCACCGCGACGTCCGTCGCCCGCGCGTCCGGCCCCACGAAATCGAGTTCCCACACGGGCCCGCCCGATGCCGTCCGTTTCTCGACGTGCGCGGCGGGCGGCGACCCCTTCCACCCCACGACGACGATATCGAATGCTGAATCAAAAACGACGGCCGTCGCCGTCTTGTCGCCCCCGGTCATGTCCCACGCCTTTTGCCCCTCGCGGTCGAATCGACCGAGCCAGGCCTCCCCGGCCCCCGCCACGGCCGTGCCCCCGCCCCTATCGAGCGCGATCGCGCGCGGCGACGACGGGGCCATCGCACGGCCGGGGCCGAGGCGTCGATCGTACCGCGCGGCCGCGTCGCTGAACGAGGCCGCGACCCAGCGCGGCCGATCGAGCGGCACGACGCACGGCATTCGACCGGTGCACGGCCCGGAAAAACCATCGAAGCGCGATCCCGGGTGCGTGTGCCCGACGAGCCGCGCCGCCGCGCCTTTGCCGAAGACGTCCGGACAATCGAGCCCGCACCCCTCCTTCGTCAGCGAGATCCGCACCTCGCCGGTCCCGATGCCGTTCGTCACGACGAACACCTGCCCGGGCGCCGGCGGCACCGCGGGCCTCCCACAGCCCGTCGCAAGCGCGAGCAAGGCCCCGAGCGGCGCGATACGCCTCATTGCAAGGCCCGCACGAGCGCCGCGGCCCGCGCCCGCACGTCTTCGTTCGGATCGTCCTCCGCCATCGGCTCGGCGATGCCCGCGAATTCGCGCCACCGCGTCTGCTCCATCGCGTAAATCGCCGCCCGACGCACGCCGGCGTCGCGGTGATTCGCGAGATCCCCGAAGCAGCCGAAGAGCTCCGCGTCGAACGTCGGCCCGGCCGTCACCGCGAGCTTGTACGCCGCCCAGATCCCCTCGGCCTCGCTCCGCGCCTCGCTGCAAAGCGCGACGATCTCGGCGCGCTCGTACACCGGCAGGCTCCGCCGGATGACCTCGATCACGCCCTCGCACCGCGGCCCTTCCAGGTCGAACCACTTGAGCCCGAGCCGATGATCGTCCACGTATCGGATGCGGCAGTCGCTCGCGGGCGTCGCCCACTCGTAGACGAGCGGCTGGTTGTCGAGCGGCTCGATCCGGTTCCACAAAAACCAGTTTCCCTGGGCGAGCTGCCGAACCACCTCCGTCTGTACCCCGTCCTTGAGCAGAAGCCGCCTCGCCTGCATCGGAATCGCCTCCGAGCGCCGATGGTACAAGCCACGCCCGGGACGTCAATCCCATCGCGGCGAGAAAACAGGAGCCGCCCAGGCGAAACCTCGCCCGCACCGATTTTCTGTTCGTAATGCCCTTGACGCCCGGCCCCGCTCGGTGTGCATTGCCCTCTCTCCCCATGGACCGGCCCGGACCCGCGCTGCCCGCCACTTCCACCGCCGCCGGTGCCGGATCGCTCGTCGTCGCGCACGTCGCCTCCGCGTCCACGGTCCTCGGCGCTCGCGCCTCGGCGCCGCTCAAGCTCCTCGTCCCGCGCTCGCGCGGCCCCTCCGTCTGGGCCTATGCGTCGACCTTCGGCGGCGGCCTGCTCGAAGGCGACGCGATCACGCTCGACGTCCGCGTCGGCCCGGGCGCTGCTTTGCTCTGCTCCACCCAGGCCTCCACGAAAGTCTACAAGAGCGAAAGCGGCGGATCGTCGTGCCAAACCCTGTCGGCTTCCGTCGCCGAGGGCGCCCTCTTCGCCCTGCTCCCGGATCCGGTTTGTCCTTTCGCCGGCGCCATCTATCAGCAGCGCCAGCGAATCGAGCTCGCGCCCGGCGCCTCCCTCGTCCTCGTGGATGGCCTCGTCTCGGGCCGCGCGGCGCGCGGCGAGCGGTATCGCTTCACCTCGTACCGGGCCGTCACCGAGGTTGTCCAGGAAAACCGCCTCCTCGTACTCGACGCCCTCACGCTCGAGAATACCCCCGAATCCACTGTGGCCGAACGCATGGGTCGGTTCGACGCGCTCGCGACGGCCGTCCTGGTCGGGCCCCGGGTCGAGGCGGCCGCGGCCGAGCTCGTCGAATCGGTCACGCGCGCGCCCCTCCGCTCGCCGGATCGCGCCCGGAACACCCTGCTCGCGACCGCGAGCCCCCTCTCCGGAGGCGCCGTGCTGCGCGTGGCGGGCGAGGAGCCGGAAGACGTCGCGGCATTCCTCCGCGCCTTCCTCGCCTTCCTCGCCCCGCTCCTCGGCGGCGATCCCTGGGCGAGAAAATGGTAGATCTCGAAAAACGCTCTTGACGCAACGCATTGATGTGATGTAGTTGGGACCTGGGCGGGGGCCCCGGTGAAGCCATGCATCTCTCTCCTCGCGAGATCGACAAGCTGCTCCTTCACAATGCGGGTTTTCTGGCCCAGAAGCGCCTCGCCCGTGGGGTGCGCCTCAACGTGCCGGAGAGCGTCGCGCTGATCGCCACGCAGCTCCTCGAATTCATTCGGGATGGGCGAAGCGCCTCGGAGCTCATGGACCTCGGGCGCAAGCTGCTCGGTCGCAATCAAGTCATGGAGGGCGTCCCGGAGCTCGTGGCCGAAGTGCAGGTCGAGGGCACGTTCCCCGACGGAACGAAGCTCGTCACGGTCCACCACCCCATTGCGGCCGAGCACGGCGATCTCGACCTCGCCCTTTACGGCAGCTTCCTCCCCGTGCCCGATCGTTCGCTCTTCGCCGCGGCGCCGAGCGCTCCCACGCCAGGAGAGATCCTCGCCGCGGAGGGGACGATCGTGCTCAACGAGGGCCGCTCCTCGATTTCGCTCCGGGTCACGAACCTGGCCGACCGCCCGATCCAGGTGGGCAGCCATTACCATTTCATCGAGACGAACCCGTACCTGCGCTTCGACCGCGAAAAGGCTTATGGCCGGCGGCTCGACATCCCGGCGGGCACGGCCGTGCGGTTCGAGCCGGGCGAGACGAAGACGGTCTCGCTCGTGGAGATCGCGGGCGAGCGTGTCATCCGAGGTGGCAATGCCCTCGCCGACGGCCCCGTCGGCCCCGAGGGCCTCGCCCGCGCGATGGAGCGCGTCCGCGCGCTCGGCTTCGCCCATGAACCCGAAGGCTGACTCGATTCGACGGAAAGCTCCGAGGACGCCATGCCCCGCACCATCGACCGACGCACCTACGCCGAGATCTTCGGCCCGACCACCCGCGACCGTGTCCGGCTCGGCGACACGGACCTGCTCATCGAGATCGAAAAGGACTTCACCGTCTACGGCGACGAATGCAAGTTCGGCGGCGGCAAGGTTCTTCGTGACGGCATGGGCCAGCGCGCGGGCGTGGCCCAGCGGGACGCCCTCGATTGCGTGATCACGAACGTCGTCGTCGTCGACTGGACGGGCATCTACAAGGCCGACATCGGCATCAAGGACGGCCTCATCGCAGGGATCGGAAAAGCGGGAAACCCCGACGTCATGGCCGGGGTCACGCCGGGCATGGTGTTTGGCCCGACGACCGAGGCCATCGCGGGCGAGGGGCTGATCGTGACGGCCGGCGGGGTCGACACGCACATCCATTTCATCTGCCCCCAGCAATGCGACGAGGCGATCGCGTCGGGGATCACCACGATGATCGGCGGCGGCACCGGCCCAGCCACCGGGACGAACGCGACGACGTGCACCCCGGGCGCCCACCACCTCCGCATGATGCTCGAGGCGACCGACGCGCTGCCCCTGAATTTCGGGTTCACCGGGAAAGGCAATTCGTCCAAACCCGAGGGCTTGCACGAGCAGATCCAGGCCGGCGCGATCGGGCTCAAGCTGCACGAGGACTGGGGCACGACGCCTGCGGCCATCGATTGCTGTCTCTCCGTGGCCGAGCAATACGACGTGCAGGTGACGATCCACACCGACACTCTGAACGAGAGCGCGGCCGTCGAACACTCCATTGCGGCGTTCAAGGGGCGCTCGATCCACACCTACCACAGCGAAGGCGCGGGCGGCGGCCACGCGCCCGACATTCTGCGCGTCTGCAGCGAGCCGAACGTGCTCCCCTCGTCGACGAACCCCACGCGTCCTTTCACGGTGAACACGCTCGACGAGCACCTCGACATGCTCATGGTCTGCCACCACCTCGACCGGAGCATCCCCGAGGACGTCGCATTCGCGGAGTCGCGCATTCGCGGCGAGACGATCGCGGCGGAGGACATCCTGCACGACATGGGCGCGATCTCGATCGTGTCCTCCGATTCGCAGGCGATGGGCCGGGTCGGCGAGACCATCACGCGCACCTGGCAAACGGCCGACAAGATGCGCAAGCAGCGCGGCCGGCTCGAGGAAGAGCGCGGCGACAACGACAACCTCCGCGTGCGCCGCTACGTCGCGAAATACACGATCAACCCGGCCGTCGCGCACGGCGCCTCGCACCTCCTTGGCTCGATCGAGGTCGGCAAGCTCGCGGACCTCGTCCTCTGGCGCCCGGCGTTCTTCGGGGCCAAACCCGAGATCGTGATCAAGGGCGGCGTCATCGCGTGGGCGCAGATGGGCGACCCGAATGCATCGATCCCGACGCCGCAGCCGGTGCGCATGCGGCCCATGTTCGCGAGCTTCGGCCGCGCGCCGGGTCGTGCCGCGATCGCCTTCGTGAGCGGCGCGTCGATCGAATCCGGCGTGGCGGCCTCGTATGGCCTCGGCAAACGTATCGAGGCCGTGCGCGGGTGCCGCGCGCTCGGCAAAAAGGACATGCGGCTGAACGACGCCTTGCCGCGCATCACCGTCGATCCGGAGACGTACGCGGTGACGGCGGACGGCGTGCGCCTCACGTGCGAGCCCGCGAAGGTCTTGCCCCTCGCGCAGAGGTTTTTCCTGTTCTGAGCATTCACGCGCCATGGCCCTCTCGCTCCTCCTGCTCCAGCTCGCCGACTCGGCGTTTCCGACGGGCGGATTCGCGCATTCGGGCGGGCTCGAAGCGGCGGCGCAGCTCGGGGAAATCACGGGGGCTTCGGGCCTCGAACGATTCCTCCTGCACAATTTGGAGCAAACCGGCGCCGGCACGCTGCCGATGGTCACGGCCGCGCACGCCTCGCCCGACAGGTTCGCCGAGCTCGATCGACGTCTGGATGCGTTCCTGACAAACCACGTGGCGAACCGGGCGAGCCGCGCGCAAGGGCGAGCGTGGCTTGCGGCGGCGTCGCATTCGTTTGGCCTCGCGCCGCTCCGGGAGCTCCGCGCGCGCTCGCGCGAAGACGGATCGTTTTGCGGGCATTTCGCGCCGGTCTTCGGCACGGTCGCGGCGCGGCTCGGGCTCGAGCGTGGCGAGGCGCAGCGGCTCTTTCTGTTCTTGCACCTCCGGGGCCTCGTCTCCAGCGCCGTGCGCTTGAGCCTGCTTGGGCCGCTGGAGGCACAGGCGCTGCAATACCGCCTCACGGGCGCGGTCCTCGCGGTCCTCGCCCGATACGAGACGCGCGGGGCGGAGGACCTCGCGACGACCGCGCCGCTCGTCGATCTTTTCCAGGGCCACCAGGACCGGCTCTATTCGCGTCTCTTTTCGAGCTGAATTCCGCGGAGAGAAGCATGCACGGCCATTCACACGGACATGGGGACGATCACGGGCACACGCACGAGCCTCTGGAGCACCCGGGGCGCTTCGACGAGCGGGACCGCCCGCTCGCGCGCGCCTTCGACGAGCGAGCCTTTACGGTTGGAATCGGCGGGCCGGTGGGCAGCGGCAAAACGGCGCTCGTGCTCGCGCTCTGCCGGAGCCTGCGGGAGCGCATGAGCCTGGCTGTCGTCACGAACGACATCTTCACGCGCGAAGACGGCGAATTCCTCATTCGCAACAAGGCCCTGCCCTCGGAACGCATCCGCGCCGTGGAGACGGGCGGCTGCCCGCACGCGGCGATCCGCGAGGACATCACCGCGAACCTGCTCGCGCTCGAAGAGCTCTCGGCGCAGCATCGACCGGAGCTCTTGATCATCGAGTCCGGCGGCGACAACCTCGCGGCGAATTTCAGCCGCGAGCTTGCCGATTACATCATCTACGTGATCGACGTCGCGGGCGGCGACAAGGTGCCGCGCAAAGGCGGGCCCGGGATCACCCAATCGGATCTCCTGGTCATCAACAAGACGGACCTCGCGAGCGCGGTGGGGGCGGATCTCGGCGTGATGGAGCGCGACGCCAAGGCGATCCGCGGCGGCGGGCCGATGGTCTTCGCGCAGGCGACGAAGGGCGTCGGCGTCGAGGCGATCGTGAACCACATCGTCCACGCGTATCAGCATGCGCGTGGCATCGATCATTGAGCCCATGGGCTAGGCTTTATCCTTCCGGATAAGCCACCTTCTGAGCGTCGAGCCGTCTTCCGCGACCCAGATCACCAAATCAGACGAAAAACGAGTCCTGGCGGGGTCCTGGCCGGCTTGGCACGCCGCCTGCTTCAGGGGGGAACACGCAGACGCCAGGATAGCTCAGCGGTAGAGCACGTAAACACCTTGGCCGGTTTTCTCCGGCGACGGCAGTGATGGCCAGGGTTACTTCCATTTGAGGACGTGGTCGCGGGTTCGAATCCCGCTCCTGGTACCGCGGAGGGTTCGGGTTCCCCCTCGTTCCCTTCGCGCGCAAGCTCCTCGGGCAGTGAGGCACGCGGTTCCTTCGTTTTGGGTACGAAAAAGACCCCGCGGCCATTTTTCTCCCGAGGAGCGTGCGTTTTTTCAACGTGTTCGATGCCAGGATAGCTCAGAGGTAGAGCGCGTAAAACCACCTTGGTCGCTTTTCTCCGGCGACGGCAGTGATGATCAGGGTTACTCCGCTGTCGACGGCGAGGTCGCGGGTTCGAGTCCCGCTCCTGGCGCTTGGAAGGCTCTGGAGGAGCTTTCTGCCCGATCCCCACAATGGGGATCGGGCTTTGCTGTTTCGAAGGACGCTCGAGGGCTATCGACTCTCAGTCATCATCATCGTCGCCCCCGCCGGTCTCCGGCCCGCACGATCCCAGGATGTTGCCGAGCACGTCCTGACACTCCGGCACAGTGCGCGGACTGAACGCGGAGCTCATGCAGGAGAACTCCTGGATCCGCTTCACGCACGCGTCCACGTCCACCTTCGCACTGCAATAGGCGCCCTCGCTGCACGAGCCGATCTCGGTCTCGCAGACCTCGAGGGCCCCAACCGGGGCCTCGTTGCATCCTGCACGCACGCCGTTCACCGCGTCGACGAGCTTCTGGCAGGTGTCCTTGGCGTTGAATTCGTCCTCGTCGCAGCTGCACCCCACGCCGATCAGGGCTGTGAGGGCGAGGGTGAACGTCAAAGCAAGCGCGCGGGTCAAGTTTTTCAATCGCATTGAAGCTCCTTGGCTAAGGCCGGGCGGGCCGGTCCGCCGACCCTACCCAAGAGTCCCCTGCCGGTAAAGCTTGGACGCACGGATCCCGCGCCGGTCATTTTTGCTGCAATCACGCGCGCGCGGTCAAAGGTTCTTCTTCATTCGAATCGTCTCCTCGCCGAAGCCATGCCGCGCGTAGAGCGCGCGGGCGCGCGTGTTCGCTGGCCACACGTGGAGCGTCAATGCCGAGAGCCCCTGGTCCCGTGCCCATGCCTCGGTCGCCGCCATGAGCGCGCTCCCCACGCCCTTGCCCTCGTGGCCCAGCACCGTCGCGAGGTCTTCGAGGTGGCCCACCGGCCGCTGGGTGAAATGGTCGATGGACGTACTCACCCACGCGAAGCCGAGCAACTCCCCGGCCGCCGTCTCCGCAATGAGCACGACCTCGCGCTTCGGCGTCTCGCGCTGCGCAGCGGACACGGCCAGCCGTTCGAGCAGCGCCTCCGCGCTCTCGCGCTGGCGATGGGCGAGCAGCTCGAACGTGAACCACGCAGGGTGGCCGACGCTCGTCGAGCGCGCGATGAGGTCGAGCACGAGCGCGCGCTCGGCATCGCTATCGATTCGGAGAGGGCGAATGGTCAGATCGACCGTGGGCTGGGCCATGCCCGGCAAGATACTACGTCGTGGAAGGGGTTCGGCAAGCTCGGGCCGAGGGGGCCCCGGGGGGGGAGGACCGAAGGCGCGGCTCGGCCTGCGCATGCCGCGTCACGGACGCGTGGTGAGCATCGGTCCGCTCGTCACCCTTCCGGCGCCGAGCCCGATCAGAATCATCGACGTCCCGCCGAGGAGCATATCGATTCCGACGAGCAAACCGAGCGCCCAGGCGGCCGTGCTCGGCCAACCGGCGAAGATGAGCACGCCGAGCGCGAGCGAGACCAGGCCGTCGAAGAAGAGCCATCCCCAGGCGGGGATGTGGCGGTGCTGCACGGCGCGAATGAGCTTGATGACGCCATTGGCCATGAAAAAGGCCGAGAGCGTCAGCGTCAGGGTCACCGTGCCGGTCAGCGGGAACGCCACCACGAGCACGCCGGCGAGCACGAGCAGCGCCGCGCCCACGAGCGACCAGGCTGCGCCTTTCCAGCCGCGGGTCTGCACCGCCTGAAACGCCTGGAAGATGCCGCCGATCACCATGACGAAGCCGATCACGAGCGCCGTGACCAGCGAGGCGATCAGGGGCATGAGGAGCAAGAGAACGCCGAGCACCATGAAAGCGGCGCCGAGTCCGTAAAACCAGCCACGGTTTTTCCGTATCACGTCTCCGACCTGCCCGACCACCGTAATGCGGGTCGTGTCGACCGGCCCTTCCGGAGGCTGCATCATGCGGGTAACCCTCCTATTCCTGCGCGAAACAGGGTGCCACCCTCGGCGGGTGTCAAGGAGGGCGCCGCGCGTGAGGCGGCCCGAGCGATTGCAATGGCGGGCAGGCGTCGGTGGAGCGGGCGGGCTCGAGGTGCGCGTCGCTCAGGGCCCGGGAGGCGGGCCGCCGCCCGGGCCTCCCATTCCACCCGGCGCCTGGCATAGCGTATTCGCGAGCGAGGAGCGAATGACGAGCGTCTTCCACGCGAGCAGCGCGCCGTCCGCCATCTTCTTCGTCTGCAGCGTGTAATCAGCGACGGCGTCGGCCGCGATCACCGAGTCGTTCTCGTTCGTCGTGTCGCGCGCGCCGCGGTCCTTGTAGATGGGCTGCGTCGCGATGATCTCGTCGCTCAGATCGTCCGGGAGGAAGAGCTGGGACGTGACGTATTCGCTGTCGCCCACGCGCACCGTGAAGTGGATGTGGATCGTCCGGCTCGAATACCAGCCCGGGAAGCACGAATCGAAATCGACACGCCCGTTCGCGTCGGTCGTCTGCACGCCGCGGAACCAACGCGCCGCGAGCGCCTCGGCGTCGTTGCCCGTGCACATCTCCACGGAATCGTCGCCCGAATAGAGGCCCGTGGCGGAGGTGTGCCAAATGTCGACCTCCGCGCCCTCGACGGGCTTGCACGACTCGTCGACGACGCGCAGCGCGAGGCGCATCGGCAGGCCGGGCGAACCCTCGCTGATGTCTTTTCGAACGACCGTCTTCGCATAACACGGCCCGAGCGTCATGGCGCAGACGAGCGCGCACGTCGCGCCCGGATCGTCGGTGAACGGATCGGCGTACTCGCCGGACATCGAGGCCGTGCCGCCCGTGGCCCATTCTCCGTTCCCAGCGCCGCCGGTGCCGCCCGCGCCGCCCGAGCCGCCCGCGCCGCCCGAGCCGCCGGCGCCGCCCGCGCCGCCCGCGCCGCCCGCCCCCGTGTTTTCGTTGGTTCCTCCGCAACCGACGAACGCCGCGAGCGGCGCGGCGCAGAGGGCCGTACCAATGCCACGGAGCACGGATCGGCGCGTGATGGTTTTCTGGGAGCTGTCCTTCTTCGAGTGGCGAGGCATGCGCGTTCCTCCTGGACTCGTATGTAGATCGGAAATCTTACGAATTCCTTACGTCCCGGGACATGCCTTCCGTCCTCGGCTACGCTGGGGCTCGCGCCGCGGACGTCGCCGATCCAGAAGAGGGACCATGGGAAAGAAGGTTCTCGTCATCGAGGACGATCAGGAGCTAGGCACGCAGATCGTCAAGCGCCTCCGCGATGCCGGCTACGAGCCGACCTGGTGGAAAGAGGGGCGGCGTTTGTCCCGAGAGACCTTGCCCGACGTCGAGCTCGTGGTGCTCGATCTGATGTTGCCCGGAACATACGGAATGGACCTCTTGAAGGACCTGCGCGTCTTCTCCGAGGTGCCGGTGCTCGTGCTCAGCGCGCGCAACGACACGGCGGACAAGGTCCGCGCGCTCCGGCTCGGCGCCGACGATTACATGACGAAACCGTTCTGGCCCGAGGAGCTCGTCGAGCGCGTGCGCGCGCGCCTCCGCAGGCCCACGCTCGGGCGCGGGGAGGTCGTCGAGGTCGGCGCGCTCCGCATCGATCGCGGGCGTCGCGAGGTCTCCGTGCGCGGCGGGCGCGTCGAGGTCACGCGGCTCGAATTCGAGCTGCTCGCGGCGCTCGCCGAGCGGCCGGGCGAGGCCATGACGCGCAGCTCGCTCGCCGAGCGTGTGCTCGATCCGGAGCGCGACGGGACCGAGCGGACGCTCGACGTGCACGTCTCGAGGCTACGCAAGAAGCTCGGGTGCGGCGCGTTCGTCGAGACCGTGTGGGGAATCGGGTATCGTCTGGGCGACGGGCGCGACGAATGAAGCTCCGCACGCGACTCGCGGTCGCCACCATTGCGGTGATGCTCCCGATGACGTTCGCGCTGTTCTGGTACGACGCGGTGGCGAGGCACCAGGCGGCGGAGCAAAACCTCACGGAGTTCGTATTCGGTCAAATGCCCGCGGCGCGCGAGGCGTGCGAATCGGCGCCTTCTTCGTTCGGCGGCGAGCTCCGGCCGAGCCGGCCTCTGGGTCCCCCCCGCGGCAATCGTCCTCCGCCCGGAGATTTGCCACCTCCACCCGGGCCGGGGCCTGCGCCTCCGCCGAGGCATCCGCGGCCCAACGCGGCGAGGCCCGCGGTCGTGCATGCCTACGACGAAAACCTCCAATCGAAAAACCCCGACGCGCCCGACGTCCCCGAAGCGCTCGCTCGCGCCATTTCAGGGCAGGACGTCGCGATCGCCTCGTATGTCTTCCCGACCTCGTCGGTCGAGCTCCTCGCGCGAATGCCCTGGGGCACGGGCCCGTGCGCGTACGTCCTCGCCCGCGGGACGACCGATCCGACCTGGGGCGCGGTGCTGCCCGAATCCAACATATGGCTCCTGCCCACGGTCGCCGTCTTCGCAGCGATGCTCCTCGCCCTCGGGCCCGTGGTCCGGCGCATTCGTAAGCTCACGGAGGCCGTGCAGCGCTCGGCCTCGGCCACGTACGCGGACGCCGTCCTGATCGAGGGCGACGACGAGATCGGCGTGCTCGCGCGGGTCTTCAACGCGGCGAGGCGCGAGATTCGATCGCAGCTCGAAGAAAAGGACCGGCGCGAGCAGGCGCTCCGCCATTTCCTGGCGAACACCACGCACGACGTGATGATCCCGCTGACGGTGCTGCAGGGCCACCTCGCGACGCTGCGCGAGGACGCGGCCGCGGGAAAACCCGTCGACGTCGGCGCGCTCGTCTCGGCGATGGACGAGGCCCATTACATGGCCTCGCTCGTGCACAACCTCGCGGCCACGGCCCGGCTCGAAGCGGCGGACGTAAAGCTCCAGCGAAGCGAGGTCGACCTCGAGACGCTCGTGAAGCGTGTCGTCGGCCGGCACAGGCCCATTGCGAAGCAGCTCGGGGTGTCCATCGAGACCGCCGTGCCCGGCGAGCCCGTGACCGTCTCGGCCGACGTGACGCTGCTCGAACAGGCGATCAGCAACGTCACGTACAACGCCATTCGTTACAATGGCCCCGGCGGCCACGTCGCCGTCATTCTGGAGCGCGTCGCGAAGGAGGCTTTTCGTCTGCGGGTGGTCGACGACGGCCCCGGCATCCCGGAGGCCGAGCTCTCGCGGCTCGCGGAGCGTGGCTTTCGTGGCAACGAGGCGCGCTCACGCGCTCCGGACGGACAGGGGCTCGGGCTCCACATCACGCACCGCGCCGCGGAGCTGCACGGCTACCGACTGACGCTCCGGCCGTCGGAGTACGGCGGCCTCGAGGTCGAGCTCGAAGGAGAGCTCGACGCTCCCTCGGGATAAGCGTTTATCTCATCGTCTAAGCACGGTGCCACGGTCTCCTCCCCGAACGGCCGCATCCACAGAACATCGGCCCAAACGCCTGCGTTTTCCGGCCGCGCGAGGCGCTGGCACGAGGGCTGCAATGCCCTCTCCCCGAGCACCCTCCTCGCGAGGGCCGCTCCCCCGAGCCCCGGGCAGTGAAGGCAGCGGTTCCTTCGATTTCAACGAAAAAAAACCGCGGCCAATGGTTCTCTCGGGCTCCTCGGGTGTTTTTTGATCCGCGCGGCGTGTGTCGCGCGGGGAACCGGTAGGTTCGTCATGGCGTTTTTCAGCTTCATCAAGAAGGAGAAGGCTCGCGCGAAGGCGGCGTCCCAGACGCCCCCGGCCTCGGGACACCTGAATTTCATGGGCGGCGTCTCGTACGACCTCTCGTCGCCGATCCCGCGCCTCCGCCTCGCGGCGTCGACGTGCTTCTTCGGCGAGCCCATGTATTACCACCGCGACGAGAAGGACGCGCGGCCCGCGAAGGCCGCGGCGAATCCGTGCCGGCTCTCGAACAAGGAGGTCGATTACCTCCGCGCGACGCTCGACGCGGTCGATCCGCAGGCGTGGCGCAAGCTGTCGCCCGCGGAGCTCATCGAGAGCGCGATCGACGAGGCGCTCGAGCACGACGCCGAGGCGACGCTGGAGGAGGCGGCGCGGCTGCGCAATGACGAGCACATCCGCACGACGCCGCAGGTCATCCTCGTGCGCGCGGCGAACCACCGCGCCCTGAAGGGCACGGGCCTCGTGCGCAAGTATGCGCCGCGGATCGTGAAGCGCGCGGACGAGCCGGCGGTGGGCCTGGCCTATCAGATGTTTCGTTATGGCAAGCCGATCCCGAACGCGCTGAAGAAGGCGTGGCGTGACGCGATCACGCGCTTCGATACGTACGGGCTCGCGAAGTACCGGCTCGAGGATCACGCGGCGAAGACCGTGGACGTCGTGAACCTCGTGCACCCGAAGAGCGAGGCGGTGCATAAGCTCGTGAAGGGCGAGGCGAAGAACACGGGCCGCACGTGGGAGGCGATCGTGAGCGCGCGTGGCTCGAACCGGACGGCGTGGAAGAAGGCCATGGCGGTCATGGGCCACATGGCGATGCTGCGCAACCTCCGCAACATGCTGGAGGCGGGTATGAAGGCGGACGAGATCGTCCCGTCGCTCCTCGCGGGCGCGAAGGACGGCAAGCAATTGCCTTTCCGTTACTTCTCGGCCTACAAGGCCGTGGAGGAGAAGGCGCCGGGGCCGCTGCTCGATGCGATCGAGAAGTGCCTCGTCGCGTCGCTCGGTGAATTGCCGCATTTCCGCGGCCGCGTGATGGTGCTCGCGGACAACAGCGGCTCGGCGCAGAGCACGACGACGAGCGCGATGGGCACGATGAAGGTCTCGACGATCGGCAACCTGACGGGCGTGCTCGCGGGGATGCGCGCGGACGAGGGTCACCTCGGCGTGTTCGGTGACGAGCTGGAGACGTTCGCGATCCGGAAGGGCGCGTCGATCTTCGATCAATTGAAGCGCGCCGAGGGGCTCGCGAAGGACATCGGTCAGTCGACGGAGAATGGTGTCTGGCTCTTCTTCGACCGGGCGATCCGGATGAAGGAGCACTGGGACTCGATCTTCGTGATGAGCGACATGCAGGCGGGCCACGGCGGCCTGTACGGGACGAACAAGGCGCAGTATCGCGAGTACGGCTGGGGCACGGGTGGGCAATACATCGACGTGGCGAAGCTCGTGTCGACGTATCGCAAGCGCGTGAACCCGAACGTGAAGGTGTTCCTGGTGCAGATTGCCGGTTACAAGGACACGCTCGTGCCGGAGTTCTACGACCGTACGTACATCCTCGGCGGCTGGGGCGAGGGCCTGCTCCGCTTCGCCGCGGAAATGGAGAAGGCCTCCTCCGGGAAGGCTGCGTGATCGAGGGGGCGGGGCGCGTCTTGTGCCTCGCCCCCCGATCTGCTCTCCTCGGGCGCATGGCCCCTCCGCAGGATCGAAGCTGCTACGTCCTCGAGCTCTCCGTGGGGCCCGGCGGTTCTCGCTGGGCCGAACTCCACGCTTATCCGAATCTCGACCACATTCGCGCGTGCCTCGACGTCTTCCTCGAGAATGGCGGCGGGACGAGCGCGTACCACGCAATTTATTATGGCGCGACGCTCGGCGTCTGGACGGTCCAAGGCGGCAACGTCGTGGGATTCGTCGACCTGCATCCCTTCATCCAGGTGCGTCACCGCGACAAACCGCCCGTGGCGCTCACGGACGAGGCGGGCACGAGCGCCCTCGTGTACGCGAGGCGCAAGGAGCGGTATCAGCAGGACCGCGAGGGGGCGGACCTCGAGGACGAGGATGAGGACGACGAGATCCCCGGCCCGAACGAGTGGGACGATTCCGATCTGACCACGTACGAAGAGATGACGATGGCGGTCGATTGGAGCGGCGTCCTCGCGCGCCTGCCCGCGCTCGAACCGCCGCTCCTCGCCCCCGGCGAGCGCGCAATGGTCCGTTACGATCGCTGGAGGAAAACGCCCCGGACCATGTACGCCAGCAACGAGAGCGTCAGGTTCGGCTCCTACGATGTCGAGTGCGGTGAGAAGCTCGACCCCCCCTTCGAGATCGAGATCCCCGAGCCGGACGACGAGGACGAGGACGACGAATTCGACGATTGAGCGTCACTCCTCGCAGCGCGTCTGCTCCACGGAGGCGCATTTGCCGCCGATGCAGACGAGCGAGGCGCAGGCGAGGGTCACGCCGTCGACGGCGCAAGGCTCACCCGCGGCCGCGGGCAGGACGCAGGTGTAATCGGTGAGGATGTCGCAGAAGCCCTCGGCGCAGGCGAACGGCGTGAGGTTCGCGAGCATCTGCTCCTGGCAGCTCGCGCCGAGGCCCGGCGCGGGCAGGCAGCGCTTTTCCGTGCAGCCGTCGTTGTCGCAGGTGCAGGCCGTGCCGAGCGGGCACGCGCCGCTCTCGACGCAGCTCTCGCCCTCTTCGAGCAGCGGGAGCTCGGCGACGATCGGCTCTTCGTCGCCGCATTTCCCATCGACGCACGCGAGCGGATGCTGGCAAGCGCCGAGCGAGTCCCCGCACGCCGCGCCGAGCCCGCCGCGCTTCGAGCAGCGGCCCTCGTCGTCGAAGTTGCAATAAAGGCCGTCGTCGCAATCATACGCCATGTTGCAAGGCTCGCCCTCCGCGCGCGCGGGCCGGCAGGCATAATCGGCGTCGCTCGCGCAATTGGCAGGGTCCGCGCAGACGCAAGCCGCGCCTTCGCCGCACGCGTGGACGCTCGCCCCGGCGCACGCCGCGCCTGCGTCAAGGTCGGCCACGCAGACGGCGCCCTCGCAATGGGCGCCGGCCACGCAGGGGCCGTCGCGCAGGTTTTCGAAATCCACCCCCGCCTCGTCGCACGCCGCGCCGATCGCCGCACGGTCCTGGCAGGTGCCGTCCGAATTGCAGAACGCATTCGGGCCACACGAGCCCTCGCTGCAACGCTCGGGCGCGCGCGTACAAGTGCCCGGGCACGTGTTCCCCTCGAACACGCACGAGAGGCCCGCTGCGCAATCGGAGACGGTGCCGCCGCGGCAGCTCTCGCCCTCGGCGCGCGTGCCGACGACGTAATGCGCGCAGGAGGGATCGATGCCGAGGCCCTGCGCAGCGAGCGCCCCGCAGCTCGCGGCCTCGATCGCCGCGGTGCATTTGTCGACGGCGGCGGGGTCGACCACGACGTCGGGCGAGGTGAGCACGTCGGCGACCGACTCGCAGCGCTGCGCTTCGAGGCAAGCGTCGACGTCACCCGGCGTGTTGTTGATGAAAGGATGCCCGCACGCGACCTGCCGCTCGCACGCGGCGCGCATGAGGTCGCAGACGAGCGTGACGGCGTCGTCCGGTTTGTCGGGACCATCTCCCGGGTGGGGCTCGCTGGGCCCGGGGCCGCCCGAGCAAGCAGGAAGGAAAGACGCGAGGAAAAGGAAAGCAAACGAAGATCGCACGCGTTTGGCTCCGCGAAAGGGTTCGTCCCGCCGCATTGCAAAGGGAGGGCCAGGGTGAAATCGTCGGCGCGCGCCGGCATTCGAGGCCCCGGTTGCGCCAGGGCTGCTCGACTTGGGCAGGGGCGGCACCGTCGTTTCGTTCACACCGCCCCGGAGCCCCGGACACCCCTCCCCACGATCGGCGCGAGGGACGTGTAAGGTTCGCCGGGCGCCGCCGTTTCCTCAGGCGAAACGCCACTCGGAGGAACTTCTGCCATGCTGCGCTCCCGCCCCCTCGTCGCCCTCGTCGCGCTCGTCACCCTCGCCCAGACCCTCGCCGGTTGCGGCGCCGCGTCCTCCTCGTCAGGAGGCGCCGCCGAACCGCAGACCACCGCGGCGGCGGTCGACGATTCCTCCTACCCGCGCCAATACACGGCCACCGGCGAGGCCGCCGCGCCGGCCGCGGACGAGGCGGCGCCCATGGTGACCGGCGCGGCCGCGCCGATGGCGCAGCAGCCCGTGAATCCCGCGCCCACCATGATGGTGCCCGCGCCGCCGCCGCCCGCGCCGGGCACGCCCAAGAGGGCCGAGGCGAGCAAGTCCGAGGCCGAGCGCAAGGTCGCCGTCGTCGCGCCAAAGCCGTCGCCGCAGCAGCCCGCCCCGATCGCCGTCTCGCCGCCCGAGCCGAAGGGCACCGAGGACTACAAGGATTACGGCGTGAACCCGGTCGTCGACCCGGCGAAGGATCGGCTCTCGACGTTCGCCATCGACGTCGACACGGCGTCGTATTCGATTGCCCGCCGGAAGATCATGGAGGGCACGCTCCCGCCGTTCGCCTCCATCCGCGCCGAGGAGTTTTTGAACTACTTCGATTACAGCTACGAGGCTCCGAAGAGCGGGCCGTTCGCGGTGCATTTCGCCGCCGCGCCGTCGCCGTTCACGAAGGGCCATCACCTCGTGCGCGTCGCCGTGCAAGGCAAGCGCGTGCCGGAGAGCGCGCGCAAGCCCGTGCACCTCGTGTATCTCGTCGACACGAGCGGCTCGATGGAAGCGGCCGACAAGATCCCGCTCGCCAAGCGGAGCCTGAAGCTGCTCACGAGCTCGCTGAAGAAGGGCGACACCGTGGCGCTCTGCACGTACGCCGGCAACGTGCGTGAGGTGCTCGCGCCGACCGGAATCGAGGAGAAGGACAAGATCTTCCGCGCGATCGACGACCTCTCGGCCTCGGGCTCGACCGCGATGGCGAGCGGAATCGAGCTCGCGTACAAGCTCGCCGAGCGGACGCTCGTGAAGGGCCACGTCAATCGCGTCATCGTGCTCTCGGACGGCGACGCGAACGTGGGGCCGACGTCGCACGAGGCGATCCTCGACATGATCGGCCGTTACAAGGAGAAGGGCATCACGCTGAGCACGGTGGGCTTCGGGACCGGCAATTACAAGGATACGATGATGGAGCGCCTCGCCGACAAGGGTGACGGCAACTATGCGTACATCGACAGCGAGGTGCAGGCGAAGCGCGTGTTCCAGGATCAGCTCTCCGGCATGCTGGAGGTCATCGCGCGTGACGTGAAGATCCAGGTGGAGTTCGACCCGAAGGTGGTGAAGGAGTACCGGCTCATCGGCTACGAGAACCGCGACATCGCGGACAAGGATTTCCGCAATGACAAGGTCGACGCGGGCGAGATCGGCAACGGCCACGCGGTGACGGCGATCTATGACGTGGTCCTCAAGGACACGAAGACCTCGCCGATCGTGCTCCGCCTCCGCCACAAGCAGCCGCTCGCCGGCGATACGGCGAGCGAGAGCGAGTTCAAGATGGATCCGGCGACGATCGCGGCCTCGTTCGACGCGGCGGGGCGCGATTTCCGGTTCGCCGCGACGGTCGCGGCGTTCGCCGAGGTGCTGCGGCAGAGCCCGCACGCGCGGGATTGGTCGATGAAGGACATCGCGCGGCTCGCCGATCAGGCCGCGACGACGCAATCGGATCAGCAGGAGTTCGTGAGCCTCGTGCACCGCGCCGAGAAGCTTGCGACGGGCAATCAGGGGCCCGCCGTGGCGCGCTGAAAAAGAGCGCCCGGACCTCGACGAACGCACTCGATCCTCCTATTCTGGCGCGGCTGATGTCGCGCCTCGCCCTTCCCCTCGCCGCCTCGCTCCTCGCCCTCGCCGGTTGTCCCCACGAACCGGCGACGCAAACCCCCGCGCCCGCGCCCACGCCCGCGCAGCCGGTCGCCGCGGCGCCGCCCATCGAGATCGTCGAAACGCCGCCGGCCGAGACCACGCTCGATCACCCCGACGTGCCGAACGCCGCCGACGTCTGGCTCGCCATGATCCAGGGCGCAAAGCGTTCGATCGACATCGAGCATTTTTACATCAGCAATGCGCCCGACGGAAAAAGCGGCAAACTGGAGCCGGTGCTCGTCGCGATCGAGGAGGCCGCGCGTCGCGGGGTGCGCGTGCGGCTCCTCGTCGACATGAAGTTTTACCTGCGATACCCCGAATCGGTCGATCGGCTGGGCTCGCACGGGGTAGTCGTCCGCAAGATGGACCTCCGGCCGCGGGACGGCGTGCAGCACGCGAAATACATGGTGATCGACGATTCGGACGCGTACGTCGGCAGCCAGAACATGGATTTCCGCTCCCTCGAACACATCCAGGAGATCGGGGCGCGGGTGCGCGTGCCCGAGGTCGTCGCGGCGTTCGCGCGGGTGTTCGAGCAGGATTGGCGGTCGTCCGGCGAAGAAAGCCATGCAGAGCCGCCGAAAGCGACGCCGCTAAAGATCCCCGCGCGCGTCACGCTCGGCGGCGAGGAGGCGCGGATCCTGCCCACGGCGAGCCCCAAGGATCTCCTGCCCGCGGGCGTACCGTGGGAGCTGCCCGAGCTGCTCGCGCGAATCGACGGCGCCGAGCGTACGCTCGACGTGCAGGTCCTGACGTACCGCACGAAGATGCGAAACGGCGCGCCGTGGACGGACCTCGACGACGCGCTCCGAAGAGCGGCGAAGCGCGGCGTGCGCGTGCGTTTGCTCGTCTCGGATTGGAGCAAGCGCGAGGCGTCGCTCGATGGGCTGCGCGAGCTTTCGCGCGTGCCGGGGATCTCCATCAAGTTCATCGTGATCCCGCAAAGCTCGTCCGGCTTCATCCCGTTCGCCCGCGTGGCCCACGCGAAATACATGGTCGTCGACGGCAAGAGCGCCTGGATCGGCACGAGCAACTGGGAGGGCGACTATTTCACGGTGAGCCGGAACGTCGGCCTGTTCATCGACGGCAAGGCTGTCGCCGAGCGGCTCGGGCGCATCTTCGAGGACGGGTTCGGCGGCGCGTACGCCGAGGTGCTCGATCCCAACCGCAAGTACGAGCCGCCGCGGATCGAATGAGATTGACGGGCGAGGTCTTTCGTTTTCTCATCGGCGCGTGCACGACCTCCGCCGCGTAGCCCCGCTCCTCCCACTTCTCCTCGTCGCCGCGTGTGACCGCGGGTCGAGCGACATCAAACCCGCACCCACGCCCTCGGCCTCGCCCACGCCCTCGGCCGCAGCGGCGGCCTCGGGGGCGCCGGCGGGCTCCGTCGTCGCCGCGACGACCACAGCCGCGCCGCTCAAGCCCCCGCAGGGCCCGGCCGCGTGCAAGGCGGGCGAAAAGAAGGTGTGGGGCGCGGGCGCGAACAAGCTGACAGGCCTTTCGGTCGTGGACCTCGGCGAAGGCCGCCAAGGCGTGGGCCTGGCGATGGGCTACGACCCGTACGTGCTCGTCGTCGAGAAGTCGGGCGAGGGCCGGCTCGTGAAGGTCGCCGTGGGCAAAAGCTCGCCCCTCGCAAAGCCGCCGAAGGCCGAGGAAGGGACGCGCAAGGTCATGCGCGTGACGCCGTCGAAGGTCGACGGCGACAAGGTCTACGCGTTCGTCGATTACCACGACGAATACAAGGACAAGCGGCGCCGCGTCGCCTGCGGCCCGGCCGATACGAGCGACGCGTGGAACCATTTCGAGGGCACGCCGTGGCTCGATCGTCCGGAAAAACCCACGGGCGAGGAGCGGGCGAAGCTGCTCAAGGGCCACGATTACGATCGGGGCGACGCCGAGGACGACGCGAAGGCGAAGGTCGACAAGGCCGAGGACGAGAAGGGTTATCACGAGCTGCGCGATTGCCGCACGTTCTCGGACGGCGGCGGCAAGGCGTGGATCGTCGGCTCCGAGCTCGAAGCGGACGAGAAGGCCGAGGGCGCGCTCGAATGGAAGAGCACGCTGATCGTGGATACGGGGAACAAGGAGAACGAGGTCCACCTGCATGAGATCGTGCTCAAGGGCGATCCGCCCGCGCTCGCCTCGTTCGAGGTGCCGATCTCGCACGCGCTCGACGATGGCGGGCTTTTGCTCGCGACGCGGTTCAGCTCGACGCTCCGCGTGGGGATCCTCGGAAAAAACAAGCGCCTGAAGAGCAAGCTCGTGAGTTATCCGGGCTTCCCCACGATCCCGCACGCCGCCGAGGACGGCGACGACCTCGTGATCGTCACGTCCGTGGCCAAGGAAAAAGGTCAATTCGCGCTGCGCGCGCTCCGGGTGCCGAAGAGCCTGGAGCTGCCGAAGAAGCTCGCCGCGGTCGACACGCACATGGGCGACGCGGGCCACGACCACGCGCACGGGCACGACGACGAGGCCGATCACCACGACCACTCCGAGACGGATCCGACGTTCCTGCGCGACACGCAGGGGCGGCGCTGGCTCGCGTTCATCGAGGGAAAGCGCGGCAGCGGCGACCTCGAGCTCGTGCCGATCGACGAGAAGTTCCAGGCGATCGGCAAGCGCTATTCGGTGCTCGACGACAAGAGCCTGGCCTCGGAGGTGCGCCTCTTGCCGCTGCCCGACGGCAAGATCCTCGTGGTCTCGCTGCGCGAGGGCACGGGCGGCACCGAGCTCGTCTCCGAGGAGCTCACGTGCGATATCGTGAAGGAATGAGGGGTTAAGCCCCCGCCTGCTTCTGTTCGAGCTCTTCCCAGCGCGCAATCAAGGTCGCCGCGCGCGCCTTGGCCTCGTCGAGGCGCTTCCCGAGCACCGGGACGTCCGCCCCGCGGGACGAATACAGCGCCGGATCCGCGAGCTCTTTTTCGAGCGACGCGACCTCGCCCTCGGCCTCCTCGATCCGGCCCATGATCCCTTCGAGCTCGCGCTGCTCGGACCAGGTGAGCCCCTTCGATTTCGGCGCGGCCGGCTTGCCCGCGGCGGGTTTGTCCTTGCTGGTCACTTTCGCGGCCGCCGCCGCGGCCTTCGCCGCCTCCTCCTTCGCGGCCTCCGCGGCGGCCTTTTGCTGCAAATAATCCTGGTGCCCGCCGGCATACCGCACGACGCGGCCGTCGCCCTCGAACACGAGGAGCGAGGTCGCGACCCGATCGAGGAACCACCGGTCGTGCGTCACGACGAGCGCGCTGCCGCCGTACTCGGTGAGCATCTCCTCCAGCGCCGAGAGCGTGGGCAAATCGAGGTCGTTCGTGGGCTCGTCCAGGATGAGCAGGCTATGGCTCTGCGATAACATCTTCGCGAGGACGACGCGCGCCCGCTCGCCGCCGGAGAGCGATTTCACGGGCTGCCGCTGCGCATGTCCGTCGAAGAGGAACCGTTCGAGGAACGAGCGGACCTCGATCGGCTGGCCGCCGAGCTCGATCTTGTTCCCCGCCGCCGCGACGTTGTCGTAGATCGATTTGTCCTCGTCGAGCCCGCTCCGGTGCTGATCGAAATAGCCGACGCGGGTGTTTTTCCCGACCACGATCTCGCCGCCCGCCGGCGCGACGTCGCCCAGGATCGCCCGGAGGAGCGTGGTCTTGCCCGTGCCGTTCCGGCCCACGATCCCCACGCGTTCGCCGGCCGCGAGCACGAAATTGAAGTCTTTGAGGAGCGTGCGGCCCCCCATCTCCAGCGTGAGCTTGCGCAATTCGAGGACGGTTTTCCCCGTAAAACTCGACTCCGCCAGGAGCTTCGTGGTCTGCTCGGCGCGCGCGGGGACGGCCGCCTTCGCAGCCTCGGCCCGCTGGATCCGCGCCTTCTGCTTGGTCGTGCGCGCCTTCGGCTGGCGCCGCAGCCATTCGAGCTCGGTCCGGAGCAGGTTCTGCCGGTTCTGCTCGGTACGCGCCTCGATCGCGAGCCGCTCCGCCTTCGCTTCGAGGTAGTCCTCGTAGCCGCCGTCGTACGAATACACCTTGCCGCGGTGGAGCTCGATCGTCCGGTCGACGACGCGGTCGAGCAAATACCGATCGTGCGTCACGATGAGCAGCGCGCCCTTGTACTCCTCGACGAGCCAGCGTTCGAGCCAGTCGATCGTCTCCGTGTCGAGGTGGTTCGAAGGTTCGTCGAGGACGAGCAGCGCAGGCGGCGCGATGAGCAGACAAGCGAGCGCGACGCGACGTTTGTCCCCGCCCGAGAGCTCGGCCGTGGGCGCGTCGGGACGCGTGACGCCGACGTGGCCGAGGATCTCGTCGACCTTGTGGAGCTGATCCCAGCCGCCGAGCCGCTCGATCTGCGCGGCCACCTCCGCCTGCTCGGCGAGGAGCGCGTCTTGATCGCCCTCGCCGTGGCCGAGCCGCGCGGAGATCGCCTCGTATCGCGCCTTCGCCGCGGCCCACGGGCCGAGGCCCTCGACGACCAGCATGCGGCCCGTTTTCGCCGGATCGAGCGCGGGTTCCTGCGCGAGATACGCGACGTCCGCGCCGCGCCGCTGCGCGACCGTGCCCGTGTCGGGCTTGTCGAGGCCCGCGAGGATGCGCGCGAGCGTGCTCTTGCCTGAGCCATTGGCTCCGACGAGGCCCACGCGTTCTCCGCTGTGGATGGAAAGCGAGACGCCATCGAGGATGCGCCTCTCACCAAACGACTTCGTTAACTCTTGTGCAACAAGGACGGGCACGGAGCCGAGCGTAGCACTCGGGCGAACCACCGGTACGGCAGGGATGCGATGCGAACGACAGAGCTTCCGTCACGGAGGGCCGAACGGCGCGTTGACGGCGCGAGGGACCATCGGCTAGAGTCAGGAAAATCCTCATGTCCCACCGCCTCATCGCCGGCAAATACGAGCTCGTGCGGCAGATCGGGCGTGGGGCCATGGGCCACATCTGGGAGGCGCTCGATCTTCAGCTGCGCCGGCGCGTGGCCCTGAAGCTCATGTCCCCGGACCACGTGGCCTCGACCACCGCGCGAACCCGGTTCGACCGGGAAGCGAAGGCGATTGCCCAGCTCCGGAATCAGCACGTGGTGCAGATTTACGATTACGGCATTGACGAGGGTTCGCCGTACATCGTGATGGAGCTCCTCGAGGGCGAGGACTTCGAGAGCCGGCTCGAACGGATCGAGCGTATGCCGCTCGGCGCGCTCGTGCCAATCGTGACGCAGGCGGCGATCGGCCTCGCCGCCGCGCACGCGAAGGGCATCGTACACCGCGATTTCAAGCCCGCGAACGTGTTCATGGCGCGCGGCGAGGCCGACGAGACGGTCAAAATCCTCGACTTCGGCGTGGTGTCGATGCTGACGAGCGAGGAGGACGCGACGGAGGACGAGCTCCAGCTCACCTCGGCGGGCAGCATCGTGGGGACGCCGCTCTACATGAGCCCCGAGCAAATCCGCTGCGGCGCGGTGGATCTGCGCAGCGATCTGTGGTCGCTCGCGGTGCTCGCCTATCGGGCCCTGACGGGGCAGCACCCGTTCCCCGGGCAATGGCTGGGGATGCTGATGGTGCGCATTTGCACCGATCCGTTCCCGCCGCCCTCGACGTACTTGAAAGAGCTATCGCCGGAGGTGGATCGCTTCTTCGAGCGGGCGCTTTCGAAGGACCCGGACAAGCGTTTCCGCTCGGCGCGGGAGTTCGCGAGCGCATTCGCGGCGCTCGCCGATCGCAACCAGCCGGGGACGGCGAAGATCCTCGTCGTCGACGACGAGCCCGACGTCCCGCACCTCATCAAGCAGCGCTTTCGCCACCAGATCAGGAAAGACATTTATAGCTTCGTCTTCGCGACGAACGGCGAAAACGCGCTCGAGGAGCTGCGCAAGCACGGCGACATCGACGTCGTCCTGACCGACATCAACATGCCGGGCATGGACGGGCTCACGTTCCTGTCGCGCGTGGGCGACGTGAACCCGCTCGTCCGGACGATCATCGTCTCGGCCTACGGCGACATGAGCAACATTCGCACCGCGATGAACCGCGGCGCGTTCGATTTTCTCGTCAAACCGATCGATTTCAAGGACCTCGAGGTCACGATCGAGAAGACGCTGAAGCACGTGACGGAGCTCCGGACGAACGCCCGTTCGAGCGAGGAAAACAGCGTGCTGCGCATGTTCGTGAGCCCGAGCCTGGTCGACCGGCTGAGGTCGACGTCGACGTTCAACGCGATCGATACCTGGCAAGGCACCGTGGTGTTCATCGACGTCGCGGGCTTTCACGCGAGCTCCAAAGAGCAGGAGCCGAGCGAGCGCGTGCGCACGCTGAACGCGAATTTCGAGGTGATCGTGCCGGCCGTGACGAACCGCGGCGGCGTGGTCGACAAATTCCTCGGCGACGCGGTGATGGCGACGTTCCGCGGCGACCACCACGTGACGCGCGCGCTCGAGGCGAGCCTCGACGTGCGAATGCAGCTCCGCACGCTCGCATTGCGCGCCGGGCAGGATTCGCCGTTCGCGCTCGGCGTGTCGATCGGCGTGGCGACGGGGGATATGCTCTCGGGCGAGATCGGGTCGAAGGCGTTCGGCCGCCTCGATTACACGATCCTCGGCGAGGTGCCGCGCGCGGCGGCGATGCTCCAGGCCGCGGCCACGAAGAATCAGATCCTCATGAATCGAGGCGCGTTCGACGTCGCGCGCGAATCATTCGATTGCGTGCCCGTGCACCCGAATACGATCGAGCCGATCGAGGCGTTCGAGCTCGTGCGTCGCGCGGGCACCGATATCATCGGCGGCCGGGGCGGGCCGAATTCGATGGCCGAGACGATCGACCTCACGGGCGGCCCGTCAGGCGGGAATGCGGCGACGGGCGGCGGGTCGCCGCTGATCTGAGCTTTCCCTCACCCCCGGGCCCCTCTCCGCGAGGCGGAGAGGGGAGAGGGAGGGCTCGGGTCAGGGATGCTGGTTGCGCACCGCCTCGCGCTCCTGGCGCATCTTGCGGTGCTTGAGCTCGGGCGACTCGGCGACGGCCATGCCGATGAGGCGGAAGGCCTCGAGGAAGTGCTTGAGGCCGATCCGGATGAGCTCGGGGCTGACCTCGCCGACGTCGGGATACCCGAGGCCCTCGGCGTCGGGCTGCACCTTGCCCCAGTTCGCGAAGAGCCGGCCCCACTCGCTCGCGAGCACGCGCTGCACGTTCTTCTGCGCGTACATCGGGTACCAGAACGCGTCGTGGTACGCGACGGACGCGACGTAGGCCCACGGCGCGAGCCACGTCTTCAGCGACCACTCGACCGGCTTCTTCAGCGGGCCCCAGTAGATGCGGTGCTGGTTGCGCGAGGCGAACGTCATCTCCTTGAAGGGGCCCTGGAAGTCCCACTTGTCGTTCAAGGCGTCGACGTCGCCGACGATCTCGATGTCGCGCACGTCGCCGCAGCCGAGGCCGAGGTCGTGCGCGAGGCGGACGAACTTGAGGTCCTTCAGCGGGTCGAAGCCCATGAGCTTGCCCGCGACCGCGTCGATCGCGACCTGATCGGCCGACGCGAGGATCACGTTCTTCACGTGCGGGATCATGCAGCGCGGCCCCGGGCCGTCGCCGGCGAAGGTCCCGTCCATCACGGCGAAGACGCCGCGGTGGATCTTCTTCTGGATCATCAGGAGATCGACGAGCGTCTCGTGGATGACCGGGTGCGTCCAGTGGCGGTGCTCGTTCAAGAGGCCACCGAACGCGTTCTTCATCGCGCCCGTCGTCGTGGTGAAGATGTGCGTCTTCACCGTGGGCAGGTGGATGATGTTCTCGCCGATGAAGCGCTTCGGGATGCTGAAGCCCTTCGGGTAGACCTCGTTCAGGCAGAGGAATTTCTTCGTCAGGTCACCGACGGCGTCACGCACGTCGATCCACTCCTCGCCCTCGTAGAGATGGACGTTGCGCAGGCCGTGGGCCTCGACGACGTCGATCTGCTTGTTCTCGCGCTCGCCGAGGTGCGCGTCGATCACCACCGTGCGGTTGTGGCAGGCGTGGATGAGGTCCTTCGCGTAGCCGTCGCGCTTCATCGCGCGGATGACGCCCTCGAGCTGCCAGGGCACGGTGGACGAACCCGGGAAGAAGAAATGCCAGGAGATGTTGACCTTGAGGGCCGTGTCCGCGTCCTTGGCGACGACGTCCTGGTAGCCCGCCAGGTTCATCAAGCGGTGGTAGTCCTCGAGGACGGTCTGGGGAGACGTCCGGAGGATCGCGACTTTCGACTTGCTCATCTAGACCTCGGCGCTTTCGGGCGTGCATATAGCATGGGGGGCGCCGGTGGCCGCCGCTGCCGCCTCGGGCGTTGCAGATCGCCCCTGGGGTAGGTAGAGTCGGAGTTCAAGACGAGCCGAAGTGGCGGAATGGCAAACGCGGTGGATTCAAAATCCACTGTCCTCACGGGCTTGTGGGTTCGAGTCCCACCTTCGGTACCGAGTTCGTCGCTCTGAAGAAGCAGGCTGGAGCGACGCGAAGAGGCCAGGTTGAAGCGGAGAAGAGGGCGTTCGGGGATGGAGCCGCTCTTCGCGGTTCTCGCCCGCGAGCGTGGCGTCGCGCCGCCGTCGGACGCGTCGCGCTCGCCCGTCTCCGCGCGTGACTGGGAGGCCGCCGTGGGCTCGCGCATCGCGGCGCGCGCGCGGCCGGTCAAGCTCGAGCGAGGCGTGCTCCACGTGCGCGCGGCGAGCTCGACGTGGGCGCAGGAGCTCTCGATGCTGTGCGAGCCGATCCTCGCGCAGCTCAAGGCGCGCGGCGTCGCGGTCGAGTCGCTGCGCTTCCGCGTGGGCCCCGTGGACCCGCCCGAGCGCGCGAAGACACGGAACGACGTGCGCACCGCGCCTCCCGCGGTGAAGCTGCCCGAGGCGCTCGCCACGGAGATCGAGCACGTGGCCGACGAGGCGCTGCGCGATGCGATCCGGCGCGCGGCCGCGAAGAACCTCGGCTGGCAACGCATGCGCACGAGCCGCAAGCGGACCGCGGCGCCCGAGGCGCGCGTCGAGAACGACGAGCGCGGCGCGCGCGCGCAAGCGCAACAAGAAGACGCGCCGGTTACGACGACGACGCGAGCCGCTCGAGGCCCTCGACCCGCTGCACCAGGAAGCGATCCGCAGGACCGAGCTGGGGCGCAATCTTCTGCAGCTCCGCGACGTACGCGCGGATCATCCTGATGTCGTAGCCCTTCGCCTTGCGCACGATCGTGTAGAGCTCGTCGATCACGGAGCCGGGCAGCGGCGCGCTGATGGTCGTGTAGAGATCGAAGACGTAGTCGATCCACGAGCCCTTCGTCGTCGCCGCAGCGAGGCGCGCGGCGTAGAGCGCGGCGTACTCCGCGACGCCGCCCTTCGGGCGCTGGCCCGTCTTGGCGCGCTTCAAGATGCCCTGCAGGAGCGAGGCGAGGATGCGCTCGGCCTCGTCGGCGCGGCCCATCGCGAGCGCCTTGTCCGCGACGCCGCAGAGCAGGCGAACCGACTGGAAGCGTCGCGATGTCTCCGAGCGACCGCCGAGCCGGATGTCGACCTCGCCCTTCGAGTCGATCGCCGCGGCCTCGATGGAGGCATGGATCTCGGCGACCTGCATGCCGCCGATCGTCTGCATCGCGCGGCGATGCTCCTCGTCCGCGAGCGGGCTCGAGCGCGGCTCGTCGGTCTTGTAGATGATGATCTCCTGGTTGCCGATGCGGATCTTGTCGCCCGGCACGAGCTCGCGCGGGCCCTCGATGCGCACGCCGTTGACGAGCACGCCGTTGCGGCTGCCGAGGTCCTTCGCGACGACGCCGTTCGTGCCCACGACGAGCGCGGCGTGCTTGCGCGACACGAGCGGATCGTCGACCGCGAGCTGGCACTCGGGCCCGCGCCCGACGACGAACTCCCCGAACGGGAGCTCGAGGTCATGCGCGAGGTAGCGGATCCTGAACGGCATGTCCGAACCTCACTTGAGCCCGCCGAGGCGCTCGAGGCCCTCGATTCGTTGCTGTACGAACCGTTCGCTCGGACCGAAGCTCGAGGATCGGCTCCGAAGCGACTCGGTGTACGCCCGCATCTTGCCCATGTCGAGCGTCTTGACCTTGCGCACCGCCGAGTAGAGCTCGTCGACGACCGTGCCCGGCACGAGCTGATCGATGCGCGTGTAGAGTTCGAAGATGTAGTCGATCCAGATGCCCCTGCCCGTCGCCGAGGCGAGCTTCGCCGCGTAGACGGCGGCCGTCGCCGCGAGGTCGAGCGGAGGTTCTTTCCCGTCGCGCGCCTTCTGCAGCACGTCGTTCAGCGAGCGCAGGAGGATGCGCTCGGCCTCCTCGGAGCGGCCCATCGCGAGCGCTTTGTCCGCGACGCTCCCGATGAGCGAGAGCGCGTTGACGTGCCGATCGGGGTGCGCGTTCGCGGCCGCGACGAGGTTCGCGCTGTTCACGCTCGGCGTCGGGGACGTGTTCTGCTGCTGCGACGCGACGCCGGGCGTCGTGTAGTCGCTCCAGAAGTCCTCGCGCGTCTCGAAGCTCTCGTGGCCCGCCACGGTCGGCATGCGCGCCGAGCGCGCGGCGCTGCGCGGGTGGCCGAACGCGATCGACTCGGGCACGCTCGAGAAGCCCTCCTCGGGGATGTTCTCGAGCACCATCTCCTGACCGCCGATGGTGATGTGATCCCCGTGCGCGAGCTTCTGCTGCCCCTCGATCTTCGTGCCGTTCACGCTCACGCCGTTGCGGCTGCCGAGGTCCTCGATCGTCACGCTGTCGCCGCGCACCGTGAGCAGCGCGTGCCTGCGTGATACGAGCGGATCGTCGAGCGCGAGCTGGCAGTCGGCGCTGCGGCCGATCACGAACTGGCCCAGCGGCACTTCGAGCTCGTGCGACAGATACCGCAGTCGGACCGCCATGTTCGAGCCATACCAATGGCGTAGAACGCCGTCAAAGCGGCTCTTTTCGGTCCGGTTGTCCCACCCCCCGAAAAACGGCTCAGCCCCGGCCCGGAGCTCCCTCGGACAGAACCCGCAAGAGGAAGAGGAGCAGCCGCGGATGCGAGAGGAGCCCGTAAATCGTGAGCTTTTCGTCGGCCATCGCACGCGCGACATCCCACAATGTCGCACTCCCCTCCGGCGTGCGCATGAACACCTTCGGGAGGCGCAGCCAGCGGGACAGGCCGACGTTCGCGAGGCGCCGGAGGACCGCTTCGTCGCCGCAGAGGGTCACCGAAGGGATGCCCACGGTGCCGTCGTGGATCGTCAATCGGCCGTGATCGAAGCGCATCGTGAGCGTCTGCGTCGTGTCCTGCGCCACGACGAGCACGGAGCCACGGAGCGCCCGAAAGTCCTGCGTTTTCCGAGCGGAGCTGCCGACGTTCTGCCGGATCCGGTCGGCGAGCAGGATCGCGAGGGTGTTTTCTTCCGTGCCTTCGGCGAGGTCGATGATCGGGTCCACGGTGCCGCTCGTCCCAGGCTCCGCGCCCGGTGAGAGGAGCATGACGAAGGCGCGCCGCGCGGTCGAGCGCTACCGCGCGCCCACGATCGCCGAGGCGCCGATGTCGGTCCGGAAATGCGCGCCTGCGAAGGAGATGCGCCGCGCCGCCTCGTAGGCGCGCTCCCGCGCGAGGGCGATCGAAGCCCCGACGGCCGTGACGGCGAGCACGCGCCCGCCCGCCGTGACGATCCCCTCGGCCGTCCTCTTCGTGCCCGCGTGATGCACGACCACGCCGGGCACCTCGGCCGCCTCGTCGAGCCCGCGGATCACGTCCCCTGCGCGCGGCGTGGCCGGATACCCAGCCGCCGCGAGCACCACGACGACCGCGCTTCGCCCCGGCGCGACACGCACGGCCGTGGGATCGAGCTTGCCGCTCGCGACCGACGCGCACATCGCGCCGAGGTCGCCGTCGAGCAGCGCGACGAGCGCCTCGCACTCGGGATCGCCGAAGCGGACGTTGTGCTCGAGCAGCAAGGGATCCCCGGCGGGCGTGATCATGAGCCCGGCGAAGAGCACGCCACGGAAGGGCCGGCCCTCGACGCGCATGCCGTCGATCGTCGGTCGCAAGATCTCTCGCTCGACCCGCGCGAGCAGATCCGGCCCGACCTGCGGCGACGGCGCGAACACGCCCATGCCGCCGGTGTTCGGGCCCTGGTCGCCGTCGAAGACACGCTTGTGATCACGGGCGACGGGGAGCACGAGGAGCGAGGTGCCATCGGTGACCGCGAGGACGCTCGCTTCCTCACCAGCGAGGGCCTCTTCGATCACGACCACGCGCCCTGCGTCTCCGAAGCGACGCTCGACGAGCATCGCGCGCGCCGCCTCGATCGCCTCCGCTTCGGTCTGCGCCACGACGACGCCCTTGCCCGCGCAGAGGCCGTCGGCCTTCACCACCACGGGCGCGCCGCGCCGACGGATCTCCGCCTCGGCGGCGGCCATGTCCGTCACGATCTCGAAGTCCGCCGTCGGGATGCGGTGCCGCGCGGCGAACTGCTTCATGAACGCCTTCGACCCTTCGAGCCGCGCAGCTTCCGCGCTCGGCCCGAAGACCCGGATCCCCGCCGCTTCGAGCGCGTCCGAGACGCCGGCGCAGAGCGGCCCTTCGGGGCCCACGACGACGAGGTCGACCGCTTCGCGCTGCGCGAGCGCGACGACCTCCGCCGGGTCGAGCCGCGCGCCCTCGATGGAGCGGATCGGCGCGCAGCCCGCCCCGCCTTCGTCCACGGTGCCCGCGTTGCCCGGCGCGACGAGGATCTCGGCCGTCGTGCTCGACCTGGAAAGCGCCCTGGCCAGGGCATGCTCGCGCGCACCTGAGCCGAGCACGAGCACCCGCCGCCCCGACGACCGCTCCGATCCGGAAACCCGCTGATTCACGGTGCGGCGGCTACCACGCGCCCCGACCTCACGCGAACGAAAAGTGATCCCGCGCGCCGAACGAGCGAGGACGTGAACACGCGTCCGGAACGCACCTCCATCTTTTTTCGGTCGAGCGCTCGACAGGCACGTCGCGATGAAGTACGACTCTGCCCGTTCGGGACCCGTCCCGTTGTGGGTCCGCCGACAGCGCACTGTGAACCCCGCCAGGCCCGGAAGGGAGCAACGGTAGCAGGAAGCGGGTGTGGCGGGCCCTTTTCCTTTTTGTCCCCTAGCCTAGCCGCGACGGGGGTTGCTCTCCCGACGCCTGGCCGTACGCTACGGGCGTCGTGGATTTTCTGTCCCCGGGCAACGGCGAGCCGCGTGAGGGCCGCGTGTTTCGGTGGGTCGCGTTCGTCGCGTCCGCCGCCCTCGTCGCCGCGTGCCTGCGGTTTGCCCTGCACAAACCGATCGTCGCCGCCGCCGTGATCGGCATCGTCGTCGCGGCGTCGGTCGGCCGGTGGCTGTCGCGCAGGCGCCTGCGTCGCGTGCTGCGCTCGGGCGACGTGATCGCGGTCCTGCGGAGCTGGGCGGGCACGCTCGAACGTGTCCCCTACCCGGCCACGATGGCGCCGCTCATGGCGGCCACCGCGTTCGCCGCGTGCGGCTGGATCGACAAGGCGCGCGCCGCGCTCGCCGCCGCCGAGCGAGGGCCCGTGTGGGAAGCGGCGATCGAACATCGCCTCTTCCTCGACACGTTGCTCCTCACGTTCGAGGGCGACCGCGACGCCGCGCTCGAAAAAGGCCGCCGCCTCGTCCGTTTGCCTCTGCCCCGCGGAGCGAGCGCGCTCAGGGACCGCGTCCTCGCCTTGCGCTCCGCCGCGTTCGCGCTCGCGCGCGCCTTCGCGCATCAGAGCGAGCCCGGCGACGACGAGCTGCTCGAACGGGCGAGCGAGAACAGCCCGCTCGTCTTCTGGGCGATGCGGTACGCGGCGGCCGTCATCGCGATCGATCACGGCGACCACGACAAGGCCACGCGCCTGCTCGTGGGCGCGCCGCCCTGGCCGGAGGAGTCGATCTTCCGCGCCTTCCACCTGGAGATCGAGGAGCGCGCGCGGCTCGCGCCGTCGGCTTGTTCGTGAACGAACGATGCGCGCACGAGGTCGTTCGGCAGCCGAACGGCCGCCGTGCTAGAGCGAGCGCCTGATGTCCGGCCTCGAAGTTTTCAAGCACGCCGACAGCTGGGCGAGCCTCGCGACGCTCACGGGTCTCGAGGTCGTGCTCGGGATCGACAACATCGTCTTCCTCACGCTCACGACGAACAAGCTGCCGGCGAAGCAACAGCCCGCGGCGCGTTCGCTCGGCCTCGCGCTCGCGCTGTTCATGCGCCTCGGCCTGCTCTTCGGGCTGACGTGGGTGATGAGCTTGACGAGCAATCTCTTCTCGCTCCTCGGCCATGCGTTCTCCGCGCGCGACCTCATCCTGCTCGGCGGCGGCCTCTTCCTCATCGCGAAGAGCACGCACGAGATGTTCGAGCGCCTCGAGGTCGAGGGCGAGAAGGACGGCAAGCCCGTCAAGCACATCTCGTTCGGCTTCGCGGTCGCGCAGATCGTCCTGCTCGACATCGTCTTCTCGCTCGACTCGGTCATCACCGCGGTCGGCATGGCGCAGCACCTGACGATCATGGCCACCGCTGTTGTGATCGCCGTCTTCGTGATGCTCCTCTTCGCCGGGGCGATCGGCCGCTTCGTCAACCGTCACCCGAGCATGCGGATCCTCGCGCTGAGCTTCCTCCTGCTCATCGGCGTGCTGCTCGTGGCCGAGGGCATGGGCCAGCACATCAACAAGGGCTACATCTACTTCGCCATGGCCTTCTCGCTCGGCGTCGAGCTCATCAACATGAAGCTGCGCGCGCGCCAGCAGGCGCCCGTCGAGCTGCACAACCCGTACGAGGACCGCGCGCCGTGATCCGCGCTCTTCATCTCGCCGCGCTCGCCGCTTCGATGCTCGCCCTCGCGGGTTGTCCCGAGGGCTCCGCCGCCGTCGCGCAAAACGCCGACGCAGGAGCGCCCGTCGACGCGGGCGCCTCGGACGCACAGGGCACGGTCCCTTGGCAGTCGTCGTCGTCCGCGCCTGCGTCTCCGCCTGCCGAGCCGAGCGGCGAGCGCGCCTCGCTCGAGCTCCTTCAGCTCACGCTCACGTCCGACGTGCAGAAGAAGGAGCCCGTCGACACGCTCGACGCCGCGCCTCCCGGGACGCGCGTCTACGCGCACCTGAAGCTGCGCAACCGCTCGCAGGACAAGCGCAAGGTGCACGTCGACTTCCTCGTGAACGGCAAGCTCCGCACGCCGCTCGACCTCACCGTCGAGCCGTCGTGGTCGTTCCGCACCTGGGGCTACAACACGATGCAAGCCGGCGACACCGGCGAGCTCGAAGTGCGCGTGCTCGACGACAGCGGCGCGACGCTCACCACGGCGCGGCTGCCCATCAAGGCCAAGTCGAAGGCCAAGTAGGCGCCGCGCGCGTGGCGCGCCGTCTTCGCGCTGCTTCGTTCAGCCGCAGCGCCTCCAGTGGAGCCGCAGCACCTCCATGCCCCACACCGGCGTGAGCTGGATGCGGCCCGCGCCCGTTGCGCTTCCGAGCGTGCTCACGTTCACGGCGGTGCGGATGTTGAGCGGCCGCTGCGCCCCGCACGGCGAGAACGGACCCACCGCGCCAGCCGGCTCGCGCAGCACGAAGCGCTCCGCGAACGGACCGCGCAGCGTCGTCTGCACCGGGTTCTCGCCGAGCTCACCCGTGAAGTACCGCTCGACGTCGACCGTCGCGGTGACGCCGTCGTCGAGCTCCGCGGAGCCGCGGTACCCGTACTCGTTCGTCACGGCGTACGACCAGCCCGGCGTGTGATCGAGTTCGAGGATCACCTGGCAAAACACACGTTGCGCCGAGAGCGGCACGCCGGGCCCTGCGGAGGCCGCGAGCGCGCCGTCGAGCAGGACGATGTGCTGACCGTCGCTGCCGAGGACCGCCCGCACCGCACCTGACGGGCATCCGGTGCCGAGCGCCGTGATCGAGCGGAGAGAGACCTCGGGCGGCGTCTCTGCCTTCGCGATGGCGGGCGTGACGAGCGCCGAGAGCCCGAGCCCGAAGAACACCCGAGCGGACGTCTTTTTCATGGAATCCTCCCCTGGGGCCCGTGCCCCGGTATCGATGTGGGCGGCGCGCGCGCCTCGCACGCCGGCCGTGAGCACCTCGAGCCGATCGAGCTCGTCGGCAAGGCGATCCGCGCCGGACTCGTTCGCTCTGTTCACCACGGATTCCCGGGGAAAAACCGATTCGCCCGTTCGCCGTCATCTTCGTCTTCGGCTCGGCGTACACTCCGCGGTATGAGCCGCGAGGTCGACGCACCGCTCCGCTCCGACGTCCGTTTCCTCGGTCGCTTGCTCGGCGAGGTGCTCGTCGAGCAAGAGGGCGAGGCGCTCTTCTCCGTGGAAGAGGTGATCCGCAAGCTCTCGATCCGCAGGCGTCGAGGGCCCCGCGCGGGCAGGTCCGAGGCGCAGAAGGAACTCGTGCGGCAGCTCGAAGCACTGCCGATCGAGCAAGCCGAGCCCGTGCTTCGCGCGTTCGCGATGTACTTCCGCCTCGTCAACATCGCCGAGCAGCACCACCGCATCCGGCGCGCGCGCGCCCACGCGAGCAGCCCCGGCGAACCGCCGCAACGTGGCTCGCTCGCCGCCGTGATGCTCGCCGCGAAGAGCGCCGGCGTCTCGGCCGATGCGATGCGCGAGGCGCTCGCGCGGCTCGAAGTCACCCTCACCCTGACGGCGCATCCCACGGAGGCGATGCGACGCACGGTGCTCGAAAAACTCTACCGCGTCGCGCGGCGCCTCGAAGAGCGCGACCGATGCCGCCTGCTCCCGCGGGAGGAAGAAGAAGCACGCGCGGCCATCCGCGAGGAGATCACGCTGCTCTGGCAGACGGACGAGGTGCGTCGCGAAAAACCCACCGTCGGCGACGAGGTGAAGAACGTCCTCTGGTACGTCGAGGAGATCTTCTGGGACCTCTTGCCCGAGCTGCCGCTCGAGCTCGGGCGCGCGTTCGAACGTGCGTACGGCGAACCGCTCGACACGCTGCCGATGCCGCTCCGGATTCACGCCTGGCCCGGCGGCGACATGGACGGCAATCCGAACGTCACGCCGGAGGTCGTCGAGGATGCGCTCCGCGGGTATCGCGCCCGAGGCCTTCGGCGATGGCTCGGCGCCGTGCGCGAGCTCGGCGGAGCGCTCTCGCAGTCGGCGCGGCACGCGCGTGTGCCCGAGGCGCTCATCACTTCGCTCGCGGCCGATGCGATCGCGATGCCCGGCGTGGCCGCGCAAGAGAGCGCGCAGACCGAGGGCGAGCCGTGGCGGCGCAAGCTGCGCTTCGTGGAGGCGCGGCTCGCGGCAGCGCTCGAAGGCGTGGAGCAGGAGCGGCACGCGGCGAGGCAACGCGCGCCGCAGTCCCGGAGCATTCCGCCGCTCTCGCGGGGTCATGCGAGCGCGATCGGCAGTCACGCCGAGCTCGGCGTCGCGTACCGCACGACCGAGGAGCTCCATCGCGACCTCCTGCTCATCGCCGACACGCTGCGCGAGGCGAACGCCTCGAACGCGGGGGAGAAGCGGGCGCGCGCGCTCGCCGAACGGGTGCGTGTGCTCGGCTTGTCGATCGCCGAGCTCGAGCTTCGCGCGCCCGCGGAGGACGCGGTGGCCGCGGCGGCGTGGCTCGCGGGCGGCGGCGAGGAGACGCCCGGCGCCGCGCGCCTGCTGGCCGCGCTCCGCAAGCTCGCCGAGGCCCAGCGCGAATATGGCGAGCGCGCGTCCCGCACGCTGATCCTCTCCATGACCCAGCGCGCGGAGGACATCCTCGCGGCGCTCACGCTGGCGCGTGCCGCGGGATTGTACGACGTCGACAAACAGGCCGTCACGGTCGACATCGTCCCGCTTTTCGAGACGCACGACGCGCTCGTCTCCGCGCCGACCATTCTGCGCACGCTGCTCGCGCACCCCGAGTATCGCCGCCACCTCGCCGCCCGCGGCGCGCAGGAGGTCATGGTCGGCTACAGCGACTCCGGCAAGGAAGTCGGGCTCCTCTCGGCGTCCTTCGCGCTCCGCAAGGCGCAGACGGAGCTCGCGAAGGTCTCGCGCGAGGCGCGCATCGCGCTCCGCGTGTTCCACGGCCGCGGTGAATCCGTCGCGCGCGGCGGAGGGCCTGCGCAGCAGGCCATATTGGCGCTCCCCGCGGGCAGCGTGGCCGGGCGGTACAAGGCGACCGAGCAAGGCGAGGCGCTCGACCACAAATATGCGCGTCCCGAGCTCGCCCTGCGCACGCTCGAGCTCGTGGTCGGCGGCGCCCTCTTGCATACCCTCGGCGCCGAGGAGCGCTCCTCCGAGGAGGACGAGCGTCGTTACATGGAGGCCTTCGAGGAGCTCGCCGAGGAAGGGCGGCGCGTCTATCGCACGCTCGTCTGGGAAAACCCTCGCTTCGTCGATTTCTTCACCACGGCGACCCCGGTCGACGAAATCGCGCGATTGCCGATCGGCTCACGCCCGAGCAAGCGCAAGACCGGCGGCCTCGAAGCGCTGCGCGCGATCCCCTGGGTCTTCGGCTGGACGCAGACGCGCGCGATCCTTCCCGGCTGGTATGGCGTCGGCAGCGCGCTCGACGCATTCGCGCAGCGTGAGGGCGGCGCCGAGCTGCTCGTCGAAATGACGAAAAAGTGGCCCTTCTTCCGGACCGTGCTCGACAACGTGCAAATGGTGCTGGCGAAGAGCGACATGGAGATCGCCGCCCGGTATGCCGCCCTCGCCTCGCCCGCGACCCGCAAGGCCGTCTGGCCGGCGATCGAGGAGGAGCACGCGCGCACGGTGGAGTGGATCAAGCGCCTCTTCGGCGTGAAGCGATTGCTCGACGGAAACCCCACGTTGCAGAGGTCGATCGACCTCCGCAACCCGTACGTGGACCCGATGTCGTTCTTGCAGGTGGCGCTGCTTCGCCGGAAGCGGGCGGGGGACACGTGCTGCGACCGGGCGATCCTGCTCTCCATCAATGGGATCGCCGCGGGAATGCGCAATACCGGCTAGAACAGGCGGTTTCCGTCGAGATCGCAGCCGGGCTCGCCGGGCAGACACTTGCCGCCGCCGGGCTTCGGGCCCTCGTTTTGCTTGGGCGCCGGCCCCCTCTGCCCCGGGCGCGCCGCCGGGGCCTCGTTCGCCGCGTTCTTCGCCTCTTCGAGCTCGCGCGCCCGGCGCTTCTCCTCTTCGAGCCGCGCCGCGGTCTCGTCGAGGCGCTTTCCATTCGCGTCGAGCTTCGCGCGCAGGCGCGCCGCCTCCTCGCGCGTCGCCTCGACCTCCGCCGACTGGTTCGCCAGGGACGCGTCCTGATCCGGCTTGATCTTGCCGAAATACAGGCCCAGCCCGCTGCCGAGCAGCGCCGCGGCGCCCACCACGCACGAGACCAGGGCGCGCTTCAGCTTCTTTTTCTTCTCGTCCTCGCGCAGCGCCGCGAGCGCCCGCTCGTGCTCGTCGGCCTTGCGCATCATCTCCATCCGGGCCTGCGCCTCGACCTCGGCGCGCGCGCGCTCCACCTCCGCGAGCCGCAGCGCCTCGAGCCGGGCCGCCTCCTCGCGCCGCACCGCTTCTTCCCGGGCGATCCGCTCGGCCTCGGCGCGCGCCTGCTGCTGCAACGCCTCCGCCTCGCGCCGCGCCGCCTCTTGCCGGGCGATTCGCTCGGCCTCGACACGCGCGCGCGCGGCCTCTTCTTCCTCGCGCATCGCCTGGTCATGCAGAGAAAGGAGCTGGTTCAGCGAAAAAAGGACGGAGTTGTCTCGCGTGGCAGCCATGGGGGAATGCCTCCCGATAGGGCAAAAGATCACGACATCGACGCGGCACCGCCGAGGCGGCCATCACGTCGTGCGCATGGATTGGACGCGCAGCCCCCGTGGAACTTTGAACCCATCCGGTAAATTTTTCGCCAGTCGCGTCCGTGTGGGGTGGGCGGCGCGGATACGCCTCAGTCGCGGCACATGTCGCTCGGGCGGCAGTCGGCCATCGCGCTGAGGGTGTCGAAGGTTGCGTCGCAGCCGGACGTGTTGATCTCGCTCAGACACTCCGAGAGCTCCTCCTGATCGATGCCCTCGGTGCATCCGTACAGGTTCAGGTCCTGCCGCTCGTTTTTTCGCACGGATTGGAGGCACGCATCGCGGTTCGCGAAGCGCTCTCCCTGGCCGATCTGGTTGCAGCGCATGGCGCGGTCGCAGCGCGCATCGGCCAGCGATTGCAGGGCCCGGTTGACGTCGCTGCGGGGCGATTCGCCGAGGGCGCGGTCCTCGCGGCGGCATGCGCCGAGCGCGACACTGGCCCCGAGGACGACGAACAGCAGAGCGGGAGCGTAGTGGGTTCTGGTCTTCGCCATGTCGCGCCCGCGGTGCAATCGGGGCGCCAGCGTCGCGCCGCGCAGGACGGCACGAGATGGCAGCGGACGGACGTCGCGAAGGGCCTGAGAGCGCGGACGGACCGAGCGAGCCCGACCACCGGATCTCTTGAATGCGCGGCCTTTCGCCGCTACGGGTGGAACATGCCCGACCTTCTTATCCGAGCCTCCTTGCCCGAGCTGGCCTTGATCGTGCTCGCCTTCTTCGGGGGTTTGACGATCTTCAACGTGCCGATCGGGTTCGCGCTCGAGCGCCTGTTCCGGCACCGCCGCATTTACGACGTACCCCTCGCGGCGGGCCAGTACCGCTTCGAGCTCGTGGGAAACCTCGTCTTTCTCGCGGTCGTCGTGACGACGTTCACGGCCGTGCTCTCCTCGGGCCTCGTGCGCTTCGGCGAGACCTCGCTCGTGCGGGACGGCCTCACGTTCTTCACGATGTCCGCAGGTTTTCAGGTGTTTTATTACTTTCTCCATCGGGCCATGCACCACCGCACGCTCGTGCGGTTTCACAGGTGGCATCATCGCTCCCACGTGACGACGCCGCTCACGGGTCAATCGATGAGCTTCGTCGAGTCGTGCGCCTGGATGATCGGGTATGCCGGGCTGCCACTCGCCATGTCGTACGTCGCGCCGATCGGCTTCTGGGGCTGGGCCGCGTATCTCGTCGTCAACGTCGGCGGCAACATCGTCGGGCACGCGAACGTGGAGATCACGCGCTCCATGAAGGGCATCCGGTGGCGCTCGATCAACGCGAATCCGTTCGTGTATCACGCGCTCCATCACGCCCGCTGGACAGGCCATTACAGCTTCCAGTCCGCGATCATGGATCGGCTCTGCGGCACCGAATGGAAGGACTGGCCGGTCCTCCTCCAGCGCGTCATGGACGGCCATCCGATGAAGAGCCTCAAGGAGCGCGCCGATCCGTCCTGACCCGGCCGTCCAGGACCTACCGCCGCATGGGAAAAAAGCACGACCACGCCGCTCCGCTCCCCTGTGCCGGCCAAACGCAAATCGGATAGTCTGCGTCCGTGCCGGCAAACCCTCCCCTCGACAGGCCCTCCATCGACGAGCTCGAGATCTCGGACGCGGAGATCGCCTCCTTCCGCGACGCGCCGCCTCCGCCGCCGCCGGCGGCACGCCCCGCGCTCACGCCCGCGTCGCTCCCGCTCGTCCAGCGCACGGCCTACGCCATCAGCGGCGTCTTCGCCGAGGGCGGGATCGGCCGCATCATGAAGGCGCGTGATACGCGGCTCGACCGCACGGTCGCCATCAAGGAGCTGCTCTCCACCGACGCGGCCGAGGCCGAACGCTTCGTCTACGAGGCGATCATCACGGCGCGCCTGCAGCACCCCTCGATCGTCCCCGTGCACGAGGCCGGCCGCTGGCCGACGGGCGAGCCGTTCTACGCGATGAAGCTCATCACGGGCAAACCCCTCGGCGACGTGATGAACGAGGCGCACACGCTCGAACAGCGCCTCGCCCTGCTCCCGCACCTGCTCGCCGTGGCCGACGCGATGGCGTATGCGCATAGCCAGCGGATCGTCCATCGCGACCTCAAGCCGGCGAACGTCCTCGTGGGTCGGTTCGGCGAGACCGTGGTCATCGATTGGGGCCTCGCGAAGGACCTGAACGACGCCTTCGCCGAGCCGCTCTCCGGCAGACCCCGGCCGCCGGCGTCCGAGGAGAAATCGGTCAGCAGGAGCGCGAATTTGACGTCGGTCGGCGCGATCATGGGCACGCCCGCGTACATGCCCCCCGAGCAGGCCATGGCCAAACCCGTGGACGAGCGCGCGGACGTGTATGCGATCGGCGCGCTCATGTATCGCGCGCTCTCCGGCGTGGCCCCGTACGACGTCCCGGGCGGGGACGTGATCGACGTGGCCCTCAAGGTCCTCGAAGCGCCGCCCGTGCCGCTCGCCGAACGGCAAAAAGGGATCCCCGAGGACCTGCTCGCCATCGTGGAGAAAGCGATGGCCCGCGACGCGGCGAAGCGATATCCGACGGCGAAGGAGCTGGCCGACGACCTGCGCCGATTCCAGATGGGCCAGTTCGTCGCGGCACACACGTATTCGCGCGGCGAGATCGTCCGCCGCTTCATCAAGCGCCGCCGCACGCCGCTCCTCGTGGGCCTCGTCGGCGTCGTGGCCCTCTCGGTCGTCGGTATCTTGAGCCTCACGCGCATCATCCAGGAGCGCAATCGAGCGCAGGCGAACGAGATCGAGGCGCAGCAGCAAAAGGCCGAGGCCCAGGCGCAGCGCCTCGAAGCCCAGCAAAAGCATGCCGAGGCCACGAAGCGCGCCGACGAGCTCACGATCTCGCAGGCCCGCGGCCTCATGGAGCGGGACCCGAGCCAGGCCATCGCGTGGCTGAAGACGCTCTCGCCGAACAGCCCGCGTTTCCCCGCCGCGCGCACGCTCGCCGCCGACGCGCTCGCGCGCGGCATCGGAAAGGTCTTCCGGGCGCACAACGGCGGCATCAACGCGGTCGCGTTCGCGCCCGACGGCCGCACCATTGCGACCGCGAGCGACGATCGCACCGTGCGGGTCTGGGACGTCGAGGCGGGCACGCACAAGGTCCTCGCGGGCCACGGCGACGAGGTCTGGGCCGCGGCATTCTCGCCCGACGGAAAGCTCCTCGCCACGGGCGGCAAGGACAAGAGCGTGCGGCTCTGGGACCTCGCGTCGGGCACCTCGCGCATCCTCGCGGGCCACGAGCAGTGGATCACGAGCATCCGCTTCTCCGCGAACGGCCAATGGCTCACCTCGCAGGGCTTCGGCGACGGCGTCTTCCTCTGGAACGTCGCGGCCGGGACGGGAAAGCGGGTCGCCGTGAACACGGGCATCGAATTGAGCCGCGGCGCGGTCTTTTCGAGGGACGGGCGCATGCTCGTCCTCGTCGAGAAGGGAAAACTCGTCGTCTGGGATCTCGCGACGGACAACAGCCGCAGTTTCTCCGGCCAAACCTCGACCTGCACCAGCATCGCGGTCTCCGGCGACGGGCTGTTCGTGGTCACGGGCGGCGTCGACGGCTCGCTTCGGCTCTGGAACACCTCGAAGGGCGCGCTCCGCACGTTCCCCGGCCACACGAAGGAGGTCACGGCGCTCGCGTTCTTGCCGAACGGAACCGCGTTCGTCTCCGGCGCGAAGGACCGCGCGGTTCGTTTTGCGGATCTCTCGAATGGCGCGACCCGGCTGCTCGGCCAGTACGGCGGCGAGGTCAAGACGCTCGCGGTCTCGCCCGACGGCAGCCGCGTCGCCGCCGTGGGGCAGGACCGCAACGTGGTCCTGTGGGACGTCAGCAATGGCCAGCGCCGCACGCTCGGCGGATTCCAGGATTGGCTCGGCCTCCACGGCGTCGCGTTCTCGCCCGACGGAAAGCGCCTCGCCGCGGCCGGGTTCGACCAGACGATGCGGGTCTGGGAGCTCGGCACGCAGATCGATCGGGTGGTCGGCGAGCACGAGGGCGCGGCCACGACCGCGGCCTTCCTGCCCGACGGAAAACGCGTCGTCTCGGCGGCGGACGACGGCACGGTGCGCCTCTTCGATCTCGCCTCGGGCGCGCCGCAAATCGTCGATCGGCACAGCGGCAAGGTCAGCGACCTGCGGGTTTTTCCAGATGGAACCGCGATCGCCTCCGCCGGCGAGGACGGCGCCGTGCGGATCGCCTCGCTCGCGGGCGAGCCGCCCAAGGTATTGCGCGGCCATGCGGGGCGCGTGGCGCGCATTGCGATCGCGCCCGACGGAAAGCACCTCGCCTCCGGCGGCGCCGACAAAAAGGTCCGGCTCTGGGACGTCGCCACGGGGCAAGCCGAGGTCCTCTTCGAGCACGAAAAACCCGTCGAGACGCTCGCGTTCTCGCCGGACGGCGCGGTCCTCGCCACGGGCGGCGCCGACAAGACCGTGCGCATTTATCGATTCGCGACGAAAGAAGCGAAGACGCTCGGCAGCTACGAGCGCCCGGTCCGCGCGGTCGCGTTTTCACCGGACGGCAAAACGCTCGCCTCGGGCAGCGCCGACCATACCATCGGGCTCTGGGACCTCGCGACCGAAAAGGGCCGCGTGATCGACGCGAGCGGCAATGGCGTCACCGAGATCGTGTTTTTCCCGGACGGCGCCACGTTCGCCTCGCTCGGCTCGGAGCCCTCGGTGCGCCTCTGGGAGACGGCCACGGGCAAACCCCGCGACATCCTGCGCGGGCACGGAAAGACCGTGGTGAGCATCTCCGTCTCCTCCGACGGAAAACGTATCGCGTCGGCGAGCCTCGACGGCAGCGTCCGCATCTGGGACCTCACGAGCCACGAGGATCGGCCGCTCGCCGGGCACGCGGGCGGCATTGCGTCGATCGCGTTCTCGCCGGACGGCCGCGCGCTCGTCTCGACGGGCCAGGACCGGACGGTGCGGCTCTGGGGCGACGACCTGCCCTCGGACGAGGCGGGCCTGCGGGTCTGGCTCGACGCGGCCACGAAGGACGTCGTGCACCTGGACGATCGACCGGCTTCGCCCGAGCCCACGCGCTGACATCCTCCCCTTCCGCCTCGCCGCGGGAGCCCTAGCCTCATGGTGGGGGTTTCGTGGTGCATCGCGCCTCGCTTCGACGTCGCGCCTGGGTCCTCGTGCTCGCTCTCTATGCCCTCTTGTTCGGCGCGTTCGCGCACGGGCAGCAGGAGGCGGCGCGGCCGATCGTGTATGTCGCGCCCCTGCGCGGGGAGATCGACAATGGCCTCGCGCCTTACGTGCAGCGCGCCGTGCGACAGGCCGAGCAAGCCGGCGCCGCCGCGCTCGTCTTGCCGATCGATACCCTCGGCGGACGTGTGGACGCGGCGCTCGTCATTCGGGACGCATTGCTCGACGCGCGGATCCCCACGGTCGCATTCGTCGATCCGCGGGCGATCTCCGCAGGCGCGCTCATCGCGCTCGCGGCCGAGGACATCGCGATGGCCCCGGGCGCGACGATCGGCGCCGCCGCGCCCGTCGTCGCCGGGCCCGAGGGGCGAGCGGAGCCCGCCGGGGAAAAGGCCACCTCGTTCGTACGCAAAGAGTTTCGCGCGACGGCCGAGGCGCGCGGCCGGCCTACGGCGATCTTCGAGGCCATGGTCGACGCGGACGTGGAGATCCCGGGCGTCGTGGCCAAAGGAAAGCTGCTCACGCTGACGACCGAGGAGGCGCTCGCGCTCGGCGCCGCGAGCTATCGCGCCGAGACGCTCGACGACATCCTGGCGAAGCGAGGTTTGTCCGGCGCGGAGATTCGCACGCTCGCGCCGAACTGGGCAGAGAAGCTCGTGCGTTTTTCGACCTCGCCCCTCGTCAGCTCGCTCCTGCTCGGGTTCGGGCTCATGGGGCTGTTCGTAGAGATCCGCACGCCGGGGTTTGGCGCGCCAGGCATCGCCGGGCTCGTTTGCCTCGCGCTGTTCTTCTGGTCGCACGCGATCCTCGCGCTCGTGGGCTGGGAGGAGCTCGCGCTCGTGGGCGGCGGAATCGCGCTCCTCTTGCTCGAAATCTTCGTGATTCCAGGGTTTGGCCTGGCGGGCGTCCTCGGCGCGGCAGCCGTGCTCGCGGGGCTCGGGATGAGCTTCGTCGGCCCGGGCGTGACCCCGGCCGGCGCGGTCCATGCCGCGGCCGGGGTCTCCCTCGCGCTCGTGGTCACGCTCGTCGGGGCCGCGCTCCTTTTGCGGCTCCTGCCTCGATTGCCGTTCGGCCGAAGGCTCGTCCTCGAATCGGGGCCCCGCGAGCACGCGCTCCCCTTCGCGGCGTCGCCGCTCGACGCGATCTTGCCCGGCGACCTCGGCAAGGCGGCCTCGCCGCTCAGGCCTTCGGGCATCGCGGAGATCACGGGCGCGCGGGTCGATGCGCTCTCCGAGGGGGAATACATCCCGGCCGGCGCGCCGCTCGAGGTGCTCCGCGTGGAGCGGAGCTACGTGGTCGTGCGGCGCGCCGCCGAGAAAGAAAATGGGTGAATGGCCATGTTCGGCGTGGAGCTCGGGATCATCGGGATCGTCGGCCTCGTGCTCGTGGGCCTCTTCGTCGTCCTTTATCTGATCCCGCTGCCGCTCTGGATCGCGGCGTGGGCTTCGGGGGCGTACGTGGGGCTGTCGTCGCTCGTGGGCATGCGGTTTCGCCGTGTGCCGCCGGGCGTCATCGTGAACGGGCGGATCAGCGCGGTGAAGGCCGGGCTCGACGTGTCGACGAACGACCTCGAAGCGCATTACCTCGCGGGCGGCAACGTCACGCGCGTGGTCAATGCGCTGATCTCGGCCGACAAGGCGAACATCCACTTGCCGCTGAAGCGCGCCGCGGCGATCGACCTCGCCGGGCGGGACGTGCTCGACGCGGTCAAGATGTCCGTCTTGCCCAAGGTGATCGAGACGCCGCGGGTCGCCGCGGTGGCGAAGGACGGCATCCAGCTCATCGCGATCGCGCGCGTCACGGTGCGGGCGAACCTCGACCGGCTCGTCGGCGGCGCCGGGGAGGAGACGATCATCGCGCGCGTCGGCGAGGGAATGGTGAGCACGATCGGCTCGGCCGCGAATCACAAGGAGGTGCTGGAGAACCCCGATCACATCTCGAAAAACATCCTCGCGCGCGGGCTCGACGCGGGGACGGCGTTCGAGATCCTGTCGATCGACATCGCGGACGTGGACGTCGGCGCGAACATCGGGGCGAAGCTCCAGATCGACCAGGCGAACGCGGACAAACAGATCGCGCAGGCGAAAGCAGAGGAGCGCCGCGCGATGGCCGTGGCGCTGGAGCAGGAGATGCGCGCGCGGGTCGTGGAATCGGAGGCGGACGTGCCGCGCGCGATGGCCGAGGCGTTCCGGTCGGGCAACCTCGGCATCCTGGATTATTATCGAATGCGGAACATCGAAGCCGACACGGCCATGCGGCATTCGGTCGCGAACGACGTGCCGAGCGACGTGAGGCCGGCGATCGGGCAAGGGAGACGGTGAAGCCGTGGAGGGGCTCGTCTCGCTGCTCGTGGTGCTCCTGTTCTTGATGATGCCGGTCGTGCCGGCGCTCCTCGAGCGGGCGACCCGCAAGGCGCGGGAGCGCGCCGCGCGGGAGGCCCGAGAGCGCCGAAAAGCGCTCGTTGGAATGAAGCCGACGATGACGTTTCCCGCGCCGCCGCGCCCCCTGCCCGATCCTCGCTCGCCGGTCGAATATCAATCGCTGGAGGAGATTCCCGCGCGCCCGCTCTCGCTCGAAGAGGCGCGCCCCGCGCTCCCGCATGCACCCGAAGCGGCCCCGGCCCGCCCACGACGCACGTCACGGGTTCTTCTCGAAAAACCCGGCGACGTGCGTCGCGCGATCTTGCTCGGGGCGCTGCTCGGTCGGCCGCGCGGCGCCGATTGAAATCACTCCGCCGGGGGCGGCGGGGGCGCCTTCTTGATGGCGAAGATGACCTCGATCGAGGTCGCGTACGTCACCTCGCCCATCGAGAGCGGCGGGCCGCCGCCAAATTTCGCCTCGGCCGACGCCATCATCGGCATCGGGCCGATCGGGCCGCGGCCGATGACCTCGCTCACGCTGATCACCGGCCCGAGCTCGACCCCCGAGAGCTTCGCCAGCGCCTCGGCCCGCGCCTTCGCGTCCGCGATCGCCTTCTCCCGCGCCGTCGCTTCGAGCGCCTTCGTCTCGTCGATCCCGAAGCTCACGTTCCACACGCTGTTCGCCCCGGCGTCGACCGCCGCCTGCACGACGCGGCTCGCCTTCGACACGTCGCGGATCGTCACTTCCACGGTGTTGCTCACCCGGTATTTCACGGACGGCGGCGGCGGCGCCATGGGGGCGGCCGCCCCCGCCGTCGTGGCCGCGGCAGCCTTGCCGCCCTTCGGCGTGGGCGCGGGCTCCGGCATCGGCACGGCCATGGGCATGGGACCCTCGAAGGGCCGCTCGATCGAAATCGAGAAATTCGCCGTCTGGATGTCCTTCTCCTCGAGGCCGAGCTTCTTCAGCGCGTCGAGGATCGCCTTCATCCGCGCGCTCGTCTGGTTCATCGCCTCCTCGACCGTCGGGGCCGAGGCCTCGACGCCGAGGCTCGTCCGGGCGATGTCGGGTTTGCCCTGGGCCTCACCGTGGCCGACGACCGTGATGTGACGGACCGCCTCCTGCGAGGCGCGCGCGCCCCCATGATGCGCGCTGCCGCAGCCGATGAGACCAAACGAGGCGGGGACGAGCAAGACGAACGCGAGCACGGGACCGAAGCGCATACGAAAAAGCCTCCTTACAAGCAGATAACGCCGAACGACCGCCCAACTTACAGGCGATCGCCCCGACTCTGGCAGATGGCCCCGGTGGTGTCGAGTTCTCCCAGGGTTCCCGAGACCGCTCGATCCGATTGGAAGGGTTCATGCAACAGGGTTGAATCGTCCCCCTCGCGCGCAATGTTCGTACCCGACGCGCACGGGGGCGTCGCCGAGCGGCGAAACACGAGCGCCGCGGAGCTCGACCATGTTAGGGCGTACCAAACACCAGGAGCGAAGGCAGGACCCGCGCGCACGCGTCGACGGACGGGACGGCGAGTCCTGCAGGCGAGCGGGCTCGTCGAGGAGCGAGCCCGATTTCCGCGCGCTCTTCGAGTCCGCGCCCGAGTGCTACCTCGTCCTCGCCCCGGACTACACCATCGTCGCCGCCAGCGACGCTTTCCTGCGGACGAGGATGGTCTCCCGCGAGGCGACCGTCGGCCACAATCTGTTCGAGCTCTTCCCCGACAACCCGGACGATGAGAACGCCACGGGCTCGCGGAACCTGCGGGCCTCGCTCGAGCGTGTCTTCTCGACAGGGCTGCCCGACACGATGGCGGTACAGAAGTACGACATTCGCCTGCCCGAGTCGGAGGGCGGTGGCTTCACGGAGCGGTACTACAGCCCGACGAATACGCCGGTCATCGACGACAACGGGAAAACCACGCACGTCATTCACCGCGGCGAGGACGTGACGGAGTTCGTGCTCCTCAAGCAGCAGCGCGGCGAGCAATGCAAGATCGTCGAGGCAGAGCGGACGCGCGCGCACCAGATGGAGGACGAGCTCTACCACCGCGCGCAGGAGATCCAGGGCGCCAACGAGCGGCTCCGCGTCGCGAACGAGCAGCTCAGCCGATTGGACGAGCTGAAGACGCGCTTCTTCTCGAACGTGAGCCACGAGTTCCGCACGCCGCTCACGCTGATGCTCGGCCCGGTCGAGGAGCTGCTGCACGGCTCGCACGGGCCGCTGCTCGACGAGCAGCGGCGCGAAATCGAGGTCGTGCGGCGCAACGCGCGGCGCCTGCTCAAGCTCGTCAATACATTGCTCGATTTCTCCCGGATCGAGGCGGCGCGCCTGCACGTGGCCTACGAGCCGACCGATCTCTCGGCCTGCACCGCGGAGCTCGCGAATACGTTCCGCTCGGTCGTCGAGCGCGCGGGGCTCCGGTTCCTCGTCGATTGCCCTCCGCTGCCGGAGCCCGTCTACGTCGACCGCGAGATGTGGGAGAAGATCGTCCTCAACCTGATCTCGAACGCCTTCAAGTTCACGTTCGAGGGGTCGATTGAAGTGTCTCTGCGCTGGGCCGGCGATCGGGTGGACCTCGCGGTCCGCGACACGGGCACGGGCATCCCCGAGGACGAGCTGCCGCGGCTCTTCGAGCGGTTTCACCGCGTGCAGCGCGCGCGCGGGCGGACGTTCGAGGGCTCCGGCATCGGCCTCGCGCTCGTCCGCGAGCTCGTGGGGTTTCACAAAGGCGCGGTCGCCGTCACCAGCGCCCTCGGCGAGGGCAGCACGTTCACGGTGAGCATTCCCGCCGGCGCAGCGCACCTGCCCGCCGAGCGCATCGGCCCCGAGCGCGAGCTCGGGCTCTCGGCGACGAACGCTTCCGCATTCGTGGAGGAGGCGGAGCACTGGGTCGAGGCGCCCGGGCGGGTCACGAGCGAGCGCCCGCCGCCCTCGCGCGTCGTGCCCACAGGCCCACGCGCCCGCGTGCTGCTCGCCGAGGACAACGCCGACATGCAGCACTACATCCGCCGCTTGCTCGAACCGCACCACGACGTCGTCGCGGTCTCGGACGGGATCGAGGCGCTCGCCCACGCCCGCGCCGAATTGCCCGATCTGATCCTCACCGACGTCATGATGCCGGGCATGGACGGCTTCGCCCTCGTCCGCGCGCTGCGCGCCGATCCGCGGACGCAGGCCGTGTCCATCGTCATGCTCTCGGCCCGCGCCAGCGAATCGGCGCGCGTGGAGGGGGCCGAGTTCGGCGCCGACGATTACCTGGTCAAACCATTTTCGCCGCGGGAGCTCCTCGCGCGGGTCGAGGCTCGGATCGAGCTGTCGCGACTGCGCCGGCAGGTGGCGCGGGAGACCGACCGCCTGCGCGAGAGCGAGATGCGCTTCCGCACGCTGGCCGACAACGCGCCGGTCATCATCTGGATGACCGACGCGACCGGATCGTGCAATTACATCAACGCGACCTGGAAGCGGCTCACGGGCCAATCGCTGGAGGACGCGGAGGGCACGGGCTGGCTCGACCCGATTCACCCTGAAGATCGCCCGCGGGTCGGGCAGATCTTCGCGGCTGCCGTGGAGAACCGCGAGCGCTTCCATTTCGAGTATCGCCTGCGGGTCGCCGACGGCTCGTACCGGTGGTTCCTCGATTACGGCCTCCCGCGATGCGGCAAGGACGGCGACTTCCTCGGCCACATCGGCTCGTGCACCGACATCACCGAGCGCAAGCAGGCCGAAGAGCTCCAGGCCGAGGCGGATCGGCGCAAAGACGAGTTTCTGGCCATGCTCGCGCACGAGCTCCGCAACCCCCTCGCGCCGATGCGGATGGCGCTGCACATCATCCGGGCGCGGCAAGAAAACGCGGCCACGGATCGGCACCTTCAAATCCTGGAGCGCCAGACCGACAACCTCTCGCGCCTCGTCGACGACCTGCTCGACGTCTCGCGCCTGACCCGCGGCAAGATCGAGCTGCGCAAGGAGCGGCTCGACATCGTCACCGTGGTCTCGCGCGCCGTCGACGCGACGCGCGGGCTCATCGAGGGCCGGCACCACACGCTCACGGTCGAGCTGCCGGACGAGCCCGTGCCCGTCTTCGCGGACGCCGTACGGCTCGAGCAGGTGCTCGTCAATTTGCTCACGAACGCGGCGAAATACACCGATCCCGGCGGGCACATCACCCTCTCCGCGAGGCGCGTCGGCGCGCAGGTCGAGCTCTGCGTGCACGACGACGGCGTGGGAATCGCGCCGCACATGCTCGACCGGGTGTGGCACATCTTCGAGCAAGCGGAGCGCACGCTCGATCGGTCCCAGGGCGGGCTCGGGATCGGGCTCTCCATCGTGCGACGCCTGGTCGAGATGCACGGCGGGACGGTGGAGGCGCGGAGCCCGGGCCTCGGCCGCGGCAGCACGTTCCTCGTGAGGCTGCCCCTCGCGCCCGCGGAGCCGGCGCGCGCATTGGTGGAGCCGGCTTCTCCCATGAGGAGCCTCCCGACAAACCATCACCGCGCGGGCCGGAGGCTGCGTGTCCTCGTGGTGGACGACAACGTCGACGCCGCGCACATGATCGGCGAGCTCGTGCGCCATGAGGGCCACGAGGTGCGAATCGCCCACGACGGGCTCGCCGCGCTCGCGGTCGCGGACGAAGAGCACCCGGACGTCATCTTCCTCGACATCGGATTGCCCGGCATGGATGGCTACGAGGTCGCCCGGCGCCTGCGCGCCTCGGGCAATTGCCCGGACAAACTCGTCGCGCTCACCGGGTATGGCCAGGAATCGGACCGTCGCCTGGCCGCGGCGGCCGGCTTCACGCAGCACCTCGTGAAGCCGGCCCACCCCGACGAGGTCCTCGGGCTGCTCGACGCGGTCTCGGCGGCCGCGGCTTGACGCTTACTTGGGCGAATTGCAGGCGCCGCTCGCGGGCGCCGAGACGTTGTTGTCGGTGCGGCACTCGGTCCAGGCCGGGTGCGGTACGTTCGTGTCGTCGACGACGGCGTAAATGGGCACGATCCCGTTCACGACGTCGCCCGGCGCCGCGGGGAGCGGGAGCAGGACCGACTCGGACTCCGCCGGATACAGCACCTTGGAGGTCGTCCCCTGCCCGAGGAGCTCGCCGCCGGGGTGGTTTCCCTTGTAAAACCCGACGACGACGCCCGCGGGCAAGGACGCCTCGCCGACATTACGCACGACCGCGACGAGCCCGTACGGCCCGAAGCAGACGGGCGCGAGCGAGACAACCGCGTCCGGCGCGGCGAATTCGCTGCCCGGCTGCTTGTTCTGGCGGAAATTGTTGAGGCCGGGCTGGAGGTAGTTCGGCAGCTCCTTCGCCGGGATCGTCCCGTCCTCCTCGACGTTCGTGATGTGGTAGGCGTGCTCGTTCCACACCCGCCGCGTGCGCACCCACTTGCCCGAGGTGTCGCCGAAGATCCGCACGCCCGATTGCGCGATGCTCACGCCGTCGTCGCATTGCAAGCTCGCGCTCGCCTGTCCATAGGCGTTCGACACGGCCACGATGTCGGCGTGCCCGTCGTTGTCCACGTCGGCCACGACCGGGTTCTCGATCAAGGTCGCGGTCGTGTTGCACCGCTCCCAGAGCACGTTCCCCGTCGGGCCCTCGTAGACGCGCAGGCGCTGCTGATCCGAATAAACGACCTCGGCCTTGCCGTCGCCGTCGAAATCGAAGACCGTGCTGCCCGTCGACGCGCTCGAGCAATCGGACGTCTGCTTGATCCAGAGGAACGCCTCGTTCCCCGGCACGGCCGCGTCGACGAGCTTCTTGCCGTCGAGCACCGCATACCCCACGCCGCCCGCCATCGCCACGTCGGGCGTCCCATCACCATTGAAATCGGCGATCGTGGGCGGGCCGCCGCCGTGCGTGTTGCCCCAGCTCCCCGCGGGGCAAAGCGAGGGCGAGAGCGTGCCGTTGATGTCGAGCGCGGGACGCACGATCGTGAATTTGCCCGGCGCCGCCGCGTCGTACCGCCACACGACGAGCGCGTGGTTCAGGTTGTCCACGACGACCACCTCGGGCTTGCCGTCGCCGTCGAAATCGGCGACGGCCGGCCAGGGGCTCTTCCAGTCCTGCGTCGCGTAGAAGTTGCTCTGGTTCGCCGTGCCCGTGTCGAGCACGAGCGCGCCGGCCGCGTCGAAGACCTGGCTGCCCGTCACGATGTCGAGCACGCCGTCGCCCGTCACGTCGCTCGCGACGAACGAGCTCGCGAGGTCCACCGAGAACGAGGCCTTCACCGCGCCCGTCGCGCCGTCGAGGATGCCGCCCTCCACCACGACCTCCACCGCCCCGTCGCCGTCGAGATCCGCGACCGTGGGCATGAAGCAGCGCATCGGCGGCGTCGCCCAGAGCAAGCTGCCGTCGCCCTTCAGCGCGCGCACGCCCGCGTCCGCGCCCTCGGCGCACGCGACGACCTCGTTGCCCGCCGCGCCGTCGATGTTGCCCGCCGCGAGCTGCTTCGTCGGGTGGATCCCGGCCACGGCCCACTTCTCCACGACCTGCCCGGAGACGACGCTGATCGCGTGCAGGATCCCGGTGCTCTGGTACGCGCCGCCCGTGAAGGTCGCGAACACGATCTCCGGGATGTCCTTCGCCGTGACCTTGCCGTCGCAGTCGTCATCGTCGAGCTCGATCACGATCGGCGACATCATCACGTCGGTCGAGAACGGCGCCACGAGCTGCCCACCCCAGGCGAACTTGAGCTCGGGCGCGAACGCGGACGCCGCGGGCTTGTATTGGCAGGACTCGAGGCACGTGAGCGGATCCCCCGGGTTCGGCGCGGGCATGCCCGGCGCGCACGTCGGCGGCTTCGGCAGGCACTTGCCCGCGGGCACCTGCGCGCCGCCCATGCACCCCGCGTCCATGCCGCCGTCCATGCCCTGCGGATCGCCGAGCGAGAGCTCGCAATACTCGCCCGCCGCGCAGTCGCCCGACTCGACGCAGCTCGCCCCCGGCGTCACGCACTTCTGGAACGAGCAGACCTGGCCGCCGCCGCAACACGCGTCGCCGCACGCGAGCTCCACGGCGCAGCACACGCCGCTCACGCAGACGCCGCCGTCGCACGCCTCGCCGGTCGGGCAGCTCCCCGCGTCGAAGAACGTCTCGTCGCCGCCCGTCCCCGTCGACGAGGATCCGCCCATGCCACCCGTGCCGGTCGCGCTGCCCGTCGCGCCCGCGCCCTCCGTGGACGAAGATCCGCCGCCGCCGCACCCCTGACCCAGCGCCGCGAGCAGCGCCGCGGCCGATGAAGAAAGCACCAGGAACGCAAACCGTCGTCGCATCCCTGCAGGATTGGCACTGGGACGCACGGGCGTGAAGGACAAATCTCTGACGCTGGCCCTTCCAGACTCCGGTGACGCCCGAGATCCGCGTCGGGGTTCGCTTGACGCACCTCGCTGCCCCATCCTAGGCTCGTTGTCCCGGATGGTCGGGGGGAACTCCATGCCTCAAGCCGAGCGGATCAGGACCGCGCTTTTCGTCGATTTTGACAACATCTACCTCGGGCTCCATCGGGTCGATCCGGAAGCGGCAGAGGTCTTCGCCACCGAGCCAACGCGCTGGCTCGCGTGGATGGAGCGGGGTCTCGTGGGCAAGGCGCAGAGCAGCGAGCGTCCCCAGACGCCCCTCTCCGTCCTCGTCCGCAAGTGCTACCTGAACCCGAAGACGTTCCACAAGTACCGGCCGTACTTCACGCGCGCCGCGTTCGAGGTCGTCGATTGTCCGCCGCTCACGTCGCTGGGCAAGACGAGCTCCGACATCCGCATGGTGATGGACCTCCTCGACACGCTCGGTCACCCGACGCGCTTCGACGAGTTCGTGATCATGTCGGGCGACGCCGACTTCACGCCCGTATTGCTCCGGCTCCGCGCCCACGATCGGCGGACCGTGGTCGTCGCCGTCGGGTATGCGGCCTCGGCCTACATTGCCGCGTGTGACAAGCTCATCACGGAGGACCGGTTCATCGAGGACACGCTGCGCGTGCCGGGCGAGGGCGAAGGGTTCGAGTCGCCGGCGATCTCCCCGCCGCTGCGCGAGCGGTCGTTCTCGATGTTCCCGTCCGCCTCGATCATGCCCCCGCCGGCCTCGCTGCCCGCGGGCGACGCGGGCATGGAGCTGCTCGCGCAGATGGCCGCGGCCGTCGTCGGCGCCGCGCGCGCGGCCGGGAGCCTGCCCGCCGCGAGCCTGCCGCGCGTCTACCGCCGCTTCCACGAGTTCTCCGCGGCGAGCGACTGGCTCGGCTTCAAGAGCTTGCGGGCCCTCACCGAGGAGCTCTGCCGGCGTGACAGCCGCCTGCGCATCATCGACGACGAGGCCGAGAGCTGGCGCGTCACGACCGACCTCTCGGTCGCGCCCGCGGCGCCCTCGCTCGCCGTGCCCACGGCGCCCACGCAGGGCCTCGTTCCTCCGCCGCCGCTCGTGCCCATGCCGATGTCGAGCCCGGCGCCGAGCATCCCCCTGCCGTCGAACCCGAACCCGAACATCCAGCTCACGACCGCGATCGAGCCCTCGCCCGACACGCTCGCGCGACCCTCGGATCTGCGCGCGGAGATCGTCCGCGTGCTGCGTGATTTCGTCTCGAGCTCGCCGCGCCCCGTGACCATGGCCTCGGCCTCGCAGGAGGTCATCCGGCGGCTCGGCAACGTGGTCGTCGACAGCCGCTGGGCCGGGACCGGCAGCTTCAAGGATCTCCTGCTCCACGCGAGTGATCCGGGGTTTGTCGTGCACACGGCGAGCCCGGGCCACCTCTACGATCCCACGCGGCACGACGCTCCGGAGGCCGAGAGCGAGGACTGGCCGCCGCCCTCGCGCGACGAGTTCGGCGTGCTCCGGCGCGTGCACGAGATCACGGGCGTGCCCGTCCTCCGGCCGCCGGAGTTCGGCCTGCTCTTCCGGACGATCGCGGACATCCTCGGCAAGAGCTCGTTCCAGGTCACGGCGACCTCGAAATCGGTGCGGGACGTGCTCCTCGCCGAGGGCCACTCCGTGTCGCGATCGGCGGTGACGTTCGTGCTGCGCGGCATCATGTACGGCGGGCTGCCGCTGCACGAGGCGCCGAAGCCCTGGGGCCCGCGCCTGCTCGCCGAAGCGTTCCAGCGCAACGTGCTCGCGATGTGCGAGGACGCCGAGCTGAACCTCTCGGCGGCGGAGCGCGCGGCGATCGAGCGGTGGCTGCTCGGCGCCATCGAGGACGCGCCGCTCGCGGAGGCGGGCGACGTCGACGGGACGACCGAAGAAACCAAAGTCTGATCCTCGAAAGGACGGTTTGCCGTGGGACTCGCCGAAGACCTCCTCCTCGCGCTCGACAAGAAGAGGCCGAGGCCTCGTTCGTTCCGGCCAAACCCTTACCTCGAAGGCAATTTCGGGCCCGTGGGTCGGGAGAGTGATGCGCCGTCGCTCGAGGTCTTGCGGGGCGAGGTCCCACGCGCGCTCCGCGGCACGCTTTATCGAATGAGCCCCGGCCCCCGGTTCGAGCCGCCGAACCCGGATCTTTATCATTGGTTCGACGGCGACGGGATGATCGACGCCTTCGCGCTGGAGGACGGCCGCGTCTCCCACAAGAATCGCTGGGTCCGCACGGAAAAGCTCGCCTACGAAGAGCGCGCCGGCCGGGCGCTGTACGGCGGGATCCGCGACCTCGCCCTCTCCACGACGATCGAGGGCTGGCTCGCGCTCGGTTTTTCCGGGCAGGAGCTGCTCACGCTGAAGGCGCAGTCGATGCTTGGAAAAGGGCCGAGCGTGGAGCAGCTCGAGCGCATCCTGCGCGCCGTCGACCGGAGCAACACGAGCATCCAGAAAATGGCCGGCCGTCTGCTCACGCTCGTCGAGGGCTCGGCGGCGCACGAGATCGACCCGGTCACGCTCGCGACGAAGGGCCGCTTCGATTTCGGCGGCGCCGTGCATCCCGGCAAGGGCGGCATGGTCGCGCACCCCAAGATCGAGCCGGGCACGGAGACGACGTACACGTTCGGTTACTGGGGCGGCCGCGGCGGGCTCACGTATCACGTCTTCGACAAGGACGGCGCTGCGCGCTTCTCGCGCGACATCGAGACGCCGTTCCCCTCGATGATGCACGATTTCAGCGTGACGGAGACCCGCGCCGTCTTTTATCACCTGCCGGCCGTGTTCCGCGTGGACGACGCGAGCAGCACGAACACGGTCCGCTGGCAGCCCTCGCGCGGCGCGCGGATCGGCGTGGTTTTACGGGACGACCCCGCGGCGCCCGTGCGCTGGTACGAGATTCCGCCCTGCTACGTCTTTCATCCGATGAACGCGTTCGACGACGGAAATGCGGTCGTCCTCGACCTCGTCCGCTACCCGCGCTTGCCGCTCTTCGATCCGGGCGGCGAGACCATGAACCCGCACATCGAGGAGTATCCGCCGGGCCTGCTCGTGCGGCTCCGGCTCGACCTCGACACCGGCACGATCAGCGAGACGGTGCTCGACGACGCGCCCTGCGAGTTCCCCGTGGTCGACCCGCGGTTCGCGACGCGCCGCCATCGTTATGGCTGGGTCGCGGCGCGGCTCGCGCCGACGTGCGGCCGGGGCATCATGAATGCGATCGGCCGCGTCGATTTCGAGACCGGCGAAGTTCGTTATCGCAACCTCGGCCGATCGACCTACACGAACGAGCCGCTCTTCGTTCCGCGCACGGACGACGCGCCGGAGGGCGACGGGTATCTGCTCACCACGACCTACCACGCCGACGAGGGCACGAGTGATCTCCTGATCCTCGACGCGGCGCACCTCGACGCCGAGCCCGTCGCCGTGGTCCGCGCCCGCCAGCGCGTCCCGTTTGGCTTCCACGGCACGTGGGTCCCCGCCTCGTCGAGCTGATCAGGCGAGCGCACCCCAAAGCTCGCAGAGCTCCTCCGTCGACAGCTCGCGCCGATAGTCTGCCGGGTCGTTCCCCTTCCCCGCCTCGTACGCCCGCAGGTACCTCTTCACCACCGCCGCGCCGAGCCCGGTGATCCGGCTGATTTCCTCATTCGAAACCCCTCGCTGGTGCAGCCCGACGACGAGGTGGGGCCGTCCTTTTTTCGTCCGCGCCGGCTCGATCGTGAATCGATACGGCCGCGCCAGAAAGGCCCGCCGCTCGGGCGTCGCGCCCTTCTTCAAGGTCAAACCCACCCGCGGCGAATCGAAGACCTCCGCCGCGCCGCCCTGCGGGTCCTCGTGGGAGAGGAAGAGCGGCGAGCCCTCCTCGGGATCGATCGACCCATCGAACGAGCCCGCGAGCGCCGCGACGCTCTCCTTGCCGGTCCGCGAAAGCACGTGATCGACGCACGTGCACGACCCTTCAATCAGCGCGCCGTCCGTCGGGTCGACGATGCTTCGAATCAGAATGCCGACGTAGGTATCGGGCCTCCGCCCCATCGCGATGTCGACACCCTTGTACGTCCCGCCTTTGTACGTCCCGCCCTGCCGATGAAAATACCAGATCCCGGAATCGACCTGGATCGGATCCCGATGCGCGAACGGGTCCTCGTGCCCGGGTCCGTGCCAGTAAAACTCGATCTCGGCCAGGCGATAGGGAGATCCAGCAATGAAGAGCGTCGCGTGATTGAGCAGGACATCCGCCACGCGATGAAATGAACTTCCGTAAAGCTCGTCCGAAGCGCCCGGCCCCGGCAGCATCGACGCGAGCACGGGCGTGAGCGCGGCCGGGCTCGGCATTTCACGTCCTCGGGCTCGGCCGCCCCTGGCCTTGGCCTGCTTTCCCGGCGAGCCGACGCCGCCTCCCCTCCTCCGCCCCTCGCATGCCCGCACGCAGGTCCGCATACGTCACGAGCGCGCCGAAATCGACCCCGAGGTCCACGATGGTCCGCGCGACGTCCGGCGACACCCCCACGAGCGCGGTCTCCGTGCCGAGCAGGCCCGCCGCCCGCGTGGCCCGGAGGAGCTGCTCGGCCACGGACGCGTCGATCGAGGGCACGCCCGTGATGTCGATGAGCACCGTCTCCGCCTGGTGATGCTGGATCCCCGCGAGCAGCGCCTCCATGAAATGCTGCCCCCGCGCCTCGTCCATCTGCCCCACGAGCGGCGCCACGAGCACGCCTTTCGCCAGCGGCAAGAGCGGCGTCGAGAGCTGCCGGACGAGCTCCATCAGCTTCGTCTGCGTCTCCAGCAGCACGAGCTCGCGCCGCTTCGCGTCCTCGGCCGATTTCCGATCCGTGATGTCCTCGCTCATTCCAATCAGGAAGAGCGGCTGCCCGGCCTCGTCGTAAAGTGGGATCTTGCGGGTATGGCAGATGCGCTCGCCCTTCTCGGCGATCCAGACGATCTCCTCGGGAATGTCGACGATCATGCGACGCGCCAGGATCTCCCTGTCCTGCTCGATGAAGATGTCGGCCTGATCCTTCGAGAAGACGTCGTAATCGGTCTTGCCGACCCACTGGATGCCGAACGCATCATCCATGTACCGGTTCGTGTGGATGTACCGCAGGTCCCGAGCATCCTTGATGAAGATGAACATCGGAAGGTTGTCGAGGATCGAGTCGAGGAACTGCGACGTGCTCCGGAGCGATTGCTCGGTCTCGCGCTGCTTCGTGACATCCTCGAAGATCGAGCCCACGCATTGACCCGAGAGCGGGAAGGCCTTGATCGCCCAGGCGATGTCCTTGCCCGTCTTCGCGTCCGTCGTCGTGTAATCGATGTCCACGGTCTTCTTCTCGTGGATCACCTCGACGTAGCGATCGATGAGCCCATTTTGCCGCGGGACGCTGGAGACCTCGTCGAGCAGCTTGCCCACGAACTTCGCCGTGGGCCGCTGCGTGAGCTGCTCGGCGGCGGGGTTTCCGTACACGCAACGCAGCGCCGCCGTGTCCCCGCCCGATTCCTCGAATCGGTAGACGTAGAGCCCGAGCTGCATGGCCTCGACCACCTCGGCGCAGCGCGCCCGGTGCTCCTCCTCGGCCGTACGAAGGCGCACCCGCACGAGCGCGCCCCGGCCGCCGTCGACCGCGCATGCAATCGCGAGCAGGGAGCTGCCCGGGGCCCCGAGGTCGAGCTCGAGGCGCTCGCGCGCCCCCGCGAGCACGTCCTCGATCCCCCGCGCGGCCGCGAGCGCCGCGCCCTCGAGCACGCTCGTCGGCAAGAGCCGAAAAGCGCCTTGGCGCTCGAAGAAAGGCAGGAAACGCGTGCCCTCCTCCGAGGCGAAGAGGCGGTCCATGCGCGGGTTCGTGAGCCGAATGCGACCGCGGCCGTCGACCAGCGCGGTCGCGTCGTCGAGGACCGAAAGCAGGAGATCCGGGTGGATCGAGAACGAGGCTGGCGCTCCGTCGGGGGTTGCCATGACTTTTGCCGGGGACGATAACACGAGCCGGCAAGTTGGGCGACGGCGCGCGAGTGCGGGCACGCCTCGAACGAGGGCGCCCGCACTTCACGCCAGCGTCATCGCGCTGTCACGGAACGACGAACACAGCGCCGTTCATGCCGAGCGAAGCGTGCGGCACGCAGTAGTAGGGATACGTGCCCGGCGTCGACAGCGTGAAATCCTTCGAGGTGCCCGCGTTCGTCACCGGCACGAACGGGCCGCTCGCGGCGGGCGTGGGCAGGTTGGCGAGGTCCATGTACCCGCCTTGCAGCGGGTGGTTGCCGAAGCTCCCCGAGAACGTGACGACCGTGCCCGCCTTCACCTTGATGCACTTCGGGCTGTAGTTGTTGCCGAGCGCGCCTCCGAACGACACCGTCGTCGTGGACGAACCGGTGAGGTCCGTGGCCGACGCGAGCGTGCAGCCATTGACGTCCGCCGCGCACAGGTTGCCACTGCAGACGCCGCTCTGGCATTCGTTATCGGCCGTGCAAGCGCTGCCGTTGCAGGCGAGGCAGGTCGCGCCGCCGCAATCGACGCCCGTCTCGTCGCCGTTCTGCAGGCCGTCATTGCAGGTCGCGGGCGCCACGCACTGGTTGTTGACGCACGTGTCCGCACCCGTGCAATCGGCGGTCTCGTTGCATTCGACGCACGAGCCCGTGGCGTTGCAGAAGCTGCCGCCGGACTCCATGCACATGGTCCCCTGCGCCAAGGGGGTATACTCGGCCGAACCATTGTTGCAGGTGTCCGTCGTGCAGGACTTGTTGTCGTCCGGCAGGTCGAGGTCGTCATTCTCGACCGTCGTGGCGCCGAGGCCATCGCAGACGGCCTGCTTGCAGTCGCCGGCGATTTGCGACGCGGTCGGCGTGCCGGCTGCCTTGGGCGCCACGCCGCACGAGCCGTTCTGGCACGTCGCCTGCTCGCACTCGTTCGCAGGGGTCGGGCATTCGGACGGCATGGTGCAGACGGCGCCGCCGCCGCCCATTCCACCCATGCCGCCAGCGCCGCCCATGCCGCCAGCGCCGCCAGCGCCGCCCATGCCGCCAGCGCCGCCAGCGCCGCCCATGCCGCCGGCGCCGCCCATGCCGCCCATGCCACCGGCGCCGCCCATGCCGCCCATTCCGCCG
>NZ_JARZHH010000120.1 GCF_029946515.1 Polyangium sp. 6x1
GACCTGGCCCGTTCGATGAACTGCGCATCGCGCAGTTCATCGACCCCGAGTCCAGCGCTTGCGCTGGTCCGGGTCCAGGGGTGGACAACCCCTGGTCGGGTCCGGGGTGAAACCCCGGCGCTACGCTTCCCTTCCTAGAGGATCGCGAGCTTCCACGGCGACGTTGCCGGGTCGTACCCGAGGGCGAACGTGCGGAGCTTGTACGCGTCGTAGCGTGCCTTCTCCTCGGAGAGCGCTGTCGTCACGATGCCTGCGGTGGGTGGCTGACCGAGGGCTTGATCGATCGCGGCCACGCGGTCGCCGGAGGTCACGATGTCGTCCACGTACACGACGGCCTCGTTTGGCATCGGCCTGCCGATGATGACGAGGTTTTGCGCGAGATCGTGGGCGGGGTCCTCCTCGTAGCTGAAGCGCGGGCGCATCGCGTCCTTGTGCACCACGCAGGGGCGTACCTTGCCGAAGCCGAGACGTTCGAGCTCGAGGGCGAGGTCGCGGCTGGGCCATCGATCTGTCGTGCGGTTGCCGCGCACCACGTTTGCTGCGGGAATTGGTACGAGTGCGATGTTTGGCTTCGTGATGCCGAGGGCTGAGCGCACGTCGCGCTCGTGTACGGCGACGATGTCGGCCACGTAGGCGTAGGCGCTCGCGGGCGTCTCCAGGCGCATCATGGTTCGGCCTGGGTGGAGGGGGTGCTGGATGGAGCTCGGGATGGGCTCTTTGCGCTGGTTCGTCACGAGGTAGACGAGACCGCGCATCGGGTTCGCGTTCAGCCCGGCCAGGGGGGAGCCCAGCTTGTAGTACGAGCCGACGGCGTACCCGGGGATCCGCCTCAAGACGCCGTCCCTCGTTTCATGCCCACGCGCGACCTTAGCGCGCTCCCTTGCACCTCTGCTACCCCCATGGCGCTGCATGATGCAGGCCGTGTGGGTCCTCTCTCGACGGCCGGGACGCTCCCTGGGAGCATGATATAGCGTTCTCTACGAAACGAGGCACAAACACGTGAGCCGGACTGCATCCAGAAAGCGGGGCAAGGCGGGGGCCCTGGGCATGTTCGTCGTGGCGCTCCTTGGCGGGCTTGGTGCGCTCCTGCACGCGTGCAAGGCCGATCGATGGCTCGACGACCTCGCTTCGCATGGGTCGGGGGAGGAGAAGAGCCGCCCGCGCCCCACGGCGACGACCACGACGTCCGGCCCGAAGGTGAGCCCGGCGCGTGGGGGTGGCGGGAAGCCTGCGGATCCGAGCGTCCACCTCGCGCTCGGTGTGCCGGCGGACGACGATGCTTCGGACGACCACTTGATGCGCAAGGCGCAGTACGCGCTTTCGTACAATGCCGACCAGAACGTCGCGAACTGGGTGAGCTGGCAGATCGACGCGAGCTGGTTCGGGGATGCGCCGCGGCACAAGGGGAAGTTCATGACGGATGCGGAGCTTCCGTCGGGCCTCTACCGGGTCACGCACGATGACTACACGGGCTCGGGCTACGACCGGGGCCACATGGTGCGCTCGGAGGAGCGGACGCGTTCGCCCGAGGACAACCGCGTCACCTTCCTGATGACGAACATCTTGCCGCAGTACCACGACCTCAACGCGGGGCCGTGGCTGCGCCTCGAGGAGTCCTGCGAAGAGCTCGGCCGCAAGCGGGGCAAGCAGCTCTTCGTGATGGCGGGCGGCGTGCTCAAGCGGGGCAAGAAGCCCACGAAGACGATCGGCAAGGGCGTCGCGGTGCCCGACACGTTCTTCAAGATCGTCGTGGTCCTCGATCCGCGCGAGGGCCCCGCGGACGTGACGGAGTCGACCCCGGTGATCGCGGTCCTGATGCCGAACAAGGAGGGCATCCAGGACGAGGGCTGGGAGAAGTACCGGACGACCGTCGACGAGATCGAGCGGCGCACCGGCTATGACTTCCTCACGGCCGTGGACGAGGACGTGCAGGAGGCGATCGAGGCGAAGAAGGGGGACTGAGCGGAGTTTCGTCGAGGCCGTTTCGCTGGGGCTTTGCCCCAGGCCCCACCGGGGCTGTCCGCCCCTGGACCCGGACCAGCGCAAGCGCTGGACTCGGGGTCGATGAACTGCGCGATGCGCAGTTCATCGAACGGGCCAAGGCAAGACCGGTGAGGGAGGCCGCCAACCGAGGCGGCTTCAATCGATCGGTAAGCTCGTCCCACATCTGGTTACGGGTCCGTGGGAGGTTGACGTCGATGAGCGCGAGGCGTGTGAGCACGTCTCCGAGGCGTGTGAGCACGTCTCCGAGGCGTGTGAGCGCAGGAAAATGACGCGTGGGCGGGGAGCAAAGGCGCGCGTGGAAGGCGGCGAGGCGCGCGCGCGTGAGGTCGAGACGCGCGTGCATGACGTGGAGCTCGTTCTGGCGTGTCTTGAAGGCGTGTGCACGCGACGCGAAGACGCGTGGGCACGAGGGGAAGGCGCGCGCACGCGACCTTGGAGACGCGCGCACGCGACCTTGAAGACGCGCGCACGCGACTTGGAGACGTGCGCACGCGACCTTGGAGACGCGCGCACGCGACCTTGGAGACGCGCTCAGGTGGGGTACGGCTTCGACGGGCAACGTTGTCCCTGGTCTTGCCCCGGCCTGTGGGAAGAACTGCGCATCGCGCAGTTCTTCCCCAAAAGGTCCAGGGCTGGCCCTGGTTCGGGTCGAGGGGCGAACAGCCCCCGCGGGGTCCGGGGCAGCGCCCCGGCGAGGCGCCTCCCCGAAAGAGCCGTTCACGTCTCCACGAGCTTCGTCGTGACGCCTAGCCACGCGCCTGACGGGTGCCGACCGAGGACGAGGGCCTCGATGTCGACCTTGCCGACGCGGTAGACGCGTAGCTCCGTGAGCTCGCGCTGGAGCAGGTCGACGAGGGCGCGGAACCGGCCGGCTGCGTCGTCGTCGCCCTCGACCAGGCCCTCGAAGAACGAGGCCACCGTCGCCTCTTCGATCGGCGTGTCCGGAGGCAGGCTGCGCGCCCGCAGCACTGCGCCGGGCGTCGGCTCCTCCTCGCCGAAGCGGTAGGCCTCGATCGGGAAGTCCGACTCGCTCGGGAACAGGAGGCCGGCCGTGGCCTCCTCGATGGATTGCATCAGCGGCTCGATCTTCTGGCCCAGCATTCCTCGGCTCCTCCGTGTCCGGCGCATTCGAGGCGCGCGGCCCGGACGTGTCAAGGCGGCCCGCCAGAGGTCCACAGAACTTCCTCGCGGCCTGTGCGTCTACGAGCCCACCCCATGCGCCCGCCCCGCCGCACTTTGGCCCTTGGAGGCCTCTTCGCCGCCCTGCTCGCCGCGCCCGCTGCTGCTGACGCTGCGCCTGCTCGGAGCTCCGCTGTCGCCCTCGATCGTGAGGCCCTCGTCGCGTACGTCGCCGACGCGGACAATGAAGCGCTCCACCGCGTCGATCTCGTGAGCGGCTCGGTCAGCACGACCCCGCTCGGCTGCGCTCCTGCCGAGGTGCTCGTGCTCGCCGAGGATCGCGTCGCCGTGAGCTTGCGCGGCTGCAACGAGGTCCGCGTCCTCGACGTCGACGCGGCTGGCGAGGGCACGGTCGCTGCGCGCGCGGTCGTCCCGGCCGAACCCTGGGGCCTCGCGGTTGGCCCGCGCGGCGCGCTGCTCGTCACCTCCGCCTACGGCCGCGCCCTCACTGCGCTCGACGCCGAGTCCCTCGCCCAGCGCTTCTCCTTGCGCCTGCCGCGCGAGCCGCGTGGCATCACCGTCACGCCCGACGGCCGCCGCGCGTTCGTCACGCACGCCGCTGGTGATGCCCTCTCCGTCGTCGACCTCGACGGCGGCGACGCGGGCGAAGCGCCCGTCGTCCGCGCCGTGCGCGCGCTTGGCGGCGGCTACAGGAACCGCGTCGATGCGATGGTCGGTGCGAACACCCTGCACCCGACCTCGTCCCTCGCGTACGTCGCCGTGCTGAACGAGGGCGGCACGCGCCTCTTCGTCCCGCACCTCGTCGTGCAGAACGGCGAGAGCACCACGCGCGTCGTCGCGGGTGGCTATGGCGGCGTCGCCATCGAGGAGGACACCTCGGTCCCCACCGTCGCGGTCCTCGACGTCGCGCGCGAGCGCACGCTCGGCGTGGACGGCGGCGCGTTGCAGAAGAATTTCGTCAACATCGCGTCGAATGCCTTCATGGCGAGCGCCGTCGCGCCTGCGGGCTCTCCCGCGCGGCAGGCTCGCGCCGCGGCGGTGCTCGGCGACGCGCTCCTCGTCGTCTCGCACGGCACGGGTGAGCTCGTCGAGCTCGACGCGCGCTCGCTCGATCCGGCGCTCGCCTCGCGGCGTGTCTTCCGCGTCGGCGAGGGGCCTTCCGGCGTCGACGTCGATCCTCGCACGGGCATCGCGGTCGTCTGGAACCAGCGCTCGCACGACCTCTCCGTCGTGAGCCTCGCGTCGGGCGCCGTGGACACGTTGCCCGTCGCGGACGATCCGCTCCGTGAAGACCTCGCGCGCGGCCGGCGCCTCTTCCACGCCGAGGGCGATCGCCGCATCTCGCGTGATGGCCGCGCCTGCGCGAGCTGCCACCCCGAGGGGCGTGACGACGGCATCGTGTGGCGGCTCGGGGACGGCCCCCGACAAACGATGGCGCTCGCGGGCCGCGTCGAGCGTGGACCTTACGGCTGGCATGGCATGCACGCGAAGCTCGAGGACAACATCGCCGAGACCCTCACGCGCCTCGGAGGCGCGGGTTTGCCTGCGGAGGACCTCGCCGCGCTCGCGAACTACCTTCGCGAGGGGCTCTTCGTGCCGCGCCGCGAGGCGAAGGATCCCGGCGAGGAGGCGCTCGTCGCGCGCGGGCATGACCTCTACACCTCGGAAAAGCTCGGCTGCAACGGCTGCCATGGGCTCGAGCACGGGACGAGTGATCGCGTGGTGCACGACGTCGGCTCGCGCGCGAAGGACGAGTCGCGCGCCGAGTTCCGCACCCCGCCGCTCGCCATGCTCGAAGGCTCTGCGCCCTACTTCCACGACGGCCGTTACCCGACGCTCGAGGCCCTGCTCGACGACAACCTCGATCGCATGGGCCAGACGAGCCACCTCACGTCCGAAGACCGCGCCGCCCTGCTCGCCTTCCTGAGGACCCTGTGAAGACGTACGTCCTGCCCCTGATCGCCGTGTCCCTGCTCTCCGGCTGCGCGGAGACCACGCCCGAGGCCACCGCCACGCCCGCGCCCGAGGCCGCCGCCGCTGCTCCCGCTCCCGCGCCCGCGCCCGAGGCCGCTGCCGCTTCCGCCACCGCGCCTGCCGCCGAGCCCGCCGCCGAGCCTCCCGCGTTGCCCGAAGAGATGCGCACCATCGTCGGCAAACGCGCGGGCCAGAAGATCACCCTCACCGTGGTGCACCCGCGCCACGTCGTCCTGCTCGTGCAGGGGGACAAACGTGTCCTCGGCTCGAACGAGGTGGCCCTCGCCGTCGACCCGAAGGAGCCCATCGCGTGGGAGACGACCGACCGCCAGACGCTCGAGACGATCCGCGGCGAGGCGTTCGTCGACCTCCGCGACGACGGGCGCTTCGACGCGGCCACGCTCCGCCCGACCACGCTCCTCGCCGCCGTCGCGGAGGAGGCCGAGGGCCGCCACGCTTGCAAGGCGTTCGCGGCGATGGGCGCGGGCTTCTCGGTGTTCTGTCGCGTCGAGTCTCTCACTGTCGCGGCCGCGCGTACCTTCGGCGAAGCGCCGCTCGATCGCATCCAGCACGTCGAAGCCAACGAGCAAACGTTCTTCCGCATGGAGCTCGATCCCGGCGCGGACGGCGTCGACGCCACGGTGCTCGGTTACTTGTCCGGCGGGAGCGGGCACGTCGTTCGCGCCGAGGCGACCCGGCTCCCCGGCGAGGCTGGGCCCTCCCTCGCGCTCCTGTCCGAGTCGCGGATGCAGCCCATCGCTGTGCATCGCTTCCCGCATCCGCCCCACCGCCGCCACCCGCGGATCGAGCCCTTCGATTGATCCCGGCACGCGCTTCGCGCAAGCTCCCCGCGATGCGCCACGCCCTGCTCCTCGCGCCCCTTCTCGCCGCCGCGTGCAGCGCTGCGCCCCCGCCTCCTGGCCCCACGACGGTCGCCGATCCAGGCTCCGTGCTCGTCGTCGTCGACACGCCGCCCGCGGCCACGGCCTCGGCCGAGATCCCTGCGCGGACGCCTGTCGCGCGTGGTGAGCTCGAGTGGACCATCTTCGGCGACACGCCCACCGTCGCGTGGGCGCCCGACGGCGTTCGCCTCGCCATCGCCAACCAGGTGAACTACCTGAACACGCCCGCGCCGCCCGGGCAGGCCGGCATCGACGTCGTGCATGCCGAGACTGGCAAACGCACGCGCGTCCACGAGGGACCGGGCTACCACCCCGTGTGGATCTCCGAGGATCGGATGGCCTTCGGCTGCTCGACCTACGAGTGCGACGACGCGGGCCAGGGCATCTACCTGCTCGACGTCGGCAAACGCGCGCGGCGCGCGCTCACGCACGGCGCCTACCACACGCGGGCCGGCAAGGACGGCGGCGTGATCTTCTTCTCCGGCTTCCCCGAGTACGAGGGCTGGATGAGCTGGGACCTGCGCAGCCCGAAGCCCAAGCGCATCTCGGGCCCCGAGAGCTCGTGGCAAGCGCCGACGGCGCCGCTCGCCGATCAGTGCCCCGCGAAGGTCGGCGAGCGACGCGTCGAGCAGCGCGACGATCAGGTCTTCGTGATCGACACCGCGACCGGCAGCCGCCACGCCGTCCTCAGCGCGCCGCCCTGGAACCTCGCCTGGCCTGGGGATCGCGGCGCCATCCAGCCGTGTTTGTCCCCGGATGGAAGGTTCGTCGTCTACTTCTCCCAGCGCGGCGGCACGGGCGTCGTCGGCGTGCGCCAGCTCGACGCCCCTTGACCCGATCCGCCGCACGGCGCGCGGCCGCGGCCGTTCTGCTCGTCCTCCTGCCGCTCGCGACCTCGCCCTTCACCGTCGACCTTCGCCCGCAGAAGACGCTCGTCCTCGCGCTCGCGCTCCCGCTCTGCGCGTGGGGCGCGCCCTCGCTCGTCGCGACGCTCGTGGCCGTGCTCGGCTTGCTCGCGCTGCTCGTTTGGCCCTCCGCTCCGTGGGAAATCCTCGCCGTCGCTGCCGCGCCCACCGTGTTCGGCGCGCTCTCCGAGCTCCTCGCGGAGGATCGCGCCTTCGTCTTCCGGCTCGCGCGCCGCGCCGTCCTCGCCGCGAGCGCCCTCGCCCTCGCGGGCGCGATCGGCCTCCTTCCGTTCGAGACCGGCGCCTTCCACCTGCCGTACCCCGTCCTCGTCGGCACGTTCGGCAATCCGAACCATCTCGCCGCCTTCCTCCTGCTCGTGCTCCCGCTCTGCGCCGCCGATCGCGCCTCGGCTACGCGCCGCGAAGACCGCATCGAAGGCACGGTCGCCCTGATCCTTGGGGCCACAACGATCCTCCTCTGCCGTTCGCACCTCGCCGCCCTTGCGCTTGCCGCCGAGATGCTCCTCTTCGTCCCGCGCGCCGCGCTCGCTGCGCCCCTCGCGGGCCTCGCGCTGGTCCCGATCGCGCTCGCCTCTGATGGGTTCGTCCGCGCGTTCGAGGGCCGCCTCTACCTCCTCGTCGTTCACGTGCGTGGTTTGTCCGCGCGAACGTTGCTCCTCGGCGTCGGCCCCGACGCGATCGCGCCGCGCTTCCTCGACTGGCAAGCCGAGCACCTCGCCGCGCACCCCGACGCCGCGCGGCTCTGGACCTTTCCGGAGCACCCGCACGACGATCTCGCCGCGCTCGTCCTCGCCTTCGGCCTCCTCCCCGCGGCGCTCGCGCTTTTCCTCGCGCGAAGGCGCCTCCGCCTCGCGCCCGCTTTGCCCCGCAGAGAGCTCCGCGCCGCGTGGATCGCCTTCGCCCTGCTCGCGCTCGGCGCCGGGCTCTCGGCCTCACCGGCGACCTGGATCGCGGCGCTCGTCGTGCTCGCTTGCACCTTCCGCCCGCGTGCCCCTGCGCCCGCGTCCTTTCACCTCGCGCGCGCGGGCTTCGCGTGCGCGCTCGCCTGGGCCCTCGTGGCGTTCGCACAGCTCCTCTCGGCCTACCACCATCGTGAGGCCCTTCGCGCGGCCACGACGTCGGGTGACACACGCGCGGCGCTTCACCACACGCGCACCGCGCTTCGTTTTCCCTTCGATCGCGGCCGCCTCCTCCACCTCGAAGGCCGCCTCCTCCTCGAAGCTGGACGCCCGCGCGACGCCGCGGACAAACTCCACGAGGCCGCGCGCCTCTTGCCGCACCCGATCGTCTGGAAAGCGCTCGCCGCTGCCGAGCGCGCCGCGGGCAGGCCCGAGGCGGCCGTCGCCGCCGCGCGCGCGTGGCTCCGCTACCGCCCCGGGGATCCCGAAGCGAAGGCCCTGCTCGAAGGCCGATGAGGTGGTTTTACTTGGTGGAACCGAACGACGTGTCGACGAGCAGCTCCTCGCGGATCGGCTCGCCCGTCAGCGTCTCCAGGAACGCGACGAGGTCGTCGACCTCCTCCGCCGAGAGGTTCAGCGGCACCATGAGCGGATCCTTCGTGCCGGCGAAGTCCTTGTCGGCGCCGCCGACGTTGTAGAACTCGACCACGTCGCGCAGCGTCGCGAGGTGCCCCGTGTGCATGAACGGACCCGTCTTCGCCACCGAGCGCAGGCCCTTCGTGCGGAACGCGCCCGTCAGCTTCGCGTCCTTCGTCACGCCCTTGCTGCGGTCGATGCTCGGGTCGTCGTTGTAGATGCCCTTCGTGCTGAAATCCCAGCCGAAGTAGACGTCGAGCGCCTGGAAGCGCCCCGGATCGCCGCCCATGTCCGGCGGCAGCACGTGATCGCCGATCTGCGGCACGCCCGTCACGTGGAAGTCGTTGTCGGTGAACGTCGGGCCCGCATGGCACGCGACGCACGCCGCCTTCCCCACGAAGAGCCCGAGCCCGCGCTTGGCGCTATCGCTGATCGCCGACACGTCCCCGGCCACGTACCGATCGAACGGCGCGTTGCCGCTCTGGAGCAGGCGGAGGTAGGCCGCGAGCGCCTTGCCGAAGTTCGCGTAGCCGCGGTTGATCACGCCGCGGTCCGCCTCCGGCATGCCGTTCCACACGTCGGGCGCCACCGTCGGCGACGCGATCATCGGGAAACGCGCGGCGTCCGGGTGCATCGGATCGAGCGCCGGATCGAGGTCCGGCTCGAAGAGCTCGTTGTACGCCGCGCGGTAGTCCGGCTGCTGGTAGAGGAAGTGCACGATGCCCGAGCGATCCGTGCCCATGACGAACTCGGCCGGGACGAGGCACTTGCCCCAGAGGTTGTCGTTGTAGCCGACCCAGCCGAACCAGTCCGTGTACGTCGCGACGTTCACGAGCGTCGGCGCGTTGCGGATGAACCAGTCGATCGCGATCGACGTGTTCGCCGGCTTCGAGCGCGTGTCGACGAACCAATCCGTCTTGATGTGGCAGCTCTCGCAGGAGACCTTGCCCGTCTCGCCGACGTTGCCGAGATCGTTCGCCACCTTGATCGGCCCGGCGTACCCCTTCTCGTAGAAGAGCCGTTGCCCGAGCGCCGCGGCCTTCGGGTCGTCCGCGAACGCGTTCGTCGTGTCCGGTTCGAGCGCCGGGAGCGGCGAGAGCTTCTCGATCTCCGCCCACTCCTCCGGCGTAAAACGCCCGTCGACGAGGTCCGAGCTCTCGTCACCGCAGCCGCCCACGGCCGCCGCAGCAGCCGCCATCACGCACAACCAAAGCACTCTTCGCGCTCGCATGGACACCTCCTCGCACGCGCGCCGCGCGCTCCCCTCCTCGTGCCCGCGCATCGTAACGAACGCAGAGAGGCGCGGATAGCGAGTTCGTCGCGTCGCGCCTCCGTTCGACGAAGTTCCCTAACGGTACCCTTCCGCCTGGAGCGCGAACATCCGCGCGTACCGCCCGTCTTTCTCCACGAGCTCGGCGTGCGTCCCTTCCTCGATCACGCGGCCGCCGTCGATCACGAGGATCCGATCCGCCATGCGCACCGTCGGGAACCGGTGCGACACGACGAACGTCGTGCGGCCCTCGGCGAGCTTGCGGAACCGCTCGAAGACCGCGTGCTCCGCCTCCGCGTCGAGCGCCGCCGTGGGCTCGTCGAGCACGAGCACGTCGGCCTCTTCCCGCATGAACGCCCGCGCGAGCGCCACCTTCTGCCACTGGCCGCCGCTGAGCTCCGTCCCGTCCTTGAACCACCTGCCGAGCTGCGTATCGAGCCCGCCCGGCAGCGCCGCGAGCACCTCCTCGGCGCCGCCGCGCGTGATCGCCCGCGAGAGCCGCTCCGTGTCCTCCATGTGCGGCGTGCTCCCGAAGCCCACGTTCTCCCGCGCCGTGAGCTGATACCGGTTGTAGTCCTGGAACACGACGCCGATGCGCCGCCTTAGCGCGTCGAGATCCCACGTGGCGAGGTCCTTGCCGTCGAGCAGGATGCGCCCCTCCGTGGGCGCGTAAAGCCGCGTGAGGAGCTTGATCAGCGTCGTCTTGCCCGCGCCGTTGTGCCCCACGAGCGCCACGCTCTGCCCGCGCGGCACGAACAGATCGAGCTTCGCGAGCGCGAGCTTCTCCTGGCCCGGATACCGGAAGCTCACGCCCTCGAAGCGGATGCCCCGCTCGCGCCCCGCCGCCTCGCCCGCGTCGTCCGTGGGGGAGGGGAGCGCGACCCTCGGCGTGGCCCCGTCGTTCGTGGGGATCGCGAGGTACGAGAACAGGTTCGACATGTACAGGTTGTGCTCGTACATGCCGCCGAGCGACGACAGGATCGACTGGAACGCCTGCTGGCCCTGACGGAACGAGACGCCGTAGAGCACGAGGTCACCGAGCGTGAGATCGCCGCTCGCCGCGCCGACCGCCATCGACGCGTAGCAGCCGTAAAACGCGGCCGTGCCGAGCAAGGACAGGCCCCAGCCGAGGCTCGCGCGCTTGACCGCGAGCGCCCGATCCTCGAGGTAGAACTTCTCCCCGAGCGCGCGGTACCGATCGAGCAAAAGTGTTCCGATCCCGAAGAGTTTGACCTCCTTGGCGTGCGCGTCGTTCGCCAGGACGTACTCCAGGTAGTTGAGCTTTCGCGCCTCGGGCGAGCGCCAGTTGCGCAGCCGGAACGCGAGGTTGCCGAGCTTCACCTCCGCGATCGCCCCGGGGAGCGACGCGAGCGCGAGCGCGATCACCGCGAACCCGCTCCAGCGGAAGAGCAGCGCCCCGTAGCCCGCCAGCGTCACCAGGCTCTGCACGATCCCGAACGTCTCGCTCACCATCGCGAGCGGCCTCGACGAAGCCTCGCGCCGCGCCCGCGTGAGCTGATCGTAGACCGACGGCTCCTCGAAGTGCCGGAGCTCCAGCGTGAGCGCCTTCTCCAGGATGGCCCCGTTGATGTCGAGCCCGAGCCGCGCCCCGATGAGCGAGCGCAAGAGCCCCATCGCGCGCTGCACGAAGGCGAGCGCCGCCACGAGCGCGAGCTCCACGATCACCCAGCGCAGCGTCGCCTCGCGTGAATGCGCGGCCACCGCGTCCACGATCGCCTTGCCCGCGTACGCCACGCCGAGCGGCAGCACCGCGGCGGCCAGGGTGAGCGCGAAGAGCGTGATCGTCGCGAGCCTGGCCGACCGGAACAGGAGCAGGAGCGTGCGCGGCGTATGCTCGAAGCTCCCGCGCAGGCGGGCGAGGAGGTTCGGCTTGGGATTCGGCTCGGCCATCGCGCCCCCATTCTTGCGCGCCCCTCGCCCCACCGCCCGTACGGTTCCTGCCGCCGCCGCCGGCTCGACGCCGCGCGTGTCGGCGCTGTGGGAGCGAGGTCGAGCACATCCCGGCTGTTGACGTCCGGGTCCCACCATGGTCAAGCTGGCGACCAGCGCTGGGATCGTTCGGTCGGCCCTCGCGCCCTTGCTTTTTTCTTACGACACGACGCCGAGGCGAAAACGATGGGTGGACGCTGGCACAGATTGGGGGTCGCCCTCGTGGCGGTGGTGTGCACGTCGGCTTGCGCGACGGGCGTGGTCGACGAGAGCTCGGGCGCCAGCGAGAGCAACGGCACCGGCGGCTCCGGCGGATCGGGCGGCCCCGCGACGGGCGGCGCGGGCGGCGTCGGCGGAGAAGGCGGCGAAGGCGGCACGGGCGGCACGGGCGGCGCGGGCGGCGCGGGCGGCGCGTCGAGCTCGAGCAGCTCGGGCGGCGGCGGCAATCCGAACTGCGGCAATGGCGTGATCGATCCGGGCGAGCAATGCGACGGCGCGGAGTTCGGCGGCAAGACGTGCGCGAGCATCGGCCTCGGATCGGGCAGCCTCCTCTGCAACCCGCACTGCGGCATCGTCGCGAGCGGCTGCGTCCCCAAGGAGCTCTGCGGCGATTACAAGGACAACGATCAGGACGGCCTCACGGATTGCACCGACGACACGTGCTTCATGGAAGCCGTGTGCCTCGACTCGTGCTTCGCGCCGAAATCGCTCGTCGTCCCCGGCTGGATCAACGCCGACACCTCGGGCCGCCCGAACCTCGAATCCGCCTCCTGCTCGTCCGTGAGCGGCCCCGAGGCCATCTTCGAGGTCGTGATCCCGGAGAACGGCACGTTCGTGGCCACCATGAACAGCTTTTCCTCCGATCTCAGCCTCTCGATCCGCACCACCTGCGGCGATTCCGCGAGCGAGATCGCCTGCAACAACGACGGGAACCCGAACAGCGGCAACGCCGACCGGGTCGTGATGGAGGTCGTCCAGGGCCAGAAGCTCTACGTCGTCGTCGACGGCGCCGCGGGCGACACCGGCTTCTTCGATCTCAACGTGGACATGCCCCAGCCCGAGAGCTTCTGCTCCGATTTCTGGGACGACGACGTGGACGGCTACATCGATTGCGACGACGTCACGCAGTGCCAGGCGTCGTTCGAATGCCAGCCGGGCGCCGGCTTGCTCGGCCAGGCTTGCTTCCTCCCCTCCGATTGCGCGGCGAACGCGATGGATCCGGCCTGCCTCCAGAGCTGGCAGGGCTTCCCCGACGGGTATTGCACCGAGTGGTGTGACCTCGACGCGCAAGACTGCCCCGGCGACGGCCATTGCGCCGATCTCGGCTTCGGCGGCGTGCACGGCATCTGCCTCGACGGCTGCGTGACCGACGCCGATTGCCGTATCGGGTATGCTTGCGTCGACGAGGGCTACCCGACGAAGGTCTGCCGCCAGGGGCCCGAGGCGGACTGCACGAACTTCCAGGACGACGACAACAACCAGCTCAGCGATTGCGAGGATCCGAGCTGCCAGGCCAAGCCGGCCTGCAAGCCCGGCTCGAAGGCCGCCGGCCAGCCCTGCACCAAATCGAACGAGTGTTATGCCGGGCAGAACGATCCGATCTGCCTCACGCAGGACTGGTTCGGAGTTCCGGGGGGCTACTGCACCGAGTACTGCAACTTCGCGGACGACTGCGGCCCGGGCTCGATCTGCTCGAGCTGGTTCTTCTTCCCGAGCGGCGCCGGCACGTGCATGCGCACCTGCCAGACGAGCGCCCAGTGCCGCCCGGGCTACTCCTGCGTGGACAGCGGCATGGGCCAGAACATTTGCGTAGCTTTTTGACGGAGGAGCTCGACATGCGCGAACGAATGCGTTTCTTCGACACCGCCCCTCGGCGCGTCGCCCTCGCGGCGCTCTCCGTCGCGCTGCTCGCGCCCCTCGCGCCCTTCGCGTGCGCGGCGAACGGCGACGGCACGGTGTTCGACGGGGATGGCGGCGGGGGCAGCGGCAACCAGGGCCAGGGCGGCGCGGGCCAGGGCGCCGCGGGCATGGGCGGCGACGATCTCGGATTCGACGCCGGAAACCAGGGCGGGGGCGGCGCGGGCGGCATCATCAACTGCGATCCCAAGGGCACGGAGGACGACGTCGACGGCGACGGCTTCACCGAGACCGAGGGCGATTGCAACGATTGCGACAAGAACCGCAACCCGAACGCCGTCGAGGTGCCCACCGAGCCCGGCAAGGAGGCGTTCGACGAGAACTGCGACGGCACCATCGACGAGGTGGTCGTCTCCCTCTGCGACGACGGGCTCGCCGTCGACAGCATGGAGCCCCTCGACGGCGCCCGCGCCGCCGATCTCTGCAAGGTCTCCGCGGGTCCCGGCGATTGGGGCGTCGTCTCGGCGCAATGGACCATGGCGGACGGCTCGCCGCCTCCGCTCGGCGACGAGGTGAACTTCCACCTCGGCCACGGCCTGCTCAGCGGATTCGGCCCGAACATCACCACCCGCCACGGCGCCAGCGTGCTCGCGCTCTCCAGCGGCACCGCCCGCCAGCCCACCGATCCCGGCTATCAATCGGTCGGCGGCTTCATCAAGGGCTACACGGGCAGCCACCCGCAGGGCTTCCCCAAGGAGTCGCCCGCGTGCCCCGGCACGAGCACCGGCATGCCGAACGACGTCACCGGGCTCGAGGTCGTGGTCCGCGTGCCCTCGAACGCCTACGGCTTCTCGTTCGACTTCAACTTCTACACCTACGAGTGGCCGAACTACATCTGCAGCCAGTACAACGATTTCTTCGTCGCGTTGCTCACGCCCATCCCGCCCGGGCAGTCCGACGGCAACGTCTCGTTCGATAGCCAGGGCAACCCCGTCAGCGTCAACAACTCCCTGCTCGAGGTCTGCGGTTGTCCGGGCAACCCGCCGAACCCCTGCGAAGCTGGGAACAAGCTCTTCGACTGCAGCCTCGGCAACGTCGACCTCATCGGGACAGGGTTCGGCTTCGATGGCGACGACGGAATGGACCACGCCTCGACCGGCTGGCTGAAGACCCAGGCCCCCGTCAAGCCCGGCGACCAGATCACCGTCCGGTTCGCCGTCTACGACTCCGGCGACGGCTCCCTCGACACGACGACCCTGGTCGACAACTGGCAGTGGATCGCCAAGCCCGGCACGACCGTGGGGACGGCGCCCATCCCCAAGTAAAAGAGGACGAACCGGATGCGCACGTTGGGCCTCCCACGCGGGGGCCCTTCGCGCTACCATCCGCGGTTGATGTCCTTGTCCCCGGCCGAGAGCTTCGACCGATACGTCATCGAAGAGCGCCTCGGGGAAGGCGCCGCCGGCGAGGTGTACCGCGCCATGGACACGCGCCTCCGCCGCAAAATTGCGCTCAAGGTGCTGCGGCGGGATCCCGAGATGGAGTCCGAAGCTTGGGACCGCAACGTTGTGCGCATGCTGCGCGAGGCGCGCGCCGCGGCTGCGCTCACGCATCCGAACATCGTCGCCGTCTACGACGTCGGCGAGCACGACGGCGTTCCGTTCATCGCGATGGAGCTCGTCGCCGGCAAGACGCTGCGCTCCTCGATCGGGCGCGACATCCCGCAGGGCGAGCGGCTCGAGATCCTCCTGCAGGTCGCGCTCGCGCTCGCCGCCGCGCACGCCGAGGGCGTCGTGCATCGCGACGTCAAGCCCGAGAACGTCATGGTCCGCGAGGACGGCGTGGCGAAGGTGCTCGATTTCGGCATCGCCCGCAGGCTTCCCGGCGCCCTCACGAACACGCAGGACAGCGGCGTCTCGCGTCTGTCGCGGCTCACCGGCGACGGCAGCATCGTCGGCACGCCCGCGTACATGGCCCCCGAGCAGCTCCTCGGCCACGAAATCGACGCGCGGGCCGATCAGTTCTCGTGGGGCGTGATGGCGTTCGAATTGATGGCGGGCCGGCTCCCCTTCCGCACGGACGGCGGGGGCCTCGGGCTCGTGACGTCGATCCTGAACGACGAGCCGCGCCCGCTGGAAGGCGCGCCGGAGGAGCTCGCCGCGATCGTGCGGCGCGCGCTTTCGAAATCGCCGGACGAGCGATTCGCCTCGATGGAGGATCTCGCCGAGGCGGTCGCGGGCGTCGTGGCCTCGCAGCTCCCGCCGGCGCCGCCGATGCGCAAGAAGATGTTGTCGTCGGGGATCCGGCTCGTCTACGCGCAGGCCCCGGAGGTCGTCGCGCCCGAGCCTCCGCCGCCGCCGCCGGCCCGGACGAACCCCATTCTGATCGTCGGCGCCGCCGCGCTCGCCGTGGGCCTCTTCATCGGCGGCGTGCTCTTCCTGCTCCAGCGCAGCCAGGAAGCGCCCGCCGCCGCGCCCGCCCCCGCTGCGACGAACGCCCCCTCGGGCCGCTGATTCAGGGTTTTTTCGCGCCGTCCGCCTTGGCCTTGTCGGCCTCGGGCGCCTTGGCCTTCTCGTCGGCCGGCTTGCTCGCCTTGTCGGCCAGGTCCTTCGCGCGCCGCTTCACGAACACGTCCCGATCCTCTTGCATCGCCTGGAGCAGCTTCTTGCCGTCGGGGTCCTTCTCCGCGACGAGCTCGAGCGCCCTGCCGCGCGCCATTCCGCCGTTCGCGCGGTTCTCGAGGATCGCGCGCGCCACCGCGAGCGCCCGCTTCTTTTGCGCGTCCGACGCTCCCGCCTGCCGGTGCAGGTAAAACAGCGCCGACGCCATCTGCGTCGACTTGATCGTCCCGTCCTTCGCGCGCTTCTCGATCTTGTCGAGCAGCGGATCCCACTCCGCCTTGCACCCGCCGCTTTGTGGATAGAACGCGCAGAGATAGGCCGCTTCGCCCGCCACGTCGTCGGCCGCGTCGTCGACGAACCCGAGCCACATCTTGCACGAATCGGAGGCGCGGCTCGGCGGCGTCCCCGTCCAGAAGGCCGACATCGCGGCCTTGCGCACGACCGCGTCCTTGTCGTTCGTCGCGATGTCCTTCACGAACTCGTAGAGCGTCTCGCCGTTCGAGAACAGCATCCGCGCGAGCAGGCTCGTGCGCATCTGCTGCACCGCGTGGCCCTTCGCCATCACCTTGATCCGCTCGCCGAGCCCGGTGTCCGCGTGCTTGATTCCGCCGACGACCCCGCCGAGCTCCTGCGCGACGGTCTTGCTCGCCTCGCCCTCGGCCACCACGACGATCCGCTCTGCGAGCGCCTTGTCGTTGCGGAACGCCTTTCCGCGCTGCGACAGCGCGCGGCTGCCGAGCCAGCGCACCTGTTCGTTCGGATCCTCCAGGAAGCTCACGAACGTCGCGTCGGCCTTCCCCTCGCGGATGATCTCGCTCTCCATGAGCGCCTTCATCTCGGGGCACATCGAATCGAACCCGTAGGAGCCCCACTTGCAGCCGAGCGCCTTCTTCGCGAGCTCGACCACGGCGGCGTCGTTTCCGGCGGCCTCGATCCCCTTGGCGCTCGGCTTCGCCTCCGCGGGCGCCGCCGATCCGGCCGGCTCCGGCCCCGACGAGCCTTTGCTGCACCCGAGTCCGAGCCCCGCGAGGAGCGCGATCGCGGCGATCACGCGCGTTCGAACCATGTTCATGCCCCCTCCTTACCGCATTTTCGGCGGAGCGGGGGCGAGCGCGTGTCAGGCCGCGGCCACCTTCTGCGCGACCTGCTTCGGCCTGCGGAGCGGCGGCAGCTCCTTCGTGAGCAACGCCGATCCGATCGCGAACCCTGCCAGGGAGAGGCGCAGCCGCAGCGCGTCCACGAGCCCCTCCTGGTGGAGCGCGCTCACGGTCTTGCGCACGTCGCCGCGGCGCACCTTGATGGCGATCGAGAGCGTCTCGAGATCCATGGTCCGGCCCTCGGTCTGGGCCTCGGCGAGGGCACGGAGGATGTAGGGCGCGATGTCCTTGGGCGTCATCATGATGATCGCAACCTACCTCCTGTGCTGAACGTGTGCACAGTTTGTGGAGATGATTTTTTGTTCAGGTCTTCGTGGTGGTCCACGTCACCAACCCTGCGCCCCCGACCCCGTGTCCCGTGACGCGAGGGGAGGGCCTTCCGTGATAGTCTCGCCGTTCCTTTATCATGAGCGCCCTCGTTTGGGGCTCTCGTACACGGGAGGACTTCGCATGAAATCGAATCGCTTGTGGGGACCGAAGCTCGCCGCATTCTCGCTCGTGGCGCTCACGGGCCTCGTGGCTTGTGGGGGCGACGGGGACGGGTCCGGAGGCGCGGGCGCGAGCGGCGGATCCGGGGGCCAGGCCGGCGCGGGTGGGGAAGGCGGCGCGGGCGGCGGCGGGATGGGCGGCGCGGGCGGCGGCGGCATGAATGGATTCGCGGCGATCGTGATGCCGTCGAGCCTCGTCGTGCTGGAGGCCGACAATGGCGGCGCGCTCGCGGCCGGCTGCGGCGTGCGAAAGGACGGAATGGCGTACGGCGGCCCATTCACCTCGAAGGTCACCGTCTCGCCGGAGGCGGGCGTCGTCGAGAACGGCGGCAAGTACACGTTCGCCGAGGCGGGCATCTTCACGGTGGGCTGCGAGGTCGTGGTCGAGGGACACTCTGTCACGGCCGAGACGCAGGTCTCCGTGCTGAACGAGGCCATCACGCCGCTGCTCGCGAAGGCGGGCGCGGGCATCTCGGGCGTGCAGAATGGCGTGCACGCGGTCCTCGCGGCGAACGGCGGCTCCGATCAAGCGCTGAAGGACGCGGTCCTCGCGCTCGACGCGAGCCTCGTGGACCTCGATCCGCTCCATTACGCCGACCTCGCCGACGTCCTGCGCAAGATCCCCGGCGATTATCCCACGGCCGCCGATCTCACCGCGGCCGGCGTCGCGAAGAGCGCGGACGACGATTCCGCCGCTGCGGACATGGATGCCCTCGCAGCCGCGCTCGCCGAGCTCCGGACCACGATCGCCTCGATCGATTCGAATGCGCCGAAGGCCGGGGACGAGGCCGCGCTCGCGGCGAAGAGCGCCGCCGTCGAGTCCGCCGTGCAGAAGCTCGCCGCGCTCGAACCCACCGCGCACGGCGTGATTGAAAACCGGTCGAAATTCGCCGTGCTCGTCCGCGATCAGATCGCGCCCACGGGCCGAGCCGTGGGGCAGCTCGTCAGCGCGGTTGCGAAGGCCGAGGCTGCGCCCGTCTTCATGGCCAAGGGGCCGGGCAGCGACGAAAAAATCGGCGGCGGCAAGAGCAACTTCGGCTTCTTGAGCCTCACGCTCGGCATGTTCAACCAGAACATGATCCAGATGCAGATGATCAACAAGATGTATGGCAAATGGATCGAGGCCATCGACAAGAGCCTGAACAACCTGATCCTCATCCAGGCGATCGATTACCTCCTCCCGCCGAACCCGGAGGGGCCGGTCATCGAGATGATGTACGCGAGCTCGAGCATGGGCTTCTCGAAGGTCGGGTACGATACCTGGGTCCACGGCCACGGGTTCAACTCGGACCCGAATTTCAACATCTTCATCATCATCGGCGAGGGCTGGCAGACGATCGCCGAGAACGTCTTCACCGCCTGCGGCGTCGGCGAGGCGAACACGTTGCCCGAGATGGTGGACACGGTCGAGCAATGCATCAAAGACGTCACGGAGGCCGCGCAGAACAGCCTGCCGACGAACTCCATGGAGGTCATCGAGCCGGGCTTGCTCGCCGATCAGGACATCCACATGGGCGCGTTCCCGGAGGCCTGTTCGAGCGCGATTCCGCTGGCGATCGGCATCATCCCCGTGAACCTCGCCGCGGGCCGCGGCCCGATTTACAAGTCGAATTGCATCAAGTGACGTGAATGCGCCCCGCCCGAGCGCCCGCGCCCACCGGCGACGCGGCGCTCGGGCCTCCTCCCGCATTGCATCAACTGGCCTCTATTTTTACGCCACGATGGAAACGTCCCATCCTCCCACTTCACCCACTTCTGCGCACCGTTCCTCCGTGGTAAAAGCATCTTTCATGCGACGCACCTCTCTCCTCCTCGTCGGCGTGCTCTTCCTTCCCGTTTTCGGCTGCTCGCTCGACACGAATGGCGCGAAGCCCTCCGCGAGCGGAGGCGGACAAGCGGGCAGCGGCGCGGGCGGGGGCGCGAGCTCCAGCAGCGGGAGCGCGGGCGCGGGCGGCGTCGGCGGGATGGGCGGCGCGGGCGGCGCCGGCGGGATGGGCGGCGTCGGGGGCGCGG
>NZ_JARZHH010000121.1 GCF_029946515.1 Polyangium sp. 6x1
CGCGCCTGCCGCGCCCCCGCAGCCTCGCCCGGCCGCAGGCGCGCCCGCGCCGCGCCCCGCCGCAGGCGCGCCGGCCGTGCCCGACGGTGTGGGCGAGGCCGTGAACCCGCAGCAAGGCGATCTCCAGCCCGGGCTCGTGATCCAGAGCCGCTACCGCATCGAGAAGCTCATCGGTCGCGGCGGCATGGGCGCGGTGTACGCGGTTCGTCACGTCAACACGGGCGAGATCTGCGCGCTCAAGCTCTTGCATCCGTCGGTCGCGAACAACCCCGGCGCCGTCGAGCGCTTCCGCACCGAGGCGCGCGCGCCCGTCAGCATCGGCAGCGAGCACGTCGTGCGCGTCATCGACGCCGACGTCGCGCCCGAGATCGGCGGCGCCCCGTTCATCGTGATGGAGCTGCTCAAGGGCCGCGATCTCGGCTCGGAGCTGAAGCAACGCGGCGCGCTGCCCGCGGGCGAGGTCGTCGTGTTCCTGAAGCAGGTCGCGCGCGTCCTCGACAAGGCGCACGCGCTCGGCATCGTGCACCGCGATCTCAAGCCGGCGAACCTCATCGTCACGCAGCGCGAGGACGGCACGCCGCTCGTGAAGATCCTCGACTTCGGCATCGCCAAGCTCGTCGATCAGAGCGACGCGAAGGAGCTCACCCAGGACGGCGCGATCTTCGGCACGCCCTGGTACATGTCGCCCGAGCAGGCCCGGGGGCAAGCGTCGAGGGTCGGTCCGGCCGCGGATCTCTGGGCGCTCGGGCTCATCGCGTATCGCCTGCTCACCGGGAAAAACTACTGGTCCGCCGAAGGCATGGCCGCGCTCATCGGGCAGATCCTCTACGAGCCGATGGTCCCGCCGAGCACGATGTCGCCGCACCTCGGGCCGCGCTTCGATGCGTGGTTCGCCCGGGCTTGCGCGCGGGAAGCCGAGCAGCGGTATTCGAACGCGACCGAGCAGATCCAGGCGCTCGCCCAAGCGCTGCAGGTGAACTACGCGGCGCAGCCGACGAACCTCGACATGCCGAACCCGGCGGATCTCTCCGCCTCGGCGCAGGTGCGTCAGGCGCTGCAAGGCATGCCGATGTACGGCATGAGCGTGGCCGGCGGCTCGATCCCGCCGGGCATGGCGATCCCAGGCACGAGCGTCCCCGCCGCCGGGCTCTCGCAGTCCGGCATGCCGCTGCCGCCCGGCGTGAACCCCGCGGCGGTGTCGCACGCAGGTGCGACGGCCGCGCAGCTCGCGGCGATGGGCATGTCGCAGTCGGGCGCGCCCATCCCGCGCGTGACGATCCCGCCGGGGACGACGGGCGCGCCGCTCTACTCGACGCAGGCCCCCGCGACGCCGGTCGCGAAGCCGAAGCTCGGCGCCATCCTCGCGGGCGTCTTCCTCGTGCTCGGTGTCGCGGGCGCGGGCGGGCTGTTCTTCGTGCTGAACGGCAAGAAGACGCAGAGCCCGGCGCCGGCCGTGCAGGCGACCGCGGCCCAGACCGCCGCGCCCACGGCTGAACCCACGCCTCCGCCGGTCGCGCCGCCTCCCGCGCCCCCGCCCACGACCGAGCCGGCGGCCACGGCCGCGCCGACGGCCGAGCCCGAGGGCGACATGGAGATCGAGCCCGCGGCAACGGCTGCGCCGACGGCCGAACCGGTCGCCACGGCCGAACCCCCCGCCGGGGCGCCGACGGCCAAGCCCACGGCCGGCGCGGTGGCCGCCACCACGGCGACGACGAAGACCGGCGGGGCAAAACCGAAGCCTTCTAGTACCGTCGCGCCGAAGGTCGGTAACATCAAGTTCTGATGAACGAGCTCTGCCGGCGTTCGCTCGCCTTTGCCTTCGTCGCCTTCGTTGGTCTCGCTGCGCCTCCGCTCTCGCGAGAGGCCGCGGCGCAGACCTCGCAGGCCCAGATCCAGCTCGCGCGCCAGGCCGCGTCGGAGGGCCTCACCGCGTATCGCGCGGGCCAGTTCGACAAGGCGCTCAACCTGTTCGAGCAGGCGAAGGCGCTCTACCCGAGCGCGCAGATCGTCCGCATGATCGGCTACTCGCTGCTCGCGCTCGAGAAGTGGATCCCCGCGGCCGAGGCCATGGAAGCCGCGCTCGTCTCGGACGTCGCGCCGCTGGCCGACGAGGACAAGACCGACGTCCAGGATCAGCTGTCGAAGGCGATGGTGCACATCGGCGTGCTCAACGTGACGTCGAAGGTGCCTCAGGCGAAGCTCTCGGTCGACGATCAGCCGGCCGTGAATCTGCCGCTCGCGAAGGCGCTGTGGCTCTCGCCCGGCAAGCACAAGATCGTCGTGAGCGCGCCGGATCATCAGGACGAGGTGCAGGAGATCGATCTCGAAGGCGGCAAGCCCCTCGAGCTCTCGATCGATCCGAAGGAGATCAAAAAAGAGGCGCCACCACCGCCGCCTCCGCCTCCGCCTCCGCCTCCGGCGAAGAAGAACTGGATCCCGCAGCAGCGCTTGATCGGGCTCGTGGCGACGGGCGTGGGCGCGGGGCTCGGGCTCGGCACGCTCGGCGCGGGCCTCGCGTCGATCCACCTGCGCAACAACGTCGCGCGCGACATCAAGATCCACGAGTCGATGTACGGGACGAACTGCAGCCGCGGGAACCCGGCGTTCTGTCAGCTCGATCGTGACGTGATCGCGGCCGACGGGAGCGACGCGAACACGATGCGCGACGTCAGCGTGGGCCTCGGCATCGGCGCGCTCGTGCTCGGCGCGGGCGGCCTCGTGCTCACGATCCTCGCGGTGCCGGAGGAGCCCGCGAAGCCGAAGGACGAGGCTCTGCCCACGACTCAGAAAGGCGCGGGCATCCGCTCGTTCGCCTGCGGCCCGCTCGGGGGCCTCGGCGTGACATGCGCAGGCACGTTCTGACGCCCCGATACGTGCTTGCCGCGCTCGCGCTCGTGCTCGCGGCGCCGGCGTGCCTCGAGGTGCCTCCGCCGCCGCCGAAGGACGCGCTCAAGGTCGTCGACGTGAAGGCGAGCGAGGGCGTCATGCTCGAGACCGCGTGCGTGCCGACGGGCGTCGAGACGTGCTTCGACGCCCGCGACGACAACTGCAACGGCGTCATCGACGAGGGCTGCGGGCTGCACACGGGGATCTTGCAGTTCGCGATCGCGTGGGAGGCCGTCGAGGCGGACGTGGACCTCAACGTCTACGACGTCGGCGGCGAGCTCGCGCGGGTCGGGGAGCCGACCTCGACGGGGCTCGTGAAGGACCGCGATTGCCCGCAGTCCGAGAACGAGTGCCAGGGCCAGAACGTGGAGAACGTCTACCTGGCCGAGGGGGAGCCGAAGCGCGGTCGCTACCGCGTGGTGATCCGCCTCGACAAGCTCAACGGCGCGGCCGCGCCGGTGCGGGTGCGCCTCGGCGCGCGCGTGGGGCAGCGGCCGTTCAGCATGGTCGTGGAGCTCGCGCCGGGCGCGGGCACGGAAGAGAAGTCGTTCGAGTTCACGCTTTGATCTCGTACGGCATTTTGGTTGACGCGCGGCATCGCTCGGGTTGACGCGCGGCCGCTCGGGCACCTACAACAGGGACCGTTTCCCCGGGAGAACGCGCGCCATGAATCCGCTCATGATGTTTCTCATGATCTTCGGCCTGGCCGGGGCCTTCGCGTACAGCGCAGGCCGGCGGTGGTCGTTGCTCCAGGTCGGGCGGCCGGAAGATCGCTTCGACGACGTTCCGGAGCGCGTGAAGGGCACGGCGATCTACGCGCTCGCCCAGAAGAAGATGCATTACTACCGGCTCGCCGGCGCGGCCCACATGCTCATCTTCCTGGGCTTCGTGGTGCTCCTGGCCCGGTCGATCATCCTCTGGGGACGCGGCTTCGACCCGTCGTTCAACCTCTTCATCCTGGGGCCCGAGGGCTTCCTCGGCCTGCCCCTCGGGCACATCTACGAGTTCGTGAAGGACGTCATCGCGTCGCTCGTGATCGTCGGCGCGCTCGTCTTCCTGTACTTCCGCGTGATCAAGGTCGACCCCCGCATGACGAAGTCGGGCGAGGCGATCCTGATCCTCGGCATCATCATGACGATGATGCTGGCGGACATGCTCTACGACGGCGCCTCCGTGGTCCTGCACCACAAGGGCCTCGTGGGCTGCACGGGCCGGAACCTCGAGCCCGAGTACTGCGACGCCGTCCGCAAGGTCGTGGCCCCGCTCGGGCCCGCGCCGACGCACCCGATCGCCTGGGCGCCGTTCCCCTCGCCGGCCGGCTCGCTCTTCGCGACGCTGCTCGCGGGCGTGCCGCGCGACACCCTGCTCGTGCTCGCGAAGATCGGCTTCTGGACGCACGCGTCGCTCGTCCTGATCTTCGCGAACATCCTGCCGTACTCGAAGCACTTCCACGTCATCACGGCGGGCTTCAACGTCTTCTTCCGCAACGTCGAGCCGCGCGGGCGCCTGCCGATGATGGCGCCGAGCGCAGAGGCCATCGGCGAGATGGTCATGAAGATGGCCGAGGAGCCGGCCAAGGCCGAGCCCGTCGGCGTGAACAAGATCCAGGACTTCACCTGGAAGGCGATCCTCGACTTCTACACGTGCACGGAGTGCGGGCGTTGCTCCGACAACTGCCCCGCCCACAAGACCGGCAAGCTCCTCTCGCCGAAGCAGCTCACGCTCAACCTGCGCGATCACCTGTACGACCACGACAGCGAGCTCATCGCGCTGAAGCACGAGGCCGATCGCATCGGCGCAGCGCTGCCGCGGCCCGAGGCGACGACCGACGACAGCGGCGAGGTCGGGCCCTATCGCTCCGAGCCCGAGGGCGCGCAGGCCCAGGCGAACGGCGCGATGGCGGACGCGAGCAAGGATCTCGTGGCGAACGTGATCCACCCGGACGTGCTCTGGGCCTGCACGACGTGCCGGGCCTGCGAGGAGCAGTGTCCCGTGATGATCAGCTACGTCGACAAGATCGTGGAGATGCGGCGGCACCTCGTGCTCGTGAAGGGCGAGTTCCCGGCGCAGCTCAACGGTCCGTTCCAGGCGCTCGAGGTGAACGGCAACCCCTGGAACCTCGCCCGCATGGATCGCGCGAACTGGGCCGAGGGGCTCGACGTGCCGATGATGAGCGACAATCCGAAGGCCGAGGTCCTCTACTGGGTCGGCTGCGCGGCGAGCTACGACGACCGGGCGAAGAAGATCGCGCGGGCGACGGCGCGGCTGCTGAAGGCGGCGGGCGTGGACTTCGCGATCCTCGGGCAGGAAGAGACCTGCACGGGTGATCCGGCGCGGCGCGCGGGCAACGAGTACCTGTTCGCGATGCTCGCCGAGCAGAACGTGGCCACGCTGAAGGGCTACAAGGAGCAGGGCGGCGTGAAGAAGATCATCACGGCCTGCCCGCACTGCTTCAATACGATCCTGAACGAATACCCCGACTTCGGCGCGAAGTTCGAGGTCGTGCATCACACGGACTTCCTGCTCGGGCTCGTGGCGGAGCGGAAGCTCTCGCCGAAGAACCCGGTGAAGGGCAAGGTCGTCTTCCACGACTCCTGCTACCTCGGCCGTTACAACGACGTGTACGAGCAGCCGCGCGACATCCTGAAGAGCATCCCCGGCGTGGAGCTCGTCGAGGCGGAGGGCTGGAACCGCAACAAGGGCCTGTGCTGCGGCGCCGGCGGCGCGCAGTTCTGGATGGAGGAGCAAAACAAGGATCGCGTGAACGTGAAGCGCACGCTCCAGCTCCTGCAAACGGAGGCGAAGACGATCGCGACCGCGTGCCCGTTCTGCCAGACGATGATCACCGACGGGCTGAAGGCGCACGGCAAGGAAGAGAGCGTTCGTCAGCTCGACGTCTCCGAGATCCTCCTCGAGAGCTGCCTCGAAGGCGGGACGAAGAAGGAAAAGGCGAAGAAGGCCGCGCCCGAGACGGAAGCCCAGGCCGAAGCCTGATCACGCAAGCTCCGCGATTCCCTCAATTCCCACCAGGAATCGCCCGGTCCACCCCCCCTCGTTCCGGAGCACGTGCGTCCGACGAGAGCCTGAGCTAGATTCGGGCGGTCGCCGGATCCGAGGGAGGCAGATGGAGCAACCGCGAAACATGGTTTTTTCCATGGCCATCGATTCGCTGGCCGACGTGGCGCTCAAAGCGCGCGTGACGCCAGAGGATACGGGGGAGCTGCGGTGCGACGCCTGCTCGGAGCTCATCGAGGGGGAGCCGGCCGGGCGGGGGCTCTACGTATGGACCCGAGGAGACGAGGTCCGCTACGAGGAGCCGCCGCTCTGCGCGCAATGCGCGACGGCCATCGGGATCACGGCGCTCGCCACGTGGAGCGTCGAAGAAGAAGAAGGCTGATCCCGCCGCTTCAGAATGCTTCGCCGATCGCGATCGTGGTGACGATCGGGAATCCGCCGGTATATCCGAACAAGCCAACGTCGTAGGCGAGCTCGGCCTCGTCGCAGACGCCGATCGCCTGGGCGCACGGGACGCGGTAGCCGACATCCACGCGGACCGGGCCGACCGGAGTCGCGTACCGGACGCCGAGGCCGGCGGACATGTGCGGGCGGTCGAAGGCGAGCTCGGCGAGGCCGGGCCGGACGTCGCTCGCGTCGAGGAAGAGGATCGCGCCGAGGTTTTCGGTGAACGAGAGGCGTAGCTCGAGCGCGGACTCCCAGAGCGTGAGGCCGCCGGTCGGCGCCCAGGGAGGCACGGCCCCGCGCGCCGTGTCCCGGAGCGGCACGCTCGCGTGCATGCCGACGCCGTTGTAGACGTAGCCCCGGTTCGAGTTGGGGCCGCCGCTGTAAAACCCGCGGAATTGCAGGAGCTGTAGGGACCTGCGGAGGTCGTCGAGCGGGATCGTGGTGCCGTCGACGATGCCGTCGTCGTTCTCGTCGGGCCGCTTCCGGTCGCGGGCCTTCGGTTCGAGGATGTCGAGCGCCTGCTTGAAATCGTCCGAGCGCGGGATGAGGAAGCCGCCGGCGAGGCGGAAGGCGAGCGTGACGCGCTTGGCGACGGGCACGTAGGCCCGGAGCTCGGGGCGCAGGCGGACGTCGTCGGCGTCGCCGGGGAGGAAATACCCCGCGAGCTGCGCATTGAGGTTCAGGTAGACGCCGCGGCGCGGGGCGATGCGGTCGGTCTCGCCGCGGTCGTTCTGGCGGAAATCGAGCGTGCCCACGGTCTCGAGGTACGTGAACACCAGGCGCGTAAAACCCTCGGGGACGGCGTCGTGCCAGTACAGGAACGGGTCGTCGTACTGCACGTGGATGAACTGCCCGAGGTAATGGGTGAAGTCCGCGAAGCGGCGCTCGAGGCCGAGGGTGACGGCGGCCTCGCGGTAGCCGAGGGCCGGCTCTTTGGCCTCGGGCGTGCCAGGCGCGGGCGCCGTGATGATGTTGAGCGGGCGGTAGATGTTGGCGGCTCCGCGGAGGACGGCCTGCGTGCGGGGCTCGAAGACGCCAGGCTGGCGGAGCTCGAAGCGCAGGCGGATCTCGGGGAGGATGTAGCTCGGGCGCGCGAGGAAGAGGTTGTAGAGGGCGTTCGGGTAGAACACGAGGCCGGGGCGGGCCTCGATGGAGAAGCGGCGCAGGCCGCCGAGGAAGTTTCGGTCCTCCCAGCTCGCCATGCCGTGCGCCTCGACGCGCCCGCCGGCCTCGGCGCCGAAGCCGAGCTTGACGGCGCGAAGCGCGGCAGGCTGGACGACGATCGTGATGGGTACGACGTCGGTGCGCGGCTTGTCGGGCGGCGGGAGCTCGGGGCGGACGTCGATGGCGCCGAAGATGCCGAAGTCGGCGAGGGCGCGCTCGGCGGACGCGAGGGTCTTGGTGGAGAAGCGCTCGCCTTTGTGGAAGCCGAGGGCGGCGCGGATCGGCTTTTCGGGCAGCTCGCCGAGGCCGACGATGCGGATGTCGCCGAAGGTGGCGCGGGGGCCGAGCTCGATCCGGTAGGTGACGTCGGCGGTGTGGGCGACGAGGTCGATCCTGGCGTCGCCGTGGACGTTCGCATAGGGGAAGCCGCGGTCGGTGAGGGCGCGGGTGATGGCCTTTTTCGTGGCCTCGTAGCTGTCCTCTTCGAAGCGCTCGCCGACCGGGAGCTCGTTTTTCGCCTCGGTGACGGGGCGCGTGGCGTCGGCCGCGTCGGGTAGGCGCCAGTCGACCCACGCGAGGTCGACCTTGCGGAGCAGGACGGGTTTGCCCTCGTGGACGACGATCTCGATGCGGAGCTTGCCGTCGGACTTGCGGCGCATGACGCGGCCGGCCTCGACGTGCGCCTCGTAGAACCCGCGGCTGCGGTAGTAGCGCTCGATGCGGGCGAGGTCGCGCTCGAGGACGAAGCGGTCGAAGCGCTCGTATTCGACGGCCAGGACGTCGCTCAGGCCGACGATGGGGATGCCCTGGAGGACGCCGCCGAGCGGGTGCGCGCTCTCCGCGGTGGCGATGCGATCCTTGATGGCGGCGTCGGGGATCGTGTCGTTGCCGAGGACGTCGACCTCTTCGATGATGCAGCCGGAGAGGTCTTGAGGGTTACACGTCGGCGTTTTGGGGGGCGTGGTCTTGCACGCCGCGGACGTGACGAGGAGCAGGGCGAGCGGCGAAAGCCTGCGCAAGGCGACGCGGGTCTTGCTCCTGTTCTGCGTCAAGTGGCCTCCCCCTCGGGTATCCTCGGACTGCCGCGCGCAGGCGCGGCGGAGAGGGAGAGCCTACGAGATGGCGGAGCCAATGCAAAATGACCTCGGCGTCGAGCCGCCGCGCGCCGATCGCCCGGAGGATCCTCCGCGGGTGGACGGCGGGCGTCGTGGCGCGCTGAAGGTGCTCGTCGCGCTGGGCGGCGCGGCGTATGCCGGCGCGATCGTGGTCCCGGCCGCGACCATGCTGGCCCCGTCGTCCGAGGGCGGCGTGGGCGCGGCGCGGTGGATGCGGGTTTGTCGTCTCGCCGATCTGAACGAGGGCGAGCCGCGGCGCGTCGTGGTCGTCGGCGACGAGCGCGACGCGTACACGGTGACGAAGGATCAGCTGCTCGGCTCGATCTGGGTGACGAAGAAGGGCGAGGGTGTGACGGCGCTCAGCGCGGTTTGTCCGCACCTCGGCTGCTCGATCGACCTGAACGGCGACAAGAAGAGTTTTTCGTGCCCGTGCCACACGTCGAAGTTCTCGCTCGCGGGCGCGGCGGAGGCAGGGCCGAGCCCGCGCGGGATGGATCCGCTCACGGTGCGCGTCGTGGACGGGCACGTCGAGGTGGACTTCAAGCTCTTCCGCCAGGGGATCGCGGAGCGTAAGGAGGTCGGGTGAAGCTCGGCGACTGGCTCGACGAACGGACGGGCTACCGGGCGATCACCCGGAAGCTCGTGGAAGCGACCGTCCCCGGCGGCGCGCGCTTCGCGTACGCGTGGGGCGCGGCGCTCGGGATCGTGTTGCTCCTCGAAGCGGTGACGGGCGTGCTGCTCATGACCGTGTACTCGCCGAGCGCGACGACGGCGTGGGCGAGCGTCGCGTACCTGCAGCAGAAGGTGCCGGCGGGCTGGATCGTGCGCGGGCTGCACCAGTTCGGGGCGCAGGCGGCGATCGTGCTCGCGGTGATCCACGTGGGCTACGCGATCGTGCGCGGGGCGTATCGGAAGCCGCGCGAGCTGACGTACTGGCTCGCGCTCGCGATGGTGGGGCTCGTCGTGGTGTCGGCGTTGACGGGCAACCCGCTGCGCTGGGATCAACGTGGCTTCTGGGGGCTGCGGGTCGAGACGGGGATCATCGGGACGGTGCCGGTGGTCGGCGGCGTGTTGCAGCAGCTCCTGCTCGGCGGAGGCACGCCGGGGCACATGACGCTGTCGCGTCTCTACACGCTGCACACGGCGGTCTTGCCGTTCCTGCTCGGCGCGATCGCGGCCAAGCACCTCTGGCTCTCGCGCAAGCACGGGCCGGCGCTCGCGACGCCCGCGGACGCAGTGAAGTCGGATCGATACTTCCCGACGCAAGCGGCGCGCGACGTGATCGTCGCGGTGGCCGTGCTCGGCGTGATCGGCGCGCTCACGTATCTGCGGCACGGCGCGCCGCTCGACGCGCCGGCGGATCCGACGAGCGACTACCCGGCGCGGCCCGAGTGGTACTTCCTCGCGCTCTACGAGATGCGAAAGCCCTTCCCGGGCAAGCTCGAGCTGATCGCGACGGTGGTGATCCCGGGGCTCGTGGCGGGCTACCTGTTCGTCCTGCCGCTGCTCGACAAGAGGGCGGATCGCGGCGTGATGAAGCGGCTGCCGCTGCTCGTGCCGGTGGGCCTGTTCGGAGCCGCGCTCGGCGTCTTGACGTTCGCGTCGATGCGCACGGACGCGGCGGACCAGGAGTTCGCGAAGGCGGTGGCGAAGGCCGAGGCGCAAGGGTCGAAGGCGCTCGCGCTGGCGCAAGGAGGCGTGCCGCCGGAGGGACCGCTGGCGATGCTGCGCAACCACCCCGAGACGCGGCGCGTGGCGCTGTTCGAGCAGCACTGCGCGAGCTGCCATCGCATGGGTGAGCTCGGTCCGCCGAAGGGCAAGGACACGGCGCCGGATCTGACGGGCTTCGGCACGAAGGCGTGGGCGAAGCGCGTGATGGAGGAGCCGGATCACGAGCTGATGTTCGGCAAGACGGCCTTCAAGGGCGAGATGCCGAGCATGACGAAGCCGCCCGCGGATCCAGAGGCGGCGAAGGCGTTCACGGCGATGAACGCGCCGGACCTCGAAGCCATCGCGGACTTCCTCGCGGCGCAAGCGCAAGGCAAGAAGGGCGAGGGCATGCCGGGCGAGAAGCTCGTGTCGCAACGATGCACGAGTTGCCACAGGCTCGACGGCAAGACGGACGACGAGGACTCGCTCGCGCCGGAGCTGCGCGGCTGGGCCTCGGTGCCGTGGATCCTCGCGCAGATCGATGATCCTGGCAGCGGCGCGACGTACCCGAAGGGCGCGATGGATCCGAAGCTCGAAGGGCACATGCCGGCGTTCAAGGAGAAGCTCTCCGAGAAGGATCGGAGGCTGCTCGCGGCGTTCGTGCAGGAGCAGGCGGGGAAGTAGGGAGCTCGGGCCGCGGGGGAGACGACGATCCCCCGCGGCCGTGTGAAGTCGGATCAGGGGGACAGGCGTCGGACCGGGCCGATGAGCTCAACCAGAGCGACGAGACGGGCTCGTCTTCTGGAGGAACATGAAGGCCGACACGCCCACGATCGCCGCCAGGGCCGCGACGATGGCGCGACCGAAGAGCGAGGAGACCTCTTCGCGAAGTGCCATCAAAATGGAGAACCCGAGGAGCCCGGCGAGGCCCACGGCAAAGCGCCGAACTTGCATCCCGGACGGCTTCATCGCAGCACCTTTCATGGGGGGCAGGAATCCGCGCAGAGCGAGGCGCCGAACGTGTTCACGGAGCAGGCGGCGACCACTGCCCACACGCATGGAAGTACCGTTCCACCCACGGTGATGGTGCTCGCTCCGCTGCAAACTTGATTTGCCGTAGCTGACGGGTCTCCGCGTCAAGTCCAAATCCATCGAGCGCGTGAGAAATCGCCCCGAAATGGGGCGGCGAAGCGCCGAAGCGTGGTCCGAACGTTCCTGGCAAGGCTGGGCGAAGCGCCGAGGCTTGGTCGGGGCGGTCGGGGTGGTGCTTGGCGAAGCGTCGACGCGTGGTGGGTGCAGCCAGGGTGGTGCTTGGCGCTTCGCCGAGAGGTCGCCGTCGCGGGGCGGGTCCCGCTTGGCGAGGCGCCAAGCGGGGCTCGGCACGGTTGGGGTGGCGCTTGGCGCAGCGCCGAGCGGGGGTCGGCGTGGTCTGGATACGGCTTGGCGCAGCGCCACGCGGTGACCGGCACGGTCGGGGTGCCGCTTGGCGCAGCGCCAAAGGTCGACAGCCGCGCGGACAGGCCACCGACGCTCCGCTCCCATCACCGGCCCCTTGGAAGAACTGCGCATCGCGCAGTTCTTCCATCGAAGGTCCAGGGCTGGCCCTGGTTCGGGTCGAGGGGCGAACAGCCCCCGCGGGGCCCGGGGCAGCGCCCCGGCGAGACGCCTCAAGCCAGCAGCGTCCGCAGACTCGCGATCGTCACGACGAGCTCCGTCGGGTCCACTGGCTTCGGCACGTGCATCTGGAACCCTGCGTTGAGCGCGCGCACGCGATCTTCCGGCCGCGTGTACGCCGTCAGCGCGATGGCCGGCACCGTCGCGATTCGGTCTGGTGTGCGGCTCCGGATCTTGCGGATGAGCGAGAGGCCGTCGTCGCCTGGCATCGCGAGGTCCGAGACCAGCACGTCGGGCACGAATTCGGACAGGATGCGCAGGGCTTCTCCGGCGTCGCCCGCGGTCCTCACGGTTGCGCCTGCGATGTCGAGGATCTCCGAGAGGATCTCCCGTGCGTCGGGTTCGTCGTCGACGACCAGGACCGACAAGCCTGCGAGTGCGCGCTTCTCGGCGCGGCGCTCGTCGACCGGCGGGCCCTTCGCGGGCATCGGGCGCGGCTTGGCGAGGGGGAGCTTGACCGTGAACTTCGCGCCTGTGTCTGGGCCGTCGCTCTCCGCGCGGACTGTGCCGCCGTGTGCTTCGACGAGGTGACGCACGATCGACAGGCCCAGGCCGAGGCCCCCTGATGCGCGCGTGAGGGTCCCGTCGCCTTGGCGGAAGCGCTCGAAGATGTGCGGCAAGAGCTCGGCGCGGATGCCGCGGCCGGTGTCGGTGACCACGAGCACGGCCTCGTCGCCTGCGCGCGCGAGCCGCACGTCGATGCGACCGCCTTTCGGGGTGAACTTGAGCGCGTTCGAGAGCAGGTTCCACACGACCTGCTGCAGGCGGCTCGGGTCGCCGAAGATCGGCACGCTGCCCGGGTCGAAGGCCGTGTGCAGCGTGATCTCGCGGTTCGTCGCGCCCGGCGTGACGGAGTGGACGGCGGCTTCGACGACGGGGGCGAGCTCCAGGATCGACGGGTCGAGGCGGAGCTTGCCTGCCGTGATGCGCGAGGCGTCGAGCAGGTCGTCGATGAGCTTCGCTTGGTGCACGGCGTTGCGCTCGATCGACTCGAGTGCGCGCGGCTGGTTGCCTTCGCGGACGGCGCCGGTGCGGAGCATGCGGGCCCAGCCGAGGATGGCGTTGAGTGGCGTGCGCAGCTCGTGCGAGACGACGCCGAGGAACTCGTCCTTCACGCGGCTCGCCTCCTGCGCTTCGTGGAGGAGGCGTGCGTTGTCGAGTGCGAGGGCGGCGCGCTGGCCGAGCTCCTCGGCGAGCGCGACGTCGGCTTGCCCGTAGCGTCCGCGCGTCGTGCCGAACGAGAGCACGCCGAGCGTGTGGCCGCGTGCGATGAGCGGCACGACGATCGACGACGTGGTGCCGATGCGGCGCATGATCTCGAAGTGCTCGTCGTCGGCGGCGATCGCGCGGAACGAGCCGTCGTCGACGGTGCGGAGGAGCTTCGACTTGCCCGTGCGCGCGGCCTCGCTGATCGGGTGGTTCGGGCCGAAGGGGTAACGCGAGCGCATGTCGCGCAGGAGCTCTTCCTTCTCGGGATCCTCGTGCAGCGCGTGCATGAACTGCGGCGTGCCGTCTTCGTCGAGGCTGCACACGATGCAGTAGGCCGAGAAGCTCGGCACCGCGACGCGCGCGAGCGCCTCGGAGATGGCCGCTGGATCGAGCGAGGCGTTGAGCACGGCGCTCGCCTCGGCGAGCAGGGCGAGGCGACGGCGATCGACGTCGGCCTCGGCGCGGGCCTTGCGCTCGGCCTCGTGGAGGTAGGCGCGCTCGAGCGACTGCGCGCAGGTGCGCGCGAGGTGCAGGATGAACGCGTTGTCCTCGCTCGCGTGCGGGCACGACGGGTGGTAGCGGAGCGAGAGCCCGCCGATGGCGCGGTCCTCGACGATGAAGGGCACGGCGGCGATGCAGCCGGTCGTGCCGATCGCGCCGCCCACGAGGTGCGGGTAACGCGCGCGGTAGTCCTCTTCGTCGTCGAAGAAGAGCGGCGTCTGGCTGCGGATGGCGTCCGTGAGGGGCGAGGGGAAGCTGAGCTTCGTGGAGTCGTACCGGTCGAGTGTCTCGCGCGTGTGGCCGATGGCGCGGACGAGGTCGAGGTGCTCGCCGCCTGCGGCGACGGTCGCGACGATGGCCTTGCAGTTCGGCAGCATGTCGCGCACGTGGTCGACGATCGTCTCGGCGACCTTCATGCGGCTCATCGTGTCGGAGAGCGCGGCCGTCATGCGCTGCAGGGCGACGAGGCGCGTCGTCGCGAGCTCGGCGGCCGCGCGGGCGCGCTCGGCGGCCTCGTAGAGGCGGGCGCGCTCGATGGCCAGCGACGACTGGCGCGCGAGCGTGAGCAGGAACGAGCGGTCCTCGTGCGAGATGACGCGGGGCTCGCGGAAGGAGAAGAGGATCGCGCCTGTGGCCCTCTCGTCGAGCAGGAGGGGCAAACTGGCGAGGGCCTTCGGCGGGTCCTCGGCGTCGGGCGCGAGCTCGGCGAGGGCGCGCGCCTCGGCGACGGCGGCCTCGGATTCGAGCCAGAGCGGCTGCCTGCGGCGCACGGCCTCGGCGAGCGGGCCTGCGGCGTCCTCGGCGATGCGGGCGCCGCGCGAGAGGGCGCCTGGGGCGCAGCCGAGCGCGCCGATGATCTCGAGGTAGCCTTCCTGCGTGCGGAGGGCGAGCGCGGCGGCGCGGGCCTCGACGGCCACGAGGCCTTGTTGCAGCACGGCGTCGGCGACCTGCGTGGGCGTGAGGGCCGCGGCCAGGCTCGACGTCAGGGCTTGCAGACGCGACGTACGGGCCGCGGCGCGCTCGGCGGCCTCGCGGGCGCGCTGCTCGGCGGCGTGCAGGCGGGCGTTGTCGATGGCGAGCGCGGCGCGCCGGGCGAGGTCCTGGGCGACCGCGAGATCGGCGCTGCCGTACCTTCGACCCGAGTCGGCCGTGGCCAGCGTGAGCACGCCGAGCGTGCGTCCCGAGGCGACGAGGGGCGCGCTGATCGAGGAGACCGTGCCCAGGACGGCCGCGGGCAGGAACGGGTGGCTGCGCGGGGCGGGGCCGGCGTCGTTGCTCGGCGTGAGCAGGGGCTCGCCGCGTGCGAGCAGGCGAGGGCCGACCTCGGCGAACCACATCCCGCTCTCGCGCGGCGACGCTTGGTTCGTGAGCAGGTGCTCCCTGGCCGGGTCGACGTGCACGGCCTCGACGCGGTGCAGGCGTCCGTCTTCTTCGAGGAGATCGATGACGCAGTAATCGCAGAGCGTGGGTACGCTCAGCCGCGCCAGGTTCGTCAGCGTGGTGCGCAGATCGAGCGAGCTTGCCAGGCGCTCGCCGGCTCGCGCCAGGAAGGCGAGTTGCTCGTCGGTGGGACCGGCCTCGCGCGCTCGATGCTCGGTGCTCTTCATGGCGATCCGTCGATGCGCGGCGCTCCCCCCCACGCGGTGACGTTCCCCGAGCGTACCTTCATTTTCGTCGAAATACGCGACAAAAAGGCTGCGTTGGAGACGATGCGTGGCGCCCTTGTCCGTCTATGACGTTCCTTCGCGCAGGGGTGCGCGCAGGATTTTCGCGCGCGCATGGCCGCCTCGAACACGCAGGATCCGAGCCGCAGGAAAGCTCACGTTGCGCGTCGCGGGCTGTGAGGAAAACGAAGCTTTGCGAAGGTTCGGGGGCTGGGACTAGAGTCCCTCCGCATGAGCACGCGACAGTCTCTTTTGCCTCGCGAGGTCTACGTCGTCGACGCCGTCCGCACGCCGATCGGGCGGTACGCGGGCGGCCTCGCGGGCGTGCGGCCCGACGACCTCGCGGCGCACGTCGTGTCGGCGCTGGTGAAGCGCAACGAGGCGCTCTCCACGCGGCTCGACCACGTCGTGTTTGGAGCGACGAACCAGGCCGGCGAGGACAACCGGAACGTCGCGCGCATGGCGCTGCTCCTCGCGGGCCTGCCCTACGAGGTGCCGGCCGTGACGGTGAACCGGCTGTGCGGCTCGGGCCTCGAAGCGGTCGCGGACGCGGCGCGGATGATCGCGGTGGGCGAGGCGTCGTGCGCGATCGCGGGCGGGGTCGAGAGCATGACGCGCGCGCCGTTCACGATGCCGAAGCAGGCGAGTGCCTTCGATCGGACGCCGCCGCCGGTCTACGACACGACGCTCGGCTGGCGATACGAGAACCCGCGCATGAAGGCGCGCTTCCCGCTGATCTCGATGGGCGAGACGGCCGAGAACGTGGCCGAGAAGTACGGGATTTCCCGAGAGGATCAGGATCGCTTCGCGGTGGAGTCGCAGCGCCGGGCCGCCGAGGCGTGGAAGAGCGGGGCCTTCGCGGCCGAGGTCGCGGCCGTGCCGATCCCGCAGAAGAAGGGCGATCCCGTGCTGGTCGACCGCGACGAGTCCGTGCGGGAAGGCACGACGCTCGAGGCGCTCGCGAAGCTGCCCGCGGTGTTCAAGAAGGGCGGCAGCGTGACGGCGGGCAACTCCTCGCCGATCAACGACGGCGCTTCGGCGCTCTTGCTCGCCTCGGCGGAGGTCGTGGCGCAGACGGGCGTGACGCCGCTCGCGCGCGTGCTCGGCAGCCAGACGGCCGGCGTGGATCCGAGCTTCATGGGCGAGGGGCCGATCCCCGCCGTGCGAAAGCTCTTCGCCCGGGCGGGCCTCAAGGCCTCCGACGTGGACCTCGTCGAGCTGAACGAGGCGTTCGCGGCGCAGTCGCTCGCGTGCGTGCGCGCGCTCGAGCTCGACCCGTCGCGCGTCAACGTGAACGGCGGCGCCATCGCGCTCGGCCACCCGATCGGCTCGTCGGGCGCGCGCATCGCCTGCACGCTCGTGCACGCGATGAAGGCGCGCGAGAAGAAGCTCGGCCTCGCGTCGCTTTGCATCGGCGTGGGGCAAGGGATCGCGGCTTTGTTCGAGAAAGTCTGAGGGGGTCGGGGCGCACCACGCCCCATGTGCAGAGGAAGGATAGAGACATGCAATTTCCGGCCATCAACGTGCCCGGCCAAGGGCAACTCCACGCGCGGCTCGTCACGACGCTCGGCGACATCGTCCTCCGGCTGGAGGAAGAGAAGGCGCCGAACACCGTGAAGAACTTCGTCGCCCTCGCGACCGGCGCGATCGCCTGGAGGGACCCGAAGACGAAGCAGAGCCAGAAGAGCCCGCTCTTCAACGGCGTCCGCTTCCACCGCGTGATCCCGAACTTCATGATCCAGTGCGGCGATCCGCTCACGCATCACCCGGACATGGCGGCGGCCTGGGGCCGGGGCGGGCCGGGGTACGAGTTCGAAGACGAGTTCCACCCCGACCTCCGGCACGACGGGCCGGGCGTGCTCTCGATGGCGAACAGCGGCCCGGGGACGAACGGGTCGCAGTGGTTCATCACGGAGAAGGCGACGCCGCACCTCAACAACAGGCACTCGGTCTTCGGCAAGGTCGTGAGCGGTCAGGACGTGGTCAACAAGATCGCGAACGCGCCGCGCGGGCCGGCGGATCGGCCGATGCAGGACGTGGTGCTCGAGCGGGTGGAGATCTTCCGGCAGTAGTCGGCGGAGGCGACGCGGGCGCCGGGCCTCCGCGGAGGGACCCGGCGCCACGCGGAGCTTCGATCAGGGCACGCACACCTTGTTCGCGCCCGAGCCCTCGCACTTGCCGCTGGCGCACGCCCCTCCGTTGCCGCAGGACTGCCCATTCGCCAGCTTGCACACGCCGGCGCCGTCGCAGGTCATCGTGCCCATGCAGGCGGGGGCGTCGTCCGTCATGCCGAGCGGGACGTTGGTGCAGGTGCCCTCGCTCCCGGTGAGCTTGCAGGACTTGCAGGCCCCGGTGCAGGCCGTGTCGCAGCAGACGCCGTCCGCGCAGAAGCCGCTCGCGCACTCGCCGTTGTCCGCGCACGCCGCCGCGAGGCACTTGTCGGGGCACGTGCCGCCGCAGTCGACGCCGGTCTCGGTGCCGTTCATCGCGCCGTCGTCGCACGCGATGCACGCGTTGTTCACGCACGCCGCGTTCACGCCGTTGCAGTCGCCGTCCGCGACGCACTCGACGCACATGCCGGCGTCGTTGCACACGCCGTCGGGGCAGACGTCACCGGGGGTCGGCACGTGCATGGGCATGCCATTCACGCAGGCCGAGTCCGTGCAGGGGTTGCCGTCGCCCATCGGGGTGTCGGTCTCGTCGTCGATCACCCGCTCGCCGCCCATGCCGTCGCACTCGAGGTCCTTGCAGTCGCCGTTCATCGGGTCGGGCAGGCCCATGCCTTCGGGCGCGTCGTTCGCCTCGCACGCGCCCTGCACACAGCTCCAGTCGCGGCAAGCCGTGTCCGCCGGGCACTCGCCGGCGTTCTGGCAGGTCATGCCGCCCATGCCGCCCGTGCCGCCGCCCGCGCCGCCCACACCGCCGACGCCGCCGGCCCCGCCCATGCCGCCGCCCGCGCCGCCCTGGCCCCCCGCGCCGCCGGGCCCGCTCATCGTGCTCGAC
>NZ_JARZHH010000122.1 GCF_029946515.1 Polyangium sp. 6x1
GGCCAGCCCTGGACCTCTGGGCATCGACTGCGCGAAGCGCAGTCGATGCGGGGAAAGTTTTTTAAGCTGTCCACCCCTCTTCGCAGGGCCAGCCCTGGACCTCTGGGCATCGACTGCGCGAAGCGCAGTCGATGCGGGGAAAGTTTTTTTTGCTGTCCACCCCCTCTTGGCAGCGCAAGCCCTGGACCTCTGGGCATCGACTGCGCTTCGCGCAGTCGATGCGGGGAAAGTTTTGCAAGCTGTCCGCCCCCTCTTTGCAGGGCCAGCCCTGGACCTTTTGGGGAAGAACTGCGCGATGCGCAGTTCTTCCCACAGGCCGGTGGGGCCGCGTCGCCGGTTGAAACGGCGGCGTTGCTGTTTTGACTGGCAGGGTCGTCGCTGGTCTTGACCCGGCTGTTCGATGAACTGCGCATCGCGCAGTTCATCGACCCTCCGTCCAGCGCGGGCGCTGGTCCAGGTCCAGGAGCGGACAGCTCCTGGTGGGGCCTGGGGCAACGCCCCAGCGAGGCGCTTCCCACATGAGACCAATGCTCAGGATCAGGGCAGCCCATGGGAGCGCTATCGCTGCGCGGAGAGGCGCACGAAATCAGCGCTCGTCTTTACCTCTGAATCACGCCTTCGCCCCTCGCCCGCCCCCGTATTGTCGCTTGCAATACGACCTCGGGCCCGATATTCCCGGCGGCGCTGCCCTCACGACGTGCGGCGGCGATTCTCGCCGGGAGTTCTGAATCAATGAAACGTTCCATCGGAATCGGTATGGTGTTTGCCGCTGTGATGCTCGCTGCGTGCGGCGAAGGAGGGACGGACGCCAACACGGGTGGGGGTGGCGCGACGTCGTCCTCGACCATGGGAAGCGGCGGCTCGTCCTCGTCCTCGTCGAGTGGCGGCGGCGGTGGCGGCGGCGTCCCCGCGCCTGATTGGGCCACGGAGCTGCCTGCGGGCGGTAGCTGGACCGAGCTTGCGGACTCCGAGCCCTTCGAGGCGTGGGCTGCTGCGAACCTCGTGCCCAACTCCGGTTATGTCGGCTCGGGGCCTATCGGCTCCGTGCGCGACGCTTACAGCAATCCGGTGTTCGATCACAAAGGCAAGGCTTTTTACCTCTTCGGGGGGGGCCATAACGACGGCAGCGTCAACGCCGTCTTCAAGCTCGACGCGACGACGCTGAAGTACAGCATCGTCGTGCCTCCGACGCCGCCCTCCGCGTATCCACCTGCCTATACTGCGCCGAATTCTCCCATCGTCTACCCCTCCGGCGCGACGAACGGGTTCTTCCAGACCGCGGAGACGCTCACGGATCCTGCCGACCTGCCCTATGCAGCGCCGTTCGCCGCGCCCCAGGCGAGCCACACCTACTCGGCGATGAGCTTCGTCAACGGCAAGCTCATCGTGCACTACGGCCCCGTGCGCGACGCCGACGTGGTCAACGGAAACTGGAGCTACCTCGACAAGGACACGTATGGGCCGCAGCTCGTCAAATTCAATCCGAACTACTTCGAGGTCGTGCTCCAGGCGGGCACGCAGACGGCCAACGATCCGGAGACCGGCAAGGCGTGGACGACGCTCATCTCCGGCGACGCTGGATTGAACTGGCGCAACCGCGTGCTCGAGATCGAGCCCTCCACGCACACCATCGAGAACGTGGTGGACGCCAAGTGGGACGTGTGGGGCGGCTCGTCGATCGTGGTCGGCGGGAAGTACGTCTACCTCTTCACGCCGACGCTCTCCGGCGGCAGCTGGACCAGCACGCGGGGCTGGCGCATTGACAAGACGACGCGCGTGGTCGAGCACCTGACGCTCACCGGCGATCTGCCGAGCTGGCCCGAATTCGCCCCGACGCAGGAGGGCATTCCGGTCTTCTACGACGGGGCGAACGTGAATTTCTGGAACTATAGCGTTGACGCAGATCGTGATGCGTTCTTCCGCGTCGCTCTCGAGCCCAAGAGCGGCGCCGGCACCGAGGCGGAGCCTTATGTGCTGTCGTCCACGCGAGAGACGCGCCCGGCCTCGGGGATGCCTGCGCCCGCGCTGACGTACGATCTGACCTACATCAAGGAATGGGGCGTCGTGCTGTTCCTGCCGAAGGCGAGCGCCAAGCTCTGGGCCATCAAGCTCTGAAAAGACGCTCGGGCCGGGACGATCTCGATCGTCTCGGCCTCACGCGCTCGAAGCTTCAGAAGCGCATCTTCGACAGCCGCCATTCGCAGCAGGGGTCCCGGCTCCCATCGAGCAGAAATCGCTCCGCCAGCGCGGCCGCGATCGGGGGCGAAACGAAATGGTGGCCGGGGAAGGTCGCCAGATCGATGCCCACGGCCATGGCCACGCTCTCCCGCGGATCGCCGTCGGCAATCGCGATGCGCGCGACCGATTCCGCGTCGAGATGGGTGACCATGTAGCGCCGCCCGTCGCCGGAGAGACGATAGCTCAGCGTCGCCCCGGCCCCCGCCGTCCAGCGCAGCACCATTTCGTTCCGCGGTCCGACCACGAGCGTCGAATCGGCCCGCTTGATGCCCTGCAACAGTGAATCCTCGTCGAGGTCGGTACGGATCTGCCCCCTGGCGTCGCGAACCTCGATCTTTGCGAGCGCGCCCTCGCGCCGAAGGGCGGGGACGTCGCCGCGCTTGGCCGCGCCTTTGGGTTTTGGGTCCGCGGGCGTCATCGCCTTGCTGAGCGCCTCGATCGTCAACTCCTCGAAGGGCACCCCGGCGTCGAGGGACACCACCCACTCGCCTTCCAGGATGGCCAAGAGGTCCGTCCAGTCGTCTTCGTCGACGGAGAGCGAGCCGAGCGTCTGCGTCATTTTGAGGTCGGACGGCTCGATGCCCGTGATGTCCCACAGCAGGTCGAGGAGCTTGTCGACGGCACGATGGCGGGCCGTCCCGAGCTCGACGGCGGTGGGCCTTCGCCCGAGTGGTTTGGTGAAGCCGAGGAAGGCCTTCGCGGGCGCTCTCGAGCCACGGAGGAGGAAGCGGCCCTGCCGGATGAAATCGTCGTAGGCCTCGAACATCCCTCGAACGAAGTCGGTCACCCTCGCATAACAACCATAGGCGCCGCTCGCGCGCCCACGCACGGGGACGAACGCCTCGTCGCTGTGGTCCAGGATGAGCGCGTGAACCGGTGGATCCTCGTCGGCCCGCTGGTCCTCGGCGACCGCCCAATGGAAGTCGTCCTCGCCCTGGACCATCAGCGAATACAGCGTCGACCAGCCCGGGACGGGTTCGAGCGAGACGGCGTCGCGGAAGAGCGCGGCGTAGTCCTCGGGAGAGCGTCGGACGGCCTCGATCAGGCGCTCCCAGGCGGTCACGCTGGAGCCATGGGTCGCGAACGGCGGCTTTTCGCTCTCGGGCAGCCAGACCCCGCGACACTCCTCGATGAACTCGTAGAGTGCAAGCCACCGGGTCGCGGTGTCCTCGGGCCACGGCAGCGGCCTGTCGCAGCCGGGCCGCGTCCCGAAGCCGAAGCGATCACGCCACGCCGGGGCGATCGTCTCGCGGAGCTCGTTTCGACGGCTCTTCAAGGAGGCCCGCTCCGGCGCCCCGAGGTCGAGCGCGGCGACCCTCGCTTCGAGCCGCGCGAGCTCTCCGCGAGCGTCTCCAGCGGCGTCGAGCGCGGCGAAATAACTTTCACGAAGGGTCGCGTCGGCGGGGTTGGCTTCGAGCTTCGCGAGCCACTCCGCGTCGAGCTTGGGATCGAGAGCTGCCAAGGGCGTGACCTCCGGGGCGCGAGAGGCCCGGCAGTCTCTCACGGTCGTGGTGCGCGGAGCCAGCAACCCCTTCGACGGCTTCGAGGCAAATCCAGGCGCGCTCGGCGGAGCAGAGCACCGCGCACCTGCCGTCGGCACCCATTTTGCCCAAGCGACTCCGCCTCTCGTAGACTCGATCGTCTCAATGAAGCAACGCATCGTCATTCTTGGCGGCGGGATGGCCGCACTCACGACGGCCTTCGAGTTGACGAACCGTCCCGGCTTTCAGGATCGTTTCGACATCACGGTCTACCAGACCGGCTGGCGCCTCGGGGGCAAAGGGGCATCCGGCGTCAACCGAGCACAAAACGACCGCATCGAGGAGCATGGGCTCCATGTCTTCTGGGGTTTTTACGAGAACGCGTTCCGCGTCATGCGCGAGGTGTACGCCGAGCTTTCGCGTCCCCCCGGCGCGCCGCTGGCGAGCTGGACGGATGCGTTCAAGCCCCACGATCTGGTCGTACTTCCGGAGGCCACGGACCGCGGCTGGACCTACCAGCCGCTGCGCGCTCCTCGCAATGGCGGCGCCCCGGGGGCCGTGACCGCGACCCTCGAGCCGTGGCAGTACATCCCGCGCTTGCTTCGTCAGGTGTCCGATCTCGTCGCGGGAGATCTGCTGCCGCAACTCGATCGCTGGAGGAACGAAATCCGGAGCCTCTTGCCGGGCCTGCGCTCGACCGTCGATCAGGCTGCGAAGGCCGATAGCAAGGACATCAAGCCTGTCGAGTCGCTCCTGCGCTCGGTGTTCGAGCGGGGCGGCCTGGCGGTGCTGCTCGCGGGGCGCTGGGCGGGCCGGGTCGCCCTGTGGTTCGGGCTCGATCTCGCAGAGGCCATCGCGAGCACGTCGCGCTCCACGAAAGACATCGAGAATGCGCGCGACGCCATTTTATGGATCATGGGTCGTTACCTCGCGCAGGTCGTGCGCTTCTCCTCGGACGAACCCGAGCTTCGGCGCCTGCGCGTCAGCATGAGCCTGTTCATGACCGTCGTGCGGGGCCTCCTGGTCGACGACCTCGTGCTGCCGCCGCGAAATTGGCTCAGCATCGATCACCTGAGCTTCCGCGAATGGCTCGCGAAGCACGGCGCCGAGCCCGAGGCCATTCATTCTCCCCTCATCGATGGTTTGCACGCCGCGGCCTATGCCCACGGCCTCGACGTCGCGGCGGGGACGCTGCTCCACGCCATCCTGAGGCTCACCTATTCGTACCAGGGCGCTCTGCTCTACAAGATGCAGGCGGGCATGGGGGAGACCGTCTTCGCCCCCCTCTTCACGGTGCTCGAGCGGCGCGGCGTGCGGTTCGAGTTCTTCCACCGCGTCCAGAACCTCGAGCTCTCCGCCGATCGAAAACACATCGCCCGGATCCAGATGGCCCGTCAGGCCACGGTGAAGGGAGATCGCTACAGGCCTATGGTGGACGTGCGGGGGCTGCCCTGCTGGCCCACCGAGCCGCTCTACGAGCAGCTCGTCGAGGGGCAAGCCTTGCAGCAAAGCGGCGTCGACCTGGAGGACGCCTGGGCGGATTGGGCTCCGGTCGAGGAGCTATCCCTCGAGGCGGGGCGCGATTTCGACAACGTCGTCCTTGCCATCTCCGTCGGCGCCTTGCCCCATGTGTGCGACGAGCTCGTTCGCGACGAGAACAACCCGCGGTTCGGCGCGATGGTCCGGGGAATCCGCACCTGCCAGACGCAATCCGCCCAGCTCTGGATGTCGCGCCCCCTGGGAGACCTCGGCTGGTCGGGCCCACCGCCGATCGTGATTCCCTTTGCGTCGCCTTTCGACACGTGGGCCGACATGAGCCACCTGCTCTCGCGGGAGCGCTGGCCCGAGGAGAAGGTGGCGTCTCTGGCCTACGTCACCGCGCGGATCGACGATGACGAGCCGGTGCCGCCCCCCGGTCTGGATGGTTATGCCGAACGACAGAAGGCGCGGGTGGGCGAGAACCTGAAGGCGTGGCTCGAACGGAGCGCCGGGGGGCTCTGGCCGAATGCGACGCGCCCCGCCGATCGCAGCGCCTTCAACTGGGGAGTCCTGCAGGATCCCGAGGAGCGCTCGGGGTCGAAGCGACTCGACGCACAATACTGGTGCGCCACGCGAAACCCGTCGGATCGCTACGTGCTGGCGGCGCCGGGGACGAGCGCCCTGCGCCTGCGCGCGGACGAGTCGGGATATCGAAACCTGCTCCTCGCCGGGGATTGGATCCTGACCGCCATGAACCTCGGTTGCGTCGAGGCGGCCACGCTGGGCGGATTGCAGGCCGCGCAGGCGCTCGATCCCGGCGTACGCGCGGGCATTGGCGATTGGCTGACCCAGAAAAAGGCCCCCCTTCCGGCCCCGGTCCCGCTCCCGCCCCCGGCCCCCGTCGCCTCCCCGGCACGGCGAGATCTCCCGCGCTTCATCATGCGCGACGGGGATCTCATGGCGACCCCGCCGGTCGGGCTCCGCATTTCGGTCTACAACTTCGTCCTGGAGGCGAGCTTCGAGCGGCTGACGGCGCTTTGCAACGCGCACTTGAACATCGACGGGACGACTCGTTATCGCCCGCTCGCTCCGTTCGTGATCCTGTACGCCTCTGCCGTCGACAATTACCCGATCCCCGAGCCGATTGGCTGGGTACCCGAGACCGATTTCGGGATCTGGGTTCCGCTCCTTGCAGGCGAGGAACGAAAAGGGACGTTCCACGTCAATCGCGTCGTGTTCTACACGCCCTACATCTGGGTGAGCAACGACGTGGCGCTCCTCAACGGCCGGCTTTATTTCGGATTCAAGAAGGACATCGGCGTCATGCAGATGCCAGCCTCCCCCGAGCGCGCCGATCGCTTCTCTCTGGATGCATGGGTCTTGCCTCGTCACGACCCCGCCCAGTCGATCGAGCACCGCCGTATCCTCGACGTGGAGCGCGTGGACGGCGGTCCTCAGGATGCTTCCTGGGAGCAGGTGCGCGCCTTCCTCGACCAGAGCCAGCAGGGGATCGGCCTGGCCCTTCGCTCGCTCGAGGGATTGCGACGTGCCCGCAGCGACGGCTGGGGGCTCGGCCTCGATTTCGCGAGCCAGCTCGGCCGGGACGTCCGGCGCGGCATGCGCAAGGTCTTCCTCAAGCAAATGCCCGACGTCGTGGATGGTCGCAAAGCTTGCTACCAGGCCATCGTCGAAGCGGAGGTCGCGGTGACAGGGAACCTGCGCACGAGGCCGCTGCCGGGGCGATGGTCCTGCCAGATGACGCGCTACGCGAGCCACCGCATCGCCGATACGCTCGGCCTCGTCGCCGATCGCCGCGAAGGAGATGTCTCGTTTCACACGCCGTTGCTCGCGGGCTGGGCGTCGTTCGATGCGCAGGTCGGTGGAGGAGAGATCATTCGGGAAATTCGCTGAACGTAGCCGGCAGACGGCGCCGGCTCGCGGCGATCGCCGCTCCCGCTTCCGCTGCCGCTTCCGCTCCCGCTGCCGCTGCCGCTGCCGCTGCCGCTTCCGCTTCCGCTTCCGCTTCCGCTTCCGCTTCCGCTCCCGCCACCGCTCCCGCTTCCGCTTGCCGCTCCCGCTTGCCTTCAGGTTGTCGGCGCCTTCATGACGCGCTGGAGCTGCATCGCGAGGACGCGGTCATTCTCCGGCCCACGAGCGGCGTGCAACAACACAGACCTGCGCAGCTACCCGGAGTGCCCTGCGAGGCAGATCGCCAGCGTCTGAAGTCGAGCACGAGGATCGTCGAACACCTTCTGGGTGAGATCCGTCCCTCCCACGGTCGTCCGAAGGCTCTTGATCCCGCTCTTCGCAAAGGCCTCGATGTCCTTGGGCTCGAGATCCGCCTCGGTGACCCATTGACTGAAAACACCTGCGCGGCTTCCGCCGCCGACGGGCGGCGCAGCCTTTTTGATTTTGAGTTCGAGAATACGACCGTCCTCGAGGGCGACCTCGAGCTTCGCCCCTTCCGGCACCTCGGCCGCGACAAGCCCGGGGCTGGCCCAGAGCACCGCGAAGACCAGACCCTTCTTCGACTCCGTCAAGCCAACGGCTCGAAAAGCGCTGTCATAGTAGAACAAGTTGCCACGCACCGGACCATCAAAATCGCTCGTCCCCTTTTCCGCAACTTTGCACGACTCCGGCCCGTGAACGACTTGAAACGGGCCACAACCCACGGCCAATACCGCCAGAATCACCGCTGCATGAAACTTCATGAATGCAATCTCCGACCCGCGTGATGACGCGCCCATTCACATGTACGTCAGCGTCCCCGTGACTACAGCGAAGCAGGGCTCGTGTCAAGGTATGGGTGCGGTGCCTGCATTCCGCCCGAAAACCCGTGTCATTGGCTCGCCGGCCGATGTTGAAGATGGTATCCAGGCTCATCGCCACGCCCGCCGGATACTCGCCGTCCGGGAGCCGGGCATACCCCGCCTTGCCGAGCGCCACGATGTGGTTGCCCTTGATGACCGCGGCCACCATGCCCGGCGTCGCCTTCCCCGCGAGCCAGTGCCCCGCGTGCTCGCTCAGCATGGAGTCGAGGTTGGCCGCGCCCGGAATGACCTGCGGCGGCGCCGCCTCGGCGCTGCCCGGGAGGGCGAGGCAGAAGGCGAGGGCGCCTGCTGCGATGACGGGGTTGACTGCCTTGAGTACACGCATGATCGGTCTCCTGGGTATGGAACGGTCAATCACCGTTCGGCTTCGGAGACCCCCCCATGGCAACAGTGGTGCCAGCCCCGCGCCGCGCGGCTCCGCCGCGCTTTCGCGGCCGGGACCGCTGCGCCAGCACGGGCCTTCCGCGGCGTGCCCCGCCCGCGTTGCCCCCGGAGCAACAACGGTTGCCTGCCGAGCAGCTTGCGATGCTGTCTGTCATGCTCGACACGCGCGCTTTAGCCACGGCTGTCGAATGCGGACTGTCTTCGGCGCAACAGGAGAGATCAAGCCTCCGGGCGCCCACGGCTCCGCTTCAGATCGTACTTCCAGAGCAGCCGATACAGGTAGACGCGATCCACGCCGGCGGCGCGCGCGGCCTCGCGCACGTTGCCGGAGTGCCGGACCAGGAGCGCCTCCAGATAGCGGCGCTCGAGCTCCTGAATCCACTGCTCGCGGGCCTCCCGCAGGGGCAAGGACGGGTCGACGACCGGCCCGCCTCCCTGGGATCTCGGCTCCGGCTCCGGGCCGCCGTCGGGCTCCAGCCGTACGGCCTCGCGCAGAGCGTAGCAGCGTTCGACGTAGTTGCGCAGCTCGCGCAGGTTGCCCGGCCACTGGTGCGAGTGCAGCTCGGTGAAGAAGGCGGGCGTTCGCAGGAACGAGGTGTCGACCGGGCGCCGCGAGCGCTTCTCGATGGCGTCGAGGAAGTGCTGCGCGAGCGCCGGCACGTCCTCGAACCTCTCGCGCAGCGGCGGCAGCTTCACCTGGATCACCGCGAGCCTGTAGTAGAGGTCGCTGCGGAACCGCTTCTGATTGACCTCCTCCCGCAAGTTGCGGTTGGTCGCCGCGATGACGCGCACGTCGACGGGGACGTACTTGTTGGAGCCCACGCGCTTGACCCCGCGGTGCTCGAGCGCGTGCAGGAGCTTGGATTGCAGCCCGAGCGGCATCTCGCCGATCTCGTCGAGGAACAGCGTGCCGCCGCTCGCCGCCGCGAACGCGCCGTCGCGGGGCGTGATCGCGCCCGTGAACGCGCCTTTCTCGTGGCCGAACAGCTCGCTCTCCAGCAGCTCCGCGGGGATCGCGCCGCAGTCGAGGACGATGAACGGCTGATCGTGCCGGTCGCTCTTCGTGTGGATCGCCTCGGCCACGGCGTCCTTCCCGGTGCCCGTTTCCCCCTCGAGCAGCACGGTGGCGTCGCTCGCCGCGCAGCGCTCCAGGAGCGCGAACACGCGCCGCATCAGCGCGGAGGCCCCCACCAGGTTGGCGAACTTCGCGTCCGGGTGCAGATCGAGCGAGACGCGATCCATCTCGCCGAGCTGGAGCACGCTCTCTCCGATGGAGATGCGCGCTCTCCAGCGCGGGAACGCCTCGCGCACCTGGACGTCGTCGAGCCGGGTGCCATTGCGGCTGTTGAGATCGCGCAGCACGATCTGCCCGAAGGCCACCGAAAGCTCGCAGTGGAAGCGCGACACGAGGCGATCCGAGAGCCGGAGATCGCAGGACGGGTGTGTGCCGACGACGACGCGCTCGGAGGTCGAGCAGATCGCCTGTCCCGGGTCCGGCCCGCTCACCACGTGGAGCCGAAAGCTCGGTACGGACAGCGACGAGGCCGGGGTCTCGGCTGGCAGGGTGCCGTCGATCGGGCGCGTGCGCGGCGAGCGGAAAATTGAAGCGACGCGCGTGCGGGCGCCTCGGGTGTTGCAGCGGCGTGACGATGTTACGGCGGCGTAACGGCGACGTGTGATGGGCGTGGAACAGGGGCGAGGCCGCCGGCGCGTTTTGCGGGCATTTGCCGCGGATATTGCTTTGGCGCGCCCGTTGCAAACGTGGGAAACGACGTCCCCCGATGGGACAAACGATACCGGGGAGAAAAAAAACATGAAAACCAGCGTTGCTCTCGTCGCCACCCTCGCTCTCTCGACCCTCGCCGCACCCGCGCTCGCGCAAGCTGCGATCGATCCGCTCCTCACGAGGAACCTCGCTGCGGTCGCGTCGCAATACGGGGATGCGAATGGACACCTCGTGACGACCCTCGCCTCCGGGCAATCCGTCATCTTCGCGCGCGGCCAAGGCGGATTCGTCGTTTATACGGGCGGCGACAATGTGTATACGGTCGACGACTTCGCGTTCTGCGTGGAGGACTCGGCAGGCGGGTTGAGCTCGTGTAATCCGGGGAGCGGCGATTACGAGTGCGACCCGACCGACGGGGAGTGCACGTGCAGCGGCCTCTGGGATTGTGTATGGATGATACTCGCGGAGTGCACGGAACTCGCGGAGTGGGACGGCTTCGGTAATGCTTCGTGTTCGAGTACGTGAAGGAGACCGCGGAGGCGGACGCGGGCGCGGCAGCGAAGGCGGACGCGGGGCGCTACTCGCCTCCTCCCGGGATGATCGACGACGATTCCTTTCGCGCCTCCACCTCCGACCGCCGAAACGCGAGCTTCGCGTGGGTCGCGGCTGCCCAGGCCTCGTGTTGGTCGTCGAAATGCGGGCTCTCGGGCTCCGCGCTCGTGCCACGGGCGAATCGATCGTGGCCTCGGGCGTGCCGTCGTCGCCGAAGCCGGTGACCATGCGGTAAAGGGACATCTCGGTCGAACGGAACGCGTCGAGAGGTACGTCGCCGTCGAAGAAGGGCACCGGCGAGACGTTGATCGTATCCGAGCCGCCGCTCACCGGGATCGGCTCGACCTCCCACGCGCCGCCGTAAGCGGTCTCGAACGAGCGCTTAGGGCAAATAACCAGCCAATTTCACCCTCGAGCAGGAAGCGTCGCCCCGCCGCCCCCCGCCGCGGCCGTATCCCCGACTACGGCATGACGCCACCACGCGTGGGCCTCGCGCGGAAAGTCGAGCTCGTCATCGAATTCTCTGGCACTGCGGGTACACGTACGCATCGGCGCCGGCAGACAGCGAGCGCGAGACGTCCACCGAAGGCGGCGCCTCAGGGCTGCTCTCGCCGGTGCGCTTTCGGGAATGGCAGCGAGAGTTGCCCCAGGGGCACACGCTTACGCATCGGCGGTCCACGCGCCGAGAGCCCCGCGCGGGCCAACCCTTCGCGAATCGCATCCGGCGACAGCGCAACGTTTCGCCACCGCATCGTGCTCGCACACTTCGGAGCAAATGGGTGGGTTGTTCGCCCGAAGCGCCGCCATGAAACCGTGCGGCGTCGGCCTCGGTCAAGCGCGCCTTCCGCCAGCCCATGCCCCGAGACCGTCTCACGGGGCACGGGTTGTCGCGGTGAATGGCTCAGCCGTCGACGACGGCTTTGACGAGCACACGGAAGGTATTCCCTCCCGCATTCTTCACGTTGCCGAGGTACAGCTTGTCGTACCGCACGAATGCGGTCGTGTTTCCGTTGATCACGCCCTGGAGCACGGTCTTGTCCTTCTTCCCCGAAATATCTTCGGCGACGTCGAACTGGATGTTTTATGAGAGGCTCATCGGGGCCAACGGAGCGTCGATTCAGCGCAAGCGCCGCGTGTTCACGGCCCGGGCCGCACGTGGTGCCCGAGGCGCCGGCCTCCTCCCGGGGTCCTGCGTCGACCTCGCTGCGTCACCGGAGCAAGCGCTGCGTCACCTCGTGACGCAGCCGCAGCGCGAACCTACCCGTCGCATCGCCGGCCCTGGTCACCGCCGATGTATGTGTGCTCGCAGTCCAAGAACACTCGATGACGAGCTCGACGCTCCGCGCGAGACCCACGGGGAAGGGTCGGCACTCCGATCACGGGTTCGCCGACTCCGATGTCGAAGGGCCTGCACTCCGATCACGGGCTCGCCGACTTCGATGTCGAAGGGCCTGCACTCCGATCACGGGTTCGCCGACTCCGATGTCGAAGGGCCTGCACTCCGATCACGGGTTCGCCGACTCCGATGTCGAAGGGCCTGCACTCCGATCACGGGTTCGCCGACTCCGATGTCGAAGGGCCAGCGCTCCGATCACGCGCTCGCCGACTTCGATGTCAAAGGGCCAGCGCTCCGATCACGCGCTCGCCGACTTCGATGTCGAAGGGGGCGGGATGGTGGATCAGGCGTGCCTGGAGATGCACAGGCGCGTGGATGGGGCGGGGCCCGGGTCGTCACCCGAGCTGAGGGCGCTGATACGCGGGCAGCCGTGCGCCTCAGTCCGACGCGCAGCAGAACGTGACCGGATCCGCGAGCTCGACCGTGCCCAGGGGGTCGACCGTGCCCGGCGCGCAGCTCCCCGGCTCCGCGACGACCGGCTGGCTGTAGATGTAGCTGCTGAACGACCCCGTGCAGGGGGAGGTGAGATAATCGTCGCCCGAGATAAGGGGGTCACCACTTTTGGGCGTCCCGCAGGTGTTGTCCGTGAAAGCCTGCACCGTCGACTCGCAACGTCCGAGCGTGGGGGCGCCGCCTTTGCCGCCCCGCTCGCGGCCTCTTGCAGCATGCAAGCGCCGCCGTCCGCGATCGACGATCCGAATGCGAGCCCCCTCGGCGACGATACGTGCACCTGCACGGGCGGCGCCATCTACACAGGCGCCGTCATCCCGCCCGCGACCACGTATTGCAACATGTTCGTTTGCGGGAAGGACTTTATCACCTACAAATGCGGCGCCGTCTCGCCCCAACACCCGAGCGGCTAGGAGTCCTTCGCGAGTCTGCCATGCAATAGCCTCGCCTGCCCAGGCACCGGCGTCTTCTGCGGCGACGAGGTCCTGAACGGCGTCCCCTCCGGCATGTACACCTGCCCCGGCGCAGGCCAGGTCCCCACCGAATGGGTCGTCTGCCTCGGCACCTGCAAAGACACCGGCGCAGGCACCGCCGAATGCGGCCCTCCCCCGGGCGTCTGCCCCTGCGGCTCGCTCGGCGACGGCTACGCGTCCCAGACCTGCGGCGAGCAGCACTGCACCCCGACCGGCCAGGGCGATCGCACCACGATGATGATCTGCACCCCCTCCGGCTGGCAGGACCTCGGCCAAAACCTCGACGCGCAGTGCAAGCCAACCCAGAAAAACGACTGCGTCGCCTGCAAAGGCATGCAGGACAAATACGGCAACGAGATCGTCACGACCGAGTGCGGCCGGACCGTCTGCGGCGTCGGCGCGGGAAACGCCGCGCTCTTTGCATGCACGCCGAGCGGCTGGGTCGATGTCGGCGCGCCATGCCCAGAGCCAAAGCCCGGCGACCCGCCGCCGCTCGGCCAATGCCCCGCCCAGTTCCGCGATCAGCAGCAAAACCTGCGCCCTGTCGAGCGCCTCCAGACCTTCTGCGGAGGCCAGACCCTCTACGATGAAGACGGCAAAAAGACTGTCGACATCGGCGGCGATCCCAACTCGCTTTATGCGTGCGAGGCGGGGGCGCAGAGCCGAGGCTCGTCAAAGCTTGCCCCTACGACGACATCGGCGGCGTGACCGTGCCGACGTGCAAGCCCGTCTCGAAGCTGAAGGCCTACTTCCAGGGCGAGGAGGGCGAAGAGAAGCTCATCAAAGATTGGGACCGCTGCCTCGAGCCCTGCCCCGCGTGGGCCGAGACGTTCCAATACAAGACGGACAAGTTGTGCTACCCGGAGACCAACCAAGACAACTGCACCAGGCACTACACCTGCGGCCAAAACCCCATCAGCGGACGGCCCGGCACGAGCTACGCCTGCATCGCCGACGATTGCCCCGAACAATTGGCCTCCTGCGACTACCGGCTGCCTCTCCCCATCGAGGACGCACGCTCAAAGGCGCCGCCTACACCTGCAACGCGCGCGACAACCTGTTCGAGGACTACCCGCTCTGCGTCGCTAACGCGAACAAGCACCTCTGGGGCGCCCCGCCGCCCACCGTCTCCGGCACCGAGCGGTGCAGCGACATCAAGACCTACCAAGGCCTCGTCCTCCCCTCGAAAGACGCCTCGCCCGGCAAGAGCGTCTGCGGCATCGGGATGCAGATCTATCGATGCGAGCCGCGCACGCTCGGCCGACCCGACGGCTGGGTCTCCACCGGCGATCCGTGCGGCACCGATTGCGAGGAGTGCGGGCCGAAGGCCTACGTTAGGGCAAATAACCAGCCAATTTCACCCTCGAGCAGGAAGCGTCGCCCCGCCGCCCCCCGCCGCGGCCGTATCCCCGACTACGGCATGACGCCACCACGCGTGGGCCTCGCGCGGAAAGTCGAGCTCGTCATCGAATTCTCTGGCACTGCGGGTACACGTACGCATCGGCGCCGGCAGACAGCGAGCGCGAGACGTCCACCGAAGGCGGCGCCTCAGGGCTGCTCTCGCCGGTGCGCTTTCGGGAATGGCAGCGAGAGTTGCCCCAGGGGCACACGCTTACGCATCGGCGGTCCACGCGCCGAGAGCCCCGCGCGGGCCAACCCTTCGCGAATCGCATCCGGCGACAGCGCAACGTTTCGCCACCGCATCGTGCTCGCACACTTCGGACACGCTGTCACATCGATGGCGAACACATGTCGCAAAAGCCACGCCCACGGCTTGCGTCGCGCTTTTCCTCCGGTGGCGTCGTCCACATCGAAATGCTCACCGAATAGAGGCAACTGCAAATGCGCTCGGGGTGGCGCGACGTCCGGCGCTGCCGATGACCGTGCCGACGAAACGACTTCTCTTCGCAATGCCGCATTCGGCGCGAGCACGCCGTGAAACCGCACCATATGAAAACGCGGCGGCGGCACCATCGCGCATACCCGAGCGAGAAAATCGTAGGGATCCAGCACGACGCACCTCGTCCCGTCGCGCCACACTTTTTTCAGCTCGTATCGGACGTTCTCGCCGACGAACCCGAGACGCTCCGTCGCAATCGGCGGCCTCACCAGGTACCGGCACACCCGCTCCACGCGTTTCCGATCCCGACCATCGATCGCCGCTCCCGCGTGGACGTTGAAACCCCATCACGACAGCTACACGCTCATCCTCACGTATTCGGCTCGGCTCCACCACGCGCAGCGCAGGCGCTCGCGCCGCCACGTCATGACAAGCCATGAGCGCAGGCTCGATATCGTCTCCCACTTCACCGCCAGATAGGCCTTCGATCGAGCGGCCCCGGTTCTTCAATATCGCCGCCACCCGCTTTGCGGTCCGCTCGGCGACATTCTGGACCTCACCCTCCGTCGGCGCTGACAGCCGCAGAAACGACAAGCATTCTCCATCCATACCCGCGCGCCGCACGTACACACCATCCAGCACGAGCGTATGCGCATGCACGTTCAGCCGCAGCGCCGAGTCGAATCGCTGGATGACTGTCACGGCTCCGGGAAACGCATCTTCAACGCTCGAAAGGCCAAACATACGCTTCGCGCGCCATCGATACGATCTCAATAGCTCCTCCACGAACGCGCCCACCACCGCCGCACACAATTCCCTGTCATAGCCAACCACCACGCGTAGTTCCCACGGTAGCGAACACACCCATTGGCGAAGTTGTACCTCCGGCAATACCTCCTCGGTCAGATGCACAGCGCCATCGCTCATCCGCCGTCCGAGGCATGATGGACAGAACCCACGTCGCTTGCACGAAAATGCGACCCGTCGCTCGAATCCGCACCCTTCGCATTCCACGCGCATGAAGCCGTATTCGAGAATCCCGCAGCGCAGATACTCCTCGACCTCGCGCACGACGAATCGCGGCAAACTCCCAATCGGCTCCACGTGCTCCCGAAACGAGTCCCAATACGAACGCACGACTCGGTAGAGAACCGTCTCCTCAGGTCGATGCCGCTCGTAGCGGTCGCCGTTGCTCGCGGGCTGGGCGTCGTTCGATGCGCAGGTCGGTGGAGGAGAGATCATTCGGGAGATTCGCTGAATGTAGCCGGCAGACGGCGCCGGCTCGCGGGCGATCGCCGCTTCCGCTTCCGCTTCCGCTCCCGCTCCCGCTTCCGCTCCCGCTTCCGCTCCCGCTTCCGCTCCCGCTTCCGCTTCCGCTCCCGCTTCCGCTCCCGCTTCCGCTTCCGCTCCCGCTCCCGAGCCGAAGACATTCAAGAAATAGGGGTGCGAGCAGGATGCAACGGGTGCAACCGGTGCAACAGGGGGTGCAACCGGTGCAGCCACCACGCAGCAGCCGGAAGCACGTGCGTTGCAGAGAGCAAGGCCACGAATCCTCGCGCCACGGCGCCCATTTTGGCCTGGCACGCCTGCTGCCATGGCTCCCCGCCATGCGCACTCTGCTTCTTCCGCTGCTCACCATTACCCTGGCCTCCCTGTCGCTCGTCGCCTGCGGCGGCGACGACACCCACCCCGATTCCGGCACCGGCGGTGCGGGCGGCTCCGGCGGCTCCGGCGGCTTCGGCGGTGCGGGCGGCACCGGCGGCTCCGGCGGCTCCGGCGGCACCGGCGGCTCCGGCGGCGCGATGTCGGCCGATATCTTCGAGAAGCTCCAGGACATCGAGGGCCTCACGGTCACGGAGGAGGAGACCGAGATCCCTGGCTACCGCTATTTCGTGCTCACGATTGACCAGCCCGCGGATCACGACGATCCCTCCGGCGCGCGCTTCGAGCAGCGCCTCGTGCTGCATCACCGCGACCCGGCCGCGCCCGTGGTGCTCGCCACCCAGGGCTACAACCTCTATCCGGAGTACCAGTGGCTCGACGAGCCCGCCGAGCTGCTCGCCGCCAACCAGGTCCGGGTCGAGCACCGCTTCTTCACCCCCTCCCGCCCGGAGCCCGCGGACTGGTCGCAGCTCACCATCGAGCAGGCCGCCGCGGACCTGCACCACATTGTCGAGGTGATCCGGCCGCTCTACGAGGGCAAGTGGATCTCCACCGGCGGCAGCAAGGGCGGGATGACCTCCGTCTATCACCGCCGCTTCTATCCCGACGACGTGAACGGCACCGTCGCTTACGTCGCCCCGCACAACTTCGGCGACGCCGACCCGCGCTACCTCGACTTCGTGGCCCAGCGCGGCGACGCGGGCTGCCAGCAGGCCCTCCTCGACTTCCAGCGCGAGGTGCTGCTGCGCCGGCCGGAGATGCTGGCGCGCATGCAGACCCAGGCCATGGACGCCGGCCTCACCTATGAGCTGCTCGGCGCGGATCAGGCCCTGGAGACCGCGGTGATCGAGTTCATCTTCAGCTTCTGGCAGTACGGCGACGAAAGCGACTGCGCCGAGATCCCGCCCATCTCGGCGAGCGACGACGAGGTGTGGTCGTTCTTCGACCTGGTCTGCGGTCCCTCGTTATGGTCCGACGGGGCCACCCTCGCCTACGAGCCGTACTATTGGCAGGCGGCGGTGCAGCTCGGCTATCCGGGCTACGCCGAGGACAACGTCGCGGATCTGCTCCTCTACCCCGGCTTTGACGTGGCCGCCTCGTACACGCTGCCCGGACGCGGCAAGAACCCGATCCTGGACCCCCAGGCGATGCAGGACGTCTCTGCGTGGCTCACCACCAAGGGCGAGCGGATGATGTTCATTTACGGCGAGAACGATCCGTACACCGCCGCCGCCTTCGATCTCGGGGGCGCGCAGGACTCGTACCGCTTCATCGAGCCGGCGGGGAACCACAGCGCGTCCATCGGCGGGCTGCCGCAGGCCGACCAGGAGGCGGCGCTCGCCGCGCTGCAAGCCTGGACGGGCGTCACCCCGGTCCAGAAGGCGCACGCGCTGGCGGCGTACCCGTCGACGCCCCGCTGGATGCTGTCCGAAAGCCGGCGCCGGATGCGCTGATCCCGCGCTTGCCAAACGCTGCCGATGGCCGACTGGCTCGGCTTTCGCTCCCGCCTCCGCTCCCGCCTCCGCTTCCGCTTCCGCTTCCGCTTCCGCTTCCGCTTCCGCTCCCGCTCCCGCTCCCGCTCCCGCTTCCGCTCCCGCTTCCGCTTCCGCTCCCGCTTCCGCTCCCGCTCCCGCTTCCGCTCCCGCTTCCGCTCCCGGAAAGCGCCTTCAAATGCGCTTCGTCCGGGGGGCGCGAGCATGCCCGCGTGCTCGGGCGGCGCAAGGCCAAGCCGTGCTCACCGTCCTCGCGCTTCGCGCTCCGGGCGGCTGCGCGCGGTGCGA
>NZ_JARZHH010000123.1 GCF_029946515.1 Polyangium sp. 6x1
CCGCCGCTGCCGCCGCCGCCGCTGCCGCCGCCGCCGCTGCCGCCGCCGCCGCCGCCGCCGCTGCCGCTGCTGCTGCTGTCACTCGTCCCACTCGAGGGTGGGCTCGAACAAGCCGTACAGAGCACGGCGAGGCATAGAAAAAAGCGCACCACCCAGGTACTTCCGACGAGCTTGTTCATTCGTTGTCCTCGTGATTCCACGTAAGGAAATGGGGAGCGTGGCGGCGGCCCCAGCACCGACGGCGTAGATACCGCCCGACGCGTTCTATCATCTCGTGCCAGCCGCCGCCGCCGCGCGCTCCTCCGCTCGATGCCTCCGAGCGCTGCGCTACCCCTGCACCGGTCCGCCGCCCGACGGGTCCTCGCTCGTCGTCGTCTCGGCGGGCGGCGTGATCTCCTCGCCGGCGAGCGCGCGGGTCGTCGGGCGCACCCGCTCGGAGAGGTCTTTGCGACCGGCCAGACGGAAAAGGCCGACGAGGGTATCGGCGATGCCCTGATGATCCTCGCTCCACGCGAGCACCTGGCTGTCGCGACGGCCGAGCTGATCGGCGAGCTCCTGCTCCTCGCGCAGCATGGCCCCGAGTGCATGATCGAGCGCGCAGGCTTTGTTGTCGAGCGTCGCGGCCATGGCAGCGCTATCGAAGGTGACGCCCTCGACGGTGACCAGGAAGGGCTTTTTCGTCATCAGATCCGACACGCTCCGCGCGTGGCTCACGAGCTCGCGGGGCGCGCGGGGCGTCTCTCCCGCGAGGCCATAGGTGGAGAGCCCCCCGGAGCCGAGCGCGTCCGATATCATCGATTTGACGCGCACGGCGGCGCGGAGGACGTCCGCGGTGGCCGCGTCGCGCGCCTCGCGCACGCCGACGTCGTCGGCGCGCTCCGCGAGGACACGCATTTCCGCCTGGTCGAGGGACTGAGCCGACGCGCCGAGGGTATCCGTCAAGAAGGCGAGGAGGACGTGAAACACCTCCTTCGTCGCTTTCGTATTCGCCCCTTGCACGGAGATCGCGCGCGCCGCGAGCCTCTCGGCGACCTGCTCGGCGTGCGTCTTTGCCGCGTTGATGACATGCCCGCTCGATTGAATCCGGTTATCGACCTGCCTCGACTTCTTCGCCATGAACGACCTCCCTCGCGAAACGCGCCCGCGCGTCCCCAGCCGGGGGTCGAGCGGGCAGGCTTACGGGTCTGGGAAAAACGTGTGCGGGTTGGACGTCTCGCGAACGTGTGCCGCAGGACGGCAGGCACGATCCCGACGCTCGCGGAGGGGTTCCGTCGGCGGAACGGCGGCTTCGCGGGGGTCGATCGGGCGTTCCGTCGGCGGAACGGCGGCTTCGCGGGGGTCGATCGGGCGTTCCGTTCGGGAGGAGGCGGGGGCGCGGGGGTCGATCCCGCGATCCGGTCCGGCGGGGCGGCGGCGCGGGGGTCGGGAGGCGGGAGGTTCGGTGCGGGACGGCTTCGCGGGGGTCGCGGAGGTGGCGAGCTAAGCGGCGGCTTGCTCCCAGACGGCAGAGAGGGCCAGAATGCGGGCGTTTTCAGGGATGTTCTCGAGGAAGCTCCGGCGTAGCTCGGGGTCCTCGATTTTGGCCGCGCGCGAGAGCAAGAGGTCACGCGTCTCGAGCAGCACGGCGCGCGCTCCTTCGTGGTCGCCCGTCGCGTCGAGCGCCTCGGCGCGGATGAGGCGCGAGCGCATTTCATGAGGGCCACATCCACCGATGGCCTTGCGCTCCGCCGCCGTGTCGTCGAGGACGCGCAGCGACTCGACTGCGCGCTCCTGCGCGAGGAGGACGCTCGCCAGCGTCGTGGCGGCCCCGCCGCGCCAATAAGGGACGCCGACAAGGAGCTGGCAGGCCGCGCGCGCTTCACGCTCGGCCGCGGCGAAAGCGCCAGACCCACGGAGAACGATGGCCAGGGTCATCGCGGCGACGCCCGCATAAAGCGGGTTGCTGCGCACGAAATCGGATCCCGCGACGTCGGCCATGATCGCGCGCGCCGCCTCCAGGGCCCCCTGCGCCACGAGCGCCTCGACCAGAAAGCACCTTCCCCAGAAAACCGACTGCGCGGACTCCTCATCGGCCGAAATCGCGGCACGCAGCTCCCGTTCGGCGCGCGCAGGAGCCCCCATGTGCATGAAACTCGCGGCAGCCCACAGAGCGACCCTCGCCGCGTGCCGCCGGTCGCCTGCTTCCTCGTAGCTCGCAACGGAGGCTCGTGCAGCCATCAGGTGTCCCCAGAACTCACCCTCGTAAAAGAGCCTGGCGCTTCGCAGCTCGTGGAGCCTGCCCTGCACCACGGGATCGTGCGCCGCGATGGGTCTGCCGAGCTGCTCCATCCGCGCCGCGCAGCGTCGTGCGTCGTCATACCTGCCGACGACAATCAGGGCATCCAAGACATCCCCGAGGGAGCCCACGAGCGCGCTCACGCTCTCCGGGAGCGGTTCCACCGAAAGGATGGCTTGGACGTCCTCGGAGAGCCCCTCGGATCTCCCGCTCACCGTGGCCCAAATGAGCTTTCCTCCCATGGCCGCGTACCAAAGCGGATCGCCTGGCGCGATCGCGCGCAGGTCGAGCTCCTCCATGCTCGACCCGAACGATTGCCAATCGCCGATCATGGCTTCGGCTTGGCTTCGGACGAGGAGAAGCGACATCCGCAGCCTCCCGGATGCACCGCAGCCGAGGCCACGCTCGGCGCAGGCAATCGCTCCATGCAAGTCATTGGCCCGGAGCGTCTGCGTGGCCGCCGCGAGATACCACTCGGCCGCGCGCTCCGGCCTGTTGCCTCGCTCGAAATGCTCGGCCAGGCGCATCGCGTCGGTTTCGCCCCATTGCACGAGCCACTCCCCCGCGAGCCGATGCCCGAGGGCGCGGTCGGGCTCCGTCAGCATCGCATAGGCGCCCTCCCGCAAGAGCGAATGCCGGAACGAGTACTGCTCCTCGCCCGGAAATCGGCTTGCCTCGCTGCGCTGCAAGACCTCCCGCGCGACCAGCATTTCGAGCCATTCGTGCGCCCGTAGCGCCTCGTCCCCCCCGCCGAGCAGGTGCTCCACGCCGCCGCACCAGAAGACGTCTCCGAATACGCTGCCCGCGCGCAGCACGCGCCGCGCGTCGGCCGGCAGGGCGGCGAGGCGCGCCTCGACCATCGCCAGCACGGTCTCCGGCAATTGCTCCCCGCGTCCCTCGGCCACGGCGCGGACGAGCTCTTCCAGGAAAAACGGATGCCCCGCGGCGCGCTTCACGATCTGCGCGATCGTCCGAGGCTCCGCCGTTTCTCCGAGCGCGCTTTGGGCGAGCTCCTCCGCGGACCGTCGGGTCAACTCGCCCAGGTGAATCTCGGACAGAGAACGCTCGGCCCATACCTTGGGAAACACGTCGTGCACCTCGGGCCTCCCGAATGCCGCGACGAGCAGCGGCCTGCCTGCGAGGTCGCGCAGAGCCGCGTCGACGAGCTTCACCGAGGGGAGGTCGCCCCAGTGCAGATCCTCGAAGACGAGCAAGACCGGGTGCGCGCCACACGCGGCGGCCATGAACTGCCCAAACGAGCGTTGAATCTGATCGGCCATGAGCCGCGCGTCGAGGCGCGCCGCGCGGAGCTTCGTGCTCTCGACGTCGGGGAAGGGCGTGCCCGTCATTTCGCCGAGAAACCCGGCCACGTGACGCACCTCGGGCTCCTCCACGAGGCGCGCGACCTGCGCCATGAGCTTGCGTCTACGCTCCTCGATGGGCTCCTCACCCGCGATCGCGAACGCAGACCGCAGCGCGGAGCCGGCGAGGGAAAACGCCGAGCCTTTGCTCATCACGTCGCCACGCCCGATCCACACGTCGACGGTGGGATAATATCTGCCGACCGTACGGACGAACTCCTGGCGGAGACGGGATTTTCCGATTCCGGGTGGCCCGGTCACGAGCACCACGCGCGCGACGCCCTCGCCCACGCATTCGTCGAGCAGGTCGAGGAGCGCGCGCAGTTCTCGTCCACGCCCCACGAACGGGCTCGGTTTGCCGAGCAGCGTGCGCGCCGTCGTGCTGATCTCCTCCTCGCTCCGAAGCTCGAGCCCGTCCGGCCCACGCACCACCACGAGGCGCGCATCGAAGAGCCCCGCGGTCACGTCGTCGACGAGCACCCGGCGCCCCGCCGCGCGCAGGAGCGCGGCGGCGCGATCGATGACCTGTCCGACCGGCAGCATCTCCTCGACCTCGCCGAGGCCGGTGGCGATCGCAATGGACGCGTCCGGCACGTGCGCGCGGAGCTCCAGGGCGCACCGCGCCGCCCGGGCCGCCACATCCGACGCGCTCGTCGCATTCATGAAGACGGCCAGCATCGAGCCATCCGCCAGCCACTCGGTCCGCGCGCCGAACGGCGCCGCGGCCGATTCCAACGTTTTTCGGAGCGGGAGCGTATCCTCGACCGCAGCGTCCTCGGCCGGCGCCCCCACGGCGACGATGCCGAGCAAACGCTGCTCGCTCCTCGTCAAGGCCTCCGCGGGCGGCATTTCGGAGAGCCATCGCCACGTGTCACGCGCGTCGAGACAGGCGAGCGCATCCGCGACCTCCCCCGCATCGGTGAGCCGATCGGCCGGATCTTTCGCGAGCATACACGCGACCAGCGCTTCGAGCCGCACCGAGGCCTCGGGCCGGAGCGTTCGCAAGGGCGGCGGATCCTCGAGCAAGACCTTCGCCAGGATGGCCATCACGTGCTCGCCCACGAAGGCAGGCTGCCCGGTCAAGCACTCGAAGAGCACGGCGCCGAGCGCGAAGACGTCCACGCGCGCGTCGAGCGACGAAGCTCCGCGCGCCTGCTCGGGCGCCATATACCCCGGCGTCCCCAGGACGACGCCCGTCCGCGTGAACCGTGGCGAGAGCGGGCCCAGACGCGCGAGGCCGAAATCGAGCAATTTGACGCGGTCGATCGCGCCGTCCACGAGAAAGACGTTGCTCGGCTTGATATCGCGGTGCACCACGCCCCGCGCGTGCGCCGTCGCGAGGGCCGAGGCCGCCGCGCCGATCACGGTGATGCTCTCGTCAATCGTCAGCCTTCCGCGTGAAAGTCGTGTGCCGAGGTCCTCCCCGGCGAGCCATTCCATCGCGAGGAAGGGCTCGCCTGCGCCGGAGACGCCGTGCGTGACATACCGGACGATGCCCGGATGATCGAGCTCGGCGAGCACGCGCGCCTCCATATCGAAACGTGCAAGGTCGCGGGGCTCCCGGTCGTGGAGCACCTTGATGGCCACCGGCCCGCTGGAGAGGCGGTCGTGCGCTCGGAAGACCGAGCCCATTCCCCCCGAGCCGGCAATCCGCTCGATGACGAATCGATCGTCGATGATGTCCCCCGCCTGCATGCGCACCTCCGGCGTGGAGGAACGTAAGGTCAGACGGGGCGCACCGGTTGGAGGAATCCGTCGTCGCGGGCAGGACGGACATCAGCACGGTTGTCTGCCGGAACGCGGCCTACCGGCAATCCGTGAACACCTCGCGCAAGAGCACCTCGCCGAGTTTTTCGTGTCCTTTCGGCCCGAAATGCAGGCCATCCTTGAAGGGCGCCGCATACTCGGGGCAGAGCCGGTTCGGGTTGCCGCACGAGAGCAGCGCGAACGCATCGACCACGTGATCGACCTCGCCCGCGGCCTTGCGCGCCCGGATCCAATCGTTCACCTGCGCCGTGGCCGCCGCCCGTTTGTCGTTCCAGTATTTGGAAAAACCACCCCAGGGCGCGACGGTCAGCGCGACGACCTGCATCTTGCGCCCCTTCGCGAGGGCATACATGGCCGAGAGGTCGTTCTCGATGAGCTTGGGCGTGCGGAAAGCCGTCTCGTCGCTGTAAAGATCATTCACGCCGCCGAAGACGATGACGTGGGTATAGGCCGGTTTGTCCGAAGGCGGAGGCTCGCCGAGCACGTCGCGCGCGAAGCGGCGGTGCATCTGGTTCACCATCTGTCCGCCGACGCCGTAATTATCAAATCGGCTCTCGGGGCAATGCGCGCGCAGGTAATCGAGGAATTTGCCGCCATGGGAGCGGGCATCCGTGAGGGAATCGCCCATGGCCGCGACGATGTAGGCACGGCGGGAATCGGTGGGCGGCGCGGGTGCGGGAGCGGATGCGGATGCAGATGCGGATGCGGACGCGGATGCAGGCGCGCTCTCCGCGCTGGGCGAAGTCTTCGGATTCGAGGCGCTCTCCGCGCAACCGGAAGAGCAAACGAGCGCGGCGACGAGGAGCAAGGCGGAGCGGAGGCGACGCATGGGAAGCGCGTTCTTATCACGCCCCCGCCGCCCCCACGCGGTGAGGTCTCGATCCGTCAACGGATCGACTCCGATAAACCCCTCTACCACGTGCCGCAACGTCACGCGCACACGGTCAAAATCCTGCTAGCCGGGCCCGCCCGACTTGCGCTACCAAGGACGCTGGGCACCGGCCCGTGGAAAGACGAGGGAAGAAGATGCGACCGATCAAGTGGACATTTTCGATGGGGATCTCCCTCGCACTCGCGCTCGGCGTCGCAGCCTGCGGAGGCGGGCAGCCCCCCCCTCCCCCAGCATCGCCGCAGCCACAAGCCAAGGCCACGCCCCCCACGACCGCCGCCCCCACGCCGCCCACGCCCACGCCCACGGCCGCGCCGTCCACCACAGCCGCGACCCCCGAGCCCCCGCCCGGCAAGTACACGACCGAGATCGTGGTCCACCAGGCGGAAATCCACGGCAAAGTCAAGCTGAAGGCCGGCAAGAAGCTGCTCATCGAGCCCCTCGTGGCGACAAGCCAAACCGCCCCGCAGAAGGGCAACAAAGCCGAGATCTTCCGCGTGATCGGCAAAAACGGCGCCGAGAGCGACTGGCTGCTCGTCGCCGAAGGCGAGGTCGGCGAGACCTGGGTCCAAGGCAAGAACGTCGAGGTCACCGTGCTCGACGAGAAGGACGCCCCCATCGAAGGCAAGAAGGCCTTCCATTTCACCCCCGGGACGATGGTGCGATTGCGCTGGCAATGGTAACCACGCCGCCCCGTCGGCTCGGTTGACGACCCCGCACACGCCCCCCCATAATCCGCAGCCTCTTTCGACGCTCGGACAAGCCGAGCTCGGCCCCCGAACCCCCGACCCTTCGACGCCTGGGGCCAAACCCAAGGAGATCACACGTGTCGCACCCCCCGCTCACGCACCTGTCCGAGGAAGAGACGCTCTTCCGCGACCAAGTGCTCGATTTCGCGAAGAAGCGCGTCGCGCCGCTCGTCAGCGAGATGGACGAGAAAGGCGCACTCGACCCCGCGCTCCTGCCGCCCCTCTTCGAGCTCGGCCTCATGGGCGTCGAGATCCCCGAGACCTACGGCGGCGCCGGCTCGAGCTTCTTCAACGCGATCCTCGCCGTCGAAGCCCTCGCCGTCGTCGACCCAAGCGTGAGCGTGCTCGTGGACGTGCAGAACACGCTCGTCGCGAACGCACTCCTGCGCTGGTCGAACGACGCCCAGAAGGAGAAGTACCTGCCCCGTCTCTGCAAGGACTGGGTGGGCTCGTACGCCCTCAGCGAAGCCGGCAGCGGCTCCGACGCGTTCGCCCTCCAAGCCCGCGCGACGCAGAAGGACGGTCGCTGGGTGCTGAACGGTCGCAAGCTCTGGATCACGAACGCAAACGAGAGCACGCTGTTCCTGGTGCTCGCAAACGTGGACCCGACGAAGGGCTACCGCGGCATCACCGCCTTCCTCGTGGAGCGCAACTTCCCCGGCTTCTCCGTGGGCAAGAAGGAAAACAAGCTCGGCATCCGCGCCTCGAGCACGTGCGAGCTCGTCCTCGAAGACTGCGAGGTGCCGGCCGAGAACGTGCTCGGCGAAGTCGGCAAGGGCTACAAGATCGCGATCGAGACGCTGAACGAGGGCCGCATCGGCATCGGCGCGCAGATGATCGGTCTCGCCCAAGGCGCGTTCGACCAAGCGATGCGCTACATGGCCGAGCGCAAGCAGTTCGGCCAGTCGATCGCAAACTTCCAGGGGATGCAGTTCCAGTACGCCCGCATCGCAACGGAGATCGAAGCCGCACGGCTGATGGTCTACAACGCCGCACGGCGGAAGGACGCAGGCCTGCCGTTCGTGAAGGAAGCAGCGATGGCGAAGCTCTTCGCCTCGGAAGTCGCCGAGCGCACGGCATCCCTCTGCGTGGAGTTCTTCGGCGGCGTAGGCTTCACGAAGGAGTACCCCGCAGAGAAGTTCTTCCGCGACGCAAAGATCGGCAAGATCTACGAGGGGACGTCAAACATGCAGCTCGCCACGATCGCAAAGCTCCTGCAAAGCGAGTACGAGGTGAAGGGATGACCGTCTGCCCCCGCTGCGGCGCGCGAGCGACCTACGTGGGGGTCTTGACGGTGGAGTGCGCAACGCGGGGCTGCCCAAACTTCCGGGAGCCCCCGCCCACTCCCCCCACGGCCACGCCCCCGCCAAAGGACGCACCCACAACCGAAGCCCGCACAGAAAAATCCCCCGAAGACGAGGAGTTGCTCTCCTCGATGCTCGAAGGCGGGTTTTTCTAGAAGCGTCGCGCCGGGGTTTCACCCCGGACCCGACCAGGGGCTCTTCGCCCCTGGACCCGAACCAGGGCCTGAGCACTGGTCTCATCTCCGATCGGTACATTTGCCCCCTCTGACGACATTTACCGAGTGAGTGTTGAACGCAGAGACGGCCACGTCGGCGGAGGCGTGGGCAGAGGAGGAGTTCGGGCATGCGGACCTTGGAGACAAACGCCGGACCCGGCGACTGATGCGCATGGCCGCGCAGGCGGCGCAGTGTCCGTCGGGGAAGGTCAGTGAGGTTTTCCACGTCGATGCCGAGCGGCAGGGGGCGTACGACCTCCTGGAGAGTCCCCACGTCGACGCGGGTGCCATCCTGGAGGCGCTCGGCATTGCCAGCGCGCGCCGCTGCGCCAGCGAGCTGTACGTCTTCGTCGCCATCGATGGCACCAGCCTCACGCTTACCGATCACAACCGAAGCAAGGATTTCGGCACCGTCGGCACGTACGGGCGAGGCACGCGGGGGCTAAACGTCGTCTGCGGTCTGGCCGTCGACGCGCAGGGCGTGCCCTGCGGCGTGACGTCGATGCAGTGGTGGGCGCGAGACCTGAAGCCCAAAGAAAACAGCTCCAAGCGCAAACTGCACGACAAGGAGCTCGGCTCCTGGGCCGACGTGATCACCGAGACGTCCGAGCGGTTCGCCAAGGCGGCGCCAGGCTCCTGTGCCTGGTTCCAGCTCGATCGCGAGGCCGACGCCTGGCAGCTCCTGCTCCATCTCTCGGAGAGCGGGCATTGGTTCACCGTCCGGGGCAACGCCAACCGTCGGATCCTGTCGGAGACAGGCGCGCGCCGATACGTGCTCGACGAGCTGGCGCGCCCGAGCGCCCACAGGGGCACGTTTTCCCTTTGGATCTCGGCAGCGCCGGGTCGCACGGAGCGCGTGGCGTCGATGAGCGCGCAAGCCGCGCAAGTCACGCTGTTCCTTCGAGACGCATGGAACAAACGTTGGTGCACGTTGCCGCTCTACGCGGTGCGCATCCTCGAGACTGGCCACGTGCCCGCGGGCGAGGAGCGTATCGACTGGCTGCTGTACACCAACCATCCGGTGCACACGTTCGAGGACGCATTGCTGGTCGCCCATGGCTACAGCACGCGCTGGCGGATCGAGGACTTTTTCCGAACGTGGAAGACGGGTCAGTGCAACGTCGAGTCCACGCAACTTCAAGGCATTCAACAAGTCAAAATCTGGGGAAGCATGCTCGCAGCCATCGCCGCACGGACCGAACGTCTCAAGCACCTGGCGCGCACCCGACCGGACCTGCCAGCGACCGAAGAGTTCGCGACGCATGAGGTCGACGCGCTCGTCCTGTTCAAGCGGAAACGAAAGAAGAAGAACGAGCAGATCCCCGATGGGATCCCGCCGCTCGCGCTCGCCGTGCAGTGGGTCGCCGAGCTCGGCGGCTACACCGGCAAGTCTTCCGGAGGACCACCGGGCTCCGTCACCATCAGCCGCGGGCTCGAACGACTGGCACCCGCAGCAGAGATGCTACGGGTGCTCAGGGAGGATGGGCTCGCGAGATGAGACCAATGCTCAGAACCAGGGCCAGCCCTGGACCTCAGGTGCATCGACCGCGATGCGGTCGATGCAAAAGGAACACGCTCTAGCCCGGCAGCCTCTTGATCGGCGGCGAGAACCGCGCCGTCACCCACCGCGCAAGCCGCGGAAACCAGAGCGTCACGCCATACGATCGCGGGTAGATGATCCGCGCCTTCTTGCGCTCGACCGCCCGCACCACGAGCCGCGCAAGCCCATCCGCCGTACCCGTCGGCGACAGCCGCGTCGAGAGCGTAGGCTCATACCTCTCGTACCCCTTGCGCCCCATGTCCGTATCCACCGGCCCCGGATACACCGTGACCACGTGCACGCCCGTGCCCCGCAGCTCACCCCGCAGCCCCTCCGAAGCATTCGCCAAAGCGCCCTTCGAAGCATTGTAATAGTACATGCCCGGCATGGGCGTGAGCGCCGCCATCGAAGCAATGTCGACGATCGTCCCCCTCCGCCGCTCGAGCATGCCCGGCAAAACCGCACGCGTGAGGCGCATCGGCGTGAGCACGTTGAGGCGCAAGAGCATCTCCCCCGCATCCACCGCCGCAAGCTCCGTCGGCTCGATGTTCTGCACCCCCGCGTTGTTCACGAGCACATCGATAGGACCAAGCTCCTTCTCCGCAGGCGCAATCCAATCCGTCGCGCGCTCCGGCAGAGAGAGGTCCGCCTGATGAAGGAAAGCCCGGCCCGAAAGCTCACGCGCGATGGCATCGAGCCGATCCTTGCGCCGCGCGACAAGCGAGAGGACCGCGCCCTTCGCAGCAAACGCGCGCGCCAAGGCCTCCCCAATGCCAACCGACGCACCCGTGATGGCGACGTGCATGCCAAGGCCTTACTACGGGCGTGCCGCGGATGCACGGGCCTCACCAGGAAGCGTCGCGCCGGGGCGCTGCCCCGAACCCCGCGGGGGCTGTTCGCCCCTCGACCCGAACCAGGGCCAGCCCTGGACCTTTGGTGGAAGAACTGCGCTCCGCGCAGTTCTTCCAACAGGCCGCCGCTGGTAGCGCGTCGCCAGTTGAACCCTCAGCGCGGCTGTCTCGGTTGGCAGGGTCGGTTGCGGTCTTGCATCGGCCCGTTCGATGAACTGCGCGGAGCGCAGTTCATCGACCACGAGTCCAGCGCTTGCGCTGGTCCGGGTGCAGGGGTGGACAACCCCTGCTGGGGCCTGGGGCAACGCCCCAGCGAGACGCCCCCGCTACGCCATGATCGTGACCATGCGGAAAATCGGCGCTGCGAGCGCCTCGTCGCCGCGCACGACCGCACCGGCCCGCGCCTTCTCCGGATCGAGGCCCTTCGTCCAGAGTCGCCACGCGCTGTCTGCGTCGAGCTCTACCGTTGCGAGGGCTTTCGTCTCCCGCGAGACCACGAGCTCCCAGCGGTCTGCGGCGCGTGCGAGGTGCCACGTGCCGCCTGCTTCGCCTGTGATCACGATGTCGACGCCTGCGCCGTCGGCGGCCGGGACATTGCGGTAGGCGTGCGGGGCGCCTCGCAGGAAGGCGTCGATCACCGGGTGCATGTAGCGCCGTTCCTTGAGGCCGGGCTTGCCCACGGCGTCGCGGATCTGCTGCTGGTGGTGCCACTTCTCCGTGTACTCGCGGGCCACGTCGAACCAGTTCTGCGACCACTCCTCGCCGGCCCACGCCACGCTGAAGATCGCCGGTCCTTCGGGATCGAGGCCCTCGAAGAGCACGGTCACCTCTTCGTCGGCGCGGCGGAGCAGGTCCATGAGCACGCGCGGTGAGAGCCTGCGCGCGGCCAGCATCCACTCGGTGTTCAGGCGCTGGATGAACTCGACCATCGCCTCGAACGAGCGCATCTCGGGGGCTGGGATGACCTGCCCGTCTCGCTGGAACGAGAGCCGCCGGAAAGAGCCGTCGAGCAGGTGCGCTGCGAGGTCCTTCACGTCGCGCGTCGTGTGGACCGTCGGCTTGCTCCAGTCGTCTGGGGCGAGCGAGGCGAGCAGGTCGTGGAGGGCTGCGGAGACGTCGCGGAAGAGGTGCGCGGTGGCGATGGGGGGCAGAGGCGTCACGGACGCGACTCTACCCCGCTTCCCGCGGGAAAACTATTGCCGGCAGCAGCGGAAGCCGATGTTCGGAAGGAGCGTCCCCTCCGCGGCGCGGGCTGGTAGCTCCATCGTGCAGGCGAGGCCGAGCGCTGGAGAAAGGTACGAACCGCCATGAAGCTGGAAGATCCGGTTCGGCGCGGCCGCGGCGTTCGTCTGGGTGCGCGTCCATTCGGTCACGTTGCCCGAGAGGTCACGCGGCCCCGCGCCCGAGACGCACGCGGCGAGGCTGCCCGTCGGGACGGCTGCGCCCATCGCCGCGGGGTTGTCCACGCCGAGGCAGGACATCGCGTCGTACGTCGCGCCGTACGGGTAGAGCATGCTCGCGGGGCCGCGGCATGCCGCTTCGAGCTCGGTGGCCGAGCATAGACGGAAGCCCGGCCCGCGTGCCGCGCATGCGGCCTCGGCCTCGGCGAAGGAGCCGCCGGTCCAGGGCAGCACCGAGGCCTTGCTGCAGGCCACCGATTCGAGGATGCCTGCCGCCTGCATGCTCGCGTCGGGCCGCGACGCCTCGTAACGATCCACGAAGGCGGGCGGGTTCGATCCGGGAATCGAATCCATGTCGAATGCCGTGGGATCGAGCTCCTCGTCGACGAACCCGTCGCAATCGTCGTCGACGCCGTTGCATTGCTCGGCCGTCGGCGGGAGCGCATCGGGCAGCACCGAGAGATCGCAGGTCGTCGTGGCCGCGTTTTGCGGGTCGCAGACGACCACGCCGACGTCGGCGCATTTGCCGAGGCCGCCGTCGTCGCAGGCCGAGCCGAGCTCCTGGAACCATTCGTCCACGCTGCCGTCGCAGTTGCCGTCGACGCCGTCGCAGCGGGTCTCGGTGATCCGCACGAAGCCGGAGACGACCTCGACCTCGGGCGGATACACGCACGACCAGCCCGCGGAGCCGTTGCAGACGACCATCGTCCCTTCGCAGGGCGTCCCGGCCGTCACGGTGCAGAGGTTCGATGGCGGGGCGAGATCGGGGTCGGCCGAATCGACCTTGCCGTCGCAATCGTCGTCGATCCCGTTGCATTGCTCGGGGCCGAGGACGGGCACCGGGCAGGCGTATTCGCAGCCGTTCTTCGGGTCCCCGTCGACGTCGTACGAGCCGGCGACGCACGTGTCGACGACGCAGACGCCCTGCTCGCAGCGCGGGAAAGCGCTCGGCAGGAGGCATTTGTTGCCGCACGCGCCGCAGTTGTCGACGTCGTTCACGAGGTCGGCGTCGCAGGACGGGCCGCCGCCCACCTGCGAAAAACCGCCGAACCCGATACCGCCCTCGCCGCCCTCGCCGCCCATGCCGCCCGCCGCGCCGGAGGCGCCGCTGCCGGAGGGCTCCGCGCCGCACGAGAAGCAGAATGCGTCGTCCACGCAGCCGCTACCGAAGAGGACGGCGAACATCGCCGGGAGCACGGCGCCGAAGACCCCGAGCCGCATCGTTCGTCCCGATTTCATGCCGCCTCCTTGCGCGACGCGCGCGCGCCGCGGCGACGCCCGAGGCCGAGCGCCGCGAAGGCGACGAGCCCCGCGATCACGGCCGCGTTTTGCCGACCGCCTTCCACGACGCCGCACGTGCAACCGCCGCCGCCCGTGGCCAATCCATAGGCGTCGTCGTTCCCCGCGGCGCCCGCGCTGCCCGTGCTGGTCGTGGGATTGCCACCATTGCCGCCCGAACCGCCGCTGCCGGCCGCGCCGCCTTCGCCGCCCTCGCCGCCTGCGCCGCCCATGCCGCCGTCGGGCGCGTTCACGCAGACGCCGTCCACGCAGACCTGGCCCGGGTTGCAGGTCACCTGATCGCACGTCGCCTTGAGGCAATAGTTGTCCTCGTTGCACGACAGGCCCGGCGGGCACGGGAATTCGCCGCCCGTGCAGGGGATCGCGCATTGCGCCTCGATGCATTTGCTGTCGCCGGGGCACGGCGCCATGTTGTCGCCCAGGCCGTCGCAGTCCTCGTCGAGCCCGTTGCAGAGCTCCTCCTTCGGACCGACGAAGCCCACGCAGACGGGCATCGCGTTGATGCAGAGCACCGTGCCGAGCTGGCAAGGGCTCTGATCGTTCGGCGCCGTGAGCTCGCCGCAGGGTACGCCGAAGACCATCGGCTGGTTCGTCGAGACGTCCGGCTCCTCGTCGATGTTGAAATCGCAGTCGTTGTCGACGCCGTCGCAGACCTCGGGCGACGGGATGCAGCTCGGGCAATCGAGCGGCAGGCCCGCGGCGTCCTCGTCGACGAGGCCGTCACAATCGTCGTCCATGCTGTTGCAGACCTCGGTCATCGGCGAAGCGCCGGGATCCGTGATGCCGCACTCGGTGCCCGATCCATCGGCCTTGCAGACGTACGTGCCGACGCCGAGGCAGGCGCCGATCTCGCCGTCCGTGCAGGGCTGCCCCTTCTCGGGGAAATCCTCGTCGATGAGGTTGTCGCAATCGTCGTCGAGGCCGTTGCAGAGCTCGAACTTCTGGTTTTGCCCGATGATCTGCGCGAGCGCGTTCGCGAGCTCGCTCTTCGACGACACGAAGAACGCCTGCCCCGTGCCGCCGGCGACCGCGATCTGGTTCAACTGCGCCTGCTCGCTCGGGAGCACGGAGAAGCCGATCACGTAGGTCGGGACGGGCTTTCCATTGATGCCGGCGTTCAGCGCCGCCGCGGCGGCCTGGGGGCTGCCCTGGCAGCTCTCGGCGCCGTCCGTGAGCAGAATCGCGGCGTACGAGCGGCACGCCGCGGCGCTGTCGCAGGTGACGACGGGCGTGAGGTAATCGTACGTCGCCTGGAGCGCGCCGGCGAGCGGCGTCGGGCCCGAGCCGCGCACCTCGCAGTTGCCCATGGGGCAGTGGTTGCCTTCCAGCGTGCTCGCGTCGAACATCGCGTCGGCATCCTCGACGCCGTCGAGCCATTTCAGATACCGGTTGACGGGCTGGTTGAACCCGACGAGGAACTGCGCGCCGCGCCGCGGAGGACCGCAGGATCCCGCGTAGTTGATGCAATCCGACGTCGGCGTCATCTCCATCGCCTCTTGCGGCCAGCCGATCGGGATGTTCCCGGTGAACGTCGCGTTGTTCGGGTACCCCGCGCCCGGATAGAGCTGCGAGAGGACGCACTGGTTGTCCGGGTACACCGAGGGGTACGGCGGCGGCAGGTTGTCCGAAGGATTGTCGTACGAGCAGCAGCTCTGCGCGCACTCGAAGTTCGCCGCGGACTGGCAGCTCCGGTTCACCCCGACGTCCTGGTAATACCGGGCGAGCGCATAATCGCTCTCCGGGAACGCGCTGAGCACCTGCGTGAGCGCCTGCTTCGCGATGAACAAGCGCGAGTTGTTGCCCGCCGTCGCGTCGGGATCACTGCCCGTGTCGACGCCTGGATGATCGACCGAGCCATCGCCGAACGTGGGGTTGCCCGCGAGGTCGTTCAGCATCGAGCCCGACGTGTCGAGCACGAGCGCGAAGCGCGGGCGCGCATCCGACGCCGGCACGAGGCACTGCGCCGGGTCGTAGTTGCAGATCTGCGGGACGCCGTTCAAACACGCCTGGACCATCGTGCCGTCCGGGCAGGGGATCACGCCGAGGTCCTCGTCGACCATGCCATCGAAATCGTTGTCCCAGCCGTCGCAGATCTCGCCGACGTAGGCGCTGTCGATCTGCAGCTCGCCCGCGCCGCCGCCCGCCTCGCCGGCGCAGATCGGGCAGATGCCGCCGTTCGCGCCGCGCACGTCGAAGATCGCCTGCGGGTGGATCGTGCCGACGCGCGACTGCACGTTGATGATGCCGCCGCCGCCGCCGCCCGCGCAATCGTCGCACGTGCCGTTGTTCTGCGTGGCGCGGCACTCGACCTCGTTGTCCATCGGATCGAGGGGCGTGCACTGGTTCGACCCGTTGGCGCAGACCGAGCCGAGGTCACCGCCGAGGTTCTTGCACGTCTGCCCGAGGAGCGTGTTGCATTGCGCGTTCGAGGTGCAAGGCGTGCAGTTGCAGGGCCCGCAGCGGCCCGCCTGGCAGGTTTGTCCAGACTGGCAGTCGCCGTTCACCGTGCAAGGCAGGCATTTCGGCTGCGAGTCGCCGCCGCGGCCGCCGTGGGCGCTGATGCGCGCGCTGCTCGCGACGTTCACGTGATCGCCGATGATCAGGATCGATCCGCCCGCGCCGCCGCCCGCCGAGTCGTTGCCGACGGCGCAGCCGCGGTGCCCGTCGGCGCTGACGCCGCCGGCGATGTCGATCATGCCGTCCTGCGCGGCGGTCGCGGCGAAGAGCACGATGCGCCCGCCGCCGCGGCCCGCGCGGAGCCCCGCCTCGTAGCCGTCGCGGCACCCCTTGTCCCCGCCGGCCGCGCCAAACTCGACCTCGTAGACGCTGTGTCGGTACGGCAGGCCCGCGACCGTGGGAAACCCATCGCCCGCGCCGTTCGCGCTGTTCGTCGTGCCGTAACAGACGGCCTTGTTCGGATCGTTCGCCGCGACGCACGAGCTTCCGTTGGCCGCGAGGTTTCCGCAGTCCTCCTCCCACTCCTGCGGGAACTCGCACGCGGTCGCCGAGCCCATGATCTGGCAGTCCTTCGTGCCGCGCCCGCCCTGCCCGAAATGCGCGCCGCCGCCGCCGGAGTCGAGCACCGAGCAGCCGCCGCGCCCGCCGGAGAGCGGCGACGTCGCGGGCCCCTCGCCGTCGTTGCACAAGAGGCCTCGGTAGCCCGCGCCCTTCGCGATGATGCGCGAGGTCGCGTCGATGGTGATCTGGTTGGCCTTGAGGATGAGGTTGCCGGTGGTCGTTTTGCTCGTCCCGTCGTAGGGCGCGACGCAGACGAGGGCGCCCTTGGTCAAGGACACGACGCCGAACGTCTTTTCGCCGCCGTAACGACAGGCGGTGTTCTGCGCGGGGGTCGCGTTGACCTGGCAGAGTCGATCCACTGGCGTGCCGCCGTCGGGGCACACCGCGGGCCCGGCGACGCTGCCGTCGAGGATCAGGTCCGCGGCAAGAGCACGCGGACCGAGGAGGAGGATGACCGCGAGCGCAGCGAAGGCGCACGCAAAGGCGCGAAAGCGTAACATGCCAACAGAGCAATCTAGAGAAACGGTGTCCGCTTGTCCATGGCTCCGGGAGGAGCCGCGCAATCGCGATGGCGTGACGCCCTTGCTCCCGCGGCGTACCATCGGCGAAGAACAGCCGGAGGACGCACCATGCAGCTCTCTTCCTTTCGATCCGCGCAGTTCATCGCGGCAAACGCCCTCATCGCCCTCGCCTTGCTCGCATGCGAGACCGAGGTCACCGACACGAACCACGGAGCCGGCGGCGGAGCCGCAAGCGGCAGCAGCGGCGGAGGCGCAGGCGGCAGCGGAGGCGAAGGCGGCGCCGGGGGTGGCGGCGGCAGCGGGGGCGCGGGCGGAGGAGGAGGCGGCGGCGCGGGCGGAGGAGGAGGCGGCGGTGTCGAATACTCCGCGGCAAACCTCCTCACGCACGTCCCGCGGTTCATCATCTTCAAGGCCGATCCCACACAAAACGTCTGCTTCCGCCTCTTCGTCGAGATGGGCTCGATGTCGCCGCTCGCAATCGAAGCAACGGCCCCGTGGATCATCTCGCACGCAGACGTCACGAACCAGGCGAGCGACTGCGCCACGCCAGGAGGTTCTCCCCCGCAACCGATGAGCGCCGCGCCGGCCATCTCCGGCGCCGGGACGCTCGTGGTCGACGGAACGTTCCCCTGCACGATCTCCCTCCACGGCACACTCTCGTTCGACGCCCAAGGCCCGTGGGTCCCGATGAGCGAGCCCTTCGACGTGGATGCGCTGCCAGTCGAGGGAGGCTGCGGCTGAAGGAGCCGCCGCGCCGGGGCGCTGCCCCGGTCCCCGCGGGGGCTGTTCGCCCCTCGACCCGAACCAGGGCCAGCCCTGGACCTCTGGGCATCGACTGCGCGAAGCGCAGTCGATGCGGGGAAAGTTTTTCAAGCTGTTCGCCCCCTCTTGGCAGCGCCAGCCCTGGACCTCCGGGCATCGACTGCGCGAAGCGCAGTCGATGCGGGGAAAGT
>NZ_JARZHH010000124.1 GCF_029946515.1 Polyangium sp. 6x1
CGGCTTCGGCGCGGGCTTCGCGGCGGGCGCGGCGGGCTTCGCCTGGGCCTCACCAGCAGCAGCAGGCGCGGCGGCGCTCGGCGCGGCGGCTTGCGGACGATCGCGACGCGGGCCGGCGCCCTCGGGACGCGGACCACGATCCGGCCGCGGGCCACGATCCGGCCGCGGGCCACGATCCGGACGCGGGCCACGATCCGGCCGCGGACCACGATCCGGACGCGGACCACGATCCTGACGCGGCGGCCTCTCGCCGCCTTCGGCGCGGGCTTCCCCGGGCGCGGCGCCCGGACGGGCGGGGCGGACGGGGCCCATCGCGGAGCGCGCGGCGCCCGGACCGGGCCGCGGACGCATCCCTTCTTCCTGACGCGGAACGAAGTCGCCGCCGTGGTCCCTGCGGGGGCCTCGGGGCGGCGGCCTGCCGCTGCTCGGCCTCGGGGTGCCGGCGGGCGGGCGGGGCCCGCGCATGTCGATCCGGCGCACGCCTTCCGGCCTTCCGCCGGGGCCGCTCGATGCGGCGGCGGGCTTCGGCGCGGGCGCGGCGCCGCCTTCGGGCTGCGCGGGCTTCGCCTCTCCGGCCTCTTGCGTGGGCGTCGCCTCTGCCGGGGTCTCGCCCCCGGGCTCGCCCTCGCGCCGCGTGCTCGCCGAGCGGACGATCCTGCGCGTCTTCTTCTCGGGGTTGTCGCTATCGTCCTTGGTGGTCATTTCGAGGCTCCCCTGGGGGTTGACTTTGCCCAGGCGTCAGACATGGGCAATCGCATCGATTTCGACGGCGGCGCCCTTCGGCAGCGCCGACACTTGAATGGTCACGCGTGCGGGCGGCTCGGCGCCCACGACTTCTCCGTAAATCCGGTTGACGACCGCGAAATCGCCGAGATCGACGAGCCAGATCGTCGTGCGCGCGACGTCGGACCACGACGCGCCGGCGGCGCGGAGCACCTCGCCGAGGTTCGCGAGCGCTTGCTTCGTCTGCGCCTCGATCCCGCCCGCGACGAGCTCACCCGTCTTCGGGTCGATGGGGATCTGGCCGCTGCAAAATACGAGGTTCCCGGCGCGGGTCGCCTGCGAGTAGGGGCCGATCGCGGCGGGGGCCTGGTTCGTGGAAATGATGGTTTTGGGCATCTCTCGTACCCTCCGTTCAACCGAAGCTCTTCCGGCCTTCGATGGCGCGGCCGAGCGTGACTTGATCGGCGAACTCGAGGTCGCCGCCGTGGGGCACGCCGCTCGCGATGCGGGTCACGCGCGCGCCGAGCGCGGCCATCTCGCGCGCCACGAGCAGCGCCGTCGCCTCGCCGTCCACCGACGGCGGCGTCGCCACCAGCACCTCGCTCACGGGCGCCTCGGGATCGGTCACGATGCGCTTGAGCCTCTCGAGCGGCAGGTCCTCGGCCGAAATCCCGTCGAGCGGCGAGAGCAGCCTCCCGAGCACGAAGTACTTCCCGCGCATGACGCCGCTCCGCTCGATGGCGAGCATGTCTTGCACCCGCGCGACCACGCAAAGCAGCGCCTTGTCGCGCCGCTCGTCCCGGCAAATCCCACACCGCACGGGCTCGCCCGGCTGCGCCGTTTCGGCGACCTCGGCGATGTTCCCGCAGCGCTCGCAGGGCCTCACGTGGTCGCGCAGCGCGGCGAGCTCGGTGCCGAGATCACGCGCGACCTCCTCGTCCGCGGTCGCCAGAAACAGGGCGAACCGCTGCGCGGTCTTCTCGCCGACGCCTGGCAGCCGCGCGAACAGGTGCGCGACGCGGGTGAGACGTTCGGGCAGAGAAGAAGAGCGCGTGACGTAGGAGGTGGGGCTCCGCGTGGCCACTACGTGTGCATTCCCGGGATCTTCACGCCGCCCGTGACCTTGGCGATCTCGGCTTCGACGTGCTTGTCGGCCTGCTCGAGCGCCGAGTTCGCCGCGACGGCCACCGCGTCGAGGGCCATCTCCAGGCCTTCGGCGGCGAGGAAGTCCGGATCGATCGCGATCTTCCGGACCTTGCCTTCGCAGGTGACGGTGACCGTGACCTTGTCCGACGCGGCGCTCGCCGAGATCTCGTGGTCCTTGATCTTGGCTTTCGCCTCGTCGATTTTGCGCTGCATCCGGGCCGCTTGGCGGACCAGCTCGTTCATTCCACCGCGAAATTGCATGGGAGGAGCGTGTATGCCGTGAAGTCGGCTGGGCCGCAAGGCCGGACGAACGCCTGCGCGCGCCTCTTCGCTCGCTCGCCGCCCGCCGCGACGGTCCGGCTGCGCGTCGCCAGCGGAGCGCCCGAGATCGCGAAGCGAGCTCGCCTGGAGACGTGAGGGGGACGCGAGGCGTCCCCCTCGGGGCGCGACGCCAGCACGCCTTTCTGCTACGTCGAGGCGGCGATGAGCTACGTCGTCCTCGCGCGCAAGTACCGACCGCAGTCGTTCGAGGACCTCGTCGGTCAGGGGCACGTCTCGACCACGCTCGAGAACGCGATCGCCAAGAACCGCGTCGCGCATGCCTTCTTGTTCACGGGCGTCCGTGGCGTCGGCAAGACGACGAGCGCGCGCATCCTCGCGAAATCGCTCAACTGCGTGAAGGGTCCGACGGCGAAGCCCTGCCAGGAGTGCGCTCCTTGCAAGGAGATCACCGTCGGCAGCGACGTCGACGTCCAGGAGATCGACGGCGCGAGCTACACCGGCGTCGACGACGTCCGCAAGCTCCAGGAGAGCCTCCCGTACCGGCCTTCGCGCGACCGGTTCAAGATCTTCATCGTGGACGAGGTCCACATGCTCTCGAACAACGCGTGGAACGCGTTCCTCAAGACGCTCGAGGAGCCGCCGCCGCACGTGAAGTTCATCTTCGCGACGACCGAGGTCCACAAGATCCCGGTCACCATCCTGAGCCGCTGCCAGCGCTACGACTTCAAGCTCATCAGCGCGCTCTCGATCACGGCGCGCCTGCGCTTCGTCCTCGATCGCGAGGGCGTCGCCTACGAGGACGCGGCGCTCTCCATCATCGCCCGCGAGGCTGCAGGCAGCATGCGCGACGCGATGAGCTTGCTCGATCAGGTCCTCGCGTGGGTCGGCGTCGACGGCGACAAGCTCACGGCCGAGGGCGTCGCGCGGGTCCTCGGCGTCGCGGATCGCTCGGTCCTCCACGGGCTCGCGGCCGCGCTCGTCGACGGTGACCCCGAGGCGTGCCTGCGCACGGTCTCCGACCTCGCGCATCAGGGCTACGATCTCCCGCACGTCGCGCGGGACTTCCTCGCGCATCTGCGCGACCTCGTGGTCGCCAAGGTCTCCGCGGATCCGACGGGCCTGCTCGACCTCGCCGACAGCGAGCTCGCCGACGTGAAGGCCCTCGCGGCGCGCGCGGACGCCGACGACCTCACGCGCTTGCACCAGGGTTTTTCGCGTTCGTTCGACGACATCACGCGGAGCGGCCAGCCGCGCGCGGCGCTGGAGATGGCGCTCGTGCGCCTCTCGCGCCGGCCGCCGCTCATGCCCGTGGACGATCTCTTGCGGCGGCTCGGGGAGATGGAGCGGCGCCTGCTCGGCAGCGGCGGGGGCGGCTCGCACGGGGCCTCGGGCGCTGGGCAGGGACGGCCCATGCAAGGCGGCGGCTCGCCGCCCGCCCAGCGTCGGGCTTCTGGGTCCGAGGCTTCGTCGCCTTCCCCATCCCCTTCGGCGTCTTCACCGGTGCCTCCACCAGGCGCACAAGCCGCTCCGGCGTTTTCACCACCCGCTCCGGCGCCTTCACGGGTCGCTCCGGCGTCTTCCCAAGCCGCTCCGGCGTTTTCACCACCCGCTCCGGCGCCTTCACGGGTCGCTCCGGCGTCTTCACAAGCCGCTCCGACGTTTTCACCACCCGCTTCGGCGTTTTCACCACCCGCTTCGGCGTCTTCCCAAGCCGCTCCGGCGCCTTCACGGGTCTCGTCGGCGTCTTCACGACCGCCTCCGGCCAACGGCGCCTCCTATACGAACGGCGCCCCCTACACGAACGGCGCCGCCCCGCCCGGCCGCCCGGCCGCCCCGAACCCCGCCGACGTCGCCGCGTTTCGCGCCGTGATCGAGCTCGTCCGCGCCAAGCGCGCGCCGCTCGGCTCCGTGCTCGAACATGCCGCGCTGCTCCGCATCGGCCCCGACGGCATCGTGCTCGGCTACGAGGGCGACTCGTTCCTCGGCAAGCAAGCGCAGGACCCGGTCGCCAAGGAGGCCCTCCGCGCCGCCCTCGCCGCGCATTTCGGCGGCACGCCCGACGTCACGTTCGAGACGCTCCGCCCCCAGAGCGGCGTCGTCACGCTCGCGCAGCTCGACGGCGCCGATCGCCGGGCCCGCCTCGACAGCGCGCGCCGCGCGATCGCCGATCATCCCCTCGTCACGGCCGCGATCGAGCTACTCGGCGCGGAGCTGCGCGACGTACGCCTCGGACACGAAGACGCTGTCGCCGCCGAGCGCATGTCCACGCGCTAGGATCGCGCCATGCGCTTCTTCCCCTTCGCCGCCGCGATCGCGGCCGTCTCGCTCCTCGCGCCCGCCGAATCCCACGCGAACGGGCGTTTCCCCATCGCCGACCAGCTCGTCGTCGATCCCAAGGATCCTTCGCACATCGTCCTGCGCACCACGTACGGCATCCTCGAGAGCTCGGACGCGGGCGGCTCCTGGTCGTGGATCTGCGAGGGCGCGGTCGGCTACGGCGGCACCCAGGACCCGGCGATCGGCGTGCTCGGCGACGGCACGCTCCTCGCCGGCGTCTTCGAAGGGCTCAGCATCAGCCACGATCGCGGCTGCGCCTGGGGCTTCGCCGAGGCCCCCTTGAAAGACGAGTACGTCATCGACGTCTCCGTCCACCGCGACGACCCCTCGCGCGGCGTCGCGATCACCTCCACCGGCAAGGGCACCGACGGCTTCCACGTCATCGTCGCCGAGACGGCCGACAACGGCGCCACCTGGACGCAGGCCGGCACGCCGCTCCTCAGCGACTTCATCGCCCTCACGATCGACGTCACGCCTTCGAACCCGCAGCGCATCTACGCGAGCGGCATCGTCGGCAAGTCGTTCGCGCCTGCGATCGAGCGCTCCGACGATCGCGGCGCCACGTGGACACGCACCTACCTCGACGCGGCGTACGCCAGCGGCGTCCCCTTCCTCGCCGCGATCGACCCGCAGAACCCCGACCGCGTCTACGTGCGCTTGAGCGCCGATCCCGTCGACAAGCTCCTCGTCAGCGACGACGCCGGCGCCACGTTCACCGAGGCCTTCACGGCTTCGGACGACCTGCTCGGCTTCGCGCTCTCGCCCGACGGCACGCGCGTCGCGATCGGCGGCCCCAAGGACGGCGTCCAGATCGCGAACACGGCCGACCTCGCGTTCCAGAAGGTCAGCGACATCTACACGCGGTGCCTCACGTGGACGACCGCGGGCATCTACGCGTGCGGCAACCAGTTCGTCGACAGCTTCACCGTCGGCCTCTCGAAGGACGAGGGCAAGACGTTCGAGAACCTCTACAACCTGCCCGACATCTGCCCGCTCGCATGCGGCGAGGGCGCGACGACGCCGGCCGCGTGCGTGATGACCTGGCCCGGCGTCGCGGCGACGCTCGCGATCGAGCCGACCGCGTGTGGCGGCATCGGCCCGGGCAGCGGATCGGGCAGCGGATCGGGCGGCGGCCCGCCGCGCGAGCTCGAAGCGGCGGGCGGATGTGATTGCGGCCTGGGAGGCGCGTCCGGCGCGTCCGGCGCCGCCGTCGTGGCCGGTCTGTCGGCGCTCGCGTTGCGCTTGCGCCGCCGCAGGGATCGCCGCGCGCCCACCACGAAGACGAGCTAACGCAGCGCCGCCCGCACGCTCTCCTCGACGATCCCGAGCAGCGTCTCGAGCTCGTCGTCCGCAATCGTGAGCGGCGGCGCCACGTACACCACGTCCCCGAGCGGCCGCAGATACGCCCCGCGCCTCCGCGCCTCGGCGTACACCTGCCAGCCGAGCGCACCGAGGTACTCACCCTTCGACAGATCGAGCGCGCCGATCATCCCAAGCGATCGCGCCCGCGAGACGCCCGGGATCTCGCCCATCGCCGCGAACGCTGTTCCGATTCGCGCGGCCTTTGGCTGGGCCTTCGCGAGGATCTCTTCCTCGCGGAAGATCGCGAGTACCTCGCGCGCGATGGCCGCGCCGAGCGGGTTCCCGCAGAACGAGTGGCCGTAATAAAACGCTCGCTCCGGCGCGCCGAGGAACGCGTCGAAGACACGCCGCGTCGCGAGCGTCGCGGCCATCGGGAACATGCCTCCGGAAAACCCCTTCGCGAGGCACATCAGATCGGGCGCGATGCCCGCGCGCTCGCACGCCCACATCGATCCGGTGCGCCCGTAGCCCGTGAACACCTCGTCGATCACGAGCAGCACGTCGTACCGATCGCAGAGCGCGCGCGCGTGCCGGAGGTACGACGCGTCGTACATCCGCATCCCCGTCGCGCCTTGCACGAGCGGCTCCAGCACCACCGCCGCGATCGTGTCGCTGCCCTCCGCGAGCAGCTTCTCCAGCGCCTCGAACGCCCGCGCGTATCCCGCGTCCGAAGGCGCGTCGCCCTCGGGCGTCGGCACGTGGATGCACTCGAGCAGCACGCCTGCGAAGGGCTTGCGGAACACCTCCACGCCGCCGAGGCTCGCCGCGCCGATCGTCTCGCCGTGGAACGCGCCGTCGAGCGCCACGAACCTGCGCCGCGCGGGCCTTCCCTCGTTGTGCCACATCTGCAGCGCGAGCTTCAGCGCGACCTCCACGGCCGTCGAGCCGTCGTCGCTGTAGAACACCTTCGTGAGCCCCGGCGGCGCGATCGCCACGAGCTCCTCGCCGAGCTTCGCCGCGCCCTCGTGCGTCACGCCCGCGAGCGACACGTGGCAAAGCTCGGCCGCCTGCCGCCCGAGCGCCGCGACGAGCCGCGGGTGGTTGTGCCCGAGCGTCGAGACCCACCAGCTCGAGTTCGCGTCGAAGTAGCTTCGCCCGTCGACATCGAAGAAACGCGCGCCCGCGGCCCGCTCGACGACCAGCGGATCGACCTCGTCGATGTACCGCTGCATCGGCGTGTACGGGTGCCACACGTACTGTTTGTCCGCGCGCACGATCTCCGCGCGCCGCGTCGCCTTCTCGTCTTCGCCTTTGCTCACGCCTTCCTCCCGGCGAATGCGCGGCGGACCTCGACCGGCATCGGCGGCAGCGAGCTCGTCCGGTTGATCTCCGGCGGCACCGACCTCCGTCCCGGCGTTGGCTCTCCTTGCTGCGGCAAGAAGATCCGCACCTCCGTCCCCGCGCCCACGTCGCTCTGGATCGACAGCCGCCCGCCGTGCGCGTCCACGATGCGCGCCACGATCGCGAGACCGAGCCCCGTCCCCGCCGCGCGCGTCGTGAAGAACGGATCGAGCGCGCGATCGCGCACCGACGTGTCCATCCCCTCGCCCGTGTCCGCGATGCGCACCTCGACGCCCGACACGCCGCTCTCCGCGTGCGGCACGAGCGTCACCGTCAGCGATCCGCCGGTCGGCATCGCTTGCATCGCGTTCGTCACGATGTTCTCGAACACCTGCCGGAGCAGCATCGGATCCGCGTGGATCCGCTCCACCGGCTCCGGCTCCACGAGCGTCACCTTCAGGCTCGTCTGGTTCTGCGACAGCGCGAGCGCGCGCTCCACGATCTCGCGCGGCGACACGAGCTGACGCTCGCAGCGCACCGGCCGCGCGTACCGCAAGAGATCCCCCACGAGCCGGTTCAACCGCGACGCCTCCTCGTCGAGGATCCCGAGCAGCGTCTGCCGATCGTCCTCGCCGAGCCCTTCACGTCGCAGCGTCGCCACCGCGGTCGTGATGATCGCGAGCGGGTTGCGCACCTCGTGCGCGATCACCGCCGACAGCTCTCCCACGGCCGCGAGCTGCTCCTTGCGCACGAGCTCCGCCTGCGCCGCGCGCAGCTCCTCGTACGCCCGCGCGACCTCCGCCGACCTCTCCTTCAGCTCGGACGCGCGCTCTTCCAGCCGCTCCCGCAGCGCCACGTACCGCGAGAGGAGCGACATCACGACGCCCATCACGAACGCCGCGTACCCGTACGGGCTCGTGAGCGGCTTGCATTGCCCGAGCACCCCGTAAAGCCCGTCGTAGCTCGTGCTCACGACGAGCGCGATCGAACCCCAGAGCGACGGCAGCAGATCCGCCCGGCCGCGCAGCGCGCCGCGCACGAACACCGTCGCCCCGAAGATCGCCGCCGCGAACGAGCCGAGCGACACCACCGCCCCGAGCGGATGCGGCGGCGTCGCGACCTCCACGACCGAGAGCCCGAGCAGCGTCACCGGCGCCTCGGCGACGGTGTCGAACTGCCTCACGTGCTCGATCACGCTCGCGACGCCGAGCAGCGCCGCCGCGCCGTAGATCGCGAAGAGCGCCCGCGGGACGAGCCGCACCTGCGAGAGCTGCGCGACCACGTGCACGAGCAGCGCCGCGCCGAGCAGGCGCCCCACGTCCGAGGCGAGCAGCGCGATCCGCACCAAGGCCGCGTCGCGCATCACGTGCAGCGCCGCCGCGCCCGCCGTGTGCACCGACAGCGCGAGGCAGAAGAGCCCGAACAGCACGAACTCGGCCTCGCGCCCGCGGAGGCGCTCTCTCCGCCGCCGCGCGACGAAGCAGAACGTGGCGATCGCGACGTACGCGACCACCCACGCGCTCATGAATCCGGCGATGGAGTGGGCGTGCACGGTCTTCGGAGCTTTCCCCGATCCTGCGAGCCAGGGCCATCGGGAACCGACCCTATGTTCGGGCCGGGAAGGGCCTTCGCCCGCGCGGAGCATGCGCGTGGTTCCGGGCCTCGACAAGCCGTTTTTCGAGCCGATCCCCGCCTCCCGCCCCCACCCCCGCGCCGCGAATGTGAAACGGTTGCGGCCCGCGCAACTTTTTCCCCGGTAAACGCTGTTACCAGGGCCCTCGGACGCGAAGCCACCCACGGGCAATCCGGCTCCGGGCCTCGTCGGTCGGGTGGACACCCGTGGACCGTTCAGGGCACGTTGCTTGCTTCTTTCACTCGGGATCCTTCAGTCTTTCTTGTCGCGAAGGATCCATCGGAGGTTTCGACCCATGGCGCGTGCGTCGGGCAGATCGACTGAGAAGAACGGCTCGTCCGGCGCGGGATCACGCGCGGCTCTCCGATCGACCTTGGCCCTCGCGATGCTCGTGCTCGCGCCGATCGCCGTGGTCTTCGCCGCGTGCTCGGCCGAGCCGCCGCTCGGATCGCGTCCCGGCGAAGGAGGCGGCGGTGGCAACGGCGGGGCCGGCGCTGGCCCGAACGTGGGCCCCTGCTTGGATGGCCAAGAGCGCGATTGCCACGTCACGATCGGCGAGCAAAACGGGATCCTCACCTGCCTCGACGGCACCCAGCAGTGCATCGAGGGCACGTGGGCCCCTTGCGCCGAGGGCACCATCTCCTCGCGCGCCGCGCCTCCGAAGGCGAAGGTCCGCGAGACCTCCGCGCGCCCCGAGGACGGCGCCGGCGGCATCATCATCCTGAACCACACGCCGAGCGCTTGCGTCAACAACCCCTGCGATCCCTCGTGCCAGGTCTTCGACGAGCAACCCGACGCGGGCCTCACGCCCGACGCGGGGGGCAGCGTCCACAACTGGCAGAACGGCGACCTCAGCGATTTCCCGAACGGCCTCGTGAACAAGGGCCTGAAGGAGCCGTGCGCGCAGGCGAGCGACTGCCAGTTCAACATGCAGTGCGAGAGCCCGAGCTCGAACACGTGCTCGCACCACAAGTGCTCCGTGGGCGAGGGGCTCTACCCCGAGTGCGATCCGTGCGTGAAGACCATCTGCGCCGCGGATCCGACCTGCTGCCTCGTCCCGTACGGCGGCACCTGCGCGCACGACCCATGCGTCACGGGCGTCGGCTTGAAGAAGACCTGCAGCACGTGCGTGAGCACCGTCTGCACGGCGAACCCGACCTGCTGCACCGGCACGTGGACGCAGGCTTGCGTCGATGCCTTCGCCGCCGCGTGCCCGAAGAGCTGCGCCGGCGTGCAGGGGAGCTGGACGCCCGGCTGCGTCGACAAGGTCTACAGCCTGTGCGGCGCCGAGTGCAAAACCGACCCGCCTTGCGTGCACAACAAGTGCTACTCGGGCGCCGCGCTGAGCGCCGCCTGTGACCCGTGCGTCGCGACGATCTGCCAGGCGAGCCCCTCCTGCTGCACGACGAAGTGGGACAACCTCTGCGTCGACAAGGTCAAGACGCTCTGCAACGAGAGCTGCCCCGCGAAGGGCACGTGCACGCCGTGGCTGCCCGGCGAGACCGACCCGAACTGCGCCGGAGTCGACCTCTCCGTCGGCGTCCCGTGCAACGGCGTCGTCCCCGTCTGCAACCACGGAAAAACCCAGGCGCCCGCGGGCATCCGCCTCGTGCACTTCCCGGCGAACTCGCAGCAGTACCCGAAGTGCGCGCCCGATCAGACGCACCCCGGGATGATGGAGTGCCTCACGCAGCAGGTCATCCCGCCGGGCCAGTGCATCAACGTCGACGCGAACGCGTGCGGCATCGGCAACGGCAACCGCGAGATCATGATCAACCCGCCGAAGAAGACGGCGGCGAACCCGTACATCACCGAGTGCTTCTGCGAGAACAACTGGTCGCTCTCGAGCGGCGGCAACGCCTGCGAGCCGCCCGATTGCTCCTCCGTCACGAGCCGGACCATCCGCCCCGTGAACATGTTCGTCCAGTTCGACCGCTCCGGCTCGATGACCACGAACGATCGCTGGGGCAAGACCACGGGCGCGCTGAAGGCGTTCTTCTCGGACCCCGCGTCGGCCGGCATCGGCGTCGCGCTGCGCTTCTGGGAGCACTACAAGCCCGTCACCGGCTGCGACGACACGAACTGCAGCATCGACGCGTGCGCCGTTCCGCTCGTCCCGCTCGCCAAGCTCACGACCGCGTCTGCGCCCACCGACACGCAAGAGCAGAAGCTCATCAACGAGATCAACGCCACGACGCCCGCCGCCGACACGCCGCTCCTGCCCGCGCTCGCCGGCGCCGAGAAGTGGGCCAAGGCCTACCAGCTCGCGAACCCGAACCAGCAGACCGTCGTCGTGCTCGTCACCGACGGCTACCCGAACTCCTGCGGCACCGACTCGGCCACGATCGCGGGCTACGCCGAGGACGCGTTCGTCAACGCCGGCGTGCTCACCTACGCGATCGGCATCCAGGACGCGAACGTCGCCTTGATGAACCTCATCGCGCAGAAGGGCGGCACGGCCAACGCGTTCTTCGTCACCGACCAGGGCGACGCGCAGCAGCAGATGCTCTCCGCGATGCTCGAGATCAAAGGCGACGTCGTCGCGTGCGAGTTCGACCTGCCGAACGCGGGCCTCTTCGATCCGTCGAACGCGACGGTCACGTTCATGCCCACGGCCGGCGCGCCCGTGGCGTTCGCGAAGGTCGCAGGCCAGGCCGCGTGCGGCACGGGCTGGTACTACGACAACCCGCAGGCCCCGAAGAAGATCTTCCTCTGCCCGACCACGTGCCAGACGGTGCTCAACTCGGCCGGCGCGACGATCGACGTCGAGCTCGGCTGCCCCGGCGCGTACACCGCCCAGACGTTCACGCACGTCTACGAGGCCACGTGCCCCACGGGGACGAAGGTGCAGTGGGGCTACTTCGCGTACGACAGCGTCACGCCCGGCGACTCGAACCTCGTCTTCGCCGCGCGCACCGCGGACACGGCGGCCGGCCTCTCGGGCGCATTCACCACGCTCGCGACGGCCAAGAGCTCGCCCGTCAACACGCAGCTCTGCACCATGGCCGGCCCCTCGCCGTGCCCGATCGACATGTACACGGCGCTCGGCGTGCCCGGCGCGCGGCAGTCGTTCCTCGAGTTCTCCGCCACCTTCAACCCGACGACCAACAAGGGCGCCGCGCCGACCCTCAACGGCTGGGAGGTCACCTACTCGTGCGTCGACAGCGAATGACCGGGCTCTTCTGGCCCGTCGCCGCGCTCCTCGGCCTCGCGCTCGTCGCGTGCGGCAGCGACGAGCTCCCGCCGCGCCCGACCGGCACCTCGTCGAGCTCCTCCGGCAGCGGAGGACAAGGCGGCGCGGGCGGGCAAGGCGGCATGGGCGGCGTCGGCGGCGCGGGTGGACAAGGCGGCGTGGGCGGCGTCGGCGGACAAGGCGGCGCCGGCGGCAGCCCGCCCGCTCCCGTCTGCGGCGACGGCAACTTGAACCCTGAGATCGGCGAGGAGTGCGACGACGGAAATCCCGGCGGCGCCGACCTCTGCGACGCGAACTGCAAGCTCGTCACGAGCGAGACCGAGCCGAACGACACGCCCGCGCAAGCGAACGCGTGGAGCTCGCCGTGGGGCGCGCAGATCGCGCCGGCCGGCGACGTCGACGTGGTCTCGTTCAACCTGCCCGCGGCCGCGAGCCTCGTCGTCGAGACGCGCGACACCGGCGACGGCGCGTGCGCGAAATCCGAGCTCGACACGTTCGTCGAGATCCTCGGCTCGAACGGCGCGGCCGTGCTCACGAGCGACGACGACGCGGGCGAGGGCTACTGCTCGCGCGCCACGATCTCGCTCGCCGACGCGGGCTTGTACTACGCGCGCGTCACGGCCGCGCCCGGCGCCCCGAACGCGAGCTTCCCCTACCGCCTCGTGATCGACACGATCGCCAACACCTGCGGCGACGGCGTGCGCACGCCCGGCGAGCAGTGCGACGACGGCGGCACGACCGCCGGGGATGGATGCAGCCCGACCTGCACGCTCGAGATCAGCGAGAGCGAACCGAACGACACGATCGCCCAGGCGGACACCTTCACGAGCGGCTGGCAGGCGATCCTCTCGCCCGTCGCGGACGCCGACTACGTCTCCGTCCAGGTCGCGACGAGCGGCGCCACGATCACCGCGCAGACGAGCGACGCTGGCCTCGGCGGCTGCGCGATGAGCACGCTCGACACGATCGTCACGATCTTCGACGCGGCGGGCACCGAGCTCGTCATGAACGACGACGCCCTCGGCTACTGCTCGCTCGCCAAGGTGGAGAACGTCGCGGCCGGCGCGTACTACGTGCGCGTCACGGCGGGAGGCCGCGCCTCGGATCCGAGCTACTACGGCCTCTCCGTCCTCGTCACGACCCCCTGACTTGACCGCTGCGAGCCCCGGCGTAAGGCTCGCGTCGTGCCTCAGCGCAAGCGTTACCTCTTCGTCTGCGTCAACCGCCGCCCCGACGGCACCCCCAAGGGCTCGTGCGCGCAGCGCGGCGCCGTCGAGATCCACGCCGCGCTCAAGGACGCGCTCAAGGACCGGGGCCTCGCGAAGACCGAGGTGCGCGCCTGCACGTCGAGTTGCCTCGACGTCTGCTGGGCGGGCCCGGTCATCGCCGTCGAGCCCGACGGCTATTTCTACGGCCGCGTCACCATGGAGGACGTCCCCGAGCTCGTCGAATCGCTCGCGAACGGCACGCGCGTCGAGCGCCTCCTTTTGCCCTCCAACGATTTCGACGAGAAGACCGCCGGCCCCCCGCGTGTCGACGCTCGGGGGCTCCGCTCGGGCGAGCCGAGCTCCGCCCCCGAACCCCCCGCACCGAAGCCCAAGCCCGCGGAGGGCGGCGAGCCGTGAGTGGCTTCGAGTTCCGCGAGACGATGGCGGGCAGCTACCACCGCGTGGACGAGCCGCACAAAGAGCGACCCCTCGCCTTCACGATCCGCGCACGCAGCGCGCCGATCCTCCGGTTCCTCCGCCGCCCCGTGGTCGAGATCGAAGGCGCGATCGACGCGCCTGGCCTCGCGGATCACCGCTACCTCCGCGGCACCCTCGGCATGGATCTGCTCCGCACCGGCACGCTCCCCTACGCGTTCCACTTCCACGGCGACGACGACAAACCGTACGTCTTCGAGGGCCAGAAGGACGTCTCCGTCCGCGAGCTCCTCGAATCGATGACCGTCTTGCCCGGCGCCATCAAGGACGAGGAAGGTGCCCTCGTCGCCCGCGCGCTCCTGCGCTTCGACGCGCGCAGCGACCTCGTCAAATTTTTGAGGAGCTTCCGGCTCTCTCGCTGACCGTTGGAGGAGAAACGATGCGACGGCTCGATCCCAAGGCGTGCGTGGTGCTCGTCGTCGACGTGCAGGACAAACTCGCCGCGGCGATGCCCGAGGACCGCATGAAGGACCTCGTCCGCGCCGCCACGGTGCTCCTCGAAGCTTCCGACCTGCTCGGCGCGCGCGTGCTCGCCACCGAGCAGTATCCCGCGGGCCTCGGCCGCACCATCGCCCCGATCGGCGACAAGCTCCGCGCGATGAACGCTTCCGTCGTCGAGAAGATCGACTTCTCCGCATGCGACGACCGTGGCTTCGAGCGCGCGTGGGCCACGATCGGCTCGCCGCGCACCGCGATCGTCCTCGGCATGGAGACGCATGTGTGTGTCGTGCAGACCGTGCGCGAACTCGCCACGCGTGGCACCAACGTGCACGTCGTCGCCGACGGCGTCGCCTCGCGCCGTGACGATCACCGCGCCATCGGCCTCGATCTCTGCCGCAGCGCCGGCGCCACGATCACCACCATGGAGACCGTCGTCTTCGACTGGCTCGGGCGCGCGGGGACGGACGCCTTCAAGAAGCTCTCGAAGTTGATCCGCTGACACCCTGGCAACGAGACATCCTGGCACTGGCGCATCCCGTCTTTTTTCGTGATCCCAGCCACCTCGCGCTTGCCAAGTTGACGAACCGTCAGACAACGTGGACACCGTGCCTCACCGCGTGACATGTTGTCGACATGGTTGACGAGCTGTCAGGATCTTCGACGCCCGCGCCTCCCGAGGCGAAGGCGGGGGCCGACGCGCCCACCGTGCTCGTGGTGGACGACGAGCCCAGTAATCTTGCTTCCATCGAGAAGATTTTTCAGCGCGACGGCATGCGCGTCCTCACGGCGCCCTCGGCCCGCGCCGCGCTCGACCTCCTTCGGGGCCACCGCGTCGAGGTCGTCCTCACCGACCTCATGATGCCTGGCACGAGCGGCATCGAGCTCCTCCGCGCGATCAAGCAGCTCGCCCCCGACACCGAGGTCGTCCTCATGACGGCATACGGCACCGTCGAGACGGCCGTCCAGGCCATGCGCGAGGGCGCCTACGACTTCGTCGAAAAGCCCCTCAAGCGGATGACGATCATCAAGAGCGTCCGCAAAGCCGCGGAGCGCCGCTCCCTCGTCGCCGAAAACCGCTCCCTCCGCCAGGAGCTCAAGCTCCTCACGAAGCGCGAGATCATCGGCTCGAGCCCCGCGCTCCGTCGTGTCCTCGACGTCGCCTCGCAGGCCGCGCCCTCCTCCGCCACCGTGCTCGTCCTCGGGGAAAGTGGCACGGGCAAAGAGCTCGTCGCTCGTTACATCCACGACCACAGCGCGCGCCGCCACGGCCCTTTCGTCGCGGTCAACTGCTCGGCCATCCCGGAGACCATCCTCGAAGCCGAGCTCTTCGGCCACGAGCGCGGCGCTTTCACCGGCGCTTTCGCCCGCCGCGAGGGCCGATTCGCCAAGGCCGCCGGCGGCACCCTCTTCCTCGACGAGATCGGCGAGCTCAGCCCCTCCGTTCAGGTCAAGCTCCTGCGCGTCCTTCAAGAGAATGAATACGAGCCGATCGGCGGCGATACCGTCCGCGCCGACGTCCGTATCGTCGCCGCCACGAACAAAGATCTTCGCGCCGAGATCGCGGCCGGCCGTTTCCGCGAGGACCTTTTTTATCGCCTGAACGTCATCGCCATCACGGTCCCTCCGCTCCGGGCGCGCCGCGAGGACATTCCGCTGCTCGTCGACCATTTCCTCGGGGTTTACTGCGCGAAGAACAATCGCGGCCGCCTCGAAGCCCCGCGCGAGGTCATCGCGCGCCTGCTCGACTACTCGTTTCCGGGCAACGTCCGCGAGCTGGAGAATGTGATCGAGCGCGCCGCCGTACTCTGCCGTGGCGAGAAATTGTCCGTCGAGGACCTCCCCGAGTCGATCCGGGAGAGCCTCGCCGCCGCGCCCGAGACCATCACGTTCTCGGTCGGCACCCCGCTCGACGAGGTCGAACGCCGGCTCATCCGGGAGACCTTGCGTTACGCCCATGGCGACAAATCCGTCGCCGCCCAGCTCCTCGGGATCTCCACCCGCACGATCTATCGCAAGCTCGGAGAGATCGAGGGTTGATCACCGGGAAGACCGGCGCTACCCCGTCGCTTGAAAATCCGATTGTCACTTTGGCAATCCTCGCCGCCCCCACCCTCCCCCCTTCGCCACCTTGTCGATCGTGGCCTCCTCGCGCGAAAAAAGGCGCGGGAAGCGCTAAGATCGGGGCTGGCACGTCTCTCGCTAGTACGGAGCTGGGCTCATGGGACTCGACGCGATCCTGAAGCGCTACTTTCCCGCGGTCATCTGCCTGTTGATCGCCTCCGCCGCCTATTTCCAGGCGTCGGGAATGGGCGAGCTCGTCGCCGGCAGCGTGCTGCTCGATCCGTCGTCGATGCCGCCGCCGCCGCCTCCGCCAAAGGGTGGCGCATCGCACAGCACCTCCGGACAGGAGCGCTCGGTCAACGCGGCGCCGATCCTGGGCCGCAACCCGTTCGATTCGGTCACGGGCCCTCTCGATGGCAAGCCCGTCGATCTCCCGAGCCCCTCCGAGGCGCCGGCGCCCGACAGCAGCGATCCTTATAACGATCCCGTCTGCGACGTCGGCAAGGTCCTTTTGATCACGCAATCGGAAGATCCCGATTGGTCGTTCGCGGCCATTGCGGGCTCGGACGGCAAGGCGCAGCTCCGTCGGCGCGGCGACGACGTCTCGGGGCACCAGATCTACTGGATCGGCTGGGATCGCGTGTGGCTCATGAGCGGCAGCTCGCGGTGCCAGATGCAGGTGCACGGCGAGCCGCCGAAGAAGCTCGCGTCCGCGCCCGCGCCGAAGACCGACGGCGAGGCGCCGAAGCCGAAAGGCAAAGGAAAGGGCGTCCCGAAGGAGATCGCGGACAAGATTCACAAAGTCAGCGAGAATCAATTCGACGTCGAGCGCTCGGTCGTCGACCAGATCCTGGAGAACCAGGCGGAGCTCATGCGGTCGGCGCGCATCGTACCCGAAAAAGAGGGCGACAAGGTCGTCGGTATCCGGCTCTTCGGCGTGCGCCCCGAATCGCTGCTCGGTACACTCGGCCTCGAGAATGGTGACCGCCTCCAGTCCATCAATGGGTTCGAGATGGCCGACCCGCAGAAAGCGCTCGAGGCATACGCGAGGCTCCGCAGCGCGGACAAGCTCACGGTGAGCGTCAATCGGCGAGGCAAGCCGATGAACATCGATTTCAACATCAAGTGACCGGGACGAACGGTTCCGCGACGAACGGCATCGAGACGGGAGACCGAGGGATGGCGAAGCTCAAGCTGCCTGCATTCAACGAGGGGAGTTTGCTCCGGCGAACGCTGCTCTACGTGGGCACGTTCATCGTGGGCTCGATCGGCTTCGTCGCCCTCGCGAGCGTCCTCGTCGTGGCGATCGCGAAATCGGTTTTGCCCGCCCGGGGCGAATCCAGCGAGGCGAGCGAATCGAGCTCGGACAAACCGGCCGAGATCGCCGCGGCCACGCCGGGCAAACCGACCAGCAAGATCCCGCGCCCGAAGCGGGGCAAATCGGCCGCCCCGGCCGAGCCGCCCGCCGAAGCCACGCCCTGACGTCTTCCGTAGCGAATGACCGAATCGAATTCGAGGATCATGAACACGCCTTACAGAAACTCCCGCCTGGGAAGGTTTGGCTTCGGTTTCGCGGCGCTCCTCTGCGCGTCCACGCCCACGCTCGCGTCCGCGCAGAATGGTCCGCCGCGCGGCGCCCCCGTCCTCAAGACGCCCGGCGCGCGTCCCCAGGCTGCCCCGCCGACCGGCGCGCCCCCCGCGGCGGCTCCGGCTGCCCCCGGCGGCGCGGGCGGCCCGAATGCGGCCGCGCCTCCTGGCTTCCCGCCTG
>NZ_JARZHH010000125.1 GCF_029946515.1 Polyangium sp. 6x1
CAGAAGAAGAAGGCGGGACTGCTCAGCGGGAGCGTCTCTCCCGCGAAGTGAGACCTGGAGTCGATGCGCAGGGAGGGGGTCAGTTTTACTGTCGTTAGGGGGTCAGAAGTTACTGTCGCTTGACAGCTTGTGTGGAACTCCGACCACGGCAGGCCCCCGCTCTCGGGATGCAGTGTGAGTCTCCGCACGGCTCATGGTGCGGTCGAGGGCGCCCTTCGCGGACAGTTCGCCCTCAAGTAGGAGCTCGCCCACGTTCGCCAAGAGAGCCACGCCGGATCCACTGGCCCTTGACGTGGACTGCCACTGGCCGGCACTGGGATCCCCCGGGTGGGAGGACCCAGGCATGGTCCACGTCAAGCCGCTCCCCGTGCCCCTCGGCGGAAACGGCGCTCGGCCAACGCAATACCACCAAAGTAGCAGGACGCCCTGGTTCGCCGCTGCCGGAGCGTCACGTTCGTCGCATCGAACATTCCGTCTCACAATCCGAACCCCGCCCGTTCTACATTCGCGAACGTCGATACCATCATATCCTGGCGATCGCGCAGTTCGCGAGCCGCCGAAGGCTCGCCCGGACCGACCCTTGGCGCACCAACCACACACGATGCGCTTTGGCGAGCCTGCAAACGGGCTGCGGGGCGCGCATGACGCGAGCGTCGAAATCCGCATCCCCCGCCTAACGCGTTCCTCGCCGAACCCTCCGCAGCACGTTTTCCGAGGTCGCGTGCACCAGCCAACCCATCGGCGCATCGTCGGTCTTGTTGCCCCGGCTGGCCAATACAAACCCCGGAGCGCCGTTAGCTGCGTCTTCGCCGCTCCGAAAAAATCTTCGAGGGCTCCTCGAGCGGCCAGACGACCGTTCCCCTGGTAGTGTCAGAGACCTGTCGAGAACCCTACTTTTGCCGCTCTACACTGCAAATCTGTGACCCTATAGTTTGAGAACAAATCATTCACTCACACGGCATGAGCAGCCCAACATGGGGGCTTGCAATCGTCGTTCGAGTTCTTCATTCTCTTCCCCAGCGCTATGAAACACCGAGAGCCTACGGGCTCGAACGGCAGTCGTCTGCCTTCGAGCCGGATGTCGGGGGTCATCCGCTCTTTCCGCGGCAGGGCACGGTCCGAGCCGCGCCCGTGGAGCTGCGGAGCTGGCAGCAGCTCATCCAGCTTTACGGCGGCGAGTGTCTGCTCGCGGCAATGTGCCGGAAACGGAGGTCCGAACCATGACCCAGGCCGAACCCAGCGCGCCCGCGGCCGAGCCCGAGCTCGGCGGTCATCCGCTGTTCCCGCGCCCGGAAACGGAGACTGGCCCCGATCCGCGCAGATTCGACCTCATCTACATCCACCGCACCCTTCCGGACGGCACGAAAGAGGTGTGCCCGAAAGCGTGGAAAGGCACGGACCTCCGGAGCTTGGAGCAGGTCGTCGAGCATTACGGCGGTGAGTGCACGTATCAGTTCCACGCGGTTTGCGGGAAGTCCCATCGCATCCAGGCATGGTCGGACAAATTCTACGTCGCGGGTCCCGCACGAAAGCCGTTCTTCGCGGCCGCGACTCCGCCGGCACCGCCGCCTACCGCCCCCGCCGCTTCGGCAGTGGTGCCGCCGCAATACTACGCGGTACCCGCGCCGTCTCCCGCGCCCGCACCGGCAGCCCCCTCGATGATGGGGGCCGAGTTCCTCACGCTGCTCCGGGTCATCCTCGAAACCAGCGCGAACACGCAGGCTGCGCTGATGCGCTCGATCCTCGAAACGACGAAGCAGCCGCAGTCCAACTCCGCGCTCGAAGTCGTGCGCGAGATCGTCCCCCTCCTCGACCGGCAGGCGCCGCAATCGAACTCGACGCTCGAAGTCGTGCGCGAGATCGTACCGCTGATCCGCGGGAATGATCCCAGCAAGCCGAGCAACGGCGCCGGGTACGAGCGCGGGATGGAGCGCGGGCTCGAGCTCGCGAAGTCGATCGGGGGCGGTGGTGGGAGCGGCGGGGACGAGTTCGGCGAGATCGCCAAGCTGCTCACGCTCGTGAAATCCGCGACCGCCATGAATTCGCAATCCACGCCGCCTCCGCCGCCTCCGCCTCCGCCTCCGCCTCCGCAGGCCGCCAATCCCTGGCCGATGGGGGCGCCTGTGTCCTGGGAGGGATGGGAGATGATCCAGACCCCCATGGGCATGCTCATGCGGCAGACGGAGATGCCCGCGCCCGCGCAGCCTGCGCCCGCGCAGCCTGCGCCCGCGCAGCCTGCGCCCGCGCCGTCCGCATCCGTGCAGCCCCCGCCCGGCGAGCTCACGCACCTCGAGCCCGTGGCGCCCGTGCGTGTGGAGTCCGCGGTCCCCGCGCAATGCATCGACGGCGCGAAGGTTTTCGCGCCTCCGCCGAGACCCCCGCCGGCGCCACCTCCGCCGCCAGAGCCTCCTTTCATGGCCGCGCCGCTCCCGCCGCCGCCTCCGCCGCCTCCACCGCCTGCGAGCACGCGGCCCGAGTCCAGGACGCACAAATCGACCAATCTCGCGCCGCACCTGACGGCCGCGGGCTTCGTTCCCGCGTCTTCGGAGCTTTCGCCTCCGGCCGATCCGCTCGGCGGCGCCGTGGCGCAGGGCATGCAGCTCCTCGGCAACAATCCCGACCTCTTCGCGAAGCTCCAGGCGCTCGCCACGAGCGGATTCTCGCCCGAAGCCTTTGGCGAGGTGATCGCCATGGCGGAAAAGGACGGTGCCAAATGATCCGGCCGCGCATCATCCATTTCCCGTCGAACCTCGCGAAAGCGCGGTACATGGCCGAGGGCAGCAAGCGTGATCTTCTGCTCCCGGAGGTCCAGCGCTGGGCCGCGGTGTTCCGGCGATTGCCGATCCAGGAGCGGGCCGCCGCGATCCTGAAGTTCTGCCAGTACGCGATCGATTACGTGCGCGACCCGAAGCGCGAAGTCCTCGAAGATTCGGCCGTGACGCTCTTCCGCGGCTTCGGCGACTGCGACGCGAAAGCGCGCGTCTTCGTGACGCTCTGTCGTGCGTGCGGCATCCCGGCCCGCGAGAAGCCCGTCCGCCCGGAGCAGGACTTTCCGCACATCCTCGCGGAGGTCTTCGTCAATGGCCGATGGCAACCCGCTGACCCGACGATCCTGAACTCGAAGATCGGGCGTATCCCGCCCGCTTGGCTGGCGAAAACGAACTACTGGTGATGCCATGTCGCACAAACCACCCCTTCGATGCGCCGTCTGTCTGCGGCGACGGCCCCAGCTCTGCGGTGGATACTGCGTGTGCGGCGCGACCGTGTGGGAGCTCATCCCGCACGAGGTCCCGCCGGGTATCGTCGTGGAATCGCTCGAGGAGCGCAGCGCGCCCTTACGACCCACGCATTTCTCCGCGCTCCTTTCGCGTGCGCTCGGGGGCGTCGTGCTCGGGTTGAAGGTGCTCGTCGGCGGGGCCCCCGGGGCCGGAAAGTCGACCCTGTGCGCCGAACTCGCCGCGCAGATCACCGCCAAGCTCGACGGCCTCGGATACTGGCTCGACGCGGAGCAGAACCGAAACCTCGTGCAGGAGCTGTTCCCACGCACGGGTTCGTCGTCCCGCAACATTCGCCTCGTAAGCAGGCGCAGCGGAAGCGGCAGCAAGGTCGGATGGCGCGACGCTCTCCAGGCCGTACCGCCGGACGCCGCCGTGATCGTCGTGGACTCGCTCCAACGCTGGGCGCGCAGCTATGCTGAGCAAACCACGCTCCTCGAAACCGTCGCGACAATGCGCCCCACGGTGCTCGTCGTCTCGCATTTCAACAAGGCGGGCCAGTTCGCGGGCCCCATGGGGAACGAATACGACGTGGACGCTACGGCCATCGTCCGGCCGAAGAACATTGAAGTAACCAAGTGCCGCTGGAGCCTTTGCCCGCGCACGATCGAGCGTTCGATGGCCTCGTAGAGCCGTCGCACGGAAACACAACCGAAGCAGGGAGAGTAGGCATTTCGGTATGCCTAACGCTATCACTTTGTCTTACGAGACCGACGAGGAGACCAGCGGCGTGCCCGAAGAGGAGGGGGCCACGCCGTTTGACGACACGGGCGATTTCTTCGATACGCTGATCGGTGGTGGGGCGCAATTGCTCTCGTCTGTCCTGGGGGGAGGCGGCGGCGCCAAGCCCAGCGGGGGCGGCGGCATCGGCGAAAGCCTCGGCATGATTGCCGGCGCGGGCCTCGGTACCCTCGCGGGCGGGGCTGGCGCTTCGATTGGCGCGAATCTTGGAAAGATGGCCGGCGGCGCGGTGGAGAGCCTCGTCCGCACGCAGGTCAAGAAGAAGCCGAAGCCCGGCAAGCCGCAGCGCCAGCTCACGAAGCGCGAGCGGAAGCTCCTCGCCGAGGGGGAGCAGATGACCAAGCGCACCGGTGATCCGATGTATGCGCAGGAGGCGCGGCTCCGGGTGTATCGCCCCGCGGAGTACAAGCGCAAGCGCGATGCGGGGCAGCTCCTGTCCCAGATCATCGCGGCCGAGTCGGAGCCTGAGGCACTGCCGGAGCCGCCGCCCCGACCGCGTCCCCGGCTCAACTTCGGAGCAATGGCGAATCCCCCGCGCCTGAGCGAGGCCGAGGCGCCGTACGACGACACCGCGTCGCCCGACGCGAGGCCGCGCCCGTTGCAACACGTTTCGGCCTCGCCGATGAGCGCAGCGCAGCTCGAGGCGATGGTTCGCGCCGTGCCGCTCTTGCGGATGCACGATCCGCGGCTGCTGCGCACGCTCACGGGTGGCGGCGGGGCGCGTGACGTCTCGGGTGTCGACCCGACGACGGGCACGTATCACGCGGTGCAGGGCGAGACGCGCACGGCATCACGAAGAAGCTCACGGGGCAGACCGAGCGCACGCAGGAGCTTCTCGCGGCGAACCCGGGCAAACCGGAGGCGGATCCGGTGTGGAACATCCCGCCGGGGTGGCTGCATTACGCGGGCGATACAGGCGCAAACCTCGTCACAGCGCGCAAGTACGTGGTGATCAAGGACGACTGGCCGCAGAAGATCGCGACCAAGCTCGGGGCATGCCCGGCCCGCGTGAAATGGTGGTCGGAGCTCAAGGCGGCGAACCCGCACAAGCCGACGCAGTCGGGGAGCGGCAACTGGGCTTCGCTCTTCGCGGGCGAGGAGATCGGGATCCCGGACGTGTGGCCGGAGCATCCGCTCGCAGTGCCGATCAATGCGGCCCCGACGCAGCCGTCCACGCCTGGCGTCCCAGGGCCCGGGAAAACGACGACGCTCGATCCGTCGGTCGTTCCGCATACGCAGGCGCTCCTCGCGAACTGGGCAATGCGAAATCCAAGTGACCGCAACCCTTCGGATTTCGGACGGGATCCAGTGGATCTCGTGAGTGGATTCACGCCGAGGACCACGCAGGCGCTCGCGTCGTTCCAGACGTGGTGGAACAAGAAGCAGCCGACGAGGCCGCTCCCGACGACTGGGGAGCTCGATCAGGCGACCTACAACGCGCTGATCGAGGAGAACAACGCATCGAATACGCCGGTCCCGTGGTTCGAGACCGCTCCGCAACAGCAGACGACACCGCAGCAGCAAGGGCAATCCACCGGAGGGCAGACCGCGCCGCAGCAGACGTCCCAACAGCAGCCTGCGCCGCAGCAGAACCAGGGGACGCCCGTCATCACGATTCCGGGGGTCGGCACGTTCCCGTTGCCGAATCTCGGTTCGTCCTCGCCTTCCACCTCAACGACGAGCCAGACGTCGACGCAGAATCAGCAGCCCGCATCGCAACAATGGGGCCAAACGTCGCCGGGTGCCATCACCATCGATATCCCAGGGGTCGGACAGTACACGTTGCCACCGCTCGGCCAGCTCCCGAGCGCGCCCGCACAATCGACGACCTCTCCGGGGCAGCCTACCGGGGTATCGCAGACCTCACCGGGTCAGCCGACTGGAGGGGGCGCGGCCCCCCAATTCGACAGCAATCTCACGGCAGCCGAAAAGGCGGAGCTCGCGATGGTCATCGACAACGAGTTCAACCCCGATGTGCTCGATCAGCTGGCGGACACGTACGAATCGAATGGGCATCCACTTACCGCCAAACATCTCCGCGAGCGTGCCGAATTCTACCGGGCGCTCGCCGCGGAGGGGGGGATGATCGCAGAGCAGGAGGGAGGCTACGGTAACGGGAGCGGCGGCTACGGCAGTTCGACGCCCTCCACCTCGTCGAGCGGCAGCAGCGGAGGTCTGCTGCCCGTGATCGCCGTCATCGGCGCCGGGCTCGCATTCTCGTGACCGAATAGGGGGTCGGGTCGTCATGCCTGATTACTTGCCTTTCTGGTGGTGGAAGTGGTGGCAACGGCACCAGCCGAAGCCCACGCCGTCTCCTGAATCGACGCCGGCCCCTACTCCCCATTCCTCCGGTCTCTTCCGGTGGATGCACCAGGACCGCGACTTGACTACCGTGGGCGCTGCGGCGCTCGAAACGGCGAAGCGCGGGGCATGGATGACGCTCGACAAGAAGAAGCGTGCGCGCCAGTTCCGGGCGTTTGTCGTATTGTCGCTCCGCATCGCGCCGCTGTCCTGGCGGCAGGTGCCACTCGGGCAGCTCGGACCGCATCTCTACAGTACGCCAGAACGGAATGCCGCGGGCTCGGCGATTGCGCGCACGCTCGTCCTCCTCGCGCCGGACAATATTCGCCCCGGCTCCGACATCGTCACGAACGAGGGAGATCCGACGCAAGGAACGATCGAGACCGGCTTCATCCACGCTGTGACGATTTTGCTGGTCACCATCGTCGCCATTGCAGCGGCGTACCTGGGCGGCATCGCCGTGCAGTCCATCCACGCCATCAACTTCGACGACGAGATCACCAAGCGCCTCCTCGCCGCGCAGGCCCGCACCATGGAGATCCTCTCGCTGCACGTCGAACGTGAGCGCATCGCCGGCCACGAATTGCCCTTCGACGAAACGGAGCGATCGATGCTCCTCGCACTCGAAGACGTGCAGCGGCGGCTCGCCACGCAGCGCCACCGGCCGCTCCCGTCGCCGTTCCAGGGCGCAACGGAGCTCGTCAAGGCCACGACGAGCTTTCTCCCCATGGCTCTTCTCGTGTTCGCAGCCTTCTTCCTCATCAAACAACATGACGAAAGGAGATCGTAAACCATGGCAGAAAAGAGAGTTCCTGTGGACCGCTCCCTCGTGGCGGTCCCACGCGGGCGCGTCCGGGTTCGGCGCCGGGGCAAAAGGCATTGGGCTCGCGATGTGGAGACGGGAATCTTCTACACCGCGGGGGCCGGTGCGGTGGTGGCTCTCCTCGCGAATTTGGACGACATCCGGAACAGCAAGGAGGTCAAGGATCATTGGTGGCTCCTGCCGGTCGCGCTGGTCGCGATCGGATACATGCTCCGCAAGCACCGCCATGCGCACGCGGGCACCGTGATCGCGGTGGGCGGGGCCATGTTCGCGCTTGCGTATACGGCGCAGCAGAAGGCCGCGCAGGCGGCGCAGCAGCAGAAGCCCCCTGCGGACCAGCAGCAGGCTGTTTTCAGGAGCGGCGACACCGCCGCCCCCGTCGGCATGCTGCCGCATGGACTGCAATCGGGCTTCTGGCTTCAGACGCCTGACGGCCGCTTCGTTCGATTGCCCAACATCTCACGGCGCATGCCCGTCAACCGCGCGCAAGCCTCAGTGTAAACGCAGAGAGGAACGACAATGAACGACACCAGAACCGCTTCCGATATTCTGAGGGAGGCCGACGAGCAGGGGGAGACCGCCTCGCCCTTCGACGAGTTCGACGAGCGCGATACCGCCGGCCCCGACGACGAGGACGACGACACCGCCGCCGTCGAGCTCGAGGCCGAGGAGGAAGACACGGGCGACATCCGAGCGCTGCGCAAGCAGGGGAAGAAGCAGGTCTCCCTCGAAGAATTGCGCCAGATCCAGCGGCGCTCCCGCGCCCGCGGGCAGCGCATCGGGTTGAAGAAGGCGCAGAAGGTACAGCCGCCGAAGCCGAAGCCGCGCCCGAAGCTCCCCCCGAACTATGTGCCGCCGAATGACGGAGCCCGGCTGCTGTTCAACAAGTGGACGGCGCGCGACGCCAAGTTCGTCATGCGCCAGGATGGCCACTACTACTCTGTCGTCGAGATCCCGTGCAAATGCCACGGGACCGAGAAGCTCGCATGGCTGCATATCGGGAAGGGCGAATACACGCTCTTCAACGTGGCCGTCGGCGAGTCGATGACGTTCCTCGGCAACAACGCGACGGTGACGACGAACTGGACGAACCTCCAGCGTCCCTCGAAGAACACGTACAGCGACCAGGAGTTCCTGATCCAGTCGATCACGATGCAGGAGGCCGGGCTCCGGGTTCGGTACGATGCGGCCGAAATCGACAAGATCGGGGGCCTCGGCGAAGCGAAGAGCGTGCTCACGGGGCAGGCGTGGTTGTGGGATGATGCAGGCGCGTTCTTGCCGAAGGAAATCTTCCACGATTACAGCGGGGAGAACCTCCTGTACCGGACGCTGCGCCGTTCCGCCGTCGTTTACTTCAACTGGGACAAGGCTCGGACGGGCGGGAATGCCACGTCGCGCAAGGTGCTGATCGACCATTTGCGCAACGTGCCGGACACGAAGGTGCGGACGCTCTCCCGGACCTCCGGAGGCGCGGCCGTCTTGCCGGTGCCGGACGGGTATATCTTCACCGACAACCCCGAGCGAAGCGAACACGGGGCCTTCTCGGCGATCATCCACATCCCGGACGACATCGTGTTCCCGATCAAGCCCATTGACCTCGGGAGCGGCACGCCGATCCGCCCGATTGAGGTGGGCCTGTACGTGCAGCTTTCGCTCAACGGGATCGCGTTCGAGCATCAGAAGAGCTCGAGCGTGACGGTCTGATAGGGGGGATGCCATGAGCGTGGCGGAGATCGATAGCGAAGCGAGGCAGAACATTGTGGAAACGGAGCCGCAGTTCGGTCCGTCGACACATTGCGTCGTCATCATGGAGCAGCCGCCGCTGATGGGGGACGAGCCTCCCCCGCAGTGGCGGGTCTCCGCCACGCTCGCGCTCCGGGACAAGGCTCTCGGAAAAGGTGCGCTGCTGGCTGATTTGCCCACCGTGGTCGTGGGGCCGCTGATCCACAAGCGGCAGGTCGTTGCGATTGCGAAGTACCCGAGTTCCGTCGATCGCTGGTCGTTCCGGTTCGAGAGCGACGCAGGGCGTGCGACGGCCCGGGTTTGGTTGCATCCTGGGACCTCTCCAGTCACGGAGTGCGGGCTCTTCGTGGTCCAGCACGGGTTGAAAGAATGAGCATTCCGATCGGTGCCGAGCCTACCGAGGCGCCGGAGCGGATCCTCACGACCGCGGGGAGGCTCTCGCTCGAACGCGATTATGTGCCGCGCGTGGTCGCGGGTGAGCATCTCCACGCGCATCCGGAGGCGAAGGCGGCCCTCGCCATCGCGGCGCGGACGTTCGTCCTCCGGGCGATGCGGGATCGGCCGACGCTGGGACGCACGGCGGCAATCCCAAGCGGTGAGCAGTTTCAGGTGTTCTCGCGGTATTCCGACGAGGGCTGTGTCGAGGCAGCGACCCGGACACGGGGCATCGTGTTGCAATACCAGAGGCGCATGATCCTCGCGAATCATGTTGCAGGGGCATACTGGAAGCCGGATGGGTTGCCGGGTCCTGATCCGACCAATACCGAGCGCTGGGTGACCTACAACGGCGGACGGAGGGGGCGGGATGTCATTCCGACCCATCTTTCGCTGCGCTCGCACCCTGGAAACCGCGGCTGCATGGGACAGCATTGCGCGCACTGGCTGGCCGCGCAGGGATACGACTACGCGGCGATCCTCCGGTTCTTTTACGGGGACGACATTGAGTTCCACGAGCTTTCCGGCAAGGAGAGCACGGGCCTCGGTCAAGTGCTGTTCGGCGTGCTGGCGCTGGCAGTTCTCGGAATCACCGTGCGGAGGTAGCTGTGGCGCTTCGGCTCGTGCAGGTCGGCGAAGGGCATCCGAGGCCGCTGGTGTTGGCGTTTCTGGTTGGGGGTGACCTCGATCCGAAGCTGCGCGCGGCGTTCGGGCCGCGGTCGTGCATCGTGGCGGATGGGGTCGCGAAGGGGCCGATGATGGGCGAGCTCCTGGAGTTCGCGCACCAGCGGGCCGGGGTGCGCGAGGTGTCGCGGCTGGCGCTCATCGGGTATTCGGCGGGGTGTCAGCGGGTGCGGGCGCTCTATCTCGCGGGAGTGCGGGCGAGCGCATATCTGCTGGCGGACGGGACGCACGCATCATGGCCGTCGGACGAGTGGCAGATCGCCTGGCTGCGCGAGCTCGCGGGCGAGGCCCGGGCGGGAAGGGCTCTCGTCGTCGCCACGCACACGATGCAGGGGTATACCGAGCGTCTGCCGAAGGGGCAGGCGTTTTGCTCGACGGCGCGGGTGTTGCGGATGGCGACGGGGTGGAAGCTCGATCGGGCGGGCTCCCTCGAGCGGCCCGTCGTGACGCGCGAGGGCGCGCTGTGGGTGTACTCCTACGCGAGCGCGGACATCGACGCGCCTGCCCACGCGGCGCAGCTCGTGCGCGTCGTACCCGAGCTCTGCGCGAGGCACCTCCGGGCGTGGGTCGGGGCGGCGGAGCCGCCGCGGACGGCGCAGGCGCCGGGGTTGCCGATCAACCTGCTCGGCATCCTCGTGACGCTTCTGCTCAAATCGACGTCCAGATCATAGGGGTCCTGATGCGCGAATGTGACTGTCAGATCGCTGCTTCGAGCGCGGCAACGCGCTGCAGCAGGCTGTCGATCTGCTTGAAGCCGGTGAGTGTGACACCGTCTGCCGCAACGACGATCGTACCGACAATGACGCCATTCTGGCGAAGCTGTATGGCTTGGCCTGCCTTATCACGATTGATGATCAGGGTCGGATAGTTGTCGGTACTGAAATAGCCTGTGCCGCTCTTTGCCAGTGCTATGCCGTGGGATTTGCTCGCCAGTCCCGGCTGCAAACTGGGGGTGCCGACGGTCACCGTTTCCTTGAATTCCGCCTGTGCCTCGCTGACCTTTATTTGGGGCACATTACCAACAATAATTTCTACTGGCTTTGGAGCCGGCTTTGGGTCAACTTCGTTAAATTGCATCGACCCGACCCATACCGCATGATCATTGATACCCAATCTCAGGGCATTGAACCCTTGCTTCGGCATAGCGCCGGTATCCATGTCGATGATGCTCTTGTCGCAGATATCGACCCAGGCATAGCCATGATTACCAAAGGGCGCAGGTGATCCCTTCGGCGCAATATCGATCGCGATCACGCTCGGGGAATCTTCAGCAGCAGGCTCGAAGGTGGGCACAGGAAACTGTAAGGCCGGATCGGTTCGCAGCGTAATGGAATAATTCGGCACAGCAAGCTCCTTGTGTATAAGTTAACTCAGGCGCGTCGGACGCCCACGGCGAATATGCCGGGATCTCCTCGTCCCCCTATACATAACACGATTCCCGTGCGCAAACCAGTGCGGCGGATGAACTTTCGGTGACCTCGGTCATTTTTTAACCGACTTCTGCGGCAATGGCCAGGCCCCCTGATCGCGCCGTCCTGTGATGTGCTATAATTCACAACTGTCAGTCGCCCCTTGATTCCGTGAACCCTTTCCACCCCCGCCAGCGCTTTCTCGCCGCGCTCGGACAGGATGGACGAGGGACAGATCACCTGCGTCGATTCGTCGCCGGGGAGCCGACGACGTTTGTCCCTTCCCCTCCAGGGTTTGTCCGTGTACCGTCTGCGCCCATGGCGGAAGCACAACCTCCGGCCTCGACACACGAACGTTCGGGCGCTTCGGGACTCCTCCGGTTCCTCGTCAATCTGCTCACCACCGCGGCATTCCTCGGCTTTGCCGTCATGTGCTTCGTCAACGTCTTCGCCTCCTCCGTCGAGGTCGATCACTTGGCTAGCCAAACCGCTTGTCAGGGCCAACCCGCCGGATGCGAGGCGACGCCCATGAGGTGGGAGCGGGCGCCCTGGTCCCACTCGTTGCAGGTCTCGACGACGGGCGGCGCGATCATCGTAAAGTGCAAGCGTGAGTACATCCTCGCAGGCTCCTGGGGCTGCGAGGCCCTCAACACGATCCCAGCGATCTCCGTTTCGAGCGTGGCCGCGAGCGAGAACGCGAGTGCAGCCCCTTCTGCCTCCGCGCCCGCCACGCCCGCGCGGCCCCTGAAGCCGAAACCTGCGGCCCACCTGCCCGCGACGACGACGACGCTTCCCGCGGACGCTCGCTGACGAAGGAGTCGTGTAAGATGGGGACCATGGTTCGTCTGGTGCGCGCTGGCATCGTGATTGCGGCTTGCTTCGCAGGCGCCGCGATCGTCGTGCCTGCTTGCAGCCCTCCCGGCGCCCTGGCGGGTGCCGACTGCCCGCTCGATGAAGACTCGTTGCTCGCCGTCCCGGAGGAGTGCTGTCCGTGCATCCTGCGCGAGGACTGCTGGGCGCAGGATCCTCCACCGCAGCCCCCGGAGCACTGCCGCACCGGCTGCCCTCCGGGCGTCCCCTTCGAGTGCTGCCCGTGCCCGACGCCCATCTGGTGCCCCGACGGCAAAAGCCCGCGTACCCTCGCCCCCTGGTGCTCGTCCCTCGATGCCGGAACGGACGCGAGCATCGACGGCTCGATGTCTTCCCTCTGCGCAGGCGGAACGTGCACGCCACCCGCGGCCGACGACTGGAAGGGTCCGATCAGCTTCTGGCACGGCTGGGATCTGGAGTCGCCGCCCTGCCCGGAGGAAGCGCCGATCCTCGCCTTCGAAGCCTGGGCCGAGCCGCCCCCGCTCTCGTGTGGCACGTGCGAATGTAAGCCGCCCAAGGGGACGTGCAAGCTGCCGGAGACGTGGACTGTCGACTCAGAGGCATGTCCCGGCGGTGGTGTCAAGACAAACCTCGATCCGCCGACAAACTGGGACGGTACTTGCAACGAGGACAAATCGATCCAGAGCGGGAAGCTCTGCGGCGGGGTGCCCTGCGTCCGGTCGATCATGGTCTCGCCGCCGACGCTCGAGGAGCTGCCGTGCGAGCCGCACCTCGTGGGGGACCCAGAGCCCAAGATCCCGCATGCGTGGGGAGGCGGTCCGCAGACGCCGCTTGGAAAAGCGTGCGCGAACGCGAGCCCTGCGCCTAACTGCACGGAAAAGGGCAAGGTTTGTGTGCCGACGCCGCCCGGTTTCTCCTCTTGCATGTATCGCGAGGGGAACCATCCGTGTCCGGAGGGCTGGAGCGAGAGGCAGCTCCTTTACCGGCACGTGGAGGACAACCGCACCTGCTCGGCCTGCACCTGCGAGGCGCCGACAGGCGGGACGTGCAGCACCATTGCCACTGTCTTCAGCGGCCCCGCGTGCACCGACCTCGCGCACTCGGGAAGCATATTTGCCGGGATGGATGCTCCCTGCTGGGATCTCATGGCCGGCGCACCGCTCACGGGCGTGTCGAGCACGCCGCCGGAGTACGTGCCGGGGAAATGTACGCCGAGTGGTGGCATTGCGGATGAGGAGATCGTGCTGGCGGACCCCGTCACGGTGTGCTGCTATCTGCCCGCGAGCTGATCCTGGATATCCCTCGACCTTTGCGCGTGACCGCTCGTCATTCTGGAGCGCACACGAGCTCCTGCGGGAGCATGCCGGGGAACTCATCGGCGAAATTGGCAACGTCCTTCGTTAGCTGCCGATATGATGCTTGTTGCCAATCGCCTTCATAGCGAACCAGCGTATCGTCGCATCGCGCGATGAGCCACTTGATGTCCATAACCGGCCTCTCCGGTTCGCGCGATAAAGCGACCAGGTGCGCTCGGAGTTCGTGAGCCCACGATTCTTCTTTCTTGGCTAAGGGCATTTTGGACGTTGGCGTGGGGTTGGTGGCGTGAGGCACCTTCGACGCTCAGGCGGTGATCCTGTCGCCGCGATGGAGCGGATCGGGCAGGGGCTCGCCGGCCTTCACGAACTGCAAGGACACCGAGTTGATGCAGTAGCGCAGCCGCGTCGGCGCGGGACCGTCCGGGAAGACGTGGCCCTGATGGCTGTCGCAGCGGGCGCAGCGGGTCTCGATGCGGACCATGCCGTAGGACGTGTCCTTCACCGCCTTCACATGGCCTTCGTCGAACGGCGCGTAGAAGCTGGGCCAGCCGGTGCCGCTCTCGAACTTGGTCCTGTGCTCGAACAGCGGCAGGCCGCACTCGCGGCAGCAATAGACGCCGGGGCTCTTCTCGCCCAGCAGGCCGCCGCAGAACGGGGCCTCGGTGCCGTGATGCAGCAGGACGCGGGCCTCCTCGGCCGTCAGGTCGGCTTCCAGGCGCTGGCGCTCGGGCTCGGTCGGCGGGGTCAGATCAAAACCGGTGGCGGAGCGATGGGCTGTGTCGGTCATGGCCTGCAATCTAGGGGCTCGAGCCGTCCGCCGATAGAGGGCGGAGGCCCTCATGACAAGCTGCTGACTGGCAGCAACCCCATCCCTCGAAAGGAATCCGCCTCCGCGACGCCGCGGACGACCGCCATGCCAAGCCTCCAGCCGCGCGTCGAGCGCTCGCGGTGCGCGCGGGTGAACGGCTCGAAGAGCGTTGGCCTCGTGCTGCCCGAGCCACGGCCCCAGATGCCGCGGGCGCTCAGCTCGGGCACGATGCGCACGAAGCTGCGCCGCGCGTGGGCCGGCGCGTCCATGTAGCTCAAAACGTGTACAACACCGAGCCGGCGCCAGTCGCCACCGGGACCAGCTTCTCCCATGGTGAAGACCCAAAGAAATCGAGATCGGCGCCAATCAATGGCAGCGCGACCTCGACGTCCACGCGTGCCGTGAGGCGCGGCGAAAGCTGGAACTCCACCGCGCTCCGCGCTCCCGCACCAACGAAGCCACTCACGACGGTGCCCACGTAATCCCTGCTCGCCGCCGCACCGACAGCTCCGCCCGTAACGAACAGACAACCGAGGAGCGGTGCGCGCTTGAAGCACCCCGCCGCCGTCAGGGAGAATGTGTGGATCTCGACGTCCGCCAACCTCGCGCGGCGCGCATTCCAGATCGGCATCCAGCGAGCGTCGAGCTCGACCACGAACGGGGCGAGCTGCACGCCACCCGCAAGACGGAGCCCTGGCCCCCACTCGGGCGCGGCTCCACGGGAGATCGTCGCGCCGAGGCCCAGGAAACGGCGCGGCAGGGGTGGCGGAGCTGCGCGCGGCGGACAGGGCGGGCACGCGGGGCACGGCGTGGGCTTAGGAGGCGCAGGCTCGGGTGGACTCGGAGGCGGCGGCGGAGGCGGTGCGACACTCTCCTCCTCTTGTGGCGGGGCGAGCTCACGGATCCGTTTCGCCGCGTCGAAAGCCGTCCAGTAGAGCACCTTGAAGCAGTCGTCCGTCGGCGGGTAGTCGTGGTGCTCGGAGTGCGCCACGGCCCCGGCCTCGTCCTTGATCGTCGTGTCGACCAACTTCCCGCCGTCCGGTAGCCGCCGAATCCGCACGACGAGCGCGCGCGTGGCGGTCGGATCCAGGGTGCTCACGGGCAACCAGTTCGTGAGGATGGCGCTGAAGTCGAACTGGTTGGAGCATCCGAGAAGCGAGCGATCCGCCGTGAGCTCGACGCGATGCCGCGGCACCTCGTCCGCCGCCGCGAACGAGGACGACGGCCAGGTCAACGCCAGGATGACCGCGCAACCCCCGACGCCGAGGCGCCCGCCATGACCTCTGGTCGTGTGTTGCTTCACTTTTGTGGACCCTCGACCAGAAATCGTCGGGGGGCCTGTCGATTTTTTCGTGATGGGAGGCTTCTCGTGCCCTTTACCTTCGTGGGACCAGTGAACGCGAGCAGGGGCGGCGCACTGCGCCGAACCTCGGCCGAGAGGTATCCGGAATGACACGCGGCATCGACGACTGCGCGAACGAGCTCCGGGTCTCCAAGGAGGCTCTGCTCCGGCACCGGGTCGCCATGGCCGCGGTCGTTCGGTCGATTGGAGTGCACGCGGCGCATGTCGAGGACGTCGTCCATGATGCATTCGTGCTCGCGTGTGGCAAGCCCGAAATGGAGCGACCGGATCCAAAAGATGACGACGCGTTCGGCGCGTGGCTCTGCACGCTCGCGAAATATGCGGCCAAGACGAACCGTCGAAATGTCTTTCGTTCGCGAGAAACGCCCGCGCCCGCCGAGGAAATCGAGCTCGTTGCGGAGGAGAAGGAAGCTTATCTCGGGCCCTCCGAGGACAGGGTGATCGCCTCCACCGTATTCGAGCGACTGAACCGGGATGATGGGTCGTTGCTCCACCAGCACTTCTACGAGGACAAGGACATCAAGGACCTCGCCGAGGAGCATGGCATCCCGTGGAGCACGATGCGCTCGCGGGTGGATTGCGTGCTCGACCGAGCGCGCATTGCCGTGCGCGACGTGGCCCCGCGCTCGGGCCGGCGTCGTCGGGCCTGGGCCATCCCGCTTGCGCTGCTTGGGCTTGCCGTGCGCGAGGCGCGCGCACACGTGGGCTCGCTCTGGGCGCGATTCTTCGGCACGCTTTGCCGGGGTCCCACGCGGTTGATTGGCTGCGGGGCGACGGTGGCGGTGATTCTGGCCGCGACTCCGGATGCGGGGTCGCATGCGGCGGATGGTTTCGCGGCTGGTGCGCAGAATATCCAGAGCGTGGGTTCCGAGGATGCGGCGCGCTGCGCTGACCTCGTGAGGTCAACGCTGGCAAGCCCGCAAGAGGCTCCGAAACCCACGGGGCCGCGCAATACCGAGGCTTCCCCGCCGCGTCGCTACGAGCAGCGCTCGACGTCCGTGTGGATGATCGCGAATGCGATTCGCGATGCGGAAGCACAAACGAAGAGGTAGCCAGCCGTCTATTCTGCGACGCTTCACCGTTCGCAGTGGATCCGCGTGCCGCAGCCCTCTTCTGGGCAAACACAGCGCTGCGCGCACACGGGTCCACTGGGGTCGGTGAAGGCGTCGCACACGCACACGTCCGAGCACGACTCGTCGCCGATCTTAGACGGCGGCGATGCCCACGGAGGAACGATGAATGCTCTTCGGGACGTCGATGACGACGCAGCAACGACCGTGATGGACCGCTCGACGCTTCCTCCGCAGAACGGAACGCGGATGAGCGCGGCGCATTCCGAGCCGCAGCGCGACACGATCGTGGATACAAACTGCGGGCCATCGCGATGGGATCGATTCTGTGCGTTCATCGGTCGGAAAGCGGATGCCTTCCTAGAGCGCCGATCAGTTCAAATTCCCATCTCATTTCAATGACTTGTGCGATGGGGATCGACACGCGCCTTCCGGCATGATCCACTGCGCGCGGCTCGCCCAGCCGACGGAGTGGATTCCTGTGTT
>NZ_JARZHH010000126.1 GCF_029946515.1 Polyangium sp. 6x1
GCACCTCCGCTACCAGAGGTGTCTTCTCCCAGAGTTTGTCCAACATCCCCGTCTCCTCCTCCACCGAGCCCTGGGAGGGGGTCAGTTTTAGTGTCGCCAGGGGGTCAGTTTTACTGACGCTCTACACGTGCCCGCGCGCGACATCGCGTACGGGCTGCACGTGTATCTCACACCGCCCGTGCATCGGGCGAGCGTGCACCGGGCGCAGCGGCCACCGCGGCGTTCGGTATCGCTGGGCGATGGAGTCGTGAACATGACGCTCTTCGCGTAGCGCCTGGCGACAACGTATCACCGTGACGAACCACCGTCTGCGGTGCCCTCTCTTCGGACGGCATGCTGCAAGGCACTGCGTCCTCTCTCCGGACAACCCATGACCAGCAGCGCTGCTTCGGCCCTCTCCCGGTCCCAGCGCCGTGTCGCTGCCGCCGGAGGTCGCCATATCGGCGACATCGTCGGATGGAACACGGAGCGCATCAATGTCTCCCGCGAGGATGCTCGCAAGCTCCTCGAGCCCGAGAAATTCGAGCATCTCATCGTGGACATGGACCCCGCCACGGCGCTCTCCCGCGCCGCCGGCGAGGTCAAGCGACCGGCGAACATCCTCGTCCGGCCGTTCTCTCGCCCGAACGTCGACACGCCCGCGTCGTTCGGGGTTTACCTCCAGAACAAGAACGACGGCGAGAAGGGCGACAGCGTCGTCTGCGGCGCGCGGTGTCGCGTCGATTCGGGTGGCAACCGCATCGTCTCCTTACCGCCCGAAGGAGGCGCCGGGCTCGAGGCCGCTCTCGCGCACGCCGAGAACATCGCCGCGCACGCGAACCACCTCATCATGCATTGCGAGACGCGGGACATCTCGAATGTCCTCGTCGCCATCGTGAAAGCCCTCTCGGGTGTGCCCATCCGCAACCGTGGTGGCCTCTACCTGCTTCCGCCGCCGTCCTGCGGTACGTGGAAGCGCCTCAAACCCGCGCTCGAAGAACTGCGCGTCGAGCCGCTCACCATCGAGATGCACGACGCGCCGGATAACCTCGCCGTCGCGAAGTCCGCGGCGCAGAGCGCGCTCGAGTCCGACATCGCCGAGCTCCTCACGGATCTCGAGAAGGCGAAGACCGACGGCATGCGGCAGGACGCGCTCACGCGGCGTGTGCAGTTCTGCAACGAGCTCGTCGCGAAGGCCGAGCTCTACCGCGGCGTCCTCGCAGGTGTCTCCGACAAGATCACCACGAAGGTGAAGGAGCTCCAGGACAGCTTCCAGCGCCAGCTCTCGGGCGGCGGGAGCAGCAGTGGGCCGTCGTTCTCCATCGCCGTGAACGACTGATTGCACGACAAACCGGCCCCGTCTCGGGTGACACCGGGGCGGGGCGCCGCCGCGGCTTCAACCAGTCGCGGATTTCCACAACATGAAAAAGAACGGTTCCATTGACATGGGCTCCGTCCGCGCGCGGTTCCGTGCCGTGCGTGATGGGCTCAACGCGGCTTTTCGGGAGCGCGAGGACGCGATCGAGTGCATTCTGCTCGCCGCGCTCGCGCAGAGCCACGCGCTGCTCGTCGGGCCTCCGGGCACGGCGAAGAGCGCGCTCTTCTTCGGGTTTCTCGCGTCGTTCCCGGACGCGCGGAAGTTCCAGACGCTCGTCACGAAGTTCGGGACCGAGGACGAGTATTTCGGCCCCGTGAAGCTCTCGGCGCTGAAGAACGACCTCTGGGAGAGGAACCTGGATGGCCGTCTCGCGGCCGTCGAGTGCGCCTTCCTCGACGAGGTCTTCAAGGGCTCGGACAGCGTGGTCAATGCATTCCTGTCCGCGATGAACGAGCGGCTCTACAAGGGACAGCCGATTCCGCTGCGGCTGCTCGTCGGGGCGTCGAACGAGCTGCCCGAGGAGGAGATCCTCGCGGCGATCTACGACCGTTTCCTCCTGCGCGACGTGGTCGAGTACGTGCAGGCGGATGCTACGTGGATGCAGCTCGTGGCCACGCCGCCCGAGTACAAGCCGGCGGCGCAGATTGCCCTCGCGGAGTGGGATGCCGCGTGCAAGGACGTTATGCGCCTCGAATTGCCCCAGCGTGTCGTCGAGGAGCTGCTCCGGCTCCGTACGGCGCTGAAGGCGGATGGCCTCGTCCTCTCGGATCGGCGCTGGATCGCGCTGACGCGTGTCCTGAAAGCCGCGGCGTGGCTCGACGATGCGCCCGCGGTCGAGCTCGATCATCTCTCCGTTCTGAAGTACGGGGTCTGGAACAAGCCCGAGGATCGGGCGCGTGTCGTCGCCGTGCTGCAGACGGTCGATCGTTCGGTCGTCGCGCAGGCGATCGATATCGTGGACGAGGCGCTCCGGGGATACGCGAATCGGCCGACGGAGCCGGCGGCGTACCAGTCCGCATTGCCTCAGTTCGCGGACAAGGTCACGGAGGCGGGCAAGCGCGTGCAGGACATGCTGAAGAACGGCGTGTCGCGCCGCGCTCACGCGCGCATTCAGCCGAAGCTCGACGAGCTGAAGAAGGCCCACGACGCGCTCACGGCCGATCTCTCGAAGCGCTACGCGCTGCCGTAGGCCATGGGCACGTTCTTGCAGGCGAGGCGCTGGCATCTGTGCGTCAAAGAGGCTTCCGTCGAGGACGCGGAGAAGGCCGGCGATCTCTGGAATGCAATCGTGGGGCTCGGGCGAGATCCGCCGACGCGATGCTTTGCGGAGGCCGTGAGGGATACGGTTCCTGCCGAATACATGGCCTTTCTCGCCCTCGACGAGGTCGGCGCGGCCTACGCGTTCGGGCTCTTGTGGAAGGCGGCGAAGCATGTCCCCGAGGGTGCCTCGGCCTTCGAGATGCGGAGCGCCGCGCGCGAAGAGTGGGCGACGTTCGACAAAAAGGCGAAGCAGGTCAAGCACTTGTCGGACGGGTTCGGCTGGGATCTCTCGGCAGCCTGGGCGCAAGTCCGGCAAGTGGACGCTACGGGAGACGACATGGATCGAGTCGAGCGCATCGCTTGGCTGGCAGGTCGCATGTTCGCTTCGCTCCGCGGCGCGCACGCGAGCAAGGTCCACGGGGTCTCGGGCGAGGTGTACTCGGTCGAGCAGGGCAATGACGTCGCCCGGCTTCTGCCGGCAGAGACGGTGCTCCTGACCGATCCGCAGATCGAGATCGTGGCCCTCGAACGAATTGCCTCTCGCCGGGCCGCGCAGTACGCGGTCCGGGGGACGACGAAGAAGTCGAAGGGACCGCTCGTGCTCGCGCTCGATGAATCGGGCAGCATGTCCGGAGTCCGGAACGAGTGGGCGAAGGCCGCTGCGGTGGCGCTCGCCCGCGTCGCCTCGGAGGAGAATCGGCCCGTCGCGGTGGTGCATTACGCGACGTCGACCGTGGTACAAGTCGTGAAGCCGGGCGACAGCGCTGGAGTCGTGAAGATGATCCTTCACTTCCTCAGCGGCGGAACGGCGATCGGCCTGGCCCTCGGTGTGGCCGTGGATCAGGTGAAGGCGCTCGCGCAGAAGGGCCAGCACGGCGCCGACATCATCCTCGTCACAGACGGCATCGACCGGAATGAGGAGGAGCAGAAGAAGTCGGTCGACGCTGCGTCGAGCATCGGCGCGCGGCTCTGGACGGTGGCGATCGAGTGCTCCATCGCGGAGGACTCGCCGCTCCGGAAGAAGGCCGCGCAATACACCGAGCTCAACGACAAGGCGATGACCGAGGGCTCGAGCATCACGCTGCTCGCGGGGGCAACGTGAGCGGCGAAGATGATGATGTCGGTGGAGAGTTTGTCCTGATTGCGGCTTACAGCCGCGCACAGGCACTCGAAGACGGCACGCTCGTCGACGTCACCGAGCTCGCGAAGCAGGCCGGGATCAAGGCGCCGGTGGCGCTGACGCGCTCCGTCTGGGAGAAGTACGTCGAGCTGTCCCCGGCCGCGGAGAAAGCGGGGAACGACAAAACAGGCAGGCTCTGGGACATCCTCTGGATGTTCCGCTGCGCCGCCCTGCAACAGCCGGACGAAGCTGAAATCCGGTACGAGTTGCATGTCGTCACGGACGCGATCGAACCGTCTCTCGTCGAGCTGAAGGCCATGATCGGGCCCGGCGACGACGGCGAGGCGGTCATCACGATCCTCTTGCCCGAAGAGGATTGAGCGACAAACCAACAACAAGAATGCGGCATGCGGTTCGTCCGTGCGCCGCATTCGCTTTTTCAGGGAGATACATGTCGTCCAAGCAGTCGCCCACGAAGAACGCGGAGACCGAGGAGCAGGACCGTGTGGAGGAGTGCATGGCCTCGTTCGCGCTCGCCAGCGACGGGCACGTCTACATCCACGAGGACGAGCTGCCCGCGGACAAACGGCGCGGGCGGAAGGAGTGGCGGGGCGTGCGCCTTACGCGGGCGGAGTCCGAGTTCTTCGCCGAGGAGGTCGAGCTCATCATGCCGAACGTGGCCGTCGCGCTGCGGAGCGCCATCGAGAAGGGCAAGCTCGGCGGGCAGGAGCCGCCCGAGGGCGCCGAGCCGGTGAACCCGGGGACGGGGCCGGAGTCGGGCGTCTTCTGATCGAAATGGGCCCGGGGGCATGTGCCTCCGGGCCCGCTTCTTCCTTTCACAATCAATCGTCCGAAGGGAGTCGATATGGGGAAGCATCCCCAATCGGAGAAGTGCCTCCGGAGCGAGGTGCTTTCCATCTCGCTCACGGGTCTCGTCGCGTCGCTCGTGAGCATCATCGTCACGGTCGAGACGGGCGCGAGCATGTTTCAGCTCGTTGGTCTCGCGGAGATCAGCCTGCGCGAGACCAAGGTTCGCGTCCGCTCCGCGCTCGCCCAGGTCGGCGTGCGCCTCGATGGCTACAACATCAAGGTCAAGTTCTCCCCCGCAGATCTCCGGAATGATGGGTTCTTCGACCTGGCCATCGCAACGGCCGTGATTCTTGCCTTCGAGAAGAAGACGCTGCCGGGCACCGTCGTGCTCGGCGAGCTGTCCCTCTCAGGGGGAGTGCGGCCCGTTCGTGGGGTGCTGCCGGCGCTGCGGGGTGCGGCGAGCAAGGGGATCCAGCATGCGATCGTGCCCCGTGCCAACCTCGCGGAGGCTGCGAGCGCATCGGAGCTCGACGTGCGTGTGGCGGGGAAGCTGGATGCCGTGCAGGACTACCTGTGCGTGGAGCCTGCGAGCTCGAGGGCGCGAGCCTGCCCTTCCGACCGAAGCAGTCTGCGGCGCTCGATCTCGCGGACATGCGCGGGATGGCATCCACGCGGCGAGCTATCGAGATCGCGGCGGCAGGTCGGCACTCGATTCTCTTCATCGGCCCGCCCGGTGCGGGAATCACGATGGCCTCGCGCCGCATTCCCACACTCCTGCCCGCGATGTCCGCGGACGAGGCGCTTGAAGTCACGAGCATCCACTCCGTCGCCGGATTGCTCAATTCGGAGCACGGGCTCGCTACGAACCGGCCGTTTCGGGCACCGCATCATACGGTGACTCCGGCGGGGCTTGTCGGCGGGGGAGAGCCAGTGCGTCCCGGGGAGGTGTCCCTCGCCCACGGCGGGGTTTTGTTCCTCGACGAACTGCCGGAGTTTCGTCGGAGTTCGCTCGCTCTGCTGGAGACAACGCTCGCCCAGGGAGAAGCGGTCATCGTCCGGGGGCAGAACCGCACGGTCTTTCCTGCGCGTCCGCTCCTGGTGCTGGCGACGCACGCGTGCCCTTGCGGGTTCTACGGGGACGCGAAACGGCGGTGCACATGTTCCGTCGAGCAGATCCGGCGTCATCGGGAGCGGGTGCAAGGGCCGCTGTTCGAGCGGGTCGACATGCAGATCGTAGTGCCGCCTGTCGACGTCGCGCAGCTCGGGGGCAAGGCGAAGGGCGAGAACAGCGAGACGGTGCGGAACCGGGTCGTTGCAGCACGAACCATCCAGCATGCACGGGCGGCGCGGCAGAAGGTCGCCTCCTCGCTCAACACCACGTTGAACGACCGCGACCTCGAGCGAGTTGCCGCGCCTGATGCACAGGGGAAGCGGACCCTGGAGCAGGCCGTCGAGCGGCTCGGGCTGTCGGCCAGCCTCCGGACCAAGGTGCTCCGTGTGGCCCGAACGATCGCTGACCTCGACGGGAGCGAGGTCGTCCGCGTGCCCCACGTGGCCGAGGCCGTTCTCCTCGCTCCTGTCTTCGGGCGCGGCTGATGACCGACACCCAAGAGCCGGAGGAGGCCGACGAGGGACCTCCGACCGAACCGGGCATGAAGGCGAGGCCGACCATCCCCTCGGAGGATCGCTGGCACATCGCCTCGTGCTCGGAAGGCAGAGCGATCATCCGTGATCAGAACGGACTGTTCGTCGCGGAGGTCATCGCGGCGGATGCCGAGCTCATCGCGGCGGCCCCCGAGCTCCTCGACCTCGTGAACGACTTCCTGGATGACCTGCGTCGCGATCATCGTATTCCCGAGGCACTCGCGCTCCTCGAGCGGCTGACCACGCACGCGAGCCGCGAGCGAAAGCAGGAATAACAACCACGGCGCTGCCTCCGGGCATCGCACGAATAAGCACCCGAGCCCAGATGTGCCGCGAATGGCGGCTCCTGGGAGCTTTGACGTGCGCACCTTCTCGGGGAGGTGCGCTTTTCTTTTGTGGACCAACGACCATGCAGCAGAACAACGGCGCCCTGCGCGGCGCCCTGCAGGCCATCGAGAAACAGTACGGCAAGGGGGCCATCATGAGCCTCGGGGACGACAATCCGGATCGCGGCGTGCGGGTCTTGCCCACGGGCTCGCTCGCGCTCGATGCCGCCCTCGGAATCGGAGGATATCCGCGCGGCAGGATCGTGGAGATCTACGGGCCCGAGTCGTCGGGCAAGACCACGCTCACCCTGCACGCGCTCTACGAGGCGCAGAAGGCGAAGGGCATCGCCGCGTTCATCGACGCCGAGCACGCGTTCGACCCGAACTACGCACGCAACATCGGCGTCGACGTCAACCGCCTGCTCGTCTCGCAGCCGGACAACGGCGAGCAGGCGCTCGAGATCGTCGAGACGCTGACCCGCTCCGGCGCGGTCGACGTCATCGTCATCGACTCGGTCGCGGCTTTGACACCGAAGGCCGAAATCGAGGGCGATATGGGCGACGCGCACATGGGCCTCCAGGCGCGGCTCATGAGCCAGGCCCTGCGCAAGCTCACGGCCATCGCGTACCGGACCGAGACGCTGCTCATCTTCATCAACCAACTCCGGCACAAGATCGGCGTCGTCTTCGGCAGCCCCGAGACGACCACGGGAGGCAATGCGCTCAAGTTCTACGCGAGCGTGCGCCTGGACGTCCGCCGCGTGGGGCCCCTGAAGCTCGGGGACCAGGTGGTCGGCGCGAAGACGCGCGTGAAGGTCGTGAAGAACAAGTGCGCGCCTCCGTTCCGGGAGGCCGAGTTCGACATTCGCTGGGGGCTCGGAATCGACGCGGCCGGTGATCTCATCGACGTCGGTCTCTCGCTCGGCGTACTCAAGCAGAGCGGGGCATACATCTCGTTCAACGGCGAATCGCTTGGGCAGGGAAGGGAGCGCGCCAGAGAGGCGCTCAAGGGGCCCATCGGCGCGGCAATACGGGCCGCAGTCGAGGCGGCGAAGGATACGCGCGTAGCCGCCGAGTAGGAGCGAGGTCGCACGGATGTTCACCGAGAAACAGCCGGGTGCCCCACGGGTCGCACTCGTGGGGTGCTCAGCGTTGAAGAGCAAGAAGCCTGCGCCGGCCAAGGAGTTCTACACGTCGGCGCTGTTTCGAGCGGCCTACGAATATGCCGAGAAGACGTGTGACGCTGTGATCATCGTCTCCGCCTTCTACGGCGCGGTCGCTCCGAAGACCGTGCTTCGGCCGTACGACCGAAACCTGCGGAAACTCCGCAAGAGCGAGCGCGAAGATTGGGGCGCGCGGACGGTCGGTGAAGTGTTGCCGTCGTTCAGCGTGCCTCCGCAGCTCGTGATCCTGGCCGGGAAGGTCTATGCCGATGCGCTCGTGCATGGGGCGCATTGGCATAACATTCCGAGGCCGGAGCAGCCGTTGCGTGGGATTCGGGGATGCGGGGCACGGGTGGCGTGGCTGAAGGCGCATACGCCGGAAGGTTCGAAACCAAAACGATCGTGACGAGATTCTGAATGACCAAGGCGAAGAATATCAGGGCCAAGAAGAATGCGGTCGGCGAGCCCGCCGCGCCGATAGCGACCGACACTGCGTCGGAGTGGACGTTCCCGGCGATCCGGGGCGTGCAGGCCGGTGGCGAGTATTACTCGATCATGGTGCGGCTCCGGGATATCTCCAAGCTGTTCGCCCCTGTCGATGCGAAGCTGCCGCCCGAGCTTCGGGCGCAGCGGGTCTTGAGCAGGACGCGCGTGCCGAAGATCGCCGACTACATCACCAGCAATGCGACGAGCTACACGCTGCCGGCCCTGGTCGGCGCCGTCGACGGTCTGCCTCGATTCGAGCCGGCCCATGATAAGAGCCTCATGGGCACGCTCTACATCCGGCGGGACATGACGGTCGCTATCCTGGATGGACAGCATCGGCGCGCGGCGGTCGCGATGGCCCTTTCACAGGAGTACGTGCGAAAGCGACGGGGATCGCTCGGGGACGAAAGCCTGTGCGTGACGTTGTTCGTCGACGCGGGGCTCGAGAAGGCGCAGCAGAGGTTCGCGGACTTGAACCGCTTCGCGGTCCGGCCGAACAACTCCCTGGGGTTGCTGTACGACCATCGCGACGAGCTGGCGAAGCTCACGCGCGCGGTCGTTCGCGACGTCCTCCTCTTCCACCAGCTCACCGATGGGGAGAAGACTTCGGTGTCGGGCGGGTCGAACAAGCTCTTCGCGCTTGCGAGCATCCACGCGGCCACGAGGGCGCTGCTTGCGGGCTTCAGCGGGAGCTTCGAGACCGCGAGGCAGATCGCCGTCGAGTTCTGGACCGAGCTGACACGCGTGATGCCGGACTGGCACGAGGTCGGCCTCGGCAAGATCCGCGCGTCTGCGCTGCGAGATCGATGCGTTCACGCGCATGCGGTCGTGCTCGAGGCCCTCGGTCGCGTCGGCAACGCCCTGCTGCGGGAGCGGCGCGAGGACTGGAAGAGCGTGCTGACGGGGCTCAGGACGCTCGACTGGTCGCGCGCCCATCGGCGGTGGGAGGGGCGCGCGGTCGTGAACGGCAGGGTCTTGAAGAACGCAGCGAGCGTCATCCTCACGGCGAACCTGATCAAGCATCACCTGGGGCTCGAGCTCTCCATCGAAGAGCGGCGGTACGAGCCGGCGCAGGTCGGCGAGGACGACGGACCGGGGGACGAGGCTCTGCGGGCCGTCCCCGGGGCAACGGCGGCCTGATCGCAGAAGACAGGGGCGGTGCAGCTCGATGGCTGCACCGTCCGCTTTTTTAGCCCCCTGCCGGTCCTGAGAGTGTCCAGCAGGCCGCCTGGATCGCGCCTTGAGCGCCAATGGCAAACCCGAGTAACATCGTGACCATGGTCACGGCTCCTCTCCACAACAGCCCGTTCGCCGCGCTTGTCCGCCACTTCGCGCTCTCCCTCGCTGGCGGGCAGGCCCTCTACGTTGCCCCTGGGATCCCCGAGAAGAAGTTCAGCGGGGCGCTCAATAGCTACGCGGAGGGAGTTCGTCGTGAGACGGTGCTCGCGCTCTGCGACGCGACGAGGCTCGGAAGCGCGTCGGAGGGGTTCCTGATCACGACTTCCGCGCTCTACCTGCACCCGCGGAACGATTCCCCGCGCAGCGTCCGGTTTATCGATATTACCGAGGCATCACAGGTGCCCCTGACGACAGCGAAAGGGGGGTATACGGGCCAGTGGGGCCTGCGCATCCAGACGCGGGACAAGGCCATCGACATCGTGCCCGAGGAGATGCCGCTCGATGCGCTCCAGGCGTTTCTCGCGGCGGTGCACGGCGCGGTCCAGCAAGGGATCGTCGATAGCACGGACCGGTTCATCATCGTCGAGGACCTGCCCGACGTGGTGAAGCTCGACTACGTCATGTCAATCGTCCTGCTCGCCTTACAAAACGACGGGAAGATCGACCCGGTCGAGATGCAAGAGATTCAGCTCCTGATGAGCCGACTGCGGTTCTCGCCGGCCCTGCGCGCGAACGTGCGCGCGTTCATGAGTGCACCGACGACCCCCATCGAGCAGGTCCTCGATCGGCTGAGCGCCGGCGTTCCGCGCGGGACCGAGCATGCGATCCATCTGTCGCTGCTGAAGGACGTGATCCAGGTGTTCCGCCGAACGCGGCCCGGCAGCGATCTATACGCGGACCCGTTCGTGCGGTTCCTTTCGCAGCGGTTCCAAGTTACGCGGGATCAAGCGACGATCATCGTCGATGCGTGCAAGCTCGACGAGGACTTGCTGGCCGGCAAGGTGGCGGACGAGGTGATCATGGCGCGAGCGAAGGATCTCGCGGCGAGGGGCGCGGCGGTGGGCGTTCCTTTGGCGGCGGTGTACCTGAGCGGAAGCGTCGTGGGGCTCAGCGCGGCGGGTATCACCTCGGGGCTTGCGGCACTCGGGCTTGGCGGAATTCTTGGGCTCTCGGCGATGGTCACCGGGATCGGGGTCGTCGTTCTGCTCGGCGTCGGTGTTTACAAGAGCGTGCAATACCTGACGAACCGAGGCGAAGATGCGCGAAAGGCCCGGCGAGAGGCGCTGGTTCAGGAAGTCCTCCGCATGCACCAGACAGCCATCAACGACCTGATCGAGGACGTGAATGAAATCTCGTCCGAGCTCGTGGACCTCCAGCGCCAGGCCGAGATTGACAGGGTGAGACTGGGCAAGCTCGCCGCGGAATTGAGCCTGTTCGCGCGCGCGATGAAGGGCCTCCGCGACAAGGGAGAGCTCGGTGCGACCTGACGAGGACGAGCAAAAGGTTCAGGTCCAGCATCATCTGCTCGACGCGTTGAAGCACCGAACCACGGCCTTGCGGGAGGTGCTGCAGGATGTCCGCGAGACTCGTGCTGAGGTCGGCTCGGGACTCGACGACGCCGAGGCCACGCTCGCGGGGTTGAAGGCAATGGTGCCGGAGGAGGCTCTTGAGCAGGTGGCGCGCGAGGTGGACCCGGCAGAGGAGGTGCTGCCCGAGCTCACCGATGACGAGTTACGTGCGATCGAGGTCAAATTACCGCGGTTCGATCCGCTCGAGGCCATCCCGATGGCCAGCGTCGAGCAGTGGAACGCTGCTGTTGACGCGTATCGCAGCCGATACGGGCTCGATCTTGTCCCGGCCCCTCTGGAGGGGCTGCTGCCGCCGGAGCGAGAACGCGCGTTGCTCGACGAGCTCGATCGCCGCTTCGGCCGTGTGTCGTGGTCGCGGTGGGACTACGCGGGGGTGGCGCTTGCTGCGGCCCTCGCGATTGCGGTGGATTTCGTGCTCGTGGCGATCCCGAAGGACATGAAGTTCCTTGGGCGCGATTACCTCGGGAGCCCCGTGACGAAGCACCTCTCGTCGCTCGCGGCGCGCATTGATGCGGGTGGGGATGCGAACCCGTTCCTGCGGTGGCTCGGGCAGATCGCGAAGAGCGCGGAGGACTGGGCCAAGGTTCCGTACGACATTGCCCGCAATAACCCTGCGGACGGAGTCGTGGTGGATGGCCTTCGACCTAAGATGCATCGATTGATGTCGCCTGGGCATGATCCGCTGCTCGGGGTGATCTTCGGCGTCGTCGACCAGCTGCGCGGACACTGCACGCTGATCGATCGAGCCGGAACGATCCGTGTGCTCGAACGCGCCTCGCCGGGGTCGTCCGTCATCCTCGCGATCGCCAAGGTGCTCGCGCACCTGCTGTCCGACGTGTGGACGCCCGCGGGGCTCCCGCCGCCGATGTTCGCGGTACTGCAACTCTTCACGGCAAAAAGCCCGTTCGTGTTGACCAAGGGTGGCGCGCGGGTGACGATCGGTGATGCCGCACGATGGATGTACGGGAACGGTTTCACCCTGGGACACTTCGCGACGAGCAGCATCGTTCCGCTGGTGGCCGAGGCAATCGTACAGGCGTGGGTTGTCTTATCGCATCTCCACGAACGCAAAGAGGCGGGAGAACTGGCGCCGGCATTGCGCCGGAAGCGCGCGGAGATGGTGCTCGCGGTGCACGGGATGGTTTGTGCAGGCAACGTCGCGAAGATCGCCTGTCTCCGCATGAATCCGCTCGCGCTCAACTGGAGCGAGTGGGGCGCGCTCGCGGTGCGTGCGTTCGGTGCGATGCGCGCCGTGTATACCGCCGAGGTCGAGCGCGAGCAATGGCTCGAGGAGCGGTGGCGGGCCCTCCTGCACGTCGAGAGACCGACGTAGCAAAGCACGAGCGGTACCACGATGGCCCATGAAACGCGCTGGACATCCGGAGCGTGGTCATGTCCCCCGGAGGGGCGTGATACCCTGCGGATCCCAGGCGCGCCGAGGAACGCTCGTCGTGCGAGGGCAGGGAGGCGAGGAAAAGTCGTCGCGCGAGGGCAGGGAGCCGAAGAAAAGTCGTCGCGCGGGGACAGGGAGGCGAAGGACCAAGCTCTACAGGCCGGCCTTCGAGATCCGATCCATGAGCGTTGCCTTGCGCGCATGCCGGCTCCGAAAAGACTTCAGCAACGTGTCGAAGTCCCCCGCTCCCGATCTTGCGGCGAGATCGCGGAGGTCAATCAGAACCTCCACCGCTGCAACGTAGTTCTTGGACTGCTTGGCCGCGACGAGCGCCTCGACATCCACCCAGAGCTGCTTCTCCTTGCCCACCAGCGCGTCCAGATGCTTCGCCCGCTCGCGCGCCGCTTTTCGCTGCCGCCGGTCCGCCTCGGCTGCCGCTTCTCGTTCGGCGTTCTGCTTTCGCTCCATGGCGTGACTCTCGGCGATACGGCGAATCTCGCCGATGGTTCGTCGTTGCGGCGCCGCCAGACTCGCCTTCGCCGGATCGTGGTCCTGCACGAACCGACGATGAAGCTCCGCCGACACGGACAGCGTGTCCTCGGCGAACAAGCGGGCGAGCCACGTGTCCTTCTCGGCCGGCGGTAGCGTCGCGAGCCACGCCCTCAGCTCTTTTCGGCCGGGCGATAGGGTCGACATCTGCGCGCTCGTCTCCGCGGCGGCACGAAGCAGATCCGGGTCGATACGCAGGAACTCGACCAACGCATCGAGCGACGCGCTGAGCCGCCCAAGCCCCGGCGGCACGGGCGGCTCCAGCTCCTCATCGTCGAATTCATCGGCTTGCACAGCGAGCAACCAGCCGAGGTAGAGAGCCCTACGATCGCCGCGGGCGAGCTCCGCGCGAAGTGCGATCAGAGGAGATAGAATGCCCTCACCGGAGTCCCAATCTTCTCCCTCGTCGTCCTCCGAGGCGAAGGTGAGGACGACCTGGTCTTTGTTCTTCCGCGCCGTCAGGCTGTTTCTCGAGCAATACGGGCGCACATCGGCGAGGTCGAGGAACTTCGAAGGCAGGCGCATTTTGAACACGTGCGTGCCCCAGTTCGCGAGATACAGGAACGCGTCGAAGTAGCGGAACATCCACGCGTCTTCGTCGCCTTTGAAGTTCCCCCACTCATAATGGTTGACGAAGCTCGTCGGGGTGATGCGGGCACGCGTCGAGTATGAACGGAGCTCGGCCATCTCCTTTTCGGTGAGAGACCTGTCGATAGCCTGAAATTCATAATACTGATACTCACTCATTACAGTCGCCCCTGCGATGCTTCGATCCAGCGCGGTGTGGGAACCAAGAGTGGCGCCGGCCGCCCCCACGGGATGGGCAACGGGGCCGCCGCGCAGCACGCGAGATGCAGCGTCATCCCCTCGTGACCAACTACGGACGCCTGCGTGGCCGGGCTCTCCACGCCATCCGTCGCCTGCCACGCGCGTAGCGTGAGCAGGCCCGTGCGATACGCACCGCGAAGCCGAGCCTTGAATGCCGAGAGGCCGAGCCCCGTCGCCTCACCGCGGTCATCGAGCTCCCGGAACAGCTCCACGACGAGCGCGTCGTGCGAGCCTTCATTGACCACGGTCTGCACGCGGGCGGCGAAAGCGTCGAGCGGCAGCGTGAGCAAGCGGGGGCGCCCTTCACGGCGCTTTTCATCCTCGTGGACCTCGCGCGCGAAGTCTTTTGCGGCGGCGTATGCCTTGGGAGAGAGCGCCTCGACGACGTCGTCGAGCGCGGCGAACATGTTCCGACGCGACCATCGCTGCACGAGATGAAACGTGATTCGTCGGGAATGAACCGCCGATGCGGCGACCACCAAGGGGTTCACGTCCTCGGCGCGCTGGCACGTGGCGAGTTCGAGGAGCCCGCGGTTGTACGCTTGGAGCAGCCGCGCCTTGAACGAAGAAAGCGTCGGGCAGGAGGGGACCTCGTCACGCTCGCGGAGCAGGCGGAAGAGCGGTGCGATGAACACGCCATCGTCATGTACCCCTTCGGTCACGCTGCGAGCCGCTGACTCCACGCCCGAGGCGAAGGCGCGAAGGGATGCGTTCACGAGCCCAGGTGCACGCCGACGCTCAGCTTCGAGTTTGGCACGGGCGAAGAGCAGGACCGCGGCGGCACCGTCTCGCGAGAGAACGCTGAACACGTCCGGCCCCGATCGGAGCCGCCTTCGCGAGGCCGGAGGCGAGGGCTCGAACGGCGCGGGAGGCGGACGCACGGAGGACATCGCGACCCTGGATCGCATGTTCCGCGCCAAACCGCAAGAGGGGACAAACCTTTCGCTACGGACCGTGGCTCCCGCGCGGACGAGGCTTCTTCAGGGGCAGGCTCTTGGAGGCGGACACCCGCTCGTACATCCGCGCGAGTTTGTCGGCGCTCATGTGGCCGATCCGTTCGACGACCGCCTCGAGTTCGCTCTCCTCGGGAAGCAGCACCAGGAACATCGGCGTCAAGCCGAGCGCGCGAGCGATGCGATCGACGGTGCCTACGGTGAGCACGACGTGCCCGCGCTCGATGAGTGAAAGGTGGCTCACGACGATGCCAGTCTTCTTCCTGAGCTGCTCGAGCGACATCCCTCGCGCGAGGCGGAGATCTCGGATCCGTGCACCGAGCTTGGCGACAAACGGGTGTAGATCCTCGCGGCGAGACACGCTCGTTCTCATCTCGCTGGCGTGGGAGCAGCGCAGAAGTAGAGCAAACCGCGCTTCGAGTCGTGGATACCCGCCTGCCGCTCGATGAACGGGGTGAGGGGCGAGACGGCGACGAGCTTGATGCTGCCCTCGCGCTCTGCTCGTAGGAGAGCCGCCTCGAGCGCGGCGCGAGGAACTACGACGAGCGCCCTACGGAGGATCGGCAGCGGCACGCCCTGCGTGTTCTTGTAGGCCGGATGAAGCCGGCTCATCGCAGCGAGGAGTTCGCTCATGACCGCCGGATCTGGGCCTGCGTCACGCGCGGCGAGGGTGCGCTGCGCGAACAGCAGGACGTCGGCGAGCTCGGGGATGCGGAGTTGCCGGAGGACGTCGTTCACCTCCTCGATGGGCGTGCGATGACGCCGTGGAGGCTCTTTCGGCTCTGCCACCGATGTCGACGGCCTGATGGTCGTTCGGCGGCCCGTGGAGCTCGGCGCGGGCTGCGCGTCCCCGCAGCCCAGCGTGCGCGCGAAGGGCCGCTCTACGCTGACGTTGCCCGCCACATCGCGGGCGTGGTCGTGTTGTTCGTTTTCGTTGGCCATGTACCCTCCGAGCACACGGGTGCCGTCGCCGGCACGGTGATGATCGCCCGGAGGCGGGCGCGGAACCTGGGCTAGCCAATGCGAGCTGTATCCCGCGACCTCGTTCGAGCGAACATCACCATCCCCAGGCGACCGCGGTGGTATGCCTCGACGAACGCACCCCAATGCGCGCTCTGCACCGCGGCCGTCTGCGGATGATGATGAATCGCAAGGACAAACGCATCCCGCATGCCGGCGATCATGGCCGGACACAGAAGCCGCATGTCCCTTACTTTCTAAACACGAGCCGACATGACGACCCGTCCAAGGAAAATGCACGCCGCCGTGCAAGAGGCTGGTCAGGGCGTGGTGCCGCTCTTCTGTTCGTTCTGCCGCAGGCCCTCGAGCGCCGCGGCGATGTATTTGTTCCGGACCGCAGCGTGATGACTGTCCCGATAGTCCCGTTCATGCTGTCGCAGCGTGGAGAGCGCCTCGGCGAACTGCCCGCGCGAGAGCATCTCCCGGGCTTGTTCGAGGTTTGTCGTCTCCGGGTCGTTGACGGGCACGGGGGCGGTAGGGGGCCGCGAGGGCGAGACGACAACCACGGTGGGGCTCGGTCCGGGAGTGGCAGGGGGCGCGACGACAGAAGAGCTCTCCCCACGTCCGCTCTCGTCGATCACGACGGACAGCACCATCGGCACAGCATGCCGCGCAGCAGGCGAGTCCCCGTGGGGCCAGAGCGCGACCGCGCCACCCCCACCCAGGGCGCCGAGACCGACCAGGAAGAGCGGGGGCTTGATGAACGGTATCCGTCCGGCAACCCGCATCATGGCGCTCTTCCGGACTGCTGCGTAACGTATCCCCTCGATGCGGCGGCATGACGAGTTCGTCGAGGTTGAAGGCGCGGAGGAGGCAACGGCCTCGAAGACCGCGAAGAAGCGTGGCTCTTCGCGCGGTCGGGGTGCGAGTGAGAACCGCGCCGACGCGTCGGTGTCCGACGTTCGGCCCGGCCGCGGTGAGCGTTCGTCGCGGTGTCGCCGCCTTACCGGACCGGCCGAGCAGGGTGGGAAGGCAATGGCGATGCCTGCCGAGCCGTCGACAAGCGCACGGAATGTGCGTTTCCGCCGAACCCGCGCCGAGCAAGGCGTGTCCCCGAAGGCCGGCTCCGATGGCGCTCGTCCGCCGTCAGGGCGAGGGCAGCGGCGGACGCGGGACGCGGCTCCAGATGCTCCGGCCCCGCCGCTCACTAGTGTCCTGAGTTAGAAATACGTTCACAAGCAGCCGCTACCCGTTCGAGGATCTCATCCGCCGACTTGGTCCACACGAAGGCCTTGCCGGCGGTGTTGTGGGCCTCGATGTGGGCGACGATGGCCTCTTCGAGCT
>NZ_JARZHH010000127.1 GCF_029946515.1 Polyangium sp. 6x1
CACGTTGCAGGCTCCGCCGCCCGCGCCGCCCGCGCCGCCGCCGCCCGTGCCGCCGCCGCCCGAGCCGTCGCCGCCCGCGCCCGCGTCACCGCCGCTGCCGCCCAAGCCCGCGCCGCCGCTCGAGCTCGAGGCGCCGCTCGGATTGCCTTCGTTCGAACCGCACCCCACCGCCACGAGGCCTGTGATCAATACCAATGCAAGGGTCTTCATGGCGTCGATGCTACGCGGAATCGTCGCCGTACCCTCTGGACATCGGTCGACATCCGTCGACACCGCCCCCGAGATCAGGGCGCAAAGACCGACACGAACACCTCGATCGGGCCATCCAGAGCCCCTACGTTCGGCTCGTTCGGATCCACCCGCGAGCCCACGATCGCGCTCCCCCCCTTGCAATTCATGGCGAGCCCGTGGACGGCCTCCGATTGCGCGTTGCCCATCCGCTCCGCCCAGCGCACTTCCCCTGCCCGCCCGAGCTTCACGAGCCAAGCGTCGGTGCCGCCTGCGCTCGCGAGCGGCCCGCTTCCAGGATCGAGGGTGCCCGCGAATTCACCCGCGAGCACGACGTTGCCGGCGCCGTCGGCCCTCACATGGCGGGGCACGTCGAGGCGGTGGCGCAGGGGACGGCCCGCCGCGTCGAGCTCGACCACGAAAGGGGTCGAGCCGCCCGCGGTGGGGAAAATGGGCCCTCGGCCGAGGTCGATGAGCGAAGAGGAGCTGCCGGTGAGCCAAGTATTTCCCAGGGCATCGACGGCGACGTTTTTCCCCTCCTCCCAGTCGTCGGCGGACCCGAAGCGTCGGATCCACCGCGGCTCGCCCTTCGCGGAGAAACGGGCCGCGAAGACGTCCGTGCCCCCGGCGCTCGCGCCCTCGATGCCATCCAGCGAAAGCACGCTCTTCAGCGCGCCCGTCAGCACGACCTCCCCGTCCGGCGCCGCCGCCACGTCGCTCACGAAATCATCACTCGACCCCGCGAGGGCCCGGACGAAGGTCGTCTCCCCTGCGGCATTGAATTTCGCCAGGAAATTGTACCCGTATTTCCCGATGGGGCCGAGGCCGAGGTCGAATTGGCTGCCGGCGTAACTCCCCACGAGGAGCAGGTTGCCCTCGCGATCGACCGCCGCCGCTTTCGCCGTCTGGTACTCCGCGCCGGTGTAGCTCCGGGAGAAACGCTCGTTTCCGGCGGGATCGAGGGCGATCACGGAGAGGAACCCCTCCCCGCCGGCGAGCGAGCCATGGCTCACGAGCCAGATGTCCCCGCGCTCGCCGACCGCGAGGGCCCCGAAGCTTTCGTCGCCGGGACCGCCGAATCGGTGGCTCCAGAGGAGCGCGCCCGCGGGATCGAACTTCGCCACGAAGAGGTCGTAGCCGCCCGCCGAGGCGATCGGGCCGCCGCCCGGATCGACGTTCTGACGGAAAGCGCCGGCCACGACGGTATGGGACGCCCCGTCCACGCCCACGCCGAGGCCCATCGCGCGAAATTCGGTGTCCACGACGAAAACACGCGAAAAGAGGTTCGCCCCGGTGAGCGGCCCTGTCTCCGGACAGAGGACCGCGGCGCTCTCCTCCGGGCTCTCCCTCGTGTCCCGCTCGTGGTCCGAGCAGCCAGCGAGGGCGATCGCCGTGAGCCCCATCGTCACCACCGCAGGGAATGGTTTCATGGCGTCCTCGTCAAGGGGAGATTTTCGCGAGGAAGCCATCGTCGGGGTACGAGCCGACGAGAGGTCCGCCGCCGAAATCGAGCGTGCCGAGGAATCCGCCGGTGATCAAGGAATGGCCCAGCGCGTCCACGGCGAGGGCCGAGGCCCGCTGGGTCTCGTCGTCGCCGCCGTACCCGTGGGCCCAGAGCGTCTCGCCACCGGGGGCGAGTTTGGCGAGGAACACATCCACCCCTTGCGCCGTGAGCGGGCCTTGCCCGAAATCAATGCTGCCCGAGAAGCTGCCCGCGATCCGGGCCTGGCCTGAGGGGTCGACGGCGAGCGAGGGCGCGGCCACGTCGCCGGGGATCGCGCGCGCGTAAACGCCCTGTCCCGAGGGGGTGAGTCGGGCCCAGTAGAGGCTTTCTTTGGCCGCGGAGAGCGGAGCGGAAGGGAGGTCGAGCGTGCCCCGAAAAACGCCGGCGAGGTGAATGTCGCCTCGGCCGTCGAGGGCCACATCGGGGGCGACGTCGTGCTGCGGGCCGCCGTAACGCAGGCCGAATCGGAGCTCGCCGGCGCCGCTGTATTTCGCGACGAACACGTCGGTGTCCCCGGCGCTCTCGAGGGGGCCGGCCCCGAGGTCGATGGTATCGTAGAAGGAGCCGGCGACGACGACGTCGCCCGCCGCGTCGACGGCGAGGGCGCGCACGCTTTGCGGGTTCATGCCGGGAAAGGCCTTGCTCCAGAGGGTCTGGCCTCGGGCATCGAGCTTGGCGAGAAAAACGTTTCCAGCGCCGACGAGCGGGCCGGTGCCGAGATCGAACGAGCCCGCGAAGCTTCCGGCGAGGAAGATGTTGCCCGAGCGATCGAGCGCGAGCGCCTTCGGGTATCCCGTCGTGAAGGTTCGTACCCAGGCGGGCTTGCCGTCCGGAGCGAGCGCGAGGACGAAGGATTGTTCTTCCCCGGGCGGGAGCGGGAGGCCGAGGTCGGCATAGGGGCTGACGCGGCCGGCGAGGAGGATTCCGCCCTCGGCCGTGAAAGCGACGGCCTTCGGGCCGCCGATCCATGCGTCCCCGAATGCCATGCCAAAGCGATATTTTCCTTCGGGATCGAGGCCCACGACGTAAAGGCCATACCCGCCGATCGGGAGCACGAGGGGGCCGCCGCCGAGGTCGATGGTCCCCGCGGCCCTCGCGATGAGCGCGATCTCGCCGTTCGGACCTGCGGCGACGGCGACGCCGTCCTGATACCCAGGGGCATCCCCGAATGCGCGAGCCCAGACGAGTTTGCCCTGGCCGGAAGGTGGGGGGCGATTGTGCTGGGCGAGCTGCGTGCTGTCGTTCGGGGCATCCTGTCCGCAACCGACGAGCACGAGCGAGGCTGTTCCGAGCGTGAGGACGCGCAAGGGATGTTTCATGCTTCGGCTGTGTCAATCGTACCCGGTCGTCATCGCCGGTCGCGGGGGTCGAGCAAGGGGTGCGCCGGGTTCGGGGGGATGGGGACTTCGCGTTTGCGACAGATCTGGGGGCCTGTTGTGGTACGGTGCCTTTCATGCACCCGACCGCCGCCCTTGGTATCCTCGCGCTTCTGGCCGGCGCCCTCTGGCGGCTGGAGGTCGAGTGGCGCGGCTGGGAGGGGCTCACCTGGGCCGGATACTTTCACCTCGCCGTGCCGGTCGGCGTCGCCTTGTTCCTCCTGTGGGCATGGTCCTTCCTCGACGTGCCCTCGCCCCGGAGGAGAGCCGCGATCGTCTCCGTGCTCGCGCTCTTCGCGGCGATCGCGGTGCCTCTCACCGAAGGGTCTCTCCGCGCGGCATTCAATCGTTTCGCCTTCATGCGTCCCCTGCCCTGGCCCATGCTTTTCTGGTGGCTGCTCACCCCTTCTCTCGTCGTGGGCGTTCTCCGGGCCTTCCGCGTCCCCGTGGACGGTCGACGCTGGGCGCTCGGCCAGGCCCTCTTCGTGGCGGCCTGGCCGCTCGCCGCGATCGTGATCCAGGTCTTGCCCCAGCACGGGCAAACCGACGCGATTCATGCATTCAAGAGCGGGCTCGTCGTGCCGTTTTTCGTGGTCGCGCTCGGCATCTTGATCCCGACACGGAGGCCCGGCGCGCGCGCGGCGTCCTGAACGAAGGTCAGTGGATCTCGACGACGGTCTGCGCGACGACCTCGCCCACGCGCGCCTCGACGCGGCAGGTGCCGCGCTCGACCGCGTGAAGCTCCCACGCGAAACGCTGATGGTCACGCGAGGCAGGAAGGTTGAATTCGAGCACCTCGAGCGCGCGCTCCGGCCGCGGCGCGGGCGCGAGGGTGCAGACCTCCGGCGTGGCCGATCGCGGCGCTTCGAGAAGCCCGGCCATCGCGCGGCCATCCTTTGCTCGTAGCCGCACGAAAAGAAAACGCCGCGCGCCTGTGTAGAGGTGGCTCACCGGCTGATCGAAGCGCGGCGCCGGCGGGATGCAGCCATATCCGACGTTGGTATCGTCCGCCTGGAGGTCCAGGTCGATCGCCGCGACCGCGCTCGGCTCGACGGCCTCCGTTCGGATCGCCGCGTCGAGCAGCGCGAGCCGGCCCTCGCCCGCGCGCTCGGCGCGGACGTGGAGCTCGGACGCCATGCCCGGAAGGAGCGTGACCGCGCCCTCGCCGCGAGCAGCCTCGATGGACGGATCACCGACCACGTCCCGTCGCCGTCGCGACGAGCGTGGCCACGACGAGCGCGCATGGCGGCATGCGGGGAGCCATGGCGCCGAGCCTATCACACCCCTCAGGTAGGGTCGTGATAGACGTCGCGGAATGCGAGCATGTCGCCGATCTTGCGCTCGTTGTCGCGGGGGAACCCGCACGCCGGGGCGAATTCGTCCGCGTCCTTGTACGTGCCGAAGAGCCGATCCCACAGCGGCAAGTCGGAGTAGTTGTAGCGGTGGACGTCGAGCTCATGGTGCACCGAATGCAGCTCGGGCGTCTGGAGGAACCATTTCAGCCAGCGGGGGCTCTTGAAATTGCCGTGGTAGAAATACTCCCCGGTCGCGGCGAAGAAGTTGAACCAGAACGCGCCTTCGAGCGAGATGCCGAGCAGGAGGTACGCGATCGTCGCGCTGAGCAGCGCGTCGGCGACCATCTCGACGGGGTGCTTGTAGAAGGACGTGAGGATCTCGATGCGCGCGGGCGAGTGGTGGATCTGGTGGAAGACGTGCCAGAAGCCGTCGGCGTGCCGCAGGCGGTGCCACCAGTAGTAAAAGAACGTGCCCACGAACCACGCCACGAGCCCCTCGAGCCACGGGCGGCCCAGCGCGGAGATCGTGAAGAGCGAGGCCCCCTGGAACAGCCACGCCCAGACGCGGTTCAGCGCGAGCGTGATGCCGAGCTGCGCGAGGTTCAAGAAGAGCGCGCGCACGTGCCAGCCGGCCACGTGCGGCAATGCGCGGCCTGGCCGCACGCGCTCGAGCACGAGGAACACGAGCGTCGAGCCGATGGTGAAGATCGTGGGGAGCGTGAGGTGGGGCATGACGAATACGCGTCGCAGAGTCTACCAGCGAAAGAGGTCGCAGCGAAAGGAGGTGATCAATCGACGAACACCACGTCCGTCGCGCCGGCCTCCTTCAGCGGTCCGGAGAGGTTCCATGCGAGGGTCTGCTGGCAGAGCGCCTCGCACATGTCCATGGCGCCGTTCTCGCAGAGCCGCACGCGGAGCGGCGAGGTCTTGGGCTCGTACACCATCGTGTAAACGTCGCCCGTCGGACACCCGCACCCCCACCTCTCCTGACGCGACCACGTGTCGCCGCTCCGCTGGAACGCGTCCCCGCTCGACGCGTGGGTCACCTGCCTGCCACGGCCGCTGCACGAGCTGGCAGCGACGATCGGGAACACCCTCGGGCCCATGCCGCCGACCGATGCAGCACCCGCCGCCGGCCCAGGAGCGCTCGCCGGAGGCTGTGCGGGCGCCGGAGCGGAGGGTTCGATGTTTGCCGCCGTTTGAGCGCCGGCATCCGCTGTTCCGGAGCTTTGACCGCCGCAGCCCGCCGCCCCGACGGCGAGGGAGAGGATCGAGAGGGCAGACCAGAGGATGGGGTATCGAACGCCTACCATTTGTGTGGAACTCCATGCGCGGATTCGCGTGACATACGTGCAGGAGGGCCCGCTCCGACGACCGAGGGCGGGAGCGAGCTCCTCCCCCGGATGACGGGGCCCGGCTTCGCCTGTCGCATCCAAAGTGAACGGGGGTCGTCGATTTTTTTTGTCGAGCGCCGTGCGACAACCTTCCTCCCCACCCGTCATGTCCATGAGCCCGGCACGAGAACGGCGGATCGCCGACGTCTTCTCGGCGGCCCGGGCGTCTCGTGGAGATGAAGGAACCCATCATGAAAGCAGGCTCGTTGGCATGGTTTGGACTCACGCTCGTGCTCGGCTGCGCCCGCTCCGCCGGGGACGCGGGGCATGATCGGCCGGCGAACTCGGCGTTGACGAGCGCGGGCACGGCACAGCAGAGCGGCAAGGCGCCCGTCGCGAGCGCGCCCGCCGCGCCCTGCGGCAAGGACGCCTATCGGCACGAGGGCCCTGACTTCTGCGTGGATCTGCCGGTCTCCGCGCGCGGCAAGGCGCCGATGGCGATCGAGAATGGCGTGTTGTTTCCCGGCGTCATCTTCACCTGGACGCCGAAGTCGAACGCGGCGGTGGTCGCCGAATGGAAGGCGCCGAAGCCGGCGGAGCACCACCACGGGCCCTTCGAGATCTGGAAGACCGAGCCGATCCCCGGGGGCACGTATTTCCTCCTCTACGACGCCACGCAACATGACACGGCCGAGGTCGAAAAGATCCCGAGCGTCCGCGGGATGGCCATCGTCGAAGGCGAGACGACGGTCGTCCGGTGCGTCGTGACGGTCAACCTGGAGCCCGCGGACGACCCGCGCGCGATGGCCGCTTCGCATGCCACCGAGCTCGCGGCTTGCAAATCGCTCCGCGTGTTCGGGCGTTGAACCCAGGAGCACAGGCGCCGCGCTCGGGGGCGCCTTGACGAACCCACCCAACGGAGCGTAAAGCTCAGCCATGTCGACGTTCAAGATCGCGGCCTTTGCCATTCTGGTCCTGGCCTCCGCCTGCGCTTCAAGCACCCCGGAGCCGCAAGCGCCAGAGGCGCCCGCTCCCGCGCCAGAGGCGCCCGCCCCCGCGCAAGAGGCGTCGGGCGCCGCGCAAGATGGTGCGGGCGCCGCGCCGGTCCTCGACCTCGCAACCCCCGAAAAGGCGCGCGCGACGATCTACGACGTGCTGCGCCGAGACGACAAAGAAGCATTCAAGAAATGCGTCTCCAAGCGCATGCTGGAGCGGCAAGGCTCCCAGTTCGACGCATGGTATGCGGTGTGGAAAGCGGCCGCTGATAAAGGGACTCCGGAGAAGTTCCAGAAGATCGATGTCACGCAGGAAGACGGCGTCTACAAGCTCGACGAAAATTGAGAAGGACGGTGAAGAACGCCCGTGCCGCCCTGGCCGCGCTGACCGCAATGGTCCTCTTCTCGGGCTGCGGCGGCGCGGCCGCGACCGCCCCCGGCGGGCCGCCACGCGCCGGATCGACGAGCCGCCCGACCGCACCTCCGACCGCGAGCGCACGCCCTGCGGAAGCTTCGATTCCCGCGGATGGCGGCTCGCCGATGGCCTCCCTCCCCGCTCCCCTCCCCGCCCCCACGTTCACGGGGATCGCTGGAAAAGGCCTCTATCTGCTCAAGCCGGCGCGCGTCTTCGATGGCAATACGGCGCGCCCGCACGAGGGATGGGTCGTCCTCGTGCGCGGCAATCGCATCGAGGCGGCGGGGCCCGAGGCGCAGGTGCAGGCGCCGGGCGACGCGGCGGTCGTCGATTTGCCGAACACGACGCTCTTGCCCGGTCTCATCGAGGGGCATTCTCATTTTTTGCTTCATCCTTACGACGAAGCCTCCTGGGACAAACAGGTGACCCGTGAGCCCGTCGCCCTCCGCGTCGCCCGCGCGACGAACCACGCGCGAAACACCCTCCTCGCCGGTTTTACCACGGTCCGCGATCTCGGGACGGAGGGGGCCGGATATGCCGACGTCGGGCTCAAGCAGGCCATCGATCAGGGGATCATCCCCGGCCCGCGAATGATCGTCACGACGAAGGCCATCGTCGCCACGGGGAGTTATGGGCCGAAGGGCTTCGATCCCGGCTTCCACGTGCCGCAGGGCGCCGAGGAGGCCGACGGGCACGATGAGCTCCTGCGCGTCGTGCGCGATCAGATCGGGCACGGCGCCGATTGGATCAAGGTCTATGCGGACTACCCTTGGGGGCCCGGCAACGAGGTGCGGCCGACGTTCTCGATCGAGGAGCTCCGGCTCGTCGTCGAGACCGCGCATTCGAGTGGCCGGAGCGTCGCGGCGCACGCGTCTTCGGCCGAAGGAATGCGGCGCGCGGCCATGGCCGGCGTCGATACCATCGAGCATGGCGACGAAGGCACGCCCGAGGTCTTCAAGCTCATGGCGAAGAACCACGTCGCGTTTTGCCCGACGCTCGCGGCGAGTGACGCCATCGCGCGTTATTACCAGGGCTGGAAGAAGGGCAGCACGCCCGAGCCGGAGAGGCTGACGGCGAAGCGCAAGTCGTTCAAGGCGGCCCTCGACGCAGGCGTGACCCTGGTGAATGGGAGCGACGCCGGCGTGTTCGCGCACGGAGACAATGCCCGCGAGCTCGAATTGTTCGTGGAGTACGGCGCGACCCCGGTCGATGCGCTGCGCGCGGCGACCTCGGGCAGCGCGAAGGTGCTGCACCTCGACGCGGCGATCGGCTCGGTGGCGGCCGGCAAGCTGGCCGATCTGATCGCGGTCGAAGGCGATCCGACGCGGGAGATCACGGCGCTCCGGAAGGTCCCGTTCGTCATGAAGGGAGGGGCGATCTACAAGCGCCCGTGACGCGATGAGGCGGCCCGGCGGCCGCCGCCGAGCTCGACGTTCGGCACATGGATTGAATGTCCGAGCGGCGGGACACCCCATGGCCGAGATTCCGGAGCATGCGAGCGCGTCGCGCAAGGCGGCAGGGTCCGTCATCGAGGTCTTTTTGTGCGGGGACGTGATGACCGGGCGGGGCATCGATCAAATCCTGCCCTTCCCGAGCGAGCCGTCGCTCTTCGAGCCCCACATGGAGGACGCGCGTGACTACGTTGCTCTGGCGGAGCAAGAGAGCGGGCCGATCCCGAGGCGCCAGAGCTTCGACTCCGTGTGGGGCGACGCGCTCGGTGCGTGGGCGAGCCGGGCCCCGGACGTCCGCTGGGTCAACCTCGAGACGAGCATCACGACGAGCAGCGACCCCTGGCCAAAGGGCATCAATTATCGCATGCACCCGAAAAACACCCCGTGCCTGCTCGCCGCGAAGATCGATGGTTGCTCTCTCGCGAACAATCATGTCCTCGACTGGGGCCGCGCGGGCCTCGTCGAGACGCTCGCGACGCTGCGAAAGGCGGGCATGGCGACGGCCGGGGCCGGGCTCGATCTCGACGAGGCGGAGGCTCCGGCGATTGTCGACGTCCCCGGGCGCGGTCGGGTCCTCGTGGTTTCGTTTGGCACGACGAGCTCCGGGATCCCGCGCGAATGGGCGGCGGGCGAGCACGCGCCCGGGCTCGCGGTGCTCTCCGATCTCGGTCCAAAGACGGTCGCGCGTGTGGCCGCGAGGATCGCGGGCACGAAGCGCGCGGGCGACGTCGTCATTGCCTCGCTCCACTGGGGAGGCAACTGGGGGTATGAAATCCCCTGCGAGCATGTCGCGTTCGCCCACGCCCTCGTCGACGAGGCGGGCGTGGACGTGGTCCACGGTCATTCCTCCCATCACCCCATGGCCATCGAAGTCCACGCGGAGAGGCCGATCTTCTACGGCTGCGGAGACTTCTTGAACGACTACGAAGGCATTCGCGGGCACGAGCAATACCGAAGCGATCGCACGCTCATGTATTTCGTGCGCCTCGATACCCGGACCGGCAGGCTCGTCGAGCTCCGGATGGTGCCGCTCCGGATTCGCCATTTTCGCCTGAACCGCGTCGAGCGCGCCGACGCGCGCTGGCTCGCGGAGAGGCTGCATCGCGAGAGCCGGCGGTTCGGGGCGCAGATCGTCCTCGACGAGGACGACACCTTGCGTTTGCAGTGGGATTGAGCCTCGCCAAGGGCCTCGCGCGCTACCTCGAAGGCTGAGCCACGCCGGAGCCGTCCGCCTCCGCGAGCGTGCAGCAGATCACGTCGACGGCGAACGCGACGTACGCACGGTTCTCGGCGTGGTCGAAGCCCTGGTTCGAGAGGTGCTGGTGGAACGGCCGGAACTGGAGCGAGCCGAGGAAGACGTCGGCGGCGTGCTCCGGCGGGACCGAGCGCAAGAGGCCCCGCGCGATCGCCCGGGAAAACCACGCCGCCATCTCGCGACGCGCGCGGACGGGCGGCAGATCTTCCCGCCGATCGGCCGCGGACTCGACGTGCATGCCGGCCGAGCGGAGCACCGCGAGGCACGGCACGATGCGCTGGAGGTACGCGAAGATCTCCTCGGCGAGCTCGTGGAGCTGCGTCCGCGCGTCGCGGTCGTCGGGCCCCGACCGCATCCGGGCCATCCACGGCGGCTCGGACGGAGGCATCAGCGCGGCGCGCAGGAGCTGCTCCTTCGTGCCGAACCGCTGGAACAGCACCCCGTGCGAGATGCCGAGCCGCTCCGCGATCAACGTCGTCGAGACGGCGGCGCCGTGTTCCAGGAAACAGGCGCGTGCCTCTTCGAGGATCTTTGTGTCGGGGATGTTGCGCGGGCGTGACATTCTTGAGTATCTTGTCACTTATTAACTGCGCTGGGCAAGAAAGGAGCGCAACATGAGGATCCATCGCTTGAACGAGCTGTCCCGGGCCGATCTCCCCACGGCGGGCGGCAAGGGCGCGAACCTCGGCGAGCTTTTGCGACGCGGGCTCGCGGTGCCGGCCGGGTTCGTGGTGAGCGCCGAGGCGTACGCCGAGCACGCGCGCGCCTGGGGGCTCGCCGAGCGCCTCGCGGCGCACCTCGCCGCACAGAGCTGGGAGGCGGCGGCCTCCGAGGCGGCCGAGCTCTTCGAGCGGGGCGCGCTCCTGCCCGAGCTCGAGCACGCCATCCGCGAAGCGTATCGTGAGCTCGGCGCGCCGCGGGTCGCGGTTCGATCGTCCGCGACGGCGGAAGACCTCGCCGACGCCTCGTTCGCGGGCCAGCACGAGACGTTCCTCGACGTCGCGGGAGAAGACGAGCTCTTGCGCGCGCTGCGGCGGTGCTGGGCGTCGCTCTGGAGCGCGCGCGCCCTCGGCTACCGGGCGGCGCGCGGCGTGGATCACCTGGGGGTCCACATCGCGGTCGTGGTGCAGCGCATGGTGGCGGCCGAGTTTGCCGGGGTCCTGTTCACGGTCGATCCGGTGGCTCAGCGCGCCGACCGCATGCTCCTCGAGGTCGCGCCGGGGCTCGGCGAGGCCGTGGTCTCGGGACACACGACCGGCGACGTGTACCGCCTGCGTCGCGAGCCCCTGGCGATCGAGGAGCGCGAGCGCCGCGTGCCGGGGCGCCCCGCGCCGAGCGACGAGCTGGTGCTCCAGTTGAGCCGCATCGCGCTCGACCTGGAGGCCCATTTCGGCTGCCCGCAGGACGTGGAGTTCGCCTTCGAAGGGGGCTCTGTCTACCTCCTCCAGTCGCGCCCCATCACCACCCTCGGCGCGGCCGAGATCGAGCCGCTCCCGCCGCCCCCGGAGCTCAGCCGCCTGCAGCGGAAGATGCTCGAAGCGAACGACAACGACCGCTTCCCCGTCGCGCCCAAACCGCTCGATCAGTGGGGCTTCCGGATGGTGGTCCCCGCGCTCGTCAACGCGGTGCGCATCCTGGGCCTCGACATCGACGAGGCCGACGAGCGCGCGGTGATGGACCAGGTATGGCGTGAGTTCTTCGTCCTGCCGTCGCCGCGCCCCACCTTCCGGATCTTGGGTTTGCCCCAGCGCGTCGCGACCGCCCTTCGCAACGACTGGCTGGCGTGGTGGGAGGCCGAGGCGTTCGGCCGAATCCTCGAGGTCAGCGCGCCGGTCGATCTCCGCGCGATGGACGACGCCGCGCTCCTCGGCCGCACCGATCGAATCGAGGCGACCACGCGAGAGATCCTGTTCAAGCGGTTCGAGGGGATCCTCAGCCAGATGGCCGTGGTGGCCCTGCGGCTCCCGGTCACCGTCGCCGTGGGGAGGAAGCGAGCCGACGCCATCCTGGGCGACCTCGTCTCGGGCCTGCACACCCGGACCTCCGAGGTCAACCTCGCGCTCTACCACCTCGCGCGCAAAGCCGCGAGCGCAGGTCCGGAGGTTTTTCTTGCGATTCGCGAGGGGCATCCCGAGGAGCTCTCCGCCTCGGAGGCGGGCCGGGCCTACCTCGCCGAGGTCGAGGTGTTCCTCGACGAACACGGGCATCGGGAGAGCACGGGGCTCTACCTCTCGGCGCCCACCTGGCGGCAGGATCCGGCGCCCATGTGGGGGCTTTTGCGCGGCATGCTCGACGTCACCGAGCCGCCGTCCGAAGAGGCCGGGCACAAGCGTTACCTGGCGGCCGTCGAGGAGGTCACCCGCGGGATTCGATTCGTGCCGGGGCTCTCCGGCCCCTTCCGCAGCACCCTGGAGCAGCTCCGGAAGGCCATCATCTTCCGCGAGCGCTCGCATTACGACCTGGCCCGCGTGTTCTCGGCCATGCAGGCCATCGTGGCCGAGCTCGCGCGCCGCCTCCACGAGCGCGGGCACCTGCCGAGCCCCGACGACATTTTCTATCTGACGGAGGCCGAGATCCGGGCGTGGTTCCGGGAGGGGGCGCCGCCGTTCGCCGACGTGAAAAAGCTCGTGCAACGCAGGCGCGCGACGTACGGAGTGGTCAACGGGAGGTGGCAGAAGCGGGCGTTCGAGGCGTTCGCGACAGGCGCCTCGGAGAGCGAGCTGCGCGGCACCGGGGCGTCGTCCGGCGTGGTCCGCGGCAGGGCGCGCATCGTGCGCGACGAGCGCGAGTTCGGGCGCCTCCGGCCGGGGGAGATCCTGGTCTGCCGGTACACGAACCCCGCGTGGACGCCGCTCTTCACCCTCGCCGCGGGCGTCGTGACGGACACGGGCGGCGCGGCCTCGCACGCGGCCATCGTCGCGCGCGAATACGGGATCCCCGCGGTGCTCGGGGCCGCCGGGGCGACGACGCGCATCACGGATGGTCAGGAGATCCTCGTCGACGGGACGGAAGGCCGCGTGCTGCTCGTGCGCCCGAGCGTCACGGGCGAGGTCGCTTATGCCTGAGCCCGCGTCGCGCCTGCCGGTGCGGCTCCTCGTGGCGATCGCGCTGTCGGCGGCGCTCGCGCCGCTCAACTCCACGATGGTCGCCGTGGCGCTGCCGGAGATGGCGCGCACCCTTTCGGCCGACTCCGGCGCGCTCCGGCAGGCGCTCGTGACGAGTTATCTCCTCACGAACATCGTCCTGCAGAGCCCCGGCGGAAAGCTCGGCGATCGGCTCGGCCATCGGCGTGCGCTCGGGCTGGGTCAGCTCCTCCTCGCGGCCGGCGCCGCGCTCGCGTACGTATGGCCCGTGCTCCCTGCGCTCACGGTGGCGCGCATCGTGATGGCGGCGGGCGGCGCGATCATGGCCCCGAGCGCGACGGCCCTGCTCCGCACGGAGCTGCCGCCCGAGATGCGCGGGCGTGCCTTCGGCGCGTTTGGCGCGGTGATGGGGATCGCGGCGGGCACCGGGCCGACGATCGGCGCGCAGCTCGTCGGGCACTTCGGGTGGACCTCGATCTTCCTCGTCAACGTCCCGGTGCTCCTCCTCTCCGCCGGGCTCGCGCACCTCGGGGTGACGGCCGCTCCTCGGGCCCCCGCCGCGCCCCGCCCGCGCTTCGACCTTCTGGGATCACTCCTGCTCGGCGGCGCGCTCGCGGGGCTCGTCCTCGGCCTCGAAAGGACACACCTCCGCTGGGCGGCGGTGGTCGGCGCGCTCGCCTTCGTGCCCTTCGTGCTCTGGGAGCGGCGCGTCGCGGATCCCGTCATCGATTTCTCTCTGTTCAAGCAGCGCGCCTTCGTGGGGGGCAGCTTGATCATCGCGCTCCAGAATTTCGCGATGTACTCGACCATCTTCGAGCTACCCCACGTGGTCGGGAGGCTCTTCCACGTCGGCCCGCGCGACGTCGGCACGGCGCTGCTCTCGATGATGGGCACGATGGTGCTGACCTCGCCGTTCGCGGGGCGCGGGACCGATCGATTCGGGGCGCGCGCGGTGGCGTTCGTCGGCTGCTCGCTGGCCCTCGGGGGCACGACCTTGCTCGCGCTCCGGCCTTTGCATGCGCTCTCCGACGCGATTCCTTCGCTCGTGATGCTCGGCGCGGGGCTCGGCCTCTCGGCGGCTCCGTCGCAGTCCGCGGCGATGAGCGACGTCCCGCGGGAAAAGAGCGGAATGGCCGCGGGCCTCACCTCGACGATGCGTTATCTCGGGGGCGTCGCCGGCCTCACGGTGCTCGGCCTCGTGCTCACGGATCGCCCGGATCCGGAGGTGGTGATGCACGAGCACACCACGGCCATGTCCGTGTACGGCGCGGCGCTGCTCCTGACGCTCGGCTGCACCTTCCTCCTGCCCGGCCGCGCGGCGGCGCCTCCGGTGGCCCTCGCGGGCTCCCGGTGAACGAGGCGTGATTGTGCTCTCGGGCTTGCGCACCTGGGAGCCGGTGTTTACGTGGCGGCGGCGCGTGCGACACCCGCCGCCGTCTACCAAGGAGACGCTCGTGAATCTTTACCATCTTTCCGTGCCGCAGCTGATCCAGACCGTGGGCCAGGCGCTCACGTGGCTCGACAAGGCGCAGGCCCTCGCCGAGCAAAAGAAGTTCGACGTCAACGTGCTCCTCGGCACGCGCCTCGCGCCGGATCAGTACCCCCTCGTGCGGCAGTTCCAGGCCATCAGCGACGGCGCGAAGTTCACGGCCGCGCGCCTCGCCGGCGTGCAGCCGCCCGTCTTCGAGGACAACGAGAAGACCATCGAGGAGATCCGCGCCCGCCTCGACAAGACGATCGCCTGGCTGAAGACCCTCCAGGCCGAGCAATTCGAAGGCGCCGAGGCCCGCACCATCGTCCTGCCGTTCGCGCCGGGCAAGGGGCTCAAGGGCGTCGACTTCCTGGTCAAGATGGCCCTGCCGAACTTCTACTTCCACGCCGCCACGGCCTATTCGATCCTCCGCCACAACGGCGTCGACGTGGGCAAGGTCGACTTCATCGGCAACCTGCCGTTCTTCGACGTTTGACGTCGCGCGGCGAGATCGGCGGCGCGCGGACAACCAGCGTCGACCGATAGGATCCGCCCATGTCTCGCGCCTCCCGCCTGCTCGATCTCATGCAGCTCTTGCGCCGCCACCGCGCGCCGATCCCCGGCGCGGCGCTGGCCGAAGAGCTCGGCATCTCCATCCGCACGCTTTATCGCGACATCGCGACCCTTCAGGCGCAGGGCGCCGATATCCAGGGGGAGCCGGGCCTCGGCTACGTGCTGCGGCCCGGCTTCACGCTGCCGCCGCTGATGTTCTCGGTCGACGAGATCGAGGCCCTGGTGCTCGGTTCACGCTGGGTCGCGGTGCGGGGCGACGCACGGCTCGCGGCCGCGGCGAAGGACGCCGTGGCGAAGATCCGCGCCGTGCTGCCGAGCGAGCTCCGCGAGAGCATCGACGCGTCCACGCTCACCGTGCCGACGTTCGACGCCGAGCCGATCGCGGTCGATGCCTCGGTGATCCGCGCCGCGATCCGCAAGGAGCAAAAGCTCCGGCTCACCTACCGCGACCAGGACGGCGCCGCCACGACCCGCACGATCTGGCCTCTCTTGATCGGGTTTTTCGAAAAGGTGCAGGTGCTCGCGGCCTGGTGCGAGCTCCGGCAGGACTACCGCGCCTTCCGGCTCGACCGCATCCAGTCGGTCGAGCCGAAGGACGAGCGCTACCCGCGCCGTCGCGCCGTGCTGATCAAGGAATGGCGGGCCAGGCAGAACCTACCCGCCACTGCCGGAAACTGACAGTCGCAGGGCGCATGACATCCCCGTCCCCCACGACGATGGAGATGCAGATGCGCACCCTCAATTACCTGCTGCTTGCCGTCCATGATCCGCAAAAAAGCGCCGAGCTGTATTCGAAGCTCCTCGGCTGCGAGCCAGTCCAAAACTCCGCGACCTTCGTTCTTTACGTGCTGCCCACCGGCCTGAAAATCGGCCTCTGGCGCACCGACGACGTGGCGCCGACGCCAAAGCCCGCCGGCGGCATCGAGATCTCGTTCAGCGAAGCGAGCAGGGACGCCGTCCTCGCGACCTATGCCGCATGGACCGAGCTCGGCCTCGCAGTGGTGCAGGAGCCGACCGACATGGATTTCGGCTTCACATTCGTCGTCGAGGACCCAGACGGGCACCGCCTCCGCCCGTTTGTGCTGGCCGGTCGTCCTCGCTAGGGAGGCGCCGCGCCGGGGCGCTGCCCCGGGCCCCGCGGGGGCTGTTCGCCCCTCGACCCGAACCAGGGCCAGCCCTGGACCTCTGGGCATCGACTGCGCGAAGCGCAGTCGATGCGGGGAAAGATTT
>NZ_JARZHH010000128.1 GCF_029946515.1 Polyangium sp. 6x1
TGCCTCCGCAGCCGCCTTCCGTGCGGCCGCCGCCGCTCCCGCCGCCCGTCGCCGATGCGCCGACCGAGGCCGCGGCTGTGCCGCCGCCCCCGCCGGTCCCTGCCGTGGCCGAACCGCCTGCGCCTGCGCCGGCTCCCGCGGCGGCTGCTCCTGCGGCGCCTGCTCCCGCGGCGCCCACTCCTGCGGCAGCGGTGGACACCCCCGAACCTGCGCCCGCGCCCGCGCCGGGACAACTCACGACCCAGGCCGCGACCGTCCCGCAAAAGCAGGGCCCGCGCGCGCCGAGCGTGCCCCCGAAGGCCCCCACGCCGGCCCCCGTACCGAAGCCGGCCGAGAAGGCCGCAGCGCCCCTCACCACGCCCTCGCCGCCCGTCGCCGAGCCGCGCCCCGAGGCGAAACCCCAAGCGCCCGTCCTCAAGGGCGACGCGCCTCCGCCCGAAGCCGCGAAGGTCACCGTTCCGAACAAGCCCGCGACCGGCGGCATCAACCCCGCCGCGCGTCGCGCCCTCGCCGACACGCTCCAGAGCCCCATCGCGGCGAACGCGCTCCGCGTCCCGAAGCCTCCGACCGTCGCCACGCAACCGGCGCCGGACAAGGAGCCCGGCTGGGCCGTGCCTCCGCCGGCGAAGACGGCGCCTGCCGTCCCCGAGGCCATGAAGCGGTCCAGCACCACGATGCCGCCGCCTGCCGCGCCCCCGCGCCCCGCCGCGGCCGCCCCCACCGCCCGCGCCGCGCTCACCGCGATGAAGCCTGACGCGGCCCAGCCTGCGGCCGAGGCCCCGAAGACCGTGGCGCCGCCGGCCGCACCGAAGACCGTGCCGGCGGCCGCTGTCGAGCCTGCGCCGCTCTCCTCGGGACCGCCGCGCATCGGCGACGTGGTGCTCGAAGCGATCGAGCCGCTCCAGGACCTGCCCGAGGACGTGCAGCGCGCCCTCTCGCGCGCCGCGAAGATCGAGGACCTCGGCCCCGGCCAGACGCGCCCGCTCGGCGTGACGCTCGTGCTCGCGGGCGAGGTCTCCGTCTACGCCGCCGATGCGACCGTGCCCGGCCACGTCGCCGGACCGCGCTCGTTCTTGACGTCGCGCGGCTCGCTCGAAGGCGCCTTCTCCATGCGCCTCGTCACCGGCGCGAGCGGCGCGCAGATCGCCTCGTGGGACGAGGCCACCTTCGACCAGGCGCTTCGCTCCTGCCCCTGGGTCCTCGACGACTGCAAGGTGACCGCCGATCGCTTGCAGGCGCGCGCGGGCCTCGCGCTCGGCGCACTCGGCGGGCTCGACGGCAAGACCCGCGACGACCTCGTCACGCGCTTCGACATGCGCGTCGTCGAGTCGGGCGAGACGATCACGCAGGAGAACGATCCGATGCCCGGGCTCGTCGTCGTCGTCGGAGGCGGCGTCGAGATCCTGGAGGGTGATCCGGCGGCTGTCGTCGGCGAGGCCCGCGCAGGCGAGCTCCTCTTCGCTGACGCGCTCTGGGCTGGCGTGCCTGCGCCGCTCACGTCGCGCGCGATGGCCTCGGGCGTGATTCTCCTCGTCGGCGATCGCAAGGTCGCGCTTCAGCTCGCGCAGGAAGTCCCGCTCTTGGGCGAGTTGCTTTCGCGCTGAAGGACTCCCTCACCCCCGGCCCCTCTCCCTCTCGGGAGAGGGGAGGAGAGGGGAGAGAGGCGAGAAGAAGGGAGCCGTTCCGCTCAGCGCACGGCGGTTGTCGTGCTGCGTGGATCGGCGGCCGGCGGGTTCGGGTTCGTCGGATCGGCGGAGCTCGTCCCTTCCACGGCACCTGTCTCCTCGATCGTCCACAGGAGCTCGTTGTTGCCTTGCGCGCCGGCGAAGCGGATCCCGAACCACTTCGCTTGTGGTGAGATCGTCGGCCTCCCGTCCGCCGTCGCGCGCGGGAAGCGGATCCGGAAGCCCTGCCGGTGCACGGTCATGTACGGGAAGTACGTCCGTTCGAGCGCGTTCGGCTTCGTGATCGCCGTGATCTCCTCCGGCGCCGTCTCGTTGCCGGTGTCGTCGATCAGCCGCACGATCCACGCGCTGTCGGGCTTCGTCAGATCGTTGTAGCGACGCTCGCCGCCGTAGAGCGCGACGAAGAACTGGTGCCGCTGCCGCGTCTCTTCGAGCGTGCGCTCGAGCAGCTTCTTTCGTTGATCGATCGTGAGCCGGTAGTCCTGCACGTAGCGCACGACGTAGGCCCAGCGGAAATCCCACGACTCGAACGTCGCCGTCGCGGTGAGGTAGTTTTCGAGCTCGCTCACCGCGAACAGATCCTCGGTGCGCGTCCACTTGCGCAGCACGCTCTCGTAGTCCGTCGCGACGTACTCGCGCGGGCCTTCCGCGAGGCTCACGTGGGGCGTCACGCAGCCAGAGGCGCCGACGAGGAGGAAGGCCGCGAGCGTGGCGCCGAGGAGCGTGCGTTCCATCGTGATCACTTCGAGAGCATGTGCGGCACGTCTTTGAAGACCGTGATGTACAGCGCGAGGCCGAGCAGCGACAGGATGCCGAACGCGTTCGTGTAGACCTCGACCATCGCGTTCGGCTTGCGCCGCGTCACCGCCTCGTACGCGAGGAACACGAGCCTCCCGCCGTCGAGCGCAGGGAACGGCAGCAGGTTGAAGATCCCGATGTAGGCCGACAGCACGCCGAGCAGCCACAGGTACGCGGCGAGCCCTTGCTTCGCGGCCTCCTCGGTCTCCTTCATCATCCGCAGCGGGCCGCCGAGGTCGTCGGTGTTGCCGCGGAAGAGCTGCGACAGACCCGCGCCGATGCTCTTCACCACCTTCGGCGGCTCGGTCAGCGCGAAGATCGCCGCTTCCTTGATCGGCACGGGCAGCTTGTGCGGCGCGACGCCGATCTTGCCCTTGCCCTCCTCGTTCGAGGGCGTGAGGTCGAGCGTCTTGCGCTCCTCGTGGCTCTCGTCGACCTTGCGCTCGACCACCACCTTGATCGCCTCGCCCGGGCGCTTCGAGATCTGCTCCGCCATCTCGTTCCACGTCGTGACGGGCGTGCCGGCGACCTCGACGATCTTGTCGCCCGGCTGCACGCCTGCCGCGTGCGCCGGCCTCCCCGGCAGCGCGTCGACGTACGTGAGCAGTTGACGCTCGTTGTTGATGACGACCTCGGCCGCTTTGCCGCCGTAGAGCGTCGCGCCGAAGAAGAACACCGAGGCGAAGATGTAGTTCGCGAGCGGGCCGCTGAAGATCGTGACGATGCGGCCCCAGAGGCTCCCGTTCGAGAAGTTGCCCTTGTCCTTCGGGTCCGTCTCTTCGAGCGGGTTCATCCCGGCGATCTGCACGTACGCGAGGAACGGGATCATCGCGACCTGGTAGACCGTCGGCCCTTGCTTCTCGGCGTCGTGTTTCCAGAGCCGGAGCTTCACCTTCTCGCCGGCCGAGAGGAACCAGTAGTGGCCGTCCTTCGGGGAGATCTTGAAGAACGTCGGTCCGAACCCGATCGAGAACTTCAACACGCGCATCCCGAACGTACGCGCCGCGAGGAAGTGCCCTCCTTCGTGGACCACCATCAGCAAGGCGAGGGCCAGGATGCCGAACATCGACGCCAGTCTACCTGCGCGGCTGACGATCCGCACGCGCGAGATACGCTCGGATGACCAGCTTTACCGTGCTTTCTGGCTCGAAAGGGAGGCTCGCGAGGGGCCCCCTCCGGCGGGGCGCCGGAGGCGAGGGCCCGGCGCGGGCGGCCCCGTCCCCGGGGGGCGGGGAGGCGGGCCGCCCTCGGGCGTCGGTCAGCTCCCGACGAAGAAGGACACGCCCACGCTGAACATCGGGTAGCCGAGGCGGAAGGTGAGCGCGATGTTGTCGTTGAAGTGGATGCGCGTGCCGATCCACGTGGCGAAGTCGATGTCGATGTACCGGAAGGCGCCTTCGGAGCGCACGATGCCGCCGACCTCGGCGAACGCGCTCCAGCTCCTCGTCAGGAAGAAGTTCCACTGGAGCGCCACCGGCGACCAGATGAGGTAGTTGTCGCGGTAGTAGCGACAGTAGCGACACTCGGTGAAATCAACGCCGAACGAGATGCCGATCGTGTTGTTGATCTTCTTGATGAACGCCGGATCGGCGAGCTCGATCGTGGCGCGGAAGCCACCGCCGAGCTCGGCGCCCGTGCCGAACCGACCGACGCCATAACCACGGCGGAACAGGATGAAGTTGGCGTGCGGCTCGAGCTCGGCCCGGTACGCCGGGTGTTGCGACGGGTTCTTGATCACCCAGTCGACGGCGTGGGCATCCGGCGAGTACGCCACGAAGGCCCCAGCGGCAGCCAGGCCTGCAGCAAGCAAGCGGTGTGTCGTGCGCGTCTTCATGGAACCTTCGTAGCAGCAGAATTTCCGGGAAGGAAGGAACCAGCATCAACTCGTTCGCCCGGTGGTCACTCGTGTTTCCAGCGCAGGGCCGCTCTCCGCGGCTTTTTGCGTCGGGAGCGGCGAAAGCACAGCAAACGCTCGCCTCGCGGTGTGGATCGATCTACGAGCGGCACGGTTCGTCCCCGTCGCACCACGGGTGACCCACACCCCGGATCGGCATGTCTTCCCGCACGAGCGCACGTTTCGTCGTCGCGGCCGCGTTCGTCGCGGCGCTCGTGACGCCCGCGCGCGGCCAGGCTGCGGATGAAGGCGACGCCGATGCTTTGCCGAAGCCCGCGTCGATCGACGTCACCGTCCGCGGCTCCACGGCGCCTGCGTTCGTCACGCGCGCCTCGATCGACGATCGCGCCCGCGAGCCCATCGACGCGGCCTCGATCCTCGCCGAGCTGCCGAGCGTGCACGTGCGACGCCTCGGCGCGGACGGCGCGCAGTCGACGCTCTCCATCCGTGGATCGGCGTCCACGCAGGTCGGCGTCTTGCTCGCCGGCATCCCGCTCACGAGCGGCGCGGATCCTTCGTTCGACGTCGGCTCACTCCCGCTCTGGCCCGGCGCCACTTACCGCGTCTACCGCAGCTTCGCGCCTGCTTCGCTCGGCGCCACCGGCTACCTCGGCGGCGTCCTCGTCATCGATCCGCCGACGCCGCTCGCCGGCGCGCGCACCGAGTGGCAAGCGCTCGCGGGCTCCTTCGGCGCGCTCAAGGTTCGCGCGAGCGACGCGCGCAAGATCGGCGACGTCACGATTGGCCTCGGCGTCTTCGGCGCGCGCTCGGACGGCGACTTCCCGTACGAGATCACGAACCCGCGCACGAACAAACTCGACACGCAGACGCGCACGAACGCGGGCGTCGTCTCCGCGGGCACGATCGGCCGCGTCGCGCTCGAACGATCCTGGGGCACGGTCGGCGCGCTCTTCCTCGTCGACGCGCGCCGCGTCGGCCTGCCCGGTTCGGCCACGTTCCCCACGCTGCTCCCGCGCCTCGAAACGAATCGCGTCGTCCTCGGCGTCGACGCCACCGTGCGTGACGTCGCGCGTGGCTCGCTCCGCTTGCAAGCGTGGGGACGACGCGAGGGCGCGGCCTTCTCGGATCCGAACGGCGAGATCGATCCCACGCGTGTTGCCGTCGACGCGCGGCAGACGATCCTCGGGGCGGGCGGCTCCATCGGCTACCGCCGCGCCTTCCCGCACGCGCGGAGCTCGACCCTCGGCGTCTTCCTCGACCTTCGCGGCGAATCGCTCGCGCCACCGGAGACGAGCAGCGTCCTCGCGGGCACCACGGCCTCGCGCATCGCGGGGGGTCTCGGCGTCGAGTACGAAGTGCGCCCGTTCGAACCGCTCCGCCTCTTCGCCACGGCGCGCCTCGATGCGCGACAGGACCACGCGACCGACGTCCCTCGCGCGCTCTCTCCGACCGGCGACACGAGCCCGACGGCGAGAGACCTCGTCCCGAGTGGCCACCTCGGCGCCTCGTACCGCTTCGCGGACGCGGCGATCCTCTCGGCGCACGCGGGCTACCTTCGCCGCTTCCCGAGCTTCGTCGAGCTCTACGGTGATCGTGGCAGCTTGCTCGGCGACCCGCGCTTGCGCATCGAGAGCGCGCTCGCGGCCGACGTGGGCGTGCACGGCGACGTCGCGGCGGGGCGCGTGTCGTTTCGCTACGAGCTCGTCGGGTTCATCACCTCGCAGCGCGACCTCATCATGTTTCTCCCGCTCGGCCGCAGCACGTTCCGCGCGAGCAACATCGACGCTGCGCGGCTCGCGGGCGCGGAGGTCTCGGCCTCGCTCGTCGGCGCGGACCTCGCGACCACGTTGAGCTACACGCTCATGCACACGGAAAACCTCGGCGAGGATCCGCTCTCGCGCGGCCGATCCTTACCGGGCCGCCCGCTGCACGACCTCTCGTACGACGCGGCGTATCGATTCGGCCCGGTGCGCCTCCGGTACGGCATCGACGCGGTGGCGGGCACGACGGTCGACACGGCGGGCACGATCCTGGTCCCGGCGCGCCTCTTCCACGGCGCGGGCGCGTCGCTCGACGTGCCGCGCGTCCCGTCGCTGCGCATGGGCGTCGAAGTGCAGAACCTGTTCGACGTGCGCACGTTGCGGGTGCCGTCGCCGCTCTCGCGAACGAGCGTGGCCGTGCCTGTCAGTGACTTTTTGGGGTTTCCGCTGCCGGGGCGGACGGTGTGGGTGACGGCGCGGTATCGGGCGCCGTGAGGGAAAACGCCCTCCCTCTCCACGCAATCCGGGGCGGCGCCCCGGCGTAGCGAGGGTCGGCAGAGGGGCGCCGACCCCGGACAGACAACGTCCGCGCGTGCCGTGTTTTGTCTTTCCCGACCCGTTCGTCCTCCTGATAGATAGGCCACAGCTCATCACAGGAGGGGTTTCCAGATGAGGCGAGGGGCTCTTCTCGTCGCGGCGCTCGTCGCCGCGGCGCCGGGCGTCGTGTTGCCTGGGTGTTTGTGGTCGTTCGGGGAGGACGAAGGGCAGGGCCGCATTTGCGCGGCACCTGTGGAAGGAGGCGAGTTTTGCGTTTCGCCGGGCGAGGGGCCTGCGAGCGCGTGGAGCCAAGCGGCGGCGCGCGGCTCAGACCCTATTCAGATGTGGGCCGAACGGCCGGAGGGGATGACGCTCGACGCTCTCGTGACGAGCCCCGCCAATATGGAACGGTGGTTCGGGGATATCGATCGCGCCCTCGGGTACGTGCGTGACGAGCAGCGGAGCGCGGAGTCTTACAAGGCGAGCATGGATGGGCGGCTCCGGAACCTGCTCGGGTCGGCTCGCATCCAGCAAAAGGAACTGCTGGAACAAGAGCCGGTCGACGCCGTGGGAGGCTTCGAGGTGGCGCTCGTGGCGAAGGCGAACAGCGAAAAAGGTCCGCTCGTCGCGGAGATCGCCGCGGATAAGCAATCGATCGGCGCCGTGCAGGGAATCCTCGATCAGGTGACGCTCGATGTCGGGTCGCTGTCGGGGGCCTATGCGGATCTCGCGGCGGATTTTGCGGCGTATCGGAAGACGGAGTCCGCGGAGCTGGACACGTATGCGAAGCTCGCGGCGAAGGCGTCGACGGCGGCCGTGACCGAGCTCGACGCGATCGAGACGGCGATCCTCGAAGCGGCGCATGGCGCGAGCGCGGGGCCGCAGGAAATGGCCCTCCGGGCGATGAAGCTCTCAGCGGAGATCGCCCAATTCGAGGTCACGTCGCAGGAGAAGCTCGCTCCGCACGCGGATTTCATGACCACGCATGGCGCGGCGAATCCGGACATGACGTCGAGCGCGCAGCGATCGAACCACGCGATGCTCGGGTACGTCGAGCGGCGCGTGCGCCGGAGTGATCGGGCGGCCATGGCGCTCCTCTTCGGGATCGCCATGCGCAGGCAAGCGCTGCAATTGCTCGATGAGAGCCAAGCCGTGCGGGACACGGTCGCGGAAGCGAAGATCGCGAAGGCGGAGGTGACGTTTCACGAGAGCGCGGAGGCGCAGGTGCTCGCGTTCGAGAAGGCGCCGCCGCTTGGAGTGAAGCTGTCGATCCCGTATCTCGCGAAGCGATACGACGAGGTCACGGCCTTCTTGCAGATGCGCCCGCTCTGCGAATTGCCCTCGTCGTCGTGGCGCGAGGCCGGCTGCGCGGCGATGCGTCCGCATTTCAAGGCGGCGGTGACGTACCGTGCGACCACGCTGCCGGGGCTGATCAAGACGGGGCTTTCGACGATGAAGGCGCAAGGGGTGGGCGGCGGATTGCTGGACGCTGCGGCGGCAAAGCTCGAGGCGGGCGATGTGAAGGGCGCTGCCGTTTTGCACGATGCCGCGTTGCGCGGCGCGGAGGGGACATGAATCGCGTGCTTATTTTCTGGATCGTCGTGCTCGTGCTGAGCACACCTGCATCTGCGCGGGCGGGGACGCCGTACAGCGTGCATTGGGAGTGGCTTCAGGAGAGCAACTCTTGCGAGGATGCCCGGCTCGGCGTCCCCGGCGGCGCGTATTTCCACGCGAACCAGGTCCCGCTCCCGACCTTCGAGGTCCCCGGGGCATACGTCGCAATCCCCGACGGTCCACGGAGCAACGTGGCGGAAGCCCCGTTCGACTCGGTTCTGTTACGCATGGGCGCAAACGAATTCAGGTTCGGCATCCAGAACGCCATGGGCAACGATGCCTGCGTCCGGCAGCAGAACTTCGTGACCCTCGTCTCGCTCCCGCTCGGGATCGAAAAGCCGCTGTTCAACGTCCGCCGCGACGGGACCGCCTTCAGCGGCAGCACGCAGGTTGGCCTCACGCTCTCGGAGATCAACCCGCCTCTCGCGCAGGCCATCGCGACCCTGGAGGTCGAGATCGCGGCCGAGCGGAAGTGGCTGATCGAGCACGCCTCCGAGGCCGCGAACCTCGCCGAGCGGCTCGACATGCTCCAGCAGCTCGACACGGAATTGCATGACCTCGTGTCTCGGCCGCTGGACGAGATCAGCGAGGTGGACCTCGACGCGATCTTGGAGCGGTACGGAGACGTGGTCGACGAGACCACGCGTGTTGCGCTGAAGCAGCTCCTCGCGGATCTGAAGAAGAGCGTGCAGGACTTGAAGGACGAGCTCGCGAGCTTGCTCGACCATTTCGGCGCGCAGGCGGACGCGGTGGCGGATCTGGTGACGGGCGAGGCGCGGGCGGCGGGGTATTCGCCGGATGATCCGTTCGAGTATTCGCTGACGTCGTCGGAGGTGCCGTGGGTCGAGGTGCCCGATGTTTCAGGCGCGGCGGGGGCGTTCGAGCCGGGGAAGGATCCTTATGCGGCGTATGCGGACGCCGTGATCGAGGCGCTTTCGCAGGACGTCGAGGGCGGCAAGGTGGTCCTGCGCGGGGACTTCGTGACGAACGTGCGGGCGTGGCGGTCGAATACGGCGGCGATCGAGAAGGCCCTGCTCGAACGAGTGACGGTCTCGCAGGCGGAGACGAGCGCTTTTCTTTCGGCGCAGGTGCGCGTCACGGATTCCGTGCGGCAGTACATGGATGCGTCGGATTGGTTTCTGGATTCGCCGGTCCCGCCGGATGTTCGGGCGCAGGTGGATGGCGTCCTGAAGAATGCTTTCGGCGATCTCGCGGAGCAGATGAAGGAGAGCCTCAATGTGTGGGAGGCGATCGCGCTCGGGCCGGAGCAGGGCTCGTTCATGGAGACGGTGCGAGCCTTCGCCGGCGCGATGTCGACCGTCGGGCAAGGGGCGGCGGCGTATGCGGAGGTGATGCAGACGCTCGTGCATGCGTCGTCGCGCATTGGGATCGGGTTCGTGCCGTATGCGGGGCCGGCGCTCGACCTCTGCGAGGCGGTGACGGGGAAGCTCTTGTGTTTGCCCGGGGGGAAGGATCTGTCCACGGAGGAGCGGATCTTCTCGGGAGTCGGGTTCGGGTTTGGGCAGATCACGAAGGCCTGGGCGGGTATCAAGGCGGCCGGGGTCAAGCCGGGGGCGAAGATCGTCGCGGCGGGGATTGTCGGGTACAGCGACGAGTTCCTCGAGGTCTTGCGGACGAACCGGAGGGGGACGTATAAAAGCCTCAGGGGCGTCATCGAAAGCGCCAAGACGGCCGGCAACGTGTTCGAGCAGCAGGCGGGGCTCTACTTGATGAAGAACCAGGGCAATGAGATGCTGGCCGTGGGGGACGAGGCGGTGCGGCGGGTGCTGAAGATCAATCCGTCGCAGATCCGGGGCGTCTCCAACGCATGTGACTACATATCGGTCTCCCCGGCAGACAAGCTCGTCCTCAGTGAAATCAAGGGAGGCACCACGGCAACCGTCAACGTGGAGAAGGCGGTCTTCCAGCTCAACAACACCCTGACCAAGCTGGCAGAGAACAACCTTGCTCAAGACGTGGAGCGGGTGCAGATTTTCAGGCAAGTGGGGTCGACGCTGAAGAAAGGTTATGGTTTGAAAGATGGGAAGTTGGTCGACTCCACGGGGAAGTTCGTGACCATGACCGGATGGAGCAACCTCGTCGTCTGGGTGGTGGAGCTATGAGCGAGCAGAACAACGACAGCGATGCGGAGGACGATGACAGCGAGCCGGACAGCGATCGTCCGTTTCAACCGTGGCCATGGTTCGATGCGTGGTGTCCTGAGGCGAACCGAATCGAAGCCTTCATAGCAGCCGTGTCGGCGCTGGTCGGCGCGTCGGACCGTTGGGACGTCGCCGACCCAGACGACGTGAACCCTTCAAAGGTGGTTTCGCTGTGCATGACAGACGCGGCGCGTCTGCTGCGCGACACCTACCCACGGCATGGCTACTCCCACGCGTTCTTCGAGCTGAAGGGATGCTCGGGCGCCGCGATGGAATTTGGCGCGACCGTGCGCTGCGATCGGCTCCTCGAACGAAGCTATGGAGCGCCGGTCCAGTGCAGTTCTTGGATGGGTGGGGTCCTTTTCCCATCGCGCGTGGCGCTCGCGAAGAAACGGGGCCGCTCTACGGTGGAGATGGTGGCCGGCGTCGCCTGGCGCATGGCGGTGAACGATATTTACGAGATCCTCGTCCGGATCTGCACGTCCAGCGCGGCGTTCACGACCGCCGGTTGCTCCGGGGGGACGCCTCGGCACGTTCCGATCCTCAATGGATCCACCTACCACGCCGATGGAAACCCCATGCGCGACCTCGCGCTGTCGTGGATCGACCTGCACGACGACGAGCCGAACAAGCTCGCCGCGGGCGCTTCGATCGACGCATTGCGGGCGCGCGTCGAAGCAGCGCCGCGAGGCAGCAGCATTTCCCTCCTCGACGAAAGTATGTTGAAGCGCGAAGAGGTGCTGGCGGCGATGGACCTGTCCCCGAGCGTCCTCGTGGAGGCCCTCCAGGTATGCGCTGGCAAAATCGATCCCGAATGGAGAGCTGTCGAGCCGGATGTCATTCAGGCGCTCAATGACATGCGAGACCCTGCGGTAGAGAGTCATGAGGGAGTCCCTTCGGACTCCGACGACCACGACCGCTTCATCAAGGAGCACACGCCGTCCTATGTCGAGCGCCTCGACAAGGGCGGGCTCGTCCTCCTCGCCCACCCCTACCGCACGCTCTGGCCCCTCTGGGCCGACGCGCTCGCGCTCCTCGGCATTCGGCCCAAAGGCGCAGGCTGAGACCCTAAAGCCAAGACGGCGGCGCGGACGGTTCAACGGGCGACGTGGTACCAGCGGCGGCCTGTGGGAAGAACTGCGCATCGCGCAGTTCTTCCCCCTGAGGTCCAGGGCTGTGCCCTGGTTCGGGTCGAGGGGCGAACAGCCCCCGCGGGGCCCGGGGCAGAGCCCCGGCGCGGCGGTGAGGTCAGCCCGTCGTCTCGGCGGCCGGGTCGGCCGTCTTCTTCGTCCGACGCGTCGCGCGCGCGGCGGCGAGGGCCTTGGCGTGGGCGATGGCGTCGTTCAGCGGGGCGACGAGGGCGCGGCTCTCCACGGCGGTCTCGATGTCCCCCGCCGAAATGCGCCATTCGAGATACTTCCGCAGGCGCCCGACCACGTCGACCCACGCGGCCTCCGCGTCCTTCCCGAGGCTGATGTGGTCGCCGACGGCGCCGCGCGCTGTCGCTCTCTCGCCGAGCGCGAAGTCACTCTCGCCGACCGCGGATTCGAGACGATCGATCCATCCCATTGGAAACGAAATCCCGGCGAGCGTCATCGCGTGCTCGGGCGCGCGCAGGACGGCGAGGACGCGTCGGATCTCCCGGTTCTCGTCGGGAATGTGATCATCGAGAAACGCGCGCCCTTGCGGGAATGCGGCGGCGTGGAGCGCGCGGGTCGAGGCGATGTGGGGACCTGACTTGCGGCTGGCCTCGACGTCGAGATACCCCTCGATGTGCCGGGCGACGGTATCGACCTCGATATCGGCCTTCTCGCTGCGGTCGGTATGCGCGGCGCGCGCGGCGCTCGTCTCGTCCTTGCCGGCGACGTGCACTTCGAGCCGCACGGTGACGGCGTCGAGCTGGGGAATGAAGGCGTCGAGGGCGGGCTCGGGCGGCCCTTTTTGGGCGCGCAGGACGAGGTTGTCGTGGAGCTTGCGGCCGATGGTGGCTTTCTGGGCGCGGGACAGCTTGGCGGGGGAATTGTTCTTCGACATGGAAACACCTCGCTGAAACGAGCGCGGCGGCATGCCGCGCGGCGGGTTCGCCAGGGGATGCAGCAAGGGTGGTGCCAAGGGTGGAACGGGCGGAACGAGGGGCGAAACGGGTGAGGTGCTTCGAAAGGGAGCGGTGGGGTGCTCCAAAACGGAGCGGTGGATGCTCCAAAATGGAGCGGCGATGCGCCAACGGGGGGTCGGGACGGTGGGGGACGGGCTTGGCGGTGCGCCAAGCGGAGGTGGGAGTGGTCCTGGGAGGAGTTGGCGCGGCGCCGAGCGTGGGTTCGGGCGTGCGGGGAGGGCCTCGGCGATGCGCCAAGCGGAGGCGGGAGCGGTCCGGGTAGGGCCTGGCGCGGCGCCAAGCGGAGGTCGGCGCGGCCGGGGAGGGGCTCGGCGATGCGCCAAGCGGAGGCGGGAGCGGTCAGGGCGGGGCGTGGCGCGGCGCCGAAGAGGCGTCGGGGTGAGCGGGGGGGCGATGGGCGCGGCGCCAAAGCCGATCTGCCGGCCGGGGAAGGCTCGTTACCGCGGCTCATCCCGCCAGAGCCGTCGCTCCATGTCCTTGACCGCGATGGCCGCCTGGCCAAGCGCTGCGGCCACCGACCACGCCGATCCCGCGCACACATCGCCGGCCGCATAGAGGCGGGGGGCCGACGTTCGCTGGCGGATGTCGGTGTGCACGAAGCCTTGCGCGTCGAGCTCGGCCTGGCCCCGGATGAGCTCGCTGTTCGGCGCAAGGCCCGCGCAAATGAAAACCCCGTCCACCTTCACGTCGAAGGCCCCCTCGGGGCCTCGCAATCGCGCGCCCCGCACCTCTGCTTCCCCCTCGATGGAGAGGAGCGTCGTCTCCAGGAGCACCTCGATCCGAGGCTCCGCCGCCACCGCGGCGCGAAAATCAGCGCAGCCGCGGAGCTCGCTGCCCCTATGCACCAAGAAGACCCGCTCGCATATCCGGGCGAACAGGGCGGCCTCCTCCAGCGCCACATCCCCTCCGCCCACCACGAGCACCGTGCGCCCCCGATAGAGGTCCCCGAACCTCCGCGCCGCGGGCGACGGGCCTCGCCCGAGCGCGCCGCTCTCCCCAGGAATCCCGAGCGTCCTCGGACGCGCCCCGGTCGCGAGCAAGAGAAACTTCGCGCGCAGAAGCTCGCCCGAGACCTCCACTTCGCCGCTCGCTGCATGCACGCGCGCCGCGCTCCCGCCCGTCCTCACCTGACCCCCCAGGCGCGTGAGGTGATCCATGAGCCTGTCTGCCATGGCCATTCCCGTCGGCACGTCGAGGCCCGGGGCGTCGAGGATCGGCGTCGGGTTTCGGAGGAGCTGCCCGCCCGCTTTCTCGCCGGCCTCGAGGAGCGCCACGCGGAGCTTGAGCGCCTGGGCCACCACGGCCGCCGAGATGCCTGCCGGCCCGGCGCCGATGATCACGACGTCGAGCTCACGCGGGAGCGCGCCGTCGTCAGGGCTCAGGCGCGGATCGGCGGGCACGAAACCACCTCGTCGGCGAAATCTTCGGCCGAGCGCACGCACTCCACCCCGACCACGCGCACGCGCGGCATATCGAGCGGTCGTTTGTTGACGCGCACGCGCACCCGCACGGTTGGATTGGCGCGGAGCACGACCCTCGCGATGTCGACCGCGAGCGCCTCGACGAGATCATATTTGCGGTCGGCGACGTGCTTCTCGAGGAGGTTCGCGATCACGTAGTAATCGGCGAGCCCTTCGTGGTGGTCCCGATCCGGTCCCACGCGGAAGTCGGTCTCGATGGTCAAATCAATGCTGACCGTCTGCTTTCTGTTGAGCTCGATATCGTGAAAGCCAATCTGCACGTCGAGCTCGAGGCCATGACAAGTCACGATGTCGCGCTCCATGAGCGTCCTGTTCGAATGGGTCATGCTCTCCTCCTTACCTGCGGCAGCCATGTGCGGCGAATCGTCGTGCCCCGGGGTGCGTCTGTTCCTGTAACATGGTTGCCGTCCTCGAGACACCCCGCGCCGCTCCAGGGCGGCAGAGGGGTGGCCGAAGGGATCATGGCTTTGTCGCCCCCATGGCAAGGAGGGTGCCAGTTGTCCAGGTACGGCTCGGCATGGCCCTGCCCGCCCGTCAATCGTCTCGATGAAGGGGGAGCTGCAGCCGGAAGCGCGCGCCCTTGCCGGGGGACGATTCGACGGAGAGAGCGCCGCCGTGGGCCATGGCGATGCGCCGCGCGAGGTAAAGGCCGATGCCGAGGCCCGTCGAGCTCTTGCCTGCGTAGAATCGATCAAAGATTCGTGGGAGAAGCTCGACCGGCACACCCGGCCCCTCGTCCACCACTTCGACGCTGCCGACACCCCCCTGGTCCAGCGATTTCGTGCCGACGATCATCACGACGGGCGCATCCCGCGGCGAATGGCGGATGGCGTTGGAGACGAGGTTCTCGAGGCACTGGCTCACGCGCGACGGATCGGCGTCGACGATGACCTCCTCCGACGCGGCGACGACGACCTCGTGCGTCGGGGTGGAGAGCGTGCGCGCGATCTCGGAGCAGAGCGAGCCGAGATCGACCGGCTGGAGATCGAGGCGGAAGACGCCTTGGTCGAGCCGCGCCACGTCGAGGATGTCCGAGATCAGCCGACTCAGCCGCTCGACCCCATGCAGCGCCGCCTGGCTGTCGCGCACGTCCGCCGCGCGTTCGTCCTGCTGGGCGCGGCGCCAGAGGAGCTGGAGGCGGGCGCTGATCGGCGAGAGGAAATTGCGCAAATCGTGGGCGAGCACCGTCACGAGCTCCTCGGCCACCGCGCGGCGCCCTTGCTCGACCGCGTTGCGTCCGATCTCCTCGACGAGCTCGGCGCGATGGGCGACGGTGCCGACCCAGCGGCTGATCAACGCGACGAACCGCTCGTCGTCGTCGGTGAAGAAGTCGCGCTTCAACGAGCAGACCATCAGCACGCCACGAACCTCGCCGCCGAGCTCGATCGGGACGCCCACCACCGACTCGAGCTTCAGCGTCTCGCGGATGCCCTTCAGCTCGTCCGGATCCTCGCGCAGCCGACCCGAGCGAAAGGGCCGTCTCGTCTCGAAGACTTGCACGGCGCGCCCGCCGTTCGCGAGGGGCAGGACGTCGAGCCCCACCTTGCGCTGGAGGCTGGAGAGCGGCTGGTTGCTCGCCCCGATCGCGACGAGCGTGTGCTTCGTCGGCTCGAGGAGGAACGCGTCCACCTTGTCGGCATGGATCGCCTCGGCGATGGCGTCGCAGGCGAGCGCGAGCGCCGTGGGGAGGTCGGCCGACGGGATTTCGAACAGGCGCTCCAGCGTGCGGAGCAAGAGCGCCTGAACCGGTTGGCCCTGCATGCCGCGAACCTAGGGTCGTCGTCGCCTCGGGAGTACCCATTCCAAGCCATGCCAATCTTCCTCGCGATTCACGTGGGAGACTTGTAGGATCCCGATCGCCCCTCGTATGTCGGAGTCCCGTCGCCTGCTTGTCCTTCTCCTCGGAACGCTCGTGCACGGATGCGCCCCGCAGCCCGCGCCGGGCCGCACGGCGCCGCGCCACGAGGCCGCGCCGTCTCCGGCGGCGAGCGCGTCGCCCAAAGCGCCCTCCGCGCCGAGCCGGATCGAGGGCGCGTGCGTGCCGACGACCGCCTCCCCGGCGCCGCGCTCGCTCGGGGCGATCGGGCCCGCGACGCGCGCGACGGCGGG
>NZ_JARZHH010000129.1 GCF_029946515.1 Polyangium sp. 6x1
GCCCGCCCCGGCCCCCGCGGCCGCGCCCGCCCCGTCCGCTCCGGCGCCCGTCGCCGCCGCGCCGGGCGAGCTCGCCGCGCCCGAGGTGCGCCCGCTCAGCATGATGCGCAAGGCCATCGCGCGTCGGCTCGTCGAGTCGAAGCAGACCGTGCCGCATTTCTATCTGACGATCGACGTCGACGCCGATCCGCTCAATGCCCTGCGCGAGCAGATCAACGCGGAGCTCGCCGCCGCCGCGGAGCCCGGCAAGGACGCGACGAAGATCTCGCTCAACGATCTGCTCGTCAAGGCCTGCGCCATTGCATTGCGCCGCGTCCCCGAGTGCAACGCGCAATACTCGCCCGACGCCATTCTCGTGCACCGCCGCGTCGACATCTCGGTCGCCGTCGCGGTCTCCGAGGGCCTCGTCACGCCCGTCGTGCGCGATGCCGACAAGAAGAGCGTCACCGCGATCGCCGCCGAGATCCGCGATCTCGCGGGCCGGGCGAAGGCGAAGAAGCTCAAGCCCGAGGAAATGGCGAACGGCACGTTCTCGATCTCGAACCTCGGCATGTACGGGATCGACGAGTTCTCCGCGGTCATCAACCCGCCGGAGGGCGCGATCCTGGCCGTCGGTCAGGTGCGGCGCGAGCCCGTCGTGAAGGGCGACGCCGTGGTCCCCGGTCGCCGCCTCGCGATGACGCTCTCCTGCGATCACCGCGTCATCGACGGCGCCGTCGGCGCGACCTTCCTGAAGGCGCTGCGGGCGCTGATCGAGCGCCCGATGCAGATCCTCGTCTCCTGACGAGGCGGCGAGGGTGCGCCCCGATGCGGGCGCACCCTCGGTTCAACCAATCACAGATTGTTCTGGCAATTGCGGCGCGTGAGCCACTCGACCACGGACCGCACCATCGGCCGATAGCCGTACGACGGCGACGCGAGGTCGTCGAGGTTCACCGGACAAACCGAGCCGACGACCGCCTGATCGCCGAGCGACTGGAACAGCGCCAGCTGCCGGAGGCCCGGGTACGCCTTCGCCCGGACCTGGAGCGTGGGCGCATTGTTGTTCGCGGGATCGGGCGCGCAGAGGGGGTTGTCGTTGACCACGGTGCGGCAATCGCAGGCCGTGACGTTCGGGTCCGTGCAATCGCGCTGCTCGCCCGGCAGGAGCGGCAGGATGCACGCGTACTGGAGGTCGTCGTTGGGGATGGTCCACTCGTGCCCGTTGATGGGGTTCGCGTTCGGCGTCGACGCGTCGACGAGGACGTCGCCGGTGATCGGGTTCGTGCCGACGCGCTTCGCGACCGACTCGTTCATGAGCGGATCGAGCGGCGGGAACTTGTTGTTCGCCAAGCTGCTGCCGAGGATGACGTTCCAGGTCGTGAAGTTGGTCCCGTCGATCGGCGCCGCGAGCTCGGCCGCGGACTTGAAGCCCTTCGAAGCGTCGGTCGGGTCCCGCGCCACGTCCTGCCAGGGCACGCCCACGAGGCCGGTGACGAGGACCTTCGCGGGCCCGCGGATGTCCGTGAGGCCGTCGGTCGGGTCGAGGTCGGAGAAGAGCGGGTTCGGGACGAGATCGCCGGCGCGATTCGGGATCACGTGCTCGGTGAAGGCCTGCGTGTACCGGTCGATCGGATAGAGGAAATCGATGCCGAAACGGCGCTTTTGCTCCCAGCAGCGCAGGTTGATGTCGTCCTCCTCGGCGTCGTAGAGCGCCGGCCCGCCATTCGGGTCCTGGCACGACGGATCGGGCGCGCACGCCCCCGGATCCTGGCCACACGATTTGCAGCACGGATCGTCCGGGTAGAGCACGCATTCCTTCCGCGCGCGTGGCATCCGCACGGCGCTCGCGCCGATCTGGAGCTGGTTCACGTAATAGAACTGCCCGTACTCCTTCGTCGAGCAATCGTTCTCGTCGGTCAACATGAGCACGGTGACGAGCGAATCCGGCCGCAAGAACTCCGCGCGTTGCTGCAAGAGCGCCGTGTCGATGCCCTCCGGCGTCGCCCGGTTGTTCACGACCGAGATGCTCTCGTAGGGCTCCGGATCCACGAGGAAGCGGTAGACGCTCTCGAGCTGCGACTCGTAGCCGCAGCCGATCTGCCCGACGCCGATGACCATCTCGCGCAGCGCGGGCACGAGGCCGCCGCCCATCCCGTCGTCGACCACGGCCTCACCCGGCGGACTGAGCTGCTGCTCGGGATCCCAGGCGAGGAATCCCTTGTTCGCGTACGTCGGCACCTCGGCCGTGCCGCACGCATTCGTGCGCGCGAGCAGGTGCGCCTTGTCGTTGTTCGTCAGGTTCGGGGCCGGCCCGCACTCCATGCTGTTCATGACCACGTTGGGGCATGCATCCGCGCCGTGGCCGCCGATGCTGGAGCTGATGACGCCGACGTGAATGTCGGTCATCGGCTCGAAGGCGCGGAACGTGCCGGCAGGACACGCCTCGGTCGGCCCGCTCGGCTGGGACGAGGCGGGCACGCCCGCCTGGTCGATACACGGCGGATTCACGACGCCCTGCACGATGTCCGGGATCGCGCGGGCCAGGATGTTCTGCTTGTCGGCCATGCTCCGCGAATTGTCGATCGCGAAGAGCAGGTCGAGCCGCTCGGCCGCGATGCAGCCCATGGGGCCGCCGCCGCCGATGCCGCCGATGCCGCCGCTCCCGCCGTTCCCGCTGCCGCCCGTGCCGCCGCCCGCCCCGGCCATGCCGCCCGTGCCGCCGCCCGTCACCTGATCGGGGCACCCTGAAAGCACGACGAGCGCCACCAGACCGAATCCAAAGATCGTCCCACGTCGACCGATCATGTCATGCCTCCCTGCAAGGATAAGGACCTCGCGAGGAGACCTGGCCCGAAAGCGAGCGTCAAGGGGTTCGCAACAAATCGCGCGCGCCGTCTGCGACGAATTGCACGGCGATCGCCGCGAGGATGAGGCCCATGACGCGCTCCAGGATCGCGACGCCGCTCCGCCCGAGGACGCGCTGCACGAGCGGGGCCGCGCGCAGGATGTAATAGGCCACGACAAACGTGATCGTGACGGCGAGGAGGACGGGCACGGCGAAGAGGAGGCTCCGCCCGTTGCCCTGGGACATGAGCACCATCACGCTGGCGATGGAGCCCGGGCCGGCGAGCAAGGGCATGGCGAGGGGCACGAGCGCCACGTCTTCCTTGCGGGCGCTCTCCTCGGTCTCCTCGGGCGAGGTGCGGGTCCCCGCGCGCTTGGCGCGCAGCATGTCGAGCGCCGTGAGCATGAGCAGGAGCCCGCCCGCCACGCGGAAGGCGCCGAGGCTGATGCCGAAGATCTTGAAAATGAGGCCGCCGAAGACGGCGAACGTCATCAGGATCAAGTAGCCCGTGACGCAAGCGCGGCGCGCCATCTGTCGCATCTTCTCGGGCGGATCGTTCCCCGTGATGGCGAGGAAAATCGGCACGACGCCGATCGGGTCGACCACGAAGAACACCGCCGAAAGGGCGACGAAAAAGAACGTCACGAGATCAGTCACGGGCACATCCCCCTGAGCGCTATAGAGCCAGGCAAGGCGAGGCGCCAGGCTCATGCGTCCCGCGACGCGGGTTGACGGAGGGCGAACGCCGGGGTATCTGGCCCTCCCCATGTTCCGCGTGACCGAAGAAGTGCGGTTTTGTTATGGCCACCGCCTGCTCGACTACGAAGGCCGTTGCGCCCGCATCCACGGTCACAACGCCCGGGTCGAGATCGAGCTCTCGGCGCCCGTGCTCGACCGCAAAGGGTTCGTCGCGGACTTCTTCGACATCGAGAAAGCCGGCAAGGACTGGATCCTCGCGCAGTTCGACCACCGCCTCATCCTGCGGGAGGACGACCCCGTCATTCCCTACCTGAAGCAGGCGGGCGAGGCCTTCGTCACGCTTCCCGTGAATCCGAGCGCCGAGAATTTCGCGAAGCTCATTTTCGATCACCTGCGCGCCCACGGGCTGCCCGTCACGGCGGTGCATTTCTACGAGACGGAGACGGCCGTCGCGACGTACGACGAGCGCTAGGAGCGTTCGATGAGCAAGGCGGCCCTCGTCACCGGCGCCGGCAAGCGGATTGGCCGCGCGATTGCCATGACGCTGGCGCGTGACGGGTGTTCGGTCGCCGTCCATTACAACCGCTCGCGCGAGGAGGCGGAAGGCGTCGTCGCCGCGATCGCATCGGCCGGCGGGCGCGCGGCGGCCGTCGGAGCGAACCTCGCGGACGAGGCGGAGACGGCGTCGCTCGTGGATCGCGCGGCGGACCTCGTGGGGCCGCTCGTGGCGCTCGTGAACAACGCCTCGACGTTCGCACACGACACGCTGGAGACGGCCACGCGCGCATCGTGGGACCTGCACATGGAGGCGAACCTCCGGGCGCCCTTCGTGCTCACGCAGCAATTCGCGCGGCGCCTGCCGGAGGGCGCGGAGGGCGCGGTCGTGAACATTCTCGATCAGCGCGTGTGGAACCTCGACCCGTTTTACACGACGTATACCGTGAGCAAAGCCGGGCTCTGGGCGCTCACGCAATCGCTCGCGCTCGCGCTCGCGCCGCGCATCCGGGTGAACGCGGTGGGCCCCGGGCCGACGCTGCAGAGCGCGACGCAAACCCCCGAGCAATTCGCCGCGCAATGCGAGGCCACGCCGCTCCGCCGCGGGTCCACGCCCGAGGACATCTGCGATGCCGTACGGTACCTGCTCTCGGCCCGCGCGGTGACGGGGCAGCTCATCGCCGTCGACGGAGGTCAGCACCTCGGCTGGGCCACGCCGCCGCCAGGTTCGACCCCCGATTGATCGGATCTCGCCCCGGCCGGACCTGTGTTATCGAGGGGTATGCCCCCGACGGCGATCCCCATGGCCCCCGGCGAGAACCTGCTCGGCCACGCCCACCACTTCAAGCTCGATCGATTGCCCTTCTTCCAGCGCGTCGCCGCCACGGGTGACGTCGTCGCGGCGCGGATGTTCCACCGCACGTTCCATTTCGTGAACGGGCCCGGGGTCGCGCACGAGATGCTGGTGGAGAAGGCGCGGAGCTTCGAGAAGGCGCCCGGCATCCGGATCCTGCTCCACGACCTCGCGGGCCAGGGGCTCTTCACGAGCGAGGGAGATCTGTGGCGGCGCCAGCGCCGCTTGCTCTCGCCGCTCTTTCATCCGACGCAGCTCCAGACCTACGTGAGCGCGATGAACGGCGAGGCCCTGCGCGCCCGCGAGCGGCTCGAGGACGGCGAGCGCACGGACCTCGCCGCCGTGACGACGCGGATCGCGATGGGCGTCGTCGGTCGCGCCCTCTTCGACGCGCGGACCTTCGACGAGGCCGACGAGCTCGGCGAGGCACTCACCATCGCCCTCGGCTGGGTGAACGATCGCCTCGGGACGCCGTACATGACGCTGCAGATCTCGGCGGTCGAGGCGACCGAGGTCCTCGAGGGAAAACTCCCGCCGTGGCTCGAAGGCGTCCGCGCCCGCGCCCGCGCCGCGCTCGACGCGCCGATCTTCATGCCCGGCCGGAACGATCCCACGGTGAAGCGCGCCCTCACGGTCCTCGACAAACGCATTCAGGCGATGATCGACGACCGCAGGGCGAGCCGCGCCGATCGCAAGGACCTGCTCACGCGACTCCTGTACGCGCGCGACGCCGATCTCGGCGGCGACGGCATGAGCGACAAGCAGGTCCGCGACGAGGCCAATACGCTGTTCATCGCGGGGCACGAGACCACGGCGACCGCGCTCGCCTGGTCGTTTTACCTCCTCGCGCGGGATCCTGCGGCGCGGGCGAAGGTGCAGGCCGAGGCCGACGCCTTCGGCCCCGACGGCCCCACGTCCTACGACCCGGAAAAACTCGCCTATACGACGCGGGTCTTCAAGGAGGCGCTGCGCCTCTATCCGCCGGTCATCGTGCTGCCGCGGCGCGCGCTCGAGCCCGTCGAGCTCGGCGGCCACCGCTTCCCGGAGAAGAGCATCTTTTTCGTGAACGTCTACGGCATGCACCACCGCAAGGATTGCTTCGCCGATCCCGAGCGATTCGATCCGGACCGTTTTTCCCCGGAGAACGAATCCAAGCGCCCGAAATCGGCGTGGATCCCGTTCGGCGTGGGGCCCCGCGTGTGCATCGGCAACCATTTCGCCCTGATGGAAGGGCCCGTCGTGCTCGCCACGCTGATGCGCGGGCTGTCCTTCGAGGTCGAACCAAAGGACATCGAGCCCGAGACATTCGCCACGCTCCGCCCGAAAGGCGGCGTGTGGGCGCGCGTCCGTCGCCGCAGCGCGCCCTGACGCCCTCCCCGCCCGTCCCCCCGCCTCCGCCTCCCTCGCTCCGCTCCTCCGCCTCCCTCGCTCCGCTCCTCCGCCTCCGTGCCGCGCCTGGACACGAACGTGTCCTTCATCACTTCGTGTGCACAAAAGTTTAGACAAAGTTTGCACATTCCGTGAACAAACGATATTACGTAGAACGTTCGCTGCACAAAACAGCGAGCGAGACCACATCCACCCTTCGTTCGAAGGCCAGGTTCAGGAGTATCGACCGTGAAGCAAGAGCTCCTCCGTTCTCCGCACGTGATGCTGGGCGCAGCGCTGCTCGTTTCGTCCCTCGGAGGGCTCGGCGCCTGTCAAAAGGCCGAGGAGAAGGCCGGGCCGGGCCCGGAGCCCGCCGCCGCGGTGCCGGGTCGTTGCGTCTACACGAGCCCCTTCACCCAGGCCGAAGAGTGCCGCGATTACACCGGCAAAGGCTGGTCCGCCGAGACCGCCGAGGCCGATTGCAAGGACCAGGGAACGTCCACCTTCACGAAAGCGGAGCGCTGTACCTATCCGACGACGCTCGGCCGGTGCGTGCTCGACGGCGGGAAGGACGACGAAACCAGCATTGTCTTCCCCGGCGAAGACACAACGCAATGCACCTCGACCCAGCGCGGCTGCGAGCTCTTCGGCGGCGGCAAGTTCGTGCCCGACGCGTGCGAGGGCGTGGTCGACGACCCGGGCGACCCCGATCCGGAGGGTTCGGTGTTTCAATGGCCCACCGAGGTGTGCGTGGACCCGAAGGCCGGCGAGCCCGCGGGCCAGAGCGGCGGCAAGGTCTGCACGTTCGGCGCGATCTCGGGCTGCACCGAGCCCGGCCGCAACTTCGCGGAGTACGCGTCCTGCGAGACGGTCCTCACGCAACGCCCTTACTGGCCGGCCCCGCCCTCCGATTTCAAGACGCCCGAGGGTGATCCGCGCCTTTCGGACTCGCAATGGCTCGGCGAGCTCGCGTGGGTGACCGAGCAAGTCGAGGCCTGCGGCTGCGTCTGTTGCCACTCGTCGAAGGCCGCGCCCGCCGAAGGTCCGTCAAACTGGTACATCGAGGCCGGCCCGATCTGGACCGACAGCTTTTATCCGACGGGCCTCGCGCTCGCGGCCGGCTGGGTCTCCTCGGCCGCGCTCGGCGCCTATCCGCCGGACCAGAACAACGGTTTTTCCCGTGACGTCGCCGGCCTGCCGACCACGGACCCGGCAAGGATGGTCGCGTTTTTCGAGGGCGAGCTCCTCCGCCGCGGATTCGAGAAGGAAGATTTTGCGAACGAAACCCCGTTCGGCGGGCCTCTGTATCAACAGAGCCTTTACGTGCCGAGCGATTGCGACGCCGGCCAGGGCGTGGACGCCGCCGGCAAGATCACCTGGACCGGCGGCGACGCCCGTTACGTTTACGTCTTATCGGCGGACGCGAAGAACCCGGGCGTTCCGCCGAACCTCGACCTGCCCGAGGGGACGATGTGGCGCCTCGACGTGGCCTCGAACGCCGCACCTGTGAAGAGCGGTATCACCTACGGCGAGGTTCTGCCGAATACGAAGCAGGGCTACCCCGCAGAAGGCAGCCCCGAGAAGCTCGTCCCGGGCACGAAATATTATCTGTATGTGTGGGCGGACGTTGGCGTCCCGATCACGCGGTGCCTGTTCGATTCCCCGCTCTGAGCAGGATTACGCCCGGACAACCTCGATGACCACGGGCGGCCGCGGCCGCGCTCCGTGTCGCTGCGCGGCCTTCGCGTCGTGCCACGCTTGCAGCGCCAGCATCGCGTTCTTCGGGCCGACCAGGTCCACGAAAGCGCGCGCCGCGCCAAACGCCGACCAATCGCGCTCCCGATGCGTCACGGCGTAGGGGCCTCGCTCATCGAGCCCGCCCTCGTCGAACGCCTGAAAGACCTCGATCATCCGGCCGTCGCGGATGTTCTTGCAGCCGAACTTCGCAAGATCCTCGCCTGTCGGCAGGTGCCCCACGAGATGTGTCTCCGTGACGAGCGTGCCGCCACAGAGGATCGCCCCCGCCACCTTCGAGATGGCGTCGAGCCACGCCGCCGAAGCGGCCGCCTGCTCATCTACTTCCCCGCCCCCTTCGAGCTCTGCCACGAGTGCCTCGAGGTCGTCCCGCTCGATCCGGCCCCACCGCCGTACCCACTTCTCACGACCGCGGCGGGGCCTGCGTTGACCATCGGTCGGATCGGCTGTTTTGGATCGCATCGCGGGGTCTACCTGCTCCTCTGCACGATCCGAGCCCCCGGGAAAGCGCCACACGGGGACGAGCTCGGAAGATCGGGCCGGCGAGCCTCTACCGGGAAATTTCGGACACCGCAAGTGTTCTTTCACGGACGTGACGTTCTCGCCCGGGACACACAGGTTCTTCCCATCCGCCCGGGACCATGTGTAGAACGGCCGCCCTCCGCATGCGTACCTCCTCGTTCGAATGGATCGCCGACGACGGCAAGCCGATCTTCGTGAACGTCTTTTCCCCCGACGAGGGCACAAAGCCGGTCGGCGTCGTCCACGTGTCGCACGGCATGAGCGAGCACGGCGCCCGCTACGCGCGGCTCGCCGAGGCCCTCACGGCGCGCGGCCTCGTCGTCGAGGCCCACGACCACCGCGGCCACGGGCGCACCGCGAAGTCCGACGACGAGCTCGGCTACTTCGGCCCGGGTGACGGCTTCGGCCGCGTCATCGCCGACCTGCGCGGCCTGCTCGCCCGCGCGCGCGCTGCCTACGCGGGCCTGCCGCAGGCGCTCGTCGGCCATTCGATGGGCTCGCTCATCGCGCAGGGCGTGCTGCCCGAGGAGGGCGGGAGGCTCGCCGCCGTGATCCTTTCGGGTACCAACGGTCCTCCCAGCATGCTGGCGCGCGCGGGCGCGCTCGTGGCGAAGGCCGAGCGCGCGCGGCTCGGCGAGCGCGGCAAGAGCACGGTGATCCAGGGGATGTCGTTCGACGCGTGGAACCGCACGTTCAGCCCGAACCGCACGCCCTACGACTGGCTTTCGCGCGACGCGGCCGAGGTCGACAAGTACGTCGCCGACGCGCGTTGCGGCTTCTCGGCCACGACGGCGCTCTGGGTGCAGCTCCTCAGCGCGATGCCCACGCTCGCGCGCGCGGATGCGCTCGCGCGGATCCCGAAGCGCCTGCCGGTCTACGTGGTCGCGGGCTCGGAGGACCCGGTCCACGAGCGAACGAAGAACCTGCGCGGCCTGCTCGACGCGTACGCGAAGGCGGGCCTCTCCGATGTGACGTACCGCGTCTACCCGGGCGCGCGTCACGAGCTGTTCAACGAGACGAACCGGGACGAGGTGATCCGCGAGGCCTCGGAGTGGCTCACCCGCAAGCTCACGGGCCCGTCAGCGCACGAGCACTGAATCCCCCTCGATCAGGATGTCGTCGAAGCTCCGCGCCGTCGGGTGATCCACGAGGGGCGGAGCGCCGTCGCGCGCGAGCCCGACACGGAGCAAGCCTGCGCCGCGCGCAGCGTCGAGCTCGGCCTTCACGTCCGACAGGAAGAGCACCTCGTGCGGCGGGACGTCGAGCGCGGCCGCGATGCGCGCGTACGACGCGGGATCGGCCTTCTTGCCGGTCGTCGTGTCGAACCATCGGTCGAAGAAGCCCGCGAGATCGCCCTCGATCGTGTGCGCGAAGAGGAGCTTCTGCGCGAGCACCGATCCGGACGAGAACACGGCAAGCCCGATCCCGCGCGCCTTCCACCGCGCGAGCGCGCCGGGGACGTCCGGGTACACGTGGGATCGATAGGCCCCCGCGTGATACCCCTCCGCCCAGATCATGCCCTGGATCGCCTTGAGCGACGTCGCCTTGCGGTCCTCGTCGATCCAGCGGAGCCAGAGCGAGATCACCGCCTCGTCGGACAGATGCGAATCCCCCACCTCCGCCCGCGCCGCGTCGAGCGCTGAAACGACGCGCGCCTCGTCGGCGTGCGTCCGGACGAACGACGGGAGCGACGCCCGCGCGTGCGGGAAGAGCGTTCCGGTCACGAAGGCGATCGACGTGGTGGTGCCCTCGATGTCCGTGACGATGCGCTTCACCACGGCTCACCCCGCGCGAGGGTGTCGGCGTCGGGGAAGCCGCGCGCGATGTCGTCGCCCGTGAAGCTCGCGACCCAGCCCTCGGGCGTGCCGAAGAAACGGATCGCGCAGAAGTCGGGCTGCGCGCCCATGTCGAACCAGTGCCTTGTGCCGGCGGGGACCGAGAGGAGGTCGCCCCGCTCGCAACGCACGGCGACCACCATCGGGCTGAGGCGCAGATAAAACACCCCGGCGCCGTGCACGAAGAAGCGGACCTCGTCCTCGCCGTGCGTGTGCTCTTCGAGGAACTTTTCCCGCGCCGCGCGGGCCTTCGCCGGCCAGCTTGGATCCTGTGGATCGGGCGAGAGCCGCGCGACGTCGACGGCGGGATACCCGCCCTCGCGACAGAGCTTTTCGATCGGCGCCTGGTACGCGGCGAGGATCTCCTCCGCGGTGGCCTTTGGCGTGAACGAAAACGGAGCGTCCCAGACCTCGAAACGAATGTGGGCGAGGCCCAGGTACGCCGCGATCTTGGCGTGGTCCGAGAGGACGCGGACGGGCGCTCGGGGATCGTTTTCCCAGAAAACGTGGATCGAGCTCACCCCTGGAGGATCGACCCAAACCGATCCTCGCTGCAAGCCCGTTCACGCTCTTCAGTAATTGACCTGGATCTGCAAGCGGAGAAGCCGGCCACTCTCCTGGGGGTAAGGCGGCTCGGGGTAGGTGCGCTCCGCGATCGTGTACGCCGCGGTGGCCTCGACGGCGGGGATGGGCTGCCATTCGAGGCCCATCTCGAGCTCGCGGACCTTGTAATGCGGCGCGTTCGTCTCGAACTTGCGCCCGCCGTCGTACATCACGCCGCGGACATAGGGCAGGAAGGTGCCGATCTTGGCCATGGCCATGACGTACCCACCGGAGATCGGGCGCTCGACGACGCGATCGCCGACGAGCTCGGGCCCGCGGCCGATGTTGTATTCGGCCTGGAGGCCAAACGGCTGCGGATACAGGACGAACGAGGCGTGGGCGCGGACGTCGCGCATCTCGTCCGGCGCCGTGACGTCGTCCGAGGTTTTCACGACGAACTTGCCGGCGTACCCGCCGCCGCCGATCTCCACGATCTGGCGGCCGATCTGGAACGGCCAGGTGATACGACCGACGACGTGCGGCGTGTCGTTCCGCTCCTTCTGGTTCGCGGTCTGGCCATTGTACACGCCGAGCGCGACGACGCCGTAATCGCCCGAGCCCTTGAGCCCGTCGTCGACGAGCGCCTTGAACCGCTTGCGAATGCGCTCGGGCGCCCAGTAAAAGAAGATGCCGAGATCGCGCTCGTCCTTCACAGCGCTGTTCAATGCGTCCGAGCGATCGAACGGCGCGCGGTTCTGGCTCGACTGCATGTTCTCGAAGCCGTACGGCACCTTCGACTGGCCGACGCGGAAGCGGAACTCTTTTTTCTTGTCGAGGGCGATGTCGGCATACCAGTCGCGCAGCGTGGGGACGTGGTACTGGTCGGAGACGACGGTCGCGAAATCGGGCTGGATGTACACGAAGACGCGCTCGTGCACGTCGCCCTGGACGATCAGGCGGGCGCGACGAATCAAGAAACCGCCGTCCTTGCCGATCGAGCGGTCGCCCTGGGTGTTGACGAGCCGCTCGTTCGTCGCGCCGAGCTGGTTGTACCGGACCTGTGAATAGCCGCGGATCTTGATCTTGTCGTACCAGTGCTGCGAGGCCTTGCCCGCGCCCTCGCCGGGCTTCGACGCGGCGGGCTTCGGCGCGGGTTTGACCGCGGCGGGCTGCGCGGGCGGGATCGTGGCCAGCGCGATCTCCGATCGGGGCGCGGCGGCGACATCCGCCGCGGCCGAGCGCGAAGACAAAAGAAGACCAAACACCGCGGCGAGGGCCGAGCGCGCGGCCAAACGTGCGAGCGACATGGAAGGACTCCGGGGGCGTCCCGGCCTTTCTCGTGTGCCTACACGCTAGGCGACTTTGGTGACGAACTCGTTACGGCTCCGTCGCGACGACGTTACCGATTCGTTCGCGTTCGTTACGAGCCGGAGAAGTTTTGTTGCGGAGAGGGTCTCACCGCCTGCCGTGGAGCACGCACTCGAGGAGGAACTCGATCGCCTCCACGTGCCGCGCCGCCTCGTTCACGTTGCAGCCCCACGTGTAGAGGCCGTGCCCCGCGAGGAGGTAGCCGTAGACGCAGTCGTCACCGCCGAGCTCCGCGTCGACCTGCGCGGCGAGGCGCGGGACGTCCTGATCGTTCGGGAAGATGGGCAGGCGGATCGAGGTCTCGTGCGTGCTGATGCCGACGAGGGCCTTCAGCATCTCGAATCCGGACAGGATGACGTACCCCTCGGCGAGGAGCGCGCGTGACAGGACCGTGGCAGCGACGGAGTGGGTATGCGCGATGGCGGTGACGCTCGGGCGTCGCCGATACACCTGTGCGTGGAGCGGCGTCTCCGCGGAGGGACGGCCTTCGGTGAGCGGGTTTCCCTCGAGGTCGACGACGAGCAGGTCCTCGGCCCGCAGCGCGCCTTTGTCGAGGCCGCTCTTCGTGACGACGAAGCGGTGCGCGTCGAGGCGAACGGAGAAGTTGCCGCTCGTCGCCTGGGCCCAGCCCCGCGCGTGGCAACGACTCGCGAGCGAGAGCAAGGTGGCCGCGGCGGACTCGGGGAGGCGATGTTCCTGCACGCTCGACCCTACCCGGCCAGGACAACGCGAGCAAGCCCTGGCATGCCCGCCGCGCGGGCGCTCCTCGCTTGACATTCCCGGTAGACTTTGCTGGCCTCGCGTCCTCCAGACGGAGATTTCCGCAGGAATGGAGCGGTCCCCGATCGGCCGGCCGCTTTCGCCGATGTCCGCGTTCGAAGCCCTCCCCAACCGTCGCATCCTGTGGCTCGCCGCGTTGCTCCTCGGGATCCTCCTCGGGACCTCCCTCGTCGGTGTCCACCTCGATTCGCCGACGATGGACGAGCCGGTCCACCTCGTGCGGGGCCTCTCCTACTTCTGGACCGGCGATACCCGGCTCGGCTATGCGCACCCGCCGCTCGCGGACGCCCTGCTCGCGCTGCCGGCCGCGCTCCTCGGCGATCGCGTGGATCTGACCGCGTTTCCGGCGTGGGCCGACGCGGACACGGGCAAGCTGGCCGAGCAGTATTTCACGGCGCACTGGGCGACGGCGCGGGCCGGGCTCGTGCTCGCGCGTCACGTAAATGTGTTTTTTTCGTTCCTGCTCGGGCTTTACGTATTCCGCTTCGCGCGGCGGAGGGCCGGCGATCGTGCTGCGCTCTTTGCGCTCGGGATCCATTGCCTGCACCCGACGTTGCTCGCGCACGGCCGGCTCGTCACGACGGATCTGCCGATCGCGCTCGCCACGACGATCGCCCTATGCGAGGCGGCCGAGCATTTCGAGCGACCGCGCCTCCGCACCGCGATCACGACGACGCTCGCGGTCGCGGCGGCATTCTGCATCAAATACAGCGCGGCGTTCCTGGTCCCGCTCCTCGTCTCGCTGGGGTTTTTCTTCGCCTTTCGCGGAGGCGCCGAGGGCGACGCGCCGACCCGACGCGGGAGAATCGGGCGATTCGCCGCGCACGCCGGCGCCGTCGCGCTCGCCGCGGTGCTCGCGGTCAATGCGGCGTACGGGTTTCAGCGGACCGGCTGGACGGTCGAGCGGATCCTCGCAGAGCCCGAGCCGCAGAGCTACATCTCGAAGCGGGAGCATCAGCGGCTCCTGGAGGAGCGCTCGCCGATCGCGCTCCTGCCGCGCTGGCTCCCCGTGCCGCTGCCGTACACGTACGTCTTCGGCCTGTCGATGGTCTCGGTGCAGAGCCGCGACGGGCATTCGACGTATTTCCTCGGCATGCGCGCAGGCGGCGGCTGGGCCGGGTATTTCCCGGTGATGCTCGCAATCAAGAACCCGCTCGCCGTGCTCGTCTTGCTCGGCGTCGGGCTCTCCCGCGCGATCCGCCGCCGCGCCGCGCCGGATCGCGTGGCAAGCACGCTCCTCGCCGGGTGTGGCCTCTTCCTCGTGATCTCCATCGGCTCGAACATCAACATCGGCGTGCGGCACGTCCTGCCAGTGATGCCATTCTTCGTCCTCGGGGCGGGGACGGTCGCCGCCGAGCTCTGGGAGGAAGGGCAGCGGCGCGCGCGGACGCGGTTCGCCCTGCTCGGCGCAGGCACGCTCGCCTCGGCGATCGCCTGGGTTCGCCACCCCGTCGGGTATTTCAATGCACTGACCCTCGGCCCCGTCTTCGGGCCGTTCGTCAGCGTCGTCGGCGAGGACTGGGGGCAGGACATGGCCGACGTCGCCGCCGCCCTGAAAGCCCGGAACCTCGGGCCCGTGCATTACCACCGTTATGGCTGGATGATGGCGCGCGAGCTCGAGGCAAACGGCATCGAATTCGAGCGCTTTCGCTGCGGCGACCACCCCGGCCCCGGCGTCGCCGTCGTACACGCCGTCACGCGCGCCCGAAGACCCTCCTGCCACCCCGAGCTCTTCGCAAAAGAGCCGCTCCTCGTCGTGAACGGACGTCTCTTCGTCTACGCCCTCGACGCACCCGAGCCCCCCGCCACGCCGCCTCCCCGCCCGCGCCTCGTCCTCCCTCCCCCGCCAAACGCCGCCTCCCCCGACGACGAGGACTGATCCGCAAGCGTCCGCACGAGATCGCTTGACAGGTACCACTCGACCCTGTATCGATATTGAACATCACTTTCATTTTCAACGAGCAAGGCATCCGAGCCACGACCCCCAGGAGACACGCACCATGTCCTGTCCCGCGAAGGCTTCCCCCTGCGCTCCCGTGACGCTGTCGCGTGGTCCCGTCGCCCGCGTCGACCACTGCCCGCAGTGCAACGTGATCTCGATCCACCTCGGCGCGACCTCGATCCGGCTCGAACCCGCAGCCTACGAGGCAATGTGGGGCACGCTCTCCCACGCACTGCGCGTGCTGCGCGGGCTCACCGAAGCGCCCGAAGCCACGCCGGCCATGTGGACGTCATCCGGCGGGACTGCCTGACGAAGGGCGCCTCGCCGGGGCGCTGCCCCGGACCCCGCGGGGGCTGTTCGCCCCTCGACCCGAACCAGGGCCAGCCCTGGACCTTTTGGGGAAGAACTGCGCAACGCGCAGTTCTTCCCACAGGCCGCCGCTGGTACCACGTCGCCCGTTGAGCCGTCAGCGCGGCTGTCTTGGTTGGCAGGGTCGGTTGCGGTCTTGACCTGGCCCGTTCGATGAACTGCGCATCGCGCAGTTCATCGACCCCGAGTCCAGCGCTTGCGCTGGTCCGGGTGCAGGGGTGGA
>NZ_JARZHH010000012.1 GCF_029946515.1 Polyangium sp. 6x1
TGGACCTCGGGGCATCGACTGCGCGAAGCGCAGTCGATGCGGGGAAAGTTTTTGTAGGTGTCCGCCCCCTTTGCAGCGCCAGCCCTGGACCTCTGGGCATCGACTGCGCGAAGCGCAGTCGATGCGGGGAAAGTTTTTGTAGGTGTCCGCCCCCTTTGCAGCGCCAGCCCTGGACCTCTGGGCATCGACTGCGCGAAGCGCAGTCGATGCGGGGAAAGTTTTTGTAGGTGTCCGCCCCCTTTGCAGCGCCAGCCCTGGACCTCGGGTGCATCGACCGCGATGCGGTCGATGCAAGGGATCAGGCGGTCTTCGCGCGCGCGGGCGGTAGCTCTTTCGACAGGCGGAAGAGCAGCACGCCCGCCGCGACGAGGACCACGTCGCGCAGCACGGTCCACATCGTCACCGGCCCCGATCCCTCACCGAAGCAGCCGCACGTGATGTTCACCCCGCGCGCCACCACGGACGCGACGGCCACCGTGAACACCCCGAGCACCACCGTGGAAGCAAGCGCGCCCGCGCGAACCCAAGCCCGCGGCCCCACGAGCACCGCAAGCCCAAGGACGATCTCCACGACAGGCAACGTCGCCGCAAGCAGCGGAGCAAGATCCGGCAGGAGCTGGTAGTTGTGGATCTCCAGCGCAAACGAGGTCGGATCGCCGAACTTGAGCGCACCCGCCGCGACGAACATGCCGCCAAGGCCGACGCGCAAGAGCCAAAGAAGCGCAGTCTTCACGGGCTCGACTCCTGCTTGTGGGGGATCGCGCAGCCAGGACACGGCCCCGAAGCACACGCCAAGCCCTCCTGCTCCCAGGCCGAAAACCCGCCGCGCAAGACACGCACGTCCATCTTGAGCCCACGCCGCCGCAACGTCTCGGCGACCTCGTAAGCCGCCTCGGTCGACTCGCCGTACACCACGATCGTCTGCGCGTGCCCAAGCTCCTTCATCGCCACCTCGGCCCCGCTCGCCGTCGCATCACAAGGCAAGTGGATCGCATCCGCCACATGCCCCGCCGCAAAGCGCTCGGCCGTACGCGTATCGGCGAAGAGCGTGCCCGCCTGACCACACAAGCTCGCCGCCTCCCGCGGCGTCATCTCGATCACGGGCGCCTCCTCGGCCGCAGCCGAAGTGCACGCCGTGGGCGGCTCGAAGCCGACGAGCGCAACGCCCGCAGGCCGCGCAGCGTTGATGCCGAGGCCAAGCACCGCGCCCCCGAGGAGCAGCGCCGCCGACCGCAGAAAGAGGGGTCGATCGAGCCCAAACGACATCCTCCCGCGAAGCTAGCGCGGAAGCGGCAAGGAGGCGAGGTAGGCAGCGGCGAGAGTTCACGCCGCGTGGGTCCATTTCACGCTTCCCATCCCCTCGCCTCCCGGGTGATCATGGCCCCGCCCGAAAGACCCCGAGGCCCCGGATGAGCGACCCCATCGCAGCGCGCAAAGGCGATCATCACCTCTGTTTGCAGCACGTCGGCAAGGACATCCTGCCCGCCTGCGCGACGACCATCCTCGTCGGAGGCGAGCCCGCAGCCCGCGTGACCGACCAGCTCGAGTGCACAGGCTCGCCGCCCGACATCATCGGCATCGGCGAGCCCACCGTGCTCCTCGAAGGCAAGATGGCCGCGCGCTTCGGCGACGGCACACTGCACGGCGGCCTCATCGACGAAGGTTGTCCGACGGTGATCATCGGCAAGATGACCGCGGCGGACAAACGCATGCGCCTCATGGAGCGCCTGCGCCTCATCGACCAGGCCCGCCAGCGCGCAGCCTCGATGCCGAACGGCCCCGAGAAGGATCGCCTCTCGAACGCGGCCGAGCGCCTCGCCCGGAACAACAAGTCCGTCGAGGATGCGCGCCTCGTGAACGACGTCTACCGGACGAGCGGCGCGCCCGAAGGCTGGACACGCCTCGGCCCGAACGATCTCCCGCCGGAGCTACGCAACTCCGTCTTCCACGACGACAGCACCGGCTTCTACTCCGACCTCTACCGCTCCGACATCGACGGCAGCTACCGGCTGATCATGCGCGGCACGGAGTTCGAGACCTGGAAGCAGTGGAACGGCAACGACTGGCTCTGGGGCAACCTCTCGCAGGGCACAGGCCTCGAAGGGGCGCAGTACACGCAGGCCGTCGAGCTCTCGCGGCAGGTCGGCGCGGTCTACGGCAACAACGTGAGCATCGCCGGCCACTCGCTCGGCGGCGGCCTCGCCTCGGCCGGCTCCCTCGCCTCGGGCCTGCCGGCGAACACCTTCAACGCCGCGGGCATCCACGACAAGACGTACGAGCGCTACGGGCTCGATCCTTCACGGTCGAACGATCTCATCGACGCCTACCAGGTCGACGGCGAGATCCTCACATGGGCGCAGGAGCACTCGCCCATCGCCGGCCTGATGCCGGACGCGATCGGCAACAAGTACGGCCTGAACGCGGTGAACCAGAACGCGGACGGCAGCTTCACGGCCCGGCAGTGGCCGCCGGAGCCGACGTTCGATCACCCGGACAGCGGCTGGGGGTATCTGAACCCGTTCGGCATGGCCAAGCGCACGAAGGACTGGGCGGCGGCCGAGATCGACCAAGAGAAGAAGCGGTTCGGCGAGATGATCGAGCGGCACAGCACGCACGAGGCCGGCATCGAGCAGCAAAAGAGCCAGGACATCTCGACCATTCAGGGGATGATGTGATGGGCAAGGACGTCGAGCGATTCGCCGCAGGTCTCGAGGGGATTCTCGGCCCGAAGCCGCCCGTTCCGCCCGCGAACGAGGTGTTCCCGAGCGAACGGCTGCGCGAGGCCGCGGCAGCCGCCGAGCGCGGCGACGTGGCGACGCTGCGCGCGCTCGTCACCCGAGGCGCGGATCTCGACGAGATCGCGCCCTCGGACGTGAACCTGCTCATGTACGAGCTCGTCGCGAAGAACGAGCTCGCCGTGCGCGCCCTGCTCGCGGCCGGCGCGAACCCGAACGTGCTCACGAAGATCGGCTCTTCGCCGATGCTCGTGGCCGCGACGAGCCCCGACCCGCGCTTCCTCGGCATCCTGCTCGATCACGGCGGCGACCCGAACCTCGAAAACCAGAAGGGCGTCCCCCTCGCCCACCAGGCCCTCAGCTTCGGGCAATGGCAAAACCTGGGGACCCTGTTCGATCGCGGCGCCCCGGTGGACGTGAAGAACAAGATGGAGCAGACGCCGGCGCTGCGCCTCGCGTACCTCAATCGCTACGACGAGGTGCACAAGCTCCTCGATCGCGGTGCCGATCCCGACGCGAAAGATCAGGTCGGTTTGTCCGTGCGCAAGCTCGCGGAGAAGCCGATCCCGGCGGCGGATTCGCCGCTCGAAGCGTGGCGGCGCAAGGTCGCCGAGCGGCTCGGAATCCCGGTCGATCAGGGCGGAGCCGCGCCGAGGTAGAGCTCGACGAGGGCGCGCGCTTCGCTGTCGAGGTGAGCGGCGAGCGCGCGCGCGTCGGCCGGAGAGAGCGCGCGCAAGGCGTCGCCGTGGCGCGCGCCGAGCTCCGCGTCGAGGTCCTCGCGGACGAGCGCGAGCACCTCGCCGAGCCGCGCCGTGTCCCCGGCCCGCGTCGGTCCGACCTTGGAGACGGCGGCGTGCAGGCGATTCTCGTTCACCAGGGACGAGGCCTCGTGCACGAGCCAATCGAGCGCCGAGGCCGCGGGCGCGCGCGCGCCGCCCCATTTCTCCGCCTCGTGAAAGCGCTCGTCCTCGGCGAACTCGGGGATCTTTCGTTTCACGACGGGCCGCACCACGCCCGCACGCCGCGGCACCACGAGCGCCCGCGCGGGCTTCAGGACCACGCCTTCGGCCTTGTTCGAGGGCCCGAGCGAAGGCAGACCGAGCCGCGCGGGGATCGTGGTCTCGAAGCCGAGCGGGTAAGCAAGCGCGTCCTCGTAGCGTCCACGGAAGAGCGACCGGGCGAAGGGAATGCCGGCCGCCTCGCAGGCCTCGCGCGCCTCGTCCTGATCGAGGTACACGCGCTCGGATTCCCCGGCCCGAACAAACCCCACGTCGAACGCGCAAAACTCGATCCCCGGGGCATACCAGCAGCCGGTCTGCACGGGTTGTACGGAGGGGACGGGCGGGACGTCGGGGTGCGGATATCCACCGCCGAAGAGCTCCCCATACACGAAGACGAGCGTGGCCTTCGGATCGCGGTCTTTTACGCGGACGAACACATCCCGCACGCCGCCCGAGAATCGTCCCAGGACGACGCGATGACCAAAAAAGTCCTCGTCCTCCGCGAGAAACCCTTTCCGTTTGGCGCACCGCACCTCCTCGCCAGCCGTGACGAAGCAGAAGTTCGCGCCGTGGATCTTCTCGGTGACGATCCACTCGACGCGGCTCGCCGCACGGTGGGCCGCTTCGTCGTCGCCAAGGGCGGCCGCGAGGCTCTCGGCGATCTTCTCGTAGGGGGAGAACGGGGGAATCGGTGGAGAGCTCATGGAGCGGGGTTTCCCGAGCAGAGCCATTCACAGCCGCAGGTCTCGAGCTTGTACCCCTTCTCGTTGCAAGCGTCCTGGAAGGCGGCGCTCGCCGGGGGCGGCGTGCAATCGTCCTTCGCAGGGGCGCAGGCCTTGCCGTGGCCCTCGGCATCGTAGTGCTGCTTCGCGGCGCCCGTGCCAGGGTTGCCGGCGCAGAGCATCTCGCAGCCGCACTGGATCATGCGGAAGCCCCCGAGGGAGCAGCGATCGGCGAGGTCGCGATCGGGCGAGACGGACGGGCAATCGGCCTGCGGAGGCTCGCAAGCCTTGGACTGCCCGCGCGCGTCGTACCCCGTGGCAGGCGCGGCCGCGGCGAGAGGCGCTTCAGGCGGATTCGGCGGAGGCGTCTGGCCAGCGCAGGCGAAGAGGGACGCGGCGAGGACGAGGAGGAGCGAGCGCGAAGGAATGGGCATGGCGGGCGGGAGAGGAGACCACTCGCACGGCGAGGCGTCAATGGGACCGCCGCGCCGGGGCGCTGCCCCGGGCCCCGCGGGGGCTATCCGCCCCTCGACCCGGACCAGGGCCAGCCCTGGACCTCTGGGCATCGACTGCGCGGAGCGCAGTCGATGCGGGGAAAGTTTTTTAAGCTGTCCGCCCCCTCTCTGCAGGGCCAGCCCTGGACCCTTTGGGGAAGAACTGCGCGATGCGCAGTCGATGCGGGGAAAGTTTTTCAAGCTGTCCGCCCCCTCTCTGCAGGGCCAGCCCTGGACCCTTTGGGGAAGAACTGCGCGATGCGCAGTTCTTCCCACAGGCCGGTGGTAGCGCGTTGCCGGTTGAACCGTCGGCGCTGCCGCCTTGGTTGGCAGGGTCGTTCGTGGTCTTGCCTCGGCCCGTTCGATGAACTGCGCATCGCGCAGTTCATCGACCACGAGTCCAGCGCTTGCGCTGGTCCGGGTGCAGGGGTGGACAACCCCTGCTGGGGCCTGGGGCAAAGCCCCAGCGAAATGGCTTCAGCCCCCGGCGGATACGGTATCCACTCTCGGTGGCCGACCCGCGTCGAACGTCACCGTGACGTACGGGGGCAGCTTTCCCGCCCGGAAGAGGACGAACACGCCCTCATCGAGATACAGGCTGATCTCGGGCTGCTCCACGAGCGACGTTTCTCCTTCGCGCAACAAGGCCTCGACGTCCGTCGCTTGCACGCCGAGCCCCTCCGGGTTGCGCTGTAGCTCGTCGACGATGGCCGCGCGCGCCTCGGCGATTCGCTCGTCCCTCGTGGCCAGGAATGCCTTCACCCGCCCGAGCGACGCCTGGTCGGGCCAGACGTCGCGCGGAGCCTCGAAGAAGAATCGCAAGGGAGCAGTCTCGGGATGCAGCACGCCCACCCAGACGACCGTCTCGCTCCCGTCGTCCTGCACCACGAGCGTGCCGAGCCCCGGATCGACGTGGTGCTGCAGCTTGATCTCCTGGATCTCGATGGAAGGAGGAACCTCGACGAACGCGCTCTCCAGGAAGATGCCGCGGTGCTCGTGCAGCACCTTCACGTTCTGCGCGAGCGCGTCCCGGCCGAGCTGTTCGTACGCACCCACGAGCAGCTCGAGCGATTCGTCCTGCCACGGCGGAGCGTAGGACTCCGTCGAGGGCTCCCCACGAACCGAGGCGCGGCCTTGGCAAAAAAGCTCCCGGCCGAGCGCGAGCGCATAACGGGGATTGCCCTGCGCGAGCTCGCTTCGCGCCTGGTCCACGTGCTCGGCGATCTCGGACTGGATCGCGTCCTCGAGGATGTTCTCCGGCAGCCACAGGCCTTCGCTGTCGCCTTGCGGGGTCGCGATCCCGATGCCGCTCGGCTGCCTCGCCATCTGCGAGCGCTCCTCGTACGACCAGCGCATCCCCTTTTGGTCTTCCTCGCGAACGGCCTCCGCATAGTCGCGAAAATCCTCCAGCGCCTCGCGAAACAGGCGGAGCTGGCAGAAGAGCTCCCGGAACTCGCGCCGATTCTGCGTCTCGATGAAGTTCCAAGGCCGCTCCAAGACCTTGTCTGTCCAGAGGATGAAGAAGTCCCAAAAGGTCTCGCCGACCCAGACCGAAGGGGTGTCGTTCATGAACTTGACCACGCCGCTCGGTAGGTCGCGCGGATCGTCGAAGAAGTAGGCAAAGCTCGCGCACTCCGCCAGGAACATCACCGGCGCCTCGGGCGGGTGGATCGCGCTGACGTAATGGATCCGCTCGTCGAAGCCCTCCTTCAGCGGGAGCTCGAACGCCCTGTCCGAATAGAGGCGCAAGACCCCGCAGGATACGCTCGTGGGGGTGATCCCCATGAGCGCGCGGGTGGCGGCCCACTCGTTCGGGGACAGGCTGGTGAAAATCGCCCAGGTGAGCGCCGCGCTCTTCGGCAAGCGAAGCCCGTGGCTACGCAAGAAGCGCGCGGCCACTTTGTCGTGGTTCGCCATGGCGCGCTCGAATGCCGCGGCCCGGCGGGCGAGCGTCTTTTCGCGCGGCTCCGGTCGGGCGCTCCGCAGAAACTCCTCGTACGCCGCCTGGGTTTCCTCGAGGACCGACGGCTCCGGCGAGTGAAACCCCCGCACGAAGTCCTCCACGGTGTTGTTGCTCGGGTCGTCGATGAGGTCCGGACGATGGACGTCGATCCCGGACCCGACCTCTGGCAACACCCGCACGGCGGCCTCCCAGTAGGCCGCCCAGCGCGCCGCGGAGAGCTTCGCGAGGTCGAACCTCGCGCAGAACACCATGACGCTACCTATCGAGCCGTCTTCCTCGTACCCGACGGCCATCAGCTCGACGAGGAGCTCGTCGTCTTTGATCCGGATGGGGTGGGTCCAGTCCTCGCCCATCTCCGGCTTCTCCGGGAAATGAAGCAGACACTTGGGCGAGCGAGCCGGCAGATGGCGGTGAGCGATCTCTTGATATTGCTCGAGGGTCGACAAAACAAAAGCCTCCGTGGAGGGGGAAGAAGGCCCCCTCAGGGCCGCTCCCGGAGAATGGCCCCCGGACGATAGTTTCGCAGAATCCAGGGACAGCCGTTCGGCTTGCCATTCGAGCAGACGGCGCTGCATACCCCGCCCGCAATCGTCAGCGCGCAGTCGAAGTCCGCCCCGGAGAACGGGAAGTATTTCACCGTCCCGGTCCCGTTGTCACCGCGATCCAGCGCGAACGAAGCCTCGTCGTTCAGATCGGAGTAGTCGCCCTGGCACGTTACCTGGTGTGTGCCGTCGAGCGAAACGGAGAAGCTGCCGAGGACGCTGACGTCCCCCTCCGTCCCCAGCCCGAACGTGCCCGACAGCGCGCCGTCCGCATTGCCCGTGAGGTTCGTCGTGTACCCGGACCACCATTCGAGCCCGTCTTCGGGCGGCAGCGGCGCGGTGAATGTCTCGGTGAACGTGCCGTCGAGCGCCTGGAAGCCGGTCGCCTGGTGGGGCTTTACGTCGCCGACCCACAGGAAGGGCACACGGTCCTCTGCATACGTGTACCCCGCAGCCTCGTACGTGCCCACGTGGTCGTAGGCCCCCACGGGGCCGCTCATCTGCCGCGTCACCGTGCAATCGGCGCGCGTCTGGGTCACGCTCCACATCGTCGTCGCGCCCTGCGCGTCGAGGACGGTCATCGTGTACGAGACGGCCTCGTCCCCGCTCGCGTCGATGCCGCCGGTCCCGACGATCTGCGTCGAAGCCCGCCAGTGCCCAGGAGCATAGGTCTCCTCCCACGCAAACGTGCTCGCGCTCGCGTCATACCAGCCGACCGAGCGCGTCGAGAGCGCGCCTTGCGGGTCGTAATCCCAGGTGGAGCCGTCCGCCGAATGCAGCAAGTGGTACGAGAGCCCCGCGCCGGGGAGCAAATGGTCGCACGAGAGCACCTGCGGCGGCGGCGAGGCATCCGGCGTCGGCTCCGCGGCATCCGGCATCGGCTCCGCGGCATCCGGCAGCCCCGCGTCGTCCGGTAGCGGCTCCGAGGCGTCCGGCATCGGCTCCGAGGCATCCGGCGGCGCCGCGTCGAGCAGCGGACCCGCGTCCGCGTCCGTGGACACCTCGCCTGTGCACGCTGCCAGCGCGAGGACGCCCGCGACCATCACGAATCGAAGCTTTCTCATCGTATCCCGCCCCCCGATTGTCACGCTCGACTCCACCATTGCCCGCTAGCGCGTCCTCGTATCCGCGTCCACCGTCAAACCCACGGAACGTCCTCCGCCCTGCCGTATCCTCGCGAGCGCTCGAGATCCGGCTCGCACGCGCGTAGCGTGCCCGGCCGTGTACGTCGCCCAAGAGATCATCGCGTCCGCCGTCGACGATATTCGCGTCGAGTTCACCTGTGATCGCTGCGGCGCCCAAGCTGTGGCCGACGTCATCGCCGTGGGCCACGGATCGGCCACAGCACCGTTCTTCATCGGCCGGCAAGCCGCGCGTGACGCGGCCACCGACGCGGCCAGCCGGGCGCTCCACCCGGCCGCCGTCATGGCCGCCGGCCTCGTCGGATGCCCCAAATGCGGTGCGCCCGCCGCCGCGGCCGTCCGGAGCGCCTGGCAAGCTGCTCCGGGACGCGCGCGCCCGCGTCACCTGGCGCGACGCGGAACGCACGCCCTGAGCGTTCGTGGTCCCCACGGCCTGCGCCCCGACGTCGAGGCCCATTGCAGGTCCACCTCCGTCTGCCCTTCGTCCATCGAAATAGGTCCCGCCTCGGAAGCGATCGCGGGCGCGTCGAGCGCCAAAAAGATGTTTACACGCCCTCCCCGCTCGCCGATAATCGACCGATGGGCCAAGCCAAAATCCAGGTCTTTTACCCGGCCACCCGCGGGCGCGTCGTGCTCCGGACGGAATTCGACTGGAATCGGTCGGTCGAGCCGAAGTACGTCAGCGACGATCGCACGATAACGGAGTTCGTGATCGAGTCCGACCAGAAGTACTTCTACTTCAAGCCTTGCCTCGAAGGCGAGGGCGGGCTCACCTGGTCGCAGGGGGACAACTACCTCGCCACCACGAGCGACACCTCGACGCGCCGCTGTTATCCGCACTTCTTCTGCTCGGCGCAGGGCACGTTCTCCCCGGTCGTCCAGGTGCCCGAGGGCGACGCAGAGGCGAACCACCTCGTCCGCGTCTACTTCCCCCCGGGGTACGACGAGAACACGCTGAAGCGGTATCCCGTGCTCTACATGCACGACGGGACGAACCTCTTCTTCGGCGACGAGGCGTTCGGCGGCAACGAGTGGCGCGTCGACGAGAACGTCGAGCTGCTCCATTCGATGAACCTCATCGACAAGGTGATCGTGGTCGGCATCTACGCGAAAGACCGGATGTACGAATACACGAAGCCGGGCTACGAGCGGTACGGCGATTTCATGGTGAACCAGCTGAAGCCCTTCCTCGACGCGCGCCTGCGCACCCTGACCGACCCGCAGAACACAGCCGTGATGGGCTCCTCGCTCGGCGGCGTGGTCTCGTTTTTCCTCGGCTGGCATTACCCGCACGTCTTCGGCAAGGCGGCCTGCTTGTCGAGCACGTTCGGCTACCAGGACGACCTCATCGAGCGCGTGGCATCCGAGCCCAAGCGGAACGTGCGCTTCTACATCGACAGCGGCTGGCCGCGCGACAACTACGAGCGCACCACGGCGATGCGCGATCAGCTCCTCACGAAGGGCTACGAATTCGGCAAGGACCTGCTCTATTTCGCCTTCCCCGGCGCCCTCCACAACGAAGATTCGTGGGCCGCGCGCAGCCACGTCCCGTTCCAGTATTTCTTCGGCAAAGCCGCACGTAGCTGACACGCCCCGCAGCCCTGCCCGCTCGCCTTCGAAGGAAGACGGCCCGCGTCTTGCTCCGACGCGTGTCCATGTCGATCGGATTGCTGTTCATCATGTTGCTGATCGTCGCGGCCCTCATCCTGGGCATCTGGGCGACGTTCAGCGTGCTCGGCGTGCTCGTCACCCTGGCCATTGCCGCGCTCGTCGGCTGGATCGCCGATCGAGTCGTGCCCGGCCGCCTCCCCTACGGCTGGGCGGGCGCGATGGTGGCCGGCCTGCTCGGGAGCTGGATCGGCTCCCTGCTCATCGGCCCCGTGGGCCCGACGATCGCGCGGATCCCGATCATCCCTGCAATCCTCGGCGCGGTGATCGTGGCGTTCGTCGTGCAGTTCCTCGTCAAGCGCGGCGTCGGCCCGCACCCGCGGGGGCCAGAGACGCGCGCCTAGGCGTCGCGCCGGGCGCTCGTTCGGACGCGACTTTTCCCTCGTCCTTGCCTATGGTTACGCTCGCATGACCGCCGAGCGTGCCTACCCGCCAGTCGAGATGGGCCTCCACCAGGTGAAGCGTGAGGGGCCCATCGTCCACGCCGTGATGCGTGGCAACACCTCGCTCCTCGAGATGCAGACGCTCGTCTCCATCTACGAGGCGACCGTCGACGAGTTCGGTTACCTCCTGATCCTGCTCGACATGACGAGCGCGGGGGACCTCAACACGCCAGCCCGCAAGCACGTCACCGAATTCGTCCAGAAGCACACGAATGTGCTCGCCTCGGCCATCTACGGCGCCTCGTTTTACATCCGGATCACCCTCGAGCTCATCAGCCGCGGCGTCCGGGTCCTCTCCCAAGAAACCCCTGCGATCTCGTTCCACCCCACCGAGGCCGAGGCCCGCCGCTGGCTCGCCGAAGAGGTCCCCCGCCTCCGCGCGAGGGGCTGAACGACGGCAGGTGCTGGCCCATCGCCCGAGCATGGGTCTCATCGGGGGGCGCCGCGCCGGGGCGCTGCCCCGGGCCCCGCGGGGGCTGTTCGCCCCTCGACCCGAACCAGGGCCAGCCCTGGACCTCTGGGCATCGACTGCGCGAAGCGCAGTCGATGCGGGGAGAGTTTTTAAAGCTGTCCGCCCCCTCTCTGCAGGGCCAGCCCTGGACCCTTTGGGGACGAACTGCGCGATGCGCAGTTCGTCCCACAGGCCGTTGGTGGTACCGCGTCGCCAGTTAAGCCGTCAGCGCTGCTGTCTTGGTTTTCAGGGTCGCCCGTGGTCTTGACCCGGCTGTTCGATGAACTGCGCATTGCGCAGTTCATCGACCCTCAGTCCAGCGCGGGCGCTGGTCCAGGTCCAGGGGCGGATAGCCCCTGGTGGGGCCTGGGGCAAAGCCCCAGCGATGCGCCCCATGCTCGTGAGGCCGCTCGGCCCTCGGCTCGGCGCGCTCGCTCGTGCATGGGCGTGACGTTTGGTCAGGACGAACGAAAAGCGTGCAGCACGGTTTCTGTTTCCCTGGCACTGCCGTTGCTGACGTTTTCTGCGAGCGAGAAAGGAGATCGACTCATGATCCGACGCTACCTGGTTCACGCCGCGGCGTGCGCTGCCTCCGTCCTTCTTTTCGGCTGCGCGGGCGAGGAAACGGGCACGGCCGAGCGCGACACGGGTCATCTGTCCGTGAACTGGACGATCAGCAACCAGCGGGCCGCGAACTACTGCGTGGCGTACAGCGCGACTGGCGCGCTGATCGACATCCGCAACGACAAGGAGGAATTCGTCGCGCAGATCCGCGTCCCGTGCAATCAATTCGAATCGAGCATCGAGCTGCCCGTGGACAATTACCACGCGACGATCGTGCTCGTGAAGGAGAACGGGGACGAGGTCGGCAACAAGATCGATCTCGGCAAATTCAAGGTCGGCTCCGGCGACGATATCAAGCGCGAAGCGACGTTCGCGATGCCGCCTCCCGAGCGCTGACGCAAAACTACAGCAATGCCACCCGAGGGCTCCCGAGCGTCCACCGCTCCGGAGCCCTCTTCCGCGTCCGCCCGCACGAAATCGACCAGGATTCCCTCGAATCCAGGGGACACTTCTCTTATCCTGGTCGCCGCCGCGGCCCTCTGCCCGGCCATTTTTCCAGGAGAGATTCTTCATGCTTCGAAGCCTCACGCGTCTGCGTGTGTCCCTCGCGCTGTCGTTCGCTTTCCTCGCCTTCCCGTCCGCGGCGTCGGCCATCGTCGCGGCGCCCGACGCGCATCGCTGGTATTTCGACGAGGAGGACGGCGCGATCGCGTACGACGACGCCGGCCTCTTCGACGGGGCCCTCGGCAGCCACGCGACGCGATCGGCGGGCCCCTTCGGCTCGAACGTGCTCACGATCCAGCCCACGAGCTACAACGACGTGAACGGATACGTCGATTTCGGCAAATCCGCGGGCCGATTCGGGACTGCCGATTTCACGATCTCGCACTGGTACCAGACGTCATTCAGCGGCAGCGGCATCCACGGCGACATCCTCGGCAACCGGCTCGCCGGATCGACGGGAAACTACATCTCCGTGCGCCTGCTCGGCGACGGGAGGATCTCCGTCGAGCTCTGCGAGGACTACGCAGGCAAGAACTACGTCTCGGCAGTGTCGGACGCCGCCACGGCCGTGAACGACGGGCAATGGCACCACCTCGCCGTCGTCCGCGAAGGAGGCCTGGTCTCACTCTACATCGACGGCCTGCTCGCCGCCTGGGGCAACACGAGCATCTGGGAACCCACCAACCTCGAAGGCCTCTCGTCCTTCCGCATCGGCCGGCGGCTCCCAGCATTCTACAGCAACTTCCACACGATCGCCGCATCCTACGAGGACCTGCGCGTCTTCCCCCGCGCCCTCAGCGACACCGAGGTCCTCGACGTCGTCGACGGCGTCCTCTGACGGGAGCCGCCGCGCCGGGGCGCCGCCCCGGACCCCGCGGGGGCTGTTCGCCCCTCGACCCGAACCAGGGCCAGCCCTGGACCTCTGGGCATCGACTGCGCGAAGCGCAGTCGATGCGGGGAAAGTCTTTCAAGTTGTCCGCCCCCTCTCTGCAGGGCCCCAGCCCTGGACCTCTGGGCATCGACTGCGCGAAGCGCAGTCGATGCGGGGAAAGTCTTTCAAGTTGTCCGCCCCCTCTCTGCAGGGCCAGCCCTGGACCTTTCGTGGAAGAACTGCGCTGCGCGCAGTTCTTCCCACAGGCCGTTGGGACAACCTTGCCAGTTGAACTGCCGGCGCTGCCGTCTTGCTTGGCAAGATCGCCTGTGGTCTTGACCTGGCCGTTCGATGAACTGCGCATCGCGCAGTTCATCGACCCCGAGTCCAGCGCTTGCGCTGGTCCGGGTGCAGGGGTGGACAACCCCTGCTGGGGCCTGGGGCAAAGCCCCAGCGAAACGCCGTCCAGCTAGCCTCCGAGCACCTCGCGCACCTTTCGGAGGAGGGCTTCGGGGGTGATTGGCTTGGGAATGAAGTTGATGCCCGAGTCGAGCACGCCGTGGTGCACGATTGCATTCTCGGTGTAGCCCGACATGAAGATCACCTTCATGTCGGGCCGCACGTGCCGCAGCCGTTCGGCGAGTTGCCGACCGCTCATCTTGGGCATCACGACGTCTGTGAGGAGCAGGTGGATGGTCGCGCCGTGTTGCTCGCACGTGAGCAGCGCTTCGCCGCCGTTTGCTGCTTCGATGACGTGATAGCCTGCGCGGGAGAGGATCCCGCGTACCAGCATGCGGACCTGTGGGTCGTCCTCGACCACCAGAACTGTCTCCGATCCGCGCACGCGGAGCTCCTGCGCCTCGGCTGCGGGTGCGTCGAATGCGCCGTCGCGGGCGCGCGGCAGATACACCTTGATCGTCGTCCCCCTCCCCGGCTCGCTGTAGACCCAGACGCAGCCGCCGCTCTGCTTGACGATGCCGTACACCATCGACAAACCGAGCCCTGTGCCTACGCCCTTTGGTTTGGTCGTGAAGAATGGCTCGAACATGCGCGCTTGCGTGACTCGATCCATCCCCACGCCGGTGTCGCTCACCGACAGCACCACGTGTGGCCCGACGCTCGCCTCGGGGTGCTCGGCGACGTAGGGCTCGTCGAGATCCATGTTGGCGGTCTCGATCGTCAACTGCCCGCCTTCCTGCATCGCGTCGCGGGCATTGATCACGAGATTGAGGAGGATCTGCTCCATCTGCCCCGGATCGACGAAACATGGGTGGAGGTCTGGCGAGAGCACCGTGCGCATCTCGATGTCCTCGCGCAGGAGCCGGCGCAGCATCCGATCGATGCCCGCGACGACGGTGTTCAGGTTGAGCACGCGGGGCGAGAGGATCTGCTGGCGGCTGAATGCGAGCAGCTGACGCGTCAGGTCGGCGGCGCGCTTGCCTGCGAGACGAATTTGCTCGACCTCCTCGCGCATCGGCTCGCCGGCGCGTAGCTCCTCGAGGAGGAAATCGCTGTAGCTGAGGACCACCGACAGGATGTTGTTGAAGTCGTGCGCGACGCCGCCGGCGAGCCGGCCGATGGCTTCCATTTTCTGCGATTGACGCAGTTTTTCCTCGGTCCGCTCGAGCACCTCGCGCGTGCGCTTGTGCTCGGCGAGCTCGGCCTTTACGGTCGAGAGCAAACGAGCGTTCGAGATCGTCATCGCCACGAGATCGGCGAGCACGAGCAGGAGATCGAGGTCGCACTGCGCGAACGGGGCCGCCCCTGGGCCCAGGCGCAGCAGGGTGAGCGTCCCGAGGATCGCGCCTCGGACCCGGAGCGGGACGCACACGACGCTGCGAAACCCGATGCGCTCGAGCAGATGGCGGAGCTCCGGCCGCATCTTCGCGGTCCACGACGCGGGCAGCGGCGCGTGCATGACGAGGGGCCGCCCGGTCCGGAGCACGGTCGGCGCGAACCCCTCCTCTTCGCGCGAGAGGCGCCTCGAGTCCATGAGCGCCTCGATGGTCGTCAGCGTCTCGGGATCGGGCGCGAACTCCGTGGCTACGTCCCACCACGCGCCGTCCTCGGACACGAGCCCGAGCACGCAGTACGCGTCCATGAGCCGCCCTGTCTCCTCGACGACCGTGCGCAGGAGGCGATCGTAGTCGTTCGTCGTCTCGGCGAAGATGCGGGCGAGCTCGGCCAGCATCCGCAGCCGATCGGTGCGCGTGCTCTCTCGGGCGGGATGATCGCGATCGTCGGGTTGCATGGCACCTGTCCCGCCATCCTATGCGATGGGCGCGAGCGTACTGCTTCGAATAACGCTGCCGCCTTGCATTTCTCCATGGCGAGGACAGCGCCCGGCGCGGCTCGGGTGGAGCCTTTCGCTTCAGGGACGGATCAGCACGAGCGCGCGGGACAGGATCGTGAGGCCGAGCGCGACCAGGATGAACGGCAGTGCTCGGCGGCCCCAGCGCTGGATGCGACGTCCCCAGAGGGCATTGTGGACGAGGTGATAACCGACGGCGCACCAGACGGCGGTCATTGCCGCGAATACGGCGGCGTACAGGGGCACGAGCTTCGGGGCGCTCGAAAAAAGCGGAATGTAAACGCCCAGGTTGTCCCCGCCGTTCGCCACGGTGACACCGGCGACGGCGAGCACCTTGGAGCCCAGCATGCCGGGGCGCGGCGCCGCATCCGAGGCAGCCGCATCTTCGTTTTCCCGTCGCAACGCCACGAGGCCACGAAGCCCGAGCACGAGCGGAAAGATTCCGAGCAGCCCGATCCATCCTTCGGGCACGACGAGCGCGAAGAGTGCGCTGGCGGCGCTCGCCGCGACGAGGGCGGCGATGCCGAGGAACTGACCCGCGACGACATGACGGGGTTTGACCGTCGGGTCCGAGAAAAACGCCGAGAGCAGGACGAGATCGTCGACATTCGTGGATACGAACACGACGATGCCCACGCCGAGCGCCGAGAGTGCGTCACCCATGTCGGGTAGAACCACCTACCACACGCGCTACGTCTGCGATCGCTCCTCGCTCGGCATGCGCGCCGCGCGCGCGCAGGCGCCCGCGAGCACGATGTCGATCGCCGCGGCGGCGTAGTCCTCGCTCACGTCCTCGCCGCGATGGATGAGGCGCCCGTGGATCCCCCCGAAGATCAGGTCGAGGATGATCTGCATGTTCACGCCCGCGGGCAGCTCGCCGCGCGCGACGCCGCGCTCGAGCAACACCGTATTGTCCTGCCGGCGTCGATCGCGCAGGGCCCGCGAGAGGGCCTCGACCTCCGGATCCGCGCGCTCCATCTGGAGCATCCGCACGATGCCCCGGCCCGTGGGCGTCTGGCACAGATGCACGGACCTCATCACCACGGCCAGGAGATCCCCGCGCACCGTGCCCGTGTCGGGCTGCTCCTGCTCGTCGTTGGCCGCGCGCAGGGCCGCCGTGACGAGCTCCGCTTTGGTCGGCCAGCGCCGATAGATGGTCGTTTTGTTCACCCCCGAGCGCGCCGCCACGTCTTCGACGCGCAGCGCCCCGTAGCCGACGCGGCCGAGCTCCTCGTGTGTGGCGGACAGCACCGCCGAGACCACGCGCTCTGCGCGTCCACGCAAGCGGGTGCCCTCGGTGCGGCGGGTTCGATGAACGGACGGGGGGGGCGGCTCGGACGCGGAACGCATGGGCTGACCTCGAACCTAGCGGATCCTCCAGGACTTTCCCGCTCGGCAGACACAAAGGCAACTCGTTGTTGCAATCTACCCGCGCCCGGGTATTATGGCAACAACGAGTTGCCTTGAGGTCCAAACATGAGCACTGCGACCGCCCCGTCCGACGTCGTTCCCCAGGCCCCTGCCGCGCAAGGAAGCGCTGCGGCGGGCGCCTCCGAGAAGCCGAAAAGCAAGGGACGCACGCTCCTGTTCGTCCTGCTGCTCGCCGCAGCCGTGGGCGGCGGGGGGTACTCCTGGACGCACCGCTCCCTGGAGAGCACGGACAACGCGCAGGTGGACGGTGAGGTGATCGCGGTCCCGGCGCGCACGGGCGGGACGATCGCCCAGGTGCTCGTCACCGAGAACCAGCAGGTCAAGGCGGGCGACACGCTGGCCGTGCTCGACGACGAGAGCGCGAAGGCGAAGCTCGCGCAGGCCGAGGCCAACGTGGAGGCCGCGGAGGCGGCGGCCGAGGCGGCCGAAGCCGACGCGCGCGTGGCCGAGATCAACGCCAACGGCAACAAGTCCGTCGCCGAGGCGTCGCTGCAGACGGCGCAAGGCGGCGTGGTGTCGGCGGCCGATCAGCTCAAGGAAGCCGAGGCTTCCGTCAAGTCGTCGGAGACGGCCTTCAAGCAAGCCGAGGCCGATCTCAACCGCAACCGCAAGCTGCTCGAGCAGGGCGCGCTGCCGCAGGCCTCGTTCGAAAAGGAAGAGACGAGCTTCGCCGTGGCGCAGGCGAACCTGGAGGCGGCGCGCGCGCGGCTGTCGACGCTGCGGGCAAACATCGCCGTGGCGCGCAGCCGCACGACGGAGGCCTCGGCCAAACTGCAGCAATCGAGCAACGTGGACGTGCTCGTGGCGCAGGCGCGTGCGCGGGCCAAGACGGCGCGGGCGCAGGTGGCCATCGCCAAGGCGGCGCGGGATCTGGCGAAGCTCGAGCTCTCGTACACGCGCATCGTGGCGCCCGCAGACGGCGTGGCCTCGAAGAAGACGATCGCCGTCGGGCAGCAGGTCGTGGCGGGTCAGGCCGTCGTGCAGCTCGTGACGCCGCTCGTGTGGGTGACGGCGAACTTCAAGGAAACCCAGGTCGCGAAGATGCACCCGGGCCAGCCCGCGCACCTGGTGATCGACGCGCTGCCGGGCGTCACCCTGCACGGCGAGCTCGAGAGTTTGTCCGGCGCGACCGGTTCGCGCTTCACGCTCCTGCCGCCGGACAACGCGAGCGGCAACTACACGAAGGTCGTTCAGCGTGTCCCCGTGCGCGTAAAACTGCGCGACGTGCCGCAGGGCCTCGTGCTCCGGCCGGGCATGAGCGTCGAGCTGTCGATCGACACGCGCGGCTAGAAAGGGAGGTTGTCATGGCCCAGGCTGAGCTCGCCCTCCCGCCGCCCGCGCTCGCCGCGGCCGCGCCTGCGACCAACAAGTGGGCCGTGGCCATCGCGGTGGCCATCGGCGCGCTGCTCGAGCTCATCGACACGAGCATCGTCAACGTCGGGCTCAATGACATGCAGACCTCGCTCGGCGCGACGATGAGCCAGGCGAGCTGGATCGTGTCGAGCTACGGCGTCGCGAACGTCATCATCCTGCCGCTCGCCGCGTGGCTCGGGCATAGGTTTGGCAAGAAAAAGTATTTCATCTTCTCGCTGGTGGGCTTCACGGTGGCCTCGGTCCTGTGCGGACTCTCCACGAACCTGCCGATGCTGGTCGTCGCGCGCGTGCTCCAGGGGCTCACCGGCGGCGGCCTGATGGCCAAGGCGCAGTCGATCCTCTTCGAGACGTTCCCGAAGGAGGAGCAACCCACGGCGCAGGCGTTTTTCGGGGCCATCGTCATCGCGGGCCCCACCATCGGCCCCACGCTGGGTGGTTACATCGTGACCAACATCGGCTGGCGGTGGATCTTCTTCATCAACCTGCCGCTCGGCGCGCTCGCGGTGCTGCTTTGCCTCTCGGCGCTCCCGGCCGACGAGCCGCACGCCGCAGCCAAGAAGGGAATCGACTGGATCGCCATCGCCATGCTGGCCATGGGCCTCGGCTGCATGCAGACGTTCCTCGAGGAGGGAAACTCCCACGATTGGTTCGATGATCCGCTGATCGTCGTCCTGTGTATCGCGTCGCTCGTGTCGCTCGTGCTCTTCGTGCGCCGCGCGCTCGCGTCCGACGATCCGGTCGTGGACCTGCGCGTGCTCGGATACCGCTCTTTATGGGCGGGCAGCATCCTCTCGGTCGTCATGGGGATGGCCCTGTATGGCGGGCTCTTCGCGGTGCCGATCTTCGCGCAGACGAACCTGCGCTACACGTCCCAACAAACGGGCCTCATGATGCTGCCGGGCGCGCTGACCACGGCGGCGATGATGCCGTTCGCGGGGAAGCTGTCACGCAAGGTGGACCCGAGGCTCATGCTGATGATCGGCGCGGTCATCCTGGCGGGCTCGCTCGTGATGCTCTCCTCGATGAACCCGATGACGAGCGGCGCCGATCTTTTCTGGCCGCTCATCATTCGCTCCTTGGGCACCGTGTTCATGTTCTTGCCGCTCTCGATGGCCTCGCTCGGCCCCATTCCGCGCAAGGACGTCGCGTCGGCGACGGGGTTCTTCAATTTGACGCGGCAGCTCGGGGGCAGCATCGGCGTGGCGCTTCTCTCGACGATGCTCGTCCGGCGGCAGGCCTTCCACGCGGCCGTCGTCGCGGAGAAGCTCGTGTCGAACGATCCCGCGACGATCGAGCGGCTGAACATGCTGACGGGCGCGATGATGGCCAAGGGCGCCTCGGCGGTGGAGGCCAAGCAGCGCGCGCTTTCGCTGCTCTCCGGGACGGTGGCGCAACAGGGCTCGATCATGTCGTTCGCGGACACGTTCTGGCTGGCCGGCGTCATCATCGTCTTGTTCTTGCCCCTCGTGATGCTGCTCGGCAAACCGCAGCAGGGCGTCCAGGTGGAGGCGGGGCATTGAGCGCGCAATCACAACCCGACGCGCTGTCGATGTACCGCGCGGAGCTCGCGCGGCGGCGGATCCTGAGCGCGGAGGTCGAGCGGGAGCTCGCGATCCGCTGGAAAGCCGGCGATCGCGAGGCTGGGCGGCTGCTCATCGAGGCGTGCCTGTCGTACGTGATGACGATCGCCCGCGAATACGAGCGCTGGGGCGCGCCGCTCGAGGACCTCGTGCAGCAGGGCAACATCGGCCTGCTCCAGGCGGCCGACCGCTTCGATCCGTCGCGCGGGACCCGGCTCGCGACGTTCGCGAACTACTGGATTCGCGCCGAGATCCGCGATTACGTGACGCGGAATTACCGGATCGTGCGCCTCGGCACGTCGAAGGCGGAGCGGCGCGCGGTGCGCTTCTTTCGCCGCGCGTTCGTGAACGACGCGACGACGCTCGCCGCGCAGACGGGTTTGTCCGAGCAGCGCGCCCACGAGCTTCTCCCCTTGCTCGCGGGGCCCGACGCGCCGCTCGACACGTCGGCCCACAACGACGGTCCCGCGGACAGCGCGCTCTCGCCCGAGGCGGAGGTTTGTCGGGCCGACGAGCGCGCGCGGCTCACGCGCGCCGTGAAGACGGCGTTCTCCGAGCTCTCACCGCGGGAGCAGCATGTGCTCGAACGCCGCATCATGTCGGACGAACCCGCGACGCTGGCCGAGCTCGGGGCGGCATTTGGCGTGAGCAAGGAGCGCGTCCGGCAGGTCGAAGAGAAGGCCAAGCAGCGAATGCGTGGTCATCTGCGCGCGCTCGCGGAGATCTGAATCCCGGGCCCGCGGTGACATCGAGAGAGGAACGTTCCCAGACATGGAAGAGCGCGTCGTCATCGTCGGAGCCGGCCAGGCCGGTGGCGAGCTTTCGGCCGGATTGCGAAAGCAGGGCTATCAAGGGCGGATCGTGCTGCTCGGAGACGAGCCGCATCCGCCCTACCAAAGGCCTCCGCTTTCCAAAGGATTTTTGCGTGGAAAGGTGGCGCTGACCGATCTTTACCTCAAGCCACTGGCGACGTATGAGCGCTTCGGCATCGAGCTCAGGCTCGGCACGCGCGTCGAGGCGATCGACCGCTCCACGCGAGAGCTCGCCCTGCAGGATGGAAGCCGCCTCGGCTACGACAAGCTCGTCCTGGCCACGGGAGGCCGGGCGCGTCGCTTGCGCCTCCGCGGCGAGGAGACGACCCACCTCGAAAACCTGTTCTCGGTGCGATCGATCTCCGATATCGAGGCAATGCGCGCGAAGTTCGTCGCGGGGAGCCGATTGGTGCTCATTGGCGGCGGTTACGTGGGGCTGGAAGTCGCGGCCGTGGCCGTCGAGCTCGGGCTGCGGGTGACGGTTCTCGAGGCGGCGCCTCGCCTGCTCGCCCGCGTGACGGGTCCAGAGGTGTCCTCGTTCATCGAGCAGCTTCACCGCGAGCGGGGCGTGGATCTCCGGCTCGGCTGCGAGGTGCAAGGATTCGAGCTCGACGAGGCGCAGCGAAACGTGCGCGGCGTGCGCATCGCGTGCCATGGCGCGGCCGAGCGGCTCGACGCGGATCTCGTGCTCGTGGGAATCGGGCTCGTCCCGAACACGGAGCTCGCCGCCGCAGCGGGCCTCGCCGTCGATGACGGCATCGTCGTCGACGAATGCGCCTGCACGGCCGATCCGAACATCCTCGCGATCGGCGACTGCGCGAATCAGCCCAGCACGTTCACGGGCGGGCGCATCCGACTCGAATCCGTGCCCAATGCCATCGAGCATGCGCGCGTCGCGGCCGCCACCCTGATGGGCAAGCGGGAGCCCTATGCCGCCATTCCCTGGTTCTGGTCGGACCAGTACGGCTTGAAGCTGCAGATGGTGGGTCTCTCCGCGGGCTACGAGCGTTGCGTCACGCGAGGCTCCGCCGGGGGCAAGGAATTCTCGGCCTTCTATCTCGCGGGCAGGCGGGTCATCGCCGCGGACGTCATCGGCCGCCCCGCAGATTTCATGGCCGCGAAGCGACTGGTCGCGAGCCGTGCGGAGGTGGACGTCGCCCGCCTCGGCGACGCGGCCGTCCCGCTCCAGAGCCTCGCGGCTTGAAGATCATCGAACCGCGCAACGAATCGAGGAGGACACGATGCCGAAGATCAAATTCATCGAGGCGGATGGGAAGGAGCACGAGGTCGACGCAGCGGAGGGTCAATCCGTCATGCAGGCGGCGATGGACAACCTCGTGCCAGGGATCGTCGCCGAGTGCGGAGGTTTCGCGAGCTGCGCGACCTGCCACGGCTACGTCGACGAGGCCTGGCTCGCGAAGGTCCCCCCGCCGGATGCGGCGGAAGAGGGAATGATCGCGTGCGCCTATCACGTCAAGCCGAACAGCCGTTTGACCTGCCAGCTCACGGTGACGCCCGCGCTCGATGGACTCGTGGTCCGTCTCCCCGTCTCGCAGACGAGCGAGTGAGGACCGGACAAACCGCCACATTTTTTTCAATCCCGAGAGAGGTCCGAACATGCACCCGTTCAGCGGACAGAAATTGGACACGATTCCCGCGCACGTCCCGCCGGAGCTCGTCTACGACTACGACAGCAGCAGAGATCCGCGGATGCTCGAGGATCCGCACGCCCGGATGCGCTCGCTCGTCCTCGAAGCCCCGCCCATCTTCTTCTCCCCGCACAATGGGGGCCACTGGTTCGTGACCCGGAAGAAGGCCATCGTGGACATCACGATGAACCCCGAGATCTACAGCAACAGCCTTTTTGGTGGCTCGGGGGAGCACGAGGCCCCGCAGCCGGGCTTCATGATGCTGCCCATCGGGGTCGATCCGCCGCAGCACACGGCATACCGGGCGCCGCTCAACCAGCCGCTGGCGGCCAAGTCCGTCGCCGGGCTCGAATCGGCGATCCGGGACATGACGAACGAGCTCATCGACAAGGTGCTCGGCGCGGGGCGCTGCGATTTCCTCTCGGACATCGCCGAGCCGCTGCCCGTGACGCTGTTCATGAAGCTCGCCGGCATGCCGACGAACCGCCTCGCCGAGTTCCGCGAGCTCGCCACGCAGGCCACGTCCGCCACGGTGGATCACGCGACCCGCGAGCAGACCTTCAAGCGGATCGCGGGGATCCTCGCGGAATCCATCAAGTCCCGGCAGGAGAAGCGCGAGGACGACCTGATCAGCTGGCTGCTCGACGCGAACATCCACGGCCGAAATCCCACGTTCCAGGAGATGCTGGGCTACAGCATCACCCTGTTCCTCGGGGGGCTCGACACCGTGGTGAATGCCCTGAGCTTCGGTGTCCGGCATCTGGCGCGCGATCAGGAATTGCAGGCAAAGCTCCGGGCCGATCCGAGCCTCCTGCCCGCAGCCATCGAGGAGCTCTTGCGGCTCTATGGCGTCGCGTCCCCGCCCCGGATGGTGACGCGCGACGTGGTCTTCCATGGCGTCCAGCTCAAACAGGGCGACGCGCTCCTGCTCCTCCTGCCCGCGGCCAACTACGACGACGCGGCGTTCCTGGACCCCGAGCAATTCATCCTGGGCCGGACCGAGCAGCACATGACGTTCAACACGGGCCCCCACCGGTGCGTCGGCTTGAACCTGGGCCGCCTGGAGATGAAGGTGTTCTACCAGGAGTGGTTACGGCGCGTGCCGCCCTTCCGCCTGGACCCCAAGGCGCCGGCGCGCTTCACGGGCGGCTTCAACCTGGCGGTCACGACCCTCCCCTTGGTCTGGGAATAGCCCTCCCGCAATCGCCCATCCGCGAGGGCGCGGAATTCCCTAAAATGGGGAATCGAAACCCGTTCCCCGCATTCCGAGCGCAGCGACCGAGCGCCCATAACGGGAACCTCGTTCCGCCTCGCGCCGTCTCCCCGGCGTGCTCTTCATCGGAATCGTCCGCGTGCAGAATCAGCGCGCCCCCTTCCAGGAGAACGCCGACAAAATGCCGAAAAAGACAATTACCCGGGATCACGCCGGTCGCGCGAAACTCATCCTCGCGGCGCTCGCCCTCCTCGGCCTCGGTGCCTGCATGGAGAGCGCGCCGCCCGAAGGCGCCGCGGAGACGTCGATCGACCCCGCGATGTGCCCCGCGGCCCCGAAGCCGCACGGCCATCCCTGGGAATACGATGGCCCCGAGGGGCAGGATCACTGGGCCACGACCGACGGGTACCCGAATTGCCAGACCGGCAGGAGCCAGTCCCCCATCGACATCGAACGTCCCGTCCCCGGCGACGCCGCGCGATCCGGGCTCGAGGGCCGCGCGTACGCCGATGGGCCGGGGCGTTTCTACGATAACGGCCATACCCTGATGTTCCTGTTCCCGCACGACCATCCGGGGGGGACGCTCGTGCTCGACGGCGTCACGTACACGCTCGAGCAGTTCCACTTTCACGCGCCGAGCGAGCATCGCATCGCAGGAAAGGCGCACCCGATGGAAGCGCATTTCGTCCATTCCGCGCCCCCCGCGTCCCAGGGCGGCCCTCCGCGGCGCGCGGTCGTCGCCGTCATGATCGACGTCGGCCCGGAGGAAAACACATTCCTCGCCCCGCTCTTCGGGCACCTGCCCGAAAAAGACGGCGAAGGGAGCTGCTTGCAAACCGAGGGCCTCGCCGACGTGCTCCTCGGCGACCGCGGCGGCTTCTACCGGTACGACGGATCGCTCACGACGCCCGATTGCGGCGAGCACGTGCAATGGATCCTCCTGGAGAAGCCGATCCTCGCCTCCGCCGAGCAGATCGGCCAGTTCATCTCGGTCTTTCCGGACAACGCGCGCCACGTGCAGCCTCTCGACGGGCGCACGATCACGTTTTATCCGGGAACGCCGGCTCCCTGAGCACGAGCTCGCGCGCCGATTCCGTACGCCCACGGCGCTCCGGCCACCGCTCGCTCGCCTCTCCGCGCCGATGGCCTTAGGCCTCTCCATACGATGGCAGACGAACCCTCGAGGGCTGCAGAGGTCGCCGCGCCCGCGGCCCATGGGCCCCGCGCGGCTCTTCTCGTCGGAGCGCTCGGCGTCGTCTTCGGTGACATCGGCACGAGCCCGCTCTACGCGATCAAAGAGTGCTTCAGCCCGGCGGCCCCCCATCGGGTCGATCCCACGCCGGAGAACATCCTGGGAATCCTCTCGCTCGTCTTCTGGACGCTCCTCATGGTCGTGACGGTCAAATACCTCACGTTCATCATGAAAGCGGACAACCATGGATCCGGTGGGATCCTGGCGCTGCTCGCCCTGGTCCCGCCCCGCAAGGGCAATCCGACGGGTCCGCTCGTCCTCTTCGTGCTGTTCGGCGCGGCTCTGCTCTACGGCGACGGCGTCATTACCCCGGCGATCTCGGTCCTCTCGGCCATGGAGGGCCTCGAGGTCGCGACCCACAAGCTGCGGCCGGCCGTCGTGCCGCTGACCGTCGCCATCCTGGTCGGGTTGTTCCTGGCGCAGAAACACGGGACCGCGGGGATAGGCAAGGTCTTCGGTCCCGTCATGCTCCTCTGGTTCACGACCATCGCCGTACTCGGCGCGCGCCACGTCGTTCAAAACCCGGCCGTGCTCGCCGCCGTGGATCCCCGCCACGCGGTATGGTTTTTCGTCCACCACGGCCTCCACGGATTCATGGTGCTCGGCGCCGTCGTCCTCTGCATCACGGGCGCCGAGGCGCTTTATGCGGACATGGGCCATTTCGGCCGCAACCCGATCCGCGCCGCCTGGTACGTCGTCGTCTGGCCCGCCCTCTTGCTCAACTATTTCGGCCAGGGGGCCATGCTCCTTTCGAATCCCACGGCCGTGACGAACCCTTTTTATGCGCTCGTCCCCTCCTGGGCCCTCTACCCGATCGTCGCCATCGCCACGGCGGCCACCATCGTCGCCTCGCAGTCGCTCATTTCGGGGGCGTTCTCGCTCACGCAGCAGGCCGTGCAGCTCGGCTATTTCCCGCGCGTCAACATCATCCATACCTCCAAGCACACCGAGGGGCAGATCTACGTCCCGGAGATCAACCGCGCGCTGCTCATTCTCTGCGTGCTCCTGGTCCTCCTGTTCCGGACGTCGAGCGCGCTCGCCGCGGCCTACGGCATCGCGGTCACGGGGACGATGGCCATCACCACGATGGTGTACTTCTACGTGGTGCGGCAAAGCTGGGGCTGGCCGCTCTGGAAGGCGCTGCCGCCCGTGCTGACCTTCTTGGCCATCGATCTGTCGTTTTTCTCGGCAAACGCGGCCAAGTTCTTCCACGGCGGGTGGTTCCCCGTGGTGATGGCCGCGGGCATCTTCACGGTGATGACGACCTGGAAGACGGGGCGGCGCATCCTCGGCGAGGCCTTCAAGGCAGACCTTTTGCCTCTCGATCAGTTCCTCGACGACGTGGCCCGATTGAAGCCATTCCGCGTTCGCGGGACGGCGGTGTTCATGGCCTCGAACCCGCACGGGACGCCGCCGGTGCTGCTGCACCATTTCAAGCACAACCAGGTCCTGCACGAGCAGGTCGTGCTGCTCTCGATCACGAGCGAGCGGGTCCCGGAGATCCCGCCCGAGGAGCGCATCAGCATCATCGACAAGGGCAACGGCTTCTATCGCGTCCGGGCGCGCTACGGATTCATGCAGACGCCGCACGTGCCGAGCGTGCTGCTCGCCTGCAAGGCGCACGGGCTCGTGATCGATCTGAAGCGGACGAGTTATTACCTCGGCCGCGAGACGCTCCTGCCCACGGGGCGGTCGAAGATGATGCGGTGGAGAAAGGGCCTCTTCGCCTTCATTTCCCGGAACGCGCGCCCCGCCACGGCGTACTTCGGGCTGCCGCCGGGGCGCGTGGTGGAGTTCGGGATGCAGATCAACCTGTGAAGCCGGCCGCCCGCCGCGCCGCCCCCCTCCCCAGGGTCCGAGCTCTGCGCTAGAACGACTGCCCCATGCCGTCCACCCACGATTTCGTCGACACCTACCTCCGCGAGACGGCCGAGATCGCCCTCGGCACGAGCCGCGAGGACCTCACGGCCGTCATCGACGTCCTCTTCGACGCCTGGAAAAACGACCGGACCATCTACACCTGCGGCAACGGCGGCAGCGCGGCGAACGCGAGCCACCTCGCGTGCGACATCGCGAAGTTCACCTGGGTGGAAGGCAAAAAGCGCTTCAAGTGCCGCTCGCTCTGCGACAACGCGGCCCTGCTGAGCGCGCTGACGAACGACGTGGGCTTCAACCGGATCTTCCTCGAGCAGCTCGACGGATCGATGGGCCCGGGCGACGTGCTCGTGTGCCTCAGCGTCCACGGCGGCTCGGGCGCCGACAAGGCCGGGCCCTGGTCGCAAAACCTCGTCTCGGCGGCCGATTTCGTGAAGAAGCACGGCGGCAAGGTGGTCGCGCTCGTGGGCTACGACGGAGGCGCGCTGCGGCAGATGGCCGACGCGTCGATCCTCGTGCCGAGGACCTCCGGCGGGCACACGTCGACGCCGCACGTGGAGGGCTTCCACGAGGTCTACCATCACCTCATCTGCGAGCGGCTGCGGCAGCTGGTGGCCGAGGCATGAACGCGCCCGCGCGCCCCGGCGTGATCCTCGACCGCGACGGGACGCTCATCGACTTCGTGCGCGACGCCGAGCTCGGCGCCGTGGTCAGCGCCTTCCACCCCGATCACATCCGCCTCCTGCCCGGCGTCGCGCGCGGGCTCGCGCTCCTGCAAGACGCGGGGTTCGTCCTCGCGATCGCCACGAACCAGCCGGGCGCGGCGAAGGGCCAGATCCCGGAGAGCGCCATCACCCGGACGAACCAGGCGCTCGTCGAAGCGCTCGCGCGAGAAGGCGTCCACATCGAGGCGGTGCGCGCCTGCTTGCATCACCCGGACGGCGGGCCGGGCGGCGATCCCGTACTCGCGACGGACTGCGCGTGCCGCAAGCCGAAGCCGGGGATGCTGCTGTCGCTCGTGGAGGAGCTCGGGCTGGATCCGGCGCGCTCGTGGATGGTCGGCGACGCGGCGGTGGACGTGCTGGCGGCGCGCGGCGCGGGCCTCCGCGCGGGGCTTCTGTTCGAGTGGGGGCGCTGCGAGATGTGCCCGGTGCGTGGCGGGTTCGACGAGATCCCGCTCCTCCGGCCGGATGCGTCGGCGAGCCGGTTCGACGAGCTCGCCCGGCGCCTCCGAGATTCGCTCGCCACGGCGCCGGGCTGATCTATGCTCCGCCGCCCCGGCCATCCCGGGCGCGCAGCGCGGAGTGTACATGCTCTTTCTCGACAGCTCGGATCCCAAGGAGATCAAGGACATCTTCGCCTGGGGGGTGATCGCCGGGGTCACGACGAACCCGCTCATCCTGGCGCGCGAGGCGGGCGCGGCGGATCTCGAAGGGCGCATCCGCGAGGTCGTCGCCGCGTCGAAGGGCCCGGTGTCCGTGGAGCTCGTGAGCGAGACCGAGGGCGCGATGATGGAAGAGGCCCACCGCTACCACACGTGGGCGCCGTCCCGGATCGTGATCAAGGTGCCGTTCGGCGAGGCGGGCCTGCGCGTGACGCACGCGCTCGCGACGCAGGGGATCGAGACGAACGTGACGTGCATCATGAGCTTCAACCAGGCCTACCTGGCGGCGCTCGCGGGCGGGACGTACGTGTCCATCTTCAGCGGTCGGGTGCGGGACATGGGCTACGACGTGCGGCCCGTCATCGCGGAGACGCGGGCGCAGCTCGACCGGGAAAAGCTCGGGGCGAAGATCATCGTCGGGTCGATCCGGCACATCCTCGACGTGAACGAGTCGCTCGCGCACGGCGCGCACGTGGTGACGGTGCCGCCCGGGATCCTGCGGAAAATGCTGCACAACCCGAAGACCGACGAGACGATCCGCGAGTTCAACGCGGCCTGGGCGAGCCGTGCTAAGTAGCCCCGCCGTGACGGCAGGCAAGGACGCGGCCGAGGGCGCGACGAACACCAAGTACGTCGTCGAGGAGCAGAACATGGCGCTCGTGGGCGCCATCGGGCGGCCGCGACGGGTGCTCGACGTGGGCTGCGGGGTCGGCCTGAACGGCGAGGCCGCGAGGAAGCGCGGCGCGCACGTGACCGGGATCGAGATCGTCCCGGCCTCGATCGATCGGGCCAAGGAGCGGCTCGACGAGGTGCTCGCGATCGACGTGACGAGCGACGAGGCCGTGAAGAAGGGCCTCGCGGGCCGGAGCTTCGACCTCCTGCTCTTCGCCGACATGCTGGAGCACGTGCCGGATCCGATCGCGGTGATCCGGCGGCTTCTGCCGTACCTGGAGGACGGGGGGCACGTGATCGTGTCGCTGCCGAACGTGGCGGCGTGGACGGTGCGCCTCGGGCTGCTCGCCGGGAAATTCGAGTACACGCAGAGCGGGATCCTCGACGACTCGCACCTGCGTTTCTTCACGCGCGAGACGGGCCGGCAGATGCTGGAGCGCGCGGGGCTCGAGGTGCTGCGGACGGCGCAGAACCCGATGCTCGTGCGCGCCGCGAAGGACGTGGTGCTGTCGGCGCAGAGGGCTGTCGCGCCGGGTGGAACCCCCGATCCGGAGAGCCTGCGCAAGTCGCTGCCGTACAAGCTCTACCAGGGGCTCGTGCGCCCGGTGGAGGACGTGGTGGCGGCGCGCGCGCCGGAGCTTTTGTCCTTCCAGAACGTGTACGTCGCCCGCAAGCCGCCGAAGGCACGCAAGCTCAGCCTCACCGTCGGCATGTTGACGATGAACGAGGAGGACAGCATCGAGGCGATGATGGGCGAGATCCGGCGGGTCGCGCCCGACGCCAAGATCCTCTGCGTCGACAGCTCGACGGACCGGACGCCCGAGATCGCCGCGAGGCTCGGGGCGCGCGTGCTGCGGCAGATCCCGCCGCGCGGGCACGGGCCGGCGATGGAGCTGCTCATGTACAGCGCCGCGGCCGAGAGCGATCTCCTGATCTACCTCGACTGCGATTTCACCTACCCGGCCGATTACATCCCGGTGCTGCGCCGGATCGTCGAGGAAGAAGGCGTGGACGTGGTGAACTGCGCCCGCACGCGCACGCGCCCGGCGGCCATGCCGCTGCCGAACTACATGGCGAACCGCTCGTTCGCGGCCCTCGCGCACGTCATGCACGGCATCCCGACGTGCGACGTGCACAGCGGCATGCGGGCGTATCGGTCGAGCATGGTGCGCGCGTTCGATTTCGACGGCGAGGGCGACGCGCTCCCCATCGATACGCTGCTCTTCCCGGCGAAATGCGGCTATCGCGTGGTGGAGATGCCCATCGATTACCAGGAGCGCGTGGGGCAATCGAAGCTCAGGAAGATTGCCGGCACGGTCTGGACGATGATCCGGCTCGTGAACGCGCTGCCCGTGGGGCAGCGCGGTTCGTCGCGGTACGAGCTCCGGTAGGCCCGGCCGTTCAACGGCGAGGCGCCGTCGGCGTCGCGCGCGGGGGGCCCGGGGGCGGGCTGTCGCCCGAGAGGAGCGACAGCCCGGCCACGATGGTCCCGATGCCGAGCAGGGCGAGCATGAGGATCACGAGCGCGAAGCTCTTGCGAGGTTCTTCCTGCGCGACCGTGACGGGAAGGACCTCCGGCGGGTTCATGGCCGCGTCCCGGACCTCGGGCGGGATGCGATCCGAGATCTCCTTCATCGAGTTGAGCTTCGGCCGGCGCATCGAGCCCGTGGTCGTGCCCGCGCCGAGCGGCCGCGATCCGGGCGACGAGCTGCGCGTGACGAACGGGAACGAGGTGCGGCTCGTGCGCTCCTCGCCCTCGACGCCGAGGGCAAGCGCGCGCTCGAACTCGTCGGCGAGCTCCTTGGTGGCCGAGAAGCGCGCCGTGGGGTCGCGCTGGAGGGCCTTGGTGAAGAAGGAGTCGATCGTGGAGGGCAGGCCGGGCACGAGCGTGGTGACCGGCTCGAATCGGCCCTCTTCGATGGCGTTGCCGAAGCCCTCGAGGTTTTGCCCGCTGAAGGGGACGCGGCCGCTGAGCGCGTAATACGCGATGACGGCGAGGGTCCAGAGGTCGGCGCGGAAATCGACGTCCTTCTGGCCGAAGATCTGCTCCGGGCTCATGAACTCGGGCGAGATCATGTGCGTCGCGTCGCTCGTGGTCCGGCCCATCGAGGAGATGCCGGCGCGGACCGAGAGGCCGAGGTCCAGGACCTTGGCCTCGAACTCGCCGCCCTCGGTTTCGGTGAGGAAGACGTTGCCGGGCTTCAGGTTCCGGTGGACGAGGCCGAGCAAATGCGCCTTGCCGAGGCCCTTCGCGAGCTGCGAGACGAGGCGCACGGTGTCCTTCGGCGACATCGGGCCGGTCCTCGTGATGCGGCTGCCGAGGTCTTCCCCTTCGAGCAGCTCCATCACGAGGTAGGGCATGCCGGTCCGCGTCAGGCCGTGCTCGAGGATCTGCGCGACGTGCGGGCTCTTGATCTGCCGCGCGGCGACGTCCGCCTCGCGCTGGAACCTGTGGAGGGGCGAGGAGTTGCGCGACAAGGCGCGACCCATGAGCTTGACGGCGACGTCCTTGCCGAGGCCGACGTGCTCAGCGACCCAAACCTGGGATTTGCCCTCCTGCCCGAGGTGCCTCGAGAGCCGCATCTTGGGAGTGATCTGGTCTCCTTCCAACATCTCGCTTCCGTGGCGCGGTCTCCGCGACGCCGGACGTGCCGACGCGCGGAGAGGGCTCTCTCACTCGACTCGACGTTACATCATGCAGTGAGCTCAAAGTAAAGAAGCGCGCCCCCCGAGGCTCGGTTTCAAGGTGCGGGCAAGGACACGTCGGCCGGCGCGACACCGGCGGCCACCGCCGGATAATTGGCGCTCTTCGTGCGGCCGGCGCGCTGCGTCGTGAAAAGCAAGGTGTGGCCAGGGCGCACGAGGACGCAGGGCTCGCGCGGTCCGGCCGAGCTGCCGCTGCCGAACACGGGGCTCGCGGCTGGCTGGAGAGGCGAGGCGCCGGCCGGATCGAATCGGGCCGCGAGGCCCACGACGGCCCGGCCGAGGCTGTCCCGGGCAGCATGGTAGACGCGCAGAATGGGGCGGCCCTCGGCCGACCGGACGAGCACGGGCGCGGGCGCGCCGACCCAGGCGTCGTCATAGGGAGGCTCGGTCCCCGGCACGACCGCCCTGGGCGCGAGCGCGGGGCCGTCGCCGACGCGGGTCCAGGTGACGCCGTCGTCCGAGCGCGCCTCGCCGATCCGCGCGGCGTCGCCCGGCCCCGGGACCTCGTAAAAGAGGCGGAGCGAGCCGTCGTCGAGCACGACGACGCCCGGGCTCCGCGGGACGGCGCCTTCCTCCCAGCCGGCCGCGTCGGGCCCGAGGACGGGGCCGGCGACGCGCGTGAACACCTCGCCGTCCGGGCTCCGCGCGAGCCCGATGCCGCCGGCCGCGGCGTAATACAAGAAGACCTCGCCGCCGACGCGGACGACCGAGGGCGCGCCGACGGTGCCGCCTTCCCAGGGTTCGTCGGGCGTGAGCACGACGAGGGGCGCGCGGTCGAAGGAGCGGCCATCCTCGGCGCCGTGACGCACGATGGCGCCGGGCGGGGCCGCGGGATCGGGGTCCTGCCCGGGCACCTCGGGAGTGATGGCGAAGTAGCCGAAGACGGCGGGCGTCGCGGGATCGCCGTCGGCGTCGAGGACGGCGGGATCCCGCGGAAACGTCTCGTCGTCGTCGAGGGCGTTCGGGGCAGAGCGGAGGTTGCCGAGCTCGCCGGCGCGGAGGGCGCGGAACGGGCCCGCGGCGGCGTTCGGCAGGTTCTCCCCGCCGGTCTCGCTGTCGGCGAGCGTGGCGCAGCCGGACAGGAGCGCGAGGGCGAGGAAGAACGAACCAGCGTGTCCCGTGCGCATCGTCTTGCCCTCAGAACGAGGCGGTGAGCGTGGCGCCGCCCGCGATCATGGTGCCATCGGCCCGGTAGTCCCCCACGAAGTCGGCGGGGCTCGCCTTCTGCGTGATCCGCTCGGGCAGCACGGAGAGGGCCACGTGCGTGTCGAGGCGGAGCGCGCCGCGGAGGACGGAGAACGGCGCGTTGAGGACGAGGCCCGCGCCGAGGGAGATCGTGTGCCTGTCGGCGTCGACGAAGTTCGTCGGGCCCTCCTGCGGCGGCACGGGCGAGCGCTCGTAGGCGTAGCCCGCGCGCAGGGGGATCTCGACGGCCTTGGCCGGCGGGCGCCCCGAGACGCGCCGCTCGGCGCCGAACGCGAGGACGTACTCGACGCCGAGGCGCGGGACGAAGCGGTCCTCGAACGCGGGCGGGACGATCACGACGGGCTTGGGATCCTCGGGCAACTCGACGCCGACGCCGGGCGGCGGCTCGGCTTCGAGGTGGGCGGAGGTCCTCGGGGTCGGGCTCTCGTAGGCCGACCAGTTCACCCAGCCGAGATCGAAGTTCGCGCGGAGGCGAGGAACGGCCTGGAAGGACAAGCCGAGGACGACCTGCTGCGGCTGGAAGGCGTCGAGCGTGCGCGTCTCGAGGGTGTAGCGGAGCGGGACGTCGACGCCGGCGAAGTCGACGATGCCCTCGAGGTTCGCCTGGAGCGAGAGGTCGAGCTTGGTTTGTCCGCGGTAGGCGACGCCGAGGTAGCCGAGGCGGCCGAGTTTTACGCGGGCGCCGGCGATGGGATAACGGATCGAGGTGAGATCGGCGTCGACCTCGTGGGAGAGCTGCGAGTCGTACGGGTGCAGGACGTCGGCCTCGCCGCGGATGCCGAAGCGGCCGCGGGTCGCGGCGAGGAAGGCGAGGCCGCCGCCGATCTCGAGCCACGGGAGCGGACGGACGGCGAGGTGGACCGAGAGAAACAGGATGGTGGGCCGGTCGTTGTAGAGCTCCCAGCGCGGCGTCTCCTGGCGGAGGGCGCGGATGCGGGAGAGGCCGTCGTCGGGGATGTACGTGGCGATGCCGAACGCGAACGGGAGCGAGAGGATCTTGCCCGGCGCGACGATGCCCGCCATGAGGCCGTGGACGTCGGCGACGTCGTTGTCCTTGCCGTTGATGCGGAGGCGGTTGTCCGCGTAGACGTAGCCGAGCGAGAGCTCGAGGCCAGGCGCGGAGACGAGGCCGGCGGGGTTGTAGAAGCAGCCCGAGAAGTCCGCGGCGTCGGCGGTGACGGCGCCGGAGAGCGCGCCGGCGCGCGAGCCCATGCCGTACGTCCCGGGAGCGCTGGCCCGCGCTTCCGGCGCGGCGAGGAGCCACGCCAGAGCGAGCGCGGGCAGGAGCGAGCGCGCGCGTTTCGACATCAGAACCCGACCCCCACGGTGGCCGCGCCGGCGACGATGACGCCGCTCGTGCGCACGGACGGCGCGCCGGGATTGCTCGCGGGCACGTCCGCGGCCTTGTCGTGCGCGAGAGGATGGAGGACCTGCACCTGCCCGGCGAGATCGAAGCGCAGGTTCGGCAAGGGCGCGGCGAGCTCGAGCCCGTAGCCGAGGCCGAAGACGCTGCGCGTGTTCTCGTAGATGTTCGCGGTGGCCGTCTGCGCCGGCGAGGGCGAGATCTCGAGGAAGTAGCCGGCGCGGAGCATCATCGAGACGGACTTCCTCGGCGAGAGGACACGCTCGACGCCGAGGCGCGGGACGATCGTGTCCGTGTAGCCGAGCGGCGTGGGCGTGAGGGCGCCGCAAGGCTCCTCGGGCGGCGCGCCCGTGGACGGGTCGATCTCCGGGCAACGGACCGTGGCCTCGGCAGGACCGGGGTACGCCGACCAGCGCTTGTACGTCGCGCCCGCGGTGACGCGCCACGGGCCGCGGACGCGCGCGACTTCGAGGGCGATCTGCGCGGGATCGTACTGCGCGAGGCCGGAGATGTTGAGCGGAGGCACGACGATCTGGCCGAGATCCTTCACCTCGATGACGACGTTGAAGCGGCCGACGAGCTCGCCGCGGTAGGTGAGGCCGACGCGGTAGGCGCCGCGCTCGTAGCTCGCGCCGAGGATGGGGCCGTAGCTCGCGACGAGCGTGTCCTCGACGACGGTGCCGATGCGGCCCGAGGCGTCGGTGGCGACGAGGACGGAGCCGGTGAGCGCTGCGAGCGCCGCGAAGCCGCCGCCGATGCGCACGCCGTAGCCGACGTCGACGCCGAGGCCGACCTGGACCGCAACGGAGGCCGTGCGATCCGCGACGGGGAACTGCTTGGTCTCGGGGTAGAGGATGCGGCCGCGGACGATGAGGTCGAAGGGCGTGAAGAAGCCGAGGCCGATGGTGATGCGGTCCTTCAAGGCCCCGGCGAACGGCACGGGCAAGACAGCGCCGATGAAGCCGCCCGCGAGTTTGTCGTAGCTCAGGCGCGCGGGCGCGCGGAGGTCGAAGACCGATCCGAGCAGGCCGATCGTGAGCTCGCGGCGGTGCTCGAGGCTGAGAAGCGCGGGGTTCGACCAGACGGACTCGAAGCCGCGGCCGAGCGCGGCGCCCGTCCCGCCCATCGCCATGGAGCGCGGGCCGAAGCCGTACACGTCCTCCGGGGAGCTCCACGCCGCGCCGGCAGGAAGCGCCGTGAGGGCGGCCGAGGCGACGGCGAGCAAGAAGGCGCGGCGGCGGGCCATGCGAGCGCGACGGTAGACGCATGCACGGCCGGAAGGAAGAGGGAGCGGAGGACGAGGCGCGCGGGATGGATCGAGGCTCAGCGACGAACGGGTCCGCTGTCCTCTTGGACCTCGACGAACACGTCGTCGAGCGAGCTCGCGGCGTAGGCGCGCTTCGCCCATCGGGACAAGGTCGCGCCGGTCGCGGTCGCGACGCGCGCCTGCATGGCCTCCGGGATCTCGCCGAAGCGCTCGCGCAGGACGTCGAGGAGCACTTCGCGGCGGCCCTCTTCGCGGCCCTTCTCTTCCGCGCTTTGCTTGATCGCCAGGATCTCGGGGTTTCCCTTGCGCTCGAGCGCCCGCGCGGCCTCGCTCTCCGCGACCGCGTTGTCGAAGAGCGCGCGCACCCGGAGCGGCCGTATGAAACAGGGGTCCTCGATCATCTCGCCCGGGTCGAGCCGCACGAACGTGGCCTTCTCGCGCGACCACTCGCAGACCTCGCCGCGCTTGACGTAGATCGCGAACACGCGGCGGACGCCGCGCTCCACGAGGTCCTCGGCCTTCTCGCGCACCACGCCCGGCGCTTGTTCGTTCACGATCTCGAACGAGACCTCTTCGAGGTGCCGCCGGCCCGTCGAAGGATCCGTCCCGTCGCGCCGGATCGACACATCCGTGGCGAAATTCGAGCGCTCCGAGACGCGCGTGAGCAGGTCGATCGAGGCGCGATACCCCTCGCGGACATGCAAGCGGATGACGGCGCCGAGGTTCGCGTGCGCGTCGCCGTGCGGCTCGAGCGCGGGCTGGGCGATGATCTTCCGGCCGCGTATCATCTCGTCGCGCGTCGTCTCCGGGACGACGACGTGCTGATCGACCGGGGGGAACCTGCGGGGCGGATCGGCCGGAGGGAACGAGAGCGCGGCTCCCCCCCGGGCGGACGGCGCGAGCATCATCGAGGGACCATCGCGCTTCGGATCCACCATCGTCGAGGGAGGGTAGCAGGATCCGCGGAGGATGGGGAGAACGAGACGAGTGCGTCCGGGGTCCCGCTCGACTAGAACCATGCCGCCGTGCCCCTCGCCCTCCAGGCCATTCTCCCCGACGAGCTCGCCCGCGCTTGCAACATCGACGTGACGGACGCGCGGCGGATCGTCTCGCTCGTGCATCGAACGGGCGGTTTGCCCGCGCGCTCGCCCGCGACGATCCGGCGCGCCGCGCTCGACGCCGCCCGCGAAGCCGGGCACGTCCCGACCATCCACATCGAGAGCCGCGCCGCGAGCGCGATCGATCCGTTCGTCAAGTACGCCTTCCGCCTGCCCGACGGGGCCGTCATCGAGACCGTGCGCATCCCCCTCGAGCACCCGGGTCGCTTCTCCGTCTGCGTGTCCTCGCAGGTCGGCTGCGCGCTCGCGTGCGCGTTCTGCGCGACGGGCCGCATGGGCCTCGGCCGCAACCTCGAGCCGTGGGAGATCGTCGAGCAGGTGCGGCGCGTGCGCGAAGAGCTCATGCAGGATCCCCCGACAAACCTCACCGCCACCGGGATCCGCCCCCGCGTGCACGGCGTGCTCTTCCAGGGCATGGGCGAGCCGATGGCGAACATCGAGCGCGTGATCCACGCGATCCGCGTGATGAGCGAGCCGAGCGCGCTCGCCATCGACATGCGCAACATCACGGTGTGCACGTCGGGCTTGCCGACCGGGATCCGCACGCTCCTCCGGGAGGTCCCTGCGGTGCGGCTCGGGGTCTCGCTCGGCTCGGCGCGGCCGGGGCGACGGCGCGCGCTCATGCCCATCGAGGGCGCGCACCCGCTCGAAGAGGTGCTCGCGGCCGCGGGCGAGCACGCGCGAGCGACCGGACGCTCGCCGATGTTCGCGTACACGCTGCTCGCCGGGCAGAACGACACGGACGACGATGCGGCGGCGCTCGCGGATCTCTGCCTTTCCTTCGCCGCGGCGCACGGGCAGAGGCCCCGGCTCAGCTTGATCCCTTACAACGCGATCACGGACGGCGCCGAGCCGGATCCGTTCCAGCCTTCGACCCGGCTCGAGGCCTTCCGCGCGGTCCTGCTCGGGCGCGGGGTGGGCACGATCGTGCGGTATTCGGGCGGCGGCGACGTGGGGGCGGCGTGTGGTCAGCTCGCGCGGCCGCTCGTGCGGGGGGTTCGGGGGCGCAGCTCGGCTCGACCGAGCGAAGCCCCCGAGCGTTGATGGAGGTTCGGGGGCGCGGCTCGGCTCGACCGAGCGAAGCCCCCGAGCGTTGATGGAGGTTCGGGGGCGCGGCTCGGCTCGACCGAGCGAAGCCCCCGAGCGTTGACGAGACGGCGTCTCCCGGTGGATTCCGAACCCACGGCGCGCTAGCTTGCTCGCGTGTTCGGATTGAGCTTCGGCGAGATGGTCGTGGTCGTGCTCGTGGCCATCGTCGTGGTGGGTCCACGGCACCTGCCGAGCATGATGCGGACGGCCGGACAGTGGGTCACGCGCATTCGCCGCATGAGCACGGACATCCGGGCGCAGAGCGGCATCGATCAGCTCCTCCGCGAGGAGGGCATCGACCGGAGCATCCAGGAGATCCGCGCGCTCTCGAACGTGAACGTGCTCGACGGCCTCGAGCGGCTCGCCGTCCCGACCGCCGCCAAGGCCGCCACGACCGCCCCCGTGGTCGCGGCCGCGACCGTGGCGACGGCCGCGGCGAGCGCGCCAGCGCCAGGCGAAGAGCCCGTCGTCATCCTGCGCGAGCGCGAGTATCCGCTGGTCGGCTGCGACGCTTACGACGCGTTGCCCGACGACGCGGCCCCGTACGGAAAGGGAGAGCTCGGCGCGCCCGAGCCCCTCGCCCACCACCCACTGGGTGTCGTGGCGACCGACGATCCGACGAGCCGGGTCGTCACGAAGGAGCCGAGCGCGGCGTCATGAGTGATCCCAAGGCGAATGCGGTGAAGGACGCGGCGTCCGCTCCGATCGAGGACGAGGAGGGCACTCCCATGACGTTCTGGGAGCACCTCGACGAGCTGCGCAAGCGCCTGGTCTACAGCTTCGTCGCCTTCCTCATCTGCTGCTTGCTCACGTGGGAGTACCACGACCCGCTGCTCCACATCATCACGCTGCCGTTCAAGGGCGCGTGGGCGACGCAGGGCCTGCCGGGCGTGCCGGAGCTGCACTTCCAGTCGCCGCAGGCCGCGTTCATCGCGTACTTCCAGCTCTCGCTGCTCGGGTCGATCGTCCTCAGCGCGCCCGTGATCTTCTATCAGCTCTGGGCCTTCATCGCGCCGGGGCTCTATGCGCGCGAGAAGCGCTTCGTGATCCCCTTCGTGCTCTCGGCGTCGGGGCTCTTCGCGGGCGGCTGTTACTTCGGCTGGCGCGTCGCGTTTCCCATCACGTTCAACTACTTCCTCGGGCTCGCCGGCACGATCGGCGGCGGCCAGGGCGTGACGATCACGCCCACCATCATGATGGACGAGTACATCGATTTCGTGACGCGGATGCTCTTCGCGTTCGGGATCGTCTTCGAGATCCCGCTGCTCATCCTGTTCCTGTCGCTCGCGGGCATCGTCAATTACTTGCAGCTCATCCGATTCGGCCGCTGGTTCGTCCTGCTCTCGTTCATCATCGCGGCCGTCGTCACGCCGCCCGACATCACGAGCCAGATCGTGATGGCCGTGCCGATGCTCGTCCTCTACCTGCTCTCGATCGGGCTCGCGTTCATCTTCGGCAAGAAGCCGACGGAGGCCCAGCGCGAGGCGTACCGGAAGAGCAAAGAGAAGACGAAGACGGCCTGAGAACGGGCCCGCTCAGTGGGCGTACGGCTCGCCGCGCAGGATCGTCATGGCGCGGTAGACCTGCTCCACGAGCACGAGCCGCGCGAGCCGGTGCGGGAACGTGAGCGTCGACAAGCTGAGTCGATCGTGCGCGGCGCGCGACGTCTCCGGGGGGATGCCGTCGGCGCCGCCGATCAGGAACGAGACCACGCCCTTGCCGCGGGATCCGGCGCGCTCGATCGTCTTGGCAAACGAAGGGCTGTCGAGCGCGCGCCCCAGGACCTCGAGCGCGATCGTCGTCGAGCCCTCGGTCTTCTTCGCGAAGAGCTCCGCGAGGCGCGCGGGCGGCGCGTCCTCGAGCTCGATCTCGTCACAAGGCACGTACCGACGCACGCGACCGAGGTAGTCGTCGAGGGCCGCGCGGAGCGGTTTGTCCTTCACGCGGCCCACGGCGACGACGACGATGCGCATGCGATCCGGCCCTACTCTTCCTCGGTCCGATCCTCGTCGGGTTCGTCGTCACCGAACCCCTCGCCCGCGTCCGCTTGCGCGCGGTTCCCCTGCGGTCCGGGCCGCGCGCCCGGCTCGCCTTCGGGCACGGCGACGCGGCTCGCGTCCATCCAGAGGCCCTCGATGTCGTAGAGCTGCCGCGCGTCTTCCTGGAACACGTGCACGACGACGTCGCCGTAGTCGAGCAGCACCCACGTCGCCGCGGACATGCCCTCGACCGAGATCGGCGCGATCTTCTTCTTGCCGAGCTCCTCCTCGATTCCCTGCGCGATCGAGCCGACGTGCCGATCGCTCCGGCCCGTCATGAGCACCAGGAAATCCGCGTAGTCGACGCGCCCGCGCACGTCGAGGATCTCCACGCCGAGCGCCTTCTTGTCGAGGCCGGCCACCGCCATCGCGACCGCGAGCTCCCGGGCCGGCGAGGCCGTCTCGGGCACGGGCGCCTTGCGTCCTGCCGGTCGCTTCGGAGCCGCGAGCGGCGCCTTCTTCACGCCGGGCGCGGCCTTTCCGCGCAGCTCGCCTTCGGACTTGCGCCGCGGCAAACCGGGCCGCTTCGCCGTCTTCGCGGCGCCGGGCGCGCGCGCCCCTTGCCCGCTCGCGTGCGAGGCGCGGAGCTTCGGCCGGGCCGACTTCTTCGCCGCCTTCACGGCCGCCTTCACCACCGCGGGCGCCACGTGGGTGTCCCGCTCGCCCGACCCCTCGCCCGGGTCCACGTCGCGAGGCGAGCGCGCGGGGCTCGTCTTGCGGGGGCTCGTCGTCTTCGTCGTCTTCGTCGTCTTCGTCGCTGCCGTCTTGCTGCGGGCCGGCTTGGGCGACTCGCCCCCGCCGTCCGATCGCTTCTTCGTTGCCAACGTGTACCTCACTCCGGCCTCTGGCCCGGGCCGATTACCGAACTTGCCCCTCGCCGAACACGATCCACTTCGTCGCGGTGAGGCTCACGAGCCCCATCGGTCCATACGCATGGAGCTTCGTCGTCGAGATGCCGATCTCCGCGCCGAGCCCGAGCTCGCCGCCGTCGTTGAAGCGCGTGGACGCGTTGACGATCACGCAGCTCGCGTCGACGGACCGCGAGAAGCGCTGCGCCCGCTCGTAGCTGCGCGTGCAGATCGCCTCGGTGTGATTCGAGCCGTACTGCGCGATGTGATCGAGCGCCTCGTCGAGCGATCCGACGATCCGGACGGCGAGGATCGGGGCGAGGAACTCCTGCCCGAAATCGTCCGGGGACGCGGGCTTCGCCGACGGGATCACCGCGCGTGTCGCCTGATCGCCGCGGATCTCGAGCCCCTGCGCCGCGAGCTTCCCGACCCGGGGCAAGAGCGCGAGCGCCACGCTCTCGTGCACGAGCAAGCACTCGAGCGCGTTGCACACGCCCGGCCGGCTGAGCTTGCCGTTCTCCACGAGCCGGAGCGCCATGTTGAGATCGGCGCCCTCATCGACGTAGAGGTGACAAACCCCCTTGTAGTGCTGGATCACCGGCACGCGCGCGTGCTCGGTCACGAAGCGGATGAGCCCCTCGCCGCCGCGCGGGATGGCGAGATCGATCATCCCCGCGAGCCCCACGAGCACGCGGATCCCCTCGCGATCGCCGGGCGGCACGATCTGCACGGCGTCGGCCGGCAGCCCGGCGGACACGACCGCGGCACGGACCAGCTCGCCGAGCGCCGCGTTCGAATGCGCAGCCTCTTTGCCGCCGCGCAGGAGCACGGCGTTGCCGCTCTTCAAGCAGAGCGCGGCCGAGTCCACGGTCACGTTCGGGCGTGCCTCGTAGATCATCGCGATCACGCCGAGCGGGATGCGCACCTGGCCCACGCTGAGGCCGTTCGGGCGCTGCTTCATGCCGAGCACCTCGCCCACCGGATCCTCGAACGAGGCGATCTGCAGGACGGCCGCCGCGATGCCGAGGATGCGCGGTTCGTCGAGGATCAAGCGGTCGACGAGCGCGGGGGCGAGCCCGGCCGCGCGCGCAGCATGCACGTCCGCCGCGTTCGCGGCGCGCAGCTTCGAGCCCTCGGCGGCCTGCACGCGCAGCGCCTCCGCGATCGCGACGAGCGCGCGATCCTTGGCCTCACGCGACGCGGTCGACAGCGTACGCGCGGCCTTGCGGGCGCGCTTTGCGAGCTCGACGAGCTCTTCAGTCTGGATTGCGGTGCTCTCCACGGCGTCGAAACCTAACGCGGCTGCCCTCACAAGGCCAAGGGCGTGCTAGCGTGGCCTCGTGTCGGCTCGCCCGCGCGCCATCCCTGCCTGGTTCCTTCTCCTGACCGTCGCCGTGCCCACAGGGCTCGGCTGCGGCTCTCACGACGACGAGGGGGCGGTGAGCGCCGCGCCCGCAGCGACGATGATCCCGATGGGCGCGCCCGGCGCCGAGGGCGCGAAGTACGACCCGACCCCGGAGGCGCCTCCGGCAAAACCGACCGATCTGCGCCAAAAGATCGACGGCTCCCCCGATCCGCTCGCCCCCCCGAGCCCGTTTGCCCAGCCGCCGCAGAACGAGCACGAGGGACCAGCGACGCCTCCTCCGCCGAACATGAAGAAGAAGGGGACCAAGATATGACGAACCGGTTCGTCCCCGTGCTCGCGTCGCTCGTCATGCTCGCCGCGGGCGCCTGCTGCGGTAGCCCGCCGAAGCCGAAGCCGCTGCCGGGCGGCCCGCCGCCCGAGTACGAGGCGCCGCGCAGCTTCGAGCTCCCCGGGAGCGCCACGCCCCCGGCCGCAGCGCCCGCCCCGACGGATCCGCCTCCGCCGCCCTCGCCCTAGGACGCGCGTTGCAGCTCGCGCCCGCGTCCGCGACGGCTGGACGGCGGGGACACGAGGGCCGCTCGTTGGGCCTCGACGGGCGAGACGCTCGGCGCGGCGCCGCCCTCGACGCAGAGGAGGGAGCGCTCGGGGACCTCCTGCCAGGCGCCCTCGTGCGGCACCTCCGACGCAATGCGGACGACGCCCGCCTCGGCCGAGACGTACAAGCTCCGGCCGAAGCGATGGGCATAAAGCACGTCCCCATCACTCAAAAGAAAATTGACGGCGCCGAAGCGAGGCCTGTCCGTCGCGGCCCCGATGGCCTGAGCGATCGCATGCTGGGCCGCGCCCGAGGGCGCGCGTCGGCTGCCGTTCGCGGCGCCGACCTCGTCGAGCGCGGTCATCAGGAACGCGAAGAACTGCTCGCTATCCGTGTCTCCGGCGATTTCCCGCCTGCGCGATTGCGAGGTTCGCCGTTCGAGCCACGCGACGTCCGAGATGGTGCCATTGTGCGCGAAAACCCAGGCATCCCGGCGAAATGGGTGGGTATTGGCGAGGTCGGTCTTTCCGACCGTGGCTTTGCGGACGTGGGCGAGGATCACGCGCCCGCGGGCGTTCGAGGCGAGCGCGCGGAACGTCGGGTCCGCGTGGGCGCACGTTGGGCTTTTGTGGACGGCCCAGGATTTCCCGTCATGGGCGGCGATCCCCCACCCGTGCGGATGCTCGGGCGACAGAGCCGCCAGGCTTTTGGGGGCCGTGGCGAGCGGCTCGGGGTGCGGTTCGACCTGCCTCGAAACGACGCCGAAGAGGCGACACATCGGAGCAGATGATAACCGAAGGTGCGAGGATGGGCCAGGTTGCACGGGAGAAACGGTCACGGACGGGCGCGCGCGACGGGGGCCGAATCTGCTAGGCTCGGCGACGGCACCATGGACGCTGCAAGGAAGTTCGCGACGTACGAGGACCTTTTGGCTTTGCCCGAGGACGAGAAGGCCGAGATCATCGGGGGCAGCTTGGTGACGCTGCCGTCGCCGCGCCCGAGGCACGCAAACGTGCAGGGGGCCTTGCGAAGGTTCGTCGGTGGACCATTCCACGACGACGACGGCTTCGATGGTCCCGGCGGCTGGTGGATCTTCCTCGATGTGGACGTCGCCCTGGGGCTGCACGACATCGTGCGCCCGGATCTCTTCGGCGTCCGTCGCGAGCGTCTGGCCGATCCGGACGTGCTGCCGATCCCGGTCGTCCCGGACTGGATCTGCGAGGTTTTATCGCCTTCGACCGAGCCTCACGATCGGGTGACCAAGAAAAACCTCTACGCTCGGTACGGCGTGCGCTGGTACTGGATCGTGGACCCCGCGGAGCGCATTCTGGAGGTCTTCGAGCTACGCGACGGTTTGTGGGTGAACATCGCGTCGTACGACGAGCACGCGACGGCCCGGATTCCGCCCTTCGAGGCGATCGAATTGCCGATGTCGCGCATCTTCCTGCCACGCGCGCCGAGCAGCGAGCGGGCATGACACCAAAGGCGGCCCCGCGTGGAGCCGCCCCATTTCAGGTGATCGTCATCCCGCCGTCCGCCACGAAGCTCGCTCCGTGGCAATACGTCGAATCGTCCGACGCGAGGAAGAGCGCGAGCTTCGCCATTTCCTCGTTGGTGGCGACGCGACGGAGGGGGATCGACTGCGCGTACCCCGCTCGCAGCGCCTCGGCGTGCCCCGGGGCCATTTGCTCGGTGAACGAGCTCATCATGCGGTTGTCGACGCCGCCCGGGACCATCGCATTGACCCGGATGTTCATGGGCCCGAGCTCGGTCGCCGCCGTGCGCACGAGCGCGAGCAGCGCGGCCTTGGTCGCCGCATAAGCAGAGGCCCCCGGGAACGAGGTGAAAGCCGCCGTCGACGACGTCACCACGATGCTCCCGCCGCCGCGCTCGAGCATGCGCGGAATGACCTTCTGGATGCCCAGAAACGTCCCGCGGACGTTCACCGCATGGAGGTCGTCGAGCACCGCCACGTCGAGGTCCACGATGGGCACGACCGTCCCTTCGTAGCCCGCATTCGCGAAGAGCACGTCGACCCCGCCGAACGCCTGGACCGCCGTGTCGACGTACCTCACGGCGTCTTCGGCTTTTCGGACGTCCGCCAGCACGGTGCGCGTCCGCGCGGAATCGCACCCCTCCGCGGCTTGCCGGAGCCGCTCTTCGTCGCGACCGACCAGCACGAGCTTGGCCCCCTCGCGTGAAAAAAGCGCGGCCGTCGCCGTGCCGATGCCCCCCGAAGCGCCAGTGATGATAACGACCTTGTCCGTGAGCTTCCCCATGAGCATGGCACGCTAACGGTTTCCTCCCGCTTTTGCCAGCGCGATGAGCGGCAAAAATTGTTAACGTCGGCGCATGCCGCTTCGTATCCTCGTCACCGGCTTCGAGCCCTTCGGCGGCGCGCCCCACAACCCCAGCGGCGACGCCGCGCGCGCCCTCGATCACACGACGTTCACGGTCCACACCGGCTCCGCGCCTCGCGTGGCCAGCGTCCGCAGCCTGCTCCTGCCCGTGCTCTGGGACGACGCCGCCGAATCGCTCGTGGCCCACATCGAGGCGACGAGGCCTCACGTGGTCATCAGCCTCGGAATGGCGCAAAGGCGGTTCCGCGTCGAACGGATCGCCGGGAATGCTCGTATGAATCGTCCCGACAACCGCCATCGGTATCCTCGCCCGGAACGAGCGCAGGCGACGCTCACCTTCCCCACGCGCCTCCCCGTCGAGCCGATCGAGCACGCCATTCGCGAGATCGGCGGCGAGGTCGAGCCCAGCACCCACGCGGGAGGATACATCTGCGACGACGTCTTTTTCGCGTTGATGCAGACCCACCAGGAGCACGGCACGCGCCTCGGCCTGCTCCGCGCCGGCTTCATCCACGTGCCAAACGATCGAATCGTACCGTCCGTGCTCCCGCAGGAGACCTTGAACGAGGCCATCCTCGCGGCCGCCCGTGTGACGGTTCAGAACCTCACGGCGGAGGAGCTGCGGCCTTTGCTTTGACCTCGAACCGCGGATCCCCCTCGAACACCCATTCCAGCGCACTGCGTGTCGTCTCGGCGACCGGGCCATCGTACCTGTGCCCCACGTCCGCGCTTTTCGCGATCTTCGTCGCGACCCCCGCCTTCTGTAGCCGCGACGCCGCCCACCGCGCGTCCGCGGCGCACCCCGATTGCGAGCACACGAACAGCACGCGCGCGCCTTCGATCTTCGCGAATGCGCTCACGACCTCGGGCTTCCAGGCCGCGTGCCCGCCCTCGATCAGCACGAGCCGCGGCGAGCGCTCGGGCCGTCGCCCGGCGATGGCCACGCCCTGAATCGCGCCCAGCGAAAACCCCGCATGGACGACCGGCCCCGAATCGACGAAATCAGGATACGCCGCGGCGAGCGCCGCAAGGCCGGCGTCGATTTCACGCTCCAGCGCGGCATTGTTCTCATAGGTAAAACGCACGTCGTCGGGGGAAGGAGAATCCGGCCTCGCTACGCCGCGCGGGCAGAGGACGAAGACACGATTCGCGCGAGGACCGAGGATCGAGCGCCAGGCGTCGCATTGCCATTCGGGTCGGTCGTAATTGCCGTGCGCCGCGATGATCACGGGCCTCCTCGACGTGGCGCCGAGGGGCAACGAGACGACGGCGGTGGGATGGCCGGGGATGGACAGCTCGACGAGGGCGGAGGCGGACGTGAGCGCGGGAGCGGGTGCGGGTGCGGGTGCGGGTGCGGGAGCAGACGCGGGAGCGGAAGCAGACGCTGCCGCGGACGCGACGGCGGGCGCGGGTGGGCTCTCGCAGGCCGAAATGGCCGACACGCAGAAAAGCAACGCCACGAGCCCCGCGCGATCCATGCAAGCCCCAGCGTACACCGGGATGATACCCTCGCTCCTCGTGATCCGGCTCGGCTCGCTCGTCCTCCCTGCCCTGCTCCTCGCCCTCCCCGCGTGCTCCCGCGATCGCGACGCCCCGGCCGGACCCTCGCCGCCCCCCGTCGTGTCCTCCCGACCCGCGCCCCCGCCCCGCCCGGCCGGTCCAGCCGAGCTCGCCCTCGTCGCCCCCCTCGCGCCCGGCGACACGCTCGATGGTTTTACCGTCCGGGAAATCCTCGCGGTGCAGGACGGCGTGCTCACCCTCGTTTGCGCAAAGGACCGGGCCCTCGTGCGCCTGTCCGTCGCGCTCGCCGCGGACGGAGGCCCCGCGCCGCCCGCCGTCGCCGGGAAATACGCGGTCTTCTACTCGGCGCGCGGCAGCGATCCGGCGGTCGGCGAGCGCCTCGCGAAGGCCCTCGCCGCCATCCTGGAGAAACACCCCGACGTACCCGTTCCGCCGGGGATGACCTCGTTCGTCCCGACGCCCATTCCCATCTAGCCGCTTCTCCCCCTCTCCGCCTCGCCCCCTCCCACGAAAAGTGCTAGCGCGGCGACCATGCTCACTGGCCGACGGGACCTCGTCCTGATCCTGGACTTCGGTTCGCAGTACACCCAGCTCATCGCACGCCGGATCCGCGAGGCCTCCGTGTACTGCGAGGTCTACCGCTACGACCTGCCGATCGAGCGCATCCGCGAGCTCGCACCCCGCGGCATCATCCTCTCGGGCGGGCCGTCGAGCGTGTATGGCGAGGGTGCCCCGCACATCTCGGCCGAGCTCTTCTCCATCGGCATCCCGATCCTCGGCATCTGCTACGGCATGCAGCTGCTCTCGCACCTGCTCGGCGGCAAGGTCGAGCGCGGCACCGAGGGCGAGTACGGGCCCGCGCTGGTCCGCACGACCCGCGCCGCCGGCGTCTTCGCGCGCTTCAAGGACGGCGACGTCCTCGACGTCTGGATGAGCCACGGCGACAAGGTCGTCGAGCTCCCGCCCGGCTTCTCCACGCTCGGCACCACCGACACCACCCCGTTCGCCGCGATCGCCGACGACGAGCGACGCATCTACGGCCTGCAGTTCCACCCCGAGGTCGCGCACACCCGCCGCGGCAAGGACCTGCTCGAGGCGTTCCTCTTCGACGTCTGCGGCCTCGAGCCCACATGGACCCCGGCCTCGTTCGTCGAGGAGTCCGTCGAGGTGATCCGCCAGAAGGTCGGCCCCGACGCGAGCGCCGTCTGTGGCCTCTCGGGCGGCGTCGACTCCTCGGTCGCCGCGATCCTCTGCCACCGCGCGCTCGGCGACAGGCTCGTCTGCATCTTCGTCGACAACGGCCTTCTCCGGAAAGGCGAGGCCGAGCAAGTCGTGTCGATGTTCGGCGAGCACTACCACCTCCGGCTCGTGCACGTGGACGCCCGCAAGCGCTTCCTCGACGCGCTGTCCGGCGTCACGGATCCCGAGCAAAAGCGCAAGACGATCGGCCGCGTCTTCATCGAGGTCTTCGAGGAGGAGGCGAAGAAGATCGAGGATTGCCGCTTCCTCGTGCAAGGCACGCTCTACCCGGACGTGATCGAGAGCGTCTCGGCGAAGGGCCCGAGCGCGGTGATCAAGAGCCACCACAACGTCGGCGGCTTGCCGGAGCGCATGCAGCTCGGCCTCGTCGAGCCACTGCGCGAGCTCTTCAAGGACGAGGTGCGCGCGGTCGGCGCGACGATGGGCATCCCGCACCACCTGCTCTGGCGCCACCCGTTCCCCGGCCCTGGCCTCGCCGTGCGTTGCCTCGGCCCGCTCACCGAGGAGCGCTTGCAGGTGTTGCGCGAGGCCGACGCGATCTTCGAGGAGGAGATCCGCGAGGCGGGGCTCTACGACAAGATCTGGCAGAGCTTCTGCGTGCTCTTGCCCGTGCGCACCGTCGGCGTGATGGGCGACGAGCGCACGTACGACGAGGTGATCGCGCTCCGGGCCGTCGAATCGAAGGACGGCATGACGGCGGACTGGTCGCGGATCCCGCACGAGGTGCTCGGACGAACGAGCGCGCGGATCATCAACGAGGTCCGCGGCGTCAACCGCGTCGTGTACGATGTCTCGTCGAAGCCTCCGGCCACGATCGAGTGGGAGTGATGGAAACGAGCACGAAACGCGGCAGCATCGCGGCCCTCTTGTGCGGCCTCCTCGTCGGGGCGTGCGCGCCGAGCGCGCCGGCCACGGTCTCGCTGCGGGTGAAGGGAAACGCCCCGGACGCGTCGGTGACGATCGACGACATGTACATCGGGGCGCTCGCGTTCGTGGCGAAGCGCGGCGTCGCCCTGCCGCCGGGCAAGCACCGGATCACCGTGGAGAAGTCGGGGTTTTTCCCCTGGGACAAGCTCGTCGAGGCCCGCGAAGGCGATCCGCCGATCCGGCTCGACATCGACCTCGTGAAAATCCCGGACTGATCGCGCCCGTTCGGGCAAGAAGGACTTGACTCTGCGGGATGTTTCGCTACCGTCCCGCGCTCCCCGAGGACAGACATGGCGAACACCCCGAAGTGGAACATCCGGTTGCGGCACGAGTGGCTCTCCACGCCGCTCAAGAAGAAGCGGATCAAGCGCGGTCAGAAGGCGCGCATTGGCCTGCTGGACGCCGAAGCGCGGAAGAAGACCAAGGCCGAGAAGGCCCCGAAGACCGAACAGGCGTCCTGACCGGACGTTCGGAACGCTCGCCGGCACGCTCGGGAAATCCGAGCGTACGCTGATCCGAGACGAAAAGGCGTCGCCCCTCGCCCACAACGCAGGGGTGGACGCCTTTTTCCGTCCGTAGGGCCTCGCATTTTGGCATGCTGGCGCGAGCTGCCGTCGGCTCGTTCACGACCACGGCTCGTGGACGAAGGCTCGGTGGCGCAGAACGGCGCGCGTCGGGGTTTCTACGGATGAGCGATACCAGCGAGGCCCTGCGACAATCCGAGGAGCGTTACCGCACGCTCTTCGAACAGGCGCCCGTTGGCGTGTTCCTGTACGACCGCGACCTCCGGCTCACCGCGTGGAACGCGCGCTTCGCGCAGCTGCTCCAGACGACGCCCGAGAGGCTCGCAGACCTCGACATGCACGCGCTGCGCGATCGCACCGTGCTGCCGGCGATCGAGCGCGCCCTCTTGGGCGAGTCGTCGTCGTACGAGGGCCGCTACCAAGCGACGACGAGCGACACCGTCGTGTGGATCTCGATGCGCCTCTGCCCGCTGCGCGGCGCGAACGGCGTGGTCCTCGGCGGCATGGGCGTCGTCGAGGATCTCACGGAGCGGAACCGCGCGCTCTCCGCGCTCCGCGAGAGCGAGCAGCGCCACGCCCTCTACGTCAAGCGCAGCCCCCTCGGCGTGATCGTGTGGAACACGCGCTTCGAGGTGCTCGAGTGGAACCCGTCGGCGACGCGGATCTTCGGCTACACCGAGGAGGAGGCCATCGGCAAGCGCGAGCCAGGCTTCATCGTGCCCGAAAGCGCCTGGCCGTTCGTCCGCGCGCTCTGGGAGGGTTTGCTTCGACAAACGGCCGTCGAGCGGAGCCGCAACGACAACCGGTGCAAGGACGGACGGATCATCTGCGGCGAGTGGTCCGCCGCGCCGCTCGTCGACGCGCAGGGCGAGGTGATCGGCGTCGCGGCCCTCGTCGAGGACGTGACCGAGAAGCAAGCCGCCGAGGAGGCGCTGAAGCGCTCGGAGGCGCGGTTCCGCGCGCTGATCGAGCGCGCGCCCGACGCCATCGGCGTAGTGCGTCAGGGTCGGTGGATCTACGCAAACCCCGCGCTCGTCGCGTACCTCGGCTACGAGCGCGCCGGCGAGTTCATCGGGCGCCTCGCACGTGACTCCGTTCACCCCGACGATCGCATCACGCAGGAAGACCACCACGCCGAGATCGAGCGCGGCACGGCGCTCTCGCCGCACGAGTACCGGCTGATCCGTCGCGACGGATCCATCGTCCACGCCGAGGTCGTGAGCCTGCTCGTCGACTATGACGGCGCGCCGGCGATCCTCGGCATCGCGCGCGATCTGACCGAGCGCAAGCAGATGCAAGCGCGCCTCGTGCAAGCCGAGCGCATGGCCGCCGTCGGCACGCTCGCGGCAGGGGTGGCGCACGAGATCAACAGCCCCCTCGCCTACGTGCTGACGCAGCTCACGGTGGCGACCGGCGAAGCGCTGCCCACGCTGAAGCAACGCACCTTCGCCCTCGAGCACGCCGCGGATCTCGCGCCAGGCGAGCTCACGCAGCGCCTCGTCGAGCTCGAAGCAGCGATCGACGGCGCGCGCGAGGCAGCCGAGCGCATGCGCAGCATCGTGCGAGATCTGCGGACGTTCTCCCGCGCGGACGACGGCGAGATCGGGCCGACCGACGTGCGCCGCGTGCTCGACACCTCGCTCAACATGGTCTTCGGCGAGATCCGCCACCGCGCACGCCTCGTGAAGCAGTACGACGACGTGCCGCTCGTCGACGCGAACGAGGCGCGGCTCGGCCAGGTCTTCGTGAACCTGCTCGTCAACGCAGCGCAGGCGCTCCCCGAAGGGAACGCAGCCGCAAACCTGATCCGCCTGCGAACCTACGTCGGCGAAGCGGGGCGCGTGGTCGTCGAGGTGATGGACTCAGGCCCTGGCATCCCAGACGATGTCAAGGCGAAGATCTTCGATCCGTTCTTCACGACAAAGCCCGCAGGCGTGGGCACGGGCCTCGGGCTCTGGATCTGCCAGGGGATCGTCACGCGCCTCGGCGGCACGATCGATCTCGCCTCGAGGCCCGGCGAGACGATCTTTCGTGTGGTGCTCCCGCCCGGCGCCGCCGCCAGCAAACCCCTCGAAGGCGCACGGGCTCTCCGCGCCGACGAGCCAAACCTCGCCCAGAAACCAGCCATGAAGCCGAAGCCCCCCGAGGCGAAGCCCCGCCGCGGCCGCGTGCTCGTGATCGACGACGAGGCGCCGCTCGCAAACGCGCTCAAGATGTTCCTCGCCGACGAGCACGACGTCGTGGTCTCGACGAGCGGCCGCGACGCACTCGCGCTGCTCGAAAAGGACCCTTCGTTCGACGCAATCCTCTGCGATCTGATGATGCCCGACGTGACAGGCGTGGACGTCCACGAAGCGCTGCGCGAGCGCGCCCCCGACGTCGCCGCGCGCCTCGTCTTCGTGACCGGCGGCGCATTCACGCCGCGCATGCGCGCGTTCCTCGAAGAGGTCCGAAACCCCCAGCTCGAAAAGCCGTTCGACCTCCCGAAGCTCCGCGCCCTGCTGCGCCAGCTGGTTTCGGCGCGCTAGGGTCTTGTCGCAGGCCGCCACGCCGGGGCGCTGCCCCGGACCCCGCGGGGGCTATCCGCCCCTCGACCCGGACCAGGGCCAGCCCTGGACCTTTTGGGGAAGAACTGCGCGATGCGCAGTTCTTCCCACAGGCCGGTGGGACCGCATCGCCAGTTGAGCCGTCCGCGCGGCAGTCTTGGCTGGCAGGATCGCGCGTGGTCTTGAATCGGCCCGTTCGATGAACTGCGCATCGCGCAGTTCATCGACCACGAGTCCAGCGCTTGCGCTGGTCCGGGTCCAGGGGCGGACAGCCCCGGTGGGGCCTGGGGCAAAGCCCCAGCGAAACGGCTTCCAGCGATCAGCGCGGCCCGCGCGCCGCGAACCAGTCGCGGTAGTGCTGGTACAGCGTCGCGTATCGCACGTACGTCTCGCGATCCGCGGCGAACCGCCGCTGCCAGGCCTCGGTCTCGGCCGTGTGCGCCGCGTCCGTGAGGCCGTACTTCGTGCGGATCTCGGCGAGTGCGACGGGGTTCACGGCGATCTCCGCGGCGAACGCCGCGTACCGTTCGAGGCTGAGCTGCGGGCCCGAAGCGACTGCCGGGAAGCCCGCGAGCGTCATCGGTTGCGGCACCGTCGGCGGCATGGGGACGGGCGTCGGGCGCTGCGAAGCGTACGACGCGCTCGACACCGGCGCCCCTGTGCTCGCGGGCGATCCCGGCGCGGGCGGGTATCCGTACCCCGCGGGCTGCTGCGAAGGCGGCGGCGTCGGCGCGGCGAGTGGCTTGGGCGGCGCTGCGGGCGGCGGCAGGACCGCGGCTTTCATGCCTGGCGACGACGGCTTGGGAGGCGGCGGGAGCGGCGCGGGCGGCGCGGCCTGGAACGGGAGCGCGGGCCTCGCGGGTGACGCGGGCGCGTGCGGCGTCTGCCGCGTCGGCAGCGGATCCGGGATCGTCGCGACGCGCGCCCGCATCGGCGTTGCGTGCTCGTCTGGCGGCGACATCGCGCCCGGCGCGCTCTCGCGCGGCGGCGGCGGCGGCTTCACGGCCGGCGCGCCGCTCACGGTCGGCGCGAGCGGCGTCGCGCCCTCGCCTGCTGCGGCTGCTGCGGCGGCGGCCCTGCGCGCGCGGAGCCTCGCGAGAAGCTGCTCTGGATCGGCGGTGGGCAACATGGGCACGGTGTCCATCAGCCCGAGCGGCACCGAGTGCGCGCGCGGGGGCGTCGGCTCGTCCTCACCGCCTCCGGCGGGGGCGCGTGCCTTGCGGGCCTCGATGGCCCGCGAGCGCGCCTCGAAGGCGGCTTTGTACCGTGCCTCCAGCGCGTTCCGCGTCGCCTCGGGCTCGCGTGACATGCGCTCCATCCAGGCGTTGCGGCTCTCTCCCCACGCCTCGGCGGAGAGCGCCTCGACGCGCAAAACCTCCTCGAGGGGCGTCCCTGCCTCGACCTCCGCGCAAAGGGCGGCGAATCGTTCGAGCTCGATATCCGGTTCCATCACGTCGGGGCGCCCGTGAGCGCTCGGCAGACCATACGCCGGCTGTGACCTGAGGTCGAGAGCGCCGCGCGACGTTTCAGCACGTTGCCGACGACTGGGCTTGCCCCCCGTCCGTCAAACCGTGGTACTAAGCGAGGTAGAAACGATGAACTCGAGTCTCCGCACCTTTCTCGGTCTTGCTCTCGTCGTCGCCCCCCTCTCGGCGGGCTGTGCCTCTCGCACGGCGCCCTTCGATCAGATGGACCAGGCGCAAATCACCGTGCTGCGCCTGAGCGCGCCGCCGCCGCCCGTCGCCGCGGCGCCCGCGACGCCGGGCGCGCTCCCGGGCATCCCGGGCCTGCCGATCCCGCCCGAGATGCAGGCTGCGGGGCAGCAGCTCCTCCAGGGCCTGAACCAGGCCGCGCCGGGCCTCATCCCGCCGGGCCTCCTCCCGGGCGGCCAGGCGGCAACGCCGGCGCCCGCCCAGCAGCAGGTGCCGCTCTGGAACGGCCTCGCGATCGTGGCCCAGACCCCCGTCACGAACGAGGACATGAAGAACGACATCCTCGATCTCTTCGGCGACGAGGACAGCTTCCAGGCCGGCGCGAACAATTGCACGACGGCGCCTGGCATGGGCGTCTCGTTCGTTCGTCCGGGCCAGCCGAACGTCGACCTCGTGGTGTGGTTCACCTGCTCCAAGGCCGCCGGCGTCACGCCCTTCACGCTCCCCTACGGCAAGGACATGCTCACGGGCGAGTCGCACCAGAAGCTGAGCACGATCTACCAGGCTCTCTTCGGCATGGCGGTTCCCCCCGGCTCCTGATCTCTGCGCCCCCGAGGGCCTCGATCCTCCGAGGCCCTTCGCACACGCCCCCCGGCAAGCCCTGATCTTCGGGAACGCCTCGAACGGCCATTTCACGCGTTCGTGGCGGAGAAAGCGGCCTGGATGCTAGGATGACGCATCGGCGCCGTCTGTCCGGCGCTCGCCGGGCCTTCCGATGACCCAACACGAAAAGCTCTCCCCAGGGATGGTGCTCGGGCGCTACGAGCTGCTCCTGCCGATCGCACAGGGAGGCATGGCCACGGTCTGGGCGGCCCGGCAAAAAGGCTCGCGCGGGTTCCAGAAGACGGTCGCGATCAAGACGATGCTGCCGTCGCTGTCGGACGACCCGCAGTTCGAGCAGATGTTCCTCGACGAGGCCTCGCTCGCTGCGCGCATCCATCACCCGAACGTCGCGGAGATCCTCGACGTCGGCGAGCAGGACGACACGATCTACATCGTCATGGAGTGGGTCGACGGCGAGGCGCTCAGCGTCATCACGAAGACCGCCAAGCGCAGCAACGTCCCCGTGCCGCAGCGCATCGCGCTCCGCATCGTGCGCCAGGCCTGCGCGGGCCTGCACTCGGCGCACGAGCTGCGCGACGATCAGGACCAGCTTCTCGACCTGGTGCACCGCGACGTCTCGCCGCAGAACATCCTCGTCTCGTACGACGGCATCGTGAAGCTCGTCGATTTCGGCGTGGCGAAGGCCCTCGGCCGCGCGGGCGGCGAGACCACGGCGGGGCAGCTCAAGGGCAAAGTCCCGTACATGTCGCCCGAGCAGGCCCTCGGGCAGAAGGTCGATCGGCGCACCGACGTCTTCGCGATGGGCATCGTGCTCTACCGGCTCACGACGGGCCTGCACCCGTTCCTCGGCGAGAACGATCTCGCCACGATGAAGAACATCATCTCGCGCCCGCTCCTGCCGCCGCGCATGAAAAACCCGAGTTTTCCCGTCGAGCTCGAGCGCGTGCTGCTCACCTGCCTGAAGAAGGATCCGAACGAACGCTACCAGACGATGCTGGAGCTCGACGGCGCCCTCGAGCGTGTGCTCGCGCTGTCGGGCGCCTCGGTGGTCGACGACGACATCGGCGCGTTCACGCGCTCCGTGATGGGTGATCGTGGCCAGAAGCGACGCGCCGCGCTGCGCGACGCCGTGCGCGCCGCCGACGAGCGCGCCGCGGGCATCGCGATGTCGCCGGGCGCATCGCAGCCGCACGTGCACGAGGCGGTCTCGGACATCGCGATCACCCGCATGAACTCGGCGCTCACGAGCTTCCCGACGAGCATGCCGCGGAGCTCCTCGACCTCGATCATCCCGCCGTCGCCCGAATCGTACGCGGGCGGAGCGATGTCCGGCTCGCTCTTGCCGTCGACGGCACCCCGTCCGAACAATCGCGCAGGGCTCTTCATGGCCGTCGGCGCGGTGACCGCGCTCTCGCTCGCCGGCACGTTCATGTTCCTGCGCACCACGCTGGAGCCCCGCGCCGCGGCCGGAAACGCCGCAGGAAACGTGGCGCCCACGCCCCAGAGCCCGCCCGTCCCCACGCAGGCGGTGACGCCCGCGGTCGTGCAGACCGCCGCGGCGCAAGCGCCCTCGGCCAACACGGGCGGAGGCACGGTCCTCGACATCAACGATCTCCCGTCCGCCGACCCGACCCCTGAACCGACGACGAAGCGAGACGACAAACCCGCGGGCACGACGAAAGGCACGGGCGCGACGAAGCCCGCGGCCACGGCGACCGCGACCGCAAAGCCCACCGGGGCGCCGACGAGCACGACGTGGGTACCCAAAGTCACGGATCCCGGCTTTTGAGCAAGGGCAAGCTCCCCTCCTCGCTCCGCGATCTCGCGGTGGTCGGCGTCTGCGCCGCCATCGTGGTGATCGGATCCGCCGCGCGCAGCGAGGACGAAGGCGCGACGTCGAAGACCCCGGAGACGTCGGAGGCCGAGCCCACGCTCACGATGTCCCCGCTGCCAAACGGCGCGCCCGGCAAGCCCACGGCCGTGGTCTCCGAGGCCGCGCCTCGCAGCGGCTGCGACTTCCCGGACAGCGGATTCGGCGACTACCTCGGCTGGCGACCGCTCCCGCTCGGCCGCATCCTCGTGCCTTCGAGCCTCACCGTTCCGCCCGACGGCGGCTTCGATCTACTCGTCCACTTCCACGGCACCGAGCCCGTCCGCAAGCAGCTCGCGCCCCTCGGCCTCGGCCTCGTGATCGCCGGCCTCGACACAGGCACGCTGTCGAGCGGCTACAAGAGCGCCTTCGAATCCGAAGGCACGTTCGACGCGATGCTCTCGGCGATCAGCCGCGAAGTCGCGCTCGCCACGAAGAACCCCGCGGCCCGCCCGCGCAGCATCGTCCTGTCGTCGTGGAGCGCAGGCTACGGCGCGATCGCGCGGATCCTCGCCGGAGGCCGCGACGACGTCGACGCCGTCGTCCTGCTCGACTCGCTCTACGCGAGCTACGCGCCCGGCGGGAAGATGCCCGATCCCACGGAGCTCTTGCCCTTCACGTCCTTCGCGCGCGCCGCGGCGAACGGCGGGCCCCTGCTCTTCGTCACGCACACGGCCGTCCCCACGCCCGACTACGCCTCCACGCTGGAGACCGGGACGTACCTCCTGCGCGAGATCGGCGCCGACGTGCCGGCCACGCCGCCCGCGCAGGATCCATTCGGCCTCTCGCGCGCCCACGATCAGAACCACTTCTTCCTGCGCGGATACGCGGGCTCGGACGGCGACGCGCACTGCGGCCAGCTCCGGCTCCTGCCCGACATCCTGCGCGATCACGTCCTCTCCGCGTCACGCCCGTAGGAGCCCATCGGCCTTGGCCACACCTCGCTCTTCGCCGCTCTACCACGACGACCCGAAGCTCTTCTCGTTCCGCGGCGTCGTCGTCGCCCACGAGACCCACGCAGGCCGCCCGAGCGTGCGGCTCGATCAGACCGCGTTTTACCCCGAGTCCGGCGGGCAAATGGCCGATCGCGGCCGCCTCGGCGAGGTCGTCGTCGTCGACGTGCAGGTCGACGACGAAGGCCAGATCCACCACGTGCTCGAAGGCCCGCAGCCCGCCATCGGCGCCGAGGTCGAAGGCGCAATCGACAAGCCGCGCCGCCTCGTCCACATGGCGCAGCACACCGGCCAGCACATGCTCTCGCGCGCGCTCGCCGACGTCGCTCGCGCCGAGACCGTCTCCTCGCGCCTCGGCGAGAGCGCATGCACGATCGACCTCGACATCGCCACCCTCGACGAGCGCGCCGCAGCCGAGGCCGAGGCCCTCGTCAACGCCGTCATCGACGACGACGTCCCGATCCGCGCATTTTTCCCCTCGGAGGACGAGCTCCGCGCCCTGCCGCTGCGCAGGCAGCCGAAGGTGCACGAGAACGTGCGCGTCGTCGCGATCGGCGACTTCGACGTCTCGCCCTGCGGTGGCACGCACTGCACGAACACAGCGCAGGTCGGCTTCGTCCGCATCGACGGGCTCGAGCGATACAAGGGCAAGATGCGCGTCACCTTCTCGGCCGGCGTGCGGGCCCGGACGAAGCTCTCCCGCGAAGCGGACGTCGTACGCGCGCTCGCCCGCGAGCTCACCTGCGGCCCCGAGGACGTACCCGCGGGCATCGAGAAGCTGCGCCGCGAGCTCGACGAGGCGCGTCAGGCACTCGGGCGCGTGCGCGGGCGCGTAGCCGCAGCGATCGCCGAGGCACTCGTGAACGACGCGCGGGCGCGGGGCGAACGGGCGGTGATCGGCGTCCTCGACGACGCCTCCCTCGACCTCGTACGCGCAGTCGCCGGCCGCATCACGGCCGAGGGGGATCTCGTCGCACTGCTCGCAGGCGAGGCCGACGGCGGAACGATCGTGCTCGCAGCGCGCGGGCCGTCGAGCGACTTCGACTGCGGCGCATTCCTCAAGCGCGCAGCCAACGCGGCGGGCGGGCGCGGCGGCGGCAGGCCCGAGCGCGCCGAAGGTCGCCTGCCCGCAGGGATCGACTGGCGGGCGATCGCAGCCGCGACGATCGCCACGCCCGGGCGCTGAGCGCGTGGTCGTTGTGAGGGCGTAGCGCCGGGGTTTCACCCCGGACCCGACCAGGGGTTGTCCACCCCTGGACCCGGACCAGGGCCAGCCCTGGACCTCGGGTGCATCGACCGCGGTGCGGTCGATGCAGTTCTCAGAGGTTGCTGCAATCGTCGAGCGCGGGATCGGTCTCCGTCGGGCATCCGGCCGACGGCATGGGAGAAACCGTCACCGCCCCGAGCATGGCCGGGTCCGCCTCGAAGTTCATGCCGAACGAGAGCGCCTCGCAAGTCGCGTTCTTGTCGGTCGCGTCGCTCAGCAGCACGTCAGCCGCGCGGCAGAAGATCTTCCGCGTCGCCGGGTAAAGCGGCGCATCCTTGCAGAACGGGGCTCCCTTCGTGTCGCGGAAGCCCGCGAGCGTGGGGAAGAGCTCGGGCACCGGCAGCTTCGCGCCGATCCGGCCCTCGCGCAGCCGGTAGAGGCCGCTCGCGGTCCGATCGACGCGCGCCACGAGCACCAGGTTCGACAGCGCGGCCTGCAGCGACAGGAACGCGCCGTCCGAGAGCACGAGCGGCGCCGCGGGGAGCCGAGCCACGAGCTTGCCGCCCCTCACGTACGCCGCAGCGTCGACGAACATCGGCGCGTAGGGGTCGGCCTGGCCCTGCACGACGAACTCCTGCCGGATCGACCACGCATCCGCGCCTTGCCACGCCGGCGACGCCGGCAGCCCCAGGCTCCCGTACCAGCCGACCTCCACCTGATCGTCATCACTCGCGCCGTTATAGCCCTGGACGCGCAGCAGCACGGTCCAGTGACCGGACTCGGCCAGGTCGCGCAGGTAGCTCGACATGTCGCCCACGTCGAGGAGGTACGCGAGGCCGCCGAAGAACGCGAAGCTCGCAGCGTCGTGGCCGCTGTCGTCGTCGCAGAACCCTTTGTCGTCCGACGGATCGACCGACTCGCACCCGCGCTTGTCCTCGGTGCACGAGCAAAGCCCGTCGAGGTTCAACCCGGGGAGCGCGTCGTTCACGGCTTTTTCCATGTCGATCGTGCGCAGCGCCACGACGAACCCCTCGGCGCCGCCCGCGTCGTCCACCGGAGGCGGCGCGGGGACCTCGTCGCGCACACACATCGCCACCGCCGCGCCACCCGCCCCGCCGCCGAGCGAGAGCTCGTCCGGGATCCCCGACACGAGCTGGCAACCGGCCGCCCACGAAAGCCCGACGTAGAGCCCTCTCGTTGCGCTCGTCCGAACCGCCATCGCTCCTCCTGAAAGGCAAGCGCCCGCGCGACGAATTCAGCGCGCGGGACCGCGATCGAGCAGATCACGATCGGGGCGGGCCGTCCACCCGCACCCCGAACGCCTCGCCGGACGCCCGGGGCGCGCGCGCGAGGGCGCGTGTGTTTTGCCTGGCATCGAGCCGGGCCATCGGCTACGCCGGCCCCATGCGCCGCCGGACCCTCGCACTCGTGCCGCTCGTCGCCCTCGCCCTCGCGAGCACGGCGTGCGACGAGACGTCCGACACCGACACCGAAACCGACACCGACGCCACGGCGACCGTGACCAGCATCCTGGTCGAGCCGAGCCTCTTCATGGGCGACGTGCCTTGCTCTGCCGCGAGCGGCGCCATGCAGAGTTACGTGGCCACCGTCCTCGACGTCACCGACCCGTCCGCGCCCTTCCCGCTCCCCTCGTCGCCGCCCGTCACCTGCACGGCGAGCGTCATCTTCCGGCAGATCCTCGTCAGCCACGTCTACCGCGTCCACATCGACGGCTACGACGTCCCCGCCGCCGAGCTCACGCCCGTCGGCGGCACCTCCTCCGGCAGCCGCAGCATGGTCCGCCGCGCCGCGCCTGCCGCGGGCAACGTCACGCCGCTCTGGTCCACCTTCTGCGAGGACGTCACCGCGCTGCAGAGCATCCGCGTGGCGCCGAAGACGTGCGAAGAGCTCGCGCCGCTCCCGACCGAGACCGGCGTGCTCATCGATCCTCGCGCCACGCTCGCCGGCACGAGCGCCATCCCCGGCCTCGAGCTCGCTTGCACGCGGAGCACGGTCGATCCGCAGGGCAACCCCGTGGTCACGGGGGACGTCGCGAGCTTCGACGTACGCCCGACCGATCCGGCGCTGGCCCCGCTCGTGAACCTCCCCTGCGAGAGCCCCGCGCCCGCGCCGTACACGCAGAACATCAAGCCCGACCAGTCCTACACGTTCCGTATCGAGGCGCGCGCCGCGGCCGGCGGGCCCGTCACGTGGGGCGCCTCCTGCACGGCGCTCGCCGTGGAGGGCCTCGTGGTCCATGCGCTCTGCGATCCGCTGAGCAAGGACGGCGCGCTCGACCTCTCCCTCGCGGACGTCCTCGCGGCCGCGGGCACCTCGTGCGCGAAGGAGAACGTCGCGACGTACGACGCCCTGCTCGGCGCGCCCGGCAACCTCGAGGCCGACGCCGTCGCTTGCGGCAAGCCCATCCGCTTCGCGCCGCTCGAGCCCGCCTCCTACGCGCAGATCAAGCTCGTCGGCCGCGACGCGGCCGGCGCGGCCGTCGTGACGGCCAGCTGCATCGCTGAAATCGCCCCTGGCGCGGTCAGCACGGCCACCTGCGTGCTCGGGCCTTGAGCCTCTCCGCGGACGGCCCAGACGGACCGACCGAGCCAGCGCCGCGACGCACACAAACCTGCGTACAAAACCCTCGAACCTGATTGCAGGTTCACGGGTCGTATACTACCTGAGAGCGTCCTTTGGCCGGCGTGGACGAGGCTTTTTCCGGGCCTCCTCGCGCCAAAGGCCCAGGCCCGAGCGGCGGTATGGAAGATACCTCGAACATCCAGCAGAAGATCCCCGTCAGCATCCAGGACGAGCTCAGGAACAGCTACCTCGATTACGCGATGAGCGTGATCATCGGTCGCGCCATCCCCGACGTGCGCGACGGGCTCAAGCCGGTGCACCGCCGGATCCTCTACTCGATGCACGAGCAGAAGATCGGCCCGAGCGGGTCGCACAAGAAATGCGCGCGCGTCGTCGGCGACGTGCTCGGCAAGTATCACCCGCACGGGGATACGGCCGTGTACGACGCGCTCGTCCGCATGGCACAGCCGTTCAGCCTCCGCTACCCGCTCATCGACGGACAGGGCAACTTCGGCTCCATCGACGGCGACTCGGCCGCGGCCATGCGTTACACGGAGTCGCGCCTTGCCCGCGTCGCGACCGAGCTGCTCACCGACATCGAAAAAGAGACCGTCGATTTCGCCCCGAACTACGACGACTCCGAGCTCGAGCCCACGGTCCTGCCGGCGAAGTTCCCGCAGCTGCTCGTCAATGGCTCCGGCGGCATCGCCGTCGGCATGGCGACGAACATCCCGCCGCACAACCTCGGCGAGATCATCGACGCGACGATCCTGCTCATCCGGAGCCCCGACGCGACCATCGACGACCTGATGCAGCACGTCAACGGCCCCGATTTCCCCACGGGCGGCCTCATCTACGGCAAGAGCGGCATCGATCAGGCGTACCGCACGGGCCGCGGCACCATCGTCATGCGCGGCAGGTGCATCGTCGAGAAGACCTTGAAGGGCGATCGCGAGCAGATCGTGATCACCGAGATCCCCTACCAGGTCAACAAGGCCAAGCTCGTCGCCAAGATCGCCGAGTGCATCAAGGAAAAGCGCATCGAGGGCATCTCCGAGGTCCGCGACGAGAGCGACCGCGAGGGCATGCGCGTCGTCGTCGAGCTCAAGAAGGACGTCTTCCCCCAGGTCGTCCAGAACCAGCTCTACCGGCTCACGGACCTGCAATCGACGTTCGGCATCATCAACCTCTCGATCGCGAACGGCCGCCCCGCCGTCCTGAGCCTCAAGGAGACGCTCGCGCACTTCATCGAGCATCGCCGTGAGGTCGTCACGCGGCGCACGCGCTACGAGCTCCGCCAGGCCGAAGCGCAGCGCGAGCTCGTCGAGGGCCTCGGCATGGCGACGACCGACGTCGACGTCATCGTCTCCACGATCCGCTCCTCGCAGGATCCCGAAGAGGCGCGTGATCGCCTGCAGAAGCTCCCCCTCCGCGGCTTCGGCGACTTCCTGCGCCGCGCCGGCCGCCCCGAGCCCGAGTGCGTCGAGGGTGACACGCGCGGCGACTACTTCCTCTCCGAGCGCCAGGCCAAGGCCATCCTCGAGATGCGCCTCTCGCGCCTGACGGGCCTCGAGCGCGAAAAACTCGCCCGTGAGTATGGCGAGCTCGCCGAGGAGATCACCCGCCTCACGGGCATCCTCGCGGACGAGCACAAGCTCATGGACGTCATCGTGGGCGAGCTCGAGGACGTCAAGAGCCGCTACAACGACGTGCGCCGCACCGAGATCGTCCCGACCGAGGCCGAGATCCAGGTCGAGGACCTCATCCAGGAGGAGGACATGGTCGTCACCATTTCCCACCTGGGGTACGTCAAGCGCACGCCTGTCACGACGTACCGGGCCCAGCGCCGCGGCGGCAAGGGCATGGTCGGCATGGAGGCGCGGGACGAGGACTGGGTGAGCCAGCTCTTCGTCGCCTCCACGCACAGCTACGTCTTCTTCTTCAGCGACAAGGGCAAGGTCTACGTCAAGAAGGTCTACGAGATCCCGAGCGCGGCGCGAAACGCGAAGGGCCGGGCGATCGTGAACTTCGTCGGGATGGAGCAGGGCGAGAAGATCGCCGCCATCACCCCGGTCCCGCGCATCGAGACCGGCTGGTTCGTCGTCACGCTCACGCGGCGCGGCCAGATCAAGAAGACCGCGCTCGAGGAGTACGAGAACTTCCGCGACAAGGGCATCATCGGCGTGCGCATCGAGGAGGACGATCAGCTCCTCTCCGCGGCGATCACCGACGGCAGCCGCGAGTTCCTCATCGCCACGCACAAGGGCATGTCGATCCGCTTCGCCGAGGAGGAGGTCCGCCCCACGGGCCGCGCCACCATGGGCGTGAAGGGCGTCGAGCTCAACGAGGGCGATTTCGTCGTCGGTCTGTGCGTCACGGACGGCGGGCGAGATCGTGTCCTCGCGGTCTGCGAGCGCGGGTATGGCAAGCGCACGCCGCTCGACGAGTTCCGCCTCCAGAGCCGCGGCGGCAAGGGCGTCATCCTCATCGACGCGAGCGAGCGCAACGGCCCGGTCGTCGGCGTCGCCATGGTGTCGCCGGCGGATCAGATCATGCTCGTGACGGATCGCGGACAAACCCTGCGCACCAAGGCCAGCGAGATCCGCGAGACCGGCCGCAACGCGCAGGGCGTGCGCCTCATGAACGTCGACGGGGACGAGCGAATCGTCGCGATCGAGGCGTTCGCCGAGGCCGAGGAAGGCACGGTCCCGCCCCCGCCGCTCGAGACGAACGGCACGGATGGCACGAACGGCACGGATGGCACGAACGGCGCGAGTCACGACGGGACGAACGGCGTCGCCGAGTGACCCCCCTCCCCTGGCACCTCGCGTGACCAGGAGCTAACGTAAGCTCTGTCACACAGCATCGCCGGGGAGGATCCCGGGAGTATGGAGGCCTCGTTCGGCGTGTCCGGGCGTGGCCTCCATGCATCAGCGGGGGTTTGGGGGCGTAGCCCCCAAGCGTCGACGGGGGGGCGCGACGCGCAGGCGTCGGATGCGTGTGCGCCCTGCCGTTGCTGGGGGGGCAGCATGCTCGAGCTATTTCGGTCGCGTCGTCGTGCCATTGTATGGTTCGTCGAGGCTGGCCTGCTCGTATCGCTCGTCTGCGCGGGGGCGGCGGCGATCGAGGGGTATCGCGGCGTCGTCACGCTCTCGCGCGTGCTCGACGCCGCGGCGATCACGCTCGTGGCGCAGGCGTCGCTTTATTATCACGGCCTTTACGGACCTTCGCCCGTTCGCGACCTCGGCCCCCTGACCTGGAAAGTCGCGCGTGCCCTCAGCGTCGCGGCGCTCCTGCTCTGGCTGCTCTTCCAGGGTTTTTCGGTCGACGCGGACGAGCGCTTCGGCGCCGTCGCCCTTGGGCTTGTGGCCGGCGGGCTCGTCTTGCCCGTCTTTCGCACCGGACTCGCGCGGGTCGCGGCGAGTGATCGCCTCTGCAAGCGGACGCTGGTCCTCGGCTCCGGGCCGCTCGCCGACGCCGTGATCACCGGCGCCCGGACCCACGACACCGGCGGCATGCGTTTCGTCGGCCGCCTCGTGCAGGAGGGCGATCCGGGCCGCGCCGCCCCCGACGTGCTCGGCACCTACGACGAATTGCCGCGCATCACCGCGGAGCACGGCGTCCGGCACATCATCGTCTGCGCCGCGGATCGCCGGGGCAAATTGCCCATCGATGCCCTGCTCGAGCTCAAATTCCGGGGCGTCGAGGTCGAGGAAGGCGTGGAGTTTTACGAGCGCATCACGGGCAAAATCTTCGTCCGTGAGCTGCGCCCGAGCCAGCTCGTCTTCGCGCACGGCTTCCACGTCGCGAAGCGCACGCTCGTCGGAAAACGCCTGCTCGACGTCGTCTGCGCCTCCATCGGCCTCGTGCTCGCGGCGCCGCTGATGCTGCTCACGGCGATCGCGATCAAGCTCGATTCTGCGGGCCCGATCCTTTATTCGCAGGTGCGGAGCGGCGTGTTCGGCCAGCCCTTCACCATTTACAAGTTTCGCTCGATGCGCACGGACGCGGAGGCCGACGGAAAGGCGCGCTGGGCGTCGGAGGACGACCCGCGCGTGACGCGCGTGGGCCGCTTCATTCGCAGGAGCCGGCTCGACGAGCTCCCGCAGCTCTGGAACGTGCTCGCCGGCGACATGAGCCTCGTCGGCCCGCGCCCCGAGCGCCCGAGCTTCACCGAGGAGCTCGAAAAGGCGATTCCCTTCTTCCGGCAGCGCCTCTTCGTCAAGCCCGGCCTCACCGGATACGCGCAGGTCCGCTACCATTACGGCGCCACGACCGAGGACCAGCTCGAAAAGCTCCAGCACGACCTCTTCTACATCAAGACGCTCTCCGTCTGGTTCGACCTGTCGATCCTGCTCGACACGATCAAGGTCGTGCTGCTCCGGATTGGATCGCGCTGATTTCACAAAAACGAACGGGGAGGCGGGCACCTCGCCCCGCCTCCCCGGTTTCACTTGCGAAGACGCTCGTCAATCCTCGTAAAAGCTATCCTCGTCCTCCTCCTTCGTCGCCTTTTGCCCCGCCGCGCGCGCCTCTTCGTCGTCGAGGACCGCGGGCCGCGCGTCCTGGTCCTGCAGATCCGGATCGCGCGGCACCCGACGCATCGGATCCGTCGAGCCGATCGCCGAGACCGCCACGGTCACCATCGTCCGGAACGTCGGCGCCGACGCGCCCGTCGGGTCCGGCTCGAAGCGCATCGAAATGAGCTCCAGATCGACCCCGCCCGTCAGCAGAATCCCCGTCGCGAGCGGCAATCCGAGCGATCCGCCCGCGGCCACCGCCGTCGTCACGAACTTTCCCGTGGGCAGCGGCGTCCCTGCCGGCAACCCGAGCCGCGGCTGCGTCGCGAGCGGCGCTTCTCCGTGGCGAAAACGCAGGATCCCGCGGGCGATCACGCTCCGAAAATCCCGCCCCCCGCGCGGCCGGGTCCAGAGCTCGAGCCCCGCGCCGTGTTGCGCCCCGAACCCGATCCGCGGGCCGAGCGACGAGTACGAAAAACTGTACGTCCCGACAACCCCGTATCCACGCCCGGCATAACGAGCGTCGATCCGCGCGTCCGGCGCGATCACCCCGGACGACTCGTCCTTCAGGAACGTCGGCGGGCTCGCAACGGTCATTCCGAACGCCGCAGAGCCGCGGATCTGCCTGGAAATCTCGAATGTCGCGGAGGCGAGGCCCGAGACGGTGGAGATGTCCGCGGGCCCCCGCGTGAGGTCGACGTCGAGCAGCGCGTGCTCGAAATGGGTGTAGCTCCCACGCACGATGGGCCCGAGACGGAAGCGACGGCCCGCGAGCCACGAAAACGTCGCGCTCCCCTGCACCGCGTGGCTATCGAGACCCACCGCGTCGGGGTGATCCGCGGCGACGGCGCCCGCTTGCGTGTATCCGGCCTCGAAACGCGCAGACGACCGCGGCGACAGGGTCGCGGAAAACCCGAGACGGCTGCCGATCGTGTAAATGACCCTCCCCTGGAGAAAAGGATCCCGCGCCGTCAGATCGTTCGTGGCGCGGAGCCCGAGCCGCGAGGCGAGGAGCCCGTCCGCGGAGAACGAGAATGCCGTGCGGGGTGAAATCACGAAATCGAGCCGCGTCACGGCCGTACCCGCGATGTCCTCGGGGGACATCGCGCCCTCCGTCGCCGCGAGCGCTCGCCCGTAACGCCCGGAAAGATCGAGCAAAAACCCCGAGCGTGCGGCACGGGAGACGACACGCACGGCCCCGTCCACGCTCGTCAGCGCGAGGCCATATCCGCCGCCGGGCGTGATGCCCGTGACCGCGCTTTGCTCGACCGTGACCGCCGCCGTCGTGTCGGTGACGGCGAGCCCTCCCGCGGGGAAAACGCCCAGCATGCGCCTCCTCTTTTTTCGGGCCGTACGACGCTTTATCGGGCCGTCAGCCGCTCCGGATCCGCGTCCCGCAGCGGCGACTGCGCATGTCGCGCGAGGCCGACCGCGAAGCCGAGCCCGTGCGCGAGGTGCATCACGGGAAACATCGCCGCCACGAGAAACACCGGTCGCCCCTCCACGCGACGCGACGCCCACGCCGCCGCGGCGAGAAGGGCCAGCGCATACACGGACGCGGCCGCGCCGAGCGCGGGCTTCGCCGGCGGATAAAACGTCGTGAGGACCGCGAGCACGGTGAACGTGACCAGCGTCGTGAAGGGGATCAGGGGCCGGACCGAAGGCGGCATCCCTCGCCGCAAGATCGTCCGCGCGCGCCCCATGCCGTAATTGAAATATTGCTGGAACAAGCCGCGGAACGTCGAGCGGGGATAATAATGCCCCACGATGTCGCGCGATTGATAAATGCGCCCGCCGCGCTCGAGGATCCGCTGGTTCAGCTCCGCGTCCTCGTTCGTCCGCGCGTCCGGGTCGAAGAGGCCCGCGAGCTCGAAGGCCTCGCGGCGGAAGGCCCCGCACCACACGCTCTCCACGTATCCCTCGCGCTCGGGATCACGCGACGCCGATCCGCCCACGCCGAGCGGGCTCCGGAGCGCCGCGCAGAGCGCCTTCTGAAACCTGGTTTTTCCTCGGGGCCGCATGGCGCCGCCCACGTTGAGCGCCCCCGTCCGCCGGAGCGCCACGACGGACGCGGCGACGTATCCGGGATCGTAATCGGCGTGGGCGTCCATGCGGACGATCACGTCCCCGCGCGACCGCTTGATCGCCATGTTCAGGGCCGCGGCCTGGAGGCGCTGGGGGTTGTCGAGCAGGATGATCCGGGGATCCTCGGCCGCGAGCGCGAGCACGATTTCGCGCGTCCGATCGAGGGAGCGACCGTCGACGACGAAGATCTCCAGGCGATCGGCCGGATATCGTTGTTCCGCCGCCGCCCGTACGACCCGCTCGACGTGCTCCTCTTCATTGTAACAAGGAATCACGATCGAACAGAAGGGACGTTCGGCGAGCGTCCGAAGGATCACGCCGCCGCGCCCCGACTCGGGTCCCCAATCATCCATCCAAAGCCCCCGAAAAGCCACGGGACGCCCGCCTCGCCGAGCGTCCGCCCCAGACCACGACGCGGCCAGCATCCCACATCGCGACCCTTTTTCAATCGGGCGAAATCCGAGTCCGATTGCAGGGTGCCCCGGGCGGGCCCATGCAGCGAATCCGTGTTCACGAACATGCGCGTTGCGAACCCGAATGAGCATGCAATGCTGGGTGCGTTGCTCCCGACAACCCATTTTTCTTCCGTTGGAGGCGAGCGACTGCGTGTCCTCGCCGTGACGCGGATCTTCCCGAATCGGGTGGAGCCGCTCGCGTGCCCCTTCCAGCGCAGGCAGCTCGCCGCGCTCGCGCGCCTCGCGGACGTCGAGGTGCTCGGCGTCGTGCCGTGGGTGCCGGGCGCCTCGCTCCTCGGCGAGCGCGCCCGGGTCGGAAGGCTCTGCCGCGTGCCCACGGAGGACACGATCGACGGCCTCCCCGTGGTGCACCCGCGCGCGCCGTACCTGCCGCTCGCCGGTCCATGGCTCTCCGCCGTGAACGGCCCGCTCTACCTCGCGGGCCTCGTGCCGCACCTCGCCGCGCTGCGACGCCGCTTCGACGTCGTGCTCGGCGCGTTCCTCTTCCCCGACGCGTGGGCCGCGCAGCACCTCGCCCGCGCCCTCGACCTGCCGTACGCCGTGAAGGCGCACGGCACCGACGTGGACGTGATCGCGCGCTGGCCCTCGGTACGCGCCCTCGTGCACGGGACGCTGCGCCGCGCGGGCGCGGTGATCGGCGTGAGCCGCCCGATGCTTGGCGCCCTCGAAGAGCTCGGCGCGCCGCGCGATCGCGTGACGTTCGTACCGAACGGCGTCGATCGCGCGCTCTTCCAGCCGCGGAGCCGCGCCGAGGCGCGCGCCGCGCTCGGGCTCGATGCGCGTTCGAAGGTGCTCGTCTACGTCGGGAGGCTCGAACCGGAGAAGGGACTGCACGAGCTCTGCGACGCGCTCGCGTCGCTCGAAGCGCGCGCGCCGGGTCGGTTCACCGTCACGCTCGTCGGGGATGGCTCGCTTCGCAAGACGCTCGAAGAGAAGCGCGACGCGGGCTTGCCGCTCCTCGTCGCCGGCGCGTGTCCCGCGGAGCTCGTTGCGCGTCATCTCGCCGCCTCCGACGCGCTCGTGCTCCCGAGCTTTCACGAGGGCACGCCCAACGTGGTGCTCGAAGCGCTCGCCGCGGGACGCCCTGTCGTCGCGACGCGCGTGGGCGGCATCCCGGACGTCGTCGCGCACGAGCGCACGGGCTTGCTCGTGCCTGCGCGCGACGCGGCTGCGCTCGCGGCGGCGATCGAGCGCGCGACGAGCCGCGCGTGGGACGAGGACGAGCTCACGCGCGCGGCACCGCCGGGCTGGGATCGAAGCGCCGAGGCCCTGCTCGCGGCGCTCGTGCGCGCGAGGTCGGTGCACGCATGAAGCGCGCGAGCACGCTGGGCGCTGCGTCGGCCTTCGCGCTCCTGCTCCTCGCGGACGTGGCGGCGGCCGAAGGACCACGCGTCGTCGTGGTGGACGACGGCGCGCGCGTGCGGCGCGAAGGTCCCGATCTCGATCGAGCGATCACGCGGGGACATGCGCTCGGCGGCGGGGATCGCGCGATCGAGCTCGCGGCGCTTCGCGGCGAGGTGATCGCGCTCCAGGTGATCCTCGAGGCCGGCGACGCGCCGCTCGACGGCGTCACCGTGGACATCGCGCCGCCGCGCGCGCCGATCCGTGTCGATCGTTTCGTCGAGTCCTACGTCGAGATCACCGCGCGATCGCGCAACGATCGACAAGCGGGCGAGTCGCTCGGCTGGACCCCTTCGTCACGACCTCCGGACGAGGACGTGCTCGGCGCCGTGCCCGACGCCCTCGTCCCCGTGGAGCGCGCGCCATCGTGGCTCCCCTACCCGCTGCGGATCCAGCCCCGATCGCGCGGCGCGATCTGGATCGACGTCGAGGTCCCCACGAGCACACCGCCCGGCCGCGTCACGACCGAGATCGTCATCGCGCATGCGGGCGGCGCGCTCTCGCGTTTGCCCGTGGTCCTCGACGTCGCCAGCGCCGAGCTCCCCTACCGCGCCACGAGCTTCCTCGCGTTCTACGATGTGAAAAACCTCGTCGAGCGCATCGGCGCCCTCGAACCTGCCGAGGAGCAGCTCTTCCAGCTCCTCCACCGGCACCACGTCGACGCGCTCGGCTCGATCCGCAGCGAGGCCGACCTCGAGCGCCTCCGCCCCGCGCTCACGGGTGCTTGGTACACAAAAGAACATGGCTACGAGGGCCCCGGAGAAGGTGTCCCGCAGGCCGCGGTCACCCTCGGCGCCTACGGCACGCTCGGGGATCCGCACCCCGACAAACTCCGCGCGATCGAGGCGATCGTCCCGAAGATCCCGGAGGCGGTCGAGGACGTCTTCCTCTACGCGATCGACGAGCAGTGCGAGAGCCCGCGTGGCCCCACGTGGCGCTCGCTCCTCGCGCGATCGCCCGTGCAGAAGCGGCTCCGCGTGGCGCACTCCTGCGGCGAGGATCCGCGCCATCAGAACGTCGACCTCGTCCTTCAGCCTTCGCAGACCTTCCAGCAAGACGCCGCGCGCGGCGCCCGAGATCGAGGCCGCGACGTGTGGGTCTACAACGGAAGGCTCCCGCACTCGGGCCCGCTCATGCTCGACGCGCCGGCCACGAGCTTGCTCGTGGACGCCTGGATCGCGGCCACGCGGCCCACGGGCCGCTGGTTCCTCTGGGAGACGACGTTCTGGAACGACGGCAATCGCGGCGGCCGTGGCCCGATCGATCCCTTCGTCGTCGCCGAGACCTTCCACAACGACGACGGCGACAGCGCGCTCGGCGACGGCGTCCTCGTCTACCCGGGCAAACAGACCCGCCGCTTCACGCACCACTCGGCTGGCTTCGACGGCGTCTTCCCCTCGATCCGGCTGAAGCTCCTCCGCCGCGGCATCCAGGACGCGGGCTACCTTGCGCTCGCGCGGAGCGCACATCCGGCCGAGGCCGACGCGATCACCGCGCGCCTCCTGCCCCGCGCGCTCGACGAGGTCGACCTCGATGAAGCCACGCCGTTTCCCACGGACGCGGCTGCGTACACGGCCGCGCGCGAGGCCCTCCGCGCGCTCCTACCGGAGGGCGGGCGCCTCGATCCTCGCCAGACCGCGGTCGTCCTCGACGCGGGTCGCGCAGCGCGTCAAACGTCGCGATGTCCCATGTTTCGCGGCAAAAACGGCCTCCTCGTGGCCATCGCCACCCTGCTCGTCGTCGCCGCGCCCCTCGCCGGGTGGCTCGTCGGGCGCGCGCGACGCCGTGCTTCGTGATCCGCAGCCGTGCGGCCTGGGGTAAGCTCGCCCTCGCGAATGCCCCCGAAGAAACCACCGTCCGCGACTGCGCCTCCGCCTTCCGACGTGGGGCTCCTCGAGGAGATCGGCGGCGGTTTTCTCGGCGCGGCGGCCACCGTCGGCGGCATGGGCCTGCTCGGCTACCAGATCCTGCGGAGGATCGTCACCTTCCGCATCGATCGCGCCGAGACCCTCCGGAACCTCTACCGGATGGGCGTGAAATCGATCCCCATCGTGATCGTCACGGCGCTCTTCACGGGCGCGATCATGGTCATCCAGGCAGCTCCGCTCGTCGTGCGCCTCGGCGCGCAGGGCCTGCTCGGCTGGGGCGCGGGCTTCGGCATCCTGCGCGAGATCGCGCCGCTGCTCACGGCGCTCATGATCAACGGCCGCGTCGGCGCGAACAACACCGCCGAGCTCGGCACCATGGTCGTCACCGAGCAGATCGACGCCCTGCGCGTGCTCGCGATCGATCCCATCGCGTTCCTGATCGCGCCGCGCTTCATCGCGATGGTGACCACGCTCTTCCTGTCCACGATCTTCGCCGACACGCTCGCGCTGCTCGGCGCCGCGTACGGGGGCCTCGGCCTGCTCGGCGTCGATCCGAAGACGTTTTACAACGGCCTCACGAGCGGCCTGCTCGGCCTGAGCGACGTCACGAGTGGTCTCGTGAAAAGCATCGTCTTCGGCGTCGTGATCGCGCTGTCGAGCTGCCAGTACGGGCTCGGCGTGAAGGGCGGCGCGCCGGGCGTCGGCCGGGCCGTGAACGCGACCGTCGTGGCCTCGGCCGCGGGCATCTTCGTCCTCGACTACTTCGTCTCCTTCACGCTGGACTGAGGGCACGTGAGCGCGGCGAACACCCAGGACGAGCCCGCGCCGCCGAGTGGCATCGATCAGGCCGCGGAGGCGCCGGACACGTCGATCGCCGCCGTGATCGGCGCGCAGGCGATCCACTTCGTGGGCATGGGCCTCGAGATCGCCTCGGTGTTCATCCGGACGCTCTACTACTGCGTCCGCGGCCGTCCGGACTTCGGCGCGGTCGTGCGGCAGATGTTCGAGATCGGCAACCGCTCGGTCGTCTTCTTGACCGTGGTGATGGGCTTCATCGGGATGATCCTGGTCCTCCAGGGTGGCCTTCAGGTGAAGCGCATCCTGCCCGAGTTCAGCATGGTCGGCGCCTCGTACCTGGAGCTGCTCGTCCGTGATCTCGCGGCCACGATCAGCGCGCTCATGCTCGCCACGCGCGTCGGCGCGGGCATCGCGGCCGAGATCGGCTCGATGGTCGTCACCGAGCAGGTCGACGCGCTGCGCATGTGCGCGGCCGACCCGATCGACTACCTCATCAAACCGCGGTTCCTCGCGAGCCTCGCCATGACGATCTGCCTCGTCATCTGGGCGGCGGGCGTCGCGATGCTGACGGGCATGCTCACCGCGTACATGATGTTCGATGTCAACCCGCGGACGTTCTTCAACCTGCACCTCGTCGACACGGGCGACCTCGTGGTGGGCCTGGCGAAGTGCCTGGCCTACGGCGCCGCGATCCCGGTCGTCGCGGGCCACTCGGGGCTCACCACGCACGGCGGCAGCGAGGGCGTCGGCTGGGCGACCACGCGTGCCGTCGTGAACGCCTCGCTCGCGGTGATCGTGCTCGATCTGATCCTCTCCGCGGCTGGCTACGTGCTCCTGGGTCCCTAGCTCGCGCTGTCAGAACAAGCCAGCAGCCCAGACGCCGGGTAGGTCCGAACGAAGCAACGCGGAGTGAGGGCCGTAGGGGGAGCCCCATCGAGGGCTCCCCCTGCCCTAAAATCATTCTATGGGGCCCTCGGCGCGGCCGTTGATGAACTGCTGGATGATCGCGTCGCTCGAGGCCTTGAAGTCGTCCGGGCTTCCGATGAGACGGACAAACCCCTTGTAGAGCATCACGATCCGATCGGCGATCGAGAAGATGCTCACGAGGTCGTGGCTCACGACGATGCTCGTCACGCCGAGCGTGTCGCTGAGCTCGCGGATGAGTTTGTCCACGCGCCGCGCGCTCACGGGATCGAGGCTCGTCGTCGGCTCGTCGAAGAGCACGTAGCGCGGGTCGAGCGTGAGCGCGCGTGCGATGGCCACGCGCTTGCGCATGCCGTCGCCGAGTTCGGGAGGGAAGCGATCGGCGAACTCGCGCATGTGCACCTGATCGAGCCGCTCTCGCGCCTCGGCGAGCGCTTCCTTTGGCTTCAAACCTTTGTGCTTGCGCAGCGGCAGCGCGACGTTCTCGGCGCAGGTCATCGAGTCGAAGAGCGTCGAGTGCTGGAAGACCATCGCGCACTTCATGCGCACGGGGTACATCTGCTCCTCGTCGAAGCGGCTGATCTCCTCGCCGTCGAGCCAGATCTCGCCCGCGTCCGGGTAGAGCAGGCCCACGAGGTGCTTGATGAGCACGCTCTTGCCGACGCCCGATTGACCGATGATGAAAAAAACTTCCCCGTCTTGAACGTCGAAGCTGACGTCCTCGATGACCTTCTTCGTCCCGAAGGACTTGGCGAGGTGGCGGAAGGAAATCATGACGCAGTGGGCCGCGTGCGCGATGCTACGCGGGTCTGGGTTTGCCGCTGGACATCGTGCATAGTGGACACATGGCGAGCCCGCGATCGATCGAAGTCAAGGTCGGCATCCTGATCCTGACGGCCACCGTTCTCCTCGCGGTGTTCATCCTCGTCATGGGCGGCATCAACTTCCAGCCCACGTATGCCCTCTTCGTCGACTTCGACAACCCCGGCGGCCTGCAGGGTGGCGCTCCTGTAAAGATCGCTGGGGTCAAGGTTGGAAAAATTACCGAAATACAGTTCCGCGGTGGAGAGGCGCCGGGCGGGGCGGGCAAACGCGATCCGCTCGTGCGTGTGAAGGTCGAGGTCGAGAAGCGGTATCAGCCGAGCGTACGTGACAACGCGGTCTTTTACGTGACGTCGTCGAGCGTGCTCGGGGAGCAGTTCCTCGCGCTCGATCCGGGGTCCGGGGATCGGCCGGTGCTCGCGGAGAATGCGATCGTGCGGGGCCTCGATCCGCCGCGGCTCGACATGCTGATCGCCAAGGCCTACGACCTGCTCGACACGACGGTGAACGCGCTCTCGGGCAACAAGGACGAGATCGGCACTGCGCTGAACGGCCTGTCGCGCACGCTGAAGGGCACCGGGGATTTCTTCGACAAGAACGGCGAACGGCTCGATCGCATCGCGGCGAACGTCGAGCAGATCACGGTGGACACGCAGGACACCGTGCGCGAGGCCAAGCAGAAGTACGTCGAGAACCCGCAGATCGATCGCATCCTCGCGAACGTGGACAAGACGACGGGCGCGCTCGCGCAGGACGCGCCGCCCTTGCTCGCGGACGCGAAGGTCACGCTCGCCAACGTCAAGCGCGTGAGCGAGACCGTGGGCGGCGAGGGCGAGCAGGCGAAGATCCGGCAGGCGATCGGCGACCTCGCCGAGATCGCCCGGAACACGAAGGGCATCACCCAGGACGCGCAGGCGATCGCCTCGAGCGTGCGGCGTGGCAAGGGCACGGTGGGCGCGCTCGTGATGGACGAGCAGCTCTACGACGATCTCCAGGAGCTCGTGCGCGACCTCAAGCACAACCCCTGGAAGTTCTTCTGGCGCGAGTAACCTCGCGCTTCCTCACTCGAACTCGAAGAGCGGCTCGCCTTCCTTCACGGCCTGGCCCTCCGCCGCGAGGACCTTCGTGATGACGCCTTCGTCCTCGGCCTCGACGGGCATCTCCATCTTCATCGACTCGAGGATCGCGACGGTGGTGCCTTCTTCGACCGCGTCGCCGACCTTGACCTCGATCTTCCAGACGTTGCCCGTGATGTGCGCCTTGATGACCTTTGCCATGGGGCGGCGACGCTAGCGGAGGTCCGTCGCGATGGGAAGCGAGGACGAACCGGTCCTCGCGTGCGCCCCACGCGCGGGGCCGCGGCTGATCCCAAAAACGGCGCGGCCGTCAAGCGGGAAAACGCAGATTGGGGCCCTCCGGCACGGAGTTCACCCGTCTTCCGGGACGAAATTCCGGGGCGGGACGGGCCCTGCGGAAAAGAATCGACTCCACCCAATTGACAGGCATCTTGAGGAGTTGATACCGACAGGCGCCGCGGTACTCTCACATTGGCGGGTGTCCTCGGAAAGGTGCGGTCGTGCTGTGGAAGCGCGGCGGTCCTCCCCCGGGGCGAACGGCGAGCGCGCTGCTTTCGAAGGAGCCACGACGCATGTCCGAACAGAAGGAAAGCTCGGTCCTGTTCTCCCTCAAGGAGCTCATGAACCTCGAGGAGGACCGTATCAAGCAGGAGGAGGATGCGAAGGCCGCCGCTGCGGCCGCCGCAGAACGAGCCCGGCTCGACGACGAGCGCCGGAAGCGCGAGGAAGAAGAAGCGCGCATCCGGGCCGAGGACGAGCGCAGGGCCCTGGAAGAGCGCAAGGCCCGCGAAGAGGCCGCGCGTCTCGAAGCGATCCGCCAGGCCGAGGTCGAGAAGGCCCGCGTCGAGGCCGAGCAGAAGGCGCGCCTCGAGGCGATGAACGCGCAGCAGCAGCACGAGCGCAAGCTCGCCGAGCTGCAGCACGACGAGTCGAAGAAGAAGCTGCGCAAGACGCTCTACGGCGTGGTCGCGGCGGTCGTCGTGATCGGCGGCGCCACGGCCGGCATCATCATCAACCAGAGCCAGAAGGCCGAGCAGGAGCGCCAGGCCCTCGCCGATCAAGCGCGGCAGGCCGAGGAAGAGCGCAAGAAGGCCGAGCAGCAGGCGAAAGAGCAGCAGCAGAAGATCGACAGCCTGCTCAGCCAGCTGACGAGCGCGAAGGACGAGGCGACGCGCCTCGCCCTGCAGAAGCAGCTCGAGGAAGAAAAGGCGAAGCAGGACGCGGCCAAGAAGCCCGGCGGCGGCGGTGGTCGTCCGGCGGCGGGCGGCGGCGCAGCCAAGCCCTGCAACTGCGCGCCCGGCGATCCGCTCTGCAGCTGCCTCTGAGAAAGGCGAGCGGCCCGCGCGATCCCGACGCGGGCCGCCGTTTGCATCGCAAAGGTGCAAACGCATGAAGCACACGGCTCCCGAGACGGCCCCGGACCCTTCGCCCAGCGCCGAGGCCCCCTCCCCTCATGACACCGACGAACCGACGATGAACGACGCGACGAGGCGGCTCGTCTTCCCGCTCGACTACGGCTCGCTCGACGAAGCCCGGGCCGGCGCACGCGTCGTCGCTCCGTCCGTCGGCGTGCTCAAGGTAGGCCTCGAGCTCTTCGTGCGCGAAGGGCCCGCCGCGATCGCAGCCTGCCATGATCTCGGCCGGGACGTTTTTCTCGATCTGAAGCTGCACGACATCCCAGAGACCGTGGGCCGCGCCGTGCAAAGCGCAGCCTCGCTCGGCGTCCGGTACCTGACGGTGCACGCGCACGGCGGCCGCGCGATGCTCGAACGCGCAGCCGAAGAGGCCGCGCGGGCAAGCGCGCCCCTCACGATCCTCGCGGTGACGGTGTTGACCTCGCTCGACGCCGCGGATCTCGAAGCGCTCGGTTTGTCCGCAACGCCCGCAGCGCAAGCAGAGCGGGTCGCGCGGCTCGCATGGGACGCGGGCGTGCGAGGTTTCGTCGCATCGGCCTCGGAGGCGCAAGCGCTCCGGAGCGCGCTCGGCCCAGAGGCGCTGCTCGTCACCCCAGGAATCCGGCCGGCAGGCAGCGCGGCCGGGGATCAAAAGCGGATCACGACGCCCGCGCAGGCGATCGCAGCCGGGGCGGACCTGCTCGTGGTCGGGCGACCGATCCGCGACGCGGCAAGCCCGCTCGACGCTGCACGCGTGGTCGTGGCCGAGATCGACGGCGCGCTCGCCGCGAGGAATGTATGACCCGACTCGTGTATGGTCTCCAGCCCGTCCGCGAAGCCGTGCGCGTGCACGGCGACGCCCTCGAACGCGTCGTCGTGGAGCAAGGCGGGAGCCCCAAGATCCAGGCCGTCGGCCGCTTCGCCGAAGGCCGCGGCATCCGCGTCGAGACCGCGCCCCGCGCCGAGCTCGATCGTCGCACCGGCGGCGGCAGGCACCAAGGCGTGGTCGCCGTCGCACCAGACCTCAGGATCCGCGGCGTGGATCAGCTCGCGATCGAGCCGACGTCCATCGTCGTCGCGCTCGACGGGATCATGGACCCACAGAACTTCGGGGCGATCGTGCGCAGCGCCGTCGCGCTCGGAGCCACAGGGATCGTCTGGCCCGAGCACAGCTCCGCGCCGCTCTCGCCCGCCATGTTCCGCGCCTCCGCAGGCGCCATCGAGCACGCCACGCTCTGCCGTGTTTCGTCCTTGCCGGAGGCACTGCGCTCCCTCGCAGATCGCGGCGTCACGGTGATCGCGCTCGACGCGCAGGGACCCACGACGCTCGGCGCGATCGATCTGCGGGGCCCCGTGGCGATCGTGATCGGCGCCGAGGACAAAGGCGCACGCAAGCCCGTGCTCCGCGCATGCCAGCACATCGCGCGCTTGCCGATGGCAGGGCCGATCGGCTCGCTCAACGCCTCGGTCGCAGGCGCACTCGCCCTCTACGAGGTCCTCCGCCAGCGGCAGGTGCAAGCCTGAGCAGGATGCGCGTGCGCGGGGCTTTGCCCCGCACCCCAGCAGGGGGCTGTCCGCCCCCTGCACCCCGGACCAAGCGCGGCCTGGACCGGGGGTCGATGAACTGCGCTCCGCGCAGTTCATCGAACGGGCCTGTGGCAAGACCTGCGACGGGCTCGCCAGCTGAGACCGCGGCGCTGCCGTACCTGCTGGCGACATCTTCCCTGTCGACAGCGCGCATCGCGCGCTGTCGCCCCGCGTCCAGGGCTTGCCCTGGTCCGGGTCCAGGGGTGGACAACCCCTGGTCGGGTCCGGGGTGAAACCCCGGCGCTACGCTGCCGTGAAAGCGACCTGGGCGCTCATCGTCCTCGCGGCCGTGCCGCTTCGGCTCGCGCTTGCGCTTGGGACGGATCTTTCCCCGGATGAGGCGTATTACCTCGCGGCGGCGCGTGCGCCGGGCTTCGTGCCTCCGCTCGTCGACCACCCGCCGCTCGTCCCGGTCTTGCTCCGGCTTGTCGATCGGCTCACGGGCTGGCCCGTCGAGCTTCGGGTACGGCTCGTTCCGTTCGTGTTTTCGCTTGGGCTCTCGATCGCCACGGTGGCGCTCGCGCGCCGTCGGGGCGCGGATGCTTCGGGGCAGAGCCTCGCGGCCTTGCTGTCGAGCTTCGCGCTCCTCCCGGTCGCGGGTGGCTTCGTGGCCACGCCGGATGGACCGGCTCTGCTCGCCCTCGTGCTGGCCTTGCTCTGGGCCGAGCCTGCGCCCGACGTGGATGCTGCGCCCCTCCCACGCCGGCTCGCCGTTGCGCTCGGCGTTGGGCTCGTGGGGGCCGCGGGGGCGCTCGCCAAGGTGGTCGTCCTGCCCCTCTTCCCGCTCATCGTCGTCCTGGCTGCGCGACGCCGCCTTGGGGAGCGCCTCCTCGCCCTCGCGCCCCTCGCCTTTGCTGCTCCGCTCCTCGCGCCGAGCCTTGGCTTCCAGCTCCGGCACGCCTACGCCCAGCAGGCGCCCTCGTTCACGCTCCTCGGCGCCCTTGGGGCCCTCGCTGCGGCTGCGCTCGCTCAGGCGCTCCTGTGGACGCCCTGGACCCTCTTCCATGGCGCCCGCGCCCTCCGCACGGCGCCGCTGGCCGACCGCGCCGTCGTCCTGCTCATGACGGCCCTCGTCGCGGCCTCGGCCCTCGCGCGGGCTGTGCCTCCCGAGCCGAACTGGTATGCGCCTTCTGCTTTGATCCTCGTCGTCGCGTGCGCTCGAACCGGTAAGGATTTGGCCCGGCGCGCGCGACTTGCCATGCTGCTCGCCATCCTCGTGCCCACGGCGATTGCGGCCGCGCACACGATCAGGCCTTTTCTCCCGCTGCCGCTCCGAGCCGACCCCACCGCCCGCCTCCACGGCTGGCGGAGCGGGGACGGGCCTGTCGACGCGCCGGGCGTGGGCCCTTATGGCGCCGCCGCGGAGCGATGTGTGTACCAGTTTACGTGTTCAGAAATAAACGAGTACTTCCGATCACTTAGCGAGTAACCTTCAAAGCACTACTTCACCACCGAATTTAACTGAACGAGCGGCCAGGAAAGCGGGTTCGTCGTTCGTTTCAAGCGAATGACCCTCGCGCGCCGGAAGATCGCCGAATTGTTGATCAAATTCGCGCACTTGGACATGTCGCTCGGAGAAACTTCTCTCATTTCGCCGAGATAGTTCAGGCGATACACGAAGGAAGGTCTGCCGGCCGCCAAGCGCGCGATATCGATCCGGTTCTTCCGGGAACCAGCTCGAAGAGAGGTCGCGTACATCGGGTTTGGGAGGACGAACCCGTACAGCACACGCGAATGTGCGCCGGTCGGCAGGACGAACGTTCAGGTGGCGGGGCGGGTGCGTCCGAGGACGCGGGCGAAGCGCGCGAGGGCCTCGTCGACGTCGTCCGCGGTGGTCTCCTCGCCGAGCGAGACCCGCACCGCCGCGAGCGCGCGCGCCTCGCCCACCATCGCCGCGAGCACCGGCGAAGGCTCGGCCGTGCCCGCGCTGCAAGCCGACCCGCTGGAGACGGCCACCCGCTCGAGGTCGAGCGCCGCGCAGAGCTCCTCGCCCCGCCAGTTCGGAAACGAGAGGTTCGTCACGTGGGGCGCGCGCTCGGCCACGCCGTTGGGCAGAGGCTCGGCCCCCGCCTCGTGGCCCAGCCGGACGAGCTCGGCCTGGAGACGATCCCGGAGCGGCGCGAGCTCGGCGTACCGGGAAGGCGTGCGTCGCGCCCGCTCGGCCGCCACGGCGAACCCCGCGGCCGCGACTGGATCCTGCGTGCCCGGCCTGAGCCCGCGTTCCTGAGAGCCGCCGTACAGAAGTCGGGAGAGGCGCACCGACGGCGCCGTGAGCAGCGCGCCGATGCCCTTCGGTCCCCGGATCTTGTGCGAGGCCACGCTGACGAGGTCCGCGCCCTCGAAGGTCGAGCGCGGCAGCTTGCCCACGGCCTGCACCGCGTCGACGTGAAGGAGCGCCCCGCGCGATCGACAGAGCGCCGCGACGGCCGCGACGGGCTGGATCACGCCGGTCTCGTGGTTGACGGCCTGGAGCGCGACGAGCCGCACGGAGGCCCCGGCCTGCGCAGCGCGATCCATCGCCTCGGCGACGGCCTCGGGCGCGATCCGCCCCGAGGGCTCGGGATCCACCCACGCGACGAGGACCCCACGCGCGGCGAGGTGCTCGGCGAACCGAACGACGCTCGGATGCTCGATGCGGCCCACGACGAGCGCCGGCGGAGGCGATCCGCCGCCCGCCCCGACGAACGCATGGTGCAGCGCGAGGTTGTTCGCCTCGGTGCCGCCCGACGTGAGCACGGCGTCACGCGGGTCGAGCCCCACGAGCGCGGCGACCGCCTCGCGCGCGTCCTCGACGCGCGACCGTGCCCGCCGGCCCGGCCCGTGCACGCTCGCCGGGTTGCCCCACGCCGAGGTCGCCGCCTCGACCATCGCGGCAACGACGTCCGGATGCGGCGGCGTCGTCGCGTTCCAGTCGAGGTAGACGACCCTCACCGATCCTTCTCCGCATCCGGCGACGGCAGCTCGCCCGGCGCGCGTTGCGCGACCGTCAGGGAAAACGCCGCGCCACCGAGGCGAACGCCCTCGATGATCTCGTTGCACGGCGAAGCGAGCTTGAGCTCGCCGCCGAGGCCGCGGGCCGTACGCCGCGCGATCGCGAGCCCCACGCCCACGCCCCCGTGCTCGCGCGTGACCGATCCGTCGACCTGGTAGAACGGATCGAAGATGCGCTGCTGCTGATCGGGCGGGATGCCCGGCCCGGTGTCTGCCACGCAAAGCTCGTAGTGCCCCGACGCGAGGCGCGCCACGCGCACGCCCACGGTGCCGCCGGACGGCGTGAACTTCGCGGCGTTCTCCAGGAGATGCACCATCGCGCGCTGAAGCCTCCCCGCGTCGCCCCAGCCGGGGAGCGGGCCGCGCGGAAGATCTTCCACGAGGTGGATCCGTGTATCCGCGAGGTTGTCCGCGACCTGCGCGACGGCGCGCCGCGTCGTGTCGAGGAAGTCGTAGTCGACGTGGATGAAGCGCATGCGCCCCGTCTCGAGCCCCGTCACGTCGAGCAGGTTGTCCATGAGCGATCGCAGCCGCCGGACGCAGTCGTCCATCGCCCGCAGCGCCTTGCCCTGCGCCCGCGTCAGCGGCCCGAGCTCCTCGTCGAGCAGGAGTTTTACGTAACCGACGATCGGGGTCATCGGCGTGGCAAGCTCGTGCGAGATGTTCCGGTAGAACTCGGTGCGGGCGGCGTCGGCCTCACGTAGGCGCGCGTTCGCCCGGCTGAGCTCGGCGACCTTCTCTTCGAGGTGCTGCACGATCCGCTGGCTCTGCTGGCGCAGGCGAACGGCGCCGGCCGAGACGGGCATGTTCTCGCGCGTGCCTTGCTGGATGTAGCGCTCGATCACGCTCGGAAACGAGCGGGCGTCGATGGGCTTCTGCAGGAAGCCGTCGCAGCCGACGGCGAGGCTCGTCTCGCGGTCGCCCTCGGCCGTGATGGCCACGATGGGCACGCCCGCGAGCCGAGGCTCGCCGCGCAGCCGCAAGGTCACCTCGAACCCGTCGAGGCCCGGGATGTTGAGGTCGACCAGGATGAGGTCGGGCGGCATGCCGCTGACCGCCAGCCGGACGCCCTCGAGCCCGTCGGCAGCGTCGATCACCTCGTGGCCTGCCTTCTGAAGAAGCTTGCGCACGAGCAGGCGGTTCGCGGGATCGTCCTCGATGTGCAGGATTCGGGGCATTCTCTGGGTCATCGTACCAAGGCCTCGGCGACCTTTCGCAGCAAACGCGCAGGTTGACGGCCGGCCGGACGTCGGCAATACGTGCCGGCCATGCGCCTGCGTCTCCTCCCGAACATCGTGCTCCTCTTCGTGGCCACCGCTTGCTGCAACGCCAGCTCCGATCCGAGCCAGAACGCAGCACCGATCGGCAGCGCCGCCGCCCCCTCGCCCTCGGCCGTAACATCCCTCGGGCCCCTCGCGGCCCTCGCGCCCTCCGCCGCCGAGGCGCCCGCGCCAGCGCCCACGGCGGAACGGCAGATCGCAGGGGCCGCGCACATCCTCGTCGCCTGGAAGGGCGCCGAGCGCGCGCCGAAGACGGTGACGCGCACGAAGGACGACGCGAAAAAGCGCGCCCAGGAAGTGCACAAGCTCGTGAAGGACGGCAAGCAGACGTTCGAGGAGCTCGTCACGAAGTACACCGACGACGAGATCTCGAAGGCCGCGAACGGCGCCATCGGCAACTTCGAACGCAACGCGATGCCGCCCGCGTTCGCAGACGCGACCTTCGCCATGGAGGTCGGCGCGATCTCGGACGTCGTCGAGACGGCCCAGGGCTACCACATCATCAAGCGGACCAGGTGACCCATGTCTGAAGGGGAGGCGACGCAAGACCCGATCGCGGAGGACGTCGCGAAGGGCGCCGAGGCCAACGAGGCAAGCGCGCCCGAAGGCGAAGCCAAGGGCACAGCCACGAAGGCGAAGCGCAAAGCGAAGGCGACATCGAAGGGCGACGCCAAGGCGTGGAGCCCCGTGGGCGCGCTTCCGGCGCGGCAGGCGTACGCGCTCGCGATGCTGAGCGGCGTGCTCTACTTCCTCGGCTTTCCGGGCATGGACATCTGGCCGATCTCGCTCGTCGCGCTCGTGCCGCTGATCGTGGCGCTGCGCGGCCAGCCCGTGCGGCGCGCCGCAGGCCTCGGGTGGATGGCCGGCTTCACGATGACGATGACCGGCTTCTACTGGCTCATGGAGATGCTGAAGGTCTTCAGCGGTTTCCCGGTGCCGCTGTGCATGCTCTTCATGGCGATCCTCTGCGCCTACCAGGGCGGTCGCATCGCGCTCGCCGGCTGGCTCTACGGCCGCGCCGAGGCGCGCGGATGGCCGGCGCCGCTCGTCTTCGCGCTCGCCTTCGCCGCGAGCGAGCTCGTCTTCCCGCTGCTCTTCCCCTGGTACTTCGGCGCGTCGGTGCACAACGCGCCCCTGCTCCTGCAGATCGCCGATCTCGGCGGACCGATCCTCGTCGGCCTCGTGCTCGTCTGCGCGAACCTCGGCCTCGCCGAGATCATCCTCGCCTGGCGCAGGAAGGAGAAGGCGGATAGCCGCGTCGTCGCGATCGGCATCGCCGTCCCGCTGCTCGCGGCCGGCTACGGAGTCCAACGGGTCCGTACGATCGGCCAGACGATGGCCGAGGCGAAGAAGGTGCGCATCGGGATCGTGCAGGGGAACATGGGCCTCTTCGATCGGAAGAACGCCTACCAGGTCTACGTGAACCGCACGAAGGACCTCGCGAAGTCGAAGGAAGTCGACCTCGTGGTGTGGAGCGAAGGCGCCGTCCCCGCCCCGCGCGCAGTCACCGAAGCGAGCTACAAGGACGACGTCCAGAAGAGCCTCACGAAGCAGCTCGGCATCCCGACGATCGTGGGCTCGGTGCTGCGCACGCCGCCAAGCACGCCGGGCGGCCGGATGACGTACTTCAACACAGCGCTCATGGCCGGCGACGAAGGCAAGATCCTCGGCCGCTACGACAAGCAGTACCTGCTCGCCTTCGGCGAGTACCTGCCCTTCGGCGACCTGTTCCCTGTGCTCTACAAGTGGTCGCCAAACTCGGGCCACTTCACCCCGGGCACGTCCCTCGACGCACTCCCCTGGGGCGAGCACAAGATCGGCGCACTCATCTGCTACGAGGACATCCTGCCCTCCTTCGTGCAGAAACTCGTGAAGCACGGCGATCCCGATCTGCTCGTCAACCTCACGAACGACGCATGGTTCGGCGACTCGACCGAGCCCTGGATCCACCTCGCCCTCGCAAAGCTACGCGCCGTCGAGCACCGTCGCTTCCTCGTGCGCGCAACGAACAGCGGCGTGAGCGCCATCGTCGACGCAACCGGCCGCGTCGTCGCCCACGGAGGCACCTTCCGCGAGGAGACGATCATCGGCGAAGGCCGCTTCATGCGAGCATGGACGCTCTACGGCGCGATCGGCGACGTGCCGTGGTACCTCGCAACCGCAGCGATCGCAGCGATGGGCATCTGGAGCCGGCCAAAGCGGGCCGTGCCTTCAGGGAAGAACGTCGCCGCGTAGGGCTGCGTTTCGCTGGGGCTTTGCCCCAGGCCCCACCAGGAGCTGTCCGCTCCTGGACCTGGACCAGCGCAAGCGCTGGACTCGTGGTCGATGAACTGCGCTCCGCGCAGTTCATCGAACGGGCCGATTCAAGACCACGAGCGACCCTGCCAACCGAGACAGCCGCGCTGATGCTTCAACTGCCGACGCGGTACAGCGACGGCCTGTGGGAAGAACTGCGCATCGCGCAGTTCTTCCCCCTGAGGTCCAGGGCTTGCCCTGCAGAGAGGGGGCGGACAGCTTGAAAAACTTTCCCCGCATCGACTGCGCTTCGCGCAGTCGATGCCCAGAGGTCCAGGGCTTGCCCTGGTTCGGGTCGAGGGGCGAACAGCCCCCGCGGGGCCCGGGGCAGCGCCCCGGCGCGACGCCTCATGCCTTTGGCTTGCGCTGCGGCCTCCCGGGCGCGGGCTCGGGGGGCGGCGTGGCTGGGCTGCTTCGGTAGGGCAGCGTCGTTCGCAGCACCTCGCGCGGGATGTGCGGCTCGGGCACGTGGGGCCCTGACCTCGCCATTTCCTTCTCGATCGCCTGGATGGTCTCGGAGCCGAGCCTTCGCGCGGGTTCGACGGCGATTTCTGGTGAGGTGTCTCGGCCTCGCCGCGACCTCTTGTGCGATGTGGATGGCGTCAGCTCGCCGGCGTGCGCGACCTTCTCGGCTGCGCGGTTGATCATTGGCTCGATGGCGCGGAGGCCGATCCGTAGTGCGTTCGTGACGCGCCGTGCGTCTGTGCCGCCTCGCACCACCAGACAGAGCACGGCGCGGTTTGCTGCGACGCCGACGTGACAGTCGAGGGAGAGCGTCCCGGCTCGCGGCACGAGCTCGCCGTGGGCGAGCCGGACCAGGACCACTCGATCGGTCCCTGCGACGACGTCTGCGGCTGCTGTGAGCGTCTTGCGCGCCCCTTCGGGGACCTCGCGTGGCCCTCCCTTCGTGACGAGCTCGCCACGACGGGAGAGCACGAACGCATAGATCGCGTCCGCGTCGACCCGGACACGCTCCACGACGTCATCGAGTTGAGACATGGCCCCTGAGTCTATCAGGGGCTGGCGCTGCCGCGGCGGACAACCTCAGTACGACTTTGCGAACACCACCCGCTGCCGGCTCGGCTTGCCCGAGACGATGCATCGGCCCTCTTCCTGCAGGTCCTTCGCGTCGGCGACGCCGTCGATGCCCGAGAGCGGGATGCAGCGGATCGTCACCTTGAACTTGTCCTTCAGGTGCGCCTCGACCTCGGGCTCGCCCGACCAGTGCGCGAGTGCGAATCCGCCGTGGATCTCGGGCTTCTCCTCGTTCTTCGCGGTGAAGAACTTTTCGAAGTCCTTCATGTCGTCGATGCGCTTCGTGTTCGCGGCGCGGTGCTGCTTGGCCTTCGCGAGCAGGCCGCCCTGGATGTCGGCGAGGATCTCGGGGATCTTCGTGACGAGCTCGGCGCGCCCGAGCGTCGCCTTGTCCTTCGTCCCGCGATCGCGGCGTGCCACCATCACCACGTTGCCGTCGACGTCGCGCGGACCGATCTCGATGCGGATCGGCGCGCCCTTCTTGATCCACTCCCACTGCTTGTCGCCGCCGCGGATGTCGCGCTTGTCGACCTCCACCTCGATCGGCCGGCCTGCGTAGCTCGTCGCGCGCAGCTCTGCTGCGACTGCGTCGACGTACTCCATCACCTTTGCCTTCGTGTCGTCGCCGCGCAGCACGGGCAGGATCACCACGTGCGCGGGCGCGAGCCGCGGCGGCAGGATGAGCCCGTCGTCATCCGCGTGCGTCATCAGCAGACCACCGATGAGCCGCGTCGACACGCCCCACGACGTCGTCCACGCGTACTCCTCCGTCTCCTTCGCCGTCTGGAACTTGATGCCGCTCGCCTTGGCGAAGTTTTGCCCGAGGAAGTGCGACGTCCCGGCTTGCAGCGCCTTGCGGTCCTGCATCATCGCCTCGATCGCGAACGTGTCGACTGCGCCGGGGAACCGCTCGCTCGCCGTCTTCGGCCCCTTGATCACGGGCATCGCCATGAACTCCTCGGCGAACGTCGTGTACACGTCGAGCATCTGCATCGTCTCGGCGCGCGCCTCCTCCTCGGTCGCGTGCGCCGTGTGCCCCTCTTGCCAGAGGAACTCCGTCGTCCGCAGGAAGAGCCTCGTCCGGAGCTCCCAGCGCACCACGTTCGCCCACTGGTTGATGAGCAGCGGCAGATCCCGGTAGCTCTGCACCCAGCTCGCGAATGCGGCTCCGATGATCGTCTCCGACGTCGGCCGCACGATGAGCGGCTCTTCGAGCTTCGCCTCGGGGTCCGGCACGAGCCCGCCCTCGGGCCCGGCGACGAGGCGGTGGTGCGTCACGATCGCGCACTCCTTCGCGAACCCTTCGACGTGCTCGGCCTCTTTTTCGAGGAACGACTTCGGGATGAAGAGCGGGAAGTACGCGTTCTTGTGGCCCGTGGCCTTGAACATCCGGTCGAGCTCGCGCTGGATGTTCTCCCAGAGCGCGTAGCCCCACGGCTTGATCACCATGCAGCCGCGCACGGGCGAGCTCTCGGCGAGATCGGCGGCGCGCACGACCTGCTGGTACCACTCGGCGTAGTCCTCGGCGCGGGTCGGGCTGATGGCAGTCTTGGGGGCGTCGTTCTTGGCCACGGTCTTTCCTCCGCGGCCGCCTCTATCACTTTTCCGGCGAGAGGGCGAACAAGCGAACGCGGGCCGCCCCCGATCTCCTGCGATCCCCCTCCGCGAAAAACAGGAACCGTGATAACCGTGGCGCGCCTTGGCCCACGACAAGCCCGAAGCGAGCGCGCCCGACGCGCGCGGATTAGATGGCCATCTCCAGCGCGGTCCCCTCATCGCCATCGGCGGCGCGGAGGACAAAGTCGGCGCGCGGAACGTCCTGCGTGAAGTCGTCCGTCACGCGGGTGGCCCGAAACAAGCCCGGATCGCCGTCTTTCCCACGGCCTCCAGCATCCCCACCGAGCTCGCGGGGACGTACGAGGCGATCTTCCGCGAGCTCGGCGCCGACGTGCACGTCGTCCGGATCGAGACGCGCGCCGACGGCGAGGATCCGCGCACGCTCGCCCTCATCCGGGAGATGACCGGCATCTTCTTCACGGGCGGCGATCAGGGCCGCATCGTGACGATGCTCGGCGGCACCGAGCTCGCGCGCACCATCCGCCGCGCGCACCGGAGCGGCTGCGTCGTCGCGGGCACGTCTGCGGGCGCGAGCGTCCTCTGCGACCACATGATCGCGCAGGGCCGGAAGGGGTATGCGCCGCGCCGCGAGCTCGTCATGCTCGCGCCGGGCCTCGGCCTCACGCGCAAGCTCGTCATCGACCAGCACTTCGCGCAGCGCCACCGCATCGGCCGGCTCTTCTCTGCGGTCGCGATGAACCCGTTTTTGATCGGCGTCGGCATCGACGAGGACACGGCGATCGTCCTGCGCTCCGACAAGAAGATGGACGTCATTGGCCGCGGCACGGTCACGGTCATCGACGGCTCGAAGATCCAGCACACCGACATCCACGAGGTCCCGCGCAACTCGTCCGCGGCGCTCCTCGGTTTGTCTGTCCACGTCCTCACGCAGGGCTGCGGCTACGACATCGACGGCCGCCAGCCCTCGTGGCCATCTCGCAGCAAAGAGGCAACGTGAAACTGCTCGAAACGCGCGTCTACCGCGGCCCCAACCTCTACGGCTACCGCCCCGTCATTCGCCTGACCCTCGACCTCGAGGAGCTCGAGCAGTACCCGAGCAACAAGATCCCTGGCTTCGTCGATCGGCTGCTCACGGACGTGCCCACGCTCCACGAGCACGGCTGCTCGTACGGCGAGCCCGGAGGCTTCATCCGCAGGCTCCACGACGGCACGTGGTTCGGCCACATCACCGAGCACATCGCGCTCGAGCTCCAGTGCCTCGCCGGCACGCCCGTCACGTACGGCAAGACGCGCACGGCGCACCGCGAGGGCGTCTACCACGTCGTCTACAGCTTCGAAGAAGAGTCGGTCGGCCGAAAGGCGGGCGAGCTCGCGCTGCGTTACTTGCAGGGCCTCCTGCCGGATCACTTCCCCGATCGTCTGCCTCCCCTCGCCGACCTCAACGCCGAGATCGAGGACCTCGCGCGGCTCGCGGAGCGCATGGCGCTCGGCCCCTCGACGCGCAGCCTCGTCGACGAGGCCAAGCGCCGTGGCATCCCGACGATGCGCCTCAACAAGCACAGCCTCGTGCAGTTCGGCTGGGGCACGCACCAGAAGCGCATCCAGGCCACGGTCACGAGCGAGACGCGACACATCGCCGTCGAGATCGCGCAGGACAAGGAGCTCACGAACTCGCTGCTCGAACGCGCGGGCCTGCCCGTGCCGCAGCAGGAGCGCGTCTACTCCGCGGACGAGGCCGTCGAGGCCGCCGAGCGCATCGGCTACCCCGTCGTCGTCAAGCCCATGGATCTCTCGCACGGCCGCGGCGTCGCGCTGAACCTCACGACGCCCGAGGCCGTGCGCGACGCGTACACGAAGGCGTACGACCTCTCGAGCTACGTCCTCGTCGAGACCTACCAGCCCGGCAAGGATCACCGCGTGCTCGTGGTGAACGGCGAGGTCGTCGCCGTCTCCGAGCGCGTGCCGGGCCATGTCGTCGGCGACGGCAAGAGCACGATCAAGGAGCTCGTCGACGTCGTGAACAGCGACCCGCGACGCGGCGTCGGCCACGAAAAGGTCCTCACGCGGATCGAGATCGACGATCAGGCAAACCGCCTCATGGGCCAGGCCGGCGTCACGCAGGAGACCGTGCTCCCCGCGGGCCAGGTCTTCGCGCTCCGCTCGACGGGCAACCTCTCCACGGGCGGCACCGCGATCGATCGCACCGACGTGATCCACCCGGACAACATCGACGTCAGCGTGCGCGCCGCGAAGGTCGTCGGCCTCGACGTCACGGGCATCGACCTCATCTGCCCCGACATCTCGAAGAGCGTGCGCGAGCACGGCGGCGTCATCGTCGAGGTCAACGCCGCGCCTGGCTTCCGCATGCACGTCTCGCCGACCGTGGGCACGCCGCGCAACGTCGCGTCGCCCGTGCTCGACATGCTCTTCCCGAACGGCGCGCCGGCGCGCATCCCGCTCGCGGCGATCACCGGCACGAACGGCAAGACCACGACGAGCCGCATGGTCGCGCACATCCTCAAGATGAGCGGCAAGCGCACGGGCCTCACCACGACGGACGGCATCTACATCGACGGCGAGCGCATCCTGAAGGGCGACATGACGGGCCCGTGGAGCGCGCGCGTCGTGCTCACGGATCCGACCGTCGAGGCCGCGGTGCTGGAGACGGCGCGCGGCGGCATCCTTCGCGAGGGGCTCGGCTGGGATCGGTGCGACGTCGGCGCGGTGCTCAACGTCTCGGCCGATCACCTCGGCCTCGCGGGCGTCGAGACCGTCGAGGATCTCGCGTTCGTGAAGCGGCTCGTCGTGGAGGTCGTGCGCGACTCGGGCACGAGCGTGCTCAACGCCGACGACGAGCTCGTGCGCGAGATGGCGGACAAGGCGGGCGGCCGCATCATGTGGTTCTCGCGCTCGCCTTCGAACGAGACCGTGCGCAAGCACGTGCGCGCGGGTGGCCGCGCGGTCGTGCTCGAGCAGGGCGTCAACGGCGACATGATCACGATCTACGACGGCGATCGGCACGTCCCGGTCACGTGGACGCACCTCGTCCCGGCGACGTTCGAGGGCAAGGCGAAGTTCAACGTCGAGAACGCGCTCGCGGCTGCGGCGATCGCCTTCTCGATGGGCATCTCGCTCGAGCACATCCGCCAGGGCCTTCGCACGTTCACGACCTCGTTCTTCCAGGCGCCTGGCCGCTGCAACGTCTTCGACGAGCACCCGTTCCGCGTGATCGTCGACTACGGGCACAACGCGGCGGCGATGTCGAAGATGGCCGAGCTCGTCCTCGGCCTGCGCCGTGAGCGCTCGATCGGCGTGCTCATGGCAGCGGGTGATCGGCGCGACGACGACATCCGCGCGATCGGCCGCGAGGCGGCGCGTGCGTTCGACGTGGTCATCGCGAAGGAGGACGCGTCGCGCAGGGGTCGCAAGCCTGGCGAGATCGCGTCGCTGCTCGCGGAGGGCGCGCGGGAGGCGGGCAAGAGCGAGGAGCAGATCCTGAAGAAGCTCGACGAGAAGGAGGCCGTGGACACGGCGCTCTCGATGGCGCGGCCCGGCGATCTCGTGGTCGTGTTCGCGGATGACGTCACGTCCTGCTGGAAGCAGGTCATCTACTGGGGCAAGGAGCGCACGTCGCACCTGCCCTCCCTGCCGCACGAGGGCTGAACATGAAATACGCCATTCTGACGCACGGGGGCGCGGCCTCGCCGCATGCACACTCGGACGGCTGCGTGAAGGCGGCGGAGTCGGCGCGCTCGGTGCTGGAGCGCGGCGGGGACGCGCTCGAAGCGGCGCTCGCGGCGACGGTGATCCTGGAGGACGATCCGCGCTTCAATGCGGGGACGGGCTCGAACCTTCGTTTCGACGGAAGGACCATCGAAATGGACGCGTCCGTGATGACGAGCGACGCGAGGTTTGGCGCGGTCTCTTGCATCCAGCGCGTGAAGAATCCCATTCTGGTGGCGGCGAAGGTCATGGAAACGCCCCATTTGCTGCTCGTGGGAGATGGGGCCACGCAGTTCGCCCGCGCGCATCGGTTCCCCGATTACGATCCGCTCACGGAGAAGGCGCAGGGCAAGCATGCGCGGGCGATGGCGGAGCTCCGGGGCCAGGGCGACGGCGATTACGCGGCGGACGCGGCGCCGTGGCTCACGATCGACTGGAAATCGCTGTGGAATTTCGGCGAGGCGCCCTTCCAGGACACCGTGGGCGCGGTCGTGCGGGACAGCCAGGGCCGATTTGCGGCGACCGCGTCGACGGGCGGGACGGTGTACATGCTGAAGGGCCGCGTGGGCGACTCGCCGCTCATGGGCTGCGGCGTGTATGCGGGCCCGGCGGGCGCGGTGGCGGCGACGGGCGTGGGCGAGGAGATCGTGCGGCGGTTCCTGTCGAAGACGGTCTACGATTGGCTGGAGGAAGGTATCCCGGCGGCGCGGGCGGCGCAGCGGGGCATTGCGAAGTTCCCCGAGATCGTGGACGTGGGCCTGCTCGTGGCGTCGCGCGACGGGCAAGCCATTGCGTCGAACCGGAACATGGCGAGCGCGCTGCTCGTGGGATAGTCTGATGCGCAATCAGCCGCCGTTCTCCTGTCCGCAATGTGGCGATACGGGCCTCGGCGGGGACAAATGCCTCCGCTGCAAGATCGAGCTCGTGGACAAGGCCGGCGTCCCGGCCCTCTCCCCGCCCGCGGTGTTCCTGGGGCACCCGACGTTCATGGGCTTCATCGACCCGTGGGCGCGGTGGGTCGCGACCATCGCGTTCGTGCTGACGCTCATCACGTCGTTCCAATACTCGCCCGGCATCGTCGAGCTCTTCGTGCTCGTGCTCGGCGTGCAGGCCGTGCTCTGGGGCGGGATTTACCAGGTCTATCGATTCTTCATCGGCGGCCGCATCAAGCGCCTTCGCGAGCGCCTCCGCGCCTTGCAAGCGCGCATCGCGTCGGCGCCCGCCGTGACCCCGATCGGGGCGGCGAGCGGGGTTTGCCGGGTGCGCGGCCGGGTGCGCGTGCTCACGCCGGTGAAGGGCCCGCTCGGCCAACCGGTGGCGGCGTTCCTGGAGCGCCGCAAGCGGCAGACGGTTGGGCTCGTCTCGGCAAAGCGCGGGACGCAGGTCGAAGCAGTGACGGCCGTGACCGTGGAGGAAATGAGCGCGGCGGGCGTGTTCCTGGTGGAGGACGAGTCCGGCGCGGCGCTCGTGGACGACGATGCATTCGTGGTCGCGCAGCTCGGCGGCGCGAGCAAGGACTGGAACGAGCCGTTGTCCATCGTGGTGAACGAAGGCGACGAGATCGAGGTCTTCGGGCCGGCCGAGCGGAAGTCGGGGGCGGTGATGCTGTCGGAGCACGCGAAGCAGGGCGGGTATCGCGACGCGGGGAGCGTGCTCGTGTTCGATGGGAAGCCAGCGGAGCGGGTGATGATCCTGGCGAAGAGTGCGGCGGTGGTTTTGAATGGGTGATTGATCGCTGAACAGGGGCGCGGCGTTCTGGAGAGTCACGCGCGAGACTGCAAGGGATACAGCTTCGTGCGTGCCAGCGGTGACGCGGGTGAGGTCATCGCAGCCGTCCGTGCGATTCGTGCAGGGTGAAGTCGAGGAGCTCCGTGCCGCCCTGATCCAGCACGTGCTGGATCGCGGGCATGCACCGATCCTCGGTGAGGAGCTTACGCGCCGTTTGCGCGTCCTCACGGTCGAGCGCCGAAAGCGTCGTCCAGAGCTTGGTCTCCTTCCAGTCCTGCTTGTGCGTCGGTCGGTCCACCCTCGTCTCCTCGCGCCCGTGTACGTCCCTTAACATGCACGGGACCTGAACAGAAGGAAGCTTGCGAGCACGCCGACACCCTTGCACCGCTCCCAACGCCTCCCGTAACCTCCCACCCCATGGAAAAACTCGCTCGCTCCGCCTCCGGCGCCCGCCACGTTCGCTGGGCCCGAGAGCTCCTCGCGTCCCTCCACGCGCATCACGCGGTCAACGAACGCCTCTCGGAGGATCAGAAGAAGGCCCTCGCGGCTGAAATCGGGCGCCTTGCGCCGCGCGTCCAGTCTCTCGGCGAGAGCGTTGGCCTGTATCGCTCGTTCATCGACCACGCGCACGTCGACATCCGCGCTCGCCAGCGCGTCGCCAATTTCCTTTGCGATGAAGCCCAGCGCGGCGCCGATGGTGCTCTGCGCCCGCACCGCAAGGAGATCGACCACATCCTCCCCGGCGGCTACGCCACGATTCTTTCGAAGGTGAGCCTCTCCCGCGTCCTGCGCGCAGGCAACGAGAAGACCGTCACGTTCGCCGAGCGCGCCGCCGGGGCGATTCGGTCGTTGCCCGCCAAGATCCCGGGAACGGCGCCCCTCGCGGATGCCCTCGACCAGGCCGCAGAGCTCCTGCGCAGCTTCAACAAGCAATCCGACGCGCTCGAGGACCAGCGGCAGCCGCTCCGGTCATCCGTGCAGAAAAACATCTTCGAGATTCGCGAGGAGCTGGATCAAATGGATGGCCGCCTTCGCTCTCACTTCTCCCAGGACTTCATCGATAGCCTGTACCCGGAGCTCACGAAGAAGGGCTCCGCAGTCGCCGACGAGGACGACGAGGACGACGATACCTCCGGCCCCCCCGAGTCCTGACCGACGCCTGGCCTCGCGTACCGCTCGTCAGACCTGACGGGTGCCCTGCGGACTCCCACAATCCCTCCGTCAGCCCTGACGGATGCCCTGTGGCTTCCCGCAACCCGTCCGTCAGACCTGACGGGTGCACCGCGGCTTCCCGCAACCCGTCCGTCAGACCTGACGGGTGCACCGCGGCTTCCCGCAACCCGTCCGTCAGACTTGACGGGTGCCCTGCGGCTTCCCGCGGCCTGTCCGTCAGACCTGACGGGTCCCTTGCGGCTTCCCGCAGCCCGTCCGTCAGCCCTGACGGGCGCCTCGCCGACGCGCACAAGCGCCATGGTCAGCTTTACCGGTCGATACCCTGCTCTCCGCCCGCAACGCGCAGACCGCCCGCGTACAGTTCTCGTGCATGGGCTCCACGGACGACGACGCGAGCGAGAGGCGGAGCATCGGCCCGCACCTCGCCTGGCCCGAGCCGCCCGACGTGCTTCACACCCGCGTCGACGGAGACATCACCCCCGCGCACGTCAGGGAGCTCCTCGACGCGCTCGACACCTTCCCGCGGGCCCTGCGCATCTACATCCTCCGCGACGCCCGGCGGAGCGGGCTCCCCACGCGCGAGGCACGCGAGGCCCTCGTCAAGGACCTCCCCCTCGATCGGATCGCCGCCATCGTCAGCTACGGCGCCTCGTTCCAGGCCCGCACGCTCCTCACGATGCTCGACCACGCCATGCGCGTCCTCCGGCCCCGTAAAACGCGTTTCGTGTTCTTCGAGACCGAAATCGAGGCGCGGACCTTCATCGAGAACGACCGCGCGCGCCGCGCGTGACCCCAGGCCGCCGCCCAAGAGCGTTGCGGATCCACGCGGACTCCGCGATGATGCGTGGCGCCATGCCCGTATCCAACGATTATATCGATTATGTTCTCGAACAGCTCCGCCCATTTGGCCCTGTGACCCCGAAGCGCATGTTCGGCGGGGCCGGCCTCTACCGCGATGGCCTGTGCTTCGCGCTCATCGACAACGATGCCCTCTATTTCAAGGTCGACGAGCAAAACCGAGCCGACTACGTCGGTCGGGGTCGGGGGCCCTTCCGGCCATACCCGGACAAACCGGAGTACGAGATGGGGTATTACGATGTGCCGGGCGACGTGCTCGACGCGCCGGAGGAGCTCGCGCGCTGGGCCGAAAAAGCGCTCGCCGTCGCGGCGGCCAAGAAGAAGGCACCGGCCAAGAAAGCACCGGCCAAAAAGGCGGCGGCAAAGGCAGCCCCGGCGGAGAAGGCACCGGCGAAGAAGGCCAAGGCGCCCGCGAAGAAGACGAAATCGCCGGCCTGAATCTCAGGCCGAGAGCGACGCCGCCGCCGCCACGCCCTCCCCTCGCGCCGACAGCAACATGCCCGCCGCGGGCCGCACCACCTCCTCCATCGCCCGCGCCGCCGCCTCCGAGAGCGCCGCGCCCGCGAGCCGCCCATGCCGCGCGAGCCGCGGATCCCCTGCGCCGCCTGCATCCAGCACCGCGCCGTGCCCGAGGCCTGCGAAGACCTCTTCCACGGCCGCCCGTACCCGCTCGCCGCCCACGCGGATCGCCCACGCCACCGTGCGCCACGCGAGCTCCGCGTGCTGCGCCTCGTCTGCCGCGATGCCGGCGAGCACCTCGGCGACTGCGGGGTCCTCCGCTTTCGCGCATTGCTCCGCGGCGATCACTGCCGCGATCGTCTCGCCGATGCACCCCTCTTTTGCGGTGCGCGCTGCGATCGATGCGAGGTCCGCCACGACCTCCGTCGCGCCTTCGAAGGGGAACGCCCCCGGCCGGACGGGTTCGCCTGCATATGCGCTCGCCAATGCAAAGCAGAGGCGCGCGTGCCGCACCTCGTCGAGCGCCGCTCGGTGCGCCTCTTCGACCAGCTCGGCGGGCGCGCCCGCGGCGAGCAGCTCCAGCGCGAAGCGCCCGAACGAGGCCACGGACGCGTGCTCGAAGAGCGCGTCGCGCGTCCATTCCGCTGCGAGCGCCGCTCGGAGATCGGGCGCGATCGCCGAGACGTCCGGCCCGCCCGAGGCCTTGGCGCCCCACCCGCCGTCTCCGCGCCCGTGGAGCGCAGGCGCCGTGCGGGCCCTTTCGTCGACGAGGTACGGCCGCCCCTCGCAATAGGGGATGAATTCGGTGGCATAGCAGCACTGGCCGTTCTTCAGCGTCCCGTCACTCTTGACCGTGTGCGCCGCAAAGAACTGATCATTGAGCCGGACCGCCGCATCCTGCCGCGACGGGCATACGAGCGGATCGACGCTCCCGCCGCCGCTACCACCTGCGCCCGTGTCCTCCGGCGGCCAGGTGAAGCATCGTTCGGCGGCGATGGGCTCGTCGTCCGTTTCGGGACAACTCGAGCTGAAGAAGCATCCGGAGACGACGGCGCCCGCGGCCGGGAGCGCGAGCAGGACGAAAAGACGTTGGGCGAGCGAGCGACGAAAAACATGCGCAGGATTCATCGAGGCCTCCGTGGGGGGTTTCCCGGTGGTGCGAGGGCCGAAGGCACGTCACGTGCCCTCGGCATTCGACCATGAATTCACGGCGCCGTCGCCTGCGGACCCCTGACAATCACGTCACGGCGTGACTCACGTCCCGCGTCACCCAGAGGCCCGAAGCATCCCCTCGGCCGTGTTCCGCGCCAAACCCAGGTTCTGCTCCCACGCCGCGTCGATATCGTGCTGCCCGATCCTTCCGTATCCCCGCCACGCCGAAGCCTCCGCCTCTGGCGCCTCTTCCCTCGCCGGCCCCTCCGGCGACGCCGCCACGGCCTCGCCCAGCGCCTCCCGCACCGGCCTCCCTCCCTCGGACAGGCACCATTCCACGACCCGCCACCCGAGCTCCGCGTGCCGCGCCTCGTCGCTCGCAATCGCGCCGAGCGCCGCGCCGATGCCCGGCTCCTTCGCTCCCCTCGCCTGCCTCCGCGCGCGCTCGGCCGCGGCGCCCTCGCCGAGGCAGCCGTCTTCCCAGGACTCGATGCAGAGGCGCGAGAGCTCGCGCGTTCGATCGAGCCCCGAGCGGCGCGGCGGCGGGAGCAGGTCCGGCGCGAACGTCATCGACGCGAGATCTCCCGCGATCGACGCGCAAAGCTCCGTGTGCCGCACCTCGTCGGCCGCCGACGCGAGCGCCCGGTCCACGAGGTCCCGCGGGGCGCCCACCGCCGCGAGATCCCGCGCCAGCGCGAGGAACGCCGGAATCGAAGCGCATTCCCCCCGCGCGTCGCCTTGCCAGGCCGAGACGAGGGCGGCCCGCGTCGCCTCGTCGATCTTCCCGCTGCGCGCGCGCCCGCGGCGCGGCGCACCCGCGACGCCCGGCAAAACAAATCGGCCGTTCATGCGCAAGCGCCGCCCGATGTCGCATATGCCGGGCTCGCCGTACATGGGCGGGAAATGGGCGCCCACGGCGACCGTGAACTCCGGCTTTCTCCCGTCGTCGCCCAGCAAGGGAATCGTGCCGCGGAAAAACACGTCGACGATCTGGCCCCCGATGCCGCCGATGCCCGCGTGGATCCCGTGGCCGCCGGGGTGAAACTCGGAGAGCGCCGTGCGATACGTCCAGCCGACCTCTCCGTTCACGCCGAACCCGCCCCGCTCGATCTCGCCTCCGCCGTGAATGCCCGCGGCGAAACGGCCCGCGGCCGAGAAGTTGAGCCAGGAGGCCTGCGCGAAGGCTCCGATGGCGCGGCGTTCGCTGGAGAAGCAGTTCGTCTCCCCTGCGAACAGGAGCGAATACCGGGCGTCCAGGCCGAGGCCGAAGTTGATCTTGTCGCCGAAGCTCAGCGACAAGATGAGCCCCGGCGAGAACCAGTGGATGTCGTCATCGGCCGCGCGCGCCTCGCCAGGCGCCAAGAGAATGGCGGCCGCGCCGAGCGCGCAAAGCGTGGGACCAAGACGAGAAGACAAGGAAACCATGAGCACCTCCGAGGGACCATGGTAACCGAGGCCGCTTACGTTTCCCAGTCGGCCGCGCGCCGCGCGCTTGACGCCGCCGCCCGCGCGCGATTCCATGGGAAGGATCGATGCCGGGGGTGGAATGCCCCTGCGTCGGGAAACCCTTGCTTGGATTGGAATCGACATGCAACGACGAACTCTCACGGGAAAGATCCCTCTCTCGCTTCGTCCCCTCGCCTTCATGCTCGCGCTCGCGCCCATCGGGTGCGGCGGCGGGTATTCGGCCGGAGGTGATTTCCTCGGGGCCACGCCCGGGGGCGCCCAGGACATCGGGCTCGCGCGCGAGATCATCGCATCCGGCGGCGTGCCGACGCTCGACGATTTCACGCCCGAGGGCCTCTACTCCGAGCACGACCTCGCCCTCGCCGCCCCCGCGCCCTGCGCAAAACCGCTCTGCATCGACACGGCCTCCGGCCTCGACACGGGCCTCGACGACGACAAGCGCGACATCTTCGTCCAGCTCGGCATGCAATCGAACATTGCGGAGGATGAATTCGTCCGCAAGCCCTTGAACCTCGGCATCGTGATCGACACGAGCGGCTCGATGGAGGGAAACCTCCCGGACGTGCGGGAGGCGCTGCACACGCTCGTCGATCACCTCCGGCCCGACGATCGCGTGGCCATCGTGGAGTTCGCTTCGAGCGCGAACACGATCCAGGAATCGACGCCCGTCTCCGACAAGGCGTCGCTGCACGAGGCGATCGACGAGATCACGACCGGCGGCACGACCTCGATGGAGGAGGGCATGATGCTCGGGTATGCCGTCATCGACGAGCACGTGCAGAGCAGCACGCTCTCGCGGCTGATGGTGTTCACCGACGCGATGCCGAACGTCGGCGCGACCGACGCTGCGAGCTTCAAGGCGATGGTCACGGCGGCCTCGGCCCTCGACATCGGCTTCACGTTCTTCGGCTTCGGCGGGGACTTCGACGCCTCGTTCGTCGACCAGATCGGCCACCTGCGCGGCGGAAACTATCGATTCGTCGGCGCCGAGGACGTGAAGCCGATCTTCGAGGAGGAGCTCGACTTCCTGGTGACGCCCATTGCGTACGACCTCAAGGTCTCCACGGCGGCCGCCGAGGGGACGGCGGTCTCCACGGTGTACGGCGTGCCGCAGATCGGCGAGCACGGCAGCGGCGAGCTCTTCGACGTGACCACGGTGTTCCTGAGCAAACGCAAAGGTGGAATCGTCCTCCGGCTCGATGGCTCGAACCTCGAGCCGCTCGTCTCCGGCGCGGCGATCGAGGCGGGCTCGGTGACGATCGAATACGAGACGCCCGAGGGCGTCGTCGAAAAGGACACGCTTTCGATGCGCTTGCCCTTCGAGACGCTGCCGGGGCCGACGGACGCGCTCTTGCCGACCCCGCAGATCGCGCGCACGCTCGCCGTGACGAACGAATACCTCGTGATGAAGCGGCTCTGCGGGAATTTTCACGACGGCACCCTCGACCTCGTGGACGGGGCCGCGAGGCTCGAACAGGCCATCGCGCGGCTCACGAGCGCCGACGCGGCCCTGTCGGACGAGAACCTGAAGCGGGAGATCGCCATGCTCCAGAAGCTCGGTCAGAACCTCGGGCTCGCCGTGGAGACGCCATGAAGAGGCATCTTTTGAAGGGGTTCTTCGGCGCGCTCGTGTTCGCGTGTCTGGCGGCGGCAGGCTGCTCGGACGAGGGGCAGAGGTCCTGCCCGAGCGATTTTACGTGCGCGGATCTCGTGACGAACACGTGCGGCGAGAGCGGCGCGTGCGCGAGCGCGCAGAGCTGCGTGGCCGCGAAGAAGCTGGAGCAAGAGGGCGTTCAGTCCTCCTGCGAGGCCGCCTGGTGCGCGCTCGGCGAGTCGTACAAGGAATGCGAGTGAATCACGCCGTCCGCGTGCGGAACGTCGGAATCAAGGCCACCGCCGAGAAGATCGCGAGCCCGAAGAAGACGTAAAACAGTGCGTCCCACCCATAGCACTCGCTCACGCCACGCGTGACGTACTCCTGAAGAATCGCCCCGATCGAGCCGATTCCATTCACGACGCCCGCCGCGGTCGCGGCTGCGTACTTCCCGCCCGCGTCCTGCGCCGCGGCGCCGCTGATGAGCGCGTCGGGCCCGAAGAGCAGCGCGCCGACGAGGGCCATGACCAGGAAATTCGTCACCATCCCGCTGGCACCGATGCGCGCATACAGGAAGATCGCGCCCGCGAGGAGCACGAGCCACGCCGCGGCGAAAATCGAACGCGGGACGTCTCGGTATCGATTCGAGAGAGCGCCTATCCCTATCGCGCCGATCACCCCGCCGAACGCGAACGAGCTCGACATGTACCCCGCGGTCGTCGACGAATAATGGAGCACCGTCTTGAGGTAAAACGCCAGCCAGAACAGGATGCTGTACCGGATGAGCTTCATTCCGAAGTAAGAGGCGCCGTAAAACCACACCGTCGGGCTCCGGAGCACGCGGCTCCGCTCCGCACGCTGGGTCTCTGCCACCGCCGCCATTTCCGCCGCTGTGACCGCTCCCGCGCCCGCGCTCGCGACCCCCACCGCCCCCGGGCCCGGCCTCAGGAACAGGAGCACGAGCACGCCGACGAGCGCGACGACGACGGCCGGGGCCCAGAAGCTCGCGCGCCAGCCGAAGAGGCCCAGCATGAACGTGGCAAACCAGGTCGCGACGATGCCGCCGACCTGATAACACGTCGCCCACACGCCCATGACGCGGCCGCGGTTCTCGGACGTGGTCCACTCGGCCATCGCCTTCACGTTGCCCGGCCAGCCCGACGACTGCGCGAAGCCATTCACCAGCCACGCGGCGAGGAACGCGACGCCCACGCTCGACGCCCCGAACGCGAAGCACGCGCCCGCCGAGACCAGCATCCCCACGCCCACGAGCCAGCGCGCGCCCACGCGATCGCCGAGGGAGCCGTTCACGTACTGCCCGACCGCGTAGGCCGTCAGGTACGCCGTCTCGACGTGGCGCAGGACGTCCTTGCCGAGGCCCTCCATGATCGGCGCCTTCGCGACGCTGAGCCCCATGCGCGCGAGGTAATACGTCGCATACGAGAGCCACGTGAGTCCCCACGCGGTCCACTGTCCGCGACGCGCGGCTGCGTCCTCGACGCGCGGAGCGGAAGGCAGGACTCGCTCGGTCGCGACAGGCGGCGCGTAGGGCTCGACAGGGCCTTGGCTCATCGTTTGCCCAGGGTACGCGCGGCGGCGCCTCGTCCGCTACGGGATCACGACCGGACGATCCGGTTGTTCTCACCATGCTACAGAAATCTCCATGATCACCCCCGACGCGATCGTGATCGGCGCAGGTCCAAACGGGCTCGTCGCCGCCAACTACCTCGCCCAGGCCGGGTGGTCCGTGCTCGTGCTGGAAGCCCAAAACCGGCCCGGCGGCGCCGTCTGGACCGCAGAGAGCACGCTCCCCGGCTTCCACCACGACCTCGGCGCCGCCTTCTTCCCCTTCGGCCCCACGAGCCCCGCCCTGCTGCCGCTCGACCTCGACGAAGCCGGCCTCGTCTGGCGCCACGCGCCCCTCGACAGCGCCCACCCCGCCAAGGACGGCACATGCGCGGCGATCGGGCGCGACCTCGAAGCAAGCAAGCAAAGCCTCGGCGAGGACGGACCCGCATGGGAACACCTCGCGCGCTGGCACGCGCGGACGCGGGACGAGCTGCTCTCTGCGCTGCTCTCCACGCTGCCAGCCGTCGGGCCCATGCTCCGCTTCGGCCCGACGAACCTGCTGCGGCTCGCAGCCGTGGCAGCATCGAGCGGCCGCGGCTACGCAGAGCGGACGTTCCGGACCGAACCCGCGCGCCGCATCATCCCCGCGCTCGCGCTGCATACCGACGTCGGCCCGGACGATCCCTGCGGCGCCATCGTGGGCTTCATGCTGGCGATGCTCGCGTCGAGCGGCGGATTCGCGATCCCCGAAGGCGGCGCAGCCTCGATCACGCGAGCCTTGCTGAAGCGACTCGCCGACCTCGGCGGCGTGGTGCGAACGAGCACGCGCGTGAAGCGCATCGTGGTGCGCGAAGGCCGCGCCGCAGCCGTCGTGACCGAACAAGGCGAGGAGATCGAAGCCGATCGCGCGATCATCGCCGACACCTCGGCACCCGCACTCTATCTGCGCCTGCTCGCTCCCGACCTCGTGCCCACGCCCCTCGCAGAGTCGATGCGTCGCTTCAAGCACGGCTTCGGCACATTCAAGATGGACTGGGCGCTCTCGGGCCCGGTGCCATGGTCGAGCGAGGACGCAGCACGCTCCGCCGTCGTGCACACAGGCGACAGCCTCGACGATCTCGCGCGCTTCACAGCCGAAGTGCGCCGCGGCGATCTGCCCCAGGATCCATACCTCGTCATCGGTCAGCAAACCCTCGCCGATCCCACACGCGCGCCCGCCGGCAAACACACGCTCTGGGCCTATTCGCGCGTGCCTTCCACGTTGCCGGGCGGCTGGGAGCGCGTGAAGCAATCCTTCGCCGATCGAATCGAGTCGCGCATCGAGGAGCTCGCACCAGGCTTCAAGCAGCGCATCCTCGCGCGCGCGATCGTCACGCCGCCAGACCTCGAAGCGATGGACGAGAACCTCATCGGAGGCGATCTCGGCGGCGGCTCGGCACAGATCCAGCACCAGCTCTTCTTCCGCCCCACGTTCCCGCACTTCCGCTATCGCACGCCGATCCGCGCGCTCTACCTCGGCTCCTCGTACACGCACCCAGGCGCAGGCGTGCACGGCGCCTGCGGCAAAAACGCAGCGGAAGCGGCGCTTCGAGACGAGGGGTGAAACGCAACGGGGAGGCGCTGCGCTGGGGCTTTGCCCCAGGCCCCAGCAGGGGCTGTCCGCCCCTGCACCCGGACCAGCGCAAGCGCTGGACTCGGGGTCGATGAACTGCGCGATGCGCAGTTCATCGAACAGCCAGGTCAAGACCAGCGATGACCTTGCCAGCCAAGACAGCAGCGCTGACGGTTCAACGGGCAACGCAGTACCACCAACGGCCTGTGGGAAGAACTGCGCGTTGCGCAGTTCTTCCCCAAAGGGTCCAGGGCTGGCCCTGCAAAGAGGGGGGGCGGACAGCTTAAAAAACCTTCCCCGCATCGACTGCGCTTCGCGCAGTCGATGCCCAGAGGTCCAGGGCTGGCCCTGGTTCGGGTCGAGGGGCGAACAGCCCCCGCGGGGCCCGGGGCGGCGCCCCGGCGCGGCGCCTCCCAGCTGAGACCCATGCTCACGGGCCAGCGGCGCCACGCTTCCAGTACGCGACGAGCGCTGGCAGCACGGTCGACGACATCTGCGCGAGGTGCGCGATGTGGTCGTCCTCTTTGAAGCCGCGATAGCCTGCGATGTGTAGATCTCCTCGCTGGGCCTTGCTGCGTTGCTCGAGCCAGCGTTCGGTTGACATGACGGTGCGCGCCAGGGGGAAGCTTGGGCGATCGGGCCAGTCGATCGTACGGGATCGTTCGATCCCGAGGGCGCGGAGGATCGCGTTCGAGGTCTCGGTCGTGGTTGCGTAGCGGAACTCGCCGACTTCCGAGTGCGTCATCACGAAGAGCTTCTCGCCGGCGGCGGCTTTCTGCGCGAAATGCACGAACGGCGCGATGCGATCCATGTCGACCTCGCGGCTGCCTTTGTCCACGAAGTTCGAGTGGAGTGCGTCGCAGAGCAGCACGGCTGACACCCGCGAGACGGCTTCGTCGCGCGCGAGGATTCGGCCGATCGCTCCGTATCCCGCGCTCCATGCTGCGAGGGCGAGTCGCCCGAGCCGTGCTCCGCGCAGGCCGCGCGCGGCTGCGGTCTCGACGACCCGCGCCACGTCGAAATCGAGCATCCCGGGCGGCCCATAACGCGTGTCGTATGCGCCCGAGCCCACGCCGACGTTCACCACGAGCACGAGCGCGGACAGACCTGCTGCGGCCACGCTCTCGGCGACGAGCTCGGCGTTGCCGTGGAAATGAATCAGCAGGTCGAACGTGCCGTCGGCGGATGCGAACGACGACGGGACGAAAAGTGCGCCTGCGGAGACGAGCGTATAGCCGTCCCGCGAGAGATCGCGATCGGCGCGCGCTTGGGGCTCCACGCGCGCCTCTGGCGTGGGGTTTGGCGGCTCCGGGGGTCGGGCGGAGGGGAACGCGGGCAGGTGCGCGGCGCCCTTCAGCGCGGGTTCGCTGAAATCACCCACGGCCACGAGCGTCGTCGCTCCGATGGAGAGCGCGCCGAACACGGCGAGCGCCCATCGGGCGACGATCGACTCAGTTTGCTTGCTCGGCCGCCGGAGCTTCACGCAGCGATCGAATGTACTCCGCGGGCGACTTCACGCAGACCAGGATCGCCGTGATGTTGTCGTGCCCGCCCTTCTCGTTGGCGCGGGCGATCAGCTTGTCGATGGCCTGCTGCGGGTGCTTGGTTTCGACCAGGATCTGCCGCAGTTCCTCGTCGGGCACCATCTTCGAAAGGCCGTCGGAGCAGAGCAGGTAGGTATCGTCGGGGCGCGGGCGTCCGATGATGAGATCGATCTCCACGGACGGCTGCGTGCCCACCGCGCGGTTCAGGCGATGTGCAAAAGCGGGGCCGGTGAAGCCGAGCGCGGCCATCGTGTGATCTGTGGTGATCTGCTCGAGCTTCCCCTCGCGCAGCCGATAGCAGCGGCTGTCACCCACGTGCCCAAGATAGAGGCGCTGCTTGTTCAGTGAGAAGCGCGCGGCCACCACCGTCGTGCCCATGCCCTTCAGCATCGGGTCACCGGCGGCCTTCTCGAAGACGGACTTGTTCGCCATCTGGATGCTGCGCGCGAGCTCGCTGCCCCGCCGCGGCACGTTGTCGTAGGCCGGGCCCTCGAACTTCTGCGTCTTGAACGCCTTCTCGATCACCTCGACCGTGAGCGCGCTGGCGATCTCGCCGCCCGCGTACCCGCCCATGCCGTCGGCCACCACGAACAGGCCGTGCTCGTCGACGACGACGTAGCTGTCCTCGTTGTTCTTGCGCTTCTGCCCCTTGTCCGTCTGCCCCGCGGCGCTCACGAGGATGAAGGGCGAAGCGCGCGTCGGCTCGTCCGCGGCCGCGTCGTCGTCCACGACGATGGCCTTCGCCGGCGCATCCGGGTGCTCCTCTTCCTCGCGCTCGTCGTCGTTCGAGATGTCCGAGAGCCGCGGCATTTTCGGGCTCAACGTGATGACGGTCAGCTCGCTGTCGTCCTCGTCCTCGTTCGGCTCCGCGAGCTTCGGCAGGAGTTTGTCCGAGGACGTCCGCTCGGGCGCAGGCCTGCTCGCGCGCTCAGACGCAGGCTTGCTCGTGCGCTCCGGCGCAGGCTTGCTCGCGCGCTCCGGCACAGGCTTGCTCGCACGGGCGCTCGCGGGCACGTCGGGCGCGTCGTCGGCCTTGCCCCCGTCCCCTTTCCCTTCGCCCTTGCCCCCCGAGGGCAAGGCTTTGGGCCGCGTGAGCTGGAAACCTGCGGCTCCGACGAGGACGACACCGAGGGCGAGTGCGATCGCGGTCCAAAGCTGCATGGGCGGAGATCCCCGGGCGGCGCGACGTACTGGACGCCCCCTCGGTTTTTCTACTACGAACCGCCCAGAGGTTGGGTGGAAAAACCAGCCCCCGCGGAGCGAGCGCGCCCCGTGCTGTTGCTCGATGGCGCGCCTCGCTGGGGCGTTGCCCCAGGCCCCACCAGGAGCTGTCCGCTCCTGGACCTGGACCAGCGCAAGCGCTGGACTCGGGGTCGATGAACTGCGCGATGCGCAGTTCATCGAACAGCCGGGTCAAGACCACGGGCGACCCTGCCAACCAAGACAGCAGCGCCGACGGTTCAGCTGGCGACGTTGTACCAACGGCCTGTGGGAAGAACTGCGCGTCGCGCAGTTCTTCCCCCTGAGGTCCAGGGCTGGCCCTGCAAAGAGGGGGCGGACAGCGTTATCCCCCTGAGATCCAGGGCTGGCCCTGCAAAGAGGGGGCGGACAGCTTTAAAAATTTCCCCGCATCGACTGCGCTTCGCGCAGTCGATGCCCAGAGGTCCAGGGCTGGCCCTGGTCCGGGTCGAGGGGCGGATAGCCCCCGCGGGGCCCGGGGCAGAGCCCCGGCGCGGCGCCTCAATCGTCGCGGATCGCGTCAGCGAGGTGCCGCGCCAACCGTTTGCCGATCACGTTTGGGATCTGCCGTGACAGGGCGAGTGCGCGTTCGAGGTGACGTGCTGCTTCGCGCCGCCTTCCTCGCCGGAGGGCTGACAGGCCGCGCGTCTCGACGACTTCGATGCGTTCCTGGCCGATCGAGTATCGCTCCGAGCGGGCTTCCAGCGCTTCCCATGCCTCTTCGGTCGCGTCCTCGGCTGCGAGCTCGATCATCGAGCAAAGTACGTCGTCGGACGGAACTGTGAGCGGCGTGGATGTCCCGCCGCGGGCTCGCGCGGCGAGGGCGCGTGCGTTCTCGATGTCGCCTCGGTAGAGCAGCATTCGCGCTTGGAGGAGGATGCTTGCTGGGCGGGGCTCGCCGCCCGTGTGCCGCTCGTCGATGGCGCGCGCTTGGGCCACGTGGGGCTCGGCGGCTTCGAGCTCGGCCATCAGGTACAGGCACTCGCCCAGGTTGAAGTGGCCGGTCCACTCGATGTAGTCCTGCCCTAGCTCGCGGCCGAGCGAGATGACTCGCTCGAGGTCCGAGATCATTCGCTGCCGATCTCCCTGGAAGCCGCGCAGGACGCCGCGCGTGTTGATCGACGCCGCGAGGTGGAGCGCGTCGCCGTGGGCGTCGCACAATGTCACGGCTCGATCGAGCGCGCGCTCTGCCTCCGCGTGCCGGCCGATGCCCTGCTCCAGGTAGCCCAGCATGAGCAGGGCGATCACTTGCGTCTCGTAGCCTTCCTCGCCGAGGGATGCTGCCTCGGATGCCGCGCGCGTGAGGGCGCCGAGCGCCTCTTCCTTGAGCGAGAAGCGATAATGGGAGCGCCCGATTCCGAGCAGGATCCGCGCCGAGAGCAGCGGCGTTGCTCGGCCTGCGACGAGCGCCTGCGCCTCGTGCACCTTGTCGCGGGAGGCTGCGTTTTCGCCCATCCAGTCGAGCGCTGTTGCCTCGTCGAGCAGGATCTCGACGATCTCCATCTCGTCGCTCGCCGCGCTCGCTGCTGCGCGGGACTCGGCGAAGTCTGCGAGTGCGTCGTGGTAGCGGCCCACGCGGTAGCGCATGAGCCCGCGGCCCCGGTACGCCCCGCCGCGCCGCGCCCCCGTGCTTGCCTGCTGCTCCAGCGCCAGCGTGTAGAAGCGTTCGGCGTCGACGTACGCGTGCCTCGCACGCGCCGCCTCGGCGAGGGCCATGTAGGCCGCCTCCGCCACGTCGAAGAGCCCTGCGCAGGCCGCGTGGTAGGCGAGCTGCGGCAGCCTTTGCTCCTCGGGCGGGCCCTCCGGCGGCCCCGGTGCGTCGCGGTAGTACTCGGCGCACGTCAGGTGGATCTTGCGGCGCAGCGCTTCGGGGACGCCTCGGGCGATCGTCTCGCGGACGAGCGCGTGCCGGAAGCCGACGCGGCCGTGGCGTTGCCTGCGAAGGACGCCTGTGTTGAGCAGCCGCTCGATGCCGATCCGCGCGTCGAGCGGGAACTCGCTCGACTCGCCGCTCTGATCGAGACGGCGCAGGATCCCGCGCAGGATGCCTGAAATCTCCTCCGGCGTGACTTCGGCTCCGACGGTCGCCACGAGCCTGGCGTGGGCCCGCTCCGCTGGCGAGAGCGCGTCGATCTCGCGGTGCGCGAGCCACTCGATGAGCGGCAGATCCGGCACTCGATCGAGCTCGTCCGTCGCCACGTAAAACCCGCGGCCGCCCTCGTGCCGGCGCACGATCCCGGCGCCCTTGAGCCCGCGCACGAGCTCGACGAGCAAGAGCGGGATCCCCTGCGTCCGCTCCACGAGCCGGCGCACCGCGAGCTCCGGCACGTTCTCCGCCGGCGCGAGCAAGGCGCGCACCAGCGAGGCTGCGCTCTGCGGATCGAGCGGCCCGAGATCGAGGACGTCCCGGTGCGCGGCGCGCTCGGCCCAGGACGGGTGGTTTTCCTTGAACACGGGGCGGCCGAGGGCGCACACGAAGATCGGCGCCCGCGCCTCGGCGAGCGTCGCGTGCTCCAGGATGCCGAGCGTCGCCTCGTCGGCGAACTGCGCGTCGTCGAGCACCACGCAGAGCGGCGTCCGCTCCGCGCGCCTCCGCAGGGCCTCGCCGCCGGCCACGCGCAGGGTCGCGCCGAGCGCGAAGGGCGCGGCTTCGAGGGCGCGCAGGCCCGGGAAATCCGTGGTCTCGTCGCCGCGCGGCGGCCCCACCCAGCCGAGGGCGAGCGCGAGCGCCGCCTCCGCCTCGGGGCTCGACGCTGGGCCGAGCCGCTCCCGCAGCGCGGCCTTGCGCCCCTCCGCGGGCATCGACGCGGGCAGACCGAGCGTCGCGGAGAGCAGGTCGCGCACGCTGTCGCCGCCGCCGACGATCGGCTCGGGTGCGCGGAGGTCCACCACCGCCCCGAGCGGCACGAGCGTCCGCAGCCGGTCGACCAGGAGCCTGCGCAGGTGGCTCTTGCCGTGCCCCGGCTCCCCGACGATCACCGCGACCGACGGCACGCCCTCGCGGACCGAGCGCAGCGCCGAGAGCGCGAGCGTCTCCAGGAGATCGTCCCGACCGACGAGCGGCGGCCCCACGTGCCCGAGCCGCGTCGTCGGATCCTCCGCGCCCGAGAGCTCGCTCTCCTCGACGGCCTTCGTCCCGAACAGCGAGAGCAGCTCCGAGAGATCGGCCTCCGTCAGCACGCCGCGCGCCGCCGGCGAGAGCAGGATCGGCGCCGTCGACACGGGCAGCGGCGCTTGCCCAATCCGGGCGAGGTGCGGCGCGAGCAGGCGCTTCGAGCCGTCGGGCCGCGTCGTCACGAGCACGTTCGCGAGATCGATCCACACCCGCTCGCAGATCCCGCGCGCGACGAGATCCTGCGCCGCGCGGATCGCCAGGCGCACCGGGTTTTCGTCCGCCTCGTGCCCGAACGCCACCACGTACCGGCCGCTCGCTGCGCGCATCACGTGCCCGCCGATCGGCTCGATGCGTCCCTGCAGCGCGATGGGATCGAGCTGCGACGTGAAGTGCAGCAACGCCACCGTGCGCCGCTCGGTCGCCGTCGTGTCGGTCGACCTCGATCGCGCGTCGGCCGACGCGCCCCGATCCGCGACCTGGGGTTTTCCCATCCCGTTCGTCGCGGGGTCCCCGGCGAGCCCGGGGGAGCTCCGCACCTCGGGCTCCGTCCCGAAAGCGATCTTCGCGAGCGCCTCGTCGAGCTCCGTCGCGTTCGCGTATCGCGCGGCCGGATCCTTTTCCAGGCAACGGAGCACGATGTCCTCGAGCGCCCCCGGGATCGGCGCCCCGGCTGCGCGTTCGAGCCGCGCGGGCCTGCGGGAGAGGTGCCCCTCGCGCACCGCCGCGGGCGGCCCCCAGAATGGCGGGGGGCCGGCGAGCATCTCGTACAGGATCACGCCCACTGCATACACGTCGGCGCGCGCGTCGAGCTCGGCGCGCCCCTCGCACTGCTCGGGGGCCATGTATTCGATCGTGCCGACCATCGCGCCCTCCTCGGGTGGGGTCGTGCCCGCCGGCATCACCCCTTGGCGCCGGGCGAGGCCCAGGTCGAGCACGGTCGCGCGGCCGGGCGGCTCCGTGACGAGGACGTTTTCGGGCTTGATGTCGCGGTGGACCAGGCCCTCGTCGTGCACGGCGCGCAGCGACGCGAGCAGGGCGCGGGTGATCGCGCAGGCCTCCGCCGGGGGCAGGGCCCCGCCGCGCTCGACGAGGATCTCCGCGAGCGTCCTCGCCTCGATGAGCTCCATCACGATGTAGCGGGAGCCCGAGACGAGCATGCCTGCGTCGAGCACCGCGGGCACGTGGGGCGGGCCCACGAGGCGCAGCGCCACGAGCTCGTGGGCGAGCCGTTTCGCGGCGCCGGCCCGATCGTCTCGGGCCAGCTTGATCGCCACGCGTCGCCCGGCGTTTGGCGGCGCCGTGGCCACGGCCGCATAGACCATGCCAAACCCGCCGCGGCCGAGCATGCGTTCGGTGCGGTATCCGTGGAACGCCGGCAGCGGCGCCTCGGGCTCGGACGCGAGCTCGGGCGCCGTATCTTCTTCCGGTGAACGACCGTGCTCCGGGCACCCGGAGATCCCCACCCGCCTCCCGCACGAAGCGCAACGCGATCCCTTCCGTCCTTGGCGGATGGCTGCGTCGGGCTCCGGCGGTGGCGGCGGTGGTGTCGTCGTCATCTCTACGGGAGGAAAACCGTGATCACATACTCTGTTTTCCCCGCGGAAGGAACCCCAGATTCGGGTGCGGCGCAGCCTGGATGGAACAGGTCCGCGCCGAGCGGCTCGCATTGGTCCGCGCAGGGCCCCATGATCTCCATGATACCGCAGCCCTCGTCGCCCTGGCCGCGCAGGCCTGCCGCGCAATCACGCATCGCCGCCACGGCCCGCTCCACGTTCTTCGGCTCGTAACAGGTGCGCAGATAGGGCTGCGCGAGGAAGAGGTTGCCCCAGAACGCCCCCTCCTCGTACGTGAATCGATGGAGCTCGGCGTCATCCCGCACCGCAAGCGCCTCCTCCGATCCACGCATCGAGATCATCACTTGCTGCTTGTACCGATTCGTGCGCGCGCCGATGCACGCCGACACCCACTGCTGACCCACCTCGTCGAGCGGCGCCTCGCGCCACGACGGGGCGAGCCCCACGTCGCCCGGAAACACTTCGTCGTGGACGGCGCCGTCGAGGCCCGTCCAGGAGAACGCGACCTCCTGCCCACGCCCGAGCGCGCACCCCACGGCATACTGGAGGAAGAGCCGCGCGAGCCTCCCCTGCTCCGAGGCCCCCTCGATAGCCGCGCGCGCCCCCGGCAGCATCGCGTCGACCGAGAGCGGCGCCTTGGCGAAGTCCCCACCCGCCGTCAGCGCCGCCGGATCGAGCGAGTTTAGAATGTTTATTGGTTGGGCCGCGTGGCCCACGTCCCCCTCTTCATCTCCCGGCGCCCCCACGCAACCGATGAGCGGAACGATCGTCACGAGCACGAACGGAAAAAATGCGACCATTGATTTCCGAGACATGTACCCCCCCCGTCTCAGAGATTCCCCTCACGATAGCGCGAAACACGGAGCCGGCACAGGACACGACGAACTTGGAGTACGGGCGTCCCGCGAACGGGAACCCCTCGACGAGGCCGTCGGGAATCGCCCTGATGGCGGTCTAGGGTCCGCGGATCGGGGGCGGCCCCATCGGGCCCGTGCGTACCCTGATTCGATCACGCGTCGCGGCGATCATTCGGCCTTCCGGAGAGCACGGATAGCGCGGAAATCGGTTGCCGAAACGGCGCATTTCGGGTCATACCCGTGGCGTGGGATCGCGATCCCACCGGGGGAGGGCATGATGGGGCGAGCAGGGCTTCTTGGGGGAAGCGCGATGAACGGCGACGAGGATCACGGCGTCCCCCTTGCCGTCGGGACGTCCGTGGGGGGATACGTCATCGACCGGCTCGTCGCGCGTGGCGGGTGTGGCTCGGTGTACCGCGCGCATCCGGCGGGGCGCGCCGAGCCCGTGGCGATCAAGGTCCTGCATCCGACGCTCGCGCCGCTGCCGAAGATGATCGAGCGGTTTGTCCGGGAGGTGGAGCTCTTGCGGCGCATCCGCCACCCGAACATCGTCGAGATCAAGGAAGTCGGCGCGCTCTCCTGCGGAACGCCGTTCTTCGTGATGGAGTATCTGCCTGGCGTCACGCTCGACGTCTTGCTCTCGATGCGCGGCCGGCTCGGCCCCGAAGAGGCGCTCGAGATCCTCGAGCCCGTGTGCGCGGCGCTCGGAGCGGCGCACGCGGCGGGCATCGTTCATCGCGACGTCAAGGCGAGCAACGTGATGGCGACGGGCGGTCTCGGCGGCGTGAAGCTCCTCGATTTCGGCATCGCGAAGCTCGTGGATCCGGGCACGTCGAACGCGGGCCTGACGTCGGTGAACCGGCAGATCGGCACGCTCACGATCATGGCGCCCGAGCAGCTGCTCTGTGCGCCGGTCGACGCGCGCACGGACGTCTATGCGCTCGGCGCGCTCCTGTATCGCCTGCTCACGGGCCGTTTGCCGTTCGAGTCCTCGTTCCCCGGCGAGCTCGTGCGCAAGCACCTGGAAGAGCCCGCGCCGCGTCCGAGCGAGCGTGTCCCCGTCTCGCGCGAGATCGACGCGGTGGTGCTGAAGTGCCTCGAAAAGCGGCCCGAGCGCCGTTACGAATCGGTGCACGCGCTCGTGCGGGCGCTGCGCCACGCGACCTCGGCGGGCACGCTGCGCTCGTCGTCGCACCAGCTGCCGCGCTTCGCGGTGGGCATCTTCATCGAGATACGGCTTCGCGCGGACGCCGAGGACGCGCCGGATCTTTTCGCGGCCGAGATCGAACGGATCCTGGCGAGCGCCGAGGATCGGATGCGCAGCGCGGGCTACACGCTCTGCACGAGCACGAGCGCGGAGGTGCTCGGCTTGCGGCTGCTCCAGCGGGATCCTGCGCGGTGGCAAGACGAGCGGCAGGCGGCGCTCGATTTCGCGCTCGATTTGCATGCGGCGCTCGCGTCGCGTTCGGGCTCGGATCCGCGGGTGCACGTGAATGTCTCGGCGCATGCGGGCGAGGTCGTGGTGCGGGAGCGAATCGACGCGGATCCGGAAATCGTCGGCGGCCCGCTCGCGCGCACGGGTGATTGGGCCTCGGCGGAGGAGACGCTGAATCTATGCGCGACGTGGGAGCTGCTCGACGGCCTCGGCGGCTTCGAAGCGGCGCCCGGCCCGGATCCGCTCGTCCTCGTCAGCCGCAGCGCGGCCTGAAACGCGATAGCGAGGGGCGCCTTGCTCCTCGTTGATTCGATTTTCCCCGCACAATTCAACTCCTCTCATCGCGACCATTGCAGCGTCACCCGGCGCGATGGCCGCGCATTCCGTTTTACACAACCACAAAGCTTAACCATGACAAACCAAACCGCCATGCGTTTATTGTTTTACAGGAAACACGTTTTACATGCCAACCATATTTTATGATTTACAAACACAATGCGCACCAACGCGGCGCGTCATTTTGGCGACGATTCATGACGCGCCCGTGAACAAAAACCGGCCAAAAAGACCCGAAAGACCGGAAAACGCCCCGGATGACCTCCGAACCCCCGCGCAGGCCCCTCGCGGATAAGGAAAAAACGGCCCCAAAGTACTGGTAGCAAGGTGTTAGAGTGACAACAGTCAACAAATTCCGCTGTCAATACAATTGCACAGCACAAAAAGTGACCCGTACTTCAGTTTATCTGGACAAACCAGTCATCGAAAGACTGGTAGCGCCGTGTGTTTAAATTAACTTTTTCTTTACATGGTACTATGACCAACAATTATTATATGATGCGTTTTACGTTTCAGTTCATCTAGACAAACCCACCCTAGCACCCCCCGCCGCCGTTGCCGGACGCGAGCGCCGGGGGATACGATGGGCGCCGGTCGACACCCCCCGGGAGCCCCCCACATGGCCGGACTCGGCTGGCTGCACCTCACGGATCTGCACGTCCGATCCCACCTCAGCCTCTGGCAAAGGCCCCGCTTTCGCGAGGAGATCGAGCGGGACCTCGTCCGGCTCCACGACCGGGTGGGCTCCCTCGATCTCATCCTCGTCACCGGCGACCTCGCCGCGAGCGGCGCGGAGAGGGAGTACGCCGTGGTCACGGAGGGCCTCGCCTCGCTCCAGGACTTCCTCGCCCGGCTCGGCCTGCGGCCGGCCCTGCTCGCGGTCCCCGGCAACCACGACCTCGTCCGCATCGCCAGGACCGCCGCCCCGGACCTGGCAAACTGGGAAACGGAGCAGGCGAGGCGAGAGGCGTTCTTCCACGACGACGAGCACCCGCTGCGGCACGCCGTGGAGGCCGCGTTCGCCCCGTTCATGCAATGGATGGCGTCCTGGCACCGCGAGCACCCCAGCGACATCGATCTCGACCTCCGCCCAGGCCTCCTCCCTGGCGATTTTGCAGCCACGGTCACCAAAGACGGTCGCCGTTATGGTGTCGCGGGCCTGAACACGGCCTTCCTCGAGCTCTCGGGACAGGATGCTTATGGCGCTCTCGACGTCGATCCACGCCAGATCGAGGCTGCGGTAGGAGATCTCCATGTCTGGGCCGGGCGCCACGACGCTTGCATTCTCCTCACGCACCACCCGCCTTCCGGGCTCTCGCCCCGCGCTCACAAGCGACTCGAAATCATCGCCCCGCCCGGTCGCTTCGCCGCGCACCTCACCGGAAGCAGCCGTGGAAAAGCCCCCTTGGTGGAAGAACCCCACGCGCCGCTTCTCACGGTTCCTTTCTTCGGTGGCTCGATCGCCCCCGATTCCACGCATGGTTATGCCGTCGGTCTGATCACGCTCGCAGACGCGGCTCTGGAGGGGAGCCTCGCCCTGTGGCCTCGGGCCCTCGCGTTCTCGCACCAGAACGAGCCCATGTTCGTCCCCCTCCCCACGCTGCTGCCCCTCGAACGAGACGAATCCATCCGGCGGACGTTCGCCCTCGGACGCAAAACGCTTTCCGCCGAGGAGGACGATTTCGCGGCGGACGAAGCGATCGAATTGCCAATCGTCGCGGAATGTGCTCCGGAGCCCGAAGCAAAGCCGATCGCGCAGCCCCCGGCCAAGCCACTCCCTTCCCGAAAGGAAGCTGGTCCCCCGGCCCCGCCTCCCCCGCCGTCGATCGCCCCCTCCGTCGCCGCATTCGCCCCCTCCCCCGTCCCCGCACGCGCCCCCGGAGCCACACGCGGTCTCGCTCTCGGTCCCGCCTCCGCGCCTGGCTCCGCTCCCTCGCGCGTTGCCGCTCCCGCTCCCGCCTCCGCCGACGTCCCCTCCGAATTCAGCCTCCTGCGTTCCCTGCCCATCGAGCGCGGCCCCCTCGCCCGGGTCCGGTTCTCGCCCGCCGGCGGCACCTTCGCCGCCCTTTCATTCTGGGGCAAGATCCACGTCTGGGACGCCGACACGCAATCGAACCGCTGGGTCGCGCGCGCCGGCTCCGACGCGATGGACCTCTGCTACGCCCCCGACGGGCGCCGCATGGCCACGCGTGCCGGGACGAACCTATCCATCTGGGACATCTCGAACGGCGAATGCCTCCGCACGTTGCACGAGGTCTCCGGCACGAGCCTCGCGTGGTCCCCCGAAAACATCCTCGCCGTGGGCCAGCCCGACGGAAAGGTCCTCTTCCTCGACGCCGACGAGCTCTCCGCCCTCGGCCACCTCGATCACGGCTTTTGCCCCGAAGGCATCTTCGCCCTCGCTTTCTCGCCCGACGGCGAATTCCTCGTCTCCGGCGGCAAGGGCGACGGATTCGTCGCCATCTCCACGATCCCGGCCGGCACCTTGCCGCAAAATGGCTTTACCCGCGCCGCCCATTTCCACCGCGGCTCCGTCCTCGATTTCGCGTTCCGGCCCGGCGCGCCGCACGTCGCCTCCGCCGCCGACGACGGCACCATCGCGGTCTGGAGCCTTCATGACGGCGCCTTCCTCGCCAAGCTCGAAGGCCATACCACCGCCGTCACGACCCTCTCTTTCTCGCACGACGGCCGCCTCCTCGCCTCCCGCTCCCGCGACGGCCTCGTCCTGCTCTGGCGCACGGACACCTGGGAGCCCGCCGCTCGATTGCGATCCGCCACGAATTACCTCGCGGGCGCCGCCTTCTCCCCCGCCGGGCCTGTCCTCGCCATTCCCTCGCCAACCGGCAACCTCGCGCTCTTCTCCGTCGACATCGACGCCCTCCGCGGACGCGGCCCCTCCTCCACCACGCTCCACACCACGACGGCCAAGGTCGTCCTCCTCGGCGAGGGCCGCGCCGGAAAGAGCTGCCTCGCCCTCCGCCTCGCCGAGGATCGTTACGAGGAGCAACCTTCCACCCACGGAATGCGCTTCTGGCCCATTGCCGAGGCGCGCCTGCCGCGCGGCGCGCCCGTCCCGAGGACCCACCGCCGCGAGCTCGTCGTCTGGGATCTCGGCGGCCAGGACGAATATCGCCTCGTCCATCCCCTCTTCTTGCGGGACACCTCCATCGCCCTGCTCGTCTTCGAGCCCGGCCGCGGCAAGGCCGCCGAACACGAAATCGTCTCCTGGAACGATCACCTCGGCGACGGAGGCGAGCACGAGGGCGCCCCCCGCCGATTGCTCGTCGGAACCAAGCTCGACGATCCCGAGCGCGCCCCCGAGGATCGCGCCGCGAGCGATCGCCTCCGCGCGCGCACCGGCGCCCTCGCGTACGTGCCCACGAGCGCCCGCACGGGCCGCGGTGTCTCCGAATTGAAGAATGCGATCCTCGGCGCGATCGATTGGTCCTCGCTCGGCCCGACGAGCCGCCCCGTCCTCTTCGAGCGCATTCGCACGCACGTCGAGCGCGCCCGCAAGGCCGGCCGCGCCGTGCTCACGCTCCTCGAGCTCGAGGCCAGCGTCGCCCAGGACGAGACCGACGCCGAGCTCCAGGTGGCGATCCCCGCCGTCGCCTCCCAGCTCGCCCGCCAGGGCCTCGTCGCCGACATTCGTTTGTCCGATGGAACGCGCGCGCTCGTCCTCGAAGTCGAGCAAATTTCCCGATATGCCGGCTCCTTGATCCTCCTCGCCCGCGACAATCCGCACGGCGTCCCCGCGCTCGACATCGCCACGCTGCTCGGCCCCGCCGCGCGATTCCCGCGTATCCCGCCCGGCGAGCGCCTGCGCAAGGACCAGGAGCTCGGCGTCCTCGACGGCGTCATTGCGCTCCTCCTCGAACAGGGCACGTGTTTCCTCCACGAGGGATTGCTCGTCTTCCCCGCCCTCTTCCCGGCCCCTGCGCCCGCCGCGGATCCGGCCGATCCCGCCGCCCTGCCGCTGTTCGACGATGGGGGCTCCGCCCGGACGAGCCGAGCTGCGCCCCCAAACCCCCCGGCCGCCATTCGGTACGAAATGAGCCGCCCCGCCTCGGAGGTCTACGCCTCCGCCGTCACGGCGCTCGCCCTCGGCCGCCGCTTCGGCCCCGCGCGCCTCGGCCCCGGCCGCGCCGATTTCGGCCTCCCGGGCGAGGGTCTGTCCCGGCTATCCATCGCGCAGGCCGGCGGAAAGGCGCGTGGGGGCCTCGACGTCGCGTTCTCCCCGGACACACCCGACGAAGTCCGCCGCCTCTTCGCGGGCTTCCTGGAGGACCACCTGAAGCAGCGCGGCGTCCATTTCATCGAGCGCGCCTCCGTCCGCTGCGCGTGCGGGTACGTCCTGCCCGAGGACACCGTCAAGAGCCGCCTCGTCGGCGGTCATTCCGACATCGGCTGCCCCGAATGCGACGCCCGCACCCCGCTCGTCCCGCGGGCCGAAGGAAAGGACGCGCTCGCCGCGCCGATCTTCGCCCTCCGGCGCGAGGCCGAGCGCCGCCGCGAGGAGAGCGTCGAGGCCGCGCGAATGGCCATGGCCGTCGCGCGCGTCACCTCGGACAAACCTCCCGCGCCCATTCGAATCCTGCACCTCAGCGACCTGCACGTCCACGAGGGCGACGATCCCGAGGCCCTGCTCCAGCCCTTGCTCACGGATCTGCGCGACCGCGTGGAGGGGCTCGCCCTGGAAAAGCTCGATTTCGTGGTTATTTCCGGCGACCTCTCGAACCGCGCGAGCCCCGGCGAGCTCGAAGGCGCGCGCCATTTCCTCTCGCGCCTGGCCGAGGCCATGGGCCTCACCGCCGAGCGCTGCGTCGTCGTGCCCGGCAACCACGATCTCGACTGGGACACCGAGGTCTACGATTTCAAGAAGCGGCGCGCCGTCGATCCCAGGCGCCTTTCGCCCGGCAGCTTCGTCGAGCAGGCGAGCGGCTACCTCGTGCGGGACGACGCGCGTTACCCCGAGCGATTCCGCCATTTCTCGCGCCACCTCTACCACCCGCTCTGCCTGCGCGAGTACCCGATGGGCGCCGAGGATCAAGGGCTCGCGCTGCTCTTCCCCGCTGAGCGGATCCAGTTCCTCGCCCTGAACTCCGCTTTCGAGATCGACGAATACCACCGCGACCGCTCGGCCATTCACCCCGGCGCGCTCTCCCGCGCCCTCGCCGAGGCGGAGCGGCAGGTCGAGGAGGCGCGGCGGCGCGGGGATCTCGACGAACATGCCCACGTGCTGCGGCTCGCCGTCTTCCACCACCCAGTGACGGGCAATGAGAAGATGGAGGACGACGCCTTCCTCGAACGATTGCGCCGCGCCGACGTCCGTGCCGTCTTGCATGGGCACGTCCACGAGGATCGCGCCGATCTCGTGGGATACTTGCACCCGGCGCGACGCATCCACGTCGTCGGCGCGGGCAGCTTCGGCGCGCCCGCGGACCACCGCCCCGCGTCGGTGCCGCGGCTCTACAATTTGATCACGATCCCCCGGGATCTCGGGCGGATGCGCGTGGATACGCGCTCGTTACGCAAGGACAGCGGCATCTGGGAGCCCTGGTGCACCTGGCCCGGGGAGAGACCCGGCGAGAGGCGGGCCCATTACGAGGTGCGGTGGGGTTGATCAGAGCTCGTCCGCGCCGATGTCGACCGGACCGTTTTTCCTGCCATCCCCGTCGATGTCCACCTCGCCCACGTCGAGCGCGCCGCTCCCCTTGTCCTTCGCGGGTGATCCCGGCAAAAGGTGCAGATCGCCGTTCTCGGGATCCACGAGCTTCGGGTCCGCGGTGAGCGAATTCGCGCCGCCCGAGGCCCCGTCGAGGTCCCCGCCGAAGTAGACGTTGAAATCGAACACGTTTCCCGTGTTACCGCTCCCCGCGACGACCACCACGCTCGTGCCCATCGTCGCCACCACGACGTTGTTCTGGTACACGTTGCCCACATTGCGGTTCTGCAAGAGGATCGCCGCGTCGGCCCAGCCGTCGCGCGAGCAATTGAACAGCGTGTTGTTGACGATCACGTTGTTCTTCGCGGCCCCGCCCCCGCCGCCGTTGCCGCTGCTGTACCCGCCGGTCGCGATGCACGTGACGTCGTTCGCGTGGAGGAAATTGTTCCGCACGACGATCCCCTGCGTCGACTTGCCGAACCACTCGCTCGCGAGCTCCACGCCGAGATCACAATCGTGCGCGGTGTTCCGTTCGAGGACCAGATCCGCCCCGCCGTCCACGTAAAAGCATCCCGCGGCCTTCTCGTTGCCATAGGCGGGATTGCCGAAGCTCGTGACGTCGTGCGCGAGGTTGCCCACGATGCGCCCTTTGCGGACGCGGTTCACGTCGTCCGCGTCGATCACGTCGTCCTGGGAGCAGGCGCCGCAGACGTCGCTCTCGAAGCCGATGAAATCGAACGCGATGTTGTTCACGTGGTGCACGTGGTTGTCGCGCACCTCGAAATCGCGCACGTTCCCGTTCACCACGAGCGCCTCGCTCCAGCCGAGGACGAGGTCGCGGAGCTCATTGCCGACGATCGAGATTCGCTCGGCCGGCGTGGTCTTCGTCCCGTACACCCCGATTCCGTGCGCGCCCGCGCCGTCGCCGCCGTTCTCGGCCTTGATGTCGTGAATGACGTTGTCGCGGATCAGGACGTCGTGCGAGGCGCCGCGCACCCAGATGCCCGCGGGGAAGCCGCCCTTTCCCGTGAGATTGCGCAGCTCGAACCCCTCGACCACGATGTGCCCCTGATCGACGATCGAAACAAGCGCCGGCTCGCCCGCGCCCCCGAGGCCCGTCCCGTCGAGGATCGGCCGCTCGCCGCAGGCCGCGCGTACCGTGATCGGAGCGCCGGGCGCGCCCGAGCGCGGGAACACGACGAGCTCGTCGTACGTGCCTTGACGGACGACCACGGTGTCCCCCGGCTGGGCGACGTCCACGGCGTGGCGGATGTGCTGGAAGGGTTTGTCCGATGTGCCGGCGTCCGCGTCGTTGCCCGTATTCGACACGAAATACGTCCCCGCCGCCGGATCACAGGCGCCGCCGCCGCCCCCACCTCCGCCGCCGCTTCCACCTCCGCCGCCGCTTCCGCCTCCGCCTCCGCTCCCGCCACCGCTTCCGCCTCCGCTTCCGCTTCCGCCTCCGCTTCCGCTCCCGCTCGCGCCCGTCTCATTCGACGAGCACGCCAGGAGCCCGATACCGAGGAGCGCCACCAAGAGACCTCGATGCATCACACCGCCCTTGCCTTTCCGCATTACGCAGGCCGGAGCATACCCATTTTCTGGACGGGCGTCGCTCCCTCGTGGTTCAGTGCCTCCGCATACAACGAGACCACGCGCGGCGATACGTCCGCGCCACGGAGGCATTCATGTCCGAATCCCGTGCAAAAGACCGCGGAGGATCCCCCTGCGGCAAGGAGCACTTCCCGCTCGCCTCGCCCATGCTCGACGATCCGCGGCCCTTTTATGCGCGCGCTCGCCGCGACGAGCCCGTCTTCTGGAGCGATCCGCTCGGCCTCTGGGTCGTGACCCGGTACGAGGACGTCTACGCCGTCGCGAAGGACGCCACCCGCTTCTCGTCCCTCGACTCGATCACGCCCAAGGCCGCGACGACGCCTCCCCCACCAGAGCTCCTCGCCGAGCTCGTGAAGGGGTTTCCCCTCCTCCCGAGCCTCGTCGACAGCGACCCCCCGATCCACACACGCGGGCGCGCCCTCGTCACGAAGGCCCTCTCCCTCCGCCGCCTCGCCGCATTCGAGCCCATCCTCCGCGACATCGCCGAGAGGCTCGTGGATGGATTCATCGCGAAGGGCCACGTCGAGCTCGTGCACGCATTCGCCATCGCATTGCCGGGCAACTTCATCGTCGACCTGCTCGGCCTGCCCCGCGAGCACCTCGATCAGGTCGATCGCTGGACCACGAACAGCACCGCGATCTTCGCCGGGCAAGACCCACTCCCGGTCCTCGTCGAGCACGCCCGTGGCTTCGTCGCCTTCCAGCATTACCTCGCCGACGCAATCGAGGACCGCCGGCAAAACCCCCGCGACGACGCCCTCTCCGACATCGTCACCGGCGCGGCGGCCCTGGATCCGCCCTTCGGCGTGGCCGAGCTCGTCAACATGCTCCTGCAAATCCTCTTCGCCGGCTACGAGACCACGGCCGGCCTCATCGCAGCCGCGGCCCTCGAGCTCGCCCGGGACCCCGCGCTCTTCACCGCCGCGCGAAACGACCCAGGAATCCTCCCCTCCATCGTCGAGGAGGTCCTGCGAACCGCTTCCCCCATTCACGCGATGTACCGCACGGCACTCGAGGACGTCGAGCTCGGCGGCGCCCACATCAAAAAGGGCGATCGTCTGCAAATCGCCTACATCTCGGCGAACCACGACGAGCACCGCTTCGAAGATCCGCTCCGGTTCGACATCCGCCGGACCGCGCCGCACCTCGCCTTCGGGCACGGAATCCATTATTGCATCGGCGCGCCGCTCGCGCGCCTGGAAGGCCGCATCGCGCTGGAGGTCCTGACCCAGCGCCTACCGGGCCTCCGCCTCGTCCCGGATCAGAAGCTCTCTTATTTCCCGAGCGCCACCGCCCGCCGCCTCGAATCGCTGGAGCTCGCCTGGGATCCGCCGGGATGAGTGCGTTCGTCAGAGCATCCCTTCGCCCTTCAGGATCTCGTAGGTGATCTTCGCGGCCTCCGGGCCGATCTTTTTCTCGTCGCTCGATCGAATGCGGCACGCGAAGACCCATGTGCGGCCTTCCTTCTCCAGTGCCCCGACGAACCAGCCGATTGCGCTGAGCGGCCCCGGCGGGCCGTCGTCGGGCACTGCGCTGCCCGTCTTCCCGCTGAATACCACGCTCGTAGGGATCTGGTCGATGAACGGAAGCCGGTCGCGCACGTTCTCCACGGCGTCGCCGCGCAGTTCGAGGGTCTTCTTGACGACGGTCGTTGCGCGCGGCGAGACCGGGAGCTTGTTGCCGTAGAGATCGGCGAGGAAACGACGCTCCTCGCGGGGCGAGATTTTGAGCGTGTCGTTCAGCCAGAACATCGTCACGTCGCCCGAGGGATCGGCGTTGCCGTATCGGAATGCCGAGAGATAGGCGCGATAACGAGGCTCGCCGACTTGCTCGGCGATGCGCTGAAAATACCAGACCGTCGAGTGCCACATCGCTGTGGCGAGCGAATGATCCCGGTTCCACGTCGCGCGCCATCGCTCCTTGCCGTCCCAGCGAAACACGGTGGTCTCGTCCTGCACCACGTCCGTGTCGACTGCGATGAGCGCGTTTGGGATCTTGAACGTCGAGGCGGGCGTGGTGCGCACGTCGCACTCGTCGCCGCCGTACTCGACCGTCTCGCCGGTGCCGAGCTCGACCATGGTGAAGCAGCCGACGAGCCCGGTGAAACGGGACGCGGCTCCCTTGGGCGTTCGGGGCACGCCCGGATCTGGCATCGTCGCCGCGCTGTGCGTGCAGCCGGCGGCGAGAAGGACGAGCGGCGCGGCGACGCGGCGCGCGGCCGCGACGAGGGAACGCAAACGTGCGGTCATGACGCTCGAACGCCGGCGCGGGTCGGCGCATTTCCAGTCAGGAACCTTTTTGCCTGGCGCGTCGATGGTTGACATGGAGCGACCGACGCGGCTAGGAGAAGCCCGATGGTCGATTCCGGACGGCTCGACGTCGCCGTGCTCGGCGCCGGCGTGATGGGGCTCGTCGCCGCCGTCACGCTCGTGCGCGCGGGGCTCCGGGTCGCGGTCCACGAGCGCGCTGCCGATATCACGGCGAGCGCCGCGTGGCGCTCCGGCGGCATGCTTGCGCCCGACTGTGAGGCCGAGATCGCCGAGCCGCTCGTCGTCGCCCTTGGCCGGCGGTCGCTCGCGCTCTGGCCGTCGCTCGTCCTGGGCGTCGAGACGAACGGGACCCTAGTCGTCGCTCCGCCGCGCGAGCCGGGCGTGCTCACCCGATTCGAGCGCCTGACCCACCATCACCAGAGCCTCGACGAAGGAGCCCTCGACGCGCTCGAGCCCGCCCTTGCCGGCCGCTACCGGCGTGGCCTCTTTTTCCCGAACGAGGGGCACCTCGACCCGCGCCGCACGCTGCGCGCGCTGCTCACGTGGCTGCGCGAGGCGGGCGTGCCCATCGAATTCGGGTTTTCCGGGGATCCCGCGTCTCTCCGGGCCGATCGTATCGTCGACGCGCGCGGGCTCGGCGCCCGGGATCGGTTTCCCACGTTGCGCGGGGTCAAAGGGGAAATGGCCCTCGTCCGGAGCCGGGACGTCTCGCTCGCGCGGCCCGTGCGCCTGCTCCACCACCGCCATCCGCTCTATGTGGTCCCGCGCGAAGGCGGCGTCTTCATGATCGGCGCGACGACCATCGAATCGGCGCCGCTCGATCCGGACGAGGAGACGCGCGTCACGTTGCGCTCGGCCGGCGAGCTCCTCACGCAGGCGTATGCGCTCCACCCCGCGTTCGCCGAGGCGGAGATCCTGGAGCTCAATGCGGGGCTCCGGCCCGCCTTCCCCGACAACGCGCCGCGGATCGAGGTCTCCGGGCGCACGATCGCCGTGAATGGATTGTATCGCCACGGCTGGCTCGTCGCGCCGGCGCTCGCCGCGCGGATCGTCGACGTTCTTCGCGGTAAGGTCCCCCCGAACGAGGTCATGCATGCGGATCCGGCTCAATGGTGAAATGATCGATACGGCGGCAAGCGATCTCGCCGCGCTGGTCGAGGACCGAGGGTTCGACGTCTCGGTGGTCGCGACCGCGCTCAATGGCGAGTTCGTGCCGCGGGCCCTCCGCGCCGAGACGAAGCTCGCCGACGGCGACGCGGTCGAGGTGCTGCGGCCCATGCAGGGAGGATGAGCATGGTTGATTTTTATGGGCGCACGTTCGAGAGCCGGCTCCTCCTCGGGACGGCGCGGTATCCCTCGCCCGAGGCGCTCGGGGAGGCCGTGGCGCGCTCGGGCGCGCAGATCGTGACCGTGTCGCTCCGGCGTGAATCCGCGTCCGGCGCGAAGGCGGGGCAGGCGTTCTGGGAGCTCGTGAAGGCGCTCGGCGTCGCGATTCTGCCGAACACGGCCGGCTGCCATTCCGTGCGGGAGGCCGTGACGACGGCGCGCATGGCACGCGAGGTCTTCGGGACGCCGTGGATCAAGCTCGAGGTGATTGGCGACGACGTGACGCTCCAGCCCGATCCGTTCGCGCTCGTGGACGCGACGCGCGCGCTCGTCGCGGAAGGATTCGAGGTTTTTCCTTACATGACGGAGGATCTCGTGCTCGCCGAGAAGCTCGTCGAGGCCGGCTGCCGCGTGCTCATGCCGTGGGGCGCGCCGATCGGGACGGGCCGCGGGCTCAACAATCCGTATGCGCTGCGCCTTTTGCGAAGACATTTCCCCGGGATCACGCTGGTCGTGGACGCCGGGATCGGCGCGCCGAGCCACGCGGCGGCGGCGATGGAGATGGGGTACGACGCCATTCTGATCAACACGGCCGTCGCGACCGCGGGGAATCCGCCGGCCATGGCGGAGGCGTTCGCCGAGGCCATCCGCGCGGGGCGGCGCGCGCACGAGGCGGGGCTCATGGAGCCGACGGACCTCGCGACCGCGTCGACGCCGACGTTCGGCGCGCCTTTTTCGCCGTTCGCGGGCTGATCCGAGGAGATGCCGATGCTCGTGCTGGATCGTTTTTACCTGATCGTCGACAGCGCCCGGTGGCTCGATCGCCTGCTGCCGCTGGGCTTGCAATTCGTACAGCTCCGCGTGAAGGGGCAAGACGCGGCCGCGCGGAGGGCGGAGATCGCGGCGTCCATCGAAACATGCCGGGCGCGCGGGGCGACGCTCGTCGTGAACGATTTCTGGCAAGACGCGATCGACCTCGGCGCGGAATGGGTGCACCTCGGCCAGGAGGATCTCGCGGGGGCCGATGTGGCGGCGATCCGGCGGGCCGGCCTCAAGCTCGGCGTCTCGACGCACAGCCACGAGGAGCTCGACGCGGCGCTCACGGTCGATCCGGCGTACGTGGCGCTCGGCCCGGTGTATCCGACGACGCTCAAGGTCATGCCGTGGGCGCCGCAGGGGCTCGATCGGATCGGCGAATGGAAGCGAATCGCGCGGCGGCCGCTCGTCGCGATCGGGGGCATCACGCTGGAGCGCGCCGAGGGCGTGGCGCGCGCCGGGGCGGATTCCATTGCGGTCATCTCGGACGTCCTCTCGAATCCCGATCCCGAGGCCCGCTGCAAGGCCTGGCTCGACGCGCGGGCGACGTGGCCAGCTTCCTCCGAATGACGGAGGTTTGCAAGGCACCGATCCGCGCTACGCTCGTCGCGAGAGGAGCGGATCATGAAAGAGATCAGGTACGAGGTCCCGGTGAACGCGCCGGGCGAGCCGACGCTCTCGCGGGCCGAGCTGTGGCGGGGGCTCGAATTGAAGGCGGAGAACGCGCTGCCGTTCATCCCGGCCATGCAGCGATGTGAGGTCCTCGCGAGAGGCGACGGCTGGCTTTTGCGCGAGATCGAGCTCGAAGGCGAGTCGATCCGGGAGCGGGTCACGTTCGAGCCCGAGAGACGCGTGCATTTCGAGCGGATCGCCGGCGCGCCGGGGTGGGTCGACAACGTGATCGACCAGCGGCCCGACGGAACCCTGGTGCTCCGCTTCGTGTTCGGCACGCCGGACGAGGACGAGGCGAAGGCGCGGGCCTTCGAATCCCTGCTCCCGAAAGCCGTGGCCTCGACGCTCGCGGCGGTGCGGCGGATGGTCGCCGACGGTACGATTCGAATGAGCTGACGGCGAACCGCGCACGCGCTCGCGACGCGTGCCGGAGCGAGGGCTCGCGCCGAAGCGCGGACCCCCCATGGTGCGCTCGTCGCGGCGACCGCCCGAGGGCGGCGCCGTGGCGCGCCGGATGCGCCTGGCGGATCGGCGCTGGTTAGCCCCCCCTGCCGCATGCGCTACATAGAGTCGTATCATGCGCGCGATGGATGCGCGGACCAGGATAAAGGGTTGGGTCCGCTCCCTCGGCCCTGCGATCGCCCTGTCCGCGAGCTATTGCGTGCTCGCCGATCTAGGGCTGCGCTGGGCGACGATCCGCGGCGCCGCCTCCCCGGTCTTCCCGGCCGCAGGTGTCGCGCTTGCCGGGCTCGTGCTCGGCGGGACGCGGCTGTGGCCGGCGGTGTTCATCGGGAGGCTCGCCGCAGCCTTCCTCCATCGGTCCTCCTTGCCCCTGTGGGTCGAGGTCGCGATTGCCGCCGGGAACAGCCTTGCCTCCGTCGCCGGTGCGAAGGTATTCCGCTGGACTCGGTCGGACCCCTCGCTGACCCACCTGCGCGACGTGCTGACCTTCCTCGCCGCCGCCCTCACGAGCGCTGCCGTGGCCGCCGTCGTGCTTACCCTTTCGATCGGATCGGCGCTGGACTCCGGCCCCGGGCAATCGCTGATTCTTTGGCTGAATGTCTCCATGGGCGGCCTCTCCGGTATCCTCGTGATGGCGCCGCTGGTCCTGACCTGGGCGCGGGGCGAGCCGATCCCGCACGAACGCGCCTGGTGGCTGCATCTCGTGCTGAGCACGGCCGGCGCCAGCGGGGCCGCCTGGCTGATTTTTGGTCCCACCGACTCGCCGCTGTTATGGCCCTCCCTCATTTTCTGTGGGCTCGTGTGGTCGGCCTTGGCGTGTGGGGTGCGGGGCGCGGCCACGACGATGGTGCCGATCGCCGCCATCGCCGTGTGGGGCACGACGATGGGCTACGGCTCCTTCGTGGCCACCGCGACGAAGCACGGGGGGCCGGGGCCGTCGATTGCGTTCATCCTCCTCCAGCAGTTCCTCGGGGGCATCGCCATTACCATGCAGATCCTGGCCGTGATCGCGAACGAGCGGCGGGGGCGGGAGGCGCTGCGCGAGAGGGAAGAGCGCCTGCGGCTGGCGGGCGACGCTGCAGGCGTGGGCTTCTGGACGTGGGACATCCGGCACGACACGGTGATCCTCGACGAGACCTGCGCGGCTTTCTACGGGATGCGACCTTCCGTGCCCATTCCCGCCTCGACCATGTTCGCCGCGGTTTGCCCCGAGGACCGCGCGCGCATCCATGAATCGGCGAGCCGGGCGGTGAGAATGGAGGGCCGGTACGAGGTCGAGTTCCGCCTGACCCGCCCCGACGGCACGTCGCGATGGATCGCGGCGGCCGGAAATGTCATTTGCGAGCACGGCGAGGCCGTGCGCCTGGCGGGCGTGAACCTGGACGTCACCGCGCGGAAAATGGCCGACAGCGAGCGGGAGCACCTCCTTTCGAGTGAGCGGATCGCGCGCGCGGAGGCGGAGCGGGCGAGCCGCCTCAAAGATGAATTCCTTTCCACGGTCAGCCACGAGTTACGCACGCCGCTCACCGCCATCCTCGGATGGTCACAGATTCTCCGCAGGCGGATCTCCGATTCCGACATGGACGAGAGCCTCCGCAAGGGACTCGCGATCATCGACCGCAGCGCCCACGCGCAGGTGCAGCTCATCGAGGACCTGCTCGACATGAGCCGGATCATCACCGGAAACGTCCGGCTGGACGTGCAGCCGGTGGACCTCGGCGAGGTGATCGGCGCCGCCGCCGCCACGGTCGCCCCCTCGGCGGAGGCGAAGGGCATTCGTGTCGAGAAGATCCTGAGCCCCCTCGCGGGCGTGGTGCGCGGCGACCCGAATCGGCTGCAGCAGGTGGTGTGGAACCTCCTCAGCAATGCCATCAAGTTCACCCCCAGGGGTGGAAAGGTGCGGGTGACGCTCTCCAGCAGCGGCGATCACGTGCAAATCACGGTCTCCGACACCGGACAGGGCATCCCCGCCGAGTTCTTACCGTACGTCTTCGAGCGATTTCGTCAGGCCGACGCATCCACGACGCGGCGGCACGGCGGGCTCGGCCTCGGGCTGTCCATCGTGAAGAACCTGGTCGAGCTCCACGGGGGCACGGTGCAGGCGGCGAGCCCCGGCGAGGGGAAAGGCGCGACGTTCACCGTGGAGATGCCGCTCCACGTCACGCGCGCCCCGGAGGAAGACAGCGGCGACCGCCGTCAGGAACCGTCTTCGGCGAGCGGCGAGGCGCGCTGCCACGTCTCCGATCTTCGCGGTATTTCGGTGCTCTTCGTGGACGACACCGCGGACGCCCGGGACCTCGTCGCGACGCTGCTCGCAAACCACAACGCGCGCGTCACGACCGCGGCGTCGGGAGAGGAAGCGCTGAGGCTTCTGGAACAGGAGCCGATCGATGTGCTCGTGAGCGATATCGGGATGCCGGGAATGGATGGTTACGAGCTCATCCGCCGGGTGCGGGCATTGCCGCCCGAGCGCGGCGGGCACGTGCCGGCGGTCGCGCTCACCGCGCTCGCCCGGGACGACGACCGCGTGAAGGCGCGGCGCGCCGGGTTCCAGACGCACGTCGCGAAGCCGATCCAGGTGATGGAGCTCCTCACCGCCATCGGATGCCTGGCAGGCCGCGATGGGCAGGACCGGGCCGCGGCGGCGAACGGGTGAAGCCATCCCGCCGCGCCGCCCCTCGATCGGCGGCTATGCGCGTTTCTTCGACGCCACGTACGCGAGCCCTTGCGCATTGAGCGCGAGATCGAGCTCCAGGAGTTCGTGATCCTTCGCGTCGAGCGAGATCCCCGCCTCTTCGGCCGCGCGCTTCATCTCCTTTTCGAGCGCCTGCCGGATCATGGCCTCCGCCTCGGCCGGGGCGAGCGGCACGGCCGCTTCGACGAGCGACGCCGAGAGGTCGATCCATCGATGAAGCTGCGTGGCCACGACGTCGAGATCCTCGATCTCGCCGAAATGCGTGAGCGCCGCGCGCCGCGCTCCCGACGTTCGCACCACCTCGATGCTCGCGTGCGCCGCCTCCGCGTCGAAATCGGTCGGGCTCGTGGAGGGGAATGCGAGGCGGCGGCCGCGCTGGAGGTGCGGATACACGAGGCCGAACGTATCGCCGGTGAACACGGCCTCCCGGGCGGGATCGAGCACGATGAAATGGTGGTTCGCGTGTCCGCGCGTATGCACGAACGTGAGCGTCGCGCCGCCGAGCGAGACGCTCTCTCGATCTTCGAGCGACCGCACGCGGGCCGCGTCGATCGGCAGGATGGTGCCGTAGAGCTCGGCGAATCGCGCGGCGCCGTAGACGGCCTCGGCGCTCTTGACGAGCTTCGACGGGTCGACGAGGTGGCGCGCCGCGCGCGGATGCGCGAGCACCGTCGCGTTCGGGAGCGCCGCGAGCAGCGCCGACGCGCCGCCGGCGTGATCGAGGTGGACGTGCGTGACGATGACCCACCGCACCGCTTCCCGCGAGATCCCCTCGCGATCGAGCGCCGCGAGCAGCCGGGGGACCGCGTGCGTGGTGTTCGTCTCCACGAATGCCGCTTCGTCGCCCTCCACGCGGAGATACGCAGCGGCGACGCCGGGCCCGAGGTAATCGCAGTCGATCGTGACGAGGCGCGAGGAGCTCATGCCTGGTAGCTTAGCAGACCGCCGGGCGTCCGGCTTCCGCTCCGTCATGGAGGCTGGCCCACTGGCACAGTGCCAGCGCAATGACTCCGACAAACCCTCGGACAAACGCGCGCCGCTTTCCCGTTGACGCGCCCCGAGAGGTGCGTGTAAGCCATGCCCTCATGCGCGCGGGGGTGGTTCGTCCGTCCTCGAACACGAAAACGCGATAGGGAGGAAAAAGACCGATGAGCAACGTCGACCAGCACGACGCCGGGACACCCACGTGGTTCGACCTCATGACGCCGGACCTCGAGGGGGCGCAGACGTTTTACGGGGAGCTGTTCGGCTGGACCTTCATCAAAGGCACCGCCGAGACGATGTACTACACGATGTGCCAGAAGAACGGCCGAAACGCCGCTGGCATGGGCAAGCGCCCCGAAGACGCGCCCTACCCGACGTCGTGGAGCGTCTATTTCGATACCAGGGACGCCGACGCCAGCGCCACCAAGGTCCGGGAGTTCGGCGGCCAGGTGATGATGGGGCCGATGGACGTGATGGAAGCCGGCCGGATGCTCGTCTGCGTCGACCCGACGGGCGCCGTCTTCGGCTTCTGGCAGGGCCGCAATCACAAAGGCGCGCAGGTCGTGGACGAGCACGGCGCGATGACGTGGTGCGAGGTCGCCACGCGGGAGAGCGAGAAAGCCGCGGCGTTCTACAGCAAGGCGCTCGACGTCGAGGCCCGGAAGATGGCGATGGAGATGCCCGGCATGACGTACTACACGCTCCACAAGGGCGAAAAGGCCGTCTCCGGCATCATGCAAATGAACGAGCAGTGGGATGCCTCGATCCCGCCGCACTGGATGCCATACTTCGCCGTCGACAGCGCCGAGGGCGCGTGTGAGAAGATCAAGGCGCTCGGCGGGAAGGTGATGCACGGGCCGTTCGATACGACGTACGGCCGCATTGCCGTGGTCGCCGATCCCTACGGCGCGCCCTTCTCCATCATCAAGCTCTCCGACGCCGCAATGGCCGCCTGATTCGCTTCCCCCGTCGCTCTCCCGAAAGGGAGAGCGGCCGGGGTGAGGGAATCGTCTTCCTACCGCGCCTGTCCCGTTTTCTGATTCGATGCCCCATCCGCGGCGCCAGCGGCGCACACGCACGTCAGGCATCCGCCGAACGTCACGACAATCAGCCCCAGCACGGCGATGAGCGCGATCGTCGAGGGGTGCATCTTGCCCTTGTTCGGATCCGCGGGCGCCATCGGCTGCGCGCCATACGCCGTCCCATAAGGCTGCTGCGGCGCCTGCTGGCCATACCCCATCGGCGTCGCCCCCTGCGGGCCATACCCTTGTTGCGGCGGGGCATGGTATCCCTGCGGCGTCGCCCCCTGCGGGCCATACCCTTGCAACGACGGGGAAGAATATCCCCGCGGCGTCGCCCCCTGCGGGCCATACCCCGGCGGCGTCGGCCCTTGCACGCCATATCCAGCATGCCCCGGCCCCACCGTCGGGCCCGTCGCATACCCCGTCCCCGCGATCGTCGGCGCGACGCCGCCCTGCATCGAAGGACCAGGGCCCGGCGGCGCGACCGAGCCGCCCGGCTGGGGCGGCGCCGCCCCGGCCGGCGGGAGCGCGACGCCCGTGATCCGACCAATACGCTCGGCGGACAAACGCGCCCGCGGCGGCGCAAACGGCACGAGCGCCGCCGCGAGCTCGCCGACGCTCGCGAACCTCCGCGCAGCGTCCTTTTCGAGGCAACGCAGGATGACCGCTTCGAGCGCGGGCGGCGCATCCGGGCGCAAGGTTCGCAAGGGATCCGGGGGGCTGCCGAGAATGGCGGCGTAGACCTCGGGCACCGTCGTGCCCTGGAATGCGAGCTTGCCCGTCAAGAGCTCCTGCAAGATGACCCCGAGCGCCCAGATGTCGGTGCGCGGATCGACGTGCTTCGCCGAACGAAGCTGCTCCGGCGCCATGTACCCAGGCGTGCCAAGGACGCTCTGCGTCTGCGTCATGTGCTGCGCCTCGGGCGACGAGCCGACGAGCGCCGCCTTGGAGATGCCAAAATCGAGCACCTTCACGCAGGCCGAGCCGTCCGCTCGCCGGGTCAAATACAGGTTCGCGGGCTTCAGGTCGCGGTGCACGATCCCCGCGACATGCGCCTCGGCGAGCGCCTCGCACGCCTGCAGCAGATACTCGACGGCGTCCTCGACCGCGAGCGGGCCGCCTCGCCTCACGAGCTTCGAGAGGTCCGACCCCTCGAGATACTCCATCACCATGTACGGCTCGCCCGTGTCGAGCGTGCCGACGTCGAGCACACGCGCGACGTGCTCGCTCTGGATGCGGCTCGCGCTCCGCGCCTCGTTGGCGAAGCGAGCGACGATCTCCTGGTGCTTCAGGGCCTCGGGCTGCAAGAGCTTGATGGCCACGGTGCGGCCAAGGTGGAGGTGGTGCGCGGCAAGCACGACGCCCATGCCACCCTCCCCGAGCACCCGCTCGATCCGAAATTTTCCCGAGAGGACATCCCCGGGGCTCGGCGTACTCATCAGGCCTCAAACCCGCGATAGGTGCAAACAGTCGCGATCATCGGCGCGCATTCTTCCATGCGTCGGGCCCCTTCGCCAAGCGACTTCGCGCGCCTCGGGGCTTGTACCGCGCCGAGGCCCCATGCGATCCTCGCTTCCATGATCTTCCAAAGGCCCATCTCCCAACTTCTCTTGACGCTCCCCACCCTCGCCGCAACGCTCCTCCTCGGCCTCGCCGCATGCAGCGACGATACCGGCGAAACACCGCCACCGCCGAAGTACACGCTCGACAACGTGTGCGCGAAAATCGCACCGCAACTCTGCGAGGTGCGCAAGCCGTGCTGCGAGAAAGGCGACGGCTACGACGAGGCCGCGTGCATCACGTACGAGACCGAAGTTTGCGAGAAGAACGTCGCCGACGTCGAAGCAGGCCTCATGACCTTCGACGCAAACAGCATCGACGCCTGCGTCGCAGCGATGAAGCCCTACGCAGACAAGTGCTTCCTGACGATCCCCGACTACTACAACGCGCCGGAGGACCTCGAGCCGTGTTCGAAGGTCTTCGCAGGCAAGCTGACGGAAGGCTCGAACTGCGAGCGCGACGCGCAATGCGCCTCCTCGGTCGAAAAGCGGGAAATCGTCGCCTGCGACGACGATACGAAAAAATGCTCGGCAACGCGATTCTTGCCGCTCGACGCAGTCTGCAAGGTCGGGGGAGACACAAAGGAAGTCTGCGACCAGGGTCTCTACTGCGATTACGACATCCTGGCGCAGGAGGGCCTGTGCAAAACGGCAAGGAAGCTCGGCGACGCCTGCACGCCGAGCCCGATCCAGCTCTCCTGCGGCCTCAACGCCTATTGCGACGCAACCACGAAGGTCTGCACCGAGGCAAAAGTCGAAGGCTCCGCCTGCCAGAGCCCACTCGAGTGCCAGTCGCTGAAATGCGAGCTGATGGCCTGCGGCCCGATCGATCCGCTCTTCGACGGCGAGCAATGCAAGGGAACCGCGATGCCCTGAGGAGGCGCCGCGCCGGGGCGCTGCCCCGGACCCCGCGGGGGCTATCCGCCCCTCGACCCGGACCAGGGCCAGCCCTGGACCATTTGGGGAAGAACTGCGCGATGCGCAGTTCTTCCCACAGGCCGGTGAGACGGCGTTGCCGGTAGAGCCGTCAGCGCGGCTGTCTTGGTTGGCAGGGTCGTTGCGGGTCTTTGACCCGGCTGTTCGATGAACTGCGCGAAGCGCAGTTCATCGACCCTCCGTCCAGCGCGGGCGCTGGTCCGGGTCCCGGGGCGGACAGCCCCGGGTGGGGCCTGGGGCAACGCCCCAGCGAAGCGCCCCCAGATACGTCACTTCGCTTCGAGCCAGTCGAACACGTCGGAGAAGATTTCGTTGCCCTCGGCGATGTTTCCGTGCGTGCAGCCCGGCATCTCGAAGTACCTCGCCGGGATGCTCGCGCCCTCGAACATGCGGGCGGCGGCCTTCATCCGCCCAGGCACGTCGAGCGAGCACGACATCGTCGCGACCCTGCGTATGCCCTTCAGCCGGTCGAGGCGAGGAGCGTGTGACGCTCCGATCAAGACGACGTGGGGCCAGCGTTCGGGAGACTCCTTCACCAGGTTCTCGATGAGCGTGACCCCGAGGGAATAACCGACGAGCACCACGTCCGCCGAATCCGGGGACGTGTGGCCCGCGGCCGCGAGGGCTGCGCGGATGCGAGGGCCTTCGTGTTTCGGGTCGCTGGTGATGCTGTGGAAGTCACGCGAATTGCCGCACGGCCGGTCGCCGTCGATCGCGATTGCGCCGCCGTGTGCGCGTGCGGCTTCGGCGAAGCCCCACAGGTAGGCGCCTGCGTTCGAGCAGATGCCTGGCAAGAAGACGATTCGCGGTGGCTTGCCGTCCGCGCTTTTCACGAGCGCGATCGGCAGGTCGTCCGGCATGGGCAGCGCTTCGACCATGGCCGGGCCGGACGGAGGCGGCGGCGGCGGCGGGACCGCGCTCGCCGCCTCTGGCGACACGCTGGCGGAAGGCGCTACCGCCGCGGGCGCGGTCGCCGCGGGCGCAGACGAGCCTTTGGCGGAGGGCGCATGCTCCACGGGTGCGCCTGCGCGAGCGGCGTCGGACCGGGCCGCGTCGCACGCCGACGAGACGAGCAGCAGCACACACACGAAGGGGGCGGACGATCGAAACATCATGCCTTCTTCGCGCGAGGGACGCGGATCGTGACGCCGACGCCGGCGATCCCCTCGACCGCCTTGGTCGGCAGAGGCGCCCCCGGTCTTGACCTGGCCCGTTCGATGAACTGCGCATTGCGCAGTTCATCGACCCCGAGTCCAGCGCTTGCGCTGGTCCGGGTGCAGGGACGGATAGCCCCTGCTGGGGCCTGGGGCAACGCCCCAGCGAAGCGCCCCCCAGCGAAAACCGACGCTCAGGATTCGACGGGAGATAGCGCCTCCACCGTCACGGGCACTCCATTCAGAATGGCGGTCCCCGTCAGCGGCTCGACGTACAGATCATCCGTGATTGCGTTCGCGTTTGCGCCTGGAACGCTGCCTGCGATGCGCATCGTATCGGCTGCGGCGGCGTGGCCGTGGCCGTGGGGCAGGCTCACGACGCCGGGCATCACATCCTCCGTCACGGTCATTGCGACGACGACCTCGCCCACGCGGCTCCGGACGCGGACGCGTGCGCCCGAGGCGAGGCCGAGCCGCGCGGCGTCCGTGGGGTGCACGAGGAGCATCGAGCGATCGGGGCCCTTCACGAGGGACGGGACGTTGTGCATCCACGAGTTGTTCGTCCGCATGTGCCGCCGGCCGATGAGCACGAGGCTCGCGGCGGTCGCTTCGTCCAGGAATCGTTCGAGGCGCGGGATGTCGGCGAGGATCTCCGGCGGCGCGAGGCGCACTTTTCCGGTTTTCGTGCGCACGCGCTCGCGGAACATCGGCCGGAGCGGGCCGAGGTCGACGCCGTGTTCGGCTTTCTTCAGTTTTTCGAGGTTGAGGCCCTTCGAGAACGGGAGGAATCGATCCCCATAGGGGCCCACGCGGAGCAGGAGGTCGATCAGGCCGTCGGCGCCGAGCTTGTTCAGGAGGCCGACGAGGCGCTCGGCCGCGGCGCCGAGGGGCGACGGGGTGATTCGTTTCCCGAGGAGGCGGGCCGCGAGGTCCACGAGGATCTCCACGTCGTCCTTCGTGTCCGGCGGGGGTTCGATCACCGGCGCGGACCATTTCGCCGTGTTGCGGACCGCGAGCGTGTGGAAGAGCAGATCGTAATGGGTGCGCTCGAGCGCGTAGCGCGGCGGCAGGAGGAGGTGCGCGTGGCGCGTCGTCTCGTTGCGGTAGATGTCGACCGCGACCATGAAATCGAGGTTCGACAGGGCTTTTCCGATGCGCTCGCCATTCGGGACCGAGAGGACGGGGTTGCCTGCGATGACGACGAGGCCGCGAATCTGGCCCGTGCCGGGCGTCTCCATTTCCTCGGCCATCGTGGTGGCCGGGAGGTTTCCGCCGACCTCGGGCAAGCCCCGGACCCGTGAGCGGAATCGGCCGTGACCACCCAGGCCGATCATCCGCGCGACCCGCGAGACGTCCACGGCGGGCGTCGTGAACATGGCGCCGCCCGGGCGATCGAAATGGCCCGTGACGACATTCAGCGCGTCGACGAGGAAGCTCGACAGCGGGCCAAAGGCGCTCGTGGTGAGGCCCATGCGGCCATAAGCGACGGCGCGCGGGGTCCGGGCGAATTCACGGGCGACGCGGCGCACGACGTGGGCCGGGACGCCCGTGGGCCCCTCGATCCGCTCGGGGGAGAAGCGCGCAGCGATCGCCCGAAGCTCGGAGGCGCCGTCGGCGATGTCGGCGAGGGCGCCGCCATCGTAAAGCTTTTCCTCGAAGATGACGTGGAGCATTCCGAGGAGGAGGGCCGCATCGGAGCCGGGGCGAATGAAATGGTGCTCGTCGGCGTACGCGGCCGTCTCGGTCTTGCGCGGGTCGAAGAGGATGAACTTGCCGCCGCGCTCGCGGACGCCAGAGAGGCGGCCCCGAACGTCCCCGAGGGTCATGATGCTGCCACCCGAGGCCGCCGGATTCGCACCGAAGACGAGGAAATAATCGGTGCGGTCAATGTCCGGAATGGTCAAGCTCGTGGCGTCGCCGAACATCTGGAGCGCGGCGTAAATGCGAGGATTGGCGTCCTGGCTGTTCGAATCGAATCGGTTCTTCGTGCCGAGGGCCATTCCGAGCAAGCTCGCGCCGAGAATCGCGCCATGCCCATGCGCCGCAGGATTGCCAAGGTACACGCCCACGGAATCGGGGCCATGCTCGCGCTGGAGGGCGGCCAGGCGCTCGCCCGCCTCGGCAAGCGCCTCGTCCCAGCTCACGCGGACGAAGCCCGCGTCCGTGCGCCGCATAGGGAAGCGGAGGCGATCCGGGTCCTCCTGGAGCTCCCGCATGGCCGGGCCCTTGGGGCAGATATGGCCACGCGAGAAGACGTCGTCCCGATCGCCACGAATGTCGACGACGCGGTTGTCCTCGACAGCGACACGCATGCCACACATGGCCTCGCAGACGTTGCACGTGCGAAAATGAACCGTCGCCCCCATGGTGCACTCCTTGGTCCGGGTCCGTCCGGATGGGGAGGCATCCTACCAAAAAAGGGCGAAAAAGCGGCAAAGGAGGTCGGCACGTCCAGGGACGCGCATGGCGCAGCGCCAACGAGGGCTCCGCACGCCCCAGTCACGCCCGGCGCAGCGCCAACGAGGGGTCAGCGCACACCAGGTCCAGCCCGGCGCAGCGCCAACGAGAGGTCGGCACATCCAGGAGGACACTTGGCGCAGCGCCAACGAGGGCTCGGCGCGTCCAGGGTGACGCCTGGCGCAGCGCCAACGAGGGCTCGGCGCGTCCAGGGTGACGCCTGGCGCAGCGCCAACGGGGGGTCGGCGCAGGTCGGAAGGTGCTCGGCGAGGCGCCAAGCAGGCGCCAGGCTGCCAGGAGGGTCTTTGGGCGATGCGCCAACGCGGCGGGGCGTTGCCCCGCACCCCAGAAGGGGGCTATCCGCCCCCTTCACCCCGGACCAGCGCAAGCGCTGGACTCGGGGTCGATGAACTGCGCTCCGCGCAGTTCATCGAACAGGCCCGTGGCAAGACCTGCCACCGGCTTGCCAACCGAGACAGCCGCGCTGACGGTTCAAGTGGCGACGCGGTACCAGCGACGGCCTGTGGGAAGAACTGCGCATCGCGCAGTTCTTCCCCCTGAGGTCCAGGGCTGGCCCTGGTTCGGGTCGAGGGGCGAACAGCCCCCGCGGGGTTCGGGGCAGAGCCCCGGCGCGGCGGCTCAGCTCAGCCCCGCCGCAGCGCCCGGATCTTGCCGGCGACGACGTCGGGCACGAAGCCAAACGCCTTGGCGAGGTCTTTGTCGGGGGCGGAGGCGCCGAAGTCGTCGCGGCCGATGACGAGACCGCGTTCGCCGACGAGGGCGCGCCAGGGCATGGTCGAGCCTGCTTCGATGACCACGCGCGGCGTGCCCGGGGGCAGGACTTCCTCGCGGTAGGCCTGATCTTGCCGCAGGAATTGTTCGAGACAGGGCATCGAGACGACGCGTACGCGGTCGCCTTCGGCTTCGAGGATCTTCTTCGCCTCCATTGCGAGCGAGACCTCCGAGCCCGTGGCGATGACCACGACGGCCGGCGGGTTCGTGGCGGCGTCGGCGAGCACGTACCCGCCCCGGAGCATGATCTTCGGGTCGAAGCCTTCGGGGCGCGGCAGCTCGGGGACCTTCTGGCGCGTGAGGGCGAGTGCGGTGGGGCCCGAGCGGCGAAGGAGCGCGTGGGCCCAGGCGGCTGCGCATTCGAGGCTGTCTGCGGGACGCACGACGTCGAGGTTTGGGATGAGACGGAGCGACCAGAGGGTCTCGATCGGCTGGTGCGTTGGGCCGTCTTCGCCGAGGAAGATGCTGTCGTGCGTGAAGACGGTGATGCTGTGCAGCTCGGAGAGGGCGGCCATCCGGATCGCCGGACGCATGTAGTCGGCGAAGACGAGGAAGGTCGAGCCGAAGGGGATGAAGCCGCCGGCGAGGGCGCAGCCGTTGACGAAGGCGCCCATCGCGTGCTCGCGGACGCCGAAGTGGATGTTGCGACCGGAGAAGTCGCCCTTCTTGATGGCGGGCGAGCCCTCGATGTAGGTCTTCGTGGAGGGGTTCAGGTCGGCTGAGCCGCCGATGAGCGAGGGCACGAGGGCGGCGGCGCGCTGCTCGATGATGCCGGCGCTCTGGCGCGTGGCGGCGTCCTTGCGCGGAGCTGCCTTGACGAGCTCGTCGAAGAGGTTCTCGGGGACCTCGCGCGCGAGGAGGCGGCGGTAGAGGGCTGCGGTTTCGGCGTCCTTCTGCTCCATCGCGCGCACGGCCTCCTTCCAGGCCTCGTGCGCCTTGCGGCCTTCGGCGGCGCGCGCTGCGAAGATCGCGCGGATGTCGTCCGGGATGAGGAAGGTCGGCTCCGTGGGCCAGCCGATCGCCTTCTTGGTGGCCTCGACTTCCTTGGCGCCGAGGGGCTCGCCGTGGGCCTTGGAGCTGTTCGCTTTGCCCGGCGAGCCGTACGCGATGATCGTGCGCGCGACGATGAGCGAGGGGCGCGCGGGCTCGGCGACGGCGGCGTCGAGGGCCGCGCGGATCTGCGCGTGGTCGTGGCCGTCGATCCGCTGGACGAACCAGCCATACGCCTCGTACCGCAGGCCCACGTCTTCGCTGAAGGCGAGGTCGGTCTTGCCGTCGATGGTGATGTGGTTGTCGTCGTAGAAGAAGACGAGGTTCGAGAGGCCGAGGTGGCCTGCGAGGCTCGACGCCTCGCCGGAGACGCCCTCCATGAGGTCGCCGTCGGAGGCGATGCCGAAGACGCGCGCCGTGGCGACGTTTTCGTTCGAGCCGAAGCGCGCCTCCATCATCTTGAGCGCGGCGGCCATGCCGACGGCGGTCGAGATGCCCTGGCCGAGGGGACCGGTGGTGACCTCGACGCCGGGCGTCAGGTGCACCTCGGGATGGCCGGGCGTGCGCGAACCGAGCTGGCGGAAGTGCTTCAGCTCGTCGAGGGAGAGGTCGTAGCCCGCGAGGTGGAGCAGGCCGTAGAGGAGCATCGACGCATGCCCCGCCGAAAGGACGAACCGGTCGCGATCGGGCCAGCTCGGGTCCTTGGGGTCGTAGCGCAGGTGCCGCGTGAAGACCTCGAACGCGATCGAGGCGAGGCCCATCGGCGCGCCGGGGTGGCCCGAGTTCGCTTTCTCGACGGCGTCGACCGCGAGCATCTGGATCGTGTGGACGGCCTTCTTCACTGTCGACTCGTCGATGTGCATCGGTTCCTCCGCGCGCGTCTCTAGGCGAGATCAGGCCGGAAGGAAAGCAGACGAGCGGGTGGAACGCCGCGCGAGGGCGCGATGTCGACCACGACGTAGCGCCGGGGTTTCACCCCGAACCCCGACCAGGGGTTGTCCACCCCTGGACCCGGACCAGGCGCGGCCTGGACCGAACGTCGATGAACTGCGCAACGCGCAGTTCATCGAACGGGCCCGTTCAAGACCACAACGGGCTGGCCAGCCAAGACCGCAGGGTCGACGTGTCTGCTGAGGGGGGCAGCGCTGCTGGAGACGCCGCTCGTGGTCTTGCCACAGGCCCGTCCGAGAAACCGCGCATCGCGCGGTTTCTCGGCCCTCGGTCCAGGCCGCGCTTGGTCCGGGGTGAAGGGGGCGGACAGCCCCCTTCTGGGGTTTGGGGCAACGCCCCAATCTCCTCCCCTCAGGCCGACGCGGCTTGCGCGGGACGGTCCTGGATGGGCGGGGATGCGAAGATGTCGGCCTGGCTCTCGCTGGGCGGGGGGAGCTCCACGTAGCCGCGGAATTGCGCGAGCATGTTGAAGCGGCGGGACATCCAGCCGGGGATCACGAGCGCGTAGGTGCGCGCGAGACGGCGTGGGTCGTCGAGCGTGCGTAGCATTGCCTGGTAGGTGACTTCGCCGTAGGCGGCTTTGAAGGCGGCGGCTTGTTCGGGGCGTGAGACCCAGTTCATGACGCCGGGACGGTCGGCCTCGGGGTGGAACTGGACGGACTCCACGCCTGCGGTGACGTCGAGGCCGAGGATGGCGCGGCCTTTGGACATGCCGTCGCGGCTCTCGCGTGCGAGGAGGGAGCCGCCGAGGGATTCGAGCAGGCGCTCGTCGAGGTCGACGGCTTCCCAGCTTCGGTGCTCGAAGGCGAAGAGACGGTCGCCGAAGGGGCGCAGGAGCGGGTGGGCTTGGCCTTCTGGCGTCGTGTAGATGGGCATCACGCCGAACTTGCGCTCGGTGCGGGGCACGACCGCGGCCAGGCGGAAGTGCCGGACGACCATCTCGAACGAGTAACAGATCGCGAAGAGCGCGCTCTGTTGCTCGCCGCCGCGGATGGCCGAGTCGACCACGTGATCCAGGAAGCCTGAATAGTCCGTGACCCACGGCATGCCGTCGCCGTCGTAGGGGGAGCCTGGACCGCCGGTCGAGATGTACAGGTCGTAGTCGCGCGGGACGGGGTTTTGTGTGTCGCGCGGGGAGACCTCGCCGAGCACGCACTCGAGGCCTGGGTTGTGGCGGCGGACGCGGTCGAAGAAGGTCGACACGATGCCGCGCAGGCAGCGCATCGCCTGGTTGACATGCCCGTTGTTCATGTCGACCAGGCAGATCCGCAAGGGGAGCAGCTGCGGCTCTCCGCTCACTTGGACCAACCTCCATCCGAGGGAACTGCGAAACCACTCATCACGCGCGTGACCTCTGCATCTTCCCCCGACGCCGTGATTGTCGTAGCACGAAGCCCGAGCGCCGAAAAGACAGCATCTCTGTCACTTTCCACGCAGACTCCAAGCGACCGACCGGACGACCGGATCTCCGGATTGCGCTGTCGTTGCAGCGGATCGGCGTGCTGCCGAGGGGGCGAACCGAGCGAGCGAGCGGAGCGCGGAGACGCGTAGATCGGTGCTCGCGTTTTCCCGGGTCGCCAGGGTCTCTGCGAGTGTGAGGGCGCGGGCGCGCTCGTCGCCTTGCGAGATGCGGACGTAGGCGCCGAGCGCGCGGGCGCGGATCAGCTCGGAGGCCTTGTCGTCGATGACGAGCGCGCGCAGCGTGCTGGGTGCGGCGCGGCCTGCGACGCGGATCGCGAGGGCCTCGTAGTCGGCTTTGCCGTGTGCGCACCAGACGGCGCCGAGGACGCGCTCGAGGGTCGTGGGCTTCGCCGGGAGGGGCTTGTTCGGGCGGCGCGTGGCGGCGAGGGCGAAGGGGGGCTCGGGCGCGAGGGGCGGGAGCGGCGCGGTGAACTTGCCGCCGGTGGGCGCCGGCTCCGGGGGCGCAGGCTGGCCGCCTTCTTCGAGGATGCCGCGGTAGAGGGCGCTGCCGTGGAGGACGCGCTTTTGCGCCTCGGTCAGCTCGAGCGCGCCGTAGGCGATCGGGAACATCGTGTTCGTCACGTCCGGGCAGGTGTCGGGGTTCGATTGCATGACGGACGTCGGGCACTCGACGGTGTCGCTCAGCGGATCGGTCTCCTCGATGGAGTACTCGGTCGTGTGGAAGAGGCCCGAGAGGTGGCCGACCTCGTGGCGGAGGACGGTCGCGTCGTACTGGGGGTTGCCCGAGGGCATGTACGCGACGCCGCTCATGGTGGTGCCGTGGAGGGCGGGGCTGCCGGGAATGCCGCCTGCGACGCCGATGGCCTGGCCGAACTCGGAGCCGAAGCTGCCGATGACGAAGAGGTTCAAGGCCGGCGTGCCGCCGACGCCCGCCGAGGAGGCGAGGAGGTCTCGGTACTCGCCGTAGTCGTCGACGGTCGTGAAGCTCGCGGCGAGCGGGAGGAAGGTGACCTTGCCGAGGCCGAGGCCGGCGTAGTCGACGAACATCTCCGCGAGGACCTCGTTCACGTAGTTCTGCGTGGTCGCGTTCGGCGCGAGGAAGACGTTCACGTCGACGACGCCGCCGTGGAAGAGGCCGTCCTTCGTGCGGCGGATCCACACGTCGACGTGCGCGCTCGTGACCGAGCCGTCGTCGTCGCCGAGCGCGATGCGCCACTGGCCTTGCTGCATGGGCCACGCGTTCGCGGCGTCGGACTGCGGGTTCGCGCCGCCGACCCAGCCGTAGCTCGCGAACGCGAGGTTGTTCTTGCCGGGCATCGCGTAGTTGAAGATGACCGGCTCGCCCGAGGGAGGACGGAGGCGGCTGATGCCCACGACGTCGTTCACGTCGGCCGCGCCGACCGCGACCGTGAGGCCGAGCGCACGGTCGGGGACCTCGAAGGGCTGGAGCGAGTTCAGCGCGATGTCGCCGAGGTCGATGTGCTCGAGGGACTGGAGGTCGTTCGGCCCCGCGCCCACGCCCGATCCGCCTGCGCCCGCGCCCGCGCCGCCCGCGCCTGCGCCGCCCACGCCGGGGCCCTGGCCCCAGGTGTCGCCGCCTTCTCCGCCGGTGCCGGTGTTCTCGGTGCGGGTCGTCGCGCCGCAGGCGGCGAGCGTGACGAGCGCGATCGCGCCGAACGAGGAGGACCGGAGAAGTCCGGCGGACGAGGCTCGAAGGCTGGCGAAAAACCCACGGAAGACGGGAGGTGCAAGCATCTTGCGATTCTAGCTTGCGCCTCCTTGGGGTAGAAGCGGCCCGTGCAGAGCGTCGATCCGGCGACGACGGGGACGAAAGGCCGCGAGGAAGCTCCTCCGAGAGCAGGAGGCGGCGCGCGCTCGGCGGCGCTCGTGACCGCGGGCATCGTGCTGTCGCGGCTCGTGGGGCTCGTGCGGCAGCGCGTCATGGCCCACTACTTCGGGACATCGGCCTGGGCGGACATGCTCGCGGCCGCGTTCCGCGTCGGAAACATCACGCAGAACCTGATGGGCGAAGGGACGCTCTCCGCGACGTTCATCCCGCTCTACGCGCGGCTGCGCGGCGAAGGGAAGAGCGAGGAGGCAGCGCGGTTCGCGCGGTCGGCGCTCGGCCTCTTGCTCGTCGTGGTGGTGGCGGCGTCGGCGCTCGGCGTGCTGTTCGCGCCGTGGCTGTCGTGGCTCGTAGCCGCGGGGTTCGACGAGGAGAAGCTCGCGGGGACGGCGACGATCGTGCGCATCGTCTTCCCGATGACGGGCCTGCTCGTGCTGTCGGCGTGGGGGCTCGGCGTGCTGAACGCGCACCGGCGCTTCTTCTTGCCGTACGCGGCGCCCGTGGTCTGGAGCCTCGCGCAGATCGCGGCGCTCGTGCTCGCAGGGACGTGGCTCGGGCAGCGGGGCGGCGCGCTCGCGACGTCGCTCGCGTGGGGCGCGTTCGCGGGAGCGCTCTTGCAGCTCGTGGTGCTCTTGCCGGCGGCGCGGAAGCTGCTCGGCAGCATCACGCCGAGCTTCGACGCGAAGGATCCGCACGTGCGCGAGGCCGCGGCGCGGCTGCCCGGCGCGCTCGTGGGTCGAGGGATCATCCAGATCTCGGGCCTCGTCGACACGCTGCTCGTGAGCTTTCTGGGCACGGGCGCGAACGCGACGTTCGGCTACGCGCAGACGATCTACCTGCTGCCGATGAGCGTGCTCGGGACGGGCGAGGCCGCGGCAGCGCTGCCCGAGCTCTCCCGCGATACGGCCGAGCAGGACGTCGAGAAGAGGAACGCAGCCGTGCGCGCGCGGCTCGGCGCGTCCCTCGCCCGGATCGCCGTGCTGACCGTGCCGGCGACGCTCGTGTTCGTGCTGCTCGGCGGCGACCTCGTGGCGCTGCTGCTCCAGACGGGAACGTTCGATCAAGAAGCAACGGCGCGGGTCAAGCCGCTGCTCGCAGCGTACGGGTTCGCGCTGCTCGGAAACGCGGCGGGGCGCGTGCTCACGACGACGGCGTACGCGCTCGGCGACACGCGGACGCCGGCGCGGTTCGCGGTGCTGCGGGTCGTCGTGAGCACAGCGCTCGCGCTCGTCTTGATGCGCCCGTTCGGCGTGCTCGGCGTGGTGCTCGGCGCGGTGATCGCAGGCTGGGTGGAGACGTGCGCGATGGGGATCCGGCTGTCCCGGTCGATCGGAGGGCTCGGGCTCGGCGCGATTCGCGCAGGGCGGATCGCGCTGCTCGGCGGGCTCTCGGTGGGCGGAGGTGTCCTCGTACGCTCGATTCTGCCCGCGTCGCTCCAGGGCACGACGATCGGCGCAATGCTCTCGCTCGGGACGTTCGGCGCGGCGTTCGTGGTGCTCTGCCCGGTGCTCGGGCTCTTCGACGTGCGCTCGCTTTTGCGGCGAGCTCGACGCTGAGGGGTCTCGCCGGGGTTTCACCCCGGACCCGACCAGGGGCTCTTCGCCCCTGGACCCGAACCAGGGCACAGCCCTGGACCTCTGGTGCATCGACCGCGATGCGGTCGATGCAAGGAAGAGCCGATGGCGGAGAGGCGCTGGACGCTGCAAGAACGTGGGGTGACGCCTGGTAAGACTCTGCACCCTGCGCTCTTCCACCCTTATCGCGCCGCGTTTTACGTCTTCCTGGCTGCGCGCCGCACCCTGACGGAGCTGTCGCCGGATCGAGCCTGGCGGACGTGGGTCACGCCGGAGATCCTGCTCGGCGGCTTTCTCGTGCCGAGTGACGTCGCCGAGCTCGAGCGGCTGGGCGTGCGCGCGGTGGTGAACGCGACGAGCGAGCTCGTCGAGCCGCTCGGTACGCTGCGCGCCGCGGGCATGGACTACCTGCAGATCCCCTGCTGGGACATGAACGCGCCGAGCCCCGAAGACGCCGACCGCGCGATCACGTTCCTCGCCGCGCACATCGCCGCCGGGCACCGGGTGTACGTGCACTGCGCAAGCGGCGTCGGCCGGAGCGTCGCGCTCGTCGTATGTTACCTGGCGCTTCACAAGGGCATGAGCGTCGAGCAGGCGATCGCGTGGATCCGCGCGCGGAGGCGCGTCGCGCTGCGCGAGGGGCAGCGGCGCTTCGTGGACGCGTACGTGTCGGCACGCGGGGGCCGGGTGAGCGCGGAGAACGCGTAGTCCGAAGAACACGTAGACCAAGGAACACGGAGATCACGGGCGCAGCGCGCGCGAGCACCACGCGCTGGCACGGGCCTTCCAATCGAGGGCTCTGGGAGGCGCGAGCGCCCCCGCCCGGAGACCTCATGAGAACGATCGCGCACGCTGGCCGCGGGGACGTGCACACGCTGCTCATCGTCCTCCCGCTCGTCTTCTTCGCGATCTCCCTCGGCTTCGACGTCGTCGCGATGCTCTCCGGCGCACACGTCTGGGGCGTCGCGGCCGCCGTGAACCTCGCGGGAGGACTCGTGAGCGGCTCCCTGTCGTCCGCGTATTTCGCGCGGGAGCACGACCGGTATCGGCCGGGATCCCGGGCGCGTGATCTGAGCTTTTTGTTTCTGTGGCTCTCGATCTGCGCGCTGCTCCCGTTCGCAGTGAGCCTCGTCCTGCGCGCCGTGCGCCCCGAAGGGCCGACGCCGCCGGCGAGCGTGGCGCTCTCGATCATGGCGCTCGGCGTCGCCACGCTGGCAGGTTGGCTCGGCGACGAAGCGGCCCGCGAGCGCGGGTAGCCCGAACGCCTTCGCCCGCAAGTTGGCCCATCGGCGCGACCTTTGGCATGCGTCGCCTCGATGCATGACGATCGCCCCGGCTCGAACCGGTCCACGCGCCTCGGGCTCCCGCTCCTCACCGCGCTCGCGCTCGTGTCCCTCGGCTGCAAGGGCGGAGGCGCCCCCGCGCTCGCGAAGGGCGAGCCGACGGAGGAGCCCCCGCCCGAAGTGCCGTCGCCGCCGGCCGATGGGCCGAAGCTCGTCGTCCTGCAGAGCGGCACGGTGGTGTACGACCGGCCCTCGACGAAGGGCAAGCCGCTCGGGGAGCTCCGCGCAGGGGCCGTGATCGCGCGCTCCTCGGAGGCGTTCACGCGCAGGGAATGCCCAGCTGGCTGGTTCGTCGTCCGCCCGCGCGGCTTCGTGTGCGCAGGCGAGGCCGCGACGACGGATCCGTCCCTCGCCGCGGCGCTGCCGCCCGGCCCGGATCTCTCGCGCCCCCTGCCCTACCGCTACGGCCGCGCGCGGACCGAGGGCGTGCCGCTCTACACGCGCCTGCCGATGCCGGCCGAGCAGACCACCGAGGAGCCCGATCTGAAGCGCTACCTCACGAAGCGCGGCTCGCTCGACGCCGAGGTGCTCGGCGCGGCCGCGAACGACGTGCCCCTGGATCCGCGAGGCGTGCCCGCAGGCCCGCCCGTGCTGATGCCGGGCGTCGACGGCGCGGACGCGGCCGGCAAGCGCACGGTGGGCTCGTTCTTCGCGTTCCCCGCGCCCGCGGTGGCGCCGCTCGCGCCGCTCGCGTCACGCGTCGCGGACCTCCGGGGCGGCGTGCTGCGCAAGGGCAGCGGCGTGGCGCTCGCGGGGTCGTTCGTCGCGCCCGTGGCGCCGAACCCGGGCGAAGGCCGGCGCTTCGGCGTGACGCCGTCGGGGCAGGTGGTCGCGATCGACAGGCTGAAGCCCGCCCTCGGGACGACGTGGCACGGGCTCGACGTGGAGAAGCTCGGGCTGCCCGTGGCCTTCGTGCACAAGGCCGGCGTGACGGCCTGGAACCTCAAGAAGGGCGAGGCCGAGCCGGACGAGGACGAGGAGCTCGAGCGGCGCACGGCCGTGCCGCTCAGCGGGAAGTTCCGGACGGTGAACGGCGTGCGCTTCGAACAGTCGCGCGACGGCTACTGGCTGCGGGCGCAGGACCTCGTGGTGATCGTCCGCAGGACGAAGTTTCCGGATTTCGCGAAGGGCGACCAGAAGTGGCTGGACGTGAGCCTGGCCAACCAGACGCTCACGGCCTACGAGGGGCAGAAGCCGGTCTACGCCACGCTGATCTCGTCGGGACGCGACGTGCTGAAAGAAGCGGCCGAGAGCGCGTCGACCGCGCGCGGGACGTTCCGGATTCGTAAAAAACTGGTGACCGCGGCGCTCGACAGCCGCGAGGTGCACGGCGACTTCGACGTCGCCGACGCGCCCTGGGTGATGGAGTTCGAGCCGGGGTACGCGCTCGCGGGCACGTACTGGGGCGATGGGCTGGGGGAGGCGCAGACTTTCCATGCTGTCGCGCTCTCGCCCGTCGACGCGCGCAGGCTCTTTCACTGGTCCGGGCCGGAGCTGCCAGAGGGCTGGCACGGCGTGACCGACGCGATGGGCGAAGGGACGATGGTCGTGGTTCGGCCTTAGCGCTCGGGCGCTACGCTCGGACAAGCCGAGCCTCGTCGCCGCCCCGCTCCCGCACGACTGTCCCGCGGCGTGACAGGCCACCGAGCAGGCTGTGCGTTCCCTGCTCGCACGCTGTCCGCGCGGATCGCGATTGCCCCCGGCCGTGACACCGGACCCCGCGCGCCGCGCTGCGTCTCGCGTCGCCCCGTGCGTCTCTGCGACGCTCCCGACGAAGCCACCCCGAAGGCTCGATTCTCCCGAACAACACGCGCGAAACGCGCATTCTGGCGCGCAAAGAAGCTCGCTTCACGCCGAGGCCGAGCGAGCGCGCGCGGGCCTCGACGAGCTCGGCACGACCCTTGCCGACGAGCACGCACGTCACCGCGCCCTTCGCTCGCAAGAGAGGCGACGGCGGAGGAAACGCGTGGTCCGACGACCGGATCGCGTTCAATCCCGCGGCGGCAGAGGGACGAACCATGGCTTCCAAGACGACGACGACGCGCACGAAGAGCGCAGCCAAGCGCGGAGCGACAACGGCACGCAAGGCCTCCGAGACGGCAAAGGGCACGGCGAAGCGGGCGAAGACCGCCGGCAAGCGCGCCGCTGCGACGAAGGCAGGAGCCCGAACGGAATCGGCCGCGCGTACCACGACGCGCAAGGCTGCCGCGACGAAGCGCTCGTCCGCGAAGAAGGCGACGACGCGCAGCGCCGCCGGACAGCGCACGACGGCGTCCAAGGCGGCCCCGGCGCGGGCGCCCCGGAAGAGCGCCTCGACGTCGCGGAAGTCGGCGGCGGGAAGCCGGACCCGCACGAGCAGCGCCCGCGCAACGGGCGCTCGCTCGGGTGCGAGTCAAGCTCGACGCGGGAGCACGGCGTCTCCCGTGTCGTCGAGCGGTTGAAGCTGGTGCCGAAGGAGGGAATCGAACCCCCGACCCGGCGCGTATGAAACGCCTGCTCTAGCCAACTGAGCTACTTCGGCGGAAGCGGCGCGCACTATGTCGACGGCCGACGGACCTGTCAAGCGGGCAATCCGTCGAGGGGGCTTTCTCGCGAAGAGCGTGGGCAAACCCACGCGAAAGGCCGGTGAGGAGGAGGCCGAAGGCGCTGTCCTTCGGCCCGCCGGTCCGACCCGCGAAGCGTCCTGAAAGCTTCACATTTCTCCGCGCGTCAGGGGCGCGCAGGATCCGGGGGACGCACCGCGGGGTTCTTCGCGACGAACGGCATCGACCAGGCGAACGTGGGCCCGAGCTCGCGCGGGAGCGGCTCGAAGGGAGCGCCGCGCAAGACCGCCTGCCGGCAGTTCTCGTCGAACTCGGGGATGCCGCTCGGCCGCGCCACGCGCGCGCTCGCGATGCTGCCGTCGGCGCGGATGACGAACGCCACGACGACCGTGCCGCCGCGCCCCTCCGCGATCGCCCAGCGCGGGAACGCGTCCTTCCAGAGCGGATGAATCCGCGCGAGCACGCGACGCACGTAGTCCATGCGCCGCTTGTCGAGCGCACTCGCGTCGAGGCCCGCGCCGCGGCCCGTGCCGAGCGGATCGGCGACGGAGCCGGGGCCTGCGCTGCCGCCCGAGCCCGGCGCCGTGGGCCCGTTTTGCCCACCAACCCCGCCGCCCGGCGCGCCGCCCGCGGTGCTCGCGTGCACGATCGACTGGAGCGCGAGCGCGACCTCTTGCTCGCTGTCGACCTTGTCCGTGGGTCGCCCCTCGTGATCCGCGGGCACGGACGGCGTACCTGCCGTCACCCAGGGGCGCGCGAGCGGCACCTCGGCGCTCGCGCGCGCATCCTTCCCAGCCGCCCCGTCCCGCGCGCCGATGCCCTCGGAAGGCGCCGTCACGCCCTCCTCCGCGCCACCCACGGGCCGCGCGGCTTCCACGCCGTCCGGCGGGAGCGCGGCGGCGCCGAGCGCCCCTCCACGCCGCGTGGCGCGCCCGGCGCGAAGACCACCCGAGGACGGATCGTGCACGGCGTACGTGCGGCGCTCGGGTCGACTGCCAGAGCGACCACTCGCGAGGAAGGTAAGCTCCATCGGATCACGGCTCGCGCGTCGATCCTCGCGGGAAGCACGTGCCTCACCCGCGTCGATGCGCTGCACCTGCGTGCGATCGATCCGCGAGGGCACCTCCGTCACGAGCGCGCGATCGTCCTGCCGATCGGCGAGGTTCGTCGCGCGCGCCGCGGCCGTGTCCGTGCCGCCGAGACCGCGCTCGCCCGTATCGGGGCGCGGCTCGGCCTCCCCTCCCCCGCGCGGAACGAGGACCGCCGGCAGCTCGATGAGCTCACCCGCGATCGATCCTTCGCTCAGCGTGGGCAGCTCGATCTCCACGACCTCGTCGCGGAGCGGCGCGCGCAGGCCTCGAAGCGCGAGGCCTGACTCCACGCGTGAAGCGCGCGCGAGCAGAGCGCCGCCGGTCGCGAGCAGGGCGAGGTGCACCGCGAGCGAGAAGAAACTCGCGGAGACGAGCCTCTGTCCGTCGATGCCCCGCACGCCTCCAGTATGCCTCGTCTCGGCGCCCTTGCGTGCGCTACGCGAGGCCGAAGCGCCGGCGCGCGTTCTCCGTCGTGCGCGCTGCGACTTCGTCGAAACTCTCGCCGCGGAGCTCCGCGACGCGCCGCGCCGTGTACACGACATACGCGGGCTCGCAGCGCTTGCCGCGCATCGGGATGGGCGCGAGGTACGGGCTGTCCGTCTCGACGAGGATCCGATCGGACGGCGCCCACGCGGCGACCTCGTGGATGGCGCGCGCGTTCTTGAACGTCACGATCCCCGAGAACGAGAGATCGAAGCCGAGCGCGAGCGCCCGCTCGGCGAAGGGTCGATCCTCGGAGAAGCAGTGGATGATGCCGCCGACCTCACGCGCGCCTTCCTCTTCGAGGACGGTGATCGTGTCCTCAGCCGCCTCGCGCGTGTGCACGACGATGGGCTTCTGGACACGCCGCGCGAGCGCGATCATCCGGCGGAAGACCTCCTTCTGCGCCTCGCGCGGCGAGTGCATGTAGTGGTAGTCGAGCCCGATCTCGCCGACGGCCCGGACACGCGGCTCGCGGGCGAGGCGCTCGAGCTCGTCCTCCATCGCGCCGTCGAGGACACGCGCGTCGTGCGGGTGCAGGCCGACCGACGCCCACACGTCGGGCCGCCGCGCGGCGAGGCCCGCGGCGAAGCGCGCCGGACCGAGGTCCTCGCCGACGCCGATCACGACGAACGCCTCGACGCCGGCCTCGCGCGCTCGCTCGAGGACGGCGTCTTCACCTTCGGGAAAGTAGTTGGGATCGAGGTGGCAGTGGGTGTCGATCAACATCGTTCGTGGACCAACGACGCGCGCTGTCAGGTGACGAGCTCGGCGAACCGCGCGCGGAGGAGCGCGCTGCCTGCGTCGAGGGCGCAGCTCTCGCAATACCCCATCGCGACGAGCCGATCGAGCGCAGCGAGCGCGTTCTTGCGTTGCTCGTCGCGCAGGCCGCCGAAGAGGGGCTCTTCGCGCACGCCCTCGGCGGCGTGGTTCGCGCGGTCGCGCAGGATGGACACGAGATCCCGGCAGAGCAGCGCCACGGCCTTGCGCCGCTCGGTGAACACGGCCTCGCGCAGCTTGCGGATCTGCTGCGGGAAGACGACCGCGTTGACGACCCTCTCCCCGGGATGATCGATCGCCCAGGCCGCGATCATCGCGATGAGGCCGCGGCGGTGATCGTCGTGCTTGCCGCGCACGCCGAGCAGGCCCTCGATCTCGCGCATCATGCGCTCGTCGGCTCCCTCGAAATCCCCGGTGTGCGGGTTCCGGATCTTCTCGCCCTTCACCCACGCGCCGACGTGCTGCACGTACCGGTCGAAGAGCTCGCCGTAGCGCGTCTCGTCGACGAGCCCGCTCGCCGAGCGCATCTCCTCCTCGAGCGTGTCGAGCAGCCGCGCGCGCACGACGTCGCGGAAGAGCTTGTGGTCGTGGTAGCCGCCCGCGAGCGGGCGCTCCTTGAGCCAGTCGTACTCCGAGGTCCGCTTGCAGAGCTCGTCGAGCTCGGTGAGGACGGCGAACGGCGACAGGCAGGCGTGGTCGCGGTTCTGCGCGGCGTCGAGCAAGAGCGAGCGGATCTCGCGCGGCGAGACGCCCGAGCGCCCTTCGAAGTCGACCGTCGCGTCGGTCTCCTGGTAGAGCGCGCGGATGTTCGCGCGGAGCAGCTTCTGCGAGTCGCCGTCGAGCCGCTCCGGCGGCGTCCCCGTCGCGTACGCTTCCATCTTCTCGGCCGCCGTCAGCGACGAGACGATCGGCGCGAGCGCCTCGGGGTAACGCTTCGCCTCCGGCTGCCGCATGCGCGTGAGCACGGCAAACTGCGCCGCCACGCGCGTCGCGTGCGGCGCGACGTGACGCGTGACGAACGGCGCGATCTGCGCGTCGTAGATGCGCTGCTCGTCGAGGTAGCTCCGGAGGTACGGCGCGCGGAGCAACTCGAAGCGACCGCGGAAGCTCGGGAACTCGGGGTGCTCGCGGAAGGCGTTCAGGTGAATGTCGTTCGCGCTGCCGATCATCACGACGTTCGTCTGAATCGTCTGCTGCGGCAGGCTCACCTCGCCCGTCTCGAGCGTGAGCTGCAGGTAGCGGAACGCGTCGAGTGGCCTCTTCAGCAGATCGCTGAACTCGAGCACGCCGCCCGAGGCCTCGACGAGATCGCCGTGCGCCTCGAAGAGCGTGCGCGCCTGGAGCGCCGTGGGCAGCGCGGCGAGCGAACGATCGGCCGTGATCTGCCGTTCGCCCGCGTCGACGCTGAGCTCGGGCCCGATCGTGACCGCGCCCGTGCGATACCGACGCGAGATGAACCAGCGCTCGACCTGCACGTGCCGCAGCACGTCGGCGAGCGAGCCTTCGTAGGAGACGAGCAGCGCCTCGATGATCTGCTGGTTCTTGTGCGAGAGCTTTCCGCTCATGAGCCAGTCGGGCGGCGCGTCGGCGATGCCGGCTTCTTCGTAGAGCTTCTTCAGGAGCTCGCGCCGCTCCGGCACCGGGATCAAGAAGAGCGGATGATCCCTGAGCTCGCTCACGAGGCGCGCGTCGATCTGCGTGTCCTCGAGGTGCGCGAAGCTGCCGCCGATCGGCGCCGCGGCCCCCTCGCCGCCGAAGCCGATCGCCCCGCGCGTCGTCTTGCGGCTCGGGAACACCCAGTGAAACCGGTAGAGCGCGCCCTCGTCGAGCGACGAGTAATGCTCGAGCGCGCGCAGGATGCAGCCGGCGATCGTGCTCTTGGCCGAGCCATTCGGCCCATGCATCAGGACGAGCCGATTCGCGCGCCCCTCCTGCACGAAGTTCGAGAGCGCGCGGTAAATCTCGCCCTGCAGCTCCTCGTGTCCGATGAGCGCCGCGTCGCGCCCGTGGTAGGGCGCCCGCCGCGCGCTCATTCCCGATGCCCGGAGCGGCTCGGGCTCCCAGGGCAGATCGAAGAGGCGGTAGCGCGAGCACTCGCCCCAGGGACGTTTGACCGGGTACGTCCCGAAGTGGTCGAACATGTCGCGCACGTAGCGTGCGGCGTCACGCCCGTGGCGCGCAGGATCGGATGCGAAGAGCTCCAGGTACTCCTGGAACGAGAGCAAACGCCGCCCCGTCTGGAAGCGGCGCTGCATCGAGGTGACCAGGTTGGAAAGCTCGGCCAGCGCGAGCTCGGACCGTCGGGTTGCCCGGGCGTCTGACTCTTTCACCCCGGGAGTTTAGCCCCCGGCTTACTTCACGTCGACGTCGACCTCGAGGTCCACCTTCTCCATCACGCAGTTCGCGGCGCTGCAAACGCTCATCGAGAGCGTGCCGCCGATCTTCGCCTTGCCCGCCCTGGACGCCACGAACGGCACCTTGAACGATCCCTTCTTCTCGTTGAACGTCCCGTCCTCGCGCTTGAGCAAGGGCTTCGGATACGTGACGCCCTCGGGCGCAGGATCGACGAGCTTGAACTTGTACGGGTACTGATCGTTCATGTGATACGCGCCCTTCGGCACGATCGTGATCTCGAGCGATCCTTCCTTGCCGGCCGCGTACGGGCCCGTCGCCTTCATCTCGACCGCGTACGTGTCGCTCTCGGCCTTGGGGCCCTTGGCGACGGCCGCGACGTTCGTCTCGTCGCCGCGCTGCGTGGCGGCTTCGCTCCGGCCACATCCGGAGGCCAGCACGAACGTCAGGCCCGAGAGGGCCACGAGGCACGCGAGGGTGGAGGCAGGACGGCGGCGCATCGAAGGCTTGTTCATGAGGGCTCGAAATACCACGGCGGTTTGCTCCTGACCACGGGCGGAGGGTCGACGAAACACGCGAACAGCACGGGTTCGACGGAACGGCCTCCCAAGCCATGCACGAGCTCGGTGTTCAGCGCGCGCCGAGCACCACGATCACGAGCGCGGCGAGGACGACGAACACGATGGCGGGAAAAAGCCAGCGTGGTCGTGCGGTCGGGACCGAAGCGGCGTCGTCCTCGGAGAGCGCGCCTTGCCCCGAGGCCGCGCCCGCGCCCGCGAACACCGCGTCCATCGCGCTCAGATCCCCGGCCGCGCCCTGCTCCTCTTCGAGCCGCGCGAGCATGCCGGGGAGGCCCGCGCGGATGCGCTCGGCGAGCTCGGCCTGCGTCATCCGCGCCCACGCCGCGTGGCTCCCGTCGAGCCCGTACGCATGGCCGATCTGATCCGCAAGCGCGCCGACCGTGGGGATGCGGCCTTCAGGCTCCTTCGTGAACGCGTGATCCATCACCGCGTCGAGCGTGCGCGGGACGCCGTGCGCGCGGCCGACCTCGCTCGGCGGGCGGTGCGGGCGCGTCATGATGCTGAGCAGGATCTGCGGGCCGGATTTGCCCTCGTACGGGACCTTGCCCGTGAGGCACTCGTACGTGATCGCCGCGAGCGACCAGACGTCGGCGCGATGATCGAGCGAGGCGAGCCCCTGCGCTTGCTCGGGCGACATGTAGAAGGGCGAGCCGATCGTCGTGCCGATCGCCGTGATCTTCTTCGCGCCCACGGAGTTGTCGCGGACGCTGCCGAAATCGAGGAGTTTGACCTCGTCACCGCCGCAGAGAAAAACGTTGTCCGGTTTGAGATCGCGGTGGACGATCTTGCGCTCGTGCGCGCCTGCGAGGCCAAGCGCGACCTGCGAGACGAACCGCACGACGCGTTCGGGCGGCAGCACGTTTTCGCGGCGCATGAGCACGCGGAGCTCCTCGCCTTCGAGGTACTCCATCACGAGCACGTAATTGTTCTCGGCGTCGTGCTCGAACGCGTGGACACGCACGACGTGCTCGTGCGGCAACACCGCGCTCACCTCGAACTCACGCTTGAACCGCTCGATCGACACCGGATCCTGCGCGACCTCTTCGTGCAGGATCTTCAGCGCGACCGAGCGCTTCTCCGCGCGGTCGAGCGCCTGGTAGACGCGGCCCATGCCGCCCTCGGCGATGACGCGCCAGATCTGGTAGCGCCCGCCGCACACCGCCCCGCCGACGCGCGGATCGTTCGGATCCGGCTTCGGCGAGACCTCGTCGGTCCCCGCGAGCTTCTGCCCTTCGAGCGGGCAGAAGTCCGCGTCGTCTTCGTAGAGGCGATGGCAGGTGATGCAGGCTTTCACGCGCCGCGATGGGATCGGACGAGACCGATACGAATCAGGCGCGTGAAGACGTCGAGCTGCCCTCGGCGGCGTCGCCCTCCGGGGCCCTCACCGGCGCAGGCGTGTAGTAGAGGATGCGCCGGCAGTGCGGGCACTGCTCGAACTCGGCCTGGCGCAGCATCTTCTGGAACATCATCGGCGGGATGGTCAGGTGGCAGCCGAGGCACGTGCCGTCGTGCGTGGCTGCGATCGGGTGCGGGCGCCGCGTACGTACGGACTCGTAACGACGGTAGAGCGTCGTCGGCAGCTTCTTCACCGCGAGCTCGCGCTCCTTCACGCGCGCCGCTCGTTGCGTCTCAGCCGCGTCGAGCTGCCGCGTCGTGCCCTCGGCCGTGCCCTCGATCTGCTGCGTGATGTTCCGGTACTTGCCGTCGGTCACGTCGATCGACTTCTTCGCCGCTTCGGTCGCGGTGTTGAGGCGCTCGATCTCTTCCTCGCGGTCGCGGTGCAGCTTGCGCAGCTCCTCGATCTCGCGTTGCGCCGCGTTGCTCTCGCGCTCGTTCCGGGAGCGCGCGAGCTTCTCGCGGGAGCGCTCGATCTGCTGCGTCATCTGGCGCAGCTCGATCTGGAGCTCGCTCCGCGTCTTCTCCATCTGCGAGAGCATCTCGCGGTCCGCCTTGAGGCGCGCCTCGAGACCTCCCGCCTCCGTCCGCATCCCCTCCAAACTTCCCCGCTGCTTGCCGATCTGCTCCTCGAGCCTCCGCAGATCGTCGTCGATGGTCGCGAGCTCTTCGAGGGGTGCGATCTGGTCGCGGATACTCACGTGGATGCTCTGCTCCTTGCGAAAAGGGATAGGCCCACCTGGACTCGAACCAGGAACAGCCCGGTTATGAGCCGGGGGCTCTGACCGATTGAGCTATGGGCCCGTGGTCGCGTAGCCGCCCTTGGGCGACCGGGGGACAAGCTAGTCCAACATCGGGGCCGTTGGAAGGGGAGCGCCGCGTCATCGTTCACTTTGGGCTTGCTCCCCGGAAAGAGCCGTGCGGGCCCCACGCGTGCGCCGCGGGAAAAAACCTCGAAGCATCGAACTTTCAAGGACTTTCCGGCGCAGGCTTCGAACGCTCGGGCCCGTCCCGCGGCGGAAGGTTCATCCGGCCGAGCCGCGGCCGCTTGGCAGCGGGCGCGGGGCCCGCCCGCCCCCCGTCCTTCGGGTCACCGCAGCAGCGGAATCCAACCTGGTAGAAGCTGAACCACTCGTTGTGCGTCGAGGTGATCGGCCGGCAGCGCGCGCGGATCGGCCCCCAGTAGCCGCCCTTCAAGGACGAGCGGTACGGCGCTTCGAGGCGCTTGCCCTGGGGGTTGTCGACCCACTCGTCGACGTTGCCCGTCATGTCGTGGACGCCGAAGGGGCTGACGCAGCGGTGCATCTCGCCCGACGCGACGCGGGCGTCGAGCCTGTCGACCTCGGCCGAGACGCGCGCCGGATCCGAGAAGGCGTCGAAGTCCGGCGGCTCGACGCGTTTGTCGATGTTGCAGGCCTCGGCGTCGCGCTCGGCACCGTACGGGTAGGGCCACATGCCCGGGCCCTCGCAGGCGAACTCCCACTCCTCGACCGTGCAGAGGCGCTTGTCCTCGACCTCGCACGCGCGCCGCGCCTCGTTCCAGTCGGCCATGACCGCTGGCTTGACGCCTTCCATGTTGGGGTACTCGTAGACGTCGATGCAGAAGCGCCGGCGTTCGAGCCTGCCCTCGCAGAGGACCTCGGGGCCGAAGCGCTCGCACACGTCCTTCACGTCCTCGCGATACTTCAGGCATCGATGCCCGACGAACGGGCAGTAGATGCCGTCGACGAGCACCATGCCCGGTCCACACGCCGTCGCGCTCTCCGGGCTCACCTGCACGTACGAAGGCGGCGGCGGTTTTTCCTTGGGCGCGGGCGCGGGCGGCGGAGGCGGCGGCGGCGCTTCGATCGAGGTCGCGGTGGACGCAGAGGCCTCTTGCGCTTCACGACGCTCGGCCGCGCGCGGCGAGAGGAGGAGCGCCGCGAGCCCGAGCGAACCCGCGAGCACGAGCGGAAAGACGACGGCCTCGCGGGATCTCACCCGTCCTCGTGCGCCGCGTGATCGCCGGGCGAGGCTTGGTCGCGCTCGCGATCGATGAAGGGCTTCGGAGGCGGGCTTTCGATGCCGTCGATCGTGTCCGCGCAGCAGCGGAAGCCCACCTGGTAGAACGCGAACTTCGGGCCGTGCGTCTTCGTCGTGAGGCGACAGGTGTTGCGCACCGGACCCCAGTAGCCGCCGTTCAACGTCGAGGGCTGGTTCGTCTCGGGATCGTCGGCGAGGTTGTCGGTCCACTCGTCGACGTTGCCGGACATGTCGTACGCGCCGAACGCGCTGATGCACGCGGGGTGCGAGCCGATCGGATCAGCCTGCCAGAGCCGCGCGATCTCGGCCTCGCGCGTGCGCTCGTCGACCATCGCGTTCACGTCGAAGGGGATGGACGCGCGATCGACGTTGCACGGGCTCGGCTGGCGCACGAAGCCCCACGGGTACGGCAGCCGCTTCGGCCCTTCGCAAGCGAGGGTCCACTCGGAGCGGCGGCACAGGCGCTTGCCCACCGACTGACAAAGTTCTTTGGCCTCAAACCAATTCACGTAGACGCGCGGGCTCTCGCCGACGCGGTTCGGCCACTCGTGATGATCGATGCAATACCGGCGCGGATCGGGCTCGCCGCGGCACGGCACCCCGCGGACGTACTCGGCGCAGCCATGACCGAGCTCGCTCGATCGACGACCGCAGCGGTACTCGAGCTTGGGGCAGAAGTCGCCCTCGACGAGCGCCATGTCGGCCGGACAAGCGGCGCGCACGGCCAGGTCCGTGGAGAAACGATCGGCCGGCGTGAATGCGGGCTCCGCGGGATCCACGGACCCGCGCTCGTCGGGCGCGCGGGGGAGCGGCGCTTCGGGGGACGGCGGCGCGGGCTCGGATGCTGCGCGCGCGACCGATCGAACGGACACGACCGAGCGCTCCGCGAACAAAGCGAGGCCGCCGACCGCAAGGCCGACGCCCACCGAGATGATCACGCTCCTCGTCGTCGTACCCACGAGCTCCGCAGGGCTTCTCGATCGTTGCCCGTCATGCAAGTAGAACCGAGGAACCGCGAGGGGGAAAAATTTCGAGCGAGCAGGCGCGGCGCGGTCATCGCGTGTCGCTGAAAGAAGAGGGCGCCCGCGGAAGCGGTTGGTCCTCGCGCGCCAATCGGAGAGCCGGGAAGCCGTGGACAACACGGGAGCCGCAGCACGATGAGCGTGCTAGGTGTCGCCCGTCCATGGATCGCCTGGTCATTCGCGGCGCTCGCCAGCACAACCTCAAGGACGTCAGCCTCTCCCTCCCGCGGGATCGCTTGGTCGTCATCACCGGCCCGAGCGGCTCGGGGAAGTCGTCGCTCGCGTTCGACACGATCTACGCCGAGGGACAACGACGGTACGTTGAGTCGCTCTCGGCGTACGCGCGCCAGTTCCTCGAACAGCTCGCCAAGCCAGACGTCGAGTCGATCGAGGGGCTCTCGCCCGCGATCGCCATCGAGCAACGCGCGCTCGCGAAGAGCCCGCGATCCACGGTCGGGACCGTCACGGAGATCTCGGACTACCTGCGCCTGCTCTTCGCGCGCGTGGGCACGCCGCACTGCCCGAGCTGCGGCGCGCGGATCGAGGCGCAGACCGTGCAGCAGATCGTCGACCGGATCCTCGGCCTCGGCGAGGGTGCGCGCGTCACCGTGCTCGCCCCGATCGCCCGCGCGCGCCGCGGCGAGCTCAAGCTGGAGCTCGATCGCCTCCGCCGCGAAGGGTTTGTTCGCGCGCGGATCGACGGAGAAGTCGTGGATCTCGGCGACGAGATCGTCCTCGATCGGACGAAGGCGCACGACCTCGACGTGGTGATCGATCGCATCGTGGTGAAGGAGGGCGTCAAGGGTCGGGTCACGGACTCGGTCGAGCTCGCGCTGAAGCTCGGCGAGGGCCGTCTGCTCGCGGATCCGTCGACCGAGCGAGAGCGCGCGGAGCCGATCTGGATGAGCGAGCGCTTCGCCTGCATCGCCTGCGGCATCTCCCTGCCGCCGATCGAGCCACGGATGTTCTCGTTCAACGGGCCGCACGGCGCCTGCCCCGCGTGCGACGGCATCGGGTTCCGCACGCGGATCGATCCGGAACGCGTCGTACCGGATCCGAAGCGTACGCTGCGCGAGGGCGCGATCGTCGCGTGGGGTCGGCGCGGCTCGCTCGCGCTCTCGACGGAGACCGAGCGGGCGGTGACCTCGCTCGGCGTGAACCCGGACGTGCCGTTCCGTGATCTCTCGGAGGCCGATCGCAAGGCGCTGCTCTTCGGCGCGGAGGCGACCGCGGCGAAGGGGCGGAAGAAGGCGAAGGAGGGCTACGAGGGGATCGTGCCGCGGCTCGAGCGGCAGCTCGAACAAGGCGAGGGCGTGCTCTCCGGCGAGGACGATGACGATCTCGACGACGACGTCGCGGGGTCCGAGGACATCGGCCGGTACGCCGTCACGCGCGTGTGCGACGTCTGCAAGGGCAAGCGCCTGCGGGCCGAGGCGCTCGCGGTGAAGATCGCGGACAAGAACATCGCGGACATCGGCACGATGGCCCTGCGCACGGTGCGCGCGTTCCTCGAGACGATCGCGCACAAGGACGGGCCGCTTCAGCCGCGGGAGCGGGCGATCGCCGAGCCGCTCCTCCGCGCGGTGATCGCGCGGCTCGGCTTCCTCATCGACGTGGGCATCGACTACCTCACGCTCGATCGTTCCGCGCAGACGCTCTCCGGCGGCGAGGGGCAACGCATCCGGCTGGCGACGCAGATCGGCGCGGCGCTCGTGGGCGTGCTGTACGTGCTCGACGAGCCGAGCGTGGGCCTGCACGCGCGGGACAACGCGCGGCTGCTCGAAGCGCTGCGCAGGCTCGTGGATCTCGGCAACAGCGTGGTCGTGGTCGAGCACGACCGGGACGCGATCCTCGCGGCCGATCACGTGGTCGACATGGGGCCGGGGGCCGGCGTGCACGGCGGCAAGGTCGTGGCCGAGGGGACGCCGGCGGAGATCGCGAAGAACCCGCTGTCGGTCACCGGGCCCTGGCTCTCGGGCGACAAACACCTGCCGATCCCGACGAAGCGACGCAAGGGCGACGGGCGCGTGATCAAGCTCGTCGGCGCGCGCGCGCACAACCTCACCGGCGTTACCGTGGAGATCCCCGTCGGCGTGCTCTGCGCCGTCACGGGCGTCTCTGGCTCGGGCAAGTCGAGCCTCATCGTCGACACGCTCCTGCCCGCGGCGCGTTCCGCGCTCTACCGCACGAGCGCGCCGATCGGCGAGTGCGACGGCATCGAGGGCCTCTCGCACATCGACAAGGTCATCTCCATCGACCAGGCGCCCATCGGGCGGACGCCGCGTTCGAACCCGGCCACGTACACCGGCGTCTTCAGCTTGCTGCGCGAGATCTACGCGGGTTTGCCCGAGTCACGCGCGCGCGGCTACAAGGCGGGGCGCTTCTCGTTCAACGTGAAGGGCGGCCGCTGCGAGGCTTGCCAGGGCGACGGCGTGCTCCGCGTCGAGATGCACTTCCTGCCGGACGTGTTCGTCACGTGCGAGACGTGCGGCGGCAAGCGGTACAACCGCGAGACGCTGGAGGTGCTTTACCGCGGCATGTCGATCGCCGACGCGCTCGAGCTCACGGTCGATCAGGCGATCGAGCAGTTCGAGGCGATCCCGCGCGTCCGCGAGCGGCTCCTTGCCCTCGCGCGGGTGGGGCTCGGCTACATCCGGCTCGGACAACCGGCGACGACCATCTCCGGCGGCGAGGCGCAACGCGTCAAGCTCGCGCGCGAGCTGGCGCGCAAGGCCACGGGGCGCACGCTGTACGTCCTCGACGAACCCACGACGGGCCTGCATTTCTCGGACATCGAGGTGCTGATCGGGGCGCTGTCGAGCTTGCGGGACGCGGGGAACACGGTCGTGGTGATCGAGCACAACCTCGACGTGGTCGCGTGCAGCGACTGGGTGATCGACATGGGGCCGGAGGGGGGCGAGCGCGGCGGGTTCGTCGTGGCGTGCGGACCGCCGGAGCACGTGGCCTCCGTCCCGGAATCGCATACCGGGCGGTACCTGCGCGAGGTCCTCGAATCCGGCCGCAAGCGGCCCGGAAAACGCGCCAAGTAGCCCAAGACGCCCCTACGAGAGACAGCAGGGACGAACCCCGGGTAGCGCCCCGCCCGCGCGGGGCGCTTAGGGGGTTGGCGTAGGCCAACCCCCTGTCACAAAAGGGTTGGCCTAAGCCAACCCCCTGCCACCAAAGATCAGCCGAAGTCTTTTTCGGCGCGCTCCTGATCCTCTTTGCAGCGGATGCAGAGGCTCGTCTCGGGGCGGGCTTCGAGGCGCTTTTGCGCGATCTCTTCCTCGCACTCCTCGCACTGACCGAACGTTCCGTCCTCGATCTTGATCAGCGCCTTCTCGATCTTGTCGAGGAACGACTTCTCCCGGCCGCGAAGCCGGAACGTGAAGGATTGCAGATACTCGCTCGATGCGAGGTCCATCTCATCGGGGAGATCGCTCGCGTCGAGGGCCATGTCCTCACTCAGGGTCTGCTTTGCTTTCTTGACGATTTCGTCTCGCTTCGCCTCGAGCAAAGCCTTGAACTTCTTGAGCTGGGCCTTGTTCATTTTGCAATTCCCTCGACGTGTCGCCCTTTGGGTGCCCCCCGCTTCATGCAATCCGGGCACCTCGACGAAGTACGGCCAGAGACGGACGAATGCCGTCCATTTCCGGCCCTCCCTTGCAGGAGGGCGCGGAAGGCTAGGCGACGGATTCCCTGACGTCAACCACGGTCGAGACCGGCCGAGATGCAGGTTTGACGACTTCCTCTCGACGTGGGACAAAACCTTCCACCTTGCTGGAATTCGACATCAACCGAAAAACAAGCGAACCCCGCGATGCCGCCACCGTCATTGTCGTGCGCGATGGCTCGCAAGGACTCGAGGTCTTCTGTGTGCGCCGTCACGCGAAGTCCGCGTTCATGGGCGGGGCGCTCGTCTTTCCGGGCGGCAAGGTCGATCCGTCGGACCTCGATCCGGCCTGGGAAACCGCGGCAAACGCCGCGGACGCGCGGGTTCTGGCGATGGCCGAGCGGACGAGCGCGCTCGGGCTTTGCGTCGCGGCTTGCCGGGAGACGCTCGAAGAGGGGCGGATCCTGCCGGTCACGCCCGGGGCGGCGGGCGCGGAGCTCGACGCCATCGCGGCCGAGCTCGTCGCGGGGACGCCGCTGCTGGACGCGCTCGCCCGGCGCGGCAGGCGCCTCGCGCTGGACAGGCTCGCTCCGTTCGCGCGGTGGGTCACGCCCGTGGCCGAGTCCCGTCGGTTTGATGCTCGGTTCTTCCTGCTCCCTTTGCCCGAGGGACAGGAGGGACGGCACGACGAGCACGAGACCACGATGAGCCTCTGGGCGCGGCCCGCCGATGTCCTCGACGCCGCGGCGGAAGGGCGTTTCTTTCTCGCGCCGCCGACGTCGCGCACCCTGGAATTGCTCGCGGGCGAGCGAGACGTGCACGGTGCGCTCGCCCTCGCCAGGCGGCAGACGCTCCTGCCGATCTGCCCGGAGTTCGTCCCGGGCGAGGGCGACGCTCCGCCTTTCATCGCTTTGCCCGGTGATCCTGCACACTCTGTGAGGGAGCGACGGGTCGACGGGCCCAGCCGCTACGTCCTGCGCGATGGCCGTTTTGCTGCCGAGGACGCGCCTGAGTTCGGCAAAGGATTCGCTTCTCCCGATGTGCCGGGGGTCGAGACGAGCCTCGACGAGCGGGACGTTGCGACTTCGGTGGACGATGGGGGTTCGGGGACTTAGCTCCCTTTTGTCGGAGCTAGAGCCCCCGAGAGAGTGGACTGGGCCGAGGAGGCCGGAAGTCATGGAAGCCAAAGAAAACACGACGCCGACCACGACCACGACGACGACGAACCAGCCGGAGCTGTTCACCGCGAGCGACGTGGCGCGGTTTTGCCAAGTGGATCTGAAGACCATCCACAACTGGGCGGACAAGGGGGAGATCCGGCATTTCCGGACGCCGGGCAGGCACCTCCGCTTCCGGAGGCTCGACGTCCTCGATTTCCTGCGGAAATACGGCTACCCGATCCCCGAGGTGTTGCGCCTCGGCAAACCCAAGGTCGTCGCCGTCGATGACGATCCGGTCGTGCTCGCCTCGCTGCGCAAGGCGCTGAGCAAGCGCTTCGAGCTGACGACGTTCCAGGATCCGTTCGACGCGCTCGTGGCCGTCGGCAGCATCCAGCCCGACGCCATGGTCTTCGACGTGCGGATGCCCGGGCTCGACGGCGTGAAGTGCCTCGAACGGCTCCGGTCGATCGACACGACCTCCCACATTCGCTGCATCGTCTACTCGGACGCCGAGGAGATGAAGAAAAACGCGACGGAGGCCGGGGCCTACGACTTCATCAAGAAGGGCGAGGCGGCGGAGCTGCGCGACTCGCTGGAGCGGCTGATGGGCCTCGAGCGGGAGTGACCCGGACGGGTCATTTGCCTTCGCGGTAGGCGCGGATCGCGTTCGCCACGGCGTCGGCGAGCTTCTGCCGATAGTCGGCCGTGGCGAGGCGGGCCTCGTCGTCCGGGTTCGAGATGAACGACGTCTCGAACAGGACGGCGGGCATGTCCGCGCCGACGAGCACGAAGAAGCCCGCGGTCTTCGTGCCCTGATCCTTCGTGTCGGGCCAGCGCACGCCGAGCGACGCGAGCGCGGAGCGCTGGACCAGATCGGCGACGTGGCGCGACCGGGCCATGAGGTCGCCGACGTCGAGGTTCGACGCGATGAGCGCCATCTCCTCGTCGATGGAGCGCGCGTCGCCCTCGTCGCCGCTCTTGCGCGGGCGGGAGGCGTTCTCCCGGGCGGCCACGCGCATGGCGAGGCCCTCGGGATCCCGCACGCGGTCGAGCGAGAACGTCATGGGCCCGCGCGCCGTTCCGCTCTCGGACGCGTTGCAGTGGACGGAGACGAAGAGATCCGCGTGGAACGCATTGGCCCGCGCGGTGCGGAGGTCGAGCGGGACGTACGTGTCGTCGTCGCGCGTGAGCAAGGTCTCGATGCCGAGCTCACGCGAGACGATGGTCGCGGCGCGGTGCGCGATGTCCAGCGTGACGTCCTTCTCCTTGAGGCCCGTGGGCCCGACGGCGCCCGTGTCGTTGCCGCCGTGGCCGGGATCGAGGACGACGCGGCGCACCTCGCGTTTGCCCGAGGCGTCCTGTTCGTCCTTCCGAACCGGCGGGCGCGTGCTCACGTCGACGACGATGCGGAACGGGTCGGGTAGGTAAAAAACGCGGCGATAGAGCGAGGCGGCGAGGTCGAGGACGACGCGGGTGCCGCCGTCCTCCTGGGCGCCGAGGCGGACGCGACGCACGACGCCGCCGACCTCGGTCTCGCGCTTGACGCCCTTGGAGCTCGCGCGTGCGATGTCCACGAACACACGCGCATCCTTGCCCGCGGCGGCGTCGGCGCCGAGCGTCCCGACCTGGAAGGTGGTCGGGCCACTCAGGTGGATGACCACGCGGCCGCCCTTCTCGGAGCCGAAGGGTTCGATCGCGACGATCTTCACCGGCTCCTTCGCCGCGACCGCGTCCCGCGGGGTCACGACGACCTGGCCCTCGGAAGCGGCCTGGGCCGAGGAAGCGGGCGCCTCGGGCGCAGACTCGGGCGAGACGGCGCCCGAAGGCGGCGGGGAGGCGGCGAACGCCGAGGGGGAAGGCGCGCCGCGCGAGGCGGACTCCGAGGCGAGGTCGCCTTCCCGTTCGAGGGCGCGGAGCGCGTCGCCGCGGGGGCGATACGCGGACGACATGGCGAGAGCGCGCTCGAGGGCGGCGTGGCAAGGCGTGCGCGGGGCGAGGACGGCCTGGCGGCGCGAGGCGAGGTAGGTCTCGCGGTAGGAGACGGCGGCGTCGCGGGCGAGCTCGCCGGCGAGCAGGGCGCGGCGGCGATCGGCCTCGCAGCCCGGGAGGGAGCCGGCGGCGGCGCTCGCGGAGGCGGCGTAGAGCTCGAGGGCCTCGCGGGCGTCGGCCTCGGCCTGATCGACGCGGAAGGAGCGGGCGCGGAGGTCGCCGGCGAGCATGGCGAGGGCGGCGCCGCGCTCGGTACGTCCGGCGCGGGAGGAGGCGATGGCGACGGCGTCGGCGAGGGCGACGACCTCCGCGCGGGCAGGGAGCGCGGCGGCGGGGTCGAGCAGGGCCTGGGCGCGCTGTTCGTCGCTCGGGGGCGGCGCGGGTGGGCTCGACGCACCCGAATTACAGCCGAGCGTCGGCGTACCGAACGCAAAAAGGATCGCCGCGGCGCGGAGGGCAGAGATACCATGGCAGCGCTGCACCGCGGTACGCCGGTGGACCGCGAACGACGGGGCAGCGCCCGCGGCGACCCCACTCGCCGCGGGGCCCGAGCACATCTTCCGGAGGATCCCCGTGTCCGACTCCACGCCCACCTCGATCCCGATCTACGCCGACCGGCTCTCCGGCGAAAACTTTGCCGACGCGACTGCGATGGTCAACGCGTATCTCCGCCGCTACGTCGCGAAATACCTCCCGGCGAGCGACGCGGGTCACGAGGGGCATGTGCTCGACGACGGCGGATACGCCCACGTGCAACGCGGGGCGGTCACGATCGGGATCAACGTGCTCGAACGGCAGGGCGTCCTGATGATCTTCGCGCCCATCATGGCGGTGCCGCTCCGGGGGCGGGAGGGTTTTTACCGGAAGCTGCTCGAGCTGTCGTTCGTACGCACGAGCGACGCGGCGTTCGCGATCGACGCGGCGCGCGACGACGTGGTCGTGCGGTGCCTGCGGCGCCTATCCGCGCTCGATTACGAGGAGTTCGAGGACATCGTGACCACCGTGGGCGATGTGGCGGACGAGTGGCAGAACAAGCTCGTCGCCGAGTTCGGGGGAAACGAAAAGGTTGCCTCCGCGTTCGGCGACTGACGCCGCGCGGGCCGCCTCCACGATCGACGCCGCTGCGTTGCCGCTCGCACGCGACGGGTGATACGTTCTCGTCTGGTCATGACTGTCCAAGAACCCCAAGCGAAGCCGCGAGTCCCCACGCCGGACGAGCTGGATCGGCTCGCGTTGCAGTACAAGCCGTCCTGGGAGCAAGACGATCCGCCCGTGGCCCTCGCGCCCGAGGTCGCGGCGAGTCCGGTCGTGGCCGCTCCGCCCAAGCCGACGCGCGCCGAACCGCCTGCAAAGGCGATGGAGAACGGCGCCGCGAAGGCAAACGGTGCACCCGCGCCGCTCGTAAACGGCGCCGCGAAGGCGGCGGATGCGAAGGCCGCGGATGCGAAGGCCGACGCGCCGAAGGCCGACGCGCCGAAGGCCGACGCGCCGAAGGCCGAAGAAGCGAAGGCCGACGCACCGAAGGCTGAGGAAACCAAAGCTGACGATGCGAAGGTCGACGATGCGAAGGTCGACGCACCGAAGGCCGAGGAAGCGAAAGCCGACGAGGCTAAGGTCGACGAGGCTAAGGTCGACGAGGCTAAGGTCGACGAGGCTAAGGTCGACGAGGCTAAGGTCGACAAGGCTAAGGTCGACGCGCCGAAGGCCGAAGAAGCAAACGTCGACGATGCGAAGGCCGACGATGCGCAGCCGGTCGCGGAAAAGGTCGACGACGCGCCCGCGATCGCGGCAGCGCCTCCCGCTTCGCCTCCGGTGGACGACGTGAACCTCGCGCGCATGGACGCCGCGATGGCCGACGAGCCGCCCGAGATCCCCGTGAGCGGACCGCCGAAGGGGATCTTCGTGAAGGTCGCGGTCGCGCTCATCGGGCTCGGCGGGCTCGCGTTCGCCGCAAAGGGGCTCCTCGGCGACGCGGACAAACCCACGCCGCCGCCGGTCACGACAAACGCAGCCGAGGCGCCGAAGCCCGCGCCGAGCCCGACGCAGAACGCTGCTCCTGCACCTACGGAGGCGATGCAAGCGCCTCCCGCGGAGACCGCTGCCACGCCTCCCGCGCCGGAGCCCCCTCCCCCGACGCCCACGGCCACCGCGACGACGGCCCCCACGAGCGAGCCCACGGCCGCCGCGACGGCGCCGCAGGCCGAGCCGCCGAAGGTCGAACCGCCGAAGCCGATCGCGACGGCTACCGCCACCACGAAAAAACCCGCTGCGTCTGCACCAACGACGGCAAAAACTGCGGCGCCCAAGCCCACCGCGACGACCGCCCCGAAGCCCGGCGGCGGCATCATTCGCGAGACGCCGTTCTGAGCCCTCGCTAATCGCTTGCCCGTGCCCTCCTCGGGGTGCGAAGAATGCCGACAAGAAGACCGCATCGCCGGCCGTCGCGATGCACCGAGGGTTCGATGAAGACACGCGCTTGCGCCACCGCCTTGTTCCTTTCGCTCACGGTCCCTGCCCTCCTCGGCGAGGCGGGGATCGCTCCCGACCTCATGGAAGCTCGCGCCTTCGCGCAGGCCGACGCCGTGACCGAGGTCGCTCGACAACGCTACGAGGAGGGCGTGAAGGCGTTCGACGCCGGTCGCTTCGAGGACGCGCGCTCCGCGTTCCTGCAAGCCTACGCGCTGAAGCGTCACCCCGCCGTGCTGCTCAACCTCGGCCAGAGCGAGCTGCGCTCGAACCACCCCGAGGACGCAGGCATGCACCTGCAGCAGTTCCTCCGCGACATGCCCTCGGCCTCGCCCGATCAGAAGACCACCGCCGAGAAGGGCATCAACGAGGCGAAGAAGAAGACCGGGCACATCGTGGTGATCGTCGACGCGAACGGCGCCGACGTGTCCATCGATGGAACGAGCTACGGCAAGTCGCCGCTGCTCAACGTGATCTTCGTCAAGCCGGGCACGCACGCAGTCACGGCGACGTACGGCGGCAAGACCACCACCACGAAGGTCGACGCGAAGCAGGGCTCGGCCACCGCGGCGAACCTCGTGCTCGGCGTCGGTGGTGCCGCATCGCCTCCGCCTCCGCCGCCTCCGCCGCCTCCGCCGCCTCCGCCGCCGGCCGCTGCGCCGACGCCCACGCCGCCGCAGGCGTCGCCGACGCCCGCCGCGAACCCCTACGGCCCGCAAGCGAGCACGGGCACGCCGCCCGCGGGCTCTGCAACCGCGAGCTCGGGCCTTCCGCCGGTCGACGGGGGCGTGATCGCACCGCAGGGCCCGGACGGCAGCGCCGACACGACGACGGGCACGCGTGAGCCGTTCCTGAAGTGGTACACGCACAAGCCCATCGCGTGGGTCGGCTCGGGCGTCGCGGTGATCGGCCTCGGCCTCGGCATCGGCTTCTCGGTCGGCGCGAGCGTCGCGAGCGGAAAGGCCGACGAGCACGCCGCCGAGATCCGCACGTACGCGGCGAACGATCCGAGCACGAACTTCGGCAAGAACCCGCCCTGCGGATCGACCGAGTCGCCCGGCAGCGATCTGCCGAACTACGAGCAGGCCTGCGGCGTGCTCCGCAAGGATCTCTCCGACTACGACACGAACGTCGCCGTGGCCACGACCGGCTGGGTGCTCTTCGGCGTCGGCGCGATCGGCACGGGCGTCTACGCGTTGCTCGACTGGTACCTGCCGAAGAAGAACGCGACCTCGACGACCGCGTCGAACAGCGGCCCGCGTGTCCTCGCGGTCACGCCGAGCGTCTCGTCGACGTATCAAGGGCTCGGCGTCGTCGGCACGTTCTGAGACGACCTCCCCGTCGCTCCCGCGGCGCGCAGGAGATCCCGCATCGTCGATCGCGGGACCGACGCGCGCCGCGCCGCTTCACTCGCATTCCCACCCGTCTCCTCGAAGATCCGCCGCGCGTCGTCGGGGCGAAGTTTGACCCGGCGTCCGCTTCGCTCCGCGAGCACCGATGTGACGTGCTCGGCCTGGATCACGCCCGGCGCGCGTACGGCCGCCTGCACGATCACGTTTCGGAGCTCGCGCACGTTGCCCGGCCAACTCGAAGCGCGGAGGACCACGAGCGCGCCGGGCGAGAGCTCACGCGGGCCGATCTCCGAGGTCGCGAAGAGATGCGTGCAGAGCGCCGCGATGTCCTCGGTGCGCTCGCGCAGCGACGGCACACGCACGAAGCACACCGCGAGCCGCTCGTAGAGATCGGCCCGGAACCGACGCGCCGCCACCATCTGTTCGAGCGGCTCGCACGTCGCCACCACGAGCCGCACGTCGACGGGCACGGCCGTCTCCGATCCGAGCGGCCGCACGATCCCCCCTTCCACGACGCGCAGGAGCTTCGCCTGCACGTCGAGCGGGAGCGCCGCGATCTCGTCGAGGAAGAGCGTGCCTTGATGCGCCTCGCGGAACGCGCCGCGTCGATCGCGGAGCGCGCCCGTGAACGCGCCGCGCTGATGACCGAAGAGCTCCGACTCCGCGAGCTCGCGCGAGATCGTCGCCGCGTTGAGCGCCACGAACGGTCTGTCCTTGCGCAGACTCTCGTCGTGCAGCGCGCGCGCCACGAGGTCCTTGCCCGTCCCCGACTCGCCGCGGAGCATCACGGGCAGCTTGAGCGGCGCGAGCCTGCGCACCTCGCCGCCGAGACGACGCATCGGCGCGCTCCGGCCCACGAGGTGCGAGAGCAGCGCGCCCCGGTGTGGCTCGCTTGCGATCGTGCTGCCCTCGACGCGCACCACAGCGCGACCGAGCTCGACCGCGCTCCCCGTCGAGAGAAAGGCCCGCGCGACGCGCGTGCCCGCGACCCGCATCCCGTTGCGTGATCCGAGATCGACCGCCTCGATCACGCTGCCTCGGTGCACGAGCGCCGCGTGGCGCGCGCTCACCGTTCGATCGACGAGCCGCACGTCCACGCCCTCCCCCGAGCCGAGGACGATCTCCTCGCCGGGGCCGAGCCGCAAGGCGCGCTCATCGCCGCCATCGTCCACGCGGATCCACGCAGCGCCGAGCGCTGCGTCGCCTCCGCCGATCTCCACCGTCGCGTCCCGCGCACGTTCGTTCTTCACGAACGCTTCATCGACACGGCGCGGGGCGCGGTTGCGTGAAAAGTCGCGCCTCGTTCAGAACGACGAGGCGATCGTGGACTGCGCGCGCACCTTCCCGCCGCGGAGCGGATCGAACGTGACACGCAGGCCCACCTGGAAAAACCCGTAGACGCTCGGCGACGTCTCCGGATCGGGGCGCAGGCGGTACGAGCCGACCGTCCCTTCGAGGAACGGCCCGAAGCCGAAGACCGGGTGCGGGTAGAACGTGCCGCCGAGCGTGATCCGCGCGAAGTCGATGCCCTGCGAGCGCCCGATGCCGAGGTCCGGGGCGGCGCCGGTCTCGGGCGCCTCGACGAGCGAGGTGCGAAAGCCCACGCCGTAGCTCGCGTAAGGATCGAAGGCGATGCCCTGCGCGAGGTGGTAGACGAGGCGCATCCCGACGCCGAGCGTGCTGCCCGAGCACGCGGCGCAGTCCTCGCCGCCGCCGAGCATCCCGTAGTTCCCTTCGAGCTCGAAGGATACGTGCCGGCTCAGGCCGAATCCGAGCCCGACCGAGACCCCCGGCCCCCCGGACACGAGGTCGCCCACCGTGACGCCCGAGGCGATGCTGCCGAGGGGCACGACGTAGCCGCCCCCCACGGACAGGAGGAAGGCCCCTTTGCGCCAGTCGGGCGCGTACGCCCTCGGGGTCCCGGCGCCCGGCTCCGGCGGCTCCTCGGCCTGGGCGGCGTCGACCTGGGCCGGATCGGGCGTCTGCGCGAGGGCGGGCAAGGGTGCCACGACGAGCGCGGCGGCGACGAACGCGCGAAAGGAGCGGGGGAGCGTCACGGCAGGGCTCTAGAACGACCACGGCCCGCGCGCAAAGCGCAAAGCGCACGGCCCTCGGGAACCTTGTTCGGCCGCCGCGTATGAGCGCGCCCACGACGGAGGGGGGCCCGGGGGGGGACCGGGGAGGGCCCCTGCGGGAGACCCAACGAGGAACTAGCCGAGGACCAGGGATCGACCGCTATAATCGCGTGTCGCATGTCCAAGACCCAGCCGCGCCATGCCCTTCGCCTCGTGGCCGCGGGCATGACCGACGTAGGCCGCCAACGCAGGCACAACGAAGACAACGTGCTCGTGGCGCAGAGCCTCGACCTCTTCGTGGTGGCCGACGGCATGGGCGGACATTCCACGGGACACGTCGCCAGCGCGCTCACGGCGACCTCGATGCAGAACTTCTTCGAGGCCACGTCGCAAGGGGCACTGCCCTCGACCGCGCCGAACGACGAGGTCGATCTGCCGCCGCCCGCCGAGCGTCTCGCGCAAGCCGTGCGCAAGGCGAACCGCGACGTCTACGAGATCTCGTCGACGCACAAAGAGCACCGCGGCATGGGCTCGACGATCGTCGCGATCCACTACGACGGCGACGAGAGCCTGCACATCGCGCACGTCGGCGACAGCCGCTGCTACCGCATCCGCGACGGCGCGATCGAGCAGCTCACGCGCGACCACTCGCTCATCAACGACGCGCTCGCGCTGAAGCCCGATCTCACCGAAGAGGAGCTCGCGCGCCTGCCGAAGAACGTGATCACCCGCGCGCTCGGCATGAAGGACGCGGTGAAGGTCGACGTGCAGACCGTGAAGATCGAGCCGAACGACACGTTCCTGCTCTGCTCGGATGGCCTGAGTGGTATGATCTCCAACGATCAGATCCTCGAGGTCTTCGATCTGACGAGCGATCTGTCGGAGGCGTGCGAGCTGCTCATCGCGATGGCGAACGAGGCCGGCGGCGTCGACAACATCTCGGCGCTGCTCGTCCGCGCCGACGACGCCCCGCCGCCCTCGGAGGCGCACATCTCCGCGATGGAGGTCGACGCGCCCGAGCTCGCCGTCGAGGAGGTCGCCGCGTCGATCCCGTTCTCGCAGCGATACCGCGACATCCAGGACACGGACGGCGTGCGCTCGTACCGCCCGCCCCCCGGCGATCCGATCGAAGAGATGGTCGTCTCGACCCAGCTCGACAGTCTGCGCGAGGTGATGACCCCGGACGACCTCGCGATGCTCGCGGCCGGCGGCGACGTCGAGGTGGACGGCCCGCGCTCGATCGACGAGATCCGCGTGGCGCGCTGCAAGCGCTGCGATCACGAGCTCTACGTCGGCAACGCCTTCTGCACCGAGTGCGGCACGAAGATCGAAAGCGAGTGATGCCCGCGAGCGGCCCGTCCGACGCACGCACGCGCGTCCTGCCCATCGCCGAGCGCCTCGACGCGGACACGAAGTACGCGGGACGCGGCGTCACGATCGCATTCCTCGACTCGGGCTTCTACGCGCACCCCGATCTTACGACGCCGTACAATCGCATCGCCGCTTACCACGACCTCTTCGCGCCGCGCGCGGGGCTCGAAGCGCTCGAGCGCTCGGACGTCTCGTCGTGGCACGGCATGATGACGAGCGTCGTCGCCGCGGGGAACGGCGCGCTCTCGGCGGGGCAGTTCCGCGGCCTCGCCTGGGAAGCGAACGTCGTGCTCGTGAAGGTCGGCTCCGCGCACCGCATCGTGCACGACGACATCCGGCGCGGCCTCGACTGGGTGCTCGAGAACCGCGAGCGCTACGGCATCCGCGTCCTCAACATCTCGTGCGGCGGCGACTACGAGGAGTCATTCCTCACCGACCCGCTCTCACGCGCGGCCGACGAGGCCTCGCGGCAAGGCATCGTCGTGGTCGCCGCAGCCGGCAACGCGGGGCACCTCGCCGATCACCAGGTCTTACCGCCAGCCAGCGCGCCGAGCGTGCTCGCCGTCGGCGGCCTCGACGACGGCGGCGCCGGGCAGCAGTCGCAGCACTACCACTCGTCGTACGGCCTCACCATCGACGGCCTGCAAAAGCCCGAGCTCATCGCACCGGCGATCTGGGTCGCCGCGCCGATCCTCCCGGGCACGCCGACGGCAGCCGAGGCGCGGCTGCTCAAGCGGCTCGACGAAGCCCCCGACGACAAACTCTTCGATCTGCTCGCCGCGCACGCAGGCGCGGACGCCGATCTCGACGCGATCGCGGGCCGCCGCGAGCCGTACCTCGTGCGCCAACTCGTCGCAGCGAAGCTGCGCGATCGGAGGGTCCTCTCGGGCCACTACAAGCACGTCGACGGCACGAGCTTCGCGTCGCCGATCGTGGCGAGCGTGGTCGCGCAGATGCTCGAAGCAAACCCAGCGCTGCGGCCGCATCAGGTGCGGCGCATCCTCATGACGACAGCGCGCGGCACGCCAGGGATCGCGCTCGAACGGCAAGGCTGGGGTGTGGTGCAGCCGCGCGTCGCAGTGGAAGCGGCGCGCAGCATGGCGGCGTAGCGCCGGGGTTTCACCCCGGACCCGACGAGGGGTTGTCCACCCCTCGACCCGGACCAGGGCCAGCCCTGGACCTCGGGTGCATCGACCGCGATGCGGTCGATGCAAGGGAGATTATTGGCCGAAGAGGCCGCCGAACGGGTTCGGTGTGCCGCCGGTCATGCGCCACGTGTTCGCCGTCTGCTGCACGATCGGCAGGCGCACCATCGGGTGCGGGTGCGTGCGCTCGAAGTTGAAGACGATCGTCGCCGGCGTGAGCTGATCGAGGTTCGCGAAGAAGTTCAAGGTCAGCACCGCGCCCCCCTCGGTGAGCCGATAGCCGCCGTTGCGACGCGCGCCCGCGGAGAGAACGTTGTTCGTCCCGGCGACGTCGGCGGCGATCTCGTTCGGCTGGTTGAACACGGGCAGCGTGCGCGAGAGCAGCCTGCCGAGATCAGCGGGGTTCACGCCGCGGCTGCCGCCCTGGTTCGCCGTGCAGCCGAGGTGGCCGAGGTGATGGTGGCCGAGCTCGTGCCCGAGCACGAAGCCGACCTGCTCGTCGAAGAGCTGGTGCTGCCGTTGCACCTTGCGCGCGTCGATCTGCTGCACCGGATCCACGAAGCCCACGGGCGGCTTCACCATCGCGCCCTGCTGCGCGAGCATCCGGAGGTACTCGTCGAGCTTGCGCGTACCGAAGACCTCGTCGTTCGCTTTGTACTGCGCGATGTACGCCTCGATCTCGAGCAGGCCGTCGGTGATCGCCATGAGCGGCAGGCCTTGATCGTCACACGCGGCGAACGCGTTCACCTCGCCAGGCGTGGGATCGGCGACGAACGGGATGTCACGCACGATGGACTGCTTGTTCGCAGGCAACGCGCCGATGAGCTCGCCCATCACGACGCCGGCCTGGCTGCGCAGCCAGTTGACGTCGACGAGGTTGATCGGATCGTTCAACGGCGAGGTCGGCAGACCGCCGGTCGTCGGCGTGCCCGTCGTCGGCGTCCCGGTCGTCGGCGTCCCGGTCGTGGGGAACGGCCAGGGAAAACCGGGGAAGGGGCTCGTGGCCTGGGGCGCGGGTTGCTGCGGCGTGGTCTGCGGGGGCTGCTGCGGAGTGCCTTGCTGCGGATAGCCTTGCTGCGGGTAGCCTTGCTGCGGGTAGCCTTGCTGCGGATACCCCTGCTGCGGGTAGCCTTGCTGCGGATACCCCTGCTGCGGCGGATATTGCGTCTGGGCGTAGGTCGGCCGGGATTCGCGCTGGCAGCCTGCGACGAGCGCCGAGGACAAGGCGAGCGCCGAGGCGCAGACCGTCAGGAGCGAGAGGGAGCCGCGGCGTCGCGGCGCGAGCGAAGGCATACGGACGAGCATAATCCATGGACGGACATCGAGCCAAACGAGCCAGAAGAGGCACGTTTGCGACCGCGCGAGGAGCTGCCGGGGGGTTCGATCGAGCGACGCGCCCCTCGCCGCCCTGGTCGGCGAACCTCCGGCGGCTGCCCGCGTCCGGGATCGAGAGCCGCCACGGCGCGGGGCGTAGCCTGCGCGTGCCTGCGGGGTGATGCTCCAGGACATGGCGCGTTTTCACGGAATGCCGCGCTCACAGTATTCTCGGGACGCCATTTACCAGCGCCAGCGCATTCGCATTTTCACGACACGAGCAATTTCGTCGAGATCGACATTTCGTACGAGCCCCACGCGCGACCCACAATCCTATTTGCCTATCGCGGAGCCATTTTCACTGGTCTACTCCTTGGCCACGGCCGCTGCGTCGGCGGCCGTCTTACCTTGGGAGGACGAATGCGTGTCGACAAACTGGGTGTCCTGTTCGTCATCGGTATGCTTGGGCCTGTCGGCTGCCTGGACGGGGGCGCCGCGGGTGAGGATCTCGGCGCAGGCGGGAGCGGCGGCACGAGCGATTTAGGCCCCGATACGATGGCCGGAGGCGGCGGCGCAACGAACCAGCTGCTATCGACGAATGTCGTGTTCGAGACCGATCCGCGCGATCTCACCGTCTCGGTGGACGACGCGGGCTCGACCCACAGCGCCGGAGCCATCCAGACCTACGCGTGGAACTTCGGCGACGGCGGGACCGCGACGGGGATCACGCCGCCGCCGCATCGCTACGCCGCGGCGGGGACGTACACGATCACGTTGACCGTCACGACGTCGAGCGGAGCATCCGCCTCCGCGACGCGGACCGTCACCGTCGCCCAGCGAAACCCCGGCGACTACACGCCGAACGCCGCGACGACCGGCGTGCCCGACATCGTCGCCGACCGGTTGCATCTGCTCGACCTCGAGAAGGCCAACAAGTCGAGCGCGAACACGCCGACCACCGCCGAAGAGACCGTGGTCATCACGAAAAGCGGCGATACCTACAAGCTGACCTGGAATGGAAATACCGTCACGCTCCCCGCCGCGCACGCCTACCTCGAAGGCGGCCAGTTCGTCCTCGATCGGCTCCGCGTGCGGGGTTATGTGAACGTGCGCGCGCCGAACGTCACGATTCGCCGCTCCGTGATCGAAGCCGTCAGCATCCCGGAGGCGCCCGATAACGCGCCTCCCACCGGCGTGGACGTCGGCCGCCGGGTCCTCAAGGGCAACGACGCCGCGACGACGGGCCTCATTCTGGAGGACATCGAAATCCGCGTGCCGGAAGCCGTCCGCCGCGGCGCGAACATCAACGCGTCCTTCCATCACGGCCTGGGGCTCGAAGCCTCCCGCCTGCACATGCTCCGCTCGGAGATCGACGGCCCCGTCGACGGAATGCAGATCCACGCAGGCGGCGGCAACCATACCAACGTCATCATCGAGCGCTCGTGGATCCACGACTTGCAGTTCTACCTGGTCGACAGTGACCGCACCGATGGGGATTCGACGCACTCCGACGCGATCCAGGTCGAGTGCAGCCTGCCGGCGGCGGGAAAACAATTCGGGGTCGAGCTGCTCGGCAATACCCTCGATCTCACGAACGATCCGAACCTCAACGCGGCGATCATGGTCACGCGCAACGCGTGCGCGACGTCCGGGCTGCGCATCGAGAGCAACTTCGTCGACGGCGCCGTCTTGCCGATCAACGTCGGCGGCGGGACCTCGAGCCAGCACATCACCCTGTACGTCAATGGCAATCGCTTCGGCCCGAACCGCTCCACCGGCTCGGTTCCGAACAAGACGTGGACGACGAGCACGACCGCGGCGGTCGTCGCCGCCAAGTCGAACACCGACAGCTCCACGGCCTACGAGAACTACAACACGGCCAAACCCCAGAGCTACGTTTACCTCTCGTACGATCCTCCCACCACGCTCGGCGCCACCCCGCCGACCGGCGAGCTGAATCGCAACGTGATGGTCGATCACGCGCGCGGCGCGCAGACCTGGGGCACGACCTCGCTCGGCAAAGCGAAGCTCGGGCTGTACTGACGAGAGCCCGGCCCCCCACCGAAATCGTCAGGGGCGAACCGCATTCATGGACGGTCCACGCCGTTCCTGGCGCAACACGCCGATTACGAAATGGTTGTCTCCGTCGAAACGCCTCGTTCCACGCGCCTCCCCACTCCTCGCCTTGCCCATATCCCACCTCCCGCTACACTGGTCCCAAGGCTTCTCACCGAGGCGTCGCCCCAAGGCGCGCACGGTGGGGAGCAAAACCGTGAACGGCGGACGGTGCCGGTACCGAGGGCGAGGTGTGCGCTCCTCGGACGGCGCCGTCCGCCGGGAGCAGGGCTGAGGGAGGTCCATCATGACGAAGCGATGGAACGTGGTGCGCGTGATCTTGGGCAGCTTGGCGATGATGGCCGTTGGCTGCGAGGATGATTCGCTCGACGACGAGGCGCTGCGCAGCTCGAGCGAAGAGGTGGGCGAGGCCCGCGGGACGCCCATTGCGGGCGAGGCAGGCGAGGCGGCCGTGACGCCCGGAGCGCAATGCATCCCCGACGCGTCCTGCGTGGACGGGCTGCGTTGTCTCGAATGTGGCGCGTACGGCGGGCCTTGCGTCGAAATCTGCGAGCCAATCGTGACGCCGCCGCCGCCTCCGGTGGAGCCGCCGCCGCCTCCGCCTCCGGTGGAGCCGCCGCCGCCTCCGGTGGAGCCGCCTCCGGTGGTGGTGGAGCCGCCCGTGCAGGAGCCGCCCGTGCAGGAGCCTCCGGTGCAGGAGCCGCCCGTGCAGGAGCCGCCGGCGCAGGAGCCTCCGCCGCCGCCTCCGCCGAAGCACGATTGCCCCAATGACGCCCCGAGCAAGGGCGGGAGCGCGCAGGTCCCCGGCGGTGACGTCGGTCAGGGCGGCAGTAAGCTCCCGACCTGATTCCCCAAAATGAAAAAGGGCGCGGGAATCCCTCCCGCGCCCCTTTTCATGGATGCCCCTCCGCGCGAATCAGTGCGCGTGGTCCGAGCAGGCCTCGTGCTCGAGCTCCGGCTGCGCCTCGACCGCGTCGATCGGCAGCGGCACGAAGAACTCCGGATCGTTCGGATCACGCGAGAATGCCTCGGCCGCGTCGTCGGCCCCGTCGTACATGATCGCCGAGCCGCACGTCGCGCCCTTCGCGAAGCCACCCGCGGGCGACTTCTTCATGCGCGCCTCCGTCTGCGGGCCCCACGCGCCGTCGACCGAGATCGTATCGCCGGGGTTGTTGCGGTTCCACAGCCGCTGGAACGCCTTGACGTCGAGGCCCTTGTAGCTCACCGCGCCCGAGCCCGCGTAATCGAAATGCACCGCGTCGCTCGACCCGAGCCACTTGAAGCCCTTGTTCGTCAGGATGGTCTTCCACGTGCTGTACTGGCTCACGTCGAGCGCGAGGCCCGTCTCGTGATTGCTGGCGCCGGGCTTCGCGGCGAGGCTGATCCCGCAGCGGCCATTCTGGTACCAGTTGTACAGCATGTATTGCTGCGCCACCGTCCGGAGCGCCGAGTTGATCGTCATCGATTTGCCCGGGTTCTCCTTGAGCGCCGCCACGAGCCGATCCCGCGCAGGCTTCTCCAGATAAGCGAACACCGAGCTGCCAAACGTCACGTTCGAGGTCTTCGTGATCGCCACGTACGCGTCGGGGTTCAAGCACCGCGCCTCCTCGATGATCTGGAGCGAGAGCCCCTTCACGCTCGACGTCGCGCAGCTCGACGCAGCCGCCTGCGAGACAGTGCTGCCGGACACGGCCTCGTCGTTGGTATCGGTCGGCTCGGGGGTTTCCACCCCCTCCCCCTCGCCAGAGAGCTCCTCGGGAGGAGCCTCGGCAATGCAGCCCGCAAACACGGGCGTGGCAACAAGAGCAGCAGCGAAGGCGAGAACACGGAATTGGGTGGGGCGAGCGTCCATGCCATCCCCTCCAGCACACGGCGTGCCGGACGCGCCCCCAGCCCTTTGTCGTCAAATCGTCTCGAATGGCACCGAAATAGGGTGGATCGACGAGGCCCCAGGTGGAAAAACGATCCACGTTCCCGCCCGCGCATCAACGCCGGTGCAATCGCGCGCGTGGGCGGGGTTCGTAAAAAAAACTTCACACGGGCAGCTCTTCCGCGTAGAGGTGAGCCGGCGGGCAAGGAAGGCCCGCAATTTCGCGATGCGCCACCTGCCCTTGCCGTTCCCGCGCGTGAAGATCTGCTGCATCGCCTCGGAAGACGAGGCATGGATGGCCATTCACGCAGGCGCCTCCGCCCTCGGTCTCGTCGGCCCCGTCCCAAGCGGCCCCGGCGCGATCACCGAGGAGGAGATCACAGCCATCGCAACACGCGTCCCCCCCGGCGTCGCCACCTTCCTCCTCACGAGCCACCAAGACGCAAGCGCCATCATCGAGCAGCAAAAACGCTGCCGCACGAGCGTCGTCCAAATCCTCGATCGACTCCTCTCAGGCACCTACGAGGAGCTACGCACCGCGATGCCCGGCATCGGCATCGTGCAAGCCGTCCACGTGATGGGCGAAGAAGCGATCGAAGAAGCCATCAGCCTCGAAGGAAAGGTCGACGCCGTCCTGCTCGACTCAGGCAACCCCAACCTGCCCGTGAAAGAGCTCGGCGGAACAGGCCGCACGCACGATTGGCAGATCAGCGCGCGTCTCCGCGAGCGCGTACGCCTCCCCGTCTACCTCGCAGGCGGTCTCCGCTCCGACAACCTCGCCTCCGCAATCCGCACCGTCCGCCCCTTCGGCGTAGACCTCTGCAACGGCGTGCGCACCGACGGCAACCTCGATCCCGCCAAGCTCGAAGGTTTCTTCGCAGCATTACGCGCAGGCTGAGCTGAGCTGAGCTGAGGCGTCTCGCTGGGGCTTTGCCCCAGGCCCCAGCGGGGCTGTCCGCCCCTGCACCCGGACCAGCGCAAGCGCTGGACTCGGGGTCGATGAACTGCGCGATGCGCAGTTCATCGAACAGCCAGGTCAAGACCAGCGACGATCCTGCCAACCGAGACAGCAGCGCTGACGGTTCAACGGGCAACGCGGTACCACCGGCCTGTGGGAAGAACTGCGCATCGCGCAGTTCTTCGAACACGCCAGGTCAAGACCGGCGACGATCCTGCCAACGAAGACAGCAGCGCTGACGGCTCAGCTGGCGACGCGGTACCACCGGCCTGTGGGAAGAACTGCGCATCGCGCAGTTCTTCCCACAAAGGTCCAGGGCTGGCCCTGGTTCGGGTCGAGGGGCGAACAGCCCCCGCGGGGTCCGGGGCAGCGCCCCGGCGCGACGCCACCCGATGACACCACGCCTCCCGCTAGTCGTCTGCGCCTGGATTTTTGATCCGTTGTACGAGCCCGCGCACCGTGTTCATGCCGAGCAGGCGTGTGAACAGGACGAAGCCGATGACGGCGGAGAGCACGGTCAGCCACAGGGGCACGTGGAACAGGAGCTTGCTCCAGGTTGCCCATGCTTCGCTCCCGACGAGGTCGTGCCATGCGAAGTTGAACGAGGGCAGCGTGTCTCGCTCGAAGATCCCGATCACGAGCCCGACGGGCGTCAGGACGAGGGTCAAGAATGCGAGGACCTGGTTCAAGAGATCGGCTCGTTTGTCTGAGAGGTACTCGTCGATCTCGGTGATCTCGCCTTTTACTTCTTCGAAGAGACCGCCGACGTCGAGGGCGTTGCGCAGGCCGCAGTAGAAGCGGTCGTGCCGCTCCTCCGAGCTGATGTGGCCGAAGCTGAACTTTGCCGTGTACTGCAACAGCGCGAGACGTAGACGCCCGAAGATGCGGCCGTCGGGCCGGTTCGACATGCTCGCGCATGACGACGACAGCTCCAGCAGGAAGAGCCGCTCGTGCTCGATGAGCACCCACTTGTAGATGTAGCGCTCCAGCATCGTGGACTCGAACTGCGAGAGCAGACCCTTCGCGTCGATGGGCCAGATCATCCAGGTCACGCCGACCGGGGAGAACACGCAGAGCTCGCGCGCCGAGGGCTCCCACATCGCTGGGTGTCCTTCGATGCGACAGTCGGATGCGGAGGGGTCGATCGGCTGATCGCTGCCGTGTGCGAGCCGCAGCCGGTGCCGCGCTGCTGCGTCGGGTAGGCCCTCCGTGTAGAGCACGTTCACGCTCATCGGGTTTGGCCAGCTCCCGATCGGCGCGTCGAGCATCACCTCTGGGATGAACAGCTTCAGCCAGTGCCGGATCGTCGTGTCCTCGATGGCGCCCTCCTCGCCCATCGCGACGAGCGGGTGTGGCTTCATCTCGCCTTCCTTGCCTGCCTTCTTGCGCGGCATGTTCTCGGGCAGGAGGTGCGTCATGCCGCGACGCACCACGGCGGCGTAGAGGTCCTGGAACGACGTCAGCGTGGGCGTCGTCGGCTTGATGCCGAGCACGACGAACACGTAGCCCGTCTCGATCACGAAGAGCCGCGGCGGCGTCGTGATCTTGCACGGCATCCCGCCGTTCTTGTCCTTGCGTGGCTCCTTCGACGCGGGCGCGACGTCGGGTTTCTCGGGCTTGTCTGGTTTGTCTGCGTCGGGTTTGCCTGCCTCGGCTTCGGGCTTTGCCCTCTTGGGCGCGCGCTCGAAGAGCCATGTCGCGCGCGGGTCGAAGAGGTTCGCGAGCTTGCCCGTCGGCTCGTAGGCGCGCAGCAATCGCCCGTCGCGCACGTGGATGTTCAGGTGCGGCAGGAGCGCGGGATCGTCGATCTTCTTTGGCTTGAAATCGCCGCGCGCGAGCAGCTTCTTCTCGTAGTCCTCGAGGTCGAACGTGCCTGCGAGCCCGTCCGGGTGCCGGTACGAGATCACGAGGTAGAGCGTCGACTTCGGCCCGATCGGGGGCTCCGCGGCGCGCGGCTTCTCGGCTTCGTCAGCGGATTTCGTAGGTCCTCCGCAGGTAGTCTGCGATGTCTGCCGACTCGAACATCTCTGCGCCCGTGTTCGGATCGTACAGGAAGGGCACCTGCATCTTGCCCGACCGCGCGATGAACGCCTGGCGGCTCGGGCTGCCCTTCGCCACGTTGTGCAGCCGGTACGGGATCTCCAGGCTGGAGAGCACCTCGCGCGTGATGCGGCAGAACGGCGAGGGCTCGAAGCTCCAGAGCTCGAGCGGTTTTTCCGGCGCGCGCGAGGGGCGCGCGAACCCGCCGAACCCTGGCCGCCACGCCGACGCCAGCATCGACGTCGCGTTCGTGATCGGCCCGAGCCGCAACCCGATCGGCACCTCGCCGTCGCCGTAGACGCGGAAGAGGTACGCGATGATGTCGTTCGACTCGTACATCGCGGCGCCCGTGTTCGGATCGACGAGGTACGGGAACTGCAGCTTGCCGCCGCGCTCCTTCACGATCGTACGAAAGCGGCTCCCGCCGCGCGGGCACGGGTAGATCATCGCCTCGAGGTCGAGGATGCTGAGGGCCTCGCGCACCTTGCGGCAGTACGGGCAGGCCTCGTACTCGTAGAGCTCGATCAGCTTGTCGGGACGCTCGCCGAGGTGTCCGGAACGCAAGCCTCCGGCGAGACGCGCCAGGGTGGCGGCGAGCGAGGTCGCGACGTCGAGGGTTCGATTCATGGTCCTCCTGGTTACGTGATCCCGGGACAGAATTGAAGTGCCGAGGGCGCGCGCGCGGGTAAAGCTGCGAGCGCTGTGCGCTCCGCAGAACGCCTGAAGACCCTCCTGCTCCTGCCCTCCCTGCTCGTGTCCATGGCCTGCTCAGGAAACCCCCCTCCGCCCGCCGAACCCCACCCGATCGCCCCTGCGGCCCCGCTCGCGCCCACGACGAGCGCCGCGTCCGCGCCTGCGCCTGCTCGCCGCGAGCCGCCCGTGCCCACGCGGCGCGAGGACGTCGTCGAGACGCTGCACGGCAAGGAGATCCATGATCCCTACCGCTGGCTCGAGGACAGCGACAGCGACGAGGTGAAGGCCTGGCAAGCCGCGCAGAACGAGCGCACGGCGAAGGCCCTCTCCTCGCAGCCCGGCCGTGCTGCGCTCGCGCGCCGCATCGAGTCGCTCTTGCGGATCGGGTCCGTCGGCACGCCCGCGGTCTACGCGTCGAAGAAGGGCAAAGGCCGCTACTTCTCCACGCGCCAGGCGCCGTCCGAGGATCAGCCGGTGCTCTACGTGCGCGACGGCGTGGACGGCGCGGATCGCAAGCTCGTCGACCCGAACACGCTCGGCAAGGACGGGCTCGTCTCGCTCGACTTCTGGGTGCCGTCCGAGGACGGGAAGAAGCTCGCGTATGGGCTCTCTTCGGGCGGCGACGAGCAAAGCACGCTCTACGTGATGGACGTGGAGACCGGGAAGAACCTGCCCGAGACCGAGGTCATCCCGCGCGCGCGGTACGCCTCCGTCGCTTGGCTGCCCGACGGGAAATCGTTTTATTACACGCGCTTCCCGAAGAAGGGCGACGTGCCCGCGGGCGAAGAGCACTACCACCGCAAGGTCTACCTCCACGCGCTTGGTCGCTCGTGGGAGCAGGACCCGCTCGTCTTCGGCGAGGGCCGCGCGATGACGGACTCGCCGAGCGTCGCGATCTCGCCGAACGGCCGCTGGCTCCTGGCGAGCGTGCATATGGGCTGGAGCCGGGTCGAGGCGTACCTCTTCGATCGCAAGGCCGGGCCGAAGGCCACGTTCGTGCCGCTCGCGACGCCGAAGGGCGACGCGATCTACGACGTCGACGTCTACGACGACTTCCTGCTCGTCCGGACGAACGACGGCGCGCCGACGTACGAGCTTTATCGCGTCGACCCGCAGAAGCCTGCGCGCGAGCACTGGAAGAAGATCTTGCCGGCGACGAAGGACGTCTTGCAGGCGGCGACCTCGATCGGCGGGCAGATCTTCGCGACGTACATCGTCGACGCGCACTCGGTCGTGAAGCGCTTCTCGGCCGCGGGCGAGCCGAAGGGCGAGATCATGCTGCCGACGATCGGCACGACGGGCGGCGTGAGCGGCGAGTGGGACGGCCACGAGGCGTTCGTCGGCTTCACCTCGTTCGCCGTGCCGGCGGCGGTGCTGCGCTTCGATCTGGCGACGGAGAAGGTGAGCACGTGGGCGGAGATCAAGCCGCCCGTGGACGCGTCCGAGTTCGTCGTGACGCAGGAGAAGGCGCGATCGAAGGACGGGACGATGGTGCCGTACTTCCTCGTGCACAAGAAGGGCGTGGCACGGAACGGCAAGGCGCCGGCGGTGCTGACGGGCTATGGCGGGTTCAACATCGCGCAGATGCCGGCGTTCGCGGGATCGCGGTACGTGATGCTGGAGCAGGGCGGCGTGCTCGCGGTGGCGAACCTGCGCGGCGGCGGCGAATACGGCGAGGCGTGGCACCGCGCGGGGATGCTCGAGGCGAAGCAAAACGTGTTCGACGACCTCTATGCGGTCGCCGAGAAGCTCGCTTCCGATCGGGTGACGTCCTCGGATCGGCTCGCGGTGATGGGCGGCTCGAACGGCGGACTGCTCGTCGGCGCGGCGATCACGCAGCGTCCGGATCTCTTTCGCGCGGCGGTGTGCGCGGTGCCGCTGCTCGACATGATCCGCTACCACAAGTTCTTGATCGCGAAGCTCTGGATCCCCGAATACGGCTCGGCCGAGGACCCGACACAATTCGAGTGGCTGCGGGCATATTCGCCTTATCACAACGTGAAGCCCGGCGCGCCCTACCCTGCCGTGCTCTTCGCGACGGCGGAGGGCGACAGCCGCGTGGATCCGCTGCATGCGCGCAAAATGGCGGCGCTGCTCCAGGCGGAGGCGGGCGGGGACAACCCCATTCTGCTGCGCGTCGAGGGGAAGGCCGGGCACGGCGCGGGCAAGCCCATCTCGAAGAAGATCGAGGAGGCAACGGACGTGTATTCGTTCCTCTTCTGGCAGCTCGGGATGACGCCTCCCGGCTGACGTACGCCTACATCTCGGCACAGCGTACGTTCACCCGAGGGCCTCGACGGCGAGGCCCCCGAGGAGATCGGACCAGCAGCGGGGCGTGGTCGGCGAGGCCCGGGGCAGGTCCGATCAGGGCCGGGGTCTCGCCGGCGAGGCAGGCGGCGAGGTCGGATCAGGGCGGGGGTCTCGCCGGCGAGGCAGGCGGCGAGGTCGGATCAGGGCGGGGGTCTCGACGGCGAGGCGGGTGGCCGGGTCGGATCAGGACGGGGGTCTCGACGGCGAGGGAGCGGGCTCAGTGCGGCACAGGCGTCGTCGGTCCAACGTCGTGCGCAAAGAACAGTCGTTCATCCCCGAACCGCGAGGCGACGAACGGCGTGTCGAGCCAAAGCTCGCCCATGGGCTGCGTCGGCTCGTCGATCTTCGCCGCGACGTGCACATCGAAGAGCTTGATCCCGGCGGGCACGCGCGCGAGCGAGAGCCGGAAATCCAACCCGTCCGGGCAGGCGCGTTTTGCCTCTTCCGTCGGGTGGAACTCGACACGATCGGGCACGACGGGCTTCGGCACGGGCGTGCCGTCCGTGGAGATGCCGGCGATGTGGTGCAGCGGCAGGTACACCCCATAAAGACGCGTGCCGCCGAGCGCCTCGGCCGTCCTCTGGAACGCGCCCTGCACGAGCTTCGAATCAAACTCCTTCGCCGGCACGGTCGCGTTGCAAAACGCGCTCGAGAAGCAACGCAGATCGTTCTTCGCGCGATAGTCGTTCGGAAGCGCGAGCAGGTTCCGCGACGCGTACCCCATGATCATGAACTTCAGCGCGATCGAGGGCATGAAGCTGCCCCCGCCCTTCGCATCCGAGAACCGGAGCAGCGCAGGGCTGCCCTCCTCGAAGATCCCCGTGTACGGGTGCGACGCGGTGATCTTCAAGGTCACGCGCGCGCACGTGCCATACGTGTGCACGAGCTTCGGCCGATCCGGGGGCAGCTCGTCGCCGAGAATCTCGAACGATCCGCGGTTGAACGCATTGCTGAAGAGCTTGCGTCGCCCCCAAGGGCCCGGGACACTCGTGGGGAGCTCGCCCTCGGGGTACGGATCAGAGCGCACACGGGCCCAGAGCTCTTCGAGCTTCTCCTCCGCAGGGAGAATCACGACTTGTTGCGGCGACGAGGACATGACGCGCGAGCCTATCGTAGGCCCGTCTCGCTTGCCATTTCCTTCGCCGTCGTGCTTCCTTCCTCCCGATGACGCCCGTCTCGATGCGCCGAATGACGCTGCTCGTCGCGCTCGTCGCCCTCGGTTGCCAGAGCAAACCAGAGGGGAAAGAGCCCGCGCCAGAAGCCTCGGCAGCCCCCGAAGCCAAGGCCTCGACGACGAAACCTCGCGAGAAGAAGGCCGCAAAGGAGTACCCAGCCGCCGAAGCCTTCACGCTGAAGCCCCTCGCCGTGGGCCAGTGGATCCGGATCGCCGTGGAGCCCAAAGGCGCGCCGCCGTCACAGGTCTTCGTGCGCATCGTGGGCAAGGAAGGCGAGGCGTTCTGGTACGAGATCGAGCAGAACACGCCGAGCGGGACGTCGATCTCCCAGTTCCTCGTGGACAACGCAGCAAGCAAAGGCTTCGACAAGAACGCCGTCCGCAAGCTGCGCACGAAGCTCGACAGCGGCCCCGTGCAGGAGCCCTCCGAGCCGCAAGCCATCCTCGACGCCGCCAAGGCCGTCGAGGCCTACGCCGCGATCCTCGCCCCACCCCCGGATTTCACGAAAGCCGAGCGCAAAGACGCAAAGGTGACAGCCGGCCTGTTCCAAGGCTGCTTCATGTACGAAGCCGAGCAAGACCAGATCGGGCAGGCGTCGAAGGCGAAGGAGACCGTCTTCCGCCACCCCGCCGTGCCGATCACCGGGTTCGTCCGTTCCGAGGGAACGCAGAGCAGCGGCACGCCCGTGACGAAGGAGCTGCTCGAAATGCACGAGGCCGGCGCCAAAAGCGCACTCTGACCTGTAAGGTGCAGAGGGCCCGCGCGTTGACCCGCCGAGGCCAACCACGCCAATGAGCCAGATCCAGCGCGCCGAACGTCCCACCGTGGAGACCGCATGAAACGCAAGCCCCGCCGCGCCACGCGGATTGTCGCCCTCGCCCTGGCCTCGATCGCCGCACCCCTCCTCGCCTTCGGCTGCGGCGGCAGCATGCCCTCCCCCCAAGACGGAGGCGCAACCACCGGAGCCCCCCCCGAAGACCCAGCCGCCGCCCTCGATCAAGCCGAACGCCAGGTCCAACTCGCCCTCGGCCTCGCCCCAACGCGTCCCCTGCAAGCGCTGGCGCAGCAGCCAAGCGGAACAGCAACCCAAGCCCAACCAGCCCCCACCTTCGCCGCACCGCCCACCCCGCCCTCCGCCCCCACAGCCAGCGGTCCCGCGCAGGACGCAAGGCCCGAAGCCGAGGCAAAGCGCGCCGAGCGCTCGTCACTCGCCGGCGACGAAGCCTCGCCCGTATCCGACGACCCCTGCATGACCGCATGCCGCGCCCTCCAATCGATGGACCGCGCCGCCACGCACCTCTGCGACCTCAGCGGCGAAGACCACGAGCGATGCGCAAACGCAAAGGACCGCGTCCGCAAAGCCGAAGACCTCGTCCGCCAACGGTGCCCCGGCTGCGCTGGCTAGCAGGGGGTTGCTCGCGGGGGCGTCGCGCCGGGGCGCTGCCCCGGACCCCGCGGGGGCTGTTCGCCCCTCGACCCGAACCAGGGCCAGCCCTGGACCTCAGGGGGAAGAACTGCGCGCTGCGCAGTTCTTCCCACAGGCCGGTGGTACCGCCTCGCCAGTTGAACCGTCAGCGCTGCTGTCTTGGTTGGCAGGGTCGGTTGCGGTCTTGACCTGGCCCGTTCGATGAACTGCGCATCGCGCAGTTCATCGACCCCGAGTCCAGCGCTTGCGCTGGTCCGGGTGCAGGGGTGGACAACCCCTGCTGGGGCCTGGGGCAAAGCCCCAGCGCGACGCCCTCGACAGGCGCCGATGCTTGGAGCCGCAACGAAGACCTACCGCGACAGCATCATCACGGCGAACACCGCGAGCGCGACGAGCACGAGACCGGCGACGGCGTATGCGGCTCCTCGCCCCTTCGGTGTGGCTTCTGCGAGCACGGCGCCTTGGGGCGTACCGTCGGAGATGGCGGCGAGGGATGCGTCTGTGACCTCGGCCTTCTTGCGGACGTAGTCGTCCCAGAGCACGACGGGGGGTGTTGCGGAGGGGGAGGCGGCGGCCTCGTCCTCGGCGGCTGCGACGAGGCCGGCTGGGAGTGGATCGGCGTGCGTCACGTCTTGCTCGTCGGGCGGTGCGGAGTCGCGGCCGAAGACGGGTAGGCCGTGTGCGCCGGAGGGCGGCATGCTGATCGGCGCGGGGCGCACGGTGTCCCGCATGTCGAGGGGCACTGCGTAGGCCGAGGTGTCGTCCATCATCGGCGGCGGTGCGAAGTCGGTGGGCGTCACCTCGTCGGCGCTGCTGTCCGCCCCGGTGATCACGGGCAAGGGGGGTGGCGCGGGTGCGATCGAGGTAGGTTTTGCCTTGATGGCGGCTGCGGGCGTGAGGCCGGGGCGGTCGTCGCCGAGCAGCGGGTTCAGGGCTTCGATGAGCTCGTCGGCGGTGCGGAAGCGCTTCTCGACGTCGCGCTGGAGACAGCGGTCGACGACGGCGGCGATGCGCGCGTCGGCGTCGGGCATCAGGTCTGACAGACTGCGGATGCGGCCGGAGAGCACCTCGGCGGCGGCGCCGTAGGGGGTGAGACCTTGGAACACGCGGCGACCGCTCAGCATCTCGGCGAGGACCACGCCCACGGACCAGAGATCGGTCCGGTGATCGACCGTCTTGAGCCCGCGCACTTGCTCCGGGCTCATGTAGGCGGGTGAGCCCATCGTCTTGCCGGTGGCGGTGAAATCTGCGCCTTGTTGCAGCGTCTTGCTGACGCCGAAGTCGAGGATCTTGAGCACGGGGGCTTCGGCGCCGGGCTCCTCGTGGAGGAACAGGTTCGAGGGCTTCAGGTCGCGGTGCATCACGCGCGCGGCGTGCGCGGCTTTGAGGCCTCGCGCGGTCTCGGCGGCGATGCGTAGTGCGACGGCTGCGGCGAGCTTGCGCTCGCGTACGAGCTTCTCGGCCACGGTCTCGCCGCTCAGCATCTCCATCACCAGGAAGGGATCGCCTGCGTCGGTTTGTCCGACGTCGTAGATCTCGACCACGTTGCGGTGGACGATGCGGCCGCAGGCGCGTGCCTCGCGCAGGAGCCTGAGGCGCGCGTCCTCGGAGGTGTCGACGCCGCGGAGGAGCTTCAGCGCGACCTCGCGCTCGGTCAGCTCGTTGAGCGCGGCCCACACGACGCCCATCCCCCCCTCTCCGAGGGGGCGCACGAGGCGGTATTTTCCGCCGATCCTGGCGCCGGCTTTCATGGACGTTTCGGGCTCGCGAGCGAAAAGGTTACGCCGAGCGCTTGCGCCAGCCTAGAACAACCCGCCCCGAGCATCGGTTCGTCGCTGGGAGATGCTCTCACCACCCCAGAAATCGTCTATAAGCGGAGAGGGTGCAGCCTGGGCCTGCGCACCGCTCTTTGCTTGGCCCGCGGAGGGGTTCTCGATGAAAGCTTCTTTGCTTCGGATGGCGTCTCGCCTGAGTTTCTTCGCGCTCGTGGGCGCTGGGTTCGGCGCGCGTGACATGTGCCTGGGCAACGATGGGCCTCCGCCGGATCCGCCCAAGCCGGCCGACGCTGGCGAGGACGGGGCCATGAGCGAGCGGCCGGCGCTCCCGATCCAGCAAGGCGCGCGCGCGATCTGAGGGGCACGCCGAGGCGCATGGAAGGGCGGCTTCACAGGTGGTTTGGCTCGGTCGCTGCGATCGCGGCGCCGCCGCTCGACGCCCCGCTCGCGGGCCTCGATCATCTGCGCCGCCTCGGCCTGCGCTTGCTCGGCCCGTTCCTGTCGCGCTCGCTGCTCACCGATCGCGAGCGGCGTGTCTCCGTCCTCGGATCGGTCCTCATCGTCACCGCGTTTTTCCTCACCGCGTCGTTCCCCGTCGTGATGCTCGTGCTTGGCCCGCTCGTCTGGGGCATCCCGCACGTGATCGCGGACGTGCGGTATCTCGTGGCGCGGCCGGGCCTGCATCGGCGGCCGCTCGTGCTCGCGGCGATCGGCGTGGGCATCCTCGGCGCGGGCCTCGGCTTCGGCGTGCGCGGGGGCCTCGTCGGCGCGGCGCTCGCGCTCTGCGTGGCGCGCGCCTCGTGGTCGCGCAGGCTCCTCGGGCTCGGCGTGGTGGGCGCGCTGTTCGCGGCGGCGCAGCGCGCGGGGTGGCTCGCCGATCTCGCGTTCGCGCACCTGCACAACCTCGTCGCCGTCGTCATCTGGTGGGCCTGGCGGCCGCGTAAGACGCGCCTGCACCTCGTGCCGATCGCGCTCTTCGCGGCGGGTACGGCGCTGCTGCTCGTCGGCGCTGCGGAGCCCTTGCTCGCGTGGAGCCGCGGCGCCGAGGCGCCCTGGACCGGGCTCGGGATGCGCTACCTCTCGTGGAGCTTGAGCCCCAAGCCCACGGGCCCGCTCGCCGAGCGGCTCGTCGTGCTCTACGCGTTCGCGCAGGCGACGCACTACATCGTCTGGCTGCGGCTCATGCCCGAGGACGACAGGCCGAGCAAGACGCCGCGCTCGTACCGGCAGAGCTTCCGCGCGCTCGCGGGGGACATCGGCGGCTTGATCCTTTGGCTGTCGGCGATCGGCGCGCTCGCGCTCATCGTCTGGGCGTTCTTTGGTCCGGGCGCCGCGCGTGACGGTTACCTGCGGCTCGCGTTCTTCCACGGCCACCTCGAGCTCGCCGCGGGCGCGCTGCTCTGGGCCGAGGGCCGCCGCGCCTGGTCGCCGCCCGAGGCCGCCGCCTGACGAGCATGCAGGCCGGCGAGGCGATCGCCCGGTACGGCGTGGCGTTCGTCCTGACGCAGGTGATCGAGGTGCCGATCTACAGGCGCGCCCTCGGCGTGCGCCCGCTCGTCGCGTTCGGCGCGAGCGCCATCACGCATCCGATCGTGTGGTTCGTTCTGCCGACCGTGTGGCGATCGCTGTACGTGGCAGCGATCCGCGCCGAGCCGCGGTTCGTGCTGGGGCAGCTCGGCTACTACCTCGGGTACGGGGTCCTCGCGGAGGGGTTCGCCGTGGCCGTGGAGGCGGCGTACTTCTGGAAGGCGGGGATCACGGCGCGGAGGGCGTTCGGGTGGGCGCTCGTGGCGAACGCGGTGAGCTCGCTCCTCGGACAAGCGCTGCGGGCGGCGACGGGGTGGCCTTGACGGTGCTGGAAGCCCTCGGCGCCGAGACGGGGGTTGACACCAGCTCAAGGGCGCGATGTTGCTAGCAACCGAGCTTGCCTGAGCCCATGAAGTGACCGAAGCAGATGTACATCCGGAAGATCCTCATCGAGAACATCCGCTGCTTCGACCGGGTCGAGTTGGATCTGACGCGGTCTGACGGCTCGCTGGCTGGTTGGACGGTGCTCGCAGGGAGGAACGGGACCGGGAAGTCCACGTTGCTCAAGGCGATCGCGCTCGCGGTGGCGGGGCCGGAGGTCGCGAGGAGCCTACAGAGGGGCTTCGACGATTGGCTCAAGCTCGGGGCGGAGAGCGCTAACACCGAAGTGCAGCTCGACTACCCGGTGACGAACGATCTCGGCGATGACGACATCGTCGATGTCACCGGGGGCCTGCGGTGGCAACGTTCACAGCAAGGTCCAGAACCATCGATGCATGCCGTTGCATCGGATGAGGATCGCCATCTGCTGGACATTGGCCCCTGGCACCCGGTGTCATGGGGATGCTTCACCGCTGCCTACGGCCCGTTCAGGCGGATCGGGTTTCGGGACAACTACCAACCTCCGAAACCGTTGTCGGAAGCTCGACTCGAAAGCTTGTTCGACGAGGACGTCACGCTCGCCGAGTCGATTCACTGGCTCAAGGACGTACGCGCGGTCCGGCTGGAACTCGAGGACCGGGCCCGACGAGCAGCCCCCGACGAGGCGCCGAAGCTAGAGATACAGGCCCGCAAGCAAGCCGAGCTCTACGACGATGTCCTGGCGCTGCTCAACGATGGGCTCCTACCCGACGGTGTGCGCGTCATCGGCCTCGACATGCAACGTGGCCTCCTCGTCGAGCAGGGCGAGGTCGAACGACCCCTGCGAAGCTTGAGCGATGGCTACCGCGCAGCCATTGCCCTGGTCCTGGACATCGTTCGGCAAATGTACAGGACGTTTCCGGGGCTTTTCGAGAGGAGGTTCGACGTCGAGCGTAGGACGGCCAAGGACGGCAAGGAACGCGTCCAGATCCCCTATGAAGGGATCGTCCTTATCGACGAGGTGGACGCTCACCTCCACGTCTCGTGGCAGCAGCGAATCGGGTTCTGGCTCAAGGAGCACTTCCCGAACGTGCAGTTCATCGTCACAACGCACAGCCCCTTCGTCTGCCAGGCGGCCGATCCGAAGGGCCTCATCCGCTTGCCCGTGCCTGGCTCCGGGGAACGTGTGGAGCACGTGTCCGAGGATCTGTACGACACGGTGGTCAACGGCGACGTCGACGACGCGGTCATGACGGCGTTGTTCGGCCTCGAGCGGACCCACTCGGATGAGGCCGAGGCACTGCGCAGCCGTGTGGCGAAGCTCCAGGCCAAAATGATGCGTGGCCACGCAACTCCCGAGGAGAAGGAGGAGATGAAACGCTTGTCGGCGCGGCTGCCGAAGACGGGGAGTGCCCTCGTCCAGCAGACGCTACGCAAGCTGGGAGAGCCGGGGTGAGAAAGCTGCGAAGGGAGCCGCTGAGCGAACACGCAACGCGGGTCCTGTGGAAACAAACCGTCAAGATCGTGGAGGCTGGCAACTCGGAGCCCTCGCGGAGCAAGCTGGCAAAGGCCCGCCGAGACGAGGCCAAACGACTCTGGAAACAGAAGGCCGAAGCGACGTTCGACGAGATCCGGGCGACGCTGAAGAGGATGGCTTCCGGTGTCGAGCGCTGCATGTACTGTGAGAGCAACGAGGGGACGGACATCGAGCACTTTTGGCCGCAGAACCGGGCTCCGTGCCGCGCATTCGACTGGACCAACTACCTGCTCGCGTGCAGCGCCTGCAACAGCAACCACAAGCGGGACCGTTTTCCGCGCAGGCACGGCGAGCTGCTCTTGATCAACCCGACGGAGGACGATCCGCTGGACCACCTCGTCCTGACGCCCACGGGCAAGTTCGTACCCATCACGGACAAGGGAGAGAAGAGCATCCCCGTATTCGGGCTCCACCGCGGTCCCCTGGAACGGAGCCGTGTCATCGCCTGGGCTGCGGTCGACGGACTGATCGTGCGCTACGCGAACGCCTGCGCGCGGGGCGATTCATCGCTGGCGCTGGGTACCCAAAAAGCGCTGTGCGAGTACCCCCAAGTGAGTGTCTTCGCCGCGATCCTCCGCGTCGCGGAGGGTACGGCAGCGGAGGACTTCCTCAGCCCCGAGTGCCTTGAAGCCCTGGCCGCTCACCCGGAAATCAAGAGCTGGCTCGACGGTTGATCGGCGCCCTCCCCCACGCCAGCAAGACGATCCCGACCGGGATCATCACGCCGAGACAAGCCCACTGCGCCGCCGTGAGCCCGTGCCAGCGCGGATCCGGAGAGCGCCCATCCTCCGCGCGCAAAAAATCCAGGCCGAAGCGCAGCGCTCCGTAGGCAATCGAAAGCACGCCCGAAACCACGCCCGCACGCGACGCGCGGCGCGACGCGAGCACGACGATCGCGACGAGCAGCGGCGTCGCCATCCATTCGAGCAAGCCGAGGTCGAAGCGCGCGCCGCCCGGGAACTGCACGGCGAGGAGCGACGTCGAGAGCTTCCCCGGATGATCATGCGCGAAGGCGCACGCCGCGCGCGCAAAGATCCATCCGAACGGGAAGGCGTACGTGGCCGCGTCTGCCGCGGCGAGCACGGGCATCCGGAGCGCCCACGCGATCCCCACGAGGCCCACGATCGCGCCGAGACAACCGCCCGCCGACGAGAGCGTCCCGCCTCCCCCGACGAGCTTCCCCACGCCATACGCGCCGCCGATCGCCGCCGCCGCCGTGCCGATCGCGAGCGCCTCGATCGCCCCCTTCGAGCCGAGCTCGAGCGCGCGCGCGCGCCGCACGAGGACGAGGTGGTTCACGATCACCGAGAGCGTGAGCAGGAGGCCAAACGCTTGGAGGCCGAACGGCAAGGCGGGAAACTCGAACCAGGGAATCACGCGAAGCTGCTACGATGCCACGGCATGCGCGAGGAAGGCACGAGCTCGCGATCGCCCACGCGCGCGGCCCTCGTCTTCGCCGTTTCCTGCGCGCTCCTCGCGCTCCTGCGCTTCCAGGGCATGGCGCTCGGCGGCGTGCTCGTCCGGCCGATCGCGTCGCTCGTCGATCCGCGGATGCAACGACACCTCGGCTGGGTCCTGGCCCACGTGGTGCTGCTGCTCGCCGCGCCGCTCGTCCTCGCCAGGATCGGGCTCGGGCAAAAACCGCGCGACCTCGGGCTCGGGACGGGCGACGCGCGGCGCTGGGGGAAGGTCACGCTCGGGCTCTTGCCCCTCGTGGTGATCGGCGCCGCGATCCTCTCGCGTGCGCCCGGGGTCGCCGCGCATTACCGGGCCCACACCGCGGGGATCTCCGGGATCTTCGGGTGGATCGGGTGGATCGGGATGTGGGGCGCCGCGTTCTTCGCCTGGGAGTTCTTCTTCCGGGGCCTGCTCGTCGTCGGCCTCGCGCGCGACCTCGGCGGGCCGGCCGCCGTCGCGCTGCATCTGTTGCCGTTCACCCTGGTTCACGTGGGCAAGCCCGCTCTGGAGGTCCTCCTGACCGTCCCGGGGGGCCTCGTCTTCGGCGCCCTCGCCTTCCGGGGTCGCTCGATGCTCGGGCCCTTCCTGCTTCACTGGACCCTCGCCGCGAGCCTCGATCTGTTCGTCGCTCGAAGCGTATCCGCCCTTCCCTCGCTCGCCTCTGGCGGCTAAAACCGTCGAACGCGTGCCCGAGCCCCAAGCCTCCCAGCCCGATCTCGAGCTGCCCAGGATCATCGGGCGTTACGAGGTCCTGCGCCTCGTCGGCGAAGGCGCGATGGGCCGCGTGCTCTGCGCCCACGATCCCGTGCTCGGCCGCGACGTCGCGGTGAAGCTCTTGCGCGACGATCTCCTGATCCCGCGCGACGTGCGGGAGGGGCTGCTCGCCCGCATGCGACACGAGGCCCGCGCCGCCGCGCGCGTCGCGCACCCGAACCTCGTCACGCTGCACGACATGGGCGAGGACGGGCGGCTCGGGCTCTACCTCGTGTTCGAGTACGTCGAAGGGCCGACGCTCAAGCAACGCTTGAAGGCCGGCCAGATGCCGGCCGGCGAGGCAGCGCGGCTCGCGCGCGAGCTCGGGAGCGCCCTCACGTTCGCGCACGGCGAGGGCATCCTCCACCGCGACATCAAGCCCGAGAACATCATCCTCTCGCGCACCGGCGGGAAGATCGCCGACTTCGGCATCGCGAAGATCCCCGACTCGACGCTCACGCACGCAGGCGGCCTCATGGGCACACCCGCCTACAGCGCGCCCGAGACGTTCGGCGGAAAGAATTTCTCCCCGGCGAGTGATCAGTTCTCCCTCGCCGCGTCGCTGTACGAGGCGATCTGCGGCGAGCGCGCGTTCCCCGGGGACGACGCCGTCGAGGTCGCGGCGCGGATCTCCCGGGATCCGCCGAACCGCTTCGCCGCGCGCCGCGGCCTGCCCGCCGCCGTGGACGACGTCTTCGCCGTGGCGATGGCCAAGGCCCCGCACGATCGCTTCGAGAGCTGCGCGGCGTTCGGCGAGGCCCTCGCCGAGGCGCTCGCGCCCGCCGTGGAGACGCCCCCGCCCCGCGCGACCGCGCCGAGCGCGCCCGGCCGCGTGATGGCCGCGTCCATCCACCACGAGCCGCAGCACGTCGCGCCGGAGGCGCTGCCGTCCGAGCGCAAGCGCGGGCAAGTGCTGATCGGCATGGCCGTCGTCGCCGTGACGGCCACGCTGCTCGTGCGCTTGGCGCTGCACGACGGCGAACCGCGCGACGCGCGCGCCGTGCCCTCGGCGAGCACTTCGGCCGACGTCCCGCCGCCCGCCTCCGCCGACAAACCTCGCGCAACGTCGTCCACCCCGCAGCCGCGCACCTCGCGCCCGCGCGTCGAGCCTTCGAGCTCGGCGACGGACGATCCTCCGGAGGCCGACGCGGGGCCCGCGAGCGAGGCGGACGCGGGCCTCGACGCGAGCGCGCCCGCGCCTTCCGGGCAGGCCGCGCCCTCCGCGTCGCCGACGAGCGCGCCGTCCGCGAGCCCCACGAGCACGCCGTCCGCCCTTCCTTCGTCCCCGGCGCCGGCCGCCTCCCAGGCCGCACCCGCGCCGGCCAAACCGTAGAGGCCTTCGCCATGAACATGCGCCCACGCCGTACGCTTGCTTCTCTCGCTCGAGCCATCGTCCCCGCCGCCCTCTTGCTCTGCGCCGCGAACCGCGCCGAGGCCGCGAATTCGCTCACCATCGAGAACACGGGCCAGCCGGCGACGCTCCCGGGCGACGTCACGAACGACTTCAACATCCTGACCATCAAGAGCGGCGCCGTGCTGCGCGTGCTCGCGAAGGGCACGGGGCCCTCGACGGGGCGCCTGCACATCCGCGCCAACCGCATCATCATCGAGTCCGACGCCATGATCGACGCCACGGGCTCGGGTCACCCGGGCAAGGCGGGCCTGCCCGGCGAGGGCATGGGCGGCGGTCAGGTGAACGGGAGCAGCGCGGGCGGCGGCGGCGCCTACTTCGGCGGCGGCGGTGACGGCACGAGCCAGGCGCCCACGTGCGGCGGACCGTTTGGCCTCGGCGGCTCGCCGTACGGCACGCCCTCGATGCTCGACCTCGGCAGCGCGGGCGGCTCGGGCAGCGCGACGCCCGGCATGGGCGCGAGCGGCGGCAACGGCGGCGGCGGCGTCTGGCTCGAGGCCGCGCGCATCGAGATCAACGGGAAGATCGCGGCGAACGGCGCGCCCGGCAACGTGCTCGCCAACATCGGCGCGGGCGGCGGCGCGGGCGGCCACGTCATCCTCGACGCGTACATCATCGACTGGCTGCCGAAGGCGAAGATCGAGGCGAAGGGCGCCGCGGGCGGGGTCGGCACGGCGGGCGTCGGCGGCGCGGGCGGCGGCGGCATCGTGCGCATCCACGCGAGCACCGTGTCGGCGCCGCCGGTGGGCGTCATCGACGTGAACGGCGGTCCGCCGCCCGCGGGTTGCTCGACGGGCGTGGGGGATCAGGGGACGAACGAGTTCGACGATCAGAACGTCGTGTGCCCCGACTACGACGGCGACGGCGTGCAGTCGGTCCTCTGCGGCGAGACCGACTGCGACGACACGAACAAGGACGTCGCGCCGGGGCTGCCCGAGCTCTGCAACAACGTGGACGACAACTGCAACGGCGAGAAGGACGAGGGCGAGACCGACTGCGCGCAGGGCCTGATCTGCCAGGCGGGCAAGTGCGGCTCGGAGGTGAACCCCGACGCCGGCACGACCGACGGCGGCGCGCCCGCGGCGCCCGAGACCGTCGAGTACCGCGGCGGCTGCTCGCTCGCGCCTCGGGCCCAGGGAGGGTTCGCGCTCGCGGGCCTCGGGCTCTTTGCGGCGCTTGGTGCGCTGCTCTCGCGAAGGGCGAGGAAGGCGCGATGAAACCCGAAGCGAGGCGTGTGATGCGCAAGGCGACGTGGATCTGTCTCTCCGCGGCCCTCGTGGCCGCCCTGCCCTTCGGCTGCGGCTCCGAGGAAGAGGGCCCGCTCTTCCCCGGCGCGAGCGGCACGGAAGGTCAAGGCGGCGCAGGCGGCCCGGGCGGCATGGGCGGCGAAGGCGGCGAAGGCGGCGCGGGGGGCCAAGGCGGCGAAGGCGGTGCGGGCGGCGGCTCGACGTGTACGCCGAGCATGGGCGCGACCGCGTGCGACGCCTGCGTATACGACCAGTGTTGCGCGGCGGCGATCGCGTGCGACGAGGGAACGCCGTGCGACGCGCTCTGGGATTGCGCGCGGGCGGCGGGCTGTCTCTCGCCGACCGAGGACTTCGACGGATGCGCCGTCGAGGCCTGTCCGATGGAGGCGACGACCGAGGCCGTCTCCGCGCTCGAATCCCTGGCCGGCTGCATCCGAACGAGCTGCGGAGAAACGTGCGGATGATGCAGACTGGAAATCCAGGACTTGACAGAATCACGCCAGCGGAGGACACGCTCGCGTGGCGGGAGGCCGCGATCACCTCATGACGACGACGCGAAAGCATTCCGACGAGCTCCACCTCGCCCTGTATCGGAAGATGTTCCAGATCCGCCGCTTCGAGGAGGAAGCGGCGCGCGCGTACGCGCAGGGCAAGATCGGTGGCTTCCTCCACCTCTACATCGGCCAGGAACCGGTGGCCGTAGGCGCCGTCGCTGCGCTCCAGCCGACGGACTACGCGATCACGACGTACCGTGATCACGGCCTCGCCCTCGCGCGCGGGACGACCTCGCGCGCCGCCATGGCCGAGCTCTTCGGCAAGGTGACGGGCTGCTCGAAGGGCCTCGGCGGCTCGATGCACTTCTTCGACGTCGAGCACAACATGCTCGGCGGCTACGGCATCGTGGGCGGCCACGTCCCGCTCGCCGTCGGCACCGCGTTCGCCTCGAAGTACCGGCAGGACGGGCGCGTCGCGATCGTCTTCCTCGGCGAGGGCGCGGTGAGCATCGGCGACTTCCACGAGGGCATGTCGCTCGCGGCGCTCTGGAAGCTGCCGATCGTGATCGTGGTCGAGAACAACGAGTACGCGATGGGCACGTCGCTCTCGCGCACGCTCTCGGTCGAGGACGTCTCGCTGAAGGCGGTGGGCTACGGCATGGCGCGCGATCGGTTCTTCGCGAACCACGTGCTCGAGGTGCACGACCGCATCGGCGAGGCGATCGACCGCGCGCGGACGACGAGCGAGCCGACGCTGGTCGAGGTGCGCACCTACCGGTTCCGCGGCCACTCGATGAGCGATCCGGGCAAGTACCGCACGCCCGACGAGCTCGAGGAGCGCAAGCGCAAGGACCCGCTCATGGTCTCGCGCGCCGAGCTCGAAGAGAAAGGTCATCAGGCGGCGCTGCAGAAGATCGAGGCCGAGATCGAAGCCGAGATCGAGGACGCCGTTCGTTTCGCCGACGAGAGCCCCGAGCCGGGGCCCGAGCTGCTCGAGGCGACCACCTACAAGGGAGCATTCGCGCGATGAGCGTCATGCGCTACAGGGAGGCGGTTCGCGCCGCCATGATCGAGGAAATGGAGCGCGACGAGCGCGTCTACCTCATCGGCGAGGAGGTCGGCGCGTACCAGGGCGCGTACAAGGTGAGCGAGGGCATGCTCGAGCGCTTCGGCCCGAAGCGCGTGATCGACGCCCCGATCACGGAGAGCGGCTTCACGGGCATCTCGATCGGCGCGGCCATGGTCGGCCTCAGGCCGATCGTCGAGTACATGACGTGGAACTTCTCCGCCGTCGCGTTCGATCAGATCCTGAACAACGCGGCGAAGATCCGGCAGATGTCGGGCGGCCAGCTCCACGTGCCCATCGTGCTGCGCGCGCCGAACGGCTCGGCGCGGCAGGTGGGCTCGCAGCACTCGCACGCGATGGAGCATTTTTACGCGCACGTCCCCGGCTTGAAGGTGCTCGCGCCCGCGACGCCCGCCGACGCGAAGGGCCTGCTCAAGGCGGCGATCCGCGATGACGATCCGGTGCTCTTCATGGAGAGCGAGACGCTCTACAACGTGAAGGGCGAGGTCCCGGACGATCCGGATTTCGTCGTGCCGATGGGCCAGGCGCGCGTCGCGCGCGAGGGCAAGGACGTCTCGATCATCGCGTACGGGCGCCCGGTGCACCTGGCGCTCGAGGCCGCGGCGCAGCTCGAAAAGGAGGGCATCGACGCGGAGGTCGTGGACCTCAGGTCGCTTCGCCCGCTCGACGAGGAGGCGCTCGTGCGCACGGTGCAGAAGACGCACCGCGCGGTGCTCACGTACGAGGGCTGGCCGTATGGCGGCGTCGGCGGCGAGGTCGTCGACCGCATCCAGCGCCTCGCCTTCGACGAGCTCGACGCGCCGATCCTGCGCGTCACGTTCCGCGACGTACCCATGCCGTACAACGCGAAGCTCGAGCAGTACGTCCTGCCGCAACCCGATCGGATCGCCGACGCGGTCCGCGAGGTGCTGTACCGGAAGGGCTGAACGTCACACGCCGATCGGAGACGTCACATGGCCAAGGTTCTCGATATGCCGAAGCTGTCCCCCACGATGGAGGAGGGACAGATCAGCGTCTGGCACAAGAAAGAAGGGGATGCGATCGGCGTCGACGATCTGCTCGCCGAGGTCGAGACCGACAAGGCGACGATGGAGTATCGGTCCTTCGACAAGGGCACGATCCTCAAGATCCTGACGCCGGAAGGCAGCGTCGTTCGCCTCGGACAACCCGTGGCGATCATCGGCGCGCCGGGCGAGGACGTCGCCGCCCTCGTCGCGAAGGTGGGCGGCGGCGGAGCGCCTGCCCCGGCTCCGGCCCCGAAGGCCGAGGCCGCGCCTGCGCCTGCGCCTGCGCCTGCCCCCGCAGCCGCGCCCGCTCCCGCTCCCGCAGCCGCTCCCGCTCCCGCTCCCGCTCCCGCTCCCGCTCCCGCGGGCGAGCCGGGCCGGGTAAAGGCCTCGCCGTACGTCCGCAAGCTCGCCCGGGAGCGGGACCTGAGCCTCGCCGGCGTCACGGGCTCGGGCCCCGGCGGCCGTATCGTCGCGCGGGACCTCGACACGTTGCCGAAGGCCGCGCCCGCCCCGGCCCCCGCGGCCGCGCCCGCCCCGTCCGCTCCGGCGCCCGTCGCCGCCGCGCCGG